>CAVPHJ010000004.1:0-385420 GCA_963704245.1 uncultured delta proteobacterium
TAGGAAGTTGGGTTGTCTTTGACTGACGTGCGGGCATCGGTCCTCCGCCAGGAGGACACGGGGTACGGTGAAGCGCGGCTGAGAAAGACTGTGGCGAGGACCGGGGAGCGGTGGAGGTTCGGCATCGAACCGACTGAATTGGCGTCTTTTCTGGCCGCCTATGGCTTCGCCGTCAGTGACCACAAGAATGCCAAAGAGATGAAAGACATGTACTTTCGAGATGGGACCGGGGGCTTGGTCGGGCGAATCAATGCCGCTCATCGCATCGCACTCGCCGTCAGGATGTGAGGGTGGAGGCCACCCAACAAGTCGCTGATGCTGACAGGCGGCCCGGGCCTCAATGGGCACCTGATTGACCTGGGGCGCGCCGTTAAGCCCGCGTCCGCCGGGCAGCATAACTCGAGGTTGGAAACCGAGGGAAGAACAAGACTGCATCGTCCGAAGAATCCAGGAGACAGATCAAGGCATACAAGGTGGATTCACGGTCGCTATCTATGACCAGATGCAGAGAAGATTCAGAGACAAAGGTTGGCTCGAGACGAACTCCGTCATAAGGAGCGGGATCACCAAAGGCGCTGCCCTGGGAAGTCGGATCCGGACCAGGATATCTTGGGCTACGAGTGGCTGAAAAGCACCAGAAACACAACGCTTATGGGTCTGGACATCAGTGCCGACATGATAGCTGTGGCTCGGCGAAATGCGGGAGAATACGATCTCGTTGGACGAGCCGAATACATTAAGGGCAGCGGAGCGGCAATGCCTTTCGGAGATGGCAGGTATGATGCCGTGTTCAGCAACGGCTCACTTCATGAATGGTTTGAGGTTCAGCAGACGCTCGCCGAGGCGTGGCGAGTTCTGAAGCCAAATGGGCGACTGTTTTTGTCAGACTTGCGCAGAGATATGCTCGCGCCAGTGAGGTGGTTCATGTGGATCGTTACAAAGCCCAAAGAGATTCGTCCGGGTCTTATCACCTCGATCAATGCTGCGTATACACAGGCCGAAGTCGAGGCCTTTCTTGCTGAGAGCAAGTTTGATAGCTTCGAGATCTCTCACAACATGATGGGTCTGCAAGTCGCTGCAAATAGATGACGAACTTCTGCAACAAGCGCATGCAGGCTATAGCCACAGGCCGCGCCTGATCCGCAGCGTTAGGCAGGTTAGAATGGCTCAAATCGACCGAAAAACCCTCGTCAAACAATACAAGGAAACTCGGCAGCCGGCAGGTGTGTACAGGGTCTACAACACTGTTGCCAGGAAGTCACTCGTCGGATTCGCTGCCAACCTTCCCGGCATAATCAACCGCCATCGCTTCCAGTTGGAGCGAGGTTCACATCCGAGCAGGGAACTTCAGGATGATTGGAACGCTCTTGGCCCTCGCTCTTTCGAGTTCGAAGTGCTGGACCAGTTAAAGCCCACTGACAAGCCGGGCGACAACGAGGCCGAGGATCTTCGGGTTCTCAAGGAATTGTGGCGTGAGAAGCTGATCTCTTCCGGGGAAATTTTGTATCGGGAAGCCGGTTGAGCTTCCTAACCAGGCACTCCAGGGGACGGCGTAGCCGCTTCCGCTGAGCTTTTCATTGAATTCAGATACCTCCGAACGTATCGGCTGACCGGCGTCTGGACGACTTTCGGTGGTATCAATTCCCGATCGCAGGGGCCCGAATGTGAACTCCTGGAGGGAATTGAGGGGGGTGATTTCCACTTTGATTTCTGTTTCAAGATGAGCATTCTTGCGGCTCCGGATTTTCCCGCCAAACTCGCTCATTTTGGACTCCCCCAGGTTGCACCTTCTTGCCAGTCTCAGAACCTGGTGGATGAGTACAAGAGCAAAAAGGGACAGGCTCAAGAAAGCCCTGATACCTAATCTCTTCCTCGGCTCATAGCCTTTGACTACCATCGATAAGAGAAGGGTTTTCGACAATGCCGGGCGTTGGCTGGGCTCAACAATCGTCCACGCGCCCTGTTTCTGGGGGCTTTCACTTAGGAAGCATATGTATGCCTGGCCTTTTGGTATCTTCTACTGTGCTGCGATGTAAAAAGACTGAAATATCATTATCCGTATAAATCTAGGACAAACCAAGCTTAGTTGTTGGTTCATTGCGACAGAATTGGTATGATCAGGCCCATGCCGGGACTCCCTCGAGTCATTTTCCTGCGGTATCCTCATCATAAAAACCAATGCGGCGACCGTCGGCAGCAGACTTTTTCAGCAGGAAGATTACGAGGGCTACATCGCCTCAATGTCTCCGTGGTGTGGAAAACACGCCTTTGCCATATGGACCAGGCCAAGGCAGCAAATGCTAACCTTCAATGGGTAGAGTAGCAGGTAGTAGGAGAGTGGAAGAAGCGGATGATGACTTGTGGCAGAAGCTTCAGTCTTCGCAGGTGGCTGATGATGTGGCTTAGCCGCTCTGCAGGGGAACTGAGCGCCTTACATTCCTGCCAGGCCTGATCACTTACTGAACCTGCTTTCAACCCCCGCATCTCTTCTTGAAGGCCGGATCGACACAGGACGAATCCCTGGCTTTGAAGGGCTGAACCATCCAGATGATCAGAGCACCCTCGGTTGCCGATACCCCGGATTAACCCTGTGAGAGGAGACCCTCCATGACCGAATCGTTGATCCGTGCCTTGGTGGGCATGCAGGAAAAGGAAGCGCTGCAGCGGACCAGACAGTTGTTGGATGCCGGAACGGATTCCCTGGAAATTCTTGCGGCCTGTTCGACGGCCATGGAGAGGGTGGGGCAGCTTTTCGAGCAGGAGGAATACTTCCTGCCGCATCTCATGATGGCCGGGGAGATGCTGCGACAGATCTCTGCGATGCTCAAGCCCGCAATTGGGCAAGCAGGAGGCGGGAAGAGCCGAGGCCGGATTCTGATGGGTACGGTGCAGGGCGATATCCACGATATCGGGAAAAACGTCGTCACGTTTCTGCTGGAAGCCAACGGATGGGAAGTGCTCGACATCGGCATCGACCAGCCCCCGGAGAAGTTCGTGGCGGCCATTCGGGAGTTCCGGCCGCAGGTGGTGGGGTTGAGCGGTCTTCTGACGCTGGCCTTTGAAGCCATGAAAAAGACTGTCAGAGCCATTGAGGAAGCCGGCCTGCGCGACGAGGTCCGGATCATGGTCGGCGGCGGCCAGGTGACCGAAGCGGATCAAGAGCTATGTCGGCGCCGACGCCTTCGGACCTGATGCGGTGGCAGGTCTCCGTCTCGTCAAGCAATGGATGGGAGGTCAAGCGGTTGTATGAAAGATCGATTCCTCCGCGTCTCAGATGACGCAGATCATGGATGGGGTTATCTGCCTGGAAGCCTGCGGCTCTGGGGTGGTGGAATTCGGCTCCTCTCAGACTCCCCGCCTGCTTCGCCGTTGCCCTGGTGGGAAGCCAAAAATGTCTTTGCTTTCTGGGTCTCAAGTGGTAGTCTCAACTGTTTAAGAAACAGGAGAGCTCAGGCCGGGCCTCCGGTGGGCGGTTTGCGCCAGCCGGCGGAACGGTCCATTGCGGCAGGCTCATGAGACGTTTCACCGTTGGGCAGGCCCTTTCCCGGATCGGTCGCTTGGGGCTCATCCTGCTGTGGCTGGCCGCGACCGGCTGCGGGGCCTCGGAGAAGGGGGATCAGACCCCGGCCCTGATCGTGGGCTCCACGCAGATCACGGCCGCCGAGCTGCAGCAACGCATGCTGGTCATGACCGAAGCCCTGGATTTGGAGGACGGGCCCCAGGAGGTGCTTCGGGAAATGGCCCTCGAACAGATCATCGACCGATTCCTGGTCCTGGAGCATGGCAAGGAAACGGGTGTCGGGCTCGCGGAGCAGGAAATGGAGACCACGGTCCGCGAGATCAAGCGGGATTACGGCGAGGAGGGCTTCCGCGAGGTGCTCATGCGGGCCTACGTCGATGAGCAGACCTGGCTGCGGCAGCTGCGGGAGCACCTGCTGGTCAACAAGATCATGGGCCGGGTTCTGGAGAGCGTTCCGCCGCCCGGAAATCGGGAGATCCAGGAATACTTTGAAGCGCACCGGGATGAATTCGACTCGCCGCCCCGGGTGAAGTTCCGCCAGGTCGTCAGCCGCAGCAGGAAGGAGGCTGAGCAGGTCCTGAAGCGAATCCGGCAGGGAGAAGAAATGGGCCAGATCGCGCGCAGTGAGTCGATCGCCCCGGAGGCCGACGCGGAAGGTCTCGTGGGCTGGGTGGCCAGGGGGCAGCTGGATCCGGTTCTGGAAGAAGCGCTTTTCGGCCTCAGCCCAGGTCAAACCAGCCCTGTGATCGAGACGCCTTACGGATATCATGTACTGGAAGTGCTGGAAGCCAGCGCGCCGGTGCCAAGGACCCTCCCTGAGGCTTTGGCTGAAATCGAAGCCCGGCTGACGTTTCAGAAACAGGCTGAATTTTCGAAAGGTTGGCTAAAAGACTTGAGAAGCCGCTACCGGATCCAGGTCGATCGCAAACTCCTGGCCGCGAAGGGGTTAAGCTGAATGCTGCTGTCGAGGCTGATAGGGATTGCCGTCCTGGTGCTGGCCTGGGCCGCTCCCGCTCCGGCGGCGGAAATATCCAACCGGGTGGCGGCGGTCGTGAACGACGAGATCATCACCCTCTGGGAGCTTAACCGGCGGATCCAGGAAGTCACCGGGGTGAACGCGGAGGAGATCCGCCTCCGGGACGAGACCCGCTACCAGCAGACCGCCCGGATCATTCTGGATGACCTCATCAACGACCGTATCGCAGGCGGCAAGATCCGGGAGCTCGGGATCGAGGTCCGGCCGGAGGAGGTGGACGCTGCCGTCGAGCGGGTCAGACGCATCAACCAGATCAGCCAAGAGGAATTGGCGCTGACACTCGAGAAGCGGGGCCTTTCGCTGGAGGCCTACCGTGAGGAGATCAAAGGCCAGCTCGAGCGGAGCCGGCTCATCAACCGGGAAATCAAGTCCCGGATCGTGATCCGGGAAGAAAGAATCCTCGACTACTATCGGGAGAAACAGGAAGAGTTCAGCCAGCCCGCGAAGGTCCGCCTGGCGGTCATCTTCTTCCGGCTCGAGGATCCGGAAAACGCGGACGAGACCGCGCGCAAGCTGCAGCGTGCGCGGGACATCGTCACCGCCCTGCAGGCCGGCGCGGACTTCGGGTCTCTGGCGCGCGAGCATTCCCAGGGGCCGGGCGCCGGGGAGGGGGGGGATGTGGGGTTTTTCAGGAATTCGGAGTTGGCTCCCAAACTGGCGGCCGTGGTGAGCAGCCTTGCCCCGGGTGAAGTCGGCGGTCCGGTCGTCCTGCCCGCCGGCGTCCAGATCGTCAAGCTGCTGGAAAGGCAAGGGGGTGAAGTCAAACCCATCGAGGAGGTACGGGAAAGGATCTACGAGTCCCTGTACCAGGAGGAAGTCAACCGCCGGTATTCCTCCTGGGTGCGGGAGTTGAGAGAAAACGCATTCGTGCAGGTCAGTTTCTGAACATGAGCCCCGAGAAAAGAGACAAAGAAGAGATCGAACTGACCGAGCAGGTTGGTGGGCCTTCCAAGGAGGTCGGAGAAAACGGCGAGGATGCCTTTGAGTTCTCCGCCGAGCTCGGCGAGCAGAACGACTCCGGGCAGAAGGTGGGGCTTGGCCGCCTGTTCCGGCAGGCCAGGGAGAAGAGCGGGCTGTCCTTGGCCCAACTCTACAAGGTGACCCGCCTCAGACCCGCCATGCTGGAGGCCCTGGAAAACGAGGACTGGAAGCGGCTGCCGGCACCCGTTTTTGTGACCGGCTTTGTGCGCGCCTACGCCCAGGCTTTGGGTCTGTCCGAAGAAAGAATGCTGGCCCTCTATCGGGACCTGGTACCCATTGCAAAGCCCCAGCCCAAGCTCTACGGCCGAGCCAGGAAGACGCGACGCACGCCGCTGGCTATCCCGGCGCTGCTGCTGGCCGGCTTGGTGCTGGCCTATCTGTTCTGGCAGAACTTCGTGCCCTCCGGGAGCCGCGAAAGGCCGGCTCCGACAGCGGCTCCCAGCCTCGTCCCGGAGCTGCGGCAGACCCCGCCGGCAGAGCCCGACTCGACACCCTCACCCCTGGCCGGGTCCGCCCCGGAATCCACGACCGTTGAAACCGGGGAAACGCCCGCCGCACCGGCTGCCGCCGCCGGCGGGGAAATCAGCGCAGGCGCCGCGCCGGCTGAGACGCGGCAGACCGAAGCCGGTGCGCCAGGGGCTAAAAGGCTGCTGCGGGCCCAGGTCCGGGATAGAACCTGGGTGAAGATCTACATCGACGACCGGAAGCCCAGGGAGTACATTTTGCAGCCCGGCAGCCGGCCCGAGTGGGTGGCCGAGCGGGGTTTCGAACTGATCATCGGAAATGCCGCCGGCGTGGACCTCGAGTTCGACGGGCAGAAGATGGAGAAGCTGGGCGCAGCCGGGCAGGTGGTGCGGCTGCAACTGCCTGAGACCTATGAAGGGAACCGGGGGCAGGAATAGCATGGAAGACGTGCTGCACACCTTTGAGACACGCGGCTTCGTGGAGCAGGTCACGGACCGGGATCTGGTGCGGGAACTGCTGCAGGAGCGCGTGTCCTGCTATATCGGCTTTGACCCTACCGCCCGGAGCCTGCATGTCGGGAGCCTCCTGCCGATCATGTCCCTGGTCCACATGCAGAGAGCCGGGCACCGGCCGATCGCCGTCATCGGCGGCGGCACCGCGCTGGTGGGAGACCCCAGCGGCAAGACCGAAATGCGACCCATCATCACCCGTGAGGAGATCGATGCCAACGCGCAGGGGCTGAAGCGGCAGCTGTCCCGCTTTCTCGATTTCGGCGAAGGCCAGGCAATCATGGTGAACAACGCCGACTGGCTGACCGGGTTGGGATACATCGATTTTCTGCGGGACATCGGCCGCCACTTCAGCGTGAACCGGATGCTGGCAGCCGAGAGCTACCGGACGCGTCTCGAAACGGGCCTCAGCTTCATCGAGTTTAATTACATGCTCTTGCAGGCCTACGACTTCTGGTTTCTGTTCAGGCACCATGGCTGCCGCCTGCAGATGGGCGGCAACGATCAGTGGGGCAACATCCTGGCCGGAACGGACCTGATCCGACGTCTCGAGGCGGTGATGGCCCACGGGCTCACCTTCCCCCTGCTGACCACCTCCTCCGGGGTCAAGATGGGCAAGACCCACGAGGGAGCGGTGTGGCTGGATGCCGATTTGACCGCCCCCTACGACTACTACCAGTACTGGATCAACCAGGACGACCGTGATGTCGGACGTTTCCTGGCGTTGTTCACGCTTCTGCCGATGGATGAAATCCGGCGCCTCAGCGCCCTCGAAGGGGCGGAGATCCGGGCCGCCAAGGAAGTGCTGGCCTATGAGGCGACCGGACTGTGTCACGGCCGGGAGGCCGCCGACGCAGCCCGGGAAGCCGCCCGGGCGCTGTTCGGTGAGGAAGATGGCGGGGAGTCGGCGGGGGCTCCCACCTTCGAGATCAGCGCCCGGGAGGTCGGGCAGGGCATATCGGCCTATATCCTGTTTGAACGCAGCGGACTGTGCAGAACCCGCGGCGAGGCACGGCGCCTTCTCGCGCAAGGGGGCGGCTACCTGAACGGGCGCAAGATACGCGAGTTCGACCAGCGGATCGATCCCGCTGAATTCGAAGCGGGAAGCTGCCTCCTGAGGGCGGGGAAGAAGCGGTACATGCGGGTGATCGTCCAATGAAGGGTGCGCGGTAACCGATGCCGGAGAGACCGGCGATGGTCCTGTGGGGATGGTGAAAAAGAGAGACAGCGAGCTTGAAGAAGAGCAGATCGGGGATCTGGCGGAGCCGTACCCCGAGAACCCGGGCTACCAGCTCAAACCTGTGGTGGCCGCAGGGCGGAGGGAGCTTGCGCTCTATGATCCGCTGCAGATGTATCTGCTGGAGACCAAGCGCTACCCCCTGCTGACGCGCGAGGAGGAGTTGGAGCTGGCGCTCCGGGTGCGGGAGCAGAAGGACGAGCGGGCGGCCTATCGGCTCATCACGGCCAATCTCCGGCTGGTGGTTAAGATCGCGATGGATTTCCACCGCTACTGGACCAAGAACCTGCTGGACCTGATCCAGGAAGGGAACCTCGGACTGATCCAAGCGGTATACAAGTACGACCCCTACCGCGGTATCAAGTTCTCCTACTACGCCTCCTTCTGGATCAAGGCCTACATGCTCAAGTACATCATGGACAACTGGAAACTGGTGAAGATCGGCACCACCCAGACCCAGCGCAAGCTCTTCTTCAATCTGGCCAAGGAACGGGACAAGCTCATCAGCCAGGGATTCACCCCGGAGCCGAAGCTGCTGGCAGAGCGGCTGGACGTCAAGGAAGAAGAGGTGGTGGAGATGAGCCAGCGGCTCGGGGGCTGGGAGATCTCGCTGAGCGCCCCGGTTGGGGACGACTCCCGGGAGGCCTTCGGCGGCCTGCTGCCCGACCCGGGCAAACTGGCCGACGACCGGCTTGCCGAGGCGCAGAGCCGCCAGCTCTTGTCCACAAAGCTGAAGGAGTTCCGCGAAAGCCTCAACGGCAAGGAGGCCGATATCTTCGACAACCGGATCATGGCGGAAAAGCCCTTGACCCTGCAGGATCTGGGGGACAAGTACCAGATCTCCCGGGAACGGGTTCGTCAGATCCAGCAGAAGATCGTCGGCAACATCAAGAAATGGCTCAAAGAGGAAATTCCCGATTTTGAAGAGGAATTTGGGGATTTCCTCGAGTGATGCCCACCATGAGACGCCTTTCCCTTCAGAGAACCACTCGGAAAACGGCGGGCCGGATCCGACCCGCCGTCGCCCCGTGGGCGCGGGCAGCCAGGGTCGCCGGGGCTCTGGCGCTGGGAGCCATGCTGAGCGTCGCCCCGGCTTGTGCCGATCTGGCCTCGCAGCGGCTGCCCGAAGCCGGCGTGCCCGAAACGGTCGCTCCACCGCCCGTTGTGCGGGACCCGCTGGCCGAGGCCTATGCCTCCTTCACCCTGGCTGCGCTGGCCATGGGGCAGCAGGATTACACGCGGGCGCGGGGGTTGCTGAGCCGGGCGATCGAAAGGGATCCCGAATCGGCCTATTTGTGCCAGACCATGGCCGAGCTGCTGAAGGACCTCAAGGAGTACGACGAAGCGCTGAAGCACGCCCGGAGATGCATCGAACTGGACCCGCAGGATCAGAACGGCCGCATCTTCCTGGCCGATCTGCATGCCCTGCGCGGTGAAGAGGAGCTCTCCATCGCCGAGTACCGGGAAGCACTCCGGCAGGACCCGCTCAACCAGCGGGTCCGGTTGCTGCTCACCACCCTGCTGATCAAGAAGAGCCGCTACGGCGATGCCCTCCAGCATCTCGACACGCTGATCGACCAGAACCCGGAACTGATCACCGCCCACTACTACCTCGGAAGGATCAACCTGGAGATGGGGCGCTACCCGGAGGCCCAGAAGTCCATCGAGAGGACGCTGGAGCTCAACCCCAGGCTCGAACCGGCCCTGATCGACCTGGCCAGCCTGCATCAGCTGGCCGGCCGAAGTGAGAAGGCTCAGGAGATCTACGAAAGAATGCTGGAGTGGTATCCCGGCAACCTGGTCGTCAAGGAACGGCTGGTGGATCTGTATTTCAAGCTGGGCTTGAAGGAAAAAGCCGAGGAGCAGGTCAGGAAAATGAAGGACCAGTCCGCTCCCGGCCAGCCGGGCAGACAGACCCTCGGCCTGGTCTACCTGCGGCAGGGAAGGCTTGAGGAATCCATTCAGGAACTGGATCTCATCGTGTCGGCGTGGCCGGATGACCACAAATCGAGGTACTACCTGGCCACCGCCTTTGAGCAGAAAGGCGATGTGGACAAGGCCCTGGAGCATTTCAAGCAGATCAAGCCGGGTTCGGAATACCACCTGAGCGCTCAGATGCACATGGCCTACCTCCTCGACGGCCAGGGGAAAGACGAAGAGGCCGTCACGATCCTGGAAAGTGCGATTGCCAGGGAGGGAACCAATGCGGAGTTGTACCTCATGCTGGCGTCGATCTACGAGGTGAAACAGGAGTTCGAAAAGAGCGTCCAGGTCATTCGGCAGGGTCTGGAGAAGAACCCGGATCAGGTCGATCTGATCTTCCGGCTCGGCGTGCTGCACGACAAGCTCGGCGACAAGGACGGCTGCCTGGATCAGATGCGGAGAATCCTGGCGATCAACCCCGACCATCCGGACGCACTGAACTATATCGGGTACACCTATGTGGAACAGGGCGTTCGGCTGGAGGAGGCCCGCGAACTGATCGAACGGGCCCTGAAGCAGAAGCCGGACAGCGGCTACATCGTCGACAGCCTGGGGTGGCTCTACTTTCAGCAGGGCAAGTACGACGAAGCCTTGCGCCACCTCCAACGGGCCGCGGAACTGACTCCCGACGACCCCACCATCAACGAGCACCTGGGGGACGCCTACTACAAAAAGAAGCTCTACCGGGAGGCGCTCGAGCACTACCGAAAGGCCCTCGAGCTGAAGCCTCCCGAAGAGGAAAAGCTGCGGCAGAAGACCAGGGAGGTGGAGAAACGCCTGCAGCCCTGAACCATTGCGTCTCGAGGACGGCCCGGATCCTGGCGTCTGTCACCGTTTTCCTGGCGCCGCTCGTCTTGTCTGCCTGCGCACCGCCCGTGCTAAGACCCCCTCCTTCTCCCACCAGCGCCTTGCCCTCGTCGCCCGCAGACCGGGTTCGCGGCTGGCAGGAGCAGGAAGAACAGGTGACCGGGCTGGTGTCCCTGGGCCGCCTGACGATCAGACACCGGGAAATCGAATCTGACGTCAGGAGCCTCATCGCGGCCACCCGGGACCCCTTGCGGGTCAAGATCGAAATCACCCACCCCTGGGGCAAGCCGCTGGCCCAAATCCTGGTCGAAGGCGATTGGATCGAGGCGGTCTCCTTTGCCGAGCAGCGGTTCTACCGGGGACGGTTGACCCGCGGGCTGCTTCCGGGGCTCTTTCCGACGGGCCTGTCCCAGGAGCAGCTCTGGTCCGTGGCGCGGGGTTTCCCGCGGGTGCCGGACCACGAGGGGATCAGCGCCTCGGGTCGGAGCGCCCTGGTTCTGCATCAAAATGGTGGCCGGCCGGCCGGAACGATCCGGTTCAACGACAGCAGCGGGCTTCCCGAAAGCCTGCAGTACCCCGGCGATGAGATTGCGGTATCGTACTCGAACTACCAGAACCGGGAAGGGGTCTGGTACGCCGGAAAGGTGACGGTGGAGGCGCAGGGCGGAGAAGCGGCGCTCGTGCTGGAGCCTTCCGAGATCCAGCTCAACCGTGAGGTCCCGGAGGAGATATTCCGGGTCGTGATACCGGCCGGGTATCAGGAGTTCAGCCCGCCCGAGGAAGGCCGAAAACCGTAAGGAGAAGAGGATGAGTGAGGAACTGCGATGGGTCAGGACCCACTGCGCCCGGATGGACCACGGCGGCTGCAGCATTCTGGCCGGCGTGGCCGACAACCGCATCGTGCGCATCAAGGGCGACCCGGAGGGCTACCTGAACGAGGGCTACATCTGCCAGAAGGGGCGGGCCTCCGCTGACCGCCTGACCCACCCCCGAAGGCTGACGATGCCGCTCAGGAGGGACGGCGAGCGGGGCAGCGGCCGCTGGCGGCCGGTGCCCTGGGCGGCCGCCCTGGACGAGATCGCGGAGCGTTTTCTGAGCATCCGGGAACGCGAGGGTGCCAGGGCGGTGGCCTTCGGTGTCGGAATGCCGAAAGGGCTGGATCACTTCGTGCTGATCCGGCT
The DNA here is from genome assembly GCA_963704245.1 of uncultured delta proteobacterium. Taxonomy (GTDB): domain Bacteria; phylum Desulfobacterota; class DSM-4660; order Desulfatiglandales; family Desulfatiglandaceae; genus CAVPHJ01. The sequence goes on from CAVPHJ010000004.1 coordinate 11,720, forward strand.
GGCCAACCTCTTCGGGTCCCCGAACGTGGTGGCCTCCCAGGATGTCTGCCACGCACCGCGGGAGATCAGCGGCATCCACAGTTGCGGGTTCTACCCGGTCGTGGATCTGCACCATCCAAGCAGGCTGATCGTCTTGTGGGGCAGCAACCTGACCGACACCAACGAGGAGGGTGAGATCTGCAGCCTGCTGCTGAAACAGGCACGGGAAGGGACCCAACTCCTCGTGGTGGATCCGCGCCGGACCGAACTGGCCGAGCGCTCGGCCCTGTGGCTCCAGCTGCGACCCGGAACCGACGGCGCGCTGGCACTCGGGCTGCTGAACGTGATCATCGGGGAGTCCCTCGAAGACCGTGACTTTGTCTCCCGCTGGACCCACGGCTTCGAGGAACTGGCCCGACACGTGGCGCCCTTCACGCCGGAGAGGGTGGCGGAGATCACCTGGGTCGATGCCGAACTCATCCGGAAAGCGGCCAGGCTGTATGCCGGCTCCAAACCGGCTGCGCTTCAATGGGGAAATCCCATCGAGCACACCTCCCAGGCCTTTGACACAGCCCGCGCCCTGATCTGCACCATGGCCGTGTGCGGAAACCTGGGTGTGGCCGGCGGCAACGTGGATGCCCGCGACCCGGCCATCATGGGGCTCGGCGAGTTCGTGCGGGCCGACCTGCTGCCGCAGAAACGCAAGGAGATGATCAGCGCCAGCCACGGCGTGATCCCGCGGTTCATGACCGTGCCGCCGGCCCACTTCCGCCAGGCCGTGCTGGAGGAGAACCCGTATCCGGTCAGGGGCTTCTATGCCATGTGCTCCAACCCCCTCCTGTCCTGGGCCGACAGCCGGTATACCCGCGAGGCCCTGCTGCGGCTGGAGATCTTCGTGGCGGCCGACATCTTCATGACCCCTTCGGCCGCGCTGGCCGACTTCGTCCTGCCGGCGGCCACCCATTTCGAGTTCGATGACATCGGCCACTACGGCCTGGGCCACGGCTACATCCTGGCGCGGCCCCGGGTGGTCGAGCCCCCCGGGGAATGCTGGCCGGACATGCGGATCCTCAACGAGCTGGGCAAACGGCTCAGCCCGGCCGAGCTCTGGTACGATGACTATCACCGCTTCCTGGAGGATGTCCTGAAACCGAGCGGCCTGGACTTTGGCCGGTTCGCGGAACTGGGCTGCCTGAGGGGTCCCGAAAAGCCGGCCCCCGTTGGGAGTAAGGGGTTTCAGACACCGACCGGAAAGGTTGAACTCCGGCTCAGTACGGCCGAGAAGTTCAATCTGCCGCACCTTCCCCGGTTCGACGGCCTGCCCGAGGAGGACGACCCGGCCTATCCGCTGGTCCTCACCGGGGCCAAGAATGCCTGCTATCTGCACAGCTCCTACCGCTGGGTGGAGCGGCTGCGGGCGAAAAGGCCTCAACCGCTGGCCGAAATCCATCCCCAGACCGCGCTCGAAAAGGGTATCCGCGACGGGGACGAAGTGTGGATCGAGACGCGCCGCGGCCGGATCCGGCAGAAGGCCCGTCTGACGGAGCGGATCCACCCGCGGGTCGTCTGCGCCGACCACGGCTGGTGGTTTCCCGAGGAGCCGGCCGAGTCGGACTCCTGCTGGCAGACTTCGAACTACAACATGCTCACCTCCAGCGACCGCGTGGGCCGCGAGTTCGGGACCCCCAACCTGAAGGGGATCGGGTGCAGAATACAGCGGTCATCTACGGAGCCGGGAGAAGAAGAATAGGGGGGAGAAGTTCCTTTGTGCCGGAAAAAGACCGGTGCAAGGCTCAGGGCGCAAGGCGCAAGGTAAAAGAGGCGTCGGGCTTCGGGCATCAGGCATCGGAGGCCCGGTTGTCAGGGACGCGAGGAGAAAAGACAAACCGCAGAATGTCGAATGTCGAATAACGAATGCCCCGAAGTCGAATCCGTCGTTCGCAGACCGGTAGCAACTTCGACCTTTGCCGTACCGGGCTTGAGTGCCCCAACCTGATCCTGACCCCTGCGCCTTGAGCCTTGGGCCTTGCGCCTGCTGGTGGAAGCCTGCAAATCGGTTTGTGAAATCCGGTTACATGGTTATGGTTAAAAGAAACCACCCTTGCGCGGGCGGTTTCTTTTGTCCCGCGGGAAAGGCAGGGATTTATGACCGAGCCCGAGACCAACCGACTGATCCAGGAAAAAAGCCCCTATCTGCTGCAGCACGCCCACAACCCGGTGGACTGGTTCCCCTGGGGGGAGGAAGCCTTCGCCCGGGCCCGCCGCGCGGACCGGCCGATCTTTCTTTCCATCGGCTACTCCACCTGCCACTGGTGCCATGTGATGGAGAGAGAGTCGTTCGAAGACCCGGAAGTCGCCGGCGCTTTGAACGAGGCCTTTGTCTCCGTCAAGGTGGACCGCGAGGAGCGCCCCGACCTGGACCACGTCTACATGACGGTCTGCCAGCTCCTGACCGGCAGCGGCGGGTGGCCGCTGACGGTAATCCTGACGCCGGATGGCAAGCCCTTTTTCGCAGGTACCTATCTCCCCAAGCGGAGCCGTTTCGGCCGGCTGGGGATGATGGAACTGGTGGAACGGGTCAAGAACCTGTGGCAGGGCCGGCGGGAAGAGGTGCTGACCTCGGCCGACCGGATTCTGGATGCGCTGCGGACCGTGGAGCAGACCTCTCACGGGGAAGACCTGACCGAGCAAGTCCTCGAGGAGGCCTACCGGCAGCTCGAAGGGCGCTTTGACGCCGACTTCGGCGGGTTCAGCGAGGCGCCCAAGTTCCCGACCGCCCACAATCTCCTCTTTCTCCTGCGCTACTGGAAACGCTCCGGCGAACCGGAGGCGCTCGGGATGGCGACCCGCACCCTGGAGGCCCTGCGGCGCGGCGGAATCTGGGATCATGTCGGCTACGGCTTTCACCGCTATGCCACCGACCGCGAGTGGCTGGTGCCCCATTTCGAAAAGATGCTGTACGATCAGGCCCTGCTGGCCATCGCCTTTCTGGAGGGCTACCAGGCCACGGGCGACGCACGCTGGGCCGAGACGGCCAGGGCGGTGGTCCAGTACGTGCTGCGCGACTTGAAAGATCAGGGCGGCGCATTCTACTCGGCCGAGGACGCGGACAGCGAGGGTGTGGAAGGCAAATTCTACGTGTGGCGCGAAGCGGAAATCCGCGAAGTGCTGGAAGAGGACCTGGCCGAGCTCGCGGTGCGCATTTTCCAGGTGGAGGGACAGGGCAATTTTCTAGAAGAGGCCTCCGGAAAGCGGTCGGGCGCCAACATCCTCCACCGCCGGATTTCGCTGGCGGAGGAGGCTCTCCGACTGGGCATGGAGCCCGACAAGCTGGGCGAAAGGCTCGAGCAGGCCCGGCGGCGGCTGCTGCGGGCCCGGGAAGGCCGGGTGAGACCCCATCTGGACGACAAGATCCTCACGGACTGGAACGGGCTCATGATCGCCGCCCTGGCGCGCGCGGCGCAGGTGTTGGGGGATGCGGCCTGCGAGCAGGCGGCCGTGGCAGCGGCCGATTTCGTGCTCCGGACCCTGCGGCGTCCGGACGGGAGGCTCCTGCACCGCTATCGCGAAGGCCAGGCTGCGATTCCCGCTCACCTGGACGACTACGCCTTTTTGGTGTGGGGGTTGATCGAGCTCTACCAGGCCACCTTTGCGCCGGCCTGGCTGGAGGCAGCAGTGGATCTGCAGCGGGACATGCTGGCGCTGTTCTGGGACGAAGAGCGCGGCGGCTTCTTCTTCACCGCCGCCGACGCCGAACAGTTGATCCTGCGGAAAAAGGAGATCCATGACGGCGCGCTGCCCTCAGGCAACGCCGTGGCCCTGTCGAACCTTCTTCAACTGGCCCGCCTGACCGGGGAGCCGGGGCTCGAGGAACGGGCCTGGCAGGTGGCGCGGAGCTTTTCCGAGACGATCCGGCAGCTGCCGTCGGGGTACACTTTCTTTCTCGGCGCCCTGGACTTCGCTTTCGGTCCGGGCCGCGAGGTGGTGATCGCCGGCGAGCCGGGCAAGGCGGATACCCTCCGCATGCTGGAAGCCCTGCGTTCTCGGTTTCTTCCCAACAAAGTGGTTCTCCTGCGGCCCATCGGGAAGGAAGCGTCGGCGGATATCGAGCGTCTTGCGCCGTTTGTCAGAAATTACGAGAGCCTGGGAGGCAAAGCTACGGCCTACGTGTGCCTGCGCCACGCCTGTCAGGCGCCCACCACCCGGGTGCCCGAAATGCTGGAGTCCATGGGCTAGCCCATGCCAGGGAACCCCGTCATAGCCGCACTGAGGAAAAAGGCCGGCCGGACCGTCCTGCTGGCCCTGCTCCTGACGCTGGCGCCGAGCCTTGCCGGCGCCGAGAGACCCTTCCCCCAGCCGCAGGGCCTGGTGAACGACTTCGGCGAGGTTCTCTCGCCGGCCTACGAACAGAAAATTCTGGCCCTGGCCCAGGAGACCCTCCAAAAGACCGGCGTGGCCATCGTCGTGGTCACCATGCCCGACATCGGCGGGGCGGAATACAACGACTATGCCAACCGCCTCTACGCCAGCTGGGGAATCGGCAAGCAGGGGGAGGACAAAGGGGTCCTGGTCTTCGTCACGCTGAAGGAACGGAAAATGCGGATCGAAACCGGTTACGGCGTCGAGGGGATCCTGCCCGACGGTCTGGTGGGCGAGATCCGCGATCGCCACATGCTTCCTTTCCTGCGGGAGAACCGTTTCGAGGAAGGGCTCCTGCAGGGGACCGTGGCCTTGGCGCAGGTCATTGCCCGGGAAACGGGTGTCCAGCTCACGGCAGCGCCCGTGACTCAGCCCGCCCCCAAGGGGCGCAGCCGCAGCGCTTTTATCCCGTTCCTCTTTCTGCTCATCTTCTTTTTCCTCATCGCCCGCGGGCGGCGGCGTTCCTGGCTCCTTCTCCTTCCCTGGCTTCTGGGGCGCGGCGGCTCCGGGCGCTCGGGCCGGGGCGGTTTCGGCGGCGGCGGCTTCGGGGGTTTCGGCGGCGGTTTTGGCGGCTTTGGAGGGGGCATGAGCGGCGGTGGCGGAGCGGGGGGCAGCTTCTAGCGAGGTGAACATGGGAAAGAGCCCGAAAGATCCGAAGGAACTCCTGGCGGATTTTGTCAGCGATTGCCGGCAGGCGTTCGGGGATGGGGTGCTCAGCGTCGTCCTGTACGGCAGCGCCGCAGGGGACGACTACGAGCCGGGCAGGTCAGACGTGAACCTGCTGGTGGTCCTGAGCGAGCAGGCCATTGAGGAGCTCGAAAGAGCCTTTTCGCTGACGGCCCGGTGGCGGAAGCGCGGGGTGGCTGTTCCGCTGTTTCTGACCGAAGACTACATCCGCCGCTCGCTGGACGCTTTTCCGGTGGAATACCTCGACCTGCAGCGCCGGCATCTGCTGGTTTACGGCAAGGATGTGCTGAAATCGCTGCGGCCTGAGCCGCGGTACGTCCGGCTGCAGTGCGAGCGGGAGGCCAAAGGCAAGCTCCTGCTACTGAGAGAGGCCTATCTGGAAACCGGCGGCGCGCCAAAGGCGCTGCGAGACCTGATCTTCCGGTCGCTGGGCGCGGTGCTGGCCATCCTCGAGGCCCTGCTGCAGCTGGAGGGATCGGAGATTCCGAAAGGGCGCCGCGCGGCCGTCCGGGCGGCCTGCCGAAGGCTCGGGCTTGACGGCTCCCTTTTCGACGAACTGCTCGACATCCGGCAGGGCAGAAAGAAACCTGGCTCTGAGGAACTGCGCACAATATTCAAAAAATACTTGAGTCAAATGAAAAAAATATCGGATATAGTTGATGGAATGGAGGCTAACCATGCGTAAGGGGAGCAAGGGCATCCTGATTGTCGTGGCCGTCCTGGTGTTGCTGGTGCTGGTACCCTACTCGTTTCTCAAGGGGACCTACAACTCGCTGGTGAAGGGCGACGAGAGCGTGAAAGCCGCCTGGGCCCAGGTGGAAAACCAGCTCCAGCGCCGTTACGATCTCATCCCGAACTACGTCGAAACGGTCAAGGGTTATGCCGCCCACGAAAAGGAAGTCCTCATGGGCGTGACCGAGGCCCGTTCGCGGGTGGCGGGCGCCGGAACGGTTGGGGAGAAGATCGCCAGCAACAACGAGCTGTCCTCGGCGCTGGCGCGGCTGCTGGTGGTCGTGGAACGCTATCCGGATCTCAAGGCCAACGCCAGTTTCCTGCGCCTGCAGGACGAACTGGCCGGAACTGAGAACCGCATCGCGGTGGAGCGCCGGCGCTACAACGAGGAGGTCCGGGCTTTCAACACCCGGATCCGGAGTTTTCCAACCAATTTGATCGCCGGTTTCTTCGATTTTGAACGGGCGGCCTTCTACGAAGTGCCGAAAGAGCGCCAGGAGGCGCCGAAGGTCAAATTCTAGGCACGGGGCCTCAGAGATGGGGCGTCGGGACGCGTGGAGAGGCGGGGGCGGCCATGATTCGAGCCAGAGTGTGGTTTCGATGTGCGGCCATGGGTGATCCGGTGACGCCGGTTGTGGTGCGGCCGGCGGTCATCGGATGGGAGGCGAGGCAGCGGAAGGTGGGTCTCACCATTGAGCGGGCCTTCAAGGGGGAGGAGTTGGTGGATCGCATGAAGGGCTGGGTCACGGTGGACGTGCGCGCTTTCCGGGACGCGCTCAGCGGCTACGGGCAGCTCAAGGTGCTGGACGAGCGCAGCCTGGTGGTCGAAACCGAGACCGAAGCGGACTACCGGGAACTGGGCCTGTTCCTGAGCGAGCAATTCGGCGAACGGGTGGAGCTCGAACGGCTGTGACCGAGCAGCAGCCGGATGCACTCGAGATCCCGATCGACGGGACCCTGGATCTCCACTGCTTCGCCCCGCGGGACACCGTTTCCGTGGTTGACGAATACCTGCGGGTCTGCCTGGAGCGGGACATCCTGGAGGTGCGGATCATCCACGGCAAGGGGAAAGGGGTGCTGCGCAGAATGGTTCACGCCCTGCTCGACAGGCATCCCCGGGTCCTGGAATACCGGCTGGACCCAGGGTCTGCGGGCTGGGGTGCAACGCTCGTGCGGCTCAGACGCTGACCTGTTCGCGGGTAAGGAGATCGGCAATGGAGCGCGCGTGGGCCTGCGAGGCTCCCTGACACATCAACAGGGCCCGATGGGCCTGTGCTCCCCGCTTTTTCAATTCCTGATCATCCGCCAGAAGCCACAAAGCCCGCTCGGCAAGCTCCGCCCCATTGCGGATTTGAAAGCCTCCGCCCGCCGCTTCCAGGGCTCGCTTGGCGTCCAGGAAATTCTCCATGTGGGGCCCGAAGAGGACCGGCTTCAGCCAGGCCGCCGGTTCCAGCGGGTTCTGACCTCCCAGCGGCACCAGGCTTCCGCCGCAGAACACCAGGCTGGCCACACTGTAGAAGTGAAACAGCTCCCCAAAGGTGTTCAGGATGACCACCGGTGCCGAGCGCGGCCGACCGCGTTCCAGCTGGGTCTTCAGCTGACAGTCCAGGCCGCGGGCTCGAACCTGTGATGCGACGGCTGCGGTGCGCTCCACGTGCCGAGGCGCGATGATCAGCAGGGCATCCGGGCGGGCTTGCCGGATTCGCTCGAAGGCCCGCAACACCGAGTGTTCCTCCCCCTTACGGGTGCTGCCGGCCACCAGGACCGGCTGCTCCGCGCCCAGAGCCAGCAGGCGCCTCACCCCGCACGCGAGCTGCGGATCCGCGTCCGAGGTCAACAGATCGTACTTGGCGCTGCCGTGCACCGCGATCTTGCGTGAAACCGCGCCGAGGGTCCGAATGCGGTCTGCGTCTTCCTGGGTGCTCATGCTGAAAGAGTCGAAACCCTTCAGCACCGACCGCAGGAAGATGCGGATTTTACGGTAGCGGCCGAAGGAGCTCCGCGAGATGCGGCCGTTGATCAGGGCGGTGCGGATGCCCATGCGGCGGGCCTCAAAGGCCCAGTTGGGCCAGATTTCGGTTTCCAGGAAGACCAGAACGTCGGGTTGCACCAGCTTCAGGGCACGGTGCACGGCAGGGGGGAAATCCAGGGGGGCGAATACGACGGGGATGTCCGGATCGAGGACTCGGCGGGCCAGGCGACGGCCATGCTCGGTCATGACCGAAACCAGGATGGAGAGCCGGGGTTCGCGGACGCGGAGAGCCCGGATGATGGCGGCGCCCACCCTGACCTCTCCCAGCGAGGCGGCATGGAACCATACCCGCGGCCGCGGCCCCAGCCGGCGCAACGCATCCGACGCCGGCCGGCCGAGCCTTTCCGGCAGGCCGGAGCGAATTCGCCCGCTCAGCCGGCCGTAGCCCCACAAAGCGGGGAAAACAAGGGTAAAAAGAGCGCCACTCAGGGCTCCGTAGAGGACCTGGGGCAGGGTGGGGCAGCGGCTCATGGTCGGGGTCTCCTCGAACTCCACCGCGGGTCTTATGGGCTTGCGTGCCGGATTCGGGATGCGGGACGGCGGAGGGTCCCCGCGGCTCGCGGGTGAAAGGCACTATAGAAGCAAGGCGCTTGAACTGTCAAGCCGGCCTGATGCAGCAAGGGAGCGGCTCAGCGCAGGTTTTGGTTGACGGTCCGAAGCTCGATCTGCTACTGCTGGACTACCTGCCGCCTGCCTTTTTCCCTGCTTAGGCGGAGGACAACCTCATTTCCGGTCCCGGGGAACGATCGGGGCCGGAGGGTTTTGCAGGAATGAGCACTGAGCAGAAAGACATGGCCTTCCCCTTCACCCTGGACCACAAGCCGGGCTTTTTCCTGGGCGGGCTCCTCTACCGGCTTTTTCAGCGGGTGCAGTTCGACCAGAACGTCGCTTCCGACCTCAAGCAGATGCACCGCGACGGCGCCATCGTCTACGCCATCAAGTACCGGGGTTTCCTGGACTACCTGCTCTATCATTTCCGGTTCCGGCGCGGCCGCCTCCCTTATCCCAAGATCGCCTTTGATCTGAATCTTGCCCTGTTTCTACCGCTGGGGCAGCTTTACCGCATCACCCGGTTCTACCTGCGCTCCCTGCTCAAACACGGAAAACTGCCCAGTCCTTACCAGAGCGGGTACTTCCGCGAGAGCATCCAGGCGGGAACTCCGGCCCTGCTCAGCCTGGTGGATCCGGTGGGTTTCATGCGCCGGTTCATCCACGCCGAGAGCGATCCGCTGCACTTCCTGATCGACACCCAGCGGGAAACCGAGAAACCCATCTACATCGTGCCCCAGCTGGTGCTCTACCAGACGTCCCCCGAGAAAGAGGAGCTGGGACTGCGGGATATCTTCTTCGGGTTCAAGGACAAGCCGGGCACTGTCCGCAAGACGGTCCTTTTTTTCCGCTACAACCGCCGGGCGTTCATCGACTTCGGGCCCCCGCTGAATTTGAAAGAATATCTGCAGCCCCAGCCGGATTCGCGATCCGTCGAGGATATGGCCCTGGAGATCCGGCAGATCCTGATCGACCGCATAGACGCCCAGAAGCGGGTCGTCCTGGGCCCGGTCATGAAGTCGCGGCAGCAGCTGAAGGAAATCGTGCTCAAGGATGCCGAGGTGCTGCGCAGCATCGAAAACGCGGCCGGCGGCAACCCCAAGCACCTGAAGCAGCAGCGCAAGAAGGCCGGCAGCTGTTTCGACGAGATCGCAGCGGACTACAACATCGCCTATGTGCAGTTCTTCAACCTGGCGCTCGCCTGGCTGTGGAAGAAGATCTTCGAAGGTGTCGACGTGAGTCAGGCCGATCTGGCCCGGCTGAGGTCGTGGGCCCGCCGGGGTCCGCTGATCTACATCCCTTCGCACAAGAGCCACATCGACTATCTGGTGCTCAACCAGGTGCTCTACCAGCACCACATGCACGTGCCCCGCGTCGCCGCTGGCAAGAACCTCGCTTTCTGGCCCATGGGGCACGTATTCAGGAAGTCAGGGGCCTTTTTCATCCGTCGGAGCTTCAGGGGAATGCAGCTCTACCCCAGGATCTTCAGCCGCTACGTCAAGGCGCTGCTGCAGGAGGGGCATCCGCTGGAGTTCTTCATCGAGGGCGGCCGCAGCCGGAGCGGAAAGGTGGTTTTCCCGAAAGCAGGCCTGCTGTCGTTTGTCCTGGATGCCTATCAGGAGGGGTACTGTCAGGACCTGGTGTTTGTCCCGGCTTCCATCAGCTATGACCGCATCATGGAAGAGGGCGCCTATCTGCGGGAGGTGCGCGGCGGCGCCAAGGAGAAGGAGAGCTTCCGGCAGATGTTCGGCGCCCGGCGCTTCCTGGGACGCAAATACGGCAAAGTGTACATCCGCCTGGCAGAACCCATCTCCTTGCGCGAGTATCTGGGGCGGAGAGGGCAAGGCGCCCGGGAGAGCCAGCAGCCTCTGGCCTTTGATCTCGTGCGAGCGATCAATCGGGTGACCATGGTGACGCCTCTGGCCCTGGTTTCAACGGCCATCCTGGCGAAGCATCGGCGGGGTTTCTACCTCTCGGAGCTGGCGGCCACGGCCCATGACCTGATCACATTCCTGGATCAGGAGGGAGCCATCCGGGCCGCCTCGTTGGACCAGCTGGAGGAAACGGTTGAAAGCACCCTGTCCCAGCTGGTGACGGACAAGGTCGTGGAATATCTGGACGACGTGGAGGGGAGTGAAACCTACTACTATGTGGAGGACGAGAAGAAACGAGAGCTGGAATACTACAAGAACAGCATCCTGCACTTCTTCATCCAGCCGGCGCTGGTGGCGGTGACGCTCCATAAGGCCGGCGCCGCGGGCTGCACCCGGGAGGAGCTGCTGGCGGACTACGGGTTTCTGCGGGAACTCTTCCAGTTCGAGTTCGTGTTTCCGGAAAAAGAAGACCTTGGCGGGGAGGTCGATCGCGCCCTGACCTATCTGCTGAGCGTTGACCTGGTGGCCCGGGCGGCTGAAAACGGGCGGCTGCAGGTGACCGCCCGCGGCATGGAGGACCTGCGGCTGTGGACCGGTCTGGCCAAGACCTTTCTCGAGTCCTATTGGGTCGCCTCAAGGGCGTATCTGCATCTCAAAAGCAAGGAGAGCAAGAAACCGGATTTCCTGAAGCACATGAACTATCTGGGTCAGCGTTTTCACAAGCAGGGACTCATCGATCACCTGGAAGCCGTTTCGCAGATCAATTTCGGCAACGCTGCCCGCTACATTCAGGATCGCTCGCTCAAGGCCGGCCGGGAAGCCCAGGGGGCAGGCGATGCCGGCGTCCTGGAGATGCTGTCCGGTTTGACCCAGCGGATCACCGACTTCGTGCGGGTCGCCTGAAAGGGCCTGCGGAGTTCCCGGTGCTCTAACCGGCCTGGAGGATTGCGGCTACCTGCCGGCAGTACTCCCGGCTTGCTTCATCCGCCGGCCTGAGCTCGATCTCCGCCGCCGACGAGGCGCCCAGGCCCAGCTCGGCCGCCCGCCTGATCTGCTCCTGCTCGAAGATCGGCTTTTCCATGATCTGAGCGTTGCTGCCCAGGAACTTCAGCACCGCCACCCCGGCCGCATCCATGGCCACCCGGTCCCTGGAAGCCAGGAAGACGTCGCCCCGAGCCCGTTTCCCGGTCGCCGGACCGCCGTCCACAAAGGCCTCGATGCCGTCCAGCACCACCAGGTCCGGCTTGAAGGCGGCATTGATCTCGGCGATCATTTTTTGCTGGTGCGGTGAGCCGTGCAGCTGGGCCATGTAGTCGTAGCCGTTGCGGCGGGTAGGCACCACCCCCACGTGGAGCTTGAGCGACAGGGTGAAGATGCCGCCGTACTGGTGGGTCTTGAGGCAGCAGGTGGAGACGAGCGATTCGGCCTCCAGAACGGGCCGAGCCACGCGGAACCCGTTCGGCCAGTGACCGTCCCGGGGTTTGATCTCCACCCAATCCCTGTCTTTCAGGGTGTCGAAATCGATGACCCGGACGTCCCGCTCCTTCAAGAGCGGGAGGATGCCTTTCTGCTTCATCACCGACTCCGTGGGCGGGTAGCTGCGCTCACCCAGGCTCACGGACTTGGCGCCCAGCTTCCAGATCTCCTCGACCAGGGCCACCAGCGTGTCGTTGTGGGTGGATCCCGGCACGGGGTCGGCGGTATTGAAGTTGGGCTTAACGAGGACCTGCTTGTTGCGGACCGGATTGAAATCCAGCGCTCGCAGCACGGCTCCAACGGCCGATGTGCGGTCTTCAGTCTTCAGGAACGCGACCCCGCTTTTCTCGGTTGCCATAGATCGTCCTCCTCCCAGGCCCAGGAGCGTGCAGGCTCCGGCGGCGCTGGAGTATTGCAGAAATTCCCTGCGGGTAATGCCGGACATACCACCTCCCCGCGCTACCGCAGCCGGCGGATGCGCACGTCGATCTCGGGTGCGTTCTTCAGGAGTTCGGCCAGTTTGCTGGGGTCGGTGTCGCCGTAATGGTAGGGATACAGGATCGCGGGCTTGAAGGCCCGGGCTGCGTCAGCCACCATTTCGGGCGTCATGGTGTACGGCAGGTTCATGGGCAGAAACGCGATCCGGATGTCTTTGAGGGCTTTCATTTCAGGAGTGTTTTCCGTGTCGCCGGCGACATACACCCGGTGATCGCCAAAGCTGATCACGTAGCCGTTGCCCTCCCCTTTGGGATGGAAAGGCAGCCCTTCGCTGCGCATGTGGACCAGGTTGTAGGCCGCGACCGCTTCGATCCTGAGGCCCTCGAGGGTCAGTGCGTCGCCGTTGCGCATCACGGTTCCGCCCTGAACCTGTGCGGCGCAGCCCTCGGTCAGGATTACCGTGGATTTCTCGGCCCGGGCCAGGGAGAGGGCCTGGGGATCCAGGTGGTCGCGGTGATGGTGGGTGAGCAGGATGAGGTCGGCCCTGGGCAGGGTGGCGTAATCGGCCAGCTTGCTCCAGGGGTCGACGTGAATGACCTTGCCGTTGAACTCGAACAACAGCGTGCCATGCCCGATAAAGGTGATCTTCAGTTCACCTCCGGACGTGGAAAAGGTGTCGGACTCAAAAGCGCCGGCGCCTGCCGGAGCCCCAACGATCGTGACCGCCGCAACCCATGCTGCCAGGAACCTCATTGTCGAATCCCTCCAATGCCCAGATTGAACGCGAGCGGACGGGGCAAATTTGAGGGCCGAGACCCTCGGGTCCTCCGAAGCGCCCTTGAACCGCTGACCGCCGCGATCCGGGTCACCAGGCCTACCCCTTCGCTTCCACTTCGCCTAGTCCTTTTTCTCGGATGGTGTATTCTCTTGCATCTCAGCGGTGAGAGAACTCGTGAGGCCCTGGAGGTCTCCGCCCCGCAGACCGATTTCCCTTAGGATGGCGTCCAGCAGCGGTGCCTGCCCGCGGTAACGCAGCGCACTGTTCACGAGCTGATCCGCCAGGTTCTGGGTTGCGGCGCCCGGTTCCGCTGCCTGGCCCGGGGGCAGGGCCGCCGCGCCAGTGTTCAAGCCCTCCACGTGAAAGATCTTGATCCCTTCGATCGACTCCATGGGCTTGACGCTTTCACGGATGATCTCAGCCAGATGCCGGATGATTTCCATTCTGACTTTCATGGAGACGATCTCCGGGCTTGAGGTGTTTTCCGCTTCATGGATGGCGCGCGTGCCCGCGGCCTCGACCGCGTAGCGTTTCTTGGCCGCCTCCACACGTGCCAATTCAGCGTCGGCTTCGGCCTGGGCGGCGGTCCTGAGCTTCTCGGCTTCCCGCTCCGACAGGACCTTGTCCGCCGCGGCCTGCTCCAGGGCAGCTTTCTTCTTGGCCTCGGCTGCGATGATGACGGCTGTCGCGTCGCGCTCTGCCCGCTTGCGGGCCTCAATCAGGTCGACCGTCTTCTGGCGTTCGGCAATCTCCACCTGGCGGGCGGTGCTGACCCGTTCCTCGGCCTGGGTCGCCGCGAGTCGGGTCTTCTCGGTTTCGGTCTGGGCCGCGGCATGTTCCCTGGATTTCTCGATGAGCGCAATGGCCCGGTCCTGCTCGGCCAGGGAAACCGCTTGCTGACGTTCGATCTCGGCCAGCTCGTTGAGCCGCTCGCGGCTGATTTCTTTTTCTTTCAGGAAACGGTCGCGCTCGATCTTGGCTGCCTCGACCTCTTTTTCGGACGCAATCTGGGCCTGCTCCAGGATCAGCCGCGCCGCAATCTGCGCTTCGCGAATGATCCGCTCCTTTTCGACTTCGGCAGCCTCTACGGCTTGCGCGCGACCCAGGTCCTTTTCCTTGAGGGCCTGATCCCGGGCGATGCGCTCTTCCTCCACCAGGCGTTCGGCGGCGATCTGCGCTTGATCGAGCTTCTGCCTGGCCTCCAGCTGGACCTGATCCAGGAACTGCTTGGCCTTGATCTGTCCGTCCTGTGTCACGCGCTCCTTTTCGGTCTCCTTTTCCTTGATCAGGAGTTCGCGTGCGATGCGCTCTTCTTCCACCGCCTGCTCCGCCTGAATCTGCAGCCGGTCGAGCCTCTGCTTGACGGTGATTTGCGCCTCCTTGGCCTGGTGTTCCTTCTCGGCCTGTTCGCGCACGATCAGGGAGTGCTGCTCGGCGCGGCGCACTTCCACTTCGAGCTGCTGCGCGAGGCGGGCGAATTCCTCTTCCTTGCTCAGGTTCAGTGTTTGCCGCTCCGCCTCGAGGTTCTTCTTCTGAATGGCTACTTCGGTATCGCGCTCGACGATGTTGCGTTGCCGCCGGCGGGTTTGGATCTCTTCGGTCAGGGCGGTCAAGCCCCGCGCGTCAAAGGCGTTTTGGGGGTTGAAGTACTTCTGATCGGCCTGGTCCAGTTCGGTCATGGAAACCGATTCCAGCTCGAGCCCGTTTTTCACCAGGTCCTCGACCACGCCCGCCTGCACCTTGCGGCCGAATTCCATTCGCTGCTGATGGATCTCTTCCATGGACATGGAGGCGGAGACCGCACGCAGCATGTCCACGAACTTGCCTTCCACCAGGGCCTTCAGGCTTTCGGGATTCATGGTCTTGTGCCCGAGGGTCTGCGCGGCGTTGGCAATGCTCTCCAGGGTGGGCTTGACGCGCACGTAGAACTCCGCCTGCACGTTGACGCGCATGAAATCCCGAGTGATCAAGGCCTGTTCGTTGGACCGGGTCACTCCCAGCCGCAGCGTATTCATGTTCACCGGGATGATTTCGTGCAGGACCGGCAACACCAAGGTCCCGCCGTTCATGACCACTTTCTGGCCGCCGAAGCCGGTACGCACAAAGGCCGTCTCCTTGGTGGAGCGCTTGTAGAAGCGGCCGAGCACCAGCCAGAGAAGAAACACCAGTGCAGCCAGAACCCCGATAATCAGAAAAACCCAGCCCGTTGTTGTCATTGCAGTCCCCCAGTCTTGCCACAGAGGTGGCGTCAGAGCCTGTCAGCCGAGGAAAAAAGGCCAGTTTCCGGAAAGCCCGCCCAGCATCGCACCCAGCGGCAGCGGATTGCGGGCCATGGTGTGCTTCCAGGGTGAAACATCCGCACGGTTGGCGATACAGTTGCGGATCACCCCCGCATCCTCCACGCGGCTGAGGAGCAGGGCGCCCACCAAGACGGGTCCGTCGAAATACAGTTTGCGGCACTCCCCGCGCTTTTCATCCAGATGGCGGAGTTCTTCCCAGCGGCCCGGGCCCGGGTTGGAAAGGCCGATCGAGGCGGCCACGATACCCATGATGGCCGTCACGTTCTCGCGGAACTGGCTTTCCCTTGTCGCCCGAAACCCTGCCATGTTCATGCCGGCGACCTCCCCCTGGGCACAGGCATTCGCCCAGGTGGCGATCACTTCCACTTCCTGACTCAAGGTGTTCAGCCCGGCCGCCGCGTCTCCGGCAGCATAGACCTCCTCGCGGTTGGTGCGCATGCGCTCGTCCACCAGGATGCCGGTGCGCACTTTCAGGCCTGCGCTTTCGGCCAACTCTACGTTGGGCCGCACGCCTTTGCCGACCACCACCAGGTCCGCGCCGAACCTCTCATTGTACTGTGTCTGCACCTCTGCGCGGCCGCCTTTACGGCAAACGCGGCGCACCTCACGGCCGAAAAGCAGGCGCACCCCCCGCTCTTCGAGACGTTTCTGGACCAGGCGCGCGCTCTCCGCATCCATCTGCTGGGAGAGGATCTGATCGGAGCCCACCAGGGCCGTGATCCGCAGGTCCCGGTCCTGGATCGCCTTGATGGTCTGCAGGCTGACCAGGCCGGCGCCGACGACAACCACTTCCCTGGCCCGGGCGCAGCTGCGCTTGATTTTTTCGGCGTCCTTCAGGGTGCGCAGGGGCGTGACGAATTCCAGGGCATCCGGGTCTGTTTCCTTCCAGGGTCCGGGCCGACGCGCCGGTCGCTAGGAGGAGATCGTCGTAAGGCACTTTCACGCGGTTGTCCAGCCGGACCAGGCGTTTTTGCGGATCGATCTCCAGGGCACGCCGGCCGAAGAGGGTCTGCACGCCGTGCTGCCGGTAGAATTCCTCCTCGACCAGGAAAAGGCCGGAGCGTTCGATCTGCCCGCCGATGTAGTAGGTGGTCAGCACCGGGGAATAGGCCGGGCAGTTCTCCTCCGAGACGAGCGTGATCGGCCCCGCGTCACCGGCCCTGCGGATGGCCCGGATCGCCGAGAGGCCGGCGGCGCTGTTCCCGATGATCATGTGCCTTTTCATTCCACCCTGCGAAGGACCCGCGCGGGCCGGGGTTTCCGTTCCTGCGTCCGCGGCCTCTTTTCAGAGGGCCAGGCCGAGTTCTTCGAGTTTGCGTTTGGTCGGGATCCCTTCGGGTGTCCAGCCCCGCAGCCGGTAGTATTGCGGCAGCATGTCGTCCAGGTGCACCACCAGACCCTTGGCCGGGCCATCGGGCATGGGTTCCTGCAGCATGCGTTTCGGCAGGGTGTCGTCCTTGCCCGTCATGCCCGCCTTGAGGTTGAAGAGCCGTTCGAGGTTGAAAATCCGCTCGCCGGTCCGCATGAACCCTCGATGGCCGCCCATGTCGATGCCCGTGGCCGCCTCGATCAGCATCCGGGTGTCGTCTTCGGTCAGGGCCAGGAAGAACATGAAGTTGCACATCCCGCAGGAATCGATCAGGCAGAAATAGTCCTGCACATCGATCGTCAGGGGCGGCTTGTCGTCCCAGCGCAGCGGATCCACGGGCCCCAGGTTCTGGTCCGTGGTCACCCGCCAGTAGTTGACGCCGAACAGCGAGAGGTCCTGCACCTCCCCGCGGATGTGACAGCCTCCCCGGGAGTTGGTCGCATAGGCCAGGCCTTGACCCTGGACCCCGCGCGGGTCGTAGCTCGCGAACTCCAGCTTCTTGGTGCCCATGTGCAGCTCGGGGTGGCCGTATTTCTTGGCCACCCGAAAGGAGCCTTCGGCCAGAACCGCACCGAAGCCCTTCTTCAGGGCGATGTCCCCGAGCAGCTGGATGACCGCCTGGTTGTTGCCAAAGTTGAGCGGCACGCCCGCATCCTTGAGCGGTAGGTGGCCTTTTTCATAGAGTTCCATGGCGCAGGCGATGGTCGAGCCGGCTGAAATCGTGTCCATGCCCATTTCGTTGCAGATGAAGTTGGCCTTGGTGACCGCATAGAGGTCGTTCATCTCACAGCTGGACCCGAGCAGCCCGATGGTCTCGTATTCGGGTCCGTCGCCCACTCCGGCGTATTCCGGCACGGTGACCCGGCTGACCCGCCGGCAGGCCACAGGGCAGGCCGGGCAGGCCATGCCGAAGTTCTTCCTGACCGAGATCTGGCTCGCCAGGAGTTCATCGGAGAGCTTGGCGGCGCTCTTGTTCACGCCGGTCTGGTAGTTGTGCGTGGGCAGGACCCCGCTTTCATTCGCCAGTCCGGTCACAAAGGGCGTCCCCACCTGGTGAAAATGTTCGGTGTTTTCCGTGTCGAGCTTTTGATAGGCCTGTTCCACGGCCGCCATGAAGGCGGTCCGGTCCGCCACCTTCAGCCCGCGCGTGCCGCGGAAGGCGATCGCTTTGAGGTTCTTGGAGCCCATGACCGCACCCACGCCGGAGCGCCCGGCCGCCCGGCCCTCATCGCTCATCACGCAGGCGAAAAGCACCTGGTTTTCACCTGCCGGTCCGATGCAGGAGACCTTGGCTTCGGGGTGGGTTTCGGCGATCACCGCTTTGACGGTCTCGGTGGAGGTTTTCCCCCACAGATGGGCCGCTTCTCTGAGCTCGATATGCTCATCGTCCACCCAGAGGTAGGCCGGCCGCGACGCCTTGCCTTCCAGGATGAGCATGTCGCAGCCGGCGTATTTCATGGCCACGGCAAATGCCCCGCCGGCGCTGGACTCGGCGATGATGCCGGTCAGGGGACCCTTGGTGACCACCATGTAGCGGCTCGCTCCGGGCGCTCCCGTCCCGGTCAGCGGGCCTGTGGCGAAGATCAGCTTGTTGCGCGGGCTCAAAGGCTCCACGGTCGGATCCATCTCGTCGTAGAGATACTTGACCCCCAGGCCCCGGCCGCCGATGAATTCCTCGGCGCTCCGGCGATCCAGCTGCTCGACGGTGATCAGCGCCTGACTCAAATCCACCCGTATGACGTTCCCCGTCCATCCGTACCACATTCTAGACCTCCTGGACCGAACTGAGCAAGCGTTCGGCGACCGCCTTTTTCTTGGAAACCGTGTGCTCATCCACGTCCGTGAACCGGATGGCCCCGGAACGGCAGCGCTTGACGCATTGAGGATCCCCGTGGCAGAGATCGCATTTTTCGGCATATCCGTCGGAGACCACGATGCAGCCGAACGGACAGGCCAGGGTGCACATCCGGCAGCCCACGCAGCGGTCCTTGAGCACCGTGACGACCGCGGTGCGGCCCCGGCGGTCCCTTTCCACGGCCAAGGCCCCGGCCGGACAAGCCTTTGCGCACCACGGCTCCTCGCACTGATAGCAGACCACCGGGACCGCCATGGAGCGTTCGGGGAAGACCGTGACGCGGATCCGGGACTTGAGCGGATTAAACTCTTCGTGGTGGATGAACGAGCACATCAACTCGCAGTACCCGCATCCCGTACACTTGGAGAAGTCGCTTGCAATGCCTTTGGCCATGATCTTCCAACCCTCCCTTTTGTCTCGGGCGTCCGCCCCGCGGCAAGGCCCGCCCTCCGTAGCGTCTTGTGCAAACCCGGCCCGCGCAGGGCGGTTGCCGGCCTTCAACCACCGTAAACCGGCGGGAAGATCGCCACCTTGTCCCCGTTTTTCAGCAACGTGTCCAGCCCGCTCAGGAAAAGCACATTGCGTCCGTTGAGCAACAGGGTCACATCCTGCCGCACGCCGCCCTGCGCGTCGAACAGCCGGCTGCGGCGTGGCTCGGAATCGCAGAGATGCTCGAGCAGGGTTCGCAGCAGCGGCGCGCCGCTCAAGGCGACCTCTTTTTCGCTTTCGTCAAAAAGCGCCTTGATTCCGGCATGAAAGACCACTTGCACGCGGGTCACGGGGCTTTTATCCTCCGGCGCTCGAATACGGAGGCCCTCCGGCCCTCCGAGCGCTCCTGCGCGAGGGTTGCAGGGGCGGATCAAGCCTCCTGCTTGAGAGAGAGGATCCGCTTGACCACGCGGGCGGGGGCGGGTTTTCCTCCTTCTCGCCTGCGCAGGGCGCGGTCCTCATATACGGGTGCTTCCAGATCCTCCGCTGGAGAGGCGCCGCGTTCGTAAGCCTCTTCCCGCCGCCCATACGGCCGCACGGCCCTCCCGGCCGGCTCAGCCGCCGTCCACCGGAATCCGGGCCTGGGTTCATCCGAACGCCATTCCGGGCTCCAGCGGGCCGGGCTCCCGGGCTCGGCCCAGGTCTGGCCGAAGGCCTCCCGGGCCGGCTCCGGCGGCAGTCGCGCGGCTGTGCCCTTTTCCTCGATCTCTTTCTCTGCCAGGCCTTTTTCGGGTTCCTCTGCCGGCTCCTGCCACCGCGTCGGCCGGCGCGCAGGTTCGGCTGCGGGTTTCAGCAATTCCCGCGCTTCTTCACCCGGGCTGATCCCCAGGTAAGCGGCGCGAACGTGTTCATTGTTCTGCAGCGCCTGCCCATCCCCTTCGAGTACCATGCTGCCGGTCTCCAGCACATAGCACTTCCTGGCGAGCTGCAGAGCCAGGCTGGCGTTCTGTTCGATCAGGAGGATGGAGATCCCCTCCTTGGCGATGCGCTCGATCATCGCCCCTACCTCACGGGTCAGGATCGGAGAGAGACCCAGGGAAGGCTCATCGAGCATCAGCAGCTTGGGGCTGCACATCAGACCCCGTCCGATGGCCAGCATTTGCTGCTCTCCGCCGCTCAACTGGGAGGCCTTGCGGTAGCGCGCCCGGCGCAGGACAGGGAAGTAACCATAGATGCGGTCCAGGTCCTGCTCGAGATTTTGGCTGTCCTTTCTCAAGTGTGCGCCGGTGTACAGGTTGTCAAGGATGGTCATCTCCAGAAAAAGCTGCTTGCCTTCGGGCACGTGCCCGACGCCCAGCTCGACGATCTTTTCCGGAGACAGACCGTCGATCCGGCGGCCTTCGAAGCGGATATCTCCGGCGGTGATCGGAACCAAGCCCGAAACGGCTTTGAGGGTGGTGCTTTTCCCGGCTCCGTTGGCTCCGATCAGGCTGGTGATGCAGCCCTTCTCGGCTGCCAGGGAAATTCCCTTGAGGGCCTGCACGCCGCCGTAATGCACAGCTACGCCGTTCAGAGTGAGCATGTGTCGAGGGTCCCGCCCAGGTAAGCGTCGTTGACCTCTTTGGACGAGCAGACCTGCTCGGCCGTGCCTTCCGCGATTTTGTTGCCGAAATTGATACAGGTGATCGTGCTGCAGGTGCTCATGACCGCCTTCATGTCATGTTCCACCAGCAGGATCGTCAGGCCGCGGTCCTGGAGCCGCTTGATGCGCTCCATGGTTTGAGCCGTTTCCGTCTGATTCATGCCGCCGACCGGTTCGTCCAACAGGACCAGGCGCGGTTCCGTAGCCAGGGAATTGGCCATACCCAGGGCCACTTTGTGCCCGTGCGGAAGCTCGCTTGCGATCTCGTGCTGGAGGTGTGCGATGCCCATGAACTCGAGAAGCTCCATGGCCTTTTCCTCCACCACGCGGTGGCGCCGGAGCGACTTGGCGTTGCGGAAGACCTGGCGGAAAAGGCTGATGCGCGTATGCAGGTGACAGGCAACGAGCACGTTTTCAAGGACGGTCATCTCCTTGAACAGCGCGGTCAGCTGAAAGGTGCGGGCGATTCCCTTGCGGGCGACCACGTAAGGCGGCAGGTCCGTGATATCCTCGCCCTGAAAGAAAACGGTTCCCCGGCTTGGGTGGTGAAACCCGGTGATCAGGTTGAAAACCGTGGTTTTGCCTGAGCCGTTGGGACCGATCAGGCCATGGATCGTGCCTTGCTCCACGCTCATGTCGAGGCGGTCCACGGCTACCAGACTGCCGAAATTCTTTCCCAGGCCTTTCAGTTCGAGCAGGTTCATGGGATCAGATGCTCTCGTGGCGTTGCAAGCCTTACCCGGGCAGTTCGTTCAGCGCTGAATCAACGGCTGCCGGCTTCGCCCCTCCATTCGTCCAGGAGTCTATTCTCGGAACTCAGCCACTTGCGGGTTCGGCCGGGCAGGCCTTCCAGCCCTTCGGGCAGGAAGATCAGCGTCAGAATGATAATGGCCCCATAGATCATCGGCAGCCATTCGACCAGCGGCCGCAGGAGTTCCTGCAGCAGGGTCAGGGATACCACTCCCACGATCGGTCCGTAGAAGGTGCGCAGGCCGCCGAACACCACCCAGATCAGAAGATAGAGAGTGGCGACAAAGCCGAACTGCCCCGGAACCACGGCCCAGAGCCGATGGGCCAAAAGAACGCCGGCCACTCCCGCAAAGAAAGACCCGATTACAAATGCCAGGATCTTGTAGAAGGCCGTATTGATGCCCAGGCTTTTCGACAGGTCCTCCTGGGATTCGACGCTCCGCCAGGTGGCGCCGATGCGTGAGCGATCCAGGCGAAGCATGAGGATCAGGCAGATGAGCATGACGACGAGCGAGAGATAGTAATAGGGGATGGGCTCGCTGAAGTCCCAGCTCGGAAACAGCTTCGGCACCGGAACATTGCTCAGGCCCTGGTGCCCGCCAAACGGAACCTTGAACCGCGTCCAGCAGACCCGAAGGGCGTCGCCGGCAGCAAACGAGGCGACAAAAAAGGCAAAACCTTTTGTCCTGGCGATGGGATAACTGATGAGCAGGGCCACCGCTGCCGCCGCCAGGCCGGAAAGCGGCAGAGAGAACCAGAAAGGGATCCCCGCCTTGGTCAACAGGGCGGTGGCATAGGCCCCACACCCCATCAAGGGGATATGCGCCAGGGACCAGCCGCCGGTAGTGGCGATCAGGCGGAAGCTCGCCACCAGGATGATATTGATGAAGAGCATGATGGCCACGTCCACTTTGTACTTGCTCAGCAGGAAAGGCAGAAGCACCAGGAACGCAGCCAGAGCCAGGAGCCAACCCAGGCGTCTGCGGTGGCGAATCACGAAAAAAAAGGCTTCTCTAGCCACGGCCCATCACTCCCTCGGGTCTGGCAGCCAGCAGCAGGAGCATTACCATGGCATTGACCAGGTCGGCGATCGTCCCGTCGAGCCAGGTCGTGATCAGGGTGGTCAGGAATCCGAACAGCAAGGCTGCCCAGATGCTGCCCTTGATGTTTCCGGCGCCCCCGACGATGACCACCACAAAGGCGGTCCAGACCACCTTGCCGCCCATGTAGGGATGCACGGACATGATCGGCGCCATGAGCGCTCCGGCAGCGCCGGCCATGGCCGAGCCGAGCAGCATGGCGACGGCTGCGCACTTCTTCGGGCTGATCCCCTGCAGGGCGGCGGCGTCCGGATTGAGGGCCGCAGCACGTAAGGCGCGACCGATGCGAAAGCGCTCCAGGAAAAACCAGAGCGCACCGAGCAGTGCGATGGTGACCGGGACCACGAGGAAGCGCTGCCAGCTGGTCGAGGCTCCGGCAATGTCCAGAATCTGGGGGAAGGCGGCCGGAACCGGTTTCATTTTGCCGAGGCCCCAGATTTTGACGACCGCCACCTGGAGGATGAAAACCAGGCCCACGGACATGATAAACCCGCTGACGACTTTGCCTTTCGCCTGCCTGAAGATCAGTCTTTCAGAAAGCAGGCCCAGGAGACCGACCAGGACTATGGCTACGGCAACCGCCACGAAAAACGGCCAGTGGTGCTTGCTGAAAAGAACATACACCGTGTAGGCGCCCAGCATGTAAAACTCGCCGTGGGCGAAATTGACGATGTGCATGACGCCAAAGACAAGGGTCAGGCCCACGGCAATCAGGGCATAGAAGGAACTGGTGATCAGCCCATTCAGAACGAGTTGGGCAAAGAAGTCCATGCGTGTATCCAGAACTGCTGGGGTAAGCGCACAGGGGCGGCGCTCGGCGACCCCGCGGGCGCTTTCCTCAAGGAAAGCGCCCGCGGGCCATCCCCCAGGGTTTCATCCGAGATGGACTATTGGCCAAAAACCGGCACGTTCCAGGCTTTCAGACAGTCGATGAGGATCTTCTTCTTTGCCGGATCGCTGATCCACTCGACAGCGCTGAAGCGATCCACCGCGGTCTCCTGGCCGTTGAGCATGGCGGTGACCGGCCACTTGGGAGCCAACAGGTTGTCGCTGCCCCACACCTCCTTGCCGAACCATTTCCCGGGACCGAAGGAGTGCGGAACGGTTTCCGAGGACTTCAAGGTCTTCAGGACCGCCTCGGTGTCGAAAGTCCCGGCCTTTTCCACGGCCCAGGCCCAGACTTCCGCATTGCCGCCGTACTCCCAGGTGATTTCCGACCAGGAGTGGTCAGGCCAACGCTTCTTCCACTCGTTCCAGAGGTCGTGATGTTCCTTGCTCAACGATGGATCGTTGAAGGGCGGAAAACTGGAAACCGAGCCTTCCATGTGCTCCTTGGGCACTTTGGCGGCAATCGCCGAGAAGTCCCAGCAGGCCGAGGTGTAGACACCCTTGAACCCCTGGGTGTAACCCTGTTCGGCGATCAGCGCCTGGAATTCGGGATAGGAGGCCCCCATGGAAATGATGTCGGGCTTGGACGCCAGCACGGCGGTGACGATCGGCGCAAAATCCGTGGTCGTCACGGCAAAGGACTTGGAGTACACCACCTCGATGCCCGCACCCTTGAACCCGGCTTCGGACCAGGCGATGGAGGGCAGTCCGATGGGATCGTCCTGAGCGATCACCGCGGCCCGCTTGAAGTTGGGTTTCGATTTGGCCAGATACATGGGATGGAGCAGATGGTAGACCGGGAAGTTGTCCGTCAGGACCATGTGGTACGGTCGGTCCGGCGCGTTGTCCGAGCCGATCAGCGTCAGGCACAGGACCTTCTCTTTGGTGAGAAAAGGCTGCGTAGGCGCCGTCGTACCCCCGCCCAGCATCAGGACGACCTTGACTTTGTCTTCCAACACCAGCTTCTTTACTCCCAGCAGGGCTTTGGCGCCGTCGCCCTCATCATCGTAAGTGACAATCTCCAGCTTGTAGGATTTCTCCCCAACCTTTAACCCCCCGCGTGCGTTGACCTTGTCGACAAAGATGGTGAGGCCGTCCAGGCCCGGAAGCCCCCAGGCGGCCGCGGGCCCCGACATGGGGGCGCACATCCCGATTTTGGCTGTTTCCATCTCCGCAGCGGGAGCGAATCCCGCCAACCCCAGCACCGCGACCAAGACCACCAAGGTGAAAAATCCTCTTCTCATGGCCATCCGTCCTCCTTTCCATTCCAGCGTGACGTTGCTCCCAATATTGGGACACCGCGCCCCAATTCCGAGAATCATTATTTGGTCCAGGTTCCTTTGTCAAGGCTCTTGGGCTGCGCGGGACGAAGGCGGCAGCCGGATCCTGAAGGCCCGGGGCGCGCGGGTTTTCCGGAAAACCAGAGCACCGGTGCGGGTACCGGGGGCCCGCCGACCATGCCCGGTCCGAAAATCCCACGGAATTGACTTGAAGCGCGCTGTTTTTCCGGGCTATGGTGAAGCCAACCGAGGGCCGGCGCCAAGCGCCTTCCGGCAATCCGGCGGGTGGACAATGGCGCAATGCGATGCAAACCGCAAGGCAGGAGGGAATCCCATGGCACCCACCACTCAGATGGATCGAACCTTTCACTTCATCATGAAACGCATGCAGGAGACCGGCCAGGCACCGCATTACACCGAGATCGCGGCGGAGCTGGGCGTCCCGCCCGAGGAGGGGCGCAAAGCGCAGCGGGCCCTGTTCTTCCCCGGGTTTCCGGGCTGGCTTTTCCCCGACACGGACTGCATCACCTCCTTTGCCCCTTTCAACAACCTCCCCACCCAGTACCGGGTCACGGTCGCGGGCCAACAGAAATGGTTTGCCCAGTGAGGGTTTGAGTCGCTGGCGGTCAGCTGGCTGTTTCAAGGCAAGTCCGTTCAGATCGACGCCCCCTGTCTCGACTGCGGTGCGCCGCTCCAGGTGCGGATGAAGGACGGCGTGCTGGAGGGCATTGAACCGGAGGGCCTGGTGGCCTACACCTCGGTTCCCTTTCGCAAATGGCGCGATGGCCTGCCCTACGCCTGAAGCACCATGAACCTCTTCCGGTCGGAAGAGCATGTGCGCAACTGGAGCGGCTTCCAGGCGGGCACTGAAGAAGGCATCGTCCGGCTGCCGGACATGCTGGGGATTTTCTCCGGGAACTTCTTCAGACGCAGGCTGGACCCGGACTACATGTCCCGCTTCCGGGAGTATGCCGGGGAGTTTGTGAAGGCGGTGGCGGCGCTCGGCCGCCCTTTCTGGGCGCCGTAGAGCTTCTGCCCGTCTGCCGGCAAGATCGATCCCGAACCCATGGATTCGATCCTGAGCAGGGTTGACTTTCTGAAGAATACATACCATAAGTGTGTAGGTGTATTCAGATTACATCCTGTCGAAGGCGGAGGTGCGAGGGTGTCGGTGCGGGTGCAAGTCATCCTGGATGAAAAGGAAGCTGCCAGGTTTCGATCTCAGGCGGTCAAAGAGGCCAAATCCCTGAGTGCCTGGTTGCGGGAGGCCGGCAGGCAGGCACTCGATTCAAGACGGAATCGCCGGGCATTGTCCGGGCCGGCGGAGCTGAAGGAATTCTTCGATCAGTGCCGGAAGGGGGAGGCCGGCCGGGAACCGGACTGGGATGAGCACAAGGAAATCATTCTCAAGGGTTTTCGGGCAGGACCGGCGTCATGATTTTTGTGGACAGCAATGTCTTCATGTACGCGGTGGGACGGCCGCATCCATTGCGGGAAGAAGCGCAGGAGTTCTTCCTGGAGAGGGCCCGGAAGGCAAGCCGTCTGGTCACCTCGGCGGAAGTTCTCCAGGAACTGCTTCACGCCTATTTGCCGGTGGGCCGCACGGAAACCCTGGACGCAGCCCTGGAGCTTGCCGTCAGCGGTGTCGATCACATCCTGCCGGTGGAGTCCGGGACCGTGCTCCATGCCCGCAACCTGGCGGACCAATATCCCGGACTGACGGCGAGAGACCTGCTGCACCTGGCGGTCTGTCAGCTGAACCGAATTGAGGAACTCAAGAGCTTTGATCGGGCTCTGCTCTCTGCCTTTCAGCGAGGCGGAGAGCGAGGGTGACCCCTGTACGCCCGGGCCTTGAAATACCCCCGGATAGCCGAACCCCGCCTTTTCCTATCCCTTGATCCCCGAAGTCAGGAAGCTTCCGGTATCAGGCGTTATGACCGGCGACGGGCCGGCGGAGCCAAGCGCGCGGCTGCGGCGGCCGCCGGCTCTCAGAGGGTGCCCGGGGCGCCGAACTCGGCCGTGTCGCCCAACTCCTCCTCGATCCGCAGCAACTGGTTGTATTTGCAGACCCGCTCGGAGCGGCAGAGGGAGCCGGTCTTGAT
This sequence comes from uncultured delta proteobacterium, assembly GCA_963704245.1. Lineage (GTDB taxonomy): Bacteria > Desulfobacterota > DSM-4660 > Desulfatiglandales > Desulfatiglandaceae > CAVPHJ01. Next base: position 38,399 of record CAVPHJ010000004.1, read on the forward strand.
CTGGCCGGTGCCGGCGGCCACTGCCAGGTCGGCGATGAAGGTGTCTTCCGTCTCGCCGGAGCGGTGGGAGACCACGGCCCGCCACCCGGCGCGGTGGGCCATCCCGATGGCATCCAGGGTTTCGGTCAGGGTGCCGATCTGGTTCAGCTTGATGAGGACCGCGTTGGCCGCCTTTTCCTTGATGCCGCGGGAGATGCGCGCCGTGTTGGTCACGAACAGGTCGTCGCCCACGATCTGAAGCCGCCCTCCCAGCTTTTCCGTCATCAGCCGCCAGTGTCTCCAGTCGTCTTCGGCCAGCCCGTCCTCGATGGAGCAGATCGGGAAGCGTGCGACCCAGTCGGCCCAGAAGTCCACCATCTCGGCACCGCTCCTGCGGGACTGATCCGATTTCCGGAACGCGTACTTGCCCTTTTCGTGGAAAGAGGAGGCCGCCGGGTCCAGGGCCAGGAGCACATCCTTGCCCGGCTGATAGCCGGCCTGCCCGACGGCGGCCAGTACCATCTCGATGGCTTCCTCGTTTGACTTGAGGTCCGGGGCGAAGCCGCCCTCGTCCCCCACCGCGGTGGACAGCCCCTTGCCCTTCAGCACCCCGGCCAGGGCGTGAAAGATCTCCACCCCCATGCGCAGAGCCTCGCCGAAGGTCTTGGCGCCCGTCGGCATGATCATGAATTCCTGAAAATCCACATTGTTGGCGGCGTGCAGGCCGCCGTTGAGGATGTTCATCATGGGCATGGGGAGCCGGCAGGCGGCGGGTCCCCCGAGGTAGCGGTAGAGGGGCATTCCCAGCGAAGCGGCGGCGGCGCGGGCCACGGCCAGCGACACCCCCAGAATGGCATTGGCGCCCAGCTTGCCCTTGTTGGCGGTGCCGTCCATTTCCAGCAGGATCCGGTCGATGAGACGCTGGTCCATGGGGTCCAGGTCCAGCAGCTCCGGGCCTATGATTTGGTTCACGTTCTGCACGGCCTTCTGGACGCCCTTGCCGCCGTAGCGTTTTCTGGCCTTGTCCCGCAGCTCCACGGCTTCGTGTTCACCGGTGGAGGCCCCGGAGGGCACGGCGGCGCGGCCGAAGCTGCCCTCGCTCAGCACCACGTCCACTTCGACCGTCGGGTTTCCCCGGGAATCCAGGATTTCGCGGGCCGTCACTAGCTCGATGGTTTCCATACGTTCCTCCTTGTCGCAGTTCGGTTATCGGTCTCCCATCGGGGAGTCCGTGGCGCGTCGTGGGGAACCGGCGGACACGATTTGCCCGACTATAGTGAATTGCCGGCGGGCTGACAAGTCCCGGCCCGGGCTGGCCGCGCTCAGGGACGGGCCGGGGAGCGGTCAGCTTCGCCCGGGCCGGTGCCGCAGGTCAGAAGTCGCCGACTCGTCCTGAGCACCCGGCGCAGGAGATCGTCACCGTCTTCCGCGACCGGCAGCAGGGTAACCGCCGGCCCCAGCGGGGCCCAGCGGCGCGGATCGCTGTCCCGGAACAGGGCGATCGTGGGCGCCCCGGTCATGGCGGCCAGGTGGGTGATGCCGCTGTCGTGTCCCAGGTACAGGCGCGCCTCCCGGAGAAGCTGAAGGAGCGCCGCGCTGGCGGGACAGCAGCAGATTTCCAGGGCCGGTTTCAAGCCGGAAATGTCAAAGGTCCGGCCGGTCTCCAGCTCGGCCGGGCCCAGCAGCAAGGTCGTTTTCAGGCCCGAGGCCTGCCTGGCGATTTTTTCGGTGAGTTCGCGCCAGAATCTCTGTGGAAGGTTCTTGCGCGGACTGCCGGATCCGGGGTGCAGGACAACGCGGTCCCGAAGGGCGCCAAGAGCCGGTGCGGGAATCAGCGCAGCCTTCCGGGCGCGCTCCAAGGCCCGGGATGGAACCACCGGCAGCCCCGCCGCTTGGAGGCAGCCGGCGGCATGCAGGGCGACGTGGATCTTTTGTTTTTCGGCCGGCAGGGAGGGAAAGAAACGCAGCGCAGCGCCGGGGAGAACGCGGTCTTCAGGTTTCGCCGCAGGCGGCCGTCCGGATCCGCGAGGAAAGCCAACACCAAGCCCGTGTTTCCTGAGCGGGGCCACTCCGGGAAGTCGGGACCGTCGGGGGCCGGATGCTCCCGGAAGAGGTGGCTCCAGGGGGCGGCCTCGAGATCGAGGGTGCGGACGGTTGGACCGGAGAGAAAGTCAATGCCCGGGTCGCCTTCCGGCGACGATGACCTCAGTCGCGGGCATGGAGATCGCAGAGCGCCGGCAGCAGCATCAGCGTGTCGCCCAGGGCGCCGGGGCGGATGAGCAGGACCGGGGACTTGCCGTCTACCACGGCGAAGCGGCCAGCACCAGGATGATGCAGTCTTCCCGGCCGTTGTTCAGCAGCGCGTGGGGGGAGCCGGTGGGTATCCAGACCGCATCACCCGGACCCACCCCGCGCGACTCCTCGCCGACCTGCATCTGCCCGCTTCCCGAGAGCAGAAAATAGATCTCCTCCATGGGATCCGTGTGGGCTTCGATCTCATGGCCCGGGGCGAGCTTGGCGATGGCCAGGAAACCGAGCTCACGGAGGATGCGACGGTCCAGGATCATCTGGGCGATGGCGCCGCCGTGGGCCAGGTAGGTCGTGTCCATCACTTCCGGATCGTTGATGTTCCTCACCAGCATGGCAGAGGGCTCCTGCAGAAAAGGGACGTGAAAGAAATGACCATTGCCGATAGCCTCTATCGTGGGCGATGTCAAGTCCGTTGCGGAAGACCCAACCGTTGCCGAGGGCCTCCGCTGAGAGGGGAACCTTGGGAATGACGAATGACGAAGGGGTTCGCGGCTCAGGAGGAAGGGGAGGGGGGCGTCGGATCAGAAACCTCTTGGCGGGCCTTCAGGTGCTTGTCGAGCCAGTCGGGATCCATTTCGGGCACCGAGGCGAGCAGCAGGTCTGTGTATGCATGGTGCGGAGGCGTCAGGATATCTCTTTTCCGCCCCTGCTCGACGATTTCTCCCTGGAGCATCACCACGATCTCGTCGGCAACCGCCTTTACGGTGGCAAGATCGTGGGTGATGAAGAGATAGGAGACCCCCAGCTCGTCTCTGCAGATCCTGAAGGAGTTCCAGGATGCCTTCGGCCACGAGCTGATCCAGCGCTGAGGTGACCTCATCACAGATGATCAGATCCGGTTGGGCCGCCAGGGCCCGGGCGATGCACACCCGCTGCTTTTCGCCACCGGACAGCTCCGGCGGATGGCGTTGGCTGTATTCCGCGGGAAGGCCGGTCATCTCCAGCAGCTCCCGATGCGGCGGTCTCTCTCCGCCGCCGACAGGCCGAAGTAGAAGTCGAGCGGCCGCCCCAGGATCTTTGCGATTCTCTGCCGCGGGTTGAGGGCCGTGTCCGGCATCTGGTAGATCATCTGGATGCGCCGCAGGGTTTCGCGCTGCCGGGATTCCAGGCTCGGCGGCAGTTCCTCACCGCAGAACAGAATCCGGCCCGCCAGAGGCGGCAGCAGTCCGGTGATCACCCGGGCCAGGGTGCTCTTGCCGCTGCCGGATTCCCCGACCAGGGCCACCGTGCGGCCCTGTCTGACCTTGAGGTTGATGTCCTGCAGCACCATCTGCCGGCCGCTCGTAGCTGGCGGAAACCCCTTCGACGTTCAGAAGTTCGATCTCTTTCCCGGAAGGCGGACTCCTTGTCTTCGCGCAAAGAGCGTACCGACAGAAGCTGCCGGGTGTATTCCTGGTGGGGATCGGCCAGTATCTCCCGGGCGTATCGTTTTCCTCGACCAGTTCGCCGTAGCGCAGCACCATGATCCGGTCGGCCACTTGGGCCACTACGGCCAGGTCGTGGGTGATGTAGATGGCGGCGGTCTTGAACTTCCGGGTGACGTCTTTGATGGCGGCCAGGACTTCGATCTGGGTGGTCACATCGAGCGCCGTGGTGGGCTCATCGAAGACAATGATGTCGGGCCGGCAGGACATGGCCATGGCCACCATGGCCCGCTGCAGCTGTCCGCCCGAAACCTGGTGGGGATAGCGGTAGCCGATGTGCTCCGGGTCGGGCAGCAGCAGGCGCCGGTAGAGTTCCACGGCCTGTTCTTCAGCTTCGGCAAAGCTCATCAGCCCGTGCTGGACCGGCGCCTCGGCATACTGTTTGATCAGCCGGTGGGCCGGGTTGAAGGAGGCGGCGGCACTCTGGGCCACGTAGGCGATTCGATTACCCCGGATTTTCCGCAGCTCTCCGCCGGGGAGCGCGGGTGAGGTCACGGCCGTCAAAAACGATCGAACCCGACGCGATGCGGCAGCCCGTCCGGGTGTAACCCATCGCCGCCAGCCCCAGGGTCGATTTGCCGGCCCCGGACTCACCGATCAGGCCCAGGACCTCACCTCGGTCGAGAGTGAGGCTGATGCCCTTGACAATCGGCAGCCATTTCCCGTTGCTCTTGCCCTCGATGATGCAGGTTCTCGGATTCTCAGCAGAACGCTCACAAATGCTTCCTCATGACTCTCCTTCGGTCAATTCTTCAGTCCGCTGGCCACGTGCAGAAACCAGTCGACGACCAGGTTGACCCCCACGGTCAGGAAAGCGATCGCTCCCGCCGGCCAGAGAGGGGTGAGAATACCGAAGGTGATCGCCCCGGAGTTTTCCCGCACCATGCTGCCCCAGTCGGCCGCCGGCGGCTGGATACCCAGGCCCAGGAAACTGAGGGTGGCGATGAACAGGATCACGAAACAGAACCGCAGACCGAATTCCGCGACCAGCGGCGGCATGGCATTGGGCAGGATCTCCTGGCGCATGAGCCACCAGATTCCCTCGCCCCGGAGCCGGGCCGCCTCGACAAACTCCATCACCTCGATGTCCATGGCCACGGCCCGCGACAGACGATAGACCCGGGTGGAGTCGAGCAGCGCGATGACCAGGATCAGCGCGGTAATGGACGTGCCGACGACCGACAGCACCATGAGGGCGAAAATCAGGGTCGGAAAGGCCATCAGGATGTCCACCAGGCGGCTGAGGACCAGATCGGTCCAGCCACCCAGGGTGGCGGCGAAAAAGCCGCACAGGCGTCCGAGGAGCGAAGGACAGCAGGGTGGTGAGAAACGCGATGCCGATGGTGTTGCGGGCCGCATAGAGCAGCCGCGTCAGCAGGTCTCGGCCCAGTTGGTCGGTGCCCAGCAGATGCTCCCGGCTGAACGGCTCCCACACGTCCCCCACGATTTCGGTTTCCCCGTAAGGGGCGACCAGCGGCGACGAGGATCGCGGCGGCCACGTTCAGCAGGATCATGGCCAGCCCGACACGGGCGCTCAGGGGTGAACTGTCTCAGCAGCTTGAGAAACGGCCATGCCGCTTCCTTCCTATCTGGGGTTCCGCAGCCTGGGGTTGGTGAGGATCGACAGCACATCCGCCAGCAGGTTGAGACCCACGTAGGTGACGGCAAAAACGATTCCGCTGGCCTGGACGACCGGGATGTCCCGTTTGGACACGGAATCCACCAGCAGCTGGCCCAGACCCGGATAGACAAAGACCACCTCGACCACGACCACCCCGACAACCAGATAGGCCAGGTTCATGGCCACCACGTTGATGATGGGCGACAGCGCATTGGGGAGGGCGTGCAGGACGATGATCCGGATACGCCGGATGCCTTTCAGCTTGGCCATCTCGATGAACGGGCTGGACAGGATGTTGATGATGGCCGCGCGGGTCTGGCGCATCATGTGGGCTACCACCACCATCGTCAGCGTCAGGCAGGGAAGCACGATGGCGTGGATCTTCTGCCAGAGGCTCATCTGCTCGTTGATGTTGGAGATGCTCGGGAAAACGACCAGCTGCAACCGCGAGCAGGGCGATCAGGATATAGGCGACGAAGAACTCGGGAAAGGAAATGGTGCTCAGGGTCGCGATGGATATCGCCCGGTCGAAAAGGCTGTTGCGGTAGAGCGCCGCCAGAATGCCCAGGATGATCGACAGCGGGACGGCCACGACCGCCGTGGCGGCGGCCAGGAACAGGGTGTTGGCCAGGCGCCAGCCGATCAGGTCGGCAATCGGCCGGCCGTTGGCCAGGGAGTTGCCGAAGTCGCCCCGCAGGAAGTGGCTCAGCCAGGAAAAATACCGCACATGCGGCGGCAGATCCAGCTTGAGTTCCTTTCGAAAGGCGGCCACCGTCTCGGGTGTGGCGTTCTGTCCCAGAACCGCCTCACCCAGATCGCCGGGCAGCACTTCGACCCCGGCAAAAATGAGCAGCGATATGACGAACAGGGTCAGAAAGCCCAGCCCGATTCTCTTGAGCACGATGTCTCAGGATTCCGTTCATCCCGCAAGCGTCCTCATACCGCAGTAAGCAAGGGCGGGCTTGGCGGGCCGCCGGCTCGCCCTCAGGGGAGCCGCCGGAGAAGCCCAACCCGGCGATTCAGGCAAACCACCAGCGCTCCGCGCACCGGAAACCGTCCAGTTCCCAGTTGGCCGCCAGCGGCCCATGCTGGATTTTGTCGGTGGCCGCAGCAAGATCGGCTGCAAACATGGGAACCACGACGCCGCCGTCGTCGCGCACGAGTGTGCTGCATTTCCACGTACATTTGCCGGCGCTTCTTCTCGTCCAGTTCAGCGCGCGCCGCCACCAGCAGTTCGTTGAAGCGCTTGTTTTTCCAGAACGTGTCGTTCCAGGCGGCATCGGCGGCGTAGGCGGTGCTGAACATCATGTCTTCGGTCGGCCGTCCGCCCCAGAAGACTGCGCACCATTCCTTTTTCATCCAGACATTGCTCCAATACCCGTCGTTGGGCTCGCGCACCACTTCGATTTCGATAGCCGGCTCGGGCGGCGCTTTCCCGATAAGAGCACCCCGGCATCCACGGCGCCCACAAAGGCGGCATCCGCGGCATGCAGCCGGAAGTTCGCCTTGTCGAGGCCGGACTTCTTCAGGTGAAACTTGGCCTTGTCCGGATCGTAGGTTCGCTGCTCCAGCTCGGAGGCGTGATACCGGTTGGCCGGGCTGATGGGGTGGTCGTTTCCCACGACGCCGTAGCCGCGCAGAATGGTCTTCACCATCTGCTCGCGGTCGACGGCGTATTTCAGGGCGAGGCGCACATCGCTGTTCTCATAGGGCGGGATGTCGCAGCGCATGGCGAAGGTGTAGTGCTTGAACCCGTTCTGCTGCATCACCTGTATCCCCGGCAATTTCTTGAAAAGATGAACCGTCTTCAGCTCGCAACGGTTCATGGCATCGATCTGACCGGTCTTCAGCGCATTGGTGCGGGCATTGACATCGCTGATGGAGAGGGTTTCCACCTCGTCGAAATGCGCCCGGTTCTCCTTGAAATAGTTGGGGTTGCGGACCGCAAACGCGCGCACGCCCGGCTCGAACTCCTTCAGAACGTAGCCGCCGGTGCCCAATCCGCCCCGGAAGTCGTCACCGGCCGGCGAAATGGTGAGGTGGTAGTCGCTCAGGATGAAAGGGAAGTCGGCGTTCCCGCCCTTGAGGGTGAAGATCACCGTGTGCGGGCCGTCCTTGCGGATGTCGGCGATGGGGTCCACGATGCCCTTGGCGGCCGATTTGGTGTCTTCGCCGCGGTGGTGGTTGATGGAGTAGAGCACATCGTCGGCATCCATGGTTTTCCCGTTGTGGAACTCGACGCCCCGGCGCAGCTTGAACATCCAGACCTTGGCATCCGGGCGGAGGCCTCCCAGCTTTCGGCCAGCTCGGGAATCGGCTGGTTCTCATGATCGATTTCCACCAGGGTGTTGCGCAATTGGCCCTGGTTGATCACCTGAAGCATCATGTCGGTGATGGTGGCGGGATCCAGTGAATCGGTGGTGGACCCCCCGGCCAGTCCCAGCCTGAAGCGCCCGCCGCGCTTGGGTGCTGACGCCTTGGCGGGCTTCGGAAACCATGACGGGATGAGCGCTCCGGCGAGACCCAAGGCCGCCGCCCGCGCCAGGAAATCGCGCCGGGAGATTTTTCCTCTCCTGAGCCAATGTTCCAGTACTTCCAGTTCTGACATGAATCTGCCTCCTTACTCCTCTGCCCGCAGCTGTGCTCCGGGGATTCAGGGTGGAAAGTTCAAGCCGGCGGAGCCCGATGGTTCCAGACGAGGAACATCGGCCCACAACCAGCCGGCCTGGCCCATGCCAAGCGGCGCATCTTTGCCGGAGAATCAAGAAACCGACGACGGAAGGGCGAAGATTACGCTGTCGTTCCCAACCGGCAATGAAAGCCCGGATAGGCGAATCGCTCGTAACCCTTGGGTAGGACGAGATCAACGCACCTGCTGTGGAATCACACGCGCGCTGCGGCAGTGCCGCCTTGACCTCCCCGGGGTCATTACCCGGGGCGGTTCCGGAATTTCAGGTGCTTTATCTGATTTGATAAAGGATCGGGTCCGGAATGTCAACCCCCGGGGGACGTGGTGCCGGGTTCCATTTCCCCTGCGTTTTCGTTGGCTGCCGCGTCGGCGGCTCATCGCAAGGCTGAACAGCCCCCGGGCCTGGATTCCGATAACCTACCGGAAATGCATATAATTTCTCTTGACAGCCGAAAGCCGCCGGGCTATGAGTCGTGTCTGCTCGGTTTGCAGCAGCGGAAAGGGGGTGGGAACGGGCGGATCGCGCTGAATATCCTGGTCGGGGAAGTCGTCATGGACTTGCGTGGTGGCGGATGGGAGGAAAGAGAAATGAGAAGGATATTTCCTTGGGTCACGGCGCTGGTGGTGTGTTTCGCCATGCCCGCTCTGGGCGGTGCGGCGGAGTGGGAGTTCTACGGGAGTTCCCGGATGGCGACCTTCTGGACGGAAACGGACTATGGGGATTCCCTGGGTCCAAGCGGCAGCAAAGACGATGCTGATCTGGTTTTCACGCAGCAGACCGAAAGCCGGATCGGCGCCAACGTGAAGGCGGGGAACGTCAGCGGCCGCTTTGAGTACGGATCAGCCCCGAACCTGCGCATCCTGTGGGGAGAATGGAATTTCGGCGCCGGGAAACTGGGCGTCGGTCAGAACTACTCGCCGGTGAACATTTTCAAGAGCAACCAGGTGTGGGACGATGACGTCGGCCTGCTTTACAGCGGCGGGGTCTACGGAGCGCGGCGGGACATGATCCGGCTGCGCTTCGGCCCGGTGGATTTCGCCCTCGTCGAGGTGAACGACGCCGACCTAGCGGGCTATGCCGGGGCGGATACCGACGTCAAGATCCCGAAACTGGAAGCCCGCTACCTGTTGAGCAAAGACGCCTTTTCGTTTGAGGTGGGCGGGGGATATCAGACCTACGACGTCGTGGATGCCGCCGACAAGGAGGAGTCCGTTGACGCGTGGGTCGTTTACCTGGGGGTCGACTACACGGTCGGCCCCGTTCTTCTCATGGGCAACGTCTACGCGGGACAGAACACGGGGAACTACGACCTGCTGGAATTGGGCCAGAACATGGCCCTCTGGAACGGCACGAAGCGTGGTCGACAACGACACCTTCGGGTTCGTCGTTGTCCGCGGGGTACAAGCTCAGCGACATGCTGACTTTCGAAGCGGGCTACGGCTACCTGCAGCATGAACTGGATCAGAAGGGGGCCAGGAAAGACGACAACCAGGCCTACTATCTCCAGGCCGCCATTTCGCTCGCCAAAGGCGTGGTCATCGTTCCGGAGATCGGCGTCATCGACTACATGAAGGATGCCGGCGGCAATGATGAGGGGAAGCTGACCTACTTCGGCGCCAAGTGGCAGATTGACTTTTAGCCGCGGCGCGCCGATCTTCTGGCCTTACAAACCCGGGGCCGCCCGACCCCGGGTTTTCCTTTTCTTTCCGGTTGCCTGGAGTGGCAAAACGCGCTAACGTTGCCTCCGGCGGACTACCCCAGTGAAGGAGGAAAGCTAGCCCATGGAAATCGCACCTCTCGATCCCCGGCTGCGGCTGATCCAGGATGCGGATGTAAAAGACAAGGTCGTGCTGGTGAGGGTGGATCACAACGTGGTCAAGAAAGGCCGGATTCACGATGCCTACCGCGTTGAAGCCACCCTGGGGACGATCTACTCGATCGTGGAAAAGGGCGGCCGGCCGATCCTCATGACCCACGTGGACCGTCCGCGGGACAAGCGGACCGGACACATCGACTGCGGGGAGGGCCGCTCGGTCAGGCCCACGGTGGAATATTTGTCAGAAAAGCTCTCGGTGCGGATCCACGTACCCGACTTCCCCACTCACCCGGAAAGGGGGATTCTGCACCTGGACGAGACGATCCGGCCGGCCCTCGACCAGCTCAGGCGGAGGGAGATCGGCATGATCTATCTGCCGAACACCCGCTGGTTCCAGGGGGAGGAGAGCAAGGGTCCCGAGCGGGATACCTTTGCCGAGGAGCTGGCCGGGATCGCCGACATATTCGTCAACGACGCCTTCGGTTCCTGGCAGCCCCACGCCTCCACCTATGACGTGGCGCGAAAACTTCCCGCCTTCGCCGGCCTGACGCTGCAGAAGGAGCTGCAGCACCTTGGACTGGTGCTGAAACCGCGGCACCCCTTCCTGGCCATTATCGCCGGGGCCAAGTACGACACCAAGATCGGGCCCCTCCGTGAGCTCTACGAAAAGGTGGATCACCTCATCCTGGGGGGCCTGATGTACAACACCTTCCTGGCGGCGCAGACCGGCGCGCAGATCGCCGGGGTGGACGCCGAGGATCTCGAGTTGGCCCGGGATCTGGTGGCTGCGGACGCCAGGGTCGGCAAGATTCTGGCCATGCCTTTGCTGGTGGAATCCGACACCCTGGGCGGAAGGGTCGCGGGACAGTATCGAACGCTGGATACCAAAGGCCTGAAGCGCGGCCATAAGGTCAACTACCTGCTGGACGTGGCGCCGGAGTCTTTTGCCGCGCCGGCCGTGAAGGAGATCGTGGGCGGGGCGGGGGCCATTTTCGTGAATGCGGTGATGGGCCTGATGCCGCATTTTCCCGAGGGCTCCAGACAGCTCTTCCGCCTGGTGATCTCCAATGCCGGGGCCATCAAACTGTTTGCCGGGGGCGACACCCTGCAGGAACTGCGCAACCTCTGCCCGGGCCTCTACCTCAACGGGCTGGACGACCCGCAGACCTATTTTTTCACCGGCGGCGGAAGCGTGCTCACCGCCATCGGGCTGGGCAGCCCCTACCGGATGAAGCCCATCGAGGTCCTGATGAATCCGAGCTGAGGGGGACGGGATGGCGCTGTGGCCCTTGTTCGATCCCGCCGGTGCGGGGCGGCCCATGCGGGTGGCGGCTTTCATGTCGGGTTCCGGGACCAACGTGCTGAGGCTGCTGGAACACCAGGATGCGCTCGGCCGGCAGGCGGGCGGCAGCCCGTTCAAAGTGGTTTTCATCTTCAGCGACCGCTCGGACGGCCGCTGCGCCGGCGAAAGCTTTGCCCTTCAGCGGGGCCTGCCCTATTTCAGCCACGATATCCGGTCCTTTCACCGGCTGAAGGGGCTCAAACGCAGCGTGCGCGCTCCGGAAGGCATGGCGGCCCGCAGAGCCTACGATGAGATTGCCGCCCGCCTGGTCAGCGCCTTCGAAGTGGATCTGATCGCCCTGGGCGGGTACATGAGTTACACGACGCTGGAGCGCTGCGTCAACGTCCACCCGGCCGACCTTTCGCTGTGCCGGCCCGACGGCCGGCGGAAATACGTGGGGGATCAGGCCGTCCGCGACGCCATCCTGGCAGGGGAAACCAGTCTGCGCGCCTCCACCCTCTGGACCGACGAGGGGGTGGACACGGGCCCCCTGCTTATGGTTTCGAAGCCGCTGACCGTGGAACTTCCCGAGGCCCTGGAAACCCTTTCCCAACGGGGAGAGGCCATGCGCCGGGTGGTGGAGGAGCACCAGGAGCGGCTGAAAAAGATCGGCGACTGGCGGATCTTCCCGCGCACGGTGGAACTGATCGCCCGCGGCCGCTTCGCTCTGGATGAAGAAAACCGCGTCTACCTGGACGGAAAACCGGTGCCTGCCGGTTACCGGGAGCCGGCGGATACCTGAGGACCGAACAGGGGCATTTCCCATTGCGGATTTTTGCGCGATCCCAGAATCCATTTGCCGGATTTCTCCGGTAGCCTTCCCGGCAGTTCCGAATTCCACCCCCCCTTCCTTAAAAACGGACCCTTTCTTCGAATCAGTTTTGACCGAATCGGGATTTGTCAAGCAGACTTGACTTCCACAGAGGCCATCGTAATCCGGGACGTCCGGCCGCTGTTTGGAGGATCCGGGCTTTTTGCCTGATCTTGGCACTTCGGTTGCACGAGAAGACAGCGGTCAGGCGTCTTTCAAGCGGGATTCACGGACAACCCCTTCTGAAAGAGGCTCTCAGGAGCCTGTTTCAAGGAACAAGGAGCAGCCCCCATGGAAAACCTGCCGATTCCCTTGTGGCTCAAGATCATCGTGGCCGTTGCCGCGATCGGCGTCATCTTCTTGCTGGCGACCTGGGAGAACGTCCTGCGCTGGCTGAAGGAACGAGCGCGGAGTCTTTTTTCGGGCCTCGTTTCCAAGGCCAGGAAGAAACTGCGGTATCTGTTGGACGCGCTGCGGGCCGGCAGAGGACGCAGGCTCAGATCCCCTGTCTGAGAGCCGGGTGTCCGGTTCGGATCTGCGGTGGCGTCTCGCCGGTTTGTGCCCGGGCGGGCCGTGCGCGGTGGTCTTTCATCCCGGCCGGGTTCCTACGCGCCAGGGACCCGGCTTTGACGGCTACCTTCTGGAGGGAGACGCCGGATCCGCCTTTTCGAAGAGCAGCACGATGGGGCTGGCGACGTAGACGGTGGAGTAGGTGCCGACCACAAAGCCGACCATCAGGGCAAAGGCGAAGTCGTGGATCAATCCGCCGCCGAAGAGGAAGAGCGGCGTGACGGTCATCAGGGTGGTGCCCGAGGTGAGGACCGTCCGGCTCAGGGTCTGATTGACGCTTTGATTGATCAGCCGATCGAGCGGCATGCGCCGCTCCCGGCGGCGGTTCTCCCGGATGCGGTCGAAAATGATGATCGTGTCGTTGAGCGAATACCCCACGATCGTCAGGAGGGCGGCAACGGTGGTCAGGGAAATCTCCCGGTTGGTCAGGGCGAGCGCGCCGAGCGTGATGGTCACGTCGTGAATAAGGGCGATCGTCGCACCCAGGGCGTAGCGCAGCCGAAGCACCCAGCAGAGCGCCAGCGTGACCAGCAGGGATACCACGATCAGCCAGTTGACGGTCAAGCCCAGGCTCGTTCCCGCGTAGGTGACCAGGGAGAGGCAGAGGGCCATGCCGACCCCGACGGTCCATTTCATCTCGAAGCGGCCGGAGATGTAGACGGCCATGAAGAGGACAGCGTAGAAGATGGCAAGCAGCGCTTTTTCCCGCAGGTCTTTTCCGACCTGGGGTCCGACCATTTCCACGCGCCGGATCTCGGAGCCGGCTCCGAAGCGGGCCACCAGCGCCTTGGTGACCTCCTCGCTCAGAACCGTGGAAACCGTCTCCACCGTTCGGAGGCGCAGGATGTACTCGGATTTCCCTTCCTCGGTGAATTCCTGCACCAGGCTGTCGCCGAGGCGGACATTGGCCAGGGCTTCCTTGATCTCGGCCACCGGCCGCTTTTCCGGCAGCCTGAGCTGCATGAGCATGCCGCCGGTGAAGTCCACCCCGTAGTTCGGACCGCCCCGCAGAATGAGAATCAGGATCGTGGCCAGCATGAGCGCGCTCGAAACCGCATAGGCGAGCTTGCGCTTGCCGACGAAATCAATGTTTATCCCCGGTCGAATGAATTCCATACGCCCCCCTGAAAACGGATTTCAGGCCTTCCTGCAACCGCCATGCCTGAATCGCGCACGTCCCGGTCCGCTGACGCGGTTCGCCGGACTGCCCTGGTCGCAGCACAGGGTGCGGGCACGCCCAAGTGGCGGAAGCGCCTGAAGAATGGAGCGCGCCAGCCGGGCTGAACCCCAAAGACTTCAGCCGGTTTTCCGCGCTCTGAAAACGAAGGGGTTTTTCAGCTGTGCCGGGGAAGATGGGGTTGAAAGTTGAGCGCCAGAGCCAGCTGAGAGATCAGTCCTCCCGCGAGCCCCGAGAGGCTTCGTTTCCCGCAAGCAGGTAGCGGGTGGCCGGCCCTCGGCCGCTCTTTCGCAGAAGGCCCCTGCGGACCAGATCCTGGAGATCGTAGATCGCGGTGCGAGCGGAGATGTCTGCGTCCACCACGAGCTGGTATTCCGCCCGGGTGATGACCCCGGTTTTCCGGATGTGCGCGTAGGCCTTCTCCTGGCGCGGGTTGAGCTCTGGAGTTCCGGGCGACCCGGTCGCCGGGTCTGCAGGCTTCCGGACCCCGCTTTTCCGGTCAGCGCCTGTCCTCTCCCGGGCGACCCGGGTTACGGCATGCTCTCTGTCTCCATCTCCGGTTGACGAAGAACGGAGATCCTTGCCTTCCAGCATGATGTCTTGCGGGCGGACCACCGGGCCCTCGGCCATGGCGACCGCCCGGGTGATGCAGTTGATCAGTTCCCGGACGTTTCCCGGCCAGCTGTGGGATTTCATCTTTTCCAAGGTTCCCCGGCTCAAGGAAAGCTGGTTTTTCTTCGCCCGCTGCCTGGCCCGACTGAAATAGTGCGTCACCAGGAGGGGAAGGTTTTCCATCTGCTCCCTCAGGGGGGGCGTGTGCAGCATGAGCACCTCGAGTCTGAAAAAAAGATCTTTCCTGAATTTGCCTCGCGCCACCAGCTCTTTCAGATCCTCATTGGTGGCCGCGATCATTCGGACGTCCACCTGGACATCGTGGTCGCTGCCGAGCGGCCGGATCTTGCGCTGAGCGATGGAGCGCAGCAGTGCCTGCTGGACGGCCGGGGAGGCCGTCTGGATTTCATCCAGGAACAGCGTTCCGCCGTTCGCCTCCACAAAGGCTCCCTTGCGATCGGTCTTGGCTTCGGTGAAGGCCCCTCTCACATGCCCGAACAGGGTGTCGAGCAGCAGGTGTTCATCCAGTTCCCCGCAATTGATCGAGACAAACGGCTTGTCCGCGCGGAGGCTTTTGGCGTGGATCGCTTCGGCGGCCAGTTGCTTGCCGGTCCCGGTTTCCCCCGCAATCAGGACATCCACATCCGCGCGCGCCGCCTTCAGGATGTCCGACCGCAGCTGGTCGATTTTCGGGCCATGGCCGAGGAGGCCGGGGACGTCGCCTTCCGGGCTTTTCTCCGTACTTCCCGGCAGGGCACCCGGCTCTGCCAGGACTTCCTCGGCGCTCAGGGTCTCATAAGGCATTTCGGATTCCCAGGTTTCAATCGTCGCCTTCTGCTCCCGGATTCTGGAAACCATGCGGTTGATGCTGTCCCGCAGCAGGAGGATCTCGTGCTCGCTGTAGGTTGCCCCGATCGGCTCCAGCGGGTCCGCTCCCTCCATGGCTTGCACCCGCCTTGCCAAATCCAGGATGGGACGCGTCACCAGGTGTCCCAGCAGCAGGATCAGTGCGGAAACCGCGAGGATTGCAACCACGGTGATCATGAACATCACGTCCATCTGCCGGTAAAAGGCGGCCTGGGTGAGGGTACTGCGACCCACCTGGGCGATCCCCCCGTAGACCACGGCCCCGGCTCCCTGCTTGGACTTGAAGAGAACCGGCACGTAGGCCAGGAAATGATCCCTAAAATCGGGAGCCTGGCTGCGAAGGTTGACGGTCTCGAGAGAACCGGCTTTCCCTTCGGCGACCTCCCGGACCATCTGCCAGTATTTCCTCCAGGACGACTCCGGTTTGAAAGCCACCGAGAGGTCAGGGCTCCCCAGGGTGCCGTCAAAGCCGGACCTGGCCCGGTCGGTGGACAGCTCGGCGGGAGGTTCATCCGGATTACCGGATTCGAACAGGATCCAGCCCTCCCGGTCGAAGAAGTAGCTGTACTCGTTTCCCCCGGGTTCCGGGTGGGCCCCCAGTGGCGAACGCTCGGAGTTGTACAGGCTCAGGATGTTGCGGATGGCCCGAACGTCCAGGGAAAGCAGAAGGATGCCCTGTTCCTCGCCCGTCGGCCGGGAATACGGGAAGGCAAAATAGATCACCACCGAGGAGGTCTTCTGGTTTGGATGCTCGGTCGTGGGGAAAGGGTGGACGGATTCGAGAACACCGGAAATCCAGACCCCACCCGCGGCAAGGCCCTTGATTTCATCCCAGAAGGTGAAAGGGTCCGGTTTGATCTGGTGCAGGCTCTCGAAGGGGATTTGAACGATCTGGTCTTGGTGGGCGACAAAATAGAGGTGAGCATCGCTTTTTTGCGAGATAAATGCGAGTTCGCGGTAATCGAAGCCGGTATGACCCCTGAGGTTTGCCAGATGGCGGTGCAGGCTTGCGTGATCTATTTCGTATTGCGCGACGGTGGTGAGGTCGTTGCGACATATTTCCAGAAACCGTTCGACTTCATGGGCCAGGGCCGCCGCTCGGAGCTGGTTGGAGCGCTGGAGTCCGATGCGGATAAAATGAGTGGATGCGCGGTAAGTCACGTAACCGGTAATGATCAGCAGAATGACTACGGGCGGAATCAGTCCGAGCAGCAGTTTGACTTTCAGGCTGCGCGACCGGAAGGCTGGTGAAGATCCGGAGTTCTGTCGGGTATTTGTTTTTCCCCCGCTCTGGCTCTCCAAGCTCACCCTCCCATGTAGCCTTTACGAAAAGAATAGTCAAAAAATCAAAATAATAGGCTGATTGCCGGGATGTGCCTGCTAACCCCTCCAGGCATTCCCGCTGGCGCCTGCAGGCCGGTCGAAAACGGCTTTCCCGGATCCTGAAGGAAAGCTTCTTGGCCAGGATCTCCAGCGCCTGATGATAGAGCGGCGAGCCGGCCGCTGTCAAATCCATAGAAGGAGTGAACGGATCTCCCTCCGTCAGGGTTGGCATTCCTCTTGCTAGGCGCTGATTCCGTTGCGGTTGGTCTTCGGCCTGGCAGTGGTGGACTGCACGATTTCGGTGGTCCTCAAGGAGTTCGCGGGGGGAATTCCCCTTGAATCCAGAAGGCGGAAAAAACATGAACGACAGCAAGCTGCAGGAACTCATAGAAACGCTCAGGAAACAAGGCGTGGAAACCGGCGAGCAGGCCGGCCGACAGATCGTCGAGGAGGCCCGCACGCAGGCGGCGGAAATCCTGCGTCAGGCCGAGCAGCAGGCCGGCGGGATCCTGGGCAAAGCCCGGGACGAGGCCGACAGGACGATGAAACAGCTCCGCTCCAGCCTGGAGATCGCCGCTTCCCAGTTTCTGACCTCCTTCAAGCGGAGCATGGAAGAGGATCTGCTTGCGATCCCGCTGAGAAAGGAGGTCACCGGCGCGCTGAGCGAAACGTCCTTTGTGAAGGGTCTGATCGCCATCTGTGTGCGCGAGTTTGCACGCCGACCCGGGCATTTTGATCTGATCGCCATCGTGCCCGAACAGCAACAGCGGGAACTCGCGGAGTTCGCGCTGCAGCTGGTGCGCTCGGAGGCCAAGGGCGGCAACCAGGGACACTTCAAGCTGCATCTCCAGGGCGGGGAGGTCGCGGTCGGCTTTCTGATGGGGAAGCAGGACGATCACGTGATGCTGGACTTCACCGATGAGGCCTTTGTTTCTCTCTTCGTCCGCTATTTGACCCCTCGCTTTCGCGAGTTCTTCAGACCGATCCAGACAAGCGACATCAGCGCAGGATGAAATACTACTTCTTCGTCAGCTATCTTCCCGAGATCCACCGGGACGATCGCAAGGTCAGAGTCCGGGCTGCCGAACTGCTCGCAGAGCGCCCCCACTTCGCGGTGGAAGACTGGGGGCAGATCGAGCTGGTCCTGCTCGCCGGCGATGTTGTGCAGATCGAGCGGCTGCTGGCCGGCAAGGACACGGAAATCAGCCTCTGCCTGCAAGGCCGGGGGTTCTGGCAGGAGCAGATGCGGTCCCCGCGCGAAGTGCCGCCGCCCTTTGCGGAATTCTTCGAACGCCTGGCCGCCGACGGGTTTTCGGTCAGCTTGCTGCACCGGCTTTACGAAGCCTACTACGCCTATGCCTTGGAAAAAGCCGGCCCCGGTTTCCTGCGCGCCTATCTGACGTTCGAGCGGGACCTGCGCAACATTCTGGCCGCGATACGCGCCCGCCGGCAAGGGCTCGAGGCCGTGCATTCCCTGATCGGGGAAAGCGATCTGGTGGAGGTCCTCAGCCGCAGCAACGCCGAGGATTTCGGACTCGGCGGGGAATACCCCTGGATCGTTCAGCTGCTGAACACCCGCGAGCCTTCAGAGATCGACGAGGCCGTGCAGCGCGTCACCTGGGAGGTCATCGACGGCTTGACCGAGCAGAGCGGCTTCGAGTTCGATCTCATCCTGGCCTATCTGCTGAAGGTCAGCCTGGTGGAACGTAACCTGGCGTTGAAAGAGGAGCAGGGGCTGGAAATCATCCGCCGACTGGAGGAACTGTAGCATGCTTAGTGCCAAAGGCAGGGTCGAGGCGGGATACGGGAACATGCTGACCGCCACTTTCGATACCGATGTGCGCCAGAACGAAGTGGCCTATGTGATCAGCGGGGAAGGGCGCTTGAAGTGCGAGGTCGTCCGGGTCGGGGACCATGTCTGCCAGATGCAGGTGTTCGAGGATACCCGCGGCATCGTTGTGGGGGAGCCGGTGGAGTATACGGGCGAGCTGCTGACGGTGGAGCTGGGACCGGGACTGCTGGGCAATATCTACGACGGCCTGCAGAACCCGCTCCCCCAGCTGGCGGAGCGCTGCGGGCTGTTCCTGAAAAGAGGCATCTACCTGGACAGTCTGGACCGCAAGCGGTCCTGGGAGTTCACCCCGGCGGTGCAGCCGGGCACCGAAGTCCAGGCGGGCGACACGTTGGGTACGGTTCCCGAAGGGGTTTTCGCGCATCGGATCATCGTGCCCCTCAGC
The DNA here is from genome assembly GCA_963704245.1 of uncultured delta proteobacterium. Taxonomy (GTDB): domain Bacteria; phylum Desulfobacterota; class DSM-4660; order Desulfatiglandales; family Desulfatiglandaceae; genus CAVPHJ01. The sequence continues at coordinate 57,178 of CAVPHJ010000004.1, forward strand.
TTCGCCGGCCGGGGGAAAATCCGGATGATCGCGCCCAAGGGGAGCTATCCGGTGGAGCATGTGATCGCGAGGGTGGAAGAGGGCGGCGGAAAAGTCCGTGAACTGAGCATGATTCAGCGCTGGCCCATCAAGGTCGCACTCCGCTGTTACGAGGAGCGGCTTCTCCCGGTTGATCCGCTGGTGACCGGCTGCCGGATCATCGACACGCTCTACCCGGTCGCCAAGGGCGGCACCTGCTGCATCCCGGGGCCGTTCGGATCCGGCAAAACCGTGCTGCAGCAGCTGATCTCCCGGTACGCGGACGTGGATGTCATCATCGTTGCGGCCTGCGGGGAGAGAGCCGGCGAGGTGGTGGAAACCCTGCGGGAATTCCCCCATCTCGTGGATCCCCACACCGGCAGGACCCTGATGGAGCGGACCATCATCATCTGCAACACCTCCTCCATGCCGGTGGCGGCCCGCGAGGCTTCGGTCTACACGGCGGTCACGCTGGGGGAATACTACCGCCAGCTGGGGCTCCACGTTCTGGTTCTGGCGGATTCCACCTCGCGCTGGGCCCAGGCCCTGCGCGAGATGAGCGGCCGGCTGGAAGAGATCCCGGGCGAAGAGGCCTTCCCTGCCTATCTGCAGTCCCGCATCGCCGAGTTCTATGAGCGGGCCGGCATGGTGCGCCTCAGGGACGGCTCCAGCGGTTCGGTGAGCATCATCGGGACCGTTTCCCCGGCTGGCGGGAACTTCGAGGAACCGGTGACCCAGGGAACCCTGGCCGTGGTGGGCTGCTTCCTGGGGCTGACCTGGGCGCGTTCCAACGCCCGGCGCTTCCCGGCCATCGATCCGCTCATCTCCTGGTCGAAATACCTGCACCAGATGCGGGAGACCCTCGACCTTCTGCAACCCTCGTGGACCGAAAACGTCAAGCGGGTTCAGCAGCTGATCCAGGACGGCAATGAAATCAAGAAACGCATGGACGTGGTGGGGGAAGAAGGCACCAGCCTGGCCGACTTCACGCTTTATCTCAAGGCGGAGTTCCTGGATGCCGTCTATCTGCAGCAAAATGCGTTTGACCCGGTGGATGCCTACAACACGATGGAGCGGCAGATGTACGTCTTCGGCAAGATCTTAGCGGTGTTGGACAAGGAGGTCGCGGCGCGGGACAAAGACGACGCCCGGCAGATCTTCTTCAGATTGACGGCGCTGGTCAGGAATTGGAACACCTCCAGCTGGCTGGAAGAGGACTTCAGGACGTACGAAAACCGCATCGAGGAGTTTCTCGTGGGGGGCAGACTGTGAGAAAGGTCATCACCCGAATTCTCAAAATCACGGGCAACATTGCCATGTTGAAGGCACCCGGCGCAGGCCTCGGAGAGCTGGCACTGGTGGAGTCCGGCGAAAGAACCACGCTGGGGCAGGTGATCCGCATCTCGGGCGGGGAAGTGACGGTGCAGATTTTCGGGGGCACCAAGGGCCTGTCCACCAGCGATCATGTGCATTTCCTGGGGCATCCGATGCAGGTGAAATACGGCCCCAGCATGCTGGGGCGCATTTTCAGCGGCGGCGGCATGCCCATCGACGGGGGACCGGAGCCCCTGGAAGAGGAGATCCCGATCGGCGGCCCGTCCTTCAACCCCGCCAACCGGATTATCCCGCGCCAGATGATCCGCACCAACATCCCCATGATCGACGTGTTCAACTCGCTGGTGGTGAGCCAGAAGCTGCCGATCTTTTCCATACCGGGAGAGCCTTACAACCAGCTCCTGGCCCGGGTGGGCATGCAGGCCGAGGCGGACATCATCATTCTCGGGGGAATGGGGCTCAAGTTCGACGATTTCGTTTTTTTCAAGCGCACCTTTGAGGAGAGCGGCGTGATGAACCGCGTCATCCTGTTCATCCATCTGGCTTCGGATCCGATCGTGGAGTGCCTGCTGGTCCCGGACCTGGCGCTGGCGGTGGCGGAGCGTTTTGCCGAGGCCGGCAAGCGGGTGCTGGTGCTCCTGACGGACATGACGAACTTCGCCGACTCCCTCAAGGAAATCTCGATTTCCATGGAGCAGATTCCGAGCAACCGCGGGTACCCCGGCGATCTCTACTCGCAGCTCTCGGCCCGCTACGAGAAGGCGGTGGACATCGAGGGCTTGGGGGACATCACCATCCTGGCCGTGACCACCATGCCGGGTGATGACGTCACCCACCCGATCCCGGACAACACGGGCTACATCACCGAGGGTCAGCTCTACCTTCATCACGGCGTCATCGATCCCTTCGGGTCCCTGAGCCGTCTGAAGCAGAATGTGGTTTCCAAGGTTACCCGGGAGGACCACAACGACATCATGAACACCATGATCCGGCTGTACGCGGATTGCCGGGAATCGCGGAACAAGATCGCGATGGGCTTCAAGCTGTCCCGCTGGGACGAGACGCTGCTTGCCTACGGCCGGGATTTCGAAACGGAACTGATGGACCTGAACGTGAACATCCCCATCGAAAAGGCCCTGGATCTGTGCTGGGAAATCCTGGGCCGGCATCTGGAGCCGGTTCAAACAGGGCTCAAGGAACAGATGATCCGTACCTATTGGCGCGCGGAGCAGCCGGAGGCGCGGCCGTAGCGCCGCGGGAGTATGGCCGAGCGACCCAAACACAACAAGACGGCCCTCAAAGCCCAGCGCGAGGCGCTGGCCAGCTACCGCAAGTTCCTTCCCATTCTGCAGCTCAAGAAGATGCAGCTGCAGATCGTGCTGCGCCAGCTGGATGCCGTGATCGAGGAAAAACGAGGCAGCCTGCAGGCGGCCAAGGAGCAGGTCCGACCGTGGGCCCGCTACCTCACGGAACCGACGGTGGAGATCGGCGATTTCCTGCAGATCCAGGGGGTCCGGACGGAGACGGACAACATCGCCGGGGTGGATTTCCCGGTATTCAGGGAAGTGGTGTTCAACGACATTCCCTATTCCCTGTTCGCCACGCCCGCGTGGCTGGATCCGGCCGTCGCCGCCCTGCGCCGCCTGGTCGTTCTGCGCGAAGAACTGAAGGCTCTCTTGCGGAAGGCGATCCTGATCCGGGAGGAGCTTCGGGCCACGACCCAACGCTGCAACCTGTTCGAAAAAAAGCTCATTCCGGAACTCCGCGAAAACATCCGCCGGATCCGGATCTTTCTGGGGGACGAGGAGACGGCTGCCGTGGGTCGGGCGAAGCTGGCCAAGGCGAGGATCGAGGCCCAGGAGTCACACCCGAGATGATCACGAACATGTCGAAAATCACGTTTGTCGGGGTGGAGGCGGACAAGAAAGTCTTCCTTCGACGCCTGCAGGAAGTCGGCGCGGTGCATCTGCTCCTGCCTCAGGAACCCCTCGAGCCGGGGGATCTCGTCAGGGAACTGGCGCGAGTCAGGGAAACCCGGAAGTTTCTGGTTCCCAAAGCCGGACCCGGCGCGGTGGCGACCTCGCTGGATGCCCGGGAGGTGTGCGATCGGCGGGAAGCGCTGGGCCTCCGCGAGGCAGGGCTGCAATCCCGGATGGCGACTCTGAAAAAGGAACTGGCCGCGCTTGAGGCCTGGGGCGATTTCGACATCTCCGAGCTGCAGCGCATGCAGAACCGGGGGTTGCACACCCAGTTCTTCCGCGCCCCGCTGAAACTCTTTGCCCAGTTGCCGCTTGAGGGGGTGTTCCACCAGGAAATCCGATCCCGCGGGAACGAAGTGCTTTTCGTGACCGTTTCCACCCAACCGCTGAGGCTCGAAGCCGGCGAAGAGAAGCTTCCCGGCAGGAGCCTTTCCCAGACCCGGGACGAGCTGGCTGCGGTCGAGGCCGAACTGCGGCAGGTCGAGGCAGAGTACAGGGTGCTGGCGAAACGGCTGGACGTGCTGGAAAGCGACGACCTCCGGCTCAGGGACCTGTTCGAATACCGGCGGGCGCTCATGAACCTGCCCAGCGCGCTGGATGCCCGGCTGTTCATCCTGCGCTGCTGGTCACCGCTGCCCGAAGCGGAACTGCTGGCGAAACTGCGGCCGGACTTTGCCGTTTGTCACTACAGCGAGCCGGCGGGCGAAGAGGAGCGGGTGCCGGTCCTGCTCCGCAACCGAGCCGGCCTTCAGCCCCGGCGAGGATCTGGTGGGGGTTTACTCTTTCCCGAACTACCGCGATTTCGATCCGAGCGGATTTGTTCTCTATTTTTTCGCGGCTTTTTTCGGCATGATCATCGGGGATGCGGGCTACGGCCTCGGCCTGCTCGTGATCTCCGGGTGGCTGTACCGGAAACTCAGGGGCTCTTCCGCTCTGGCGGATCGCCTGCTGCGGCTGATGCTGCTGTGCAGCGCTTCGGTCATCCTCTACGGGGTCCTCACCGCCGGCTATTTCGGGTTGAGCCTTTCGACGGACAGTGCGTTGTGGCGGTTCAGTGTGCTCGACATGAACAGTAAGGAGGGGCAGGACCGCGCCATGCTCCTGTCCATCCTCGTCGGCATGGTCCACATCTCGCTGTCGTTTCTGATCCGGTTTTGGAATACCCGGGATTATGCTGCGCTGGGCTGGATCGGAGTGATCTGGTCGGGCTACTTCCTGGTGAGCGGCAAGATGGGTGCCCAGGGAACTCACCCTGCCGTCCTGGGAGTGTTTATCGCCAGCCTGGTGACCGTGTTTCTGTTCTCTTCTCATCAGAAGAACCTGCTGTTGCGGGTGCTGGAGGGGCTGAACGGCCTGCTGGGGATCGTGCAGGTGTTCTCCGATGTGCTGTCCTACCTGAGGCTATTTGCCCTCGGCATTGCCACGGTCTACATGGCGCAGACCTTCAACATGCTGGCACGCGACATCAGCGCCGCCGTGCCGTATGTCGGGTACGTGATTGCGGCGCTCATCCTGGTGTCAGGGCATCTGGTCAATCTGGTGCTGGGCGTGATGGGGGGAGTCATCCATGGGCTGAGATTGAATTTTCTGGAGTGGTATCGGTGGTGTTTCAGCGGGGACGGGCTGGTATTCAGGCCGTTCCGCCTGACCAGGGACGAGAAGGGGGCGGCGGCACAGCAGCCAGCCCGGGGATAGGCGGGCCGGTTTAGGCAGCGGACAACAGGGAAAAGAGGCGGCAACACAAGACTGCGGCGAGGAGTACATCGCCACGAGGAGAAAGAAATGAACCTTTGGGACTTGCTCGGTTACGTGGGGTGCGCGTGTGCGGTCGGGTTTCCGGCCATGGGCAGCTCGATCGGCTGCGGCATTGCCGGCGCCGCCTCTCACGGGGTGATGGCCAAGGTGGAGGAAGGCCATGGGAAATTCATCGGCATGTCGGCTGCGCCTTCCTCCCAGACCATCTATGGAATCGTTCTGATGTTCGTCCTGTTGGGCAAGGTGAAGGCCGGGGCCGGTCTGGCCCTGCTCGGGATCGGGGTCTTCTGCGGACTGGCGATCATGGTTTCCGCCATCTATCAGGGCAGGGTGGCGGCATCCGGCATTTTGGCCTCATCCAAGAAACCCGAGATCTTCGGCAAGTGCTTTGCGGCGGTGGGCATTACCGAGAGTTTTGCCCTGTTTGCCATGGTTTTCGGCTTGATCGTGGCGGGAGGGATTGCTTGAACCGTGCTTCTGCGGGAGCCGCTTCCGCGAGCGGCTGACGCTCGACAGGCCTTCCGGCGCAACAGGGGGATGCAGTGTCCATCAACAGAATTCTGGTGCCTTACAATTTCAGTCCCGAGGCCGAAAAGGCTTTGGATCTGGCGGTTCGGCTGTTTGCCGGCAGGGAAGGGGCACGGATCACGCTGCTGTACTGCTACACGCCGCTGCCGGCCGAAAAGCCAGATTTTTCCAAGGCCTTGGGTTCGTGGCCGGCGGCCGTGGGGCAGGCGATTCTGCAGAACGGCATGGCGAGGAAGCTTAAAGAATATGAAGACACGGTTCAGCAGATCCGTCTACAGCTCAGCGAGCGGGGCTTCTGTGCGGAGTGCATCGACTACGTGTTCAAACCCACGGAAAGAGATCTGGTGGACGAAGTGGTCGAGAGCGTCCGTGAGGGCGGACTACGGAATCGTGGTCCTGGGTTACCGGCGCGGAAGGGCGGGGCGGATCTTTGCCAAGGGCCTCTACGACCGGGTCATGCAGGCGCTGAAGGATACGGCCGTCATCGTCGTTACCTGATTCTGCCTGAGGAGCCGAGCGATGCCGGGCTACAGTCAGGGACCGGCACAACTGCTGGGGGGAGTGAGATGAGAAGTACGGACCAACTCACCATGGAGAGTTTCAAGGCCATCGCCCGGGCGGTGGCCGAGACCGACAACCTGGAGTCCATGCTGGACCGGCTGACGCAGCTGCTGGTCGGTTCGCTCGACATCAAGGCCTGTTCCATTTTCCTGCTGGATCCGGATTCGCATGAACTGGAGAGGGTCGCTGATTTCGGGCTGTCGCAGCGCTTCCTGAAGAAAGGAGCTGTGTCGGCCGACCGGAGCGCACCGCGGACCCTGAAAGGGGAGTCGATCATCATCCCGGACGCGAGCCGATCGCGGGAACTGCAGTATCCCGAGGAGACGCTGCGGGAGGGGATCGGGGCCAGCGCCTCGGTCCCCATCCGCTATCGCGGGGAGGTCATGGGCATTTTGCGCCTCTACCACCACCGGCCTTGGAATGTCTCGGAGCGCGACCTGGACTCGCTCAATGTGCTCGCGGAAACCATCGGGATCGGGATCATGCACACGCGCTACCTGAACGTGCTGCGCTCCATTTCCAGGGACCTTGGCGAACTGCCCGAGACCCGGGGGTAGGCTTTTGCCGGAGCGGGATAGCTGAAACGCCTTTTTTCCATCGTCGGAACGGGAGAAACCCCTATGTGGCTTTTGAAGAACCGTATTTTCCAGCTGTGCATCGGCGCCCTGCTGGGCCTGGGCGTGCTCCTGCTGCCGCGGCCGGAGGGGCGGCAGTTTGAAATCAGCGGGGACCCGAACCGGGCGCTGCTGGCCAAGATCCAGGAGCACTTCAAACTGGCCGGAGAGGGGGAAAGGCTGGTCAGCGAGACCGGCAAGAAGGAGAGGACCTACATCGTGGAGTCCCTGGAAGCAGGCCAGCCCGAATCCACCGCCGCCTGGCTTACAGAAAAAATGTCGGATCTGGGCCTGGCCTCCACGGTCATGCACGATGCCGCCGCCACGGCCATCGCCATCTCGGCCATGCTGCTGGTGATCGGCTGCCCGCCCAACGCCATCTCCTACTCCCACCGCCAGTTCAAGGCCTTAGACCTGACCAAGGCGGGCCTGGTGGCCACGCCGATCCTGCTCGGGCTCCTGGTGGCGGTGGCAGCGGTCTGGTGGAAGATCCTGGGGCTGGTGTAGCCCGCTCACAGACGGGTGAGCTGGCGGCACCGGATGCGCCGGGACCGGTCGGCAATCCACGGCCCGGGTACATGCGGGGGCTGGGCTACGGCTTCTGCGCGCCCATGAGTCCGAGGATGGTCTCCAGCAGGGCGTCGGCGAAGGCCGGGTCGTTGACGTGGCAGGGCAGGGCCCTGATTGCCAGAGGGCGGGTGAGGGCCTCCTGCAGGGTGTCGCGGAAGAGGGCCGGGCCGCGGGGGTCGTGGAGCGGAGCGCCTTCACGGTCAAAGGCCGACAGGCCCTGCAGCGGAATTAGAATCGCTGCCGGACCCTGGGTCGCGTTGCAGAAGCCGGCCAGGACCCGGGCCGCTTCCCGGATCTCCTCGGGCCGCGACCGGACGACCGTGATGGCCGCGTTGTGGGCATGGCGCTGGCGGCGCGGGAAACGCTCTGCGGCCCGGGCGAGCGGCCCGGTGACCAGGAAATCGATGTTGCCGGGAACCAGCACCGTCGGGATGCCTTTCTGCAGAGCGGCCTTGCCGCGCTCGGGGCCCGCATCGTAATCCCCGCCGAACCGGTGATCCATCAGCTCGTGGAGCGACAGGTCCACCAGCGCCTTGATCGTCCCCTCGCGCACCATTTCTTCCATGGCCTCGCCGCCGGCGCCCACGGTGTGAAAGGTGACCGCTTCGAAGTCCTTCGATTCCAGCCCCTCACGGACCTGCAGCGCGCAGGCCTCGGTGGTTCCCAGGGTGGTGATGCCGACCAGGGGGCGGTCGGCATCCGCGGGAGCTTCCTCTGCCAGGACCATGCCGGCCAGGGCCAGGGCGCCATTGCGCAGGACCCGGCGGGTGATCCGGTTCAGCCCGGCCAGATCACAGACCGAGTGCAGCATGAGGATGTCCCGGGTACCCACGAAGGGGCGCGTGTCGCGGGAGGCCATGGTGGATATCATGACCTTCGGGAACCCCACCGGGAAGGAGCGCATGACGCCGGTTGCCAGGGTGGTTCCCATGGATCCGCCGAGGCCGAGGATTCCCCGGATCTCTCCTTGAAGGCGGAGTTCCTGCGCCCGGCAAAGGGCACCCTGCAGCATGCAGCTGAGGGCCTCCCCCTCGTGGGAGAGGGCCTGGATCTCTGAAAGTGTTCTGCCCGCGGCCCGGGCGACTTCTTCGCGGCTCACGGCCACCGGGTGATCGCAGCGGCCCCGGATGCCGGCATCCAGGATCAGGACCCGCACCCCCGCCTCCTCCAGACAGGAGGAGGCAAAAAGGGCTTCCCGGCCCTTGGTGTCCATGGTGGCAATCAGCAGAACCGTCCGGTCTTTCACGTTCATCCAAGGACTCCCTTCGCTCCTGATCGGCCTGCAGATGTGACGGCGCTGTTTCTCATGTGCTGCGCGGGACTACCCGTAGCCGAGCTCAATCAGTCGATCCTCGTCCAGCCCCACGAAGTGAGCAATCTCGTGAACCACGGTGAGTTCCACCTCGTATTCCAGCTCTTGCTGGGTCCTGCACATCTCCTGGAGCGGCTCCTGAAACAGGAAGATGGTGTCCGGGTACAGGGGAGGGTCGGTGACGGAGCGCTCGGAGAGGGGAACGCCCCGAAATACCCCCAGCAGCGTCTCACCGGGGGGAACCTCCATCTCATCCAGCAGGTCCTGGGAGGGATGGGGCTGCACCGAGATGAGGATGTTCCGAAGGTGATCGCGGATCTCGGCGGGGATGTTGCCCAGGGCCCGCTGGACGATTCGGTCGAACTGCTGGCGGCTGACTTTCATGGGAGCGGGCACGGGCCGGTGGCGACCGTTGGATCCGCAGGCCGGCTGCCGGCGGGCTGCCGGCGGCAATTCCGAAAGGGAGATGGATCCGGGCGCTTCATCTTCGGTGGGGGCTCCGGTGCTGACCTGATGGGAGCATTCTACCCTGCAGAAGACGCTTCGGCAAGAGCCAAGCGGGCCGCCGGGCGCCCGGCGGGTGCGCGTCTTGGTTTTTCCGCGTTTCAATGCTAGAATGGGCCCGCCGCGCTTGGAGTGCCCGCGGTCCCGGCAGGTGGATCTCCGCCGAACTGCCGCGGCAAGGCATGGCCGGCAAGACGGTCCTAACCCCCTGCAAGGGAGAAGGCCATGAAGATCTGTCAGCGCTGCGGTCAGTCGGTGGCCGAGGAGATCAGAATCTGCCCGGCCTGCGGCGGCGAGGTGGGGGCCGGCCGGCAGTACATCGACGACTACCGGATCGAGGCGGTCCTGCACGAGGGCTACGCCAGCATGCTGTGCCGGGCCGTCAAAGACGGCTACGACACCCCGGTGATGATCCGGATCTTCACCCCGCAATCGGGCGTGGATGAAGAGATCGCCGGCCGCCTGAAGCGGGAACTGGAAGAGATCCGGAAACTGCCCGCCGAGGATTTCGTCAGGCACCTCGAGATCAAACGCTCCTTCGACGGCGTCTGGTACCGCGTCAGCGAATGGATCGAGACCGAGAGCTGGGGGGATCTGTTCCGCTCGGGCGCGTTCAACGACTCCCAGACGGCCCTTGCTTTTTTCACCAGGATTGCCCTGGCTCTGGAAACGCTCCACCGCTCCGGGCATTTCATTCCCCACCTCATCCTGAACGACATCATGGTCGTCAGGGACGAAACCGGCCAACTGCGGCCCAGGATCGATTACAAGCTGTCGCGCTTTTTCGATCCCAAGCTGGATCGGCCCGGTCCGATGCTCAAACGGCTGATCAGCCTCCACCCCGATATCCTCCACGAGCGACCCCTCGACTTCAGAAGCGACATCTGGTCCCTGGGAAAGATCTTTGTGGAAATCCTGACCGCCGATCAGGAAGCTTCCGACCTGCCGGCCAAAATCGAGGAATTGCCTCTGCCGGCCCCTGTTGCCGTGCTGCTCCGGACCATGCTGGCCGATGACCCGGATCTGCGGCCGAGAACCATGCACGCGGTGGCCGAGGCCCTGAAGCAGGTCAGCACGCTGGAAATCGAAGCGGCCCGGAAGAAACACGAGGAAACGGTCTCGGTTTCGGTCAAGTCGATCCGCCGGCTGAAGCGCAGGCAGTTCATGCTGGCCGCCCTGCTGGTTCTTCTCATGGCGGCCGGCGGGCTGCTCTGGTTTCAGCTCGGCGCCGAGAAAAAGAAAAGCACCGCCCTGCTGGAGGGGTACGCCAACCGCTATGCGCCCTCTGCGGCGTTCGTGGTGGTCGAATACTGGCTGAAGGAGGGGCAGCGGGTCCTGTACCGCAACCGCACCGAGGGGACGGCCTTTCTGGCGGACGCACGTGGGTACCTGCTCACCAACCGTCATGTGGCCTGCCCGTGGCTGGAGGACGAGACGCTGCAGGGCGTCATCGGGCAATTCAGGAGCAGCGGGAGATCCGCGGAGTTCGATTTCCGCATGTACCTCTGGTTCGAGGGCCAGCGGGCGTTCAAGTACTCCGCCGGGCTGCTCCAAAGCGAGGAGGCGGCCGATGCCTACTTTGTGGAAAGTGCATTCCGCACGGACGGGGAACCCGCCGTCCGCATTGCCGGGGTCGCCAGGCCGCCGGTTCAGACGCGTCAGCTGGCGGTTTCGCCGCTGCGGGACGATTTCGCCGTTCTGAAGATCGACCGGGTGCCGCAAGGCCTGAAGCCCTTGCCGCTCGACCTGGAACTGGACCCCCGGCGCATTCCCAAGCTCTCGCCGGCTATCGTGCTGGGTTTTCCGCTGGGCAGCCGCTCACAGGAGGCGGCAATCAACGTGAGCGTATCGCGGGGCCACGTGCGCCGCTCTTTCGAAAACCTCATTCATGTGGACATGCCGTTCTTCGGGGGCGACAGCGGCGGGCCGATCATCGACATGCGGGGCAAGGTGATCGGAATCGCCTCCGGGGTGGCGGTCAGGCGGGCCCCCGGTATCTTTCCCATGGTGACGCCCCTGTGGAACCTGGCTTTGGTGCTGCCCATCAACAAGGCCGCCGCCTTCCTCAAGGACCTGAAGGCCGGCGCCGTGAAGTGGAACGGCATGCTTGACCTGGCCCTGGAGGAGCGGATCAGGCGCATCACGGACCTGGCCGGCCAGCGGCGCTGGGTCAAGGCCATGGAGACGGCCGACGAGGAACTCCGGGTCAGCCAGGATCCCGCGCTGGTGATGGCCGCCGCCATGGCCCATTATTGTTCCGGGGACGGACCCGGGGCCGAGCGTCTTTTCGGCCAGGCCCTCTCGGTGAATCCGGAGAACAACCTGGCGCGTTTGATGCTGATTTTCACCGCCCGCCAGTCAGGCCGCAGGCTTTCGGAGCGTCACGGCGAGCCGCTGCTTGCCCTGGACTGGCGCGCGCCGGATGAATTCCTGGGATATGTCTACCGGTTCCTTGGGGGCCGGCTCGAGGAGCAGGCGGCCCTGCATGGCTGGGAGACCGACTCCGAGCGGAGCTGGCTCCATTACGTGGCCGGCTTTCTGAAGGTCGAGGAGAAAAAATGGGTCGAGGCGGAGCTGCTGTTGCGGCAGGCTGTCCTGGCGGCCGAGTCGATTGGGTGGGAGTTCTACCTGGGACTGTCCGCGCTGGAACGGGTCGAACGGGCACGGCTGGAAGCCTTGCAGCCGGCTGCCGCTGCCAAGCGCTATGAGGCCGAGGTGGAAGCGTTCCAGCGAAGCGTGACCGAAGATCAGGCGGCCAAGGACGGGCTGCGCACCCAGCTGGGCGAACTGGCGGCCGCGTTGCAGAGCGGGAAAGCTACCCCGCAGGACCAGGTCCCGGTGTTGGAAAAAATCCACGACCTGAGACCTTCGGACGGAGATATCCTGGCCCTGCTGGCCTTTCAGCAGGCCATGACCGAGAACTGGCCGGAGGCGCTGGATCGGGTCCGGGTCTTCCTGCGGCGCGAGGGGCGCGAGAGCGCCGCGCGGCTCAAGCTGGGTCTTCTGGAGGCGGGAATACTCCACAGACTGGGGAAGACGGAGGAGGCCCGGAAGGCGCTGGAGGCGTTCGGCCGGCGCACCCGCGATCCGTGGTATCAGGCCCTGTGCGATCACCTGCTCGACCGGCGCACGCTGGAATCCCTGGCTGCGGAGGCGGGCGAAAGGCCCGAGAACCTGCTGACCCTCAACGTGGCGCTGGGCTTCCGGGCCGAAGCGTCGGGCAGCAACCAGGCCGCCATCGAGTATTACAAGAAGGCCCTGGAATCTCTCTTGGACGACTGGCTGGAATTCGTCTTCGCCAAGGAAAGAATCAGACGGCTGACAGCCGCAGCGGGCTGAACGAAGCAGGAGGTGCAGCATGCAATCACAGCAGCCGAGCGGTCCCCTTTGCCAAAGCTGCGGTATGCCCCTACAGAGGCCGGAAGATCTTGGAACCGCAGCCGGCGGAGACAAAGCCCGTGAGTACTGCCGTTTCTGTTTTCAGGACGGCGCGTACACGGACCCCGAGATCAGCATGCAGGGCATGATCGACAAGTGCGCAGGGATCATGGCGCAGCAGGGAATCATGCCCGAAGCCCAGGCCAGGACGCTCATGATTGGTCTCATCCCCAAGCTCAAGAGGTGGCAGGTAAAATAGAGATCTATTGAGCCCGATGGCCCAGGGCAGCTACACCATCAGCAAACCGCCGTTGGAATCGATGGCGGCGAAGGCCAATGGAGACCCCTTGTGAGCTCGAAGGCGATGCCTCTGTCAGGCTAAAAGGTTCGTCGCCTCTTGCATCATCCGTCCGATCGGCAAGTTTCGAGGGCACGACCGTTCCGCCTCACTGAAGTCTAACTGAGCCAAAAGCGCCATTGTTTCAGCCGGCAATGTTTTGAAGGTGGATCGAGCCAGCATTAAATCCTGATAGGAATGAACATACATGAGGCAGCGCATGACATCGTTTATCGGCACCTTTTTGCCAAAAACTTCTGAACAGAAACGGCCACATCCGGCGCAATAGTCGCTGCGGGTTTCCTTGGCATATTGGTCCAACAATTCACGATCGGACTGTGAAAAGCGGGTTTGATCGACTGCCGCCACCGCGTTGGTCGCCATAATGGTGAGATTGGGCATCTGAGAGCAGATGCTGGCGATACGTTTATCTTCCCAAACAGCCATTAGCTTGGCCTGATGGTCTATAAATCCTTTCTGCATAAAGCGGCCTGCCATCTTTATCTCAGACTCGGAATCGCTTTTGACCGGACCGCCACCCTGGGTCTTCATGGCCGTAAGACCGATACCGGCTCGGTAGCAGGCCTCAACCGCCGCTTTCATGCGGGGTTCGTGCATCAGGCGGTAGTTGTAGGTAAACATGATGCCATCTATCCACGACAGCCGGGCGGCCCCCTCAAGGCAGTCTTCCATGTTGGAATGTGTGCTGAAGCCGAACAACCTCAACTTGCCGGCCTTTTTCATGGCCTGGGACCAGGATTCCAGACGGGGGTCCATCTCATCGATGCCGCTGATGCCATGCACAAAAAGCATGTCAAGGTAATCAGTATGCAGCCGTTTTAGGCACTCTTCAAGACGGGGCGTAAAATCGGTACCTCTTCTCAGTGAAAGCTTGGACACCAGAAACACTTGCTTGCGGGTATCGGGATTTCGGGCGAACCACCGACCGATGCCCTCTTCACTGCGGCCACGGCCGTACCCTTCAGCGGTGTCCCAATAGTCGATCCCCCACTCAAGCGCTTTGGCAAGCATTAACCGATTGTTCAAAATGTCAAACATCCCGCCCAGTGAAAGTGTTGAGACCTTTATGGCCGACCGGCCGAAGGGTCTGCGGGGCATCGGCTCTTTAGGAATGGTGATCTGTGCCAAAGCCCGACGCGGCTGTACGGCAGCAGCGCCTGCAACGGTGGCAGCCAGTCCGAGGGTTGCGGATCTTTTCAAAAATTCGCGTCGATTGGTTTTTCCAATCTTATTCTTTTGTGACGACATGACGTGTACCTCCATGGATATGTGCTATCTGGACTGGGTGTCCGGGTCCGTCCGGCGACCTGCGCCAAGATCGAAAACCGGCCCGAATTTGTATCGGCGCGTAATGATATCCGCCGGAGCCTCAAGGCTGGTTTCGCCCTTTTCTATCAAAAAACGCAATTCCGCCTTGACTTTAAATCCTTGGCTCAAGGCGTACTCAAGTTCCTCCCGCGTTTTTCCATAATACGCCTGGGCCTTTCCTCCATGAAAGGCTCGCCTTGCGTCGAACCACGCCTGGGCGGTTTCATGAGGCATTACCACAAAAACCCAGTATTGCGTTTTATCGGGTGTAACAGCTTCAAGATATAATGAATATTCAGGGGTCTTTCCCCTCCTTGACAGCCTGTTCAAGCCGGTTTAGTTCAAGATCCTCTATCAGCCAGGTGGCCTTACCGCCCAACGCCTGAACGAAATCCCGGACCGGACCGAAAACATAATTCGGATTTTTTTCGCGGGCAAGGAAGTGTCCCTCTAAAAACCATGCTGGCGGGGAATAGTCCTGAAGCCCGTTTTTTTGCCTAAAGGTCCGGTAAGACTCCGCTGAAACGACCGGAGCCGTTATCACCAGGCTTGCCACCATGATTACGAATGCAACCAGACACCATCTTTTCAGCATCATCGTATTACTTCCTTGATAATTTCGGTCTTCATGACAACTCTTCAACTGCTTCTCTCATCAGTTTGCCGATAGCCATTTTTTGAGGACACCTTTTCTCGGCCACAGAATAATTTGTAACTGTCATTTGCCGGCGAGCAATCACGGGTATTTTCTGGAATCTTGTTTTGCCTCGCTGGTGGTTTCCGTAGCTTCGGGCATACATGAGACAGCGCATCACGTCACTGACGGGGATATTCCCATGGACGGCAGACTCACAGATGTCGGCGCAACCCGCGCAATGATGTGGGCGCGTTTCTTGTGCATATTGTCGAAGCAGTTCTATATCCCGAGCGGAAAGTTTCGTCTTGTCCAAAGCAGCGGCAACGTTTGACATCAAAATCGTCATATTTGGCATCTCCGAACATATACAGCTGATATCCGGATTGTCCCAGACGGCTTTAAGTTTGGCTTGGGCGTCGGTGAATCCTTTTTGTAAAAAGCGACCGGCCAGCTTGAGTTCGGTATCGCTGTCGGTATCCACCTGGCCACCGCCCTGGGTTTTCATGGCCGTTAGACCGATGCCGGCTGTGGCGCAGGCCTCCACCGCCCTTTTCATTTCATCCGTGTGCATCAGTCGATAATTATAACGCATCATAATACCGTCAATCCAGCCCAGTTTGGAAGCCCCCAACATGCACGCTTCCATATTGCTGTGTGTACTGAAACCAAAAAAGCGGATTTTTCCCTGGGATTTCTTTTTATGTGCCCATGCTTTGGTTTCATCATCCAGACCACTGATGCTTCTCACCGAGTGAACAAAAAAGAGGTCAATATAATCGGTTTTCATACGTTCAAGAGACAAGTCGAGATCTTGGCTCAATCCACTGAGAGTCCATGCATGGGATTTTGTAACCAAGAAAAGTTCGTTTGCGATCTTCCGGGTATTTTTCCAGGTATTTGCCAATCCCCTTTTCACTCTTGCCGCCCATGTAGGTATTTGCTGTATCCCAATAGGTCACCCCCCATTTGAAAGCCTGTCTCAGCACCAGCAGACTCATGGAAGTGTCGAGACTTCCTCCAAAAGCCAATATGGGGACATGGATCCCGGTTTTTCCGAAAGGACGAGTCGGCATTGTTTGTGGTCCTTCGGACGCTTCGGTTAAAGGGTTGTAGGCTGCAAAGATTGACCCCAAACTCACTGTACCCAAGGCTTTCAAGAAGTTTCTTCGGGACCGGTTATGGTCTTTTGTTATCATACAGGACTCTCTGTAGTTAGATTTGTTTCAATATTTGGGTTGTTGAGGCAGAATTTCCCACTGAATATCGTCACCGTTTAAGAAGCAATGCGTGTTCAGGACTTCTTGACTCATTGTCAGCCGTAACGCGGATAGCTCGCTTTCCCGCAACCGGACACTCGTGTTCACAAATACCGCAGCCGATACACTGTTTGGGATCGACATAGGGTTGCTGAAGCCGTATCTGAATTTCAACGCGACTTCCCGGCAGCGGCGGTGATTCAAAGGGAAGCCCATCGGCAAGGCGCAAACCCCTTTCCCAGCTGCTGACAATTCGCCGCGGTCGGTGATCCGGTGACGGCAGAGCAACGGCATAATAGTCACCTGTGGCAAATTGATTCATGCCGGGAACGGTGCCTTGGAACTCAATATTTAAGGCATCCGCCTTTGCTACAATCAGTCTGGAACCCGTATCAATCGTGTTGAAAATTTCACGGGTTCGGATGGCCTTGGGACTCACCGGGCAATTCTCCTGACAAACGATACAGGGCCTGTCCATTGCCCAGGGCAAGCAGCGGCCCCGATCAACGAATGCGGTGCCAATTTTAATCGGTCCCTGTTCGGCATAGGAGTTTCTTCCCAATCGTTCATCGATACTGATGGGCCGTATCGCCGCCGTTGGGCAAAGATTTCCGCAGGCAATGCAATTAAACTGACACCCACTGGTTCCTATACGAAAATTGAGAACCGGGGTCCACAATCCTTCAAGGCCGCACTGCATGCCTGCCGGATGGATCACATTGGTGGGGCAAATGCGCATGCACTGACCGCATTTGATGCAGCGGGAAAGGAACGCTTTTTCCGGCAGGGCGCCAGGAGGACGCACCAAAGAGGGGTTCCAGTTTCCACCGAGATGGCCACTTACCCGCAGCATGGGAATGGCTGCGGCTCCGGAAACTGCCGAAGCCAAAAATTGCCTGCGAGATAGATCCGGTGCGAGAATTTCACCCGATGCCGATGGAACGGTCTGATACGTCATTAAATTATGACGACAATCCTTCAGGCAGTTCATACACAGGACGCATTCATTTATTCGAATTTGCGACGTCGGCGAGCACGCACCTTCACAATTTTTTTCACAGAGATGGCAATCAATACATTCATTTTTTGTTTTGCCTATTCGCCAGAGGGAAAGATGACTCAATATACCGAACATTGCGCCCGCAGGACATATATAACGGCAATAAAAACGCGGCACCGCCAGATTTAATAATACCGCCGACAGAAATATGGCTGCAATCAGCCAGGCACCCTCGTAGGCGCGTGGGATGATTGAAATGGATACAGAAGTACGGTCAAAAAGCGGCAGGATAACAAGATTTATCGAGCGGTATAACAGCGGAATCGGATCCAGAAGTCCGATTTGAATAGATGCCGGCGAAGTTTGATAGCCACTAAAGAGGGTGCTTAACAAAAGCCAGACCGTAATGAGGATCAAAAACACAAAGCCAATTTTTTTGGGGCTCGCATGTGTTTGGCGCATGGCATTGAAGATCATCCAGGTCAATATGGCCAATATCAAGATCCCGAAAAGCAATCGATTGGTTTCGGGTAAACGCAGGAAGTCGATTGCCAGTTCGAGTGCCGAAACCGTCAAAAGAAAAATCAGAATCCAATATTTGATCGATTGTCCGGGATGGTATCGGTTGAGTTGTATTTTTTCGGGTGATGTTCTTTTGCGTCTTGCCAGAAAACCGACAAACTGGTGAAGAGAACCAAACGGGCATATCCAGCCACAAAAAAATCTTCCCAGGATTATTGTCAATACGATCGTAACCAGCCCCCATAAGAGGCCGCCATATACGGTTCGGGTGCTCAGCATTGTCGCCAATCCCACCAGCGGATCCAGCTGAATCATCCAGTTTACCGGCCAGCCACGCAACTGCCACCATTGGTCCCCAAGGGTGGTGACCACACAAAACCATAGAAACAGAACCAAAAAGAACACTTGACAGATTCGTCGGGTGGTTACGATATTCATATTCTTTTTAGGGAGCTCCAATGAAGATTTTCTTAGATCGATGCCATTACAGGATTCAATTTCAGATAGTCCGCGGTTCCAATTCCAGCGGCTTCTGCTTTTCCGATGAACGCAAGTTTATCTAAAGACCTTCCGAGTAAAGATGCTCCAAATGCATCGGCAGCGACCTGATCCGTACTGACGATCATGGTATTGGTATTTTTGAGGTCCGAAAGAGAGCCTCCTGTGGGACCGTTGGTCATCATGCTCGTGGTCGCGTCCAAAACCACGAAAGACGGCTTAACCATCATGGCCAATTCCATGATAATGCTGTGTATATCCTGGTGAAAGATATTGCGGCGACCCCCCAGAAGTCCGTACCAGTTTTTCATGGTCATGGATGCGCCGCTTCGATGGTGATCTTTAAGCGGCGCCATACCGATCACTTTGTTGATAGCCACAAAGGGTTTGTAGAGAACCGGCCAATTTCGAATCAAATGTGCATCTTTGACTGTCATTGGGCTGAACAAGTCATCGCGCGGCAATACCACCCGAGCCCCGACCCTGCGGGCGGCATCGGCAATGCCTGCCAAGTCAAAGCAGCTAACAGGATCGTTAATGGGATTGTCGGTTACCACGACGGAGGCCGCGCCGGCCCCAAAACAAAGCTGTGTCATTTCGGTTATGAGCGAAGGATGCGTCGTTGCCGACAGGATGGCCGGAGAAGCAAAGGCGGCATTGACTTTGAGCAGCACCCTATCCCCTTTTCTTATGAATGTTTCAATACCACCCAGGGATTTGAGAGCCATTCGCAAGGTGGCAACCCTGTCCTCTCCTCGGACAATGCTCATTTTAGGCCCGAAAGCGTCAATGGAGAAATCCGGCAGGATCAGGTTTGACCCCTCATTTCCAGCTGAGGAGGGGACCTTGGAATCATGAAACCAGAAACCCGCGGCGCACGCAGCCGTTATGGAAATTCCCGCTTTGGTCAATCGATTCAAAAATTGACGCCGGTTCAAACCGTTACGGTTCGGATCGAGACTCATTGGCCCCCTCATTTATTCGATCATATAATCGTGTGGCCAGGATTTTCGCCTGGCTAATGGTTGCGGCTTCCCGGATGCCTGCCAAATACGAGTCATGGGAAAAAACTATTTCATAGGTGTCTAGAATCTTTATCAATCGAGCATCCTTTATGGACAGCTGTGCTTCAATATTTTGTCCGCCGAATGCCAACAAAAACTTCGTATAATTCGTGGCCAATTCCTTTGCTTCCGCGGATGTCCTACGATGGGAGAGATAGGCCATGATGCTGTGATCGTCAAATTCATATTCGGCGGTGTAAATCTTATCGAAACCATCATAACCAAAAGCGTCCGAAGAGATTAAGACTATACTGTCTTTTACCAGTTTCTCTTCAGGGAACAGCTCCATTTCATTGATTTTGGCTGCTTCTGCAGGGGTGTTGCGAATAAACGTCTCGGCCATCATCAGTACAGATTCCATAATCTGGTCGGCTACTACGGATGCGATGATTTCAACATAATAACGGCCATGAATCAGAAAGATAGCGTTGGATGTCCTGTAGGCATATTGCACCAAACCGAGCGACTCTGTATTTTCCCGACGCTGGGAGCTAAACACTGAGAAAGCATTTTGATTGTTGCCCATGTCATAAATAAAAACTTCCATCCACAGATCGGCTGCACGTTCATCCCTAAAGCGCTGACTGACCAACCGGGCAAAACCGGCGGACAAGTACAATTCCGCTTTACCGTTGATTTTATCGGAAAGGTTGCCGGCATCAAATAATCTCCGCCGCCAGTGAGGGGCTGTATACCTTCAGGCAAAGGAACAAGGGATGCGTTTGGAACCAATTGGGAAGACGGTTTGTCTTTGTTTGGCTCCGGCCAGAAAGCATCTTTTTGCAGGATCGCAGGGTTATATTGGAATTGGGTGAGGTATACACTTACTCCGATAACCGTGAGAACGGATAGAATGATTATACTCAAGAACGTTTGCCGTCGACTTTTTTTGTTAACCTCCCGAATCACTGAATCCTCATCTACCCAAAAACAGGCTTTCTTTTTTCTGCAAAGGCTTCAACCGCTTCCTTGAAATCGTCGGCTTGACGCGCGAGAATTCGCCGCTGTTGCTCTTCATCGAAAGTCTCTTTGCTGAGGGATGATGCTTTGATTTTTGCTTTCTTGTTGAGCTGGATTGCCCACGGCGACAGCTCAGCGATCTTGGCCGCTGTCCTTGCAGCCTCAGCCATGAGATCTTTCTCGTCGACCACCTTATTGATCAAACCAACTTCGTAAGCCCTTTGGGCTGTGATCTTTTCCCCAAGAAATGTCATCTCGTTGATTATGCACAGAGGTATTTGCTGGATAAGAAATCTGAAGATCCATCTTGGCAAGCAAGCGTGGGGACTTTGACCGAAAAAGAGGTGATTGCGTCAGCTCGTGACTCTTGTCAGCAGCCGGGATTTCTCAGCCTACAGAGTAGATCAACCGGACAATCAAGCTGGCGTTTGTTCAGCTGCAATGCTGTCTTTTTGCTGCACACATTGGGTACAACCGATAAACTCGTTATTGTTCAAGATGGGGGAAAGCGTCACGAGAATGGTTTTCCCATAAGGTTTGGCTTCGTAGTGGAAAGGCTCCGTTCTTCCTGCTTGGAACTTCTGCAGCATCAGGTCAAGTCTCTGGTTGGAGGCAGTCTTGCGATGATGCGAATGGACGTCCTTGCCGAGGTATTCCGGTCTACGGTCCAGAATCTTGGCCGCTTGCTGGTTGTAGTAAAGAAGTGTTCCTTTTGTGTCGATAATAGTTACTGCTACTCCCATGCCTTCCATTGCCAGCCTTAGCAGAGGATCCAATTCACGACCATCTTTCATGTTTTCATCAGCCGGCACCGCCCAGGGTCACCCTGGGCAGCCAGAGAATGATCTCGGGAAAAAATACGCAGATGGCCACGCCGACGATCTGCAGGATCACGAAGGGCATGACCCCCCGGTAGATGTCCCAGGTGCTCACCTCGGGCGGTGCAGCGCCTTTGACAAAGAAGATGGAATAGGCAAAGGGCGGGGTCAGAAAGGACATCTGCAGGTTGACGCAGACCAGCAGCCCGAACCACAGCTGATTGAATCCCAGGGCGGCCACCACCGGCAGGAAGATCGGCACCACGATGTAGAGCAGGCCCTGCCAGGAGATGAAAAACCCGCCCACGAAGAGGGTGAACATCATCACCGCGAGGACGAACCACTTCCCGAAGGGAAGGGCCATCAGCATTTCCTTGATCAGCTCCCCGCCGCCCAGGAACAGGAACACCGCGTTGAAGACGCCGGCCCCGATGATAATGAAAAAGACCATCGCGGTCACGATGAGGGTCGTGCGCGCCGCATCGCCGAGGCTTTTCAGATTCAGCTTGCGGTAGGCGGCCGCCAGCAGCAGGGCGCACAACGCCCCCACCCCGGAAGCCTCGGTCGGCGAGGCGATGCCGGCGATGATCGAACCCAGCACCGCCACGATCAGGAATAAGGTGGGCAGCATCTGCAGCGCCGCCTTGGTCCAGAACTTGGCGCCCGCGCCGGGGCATTTCATGTTTTTCGATGGCGGGTGCCAGGGAGGGATTCAGCCAGCAGCCGATCCCGATATAGGCCAGGTAGAGACCGGCCAGCAGCAGGCCGGGGAAGAGGGCGCCCGCAAAAAGCTGGGCCACCGAGAGGTTGGCCATCGGACCGTACATGACCAGCATCA
This sequence comes from uncultured delta proteobacterium, assembly GCA_963704245.1. GTDB lineage: Bacteria > Desulfobacterota > DSM-4660 > Desulfatiglandales > Desulfatiglandaceae > CAVPHJ01. The sequence continues at coordinate 78,991 of CAVPHJ010000004.1, forward strand.
CGCTCGGCGGGATGAGAATCCCCAGGCTGCCGCCGGCGCACACCACCCCGGTCGCCAGCCCCTTGTTGTAGCCTCGCTTGATCATGGAGGGAACGGCCACCAGCGTCATGGTGGTCACGGTGGCGGCGATGACCCCGGTGCAGGCGGCGAAGACCGTGCAGGTGATGATGGTGGCGACGGCCAGCCCCCCCCGGACGGGGCCGAACACCTCGTAGAGGCTCTGGTAGACGCCTTCGGTGACGTCGGTCTTTTCGAGCAAGGTGCCCATGAAAACAAAGAGGGGGACCGCGATCAGCTCCTCGCTTTCCATGGTCCCGAACACCTGGAGCATGGACATGGGGAAAGAACATGGTCCCCTGGTAGAGCAGCCCGACGACCACCGCCAGGAACATCAACGAAAAAGCCAGGTGCACCCCGCCGATCACCATGATCAGCAGGATCGCCATCATCATTACGGCGGCAAGCTGTTCGGGGATCATGGTTTCTCCCCTTTCTTCAGAGCGGAGATATTGCGCAGGATTTCGGCCAGGCACTGCAGCGCGAGCAGGAAGAAGCCGATGGGAATGAGGCTCTTGCTGGGCCCGGAGGGGAAAAACCAGTTGGTGGTGGACAAGCGTCTCATCCGACACCCAGGCATCGAGGGCGAATTGGACGCCGGCCCAGGTGAGCAGCACCATCGGAAACAGCCAGACCACCAGGTACACGACGGTGTCAAATACGAGCCTCTTGCGCTCCGGAGAACACGTTGTAGACGATGTCGATGCGGATGTGGCCCTTGCGCAGCAGGGTGAAGGCGCCGCCGATCAGGAACTGGGCGCTGAAGATCATCCAGGAGGTGTCGTAGCCCCAGGCGGTGGGGGCGTTGAACAGGTGGCGCAGGGCCACCTCGTGGATGACGACCACCAGCAGCGGGAGCACCAGCCAGGCGGCCAGGTTCCCGGTCCACAGGCTGAGTCGATCGACGAACCTGATGAATCTCATGTCGATCCCCTGAGCGCCGGCCGGAGCCCCACCAGGCGGAGCACCGGCCGGCGGCGATGGGAGGTGAAGTCGCAACGCATCAATCGAATTTCGTCAGGTCGTAATAGGGCCTGAACTTCTCGATAAAGGCTTTCTGGGATTCCCACACCTTCTTGAAGTAGGGATCGGTGGCGGACTTCTCGTTCAGGATCTGGTAGCCCAGTTCCCGGGCCCGCGCCTGATCCTCCTTGCTGAGCTTGGTGGTGATGGTGCCGTACTGCTCGATCTTCTTGTTGAACTCGATGGTGTCCTGCCAGAAGGTGGCATACCCCTGGAAGGTGGCGGCCATGGCGGCTTTTTCCACGATGTGCTTCAGGTCATCCGGCAGTTCCTTCCAGGACTTGGTCTTGATCAGCAGCTGAAAGATGTTGTTGGACATGTGCACCGGCGGGCCGAAGCGGTACTTGCAGACCTCGTGCAGCCCCAGGGTGTAGTCGTAGGAGGCCTCGAGCATTTCGGTGGCGTCGATGAGCCCCCGCTGCAGGGCCGGCAGGACCTCGCCGCCGGGCAGCAGAACGACCGAAGCGCCGAGTTTCTCCCACAGATCCATGCTCAAACCGGCCGCCCGGATCTTGAGCCCCTTGATGTCTTCCAGGGTCTTGATGGGCCGCTTGGACCAGATCTCCTCCGGCGGGGTCAGGCCGAGGGGAAAAACGATGAGCTCGTCGCCGTACATCTCCTGCTCCAGCACCTTGCCGCCGCCGCCGTAGAGCCAGACGATCAGGTCGTTGAACTCCAGGATGCCGGCCGGCAGCGTGTAGAACAGATCGCCGGCCGGATACTTGCCTTTTTGCCAGGCCGGGGTGTTCAGGCCGAAGTCCAGCAGGCCGTCGCGCACCGCGTCGTAGATTTTGGTCGGCGGTACGATTTCGCCGGCATCATGCAGGGTGATCTTCATCCGGCCGCCGCTCATTTCCTCCACGAACTGCTTCCACAGGACGATCGTGTGCTTGCCCAGCGGCGAGGCGATGCCGAAGCAGCTCTCGCCCTTCCACTTCACCACGTCCGCCGCAAGAGCGCTGTTGGCGCCCAGGGCCAGCGCCAAAGCAACCAGCCCGAGTGAGAACATCCATTTCCTTTTCATGTATTCATCCTCCTTTTTGGATGGCGGACCCGGAAGCCTGCCCCGGGTTTCCGCGGTTAGGGTTGCCCGTCTTCGCGCGGCCGGGCCGGTTCCCGCCGCAAGCCCGAAAGCGGCGGGCTTGCGGCGTTTGGCAAGGCCGTGCGTTGCCTCCCAGCGATGGTTCTCTCAAAACCCGGTGCTCGCGGCCCCCTTCAGTTTCAAGAGCCGCCGCGCATCGGCCGGTCGGGCCACCTCCCGGCCTATGTCGGAGGCCAGGCGCACATGCCGCTCTACGATCTGGGCGTTGGAGGTTGCCAGGACCTCGCTGCGGAGGTGGATGTTGTCCTCGAGGCCGACCCGGATGTGCCCGCCCAGCTGGATGGCCAACGGCATGAGTTCAAAGGTTCCGCGGCCCACCATGCCCGAAACCGACCAGGTGAAGTTCTCGGTCCCGAAAAGCTTCTCGGCCTTGCTTTTCAGGAAAACCAGATCCTCGGCTTCGGGCCGCAGCGCGCCCAGCAGTCCCATCACGAACTCCACGTGCAGGGGCGGGGAAATGAGCCCCCGCTCTACCAGGTAAGCCAGGTTGTAGAGATGGGAGAGGCCGAAGATCTCCACTTCGGCCCGCACCTGGTGCTCCTGCAGGAGACCGCAGACATACTCGCAGTCGGCAAAACTGTTCTTGTAGATGAAATCCCGGGAGGCCTCTAAAAAGGTCTTTTCCCACGCATGGCGATAGCTGCTGATGAACGCCAAGCGGTCGTGAAAGGAGTAATTGCTGGAGCCGGGCACAAAGGCCGCCATTTCCGGCCGAAAGCGGGCGATGTTGCCCATGCGCTGTGCCACCGGCACGTCGGGCATGCCCGGGGTGGTGATGGAAATCACCGCATCGCTGCGCTTCTTGACGGCGGCCAGGATGGGAGCGAAGCAGTCCCCGTCATTGGTCGGCTGACCGGTTCCCGGCATCCGGGCGTGCAGGTGGACGATGGCCGCCCCGGCCTCGGCAGCGGCCACGGCACTGTCGGCGATTTCCTCCGCCGTGAGCGGCAGGTGGGGGCTCATGGACGGCACATTGGCGCCGCCGGTGATCGCAGCGGTGATGATCAAGGGGTGCATTCCGTTCTCCTTCCGCCGGCAGCGCAATCAGTCGAAAACCAGGGCCGCCTTGATAAACCCGGCAGGGGGATTCTCGGTAGCCGCCAGCGCCTGGCCCGCATCTTCCAGGCGGAAGCGGAAGTTGTTGATCTTGTGGAACGCGAAGCGTCCGGAGCCGATGAGCCGCATGGCGTCCTTGACATTGCCGGCCTGGCCCAGGCCGCAGATGATGCTGATGCTGCGCCAGACCAGGTCGTCGAAGCGGATGGGGGTTTCGACGCCTCCCGAAAGACCGATGCTGATCACCCGGCCTCCGCGGCGGACCATGTCCACGGCCGCCCGGATTCCCTCGGTCGTACCCGATGTCTCGATGACCGCGTCGGCGCCCTGCGGCAGGAGGCGGGCGACCGCCTCACGGGGGTCCTGCTGCTCCACGTCAAAGACGTAATCGGCCCCGAACTCCTTGGCCAGTTCCAAGCGCGCCGTGTCGCGGCTGAGGCCCAGGACGACGAGGGGTTCCGCGCCGGCCGTCTTGGCCGATGCCAGCGCACTCAATCCCTGCGACCCGGGCCCGCTGATCACCACCGACTCCCCGAAGGTGATCCGGCCCAGGGTCTTGACCCAGCGCACGCCGTTACCCACGACCGAGGAGAGACTGGCCGCCATGGGATCCACGCCCGGCCCGAGTTTGTGGACCAGCGTTCCGGGCAGCAGGTAGAGATACTCGCTGTAGCCGCCGAACAGATGAGGCGGTCTGTCGCAGGCCAGGTTCAGCCCATAGATCCCGCCGTGCGGGCAATGGTGATAGAAGTGCTCGCTGCGGGAATCCTCGCAGCGCCCGCAGGGGATGTAGGGTTCGACCGTGACCCTGTCGCCGGGTTGAAGATCGTACCAGTCGGCCGCCTGGCTCCCCACCTCGACCACCTGGCCGGAGATCTCGTGGCCCATGATGAGCGGATACTTGACCGCCGCGAAAGAGCCGTGCAGGAACTTGATGTCGCTGCTGCACACGGAAGTCACCAGGGTCTTGATCAGAACCTGATCCGCGGCGGGCGGGGTTACCTGAAATTCCTGCAGTTCCAGCCGGTTGGGCTCGACCACGACCATCGCCTTTGATTTCATCACCTCTCCTGTTTTCAGTTGGGCGCGTAGATCGCCCAGCCGAGGGCGTCCCGCGCGGCGTCTGCCAAAGACTCCGAAATGGTCGGATGCGGCAGTATCGAGCGCGCCAGGTCTTCCAGGGTAGCTTCCAGCTGGATGGCCAGCGCGGCCGCGCCGATGATTTCCGTGGCAAAGGGCGCCAGGAGGTGGACCCCCAGCAGTTCCCCGTAACGGCTTTCCCCGACCACCTTGACGACCCCGTTGCTGGCGTCTTGAATCATGGCCATGGGGCTTACCCCCAGGCTGGCGGCGCCGGTGACCACCTCGTAACCGGCCGCTTCGGCCTGCTCCTCGGTCAGCCCCACGGAGGCCGCCTGGGGGTGGGTGTAGGCCACCCGCGGCACCGCCTGCAGGTTGACGGTTCGTTTCGCCCCCAGGGCGTTTTCCGCGGCGACAATGCCAAGGGCGGAAGAGCGATGGGAGAGAAACGGCCCCTGTCCGGTCACATCGCCGACGGCCCAGATACCCGGGGTTTTGGTGGCCAGGAGTTCGTCCACCTCCAGGTTGGCCAACCCGAGTGTTTCAAGCCCCAGGTCGCCGAGCGCCGGCGCCCGATCAAAGAAAATCACCCGGTCGAACGGCCGCGTTTCTTCCTGCCCTTTGATGGACAGCCGGGCGGCGAGGCCGTCGTTCCCTTGCTCCAGGGAAACCACCCGGCAGCTGTTGAGAATGGTCAGGTCGGCTTTGAGGATGCCCCGCAGGCGCTGGCTGATCTCCTGGTCGAAATCGGGCAGGATGTGGGACCCGCTCTCTGCTGCCACCACCTGGCCGCCGCAGGCCGCAAGGAACTGGGCCAGCTCGAGCGCCCACGGCCCGGCTCCCAGCAGGAGGGTGCGGGCGGGAATCTGAGCCTCCTCCAGAAAGCGGCTGGAATGGATCACCCCCTCCAGTTCGGCCCCGGGAAAAGAGGGCCGCACCCAGTCTGCGCCGGCGGCCACAATGATGCTGCGGGCCTCGTAGGTGTCCTTGCCGACCGAGATCCGCCCGCGGCCGGTGAGCCGTCCGCGGCCCTCGATAAGCACGACGCCCTTGCCCTGGACCAGGCCGCGCGTCCCCATCGCGAAGTAGTCCACCAGCTCCTGCTTGAGCTGAAACACAACCGCCGGGTCGATCTCGGCTTGCGTCGGGCGGAAACCCATTTTGGAGGCGGACTGCGCTGTTCTGAGGCGCGCGAAGGTGGTGGTCAGCAGTTTGGTGGGGATGCAGGCGCGGTTCAGGCAGAGTCCGCCCCAGTGGGTGCTTTCGATCAGACCCACTCGGGCGCCCAGCTGGACCCCGCGGACGGCGGCTGCCACGCCGCCCGGTCCGCCGCCCAGGATCAACAGGTCGAAAGAGTCAGACATGGGTTCCTCAGCATCACGAGTCGGTCGTGAGGGCTACAGCATCAACAGCGGATCTTCGATCATGTCCTTGACGGTCTTGAGAAAGGCCGCTCCCGGGGCGCCGTCGATAACCCGGTGGTCGATGGTGAGTGAGAGAGCGAGGCGCGGCTCCACCAGCACCTGGTTGTCCTTGGCTACGGGTTTTGGCACAATGCGGCCGACCCCGAGAATGGCGCTTTCCGGATGGTTGATGATCGGCGTGAAATCGTCGATGTCCCAGGCTCCCAGGTTGGTCAGGGTGAAGGTGCCCAGCGCCAGGTCGTCCGGCGAAAGAGTGTTGGTCTTGGCGCCCTCGATCAACCGTTCCAGTTCGGCCGAGATCTCCCGAATGGACTTGTGGTCGGCAAAACGCACCTTCGGCACGATCAGACCGCGCCCCAGATCCATGGCCACCCCCACATGGATCTGACGCCAGACCTTGATGGTCTCGCCCTCCACGCCGGCATTGATCCGTGGGTGCTGCTTCAGGCTCTGGGCAATGATCTTGACCAGGATGGCGTTGAAGGAGATTTTGGCGCCGCCGGCCGTGTTGAGCCGGCTGCGCAGGTCGACCATCCCGGCGGCGCAAGCCTCGGTGTGCAGCGTGAGCTGGGCCTGGGTCGCCAGGCTCAGGTGCATGTTGCGGAAAATCACCTTGCGGATTCCCGCGATCGGAATCTCCTCGGCGGCGCTCAGCAGCGCGGCGGCCTCGGGCACGGTCGCGCCCGCCCGCGCGGGCTCGGGCGGCCCGCCGGTTTCCAGCGCCTTGAGAACGTCGCGCTTGATGACGCGGCCCTGCGGTCCGGAGCCCGTCATTCGGCTGAGGTCCAGGCCGTGTTCCCTGGCCATGGCCCGGGCCACGGGCGAGGCCTTGAAACGGCCTTGGGGCCCCGGCGCCGCGACCGCCTCGGCAGTGGGTGCCGCAGCCGGCTCCGGGGCGGGGGCCGGCACGGCAGCCGTTTCCGGGGCGGGATGATCGGCTGCCAGCCGGCCGAGTTCCGCCTCGTCGGCCGCCAGATAGCCCACCACCTGGCTGACCACGAGGGTGGCTCCCGGCGCTGCCAGCGGGTGCAGCAGGCCGTCGCCCGGGGAAGGCATCTCGAAGCTGACCTTATCGGTCTCCAGCACCAGCACGATTTCGTCCTTGCGGACCCTTGCGCCGGGGGCGAACTTCCAAGCCACCAGAGTGGCCTCCTCCATCGTCAGGCCCAGTTTGGGAACTTGAATCTCAATCGCCATCGGGGCCTCCCTTGCTCATCGGTAGCAGACGGTTTTGGCTGCCTGGATGACGTCGGCCGGCTTGGGCAGGACAAAGTCCTCCAGCAGCGGGGAGAAAGGAATGGGGACGTCCTTGGCCGCCACCCGCAGGATCGGGGCGTCCAGATGGTCGAAAAGCTCTGCCTGGATACGGGCCGCCAGCTCCGCGCCGAAGCCGCCGGTCAGACAGGCCTCGTGCACGATGACGGCCCGGTTGGTCTTCCGGATCGATTCCGCCACGCAGGGCATGTCCAGCGGCTTCAGGGTGCGCAGGTCGAGCACTTCGGCCTCGATGCCCTCCGTGGCGAGCGCCTCGGCCGCCTCCATGCAGGTGAAGAAGCCGGAACCGTAGGTCAGCAGGCTCAGGTCCCGGCCTTCCCGTTTGACGGCCGCCTGCCCCAGGGGAATGATGAACTCCGGGTCGGCCGGCACGGGCCCCTCGCGCGCGAAAAGCCTCTTGTGCTGGAAAAACATCACCGGGTCGTCGTCGCGGATGGCGGCCTTGATCAACCCCTTGACGTCGGCGGGTTCCGAGGGCACCACCACCTTGAGGCCGGGGGTGTGCACGAACCAGGCCTCCAGCGACTGGCTGTGCTGCGCGGCCGCGCGCAGCCCGGCGCCGTCGGGACACCAGACCACCATCGGCAGCTTCACCTGGCCGCCGAACATGTAGCGGATCTTGGCCGCCTGGTTGCACAACTCGTCCATGCCGCAGGTCACGAAGTCGGAGAAATGGAAATCCACAATGGGGCGCATGCCGGTCAGGGCTGCGCCGACCCCGCAGCCGGCGATGCAGGTCTCGCTGATGGGGGTATCCAGGATGCGCCCGGGAAAGGCTTCGGGAATCCCCTTGAACTGCCCGAAGATGCCTGCATGGGCGGTCAGGTCCTCGCCCAGGATGAAAATGGTCTCGTCCCTGCTCATCTCCTCGTGGAGGGCTTCTGCCAGGGCCGCGGATGCGCTCAGGATTCTTTCGGACATGCCGGGTGACCTCCTGCTACGGGTTTACGAAGAGATCGTCCAGAGCCTCTTCGGGCTTGGGAAAAGGGCTCTGCTTGGCGAATTCGACCGCCGCGTCCAGATCGGCCTTGACCTCGTCCCAGATTTTCTTGGAAGCTTTCTTGCTGAGCATTTTTCTCTTGCGCAGCAGGGTTTCGAAGCGGGCGATGGGATCGCTCTTCTCCTGCCAGGTGAGGACTTCGGCCTGATCGCGGTACTTCTGGGGGTCGCCCTCGAAATGGCCGCGCACGCGGTAGGTTTTGTTCTCGAGGAAAGAGGGGCCCTGGCCGGCGCGGGCCCGCGCAACCGCTTCCCGGGTTGCCGCCCGCACGGCCAGCACGTCGTTGCCGTCCACCGCCACTCCCGGCATGCCGTAGCCGGCCGCCCGGGTGCAGATGTCGCCGATGGCGCAGGAGTAGGTCTGCGGGGTGGTGGAGGCGTACTGGTTGTTTTCCACCACGAAGATGACGGGCAGGGACCAGATGGCGGCCATGTTCATGGCCTCGTGCACCGGACCGCGGTTGGAGGCGCCGTCGCCGAAGAAGACCACGGCCACCTGGTCGGTCTTGCGCAGCTTGATGGACAGCCCGGCGCCGGCGATCAGCGGCAGGCCGCCGGCCACGACGCCGTTGCAGCCCAGGATGCCGATGGAAAAATCCGCGATGTGCATGGAGCCGCCCTTGCCCTTGCAGTACCCGGTGGCCTTGCCGAAAAGCTCGGCCGCCATGCGCTTGAGATCTGCGCCCTTGCCGATCATGTGACCGTGTCCGCGGTGGGTGGAGGACACGTAGTCGTCGGGCCGCAGGCAGGAGCAGACGCCCACGCTCGAGGCTTCCTGCCCGATGGAAAGATGGATGAAACCGGGTATCTGGCCGGCGGCGAAGTATTCCCCGGCCATGGTCTCGAACTGCCGAACGGTAACCATGGTCCGGTAGATCTGGGTCAGGGTCTTGGCCTCCTCGGACATGTCAACCTCCTTCGCTGTCTCTTTCAAACCATGAGAGAACCGCCGTTGGAGTCGATGCAGGCTCCGGTGATGTTCACGGCGGCATCACTGAGCAGGAAACCGATCACCCAGGCCTGCTCCTCGGGGCTGGCCAGCCGGCCGCGGGGTATGGCCGCTGCAACCCGTTCCAGCTCCTCCGGCGGGGTGGCGTTGACCACCATCGGCGTCAGGGTGCCTCCGGGGCAGAAGGCGTTCACCCGGATGCCGAAGGGTGCGAACTCCCGGGCCAGGTGACGGGAAAGCCCCACCAGGCCGTGCTTGACGGTGGTGTAATGGGCGCCCCCCAGCAGGCTGCAGCTGCGGCCGGCCAGCGAGGCCACATTGACGATCACCCCGCGCCGGACCTCCCGCATGTGCGGCAGCACCGCTCGGCAGAATCGGAAGCAGCCGTTCAGGTTGACCCCCATCATCAGGTCCCACTCGGCGTCTCGGATTTCCAGGAACGGGGTTCGCCGCAGAATGCCGTGGGCATTGACCAGGAAATCCAACCCCTTAAGGGTCTCCAGGCTCTTGCTTACGGCCGTCCGCACCTGGGGCCCGTCGGCCGCGTCGGCCGGCAGGCAGACCGCAGCCGGTCCACCGGCGGTTCTGATCTCCGCCGCGGTGCTTTCCAGGCCCTCGGAGTTGATGTCCACCAGCGCCAGCGCGGCGCCCATGCCTGCCAGGTGGAGCGCGGCTGCCCTGCCGATCCCGCTGGCTGCGCCGGTGACGATGCCGCTCTGGCCGGAGAGGTCGATCTGCCAGGTCATGGTCTCTGCTCCTTGGACTGGGGTTTCACTCTGCCGGCCGGCCTGCGGGCCTGCTGGGTCTGTTCTTTGACCCCGTTTGGCACGGTTTCCCGGTCTGACGACGGGAATCCGAGCATCAGTTTGAACAGAACGTCGTCGCTGCTCCTCAGGCGCGAAAGGACAAACTCCTTGGCGCCGGTGACATGTTTCCGCATCAAGTTCGCCGCCTTCTGGGAATCGCCGCCGGCTAGGGCCGCACAGATCTCCAGATGCTGCGGGTGAGCCTCGGAGAGATGACCGGTCGTGAGCAGGTTGATGTTCTGGATGATCCAGATACGGTCCAGGATGGCCCGGCCCATCTCCGCCAGCGCACTGTTTCCGCTGCCCTCCAGAATGATCACGTGGTAGTCCTGTTCCAGCTGCAGGATGCGCCGCTTGTTGTCGGTGCTGAGGAGCCGCCCGACCTCGTCCAGGATGGCCGCCAGCCGGTCTTGATCCGTCTTTCCCATTCGTTTTGCGGCCTGCCGGGCCGCCAGGACCTCCAGGGCGATCCGCAGATCGTAGAGGTCTTCCACCTCCTGCAGGTTCATGGCCCGCACCCGAAAACCCCGGTTGGCGTGACGCTCGATCAGGTGCTCCTGCTCGAGCATGCTCAACGCCTCGCGCACCGGCGTCTGGCTCATTTGCAGCGCCCGGACCAGATCGCCCACTTTCAGGTGGCTGCCAGGCTTGAGATCATATTGGATGATCCATTGCCGGATCTGGAGGTAGGCTTTCTCGCTGAGAGAAGATTTAGCCATGGCACGATGGGGACGGCGCGTCTTTCGATTTTGGCCGGGACCTTATGGAGAGAGTCTGGCCGCAGGGAGGGGATATGTCAAGAATAAAATATAAAATAATATTTTTTTGAGCTGAAAGGGGATCTGCCGGCGGCAGGCCTGCAGCTAGCGTCCCATTAGCCCTCTTTTTTTCAGCGCGGGCCGCGGGTCGATGAGATGGCGCCGGAACCACGCTTCGCAGCCGGTCTCTCCATGGGCCAGGGCCATGACCTCAGAAAGGTGAAGGATGGGGATCTTCACATCGGCGGTGCAGCGGATCTCCAGGTTGAGCTGACACATGGCGCAGGCGGTGACAATGCATTCGGCGCCCACGCCGGCGGCATCCTCCATGATCCGGTTGACCAGCGGCCCGGCGATGTCAGGCCGGGCAGCGGCCAGGAAAGTGCCGCAGCACTGCGCCGCGGAGCGCCAGCGCAGGGGACTGGCATCCAGACGGCCTAGGATTTTCTCCAGTGAGCCATAATAGCTTCTCTCTTTGCGGAGCGCCGGCGGGCGCGCCAGCATGCATCCATAGTAGGGGGCGAAGCGGAGCCCGTTGAGCGGACGGGGCCCCCCGTTGCGGGCGTTGAGCATGCCGGGCGAGGACAGAAAATCGAGGAAGTGGATGATCTTCAACTCAGGATCGACGCCTCGCCCCCAGCGGCGCTCCTGCCGCTCGCGCAGGTCCGGTTCCTCTTTTAAGCGCTGGTGGGCGGCCAGCAGGCGAATGTGGCAGCTCGGGCACATGACCATGAGCGGCCTGTTTGCGGGGGCCAGCGACAGGTTCCTGCAGGCCAGATCCAGCGCGACTTCCGGGGCCAGGCTGGTTGCGGCGGTCGAGCCGCAGCAGTTCCAGTCCTCCAGTTCGATCAGCTTAAGGCCGAGCCGGTCGCACACGCTGATCAGGGAGGCGTTGCTTTCCCTGGCCGACGTGGCCATGGAGCAGCCCGGGAAATAGGAAAGCTCCATGGCCCCAGTCCCGTTCATCGCGACGATCCTCCCTCGGGCTTGACGAAAACCCGTTTCAGCTCAGCGACATTTTTCACCCGTGACGGCATGAGGTCGAGCTTACGCTTGGCGAGCATCTTGAGGCCGATGTCCATATCCTCGAAAAAACGGCGGGAACGAAGCTTGTGGCGCAGCATGATCTCCAGCTTGTGCGTCCGCCCGTATCGCTGGATGGAGTTCAGCACCTCGCGGTGAAAATTCAGAATTGCCGGTTCCGCGATTTCCGTTTTCGCTTCCAGCGCCATCTGGCCGAGGGTCTTCATGATCGCCGGGATGTCGATGGCCATCGGGCACTGAATGGAGCAGGTGTTGCAGCTCACACAGATCCAGATGGTCGAGCAGGCGAGCGCCTCCTCTCGAAGACCCAGCTGCACCAGCCGGATCACGTGATGGGGCGGGTAATCCATGGCGGCAACAAACGGACACCCGCCGGCACAGGATCTGCAGTGGAAACAGAGGCCCGGGTTTTCACCGCAGTGTTCCTCGACTTGCCTGCTGAATGCCTGGAAGTTCGGCGATGGTTGAATCGGTTTCTCGTCCTTGCCGTGATTTTCGCTGAAACCGCCCACCGCTTGTTCGGCCCCAGTGTGTTTCATGGCCTGCTGCGCTCCTTGTCAAGAGTGGCTGCCGACTTTCGTGGTCGCTTCGGTTGCCCGGGAGATTTCACGGTCTCCGGGTTCGATGTCACTTTTTCAGATACGGACGGATTTGACCTTGACTTGGGTCAAGTGGAATTCTGGAATCCGGACGAGCGGACGGTCCGTCTTCCCGGTCCCCGGGAGAGTGCTCGCCCGGCGCCCGTCAAATTGGATGCAGCATACGACAGAGAGCCATCCCTTGTCTGCCACATTGTAGTATAAACGGGTTTCCCAGGTAACCAAGACCTGCAGTCGGGCCGAAAAAAGATCCGACTGCAAATCTGATGCGGGCGACGGGTGCCTGCCGCCGCTGGAGAGAGGCCGTCGCAAGGCCCCGTCCGACGGCCGAGTGCGGAGAGGGCATGAATGAGGAGAGTCGTGTCAGCGGAGGGAAGGAATGGCTTCGCCACGGGGGTGATCAACCGGTCAGGTCCGCGATGAGCTCGTCCTTTTCCGCCCAGAGAGCGTTCAGCCACTGCTGGAAACGCTCCCGGAACTGCTTATCGCCGGTGTAGTCTCCCAGCAGGGCCGTGTCGATCGGCAGAGACCTGATACGCACTTTGATTTCTCTGATCCGGCCGCAGACAAAGGCCCAGAAGCCGACGGGTCCCTTTGGGTACACGATGGTGACGTCCAGTATGCGGTGCAGCTGTTCGCCCATGACGGCCAGCACGAAAGCGATCCCGCCGGCCCTGGGGCGGAGCAGGGCCGCGTAGGGGGACTGCTGCCTGCGGCGCTTGGACGGGGAAAAACGCGTCCCCTCCACGAAGTTCATGATGGCCACCGGCATGTGCTTGAATTTTTCGCAGGCCTGGCGGGTGATCTCGACGTCCCTGCCCGCCAGGTGCGGGTGCTTTTCGAGAAATGCCCGCGAATAGCGTTTCATGAACGGCATGTCCAGGGCCCACCAGGCCAGTCCCAGCAGCGGGACCCAGATCAATTCCTTTTTGATGAAGAACTTGAGAAACGGGATCCGGCGGTGAAAGATCTTCTGCAGCACCAGGACATCGCTCCAGGACTGATGATTCGACAAGACCAGGTACCACTGGTTCCGCTGCAGGCCTTCGAGCCCGCGGATGTCCCATTGGATCCGGCGGGTGAGCTGCATGGTCCAGTTGTTGATCTCTACCCATTGGGCAGCGAGGACGTCCAGCAGGGAGCTGCAGAGCCTGCGCCAGGAATGGACGGGGAAGGCCAGCTTCAGCAGCGCCACCAGGAAAAGGGGAACGGACCAGAAAACGGTGTTGGCAGCGTAGAGCAGGAGCGTGACGCTCCCGGCGATCGGGCCCGGCAGATGGTGAAACACGGCGTACGTTCCTCCTTCAGCCGTTCTCTGTTTTGCGTTTGAAGTGTTCGATCTGGCTTTCCAGACCCACTGCACGTTCCACGTCCAGCACGAAGGCGATGCCGGTGCCCGGCTCCTTGAGACGGCCGGCTTCGTAGATGGCCTTCAATACCGGTTCCACGACTTTCTCCTCCAGCAGGAAAAGGACCACGTCGGTCTGCGTCTCCAGGGTCAGGCCGAAGAAGGTCTTGGCCTCGTGGATGCCCGTCCCGCGGGCCGGGATGATGGTGGCGCCGGAACCGCCGGCAGCCTTGGCGGCTTCGACGATCTGGTCGGTCACCTTGGTTTTCACCATTGCGATGATCAACTTGAAATTCATCTCATTCCCCCCTGGCAGCCCTCAGACTGCGGTGCGCCCGCCATTGTGCGAGCTGAGCGTACCCCATCACGGTCATGATGGGGAAGACGCTGGCAAAGGCGATCAGTCCAAATCCGTCCAGCGCGGGATCACGCCCGGGAACCGTCTCGGAAAGCCCCAGGCCCAAAGCCGCCACCAGCGGGACGGTCACTGTCGAGGTGGTCACGCCTCCAGAATCGTAAGCCAGTGGAATGATCTCCCGCGGTGCAAATACGGTCTGGATCACCACGATCACGTATCCCGCGATGATGTAGAAATAGAGCGGCGTGCCGGTCACGATGCGGAAAGTCCCGACCCCGATGCCGATGGCGACCCCGATCGCAACGGCCAGCCGCAAGCCCCACTGGTTCAGGCCGCCGCGCGAGACCTCCTGGGCTTTGAAGCTCACGGCGATCAGCGCCGGCTCCGCGATGGTCGTGGCAAACCCGATCAGGGCGCCGAAGACGTACACCCAGCCGTAGGCATACCAGGCTGCCTCGGCCGGGGCGCTGCCGGAGCCGAAAACGAATTCAGGGGCCGACAGCTGTCTTGCCATGATCCGGCCGATGGGAAACAGGGCGGTCTCCAAGCCCGTCCAGGAAAAAGGCCAACCCGAGCAGAACGAACCCGAAGCCGATGGTCACGCGCTTCCAGTTCGGAATGGCGCGGCGCAACACCACGAGCTGGAAAAACACCAGCAGGGCCATGACCGGAAAAACATCCTTGACCGTCGAGGCGAGTGTGTCGAGAAATTTGGCGAGCAGTTCCATTCCGCTCTCCGACCTCAGTGAAACAGTACCATGCCGTAGGCCATGACGAACACCATGGGCAGAAGGGAGGCAAACGCAATGAGTCCGAAGCCATCGACCAGCGGATTGCGCCCGCGGATGGTGGAGGCCAGCCCCACGCCCAGGGCCGTCACCAGCGGCACGGTGACGGTGGAGGTGGTTACGCCCCCGGAATCGTAGGCGATCCCCACGATCGCCTCCGGTGCAAAGGCCGTCATGATCATGACGGCCACGTAGCCGCCGATGATCAGGTAGTGAACCGGCCAGCCTTTGAGGATGCGCAGGAGGCCCACCAGGATGGCGACCCCCACCGAGAAAGCGACGGTGATCCGCAGTCCCAGGGCATAGGATTTCATGGAAGCCGGGTCTGGGGAGATGAAATTCCCGTTGGCGGCCACCACGGAAGCCTCCTTCGCCACCGCGATGAGAGCCGGTTCCGCGATGGTCGTGGAAAAGCCGAGTCCGAAACCCGAAAATGAGCAGCCAGAAGAGGCTTCCCTTGCGGGCGAACGCTTCCGCCATGGCCTCGCCGAGGGGAAAGAGGCCGATCTCCAGGCCCGAGTATGAACAGGGCCAGCCCCAGCAGGACCAGGACGAGCCCGACCAACATGTCGAGCAGCTGGGGAAAGGGCTGGCGCAGCACGGCCAGCTGAAAGACTGCGATGACCAGTACGATCGGGGCAAGGTCCCGGGAGGCGCCCACCATATGCAGAGCAAGAGCCCTAAAGGGAAGGACAGCCTGCTCCCACAGTGAAGGCTTCCCCGTCATAGGTTCCGGCTCTCTTCGGGGCGGAGTCCGCCGCTCCGTCCCCTTGTCTTGAGTTCACGGTAAACGAAACAGGCACTTCTCTGGGTCGGGCAGCCGCGGTCGAGCACTCCAAAGGCGCTCGGGCAAGTATCATGATGCCTGCCAGCTCCGGCCGGTGAAGCGGTGCACTTGGTTGCGCGGGACCAGCAGGAGTTTGCCCAGGAGCTGTAAGTCCCTTTCGCCGCTCAGTTGACAGGCTTCCCGCACAGCGGCCAATGAGTTCGCCGGCGCGGGTTTCGCCCCAGAACCAGTCGGCCAGCGCCCGGCTGTCCGGAGTCGGTCCCGGCTGGGCGGTCAGGGACTCGAAGTAGTAGGCCTTGACGTCCTCGGCGGCCAGCTTCAGCATGGTGGCGGGCGGGATTTCCGGCCGCGGGTTCGGAGTCGCTGGGTGTCCGCCAGAAAACGGCAGAGATATCCCCCGGCCTCTTCAGGCGCCAGGCCCGATGCCCGGGCGGTGGTGCGGCCCCGTTTTTCCCGGGCCAGATCGTGCCACGGCCTCAGGAGTGCCATCTCCCGGGTGAACGACTCCGCCAGGGTTTGCTCCACTCCGGCGGCTTCCGCGTCGCGGGAGAAATCCACCGGGCAGGCCATCTGAGCGGTGCCCTCCTCTCCCGGCGGTTCGTCTTCGGGGAAATCCCTGAGCACCGGCCCGCTCGGCGCTTCGAGCAGCTGCAGGGCGGCCAGGAGCACGCGTCGCTGAAAGGCGGGGTTGTTGGGCGGACCCATGGGACGCCCCAGTTCAAAAGGCACCCAAAGCGCCCGCGGCGGTTTGATGATCTCGGTGTGCATCCGGATGAGGCTGATCTGGGTGGTGGCCAGCCCTTCGTCCTCCAGATAGTGTGCCAGCCCGCCCACGGCGCGCGTGCAGTTGGGTCAGACCGGCACGAGGAGCACCGCGTCGACCCGCTCCTTTTTCATGATTGCGGCCAGCGGGCGGGCGGTTTCCTCCATCTGGGCGGGATCCGTGGCGCCCATGAAGGAGTAGTGGAAGGCGGCCGCCGAGCCGATCACCCCCTCGGCAGCCAGTTCGCGCAGACGGTCCAGCGGGAAAACCACGTTCCAGTCCTGCTGAAATCCGGTGCGGTCGAAGTTGCTGGAAATGTGGCTCATGACCAGGTCGGCGGCGGGAGTTTCCACCGGAATGAGGCGATAGTCGCGGGCGCCGATCTCAAAGGGGCGGTCGCCCTGGCGGTGAAGCCCGGCGGTGGAGATCAAGGCCACGCGCCGCTCGGCCAGGGGGGGACCATCGACCCAGGGGGCGGAGTCGAAGGTGGGGCAGGGCAGGGTCGGGAGGTGTCGCTGGTCCTCAGCCGACATTTTTTCGAGACGGGCCATCGCATGGACCTCCGGGCGGGTTTGGGTGGCTTCCGGCAGCTTCCATTTTACGGCAAGCAGGCCGGAAATGCCAGGGGGTTGTTGCCGAGGGATTCAGGCACCGGGCGGAGCGGCGCTGGAAAGCTGCTGCAGGCCCATGAAATACCCGAGGTCGATGGGGCCGATGGAGAGCTTGGGCTCCACGCCTACCCGGGTGGGGCTGAATTTCAGCATGACCCCTCCGCCCACGGTCAGGGGGCCCAGGCCGTAGGTGCCTCCGAGCCCGGTGGAAAGGCCGGTGATGTCGCCGGTGAGGGGGTCGATGGTGAGCTTCCCGGTCAAGATCGCGCTGGCCGAAAGGCCCATCTCGCCGGAAACCACATCGTAGCTGAGACAGAAGACCACGAGACAAAAGGTCGGCTCGATGGAGAGGGTCCCTTCGCCGGTGTAAACCCATTTGACAAAGCCGAGGTCGGAGCAGTAGAAGTCCATGGTTTCGAGGACTTCTGCCTTTTCTTCCGAAAGCCACCGCCGGCTTTCGGCGACCTCGTCCATAGCCGCCGTCATTCTCGAGCGCCAATCGAAATCCAGATACGCCACAAAAGCGCTCTGCTCTGCAGCACTCAGCCGGGCCCGGTGGTCTTCCAGAATACCCCGCATGCTCCCGTGGGCTGCCGAGACCAGGGAAAACTCAGAGGCCATAACCATCAGCGTCACGTTCAGCCGTCCCTGCTGCCGCACCACCCGGCACTGGTCTTTGCGCGGTTCGTACACGCAGTCGCACTCCCTTACCGGATGGGTCCGCTGGCAGTCATCCTCATGAATGCTGATTTCCGTCAGGCAGGCCGGGTACTGCACGTACTCGATGGAGTGGAGCGTGGGGAGTACCGTATCCCGGTGAAAAGCGAGTTGCCGGCTGGCCAGGTCTGCAAGCTCGGCATCGAAAAGCCGGTCCACCTCCCCGAAGGCCGCGGAGGGCGCGGTACCGGGGGGCAGGAAGGCGAAGGCCGGTGAGCGGACCGCCGCCGATCTGTCCTCGGCGGCCTTCGTGAGCAGGTAGTCAAAGAGCCAGGCGTATTCGCTGAGCTCCGGGGATCTTGAAAGCGCATCGGTGAGCAGCCGCAGATAGTCGCCGTCGGCCGGATTGCGCAGCCAGGCGGTCAGGTAGTTCACCGCCGCCTGGGCGAAATCGCCGCGGCCGGCATGCGCGTAGCCTGCGTTCAGGTAAGGCGAAGTGAAATCCGCGGCCAGGGACTTGGCGCAGTCCAGGATCAGAATGGACAGATCGTGCAGCCGGTATTGCAGCAGAGCGAAACCCAGGTTGTTCAGGTAGATCGGTTCGGCGGGGTTCCGGCGGGCGGCTTCCAGGAAACACCAGAGGGCCACCAGCTTGTTGTTCTGCAGGACCGCTTCGATGCCGGCCACGTAGAAAGCAGCGGCCTTGGACGGCAGCGTCAGACGGTACTCGCTGCCCGCGTGGGTGACGATCGGGCGGATCGCCGCCCTCGGGATAGGGGGCGGTTGCCGTGTGAACCAGGGAGCGGTCGGCCGCGGTGACGAGCGTCTCTGCCAGACGGGCACCTTCGCCGAGAACAGTCCGCCAACCGGCGAAGTCGCAGGCGGCGGCAGCCGGAATCCGGCCTAAGAGGAGCAACCCGAAGAGCGCGGATGCGATCCCTGTTTTGAGGGAATGGGCCCTGAAAAAATGCATCTCATCTACCGGCGGGGATTCAGAGGTTCAACAGAAAGAGCTGCCCGGTCGAGAATAAACCTACCCCGTGAGGGCCAGGGCCTCGACAAGGCCATCGGTTCTGCTCAGTCGGCCGCTTTCTCGAACGGCGTTCCCAAGAGCGATGGTTTCCACGTCGGTCCGTTCGCCGACAATCACCATTGGCGACTCCCCAGCAAAATCCTACTGCGGAATGGATTCCAGATCAAGCCATTCGCAGCTATTCCTTTGACCCTGATTCTTGCTTTGGCCTATAGTCATCGGCGCTCGGGCTGAATCTACGGAGCCGGGGAGGGGGATTATGAGCGGGGAGAGCAAGGTGGTTGTGATCGGAACTTTCGATACCAAGGGGGCGGAGCACTTCTTCTTGAAGGAGAGCATCGAATCACGCGGGATGACCGCTCTCACGATCCACGTGGGCACGGCCGGACCTTCGCCCTTCCAGGCGGACTACGATCTCTATGCCGAGCTCCTCGCCGAGTCCCCGGAGAAAATGAGCAGCCGCGATCTGGCTATCGACGCCATGCTGACCCGGGCCGACCGACTGATTCGGGAGCTGTTCTCCAAAGGGCGGATCTGCGGCCTCATCTCGGCGGGCGGCGGAACCGGGACGTATCTGGCTACCCGGATCATGCGCGGCCTGCCGCTGGGGGTCCCGAAGGTCATGGTCTCCACGGTGGCTTCCAGGGATATGTCCGGCACCGTGGGCACCCGGGACATCACCATGATTCACAGCGTCGCCGATCTGCTGGGCGTCAACAGCATCACCGGCCGGATCCTGGACCGGGCAGCCGGCGCGGTGTGCGGGATGGCGGGCAGCACCTGGTCGCCGCCAGCCGTGCAACGGCGCATCGCGCTGACCATGTTCGGCTTCATCACCGAGGCTGCCGAGAACATCAAATCCCTTCTGGAAGACAAGGGCTTGGAGGTGGTCGCCTTTCATGCTAACGGCACCGGCGGCATGGCCATGGAGGAACTGGCAGCCGAGGGCTATTTCGACGGGATCCTGGATCTGGCGACCCATGAACTGGCGGATCAGCTCAAGGGCGGTTACTGCCGCGGCATCGGTCCCGGGCGGCTGGAGCCTGTGCCGGGCCGGGTCGTGCCGCGGCTTGGTGGTGCCGGGGGGGCTGGACTGCGCGGTGCTGGAGTTCACCCGGTCCTCGATCCCGGAGGAGTACCGGCAGCGCAAGATCTTCTTCTACGATTTCCGCTCGGCCGTGCGCTTGAACCGCGAGGAGACCGAAGAGCTTGCCCGCCAGCTTGCCGAAAAGCTCAACCGCAGCGCGGATTCGACGGCGGTGCTGGTTCCGATGGCGGGATGGTCGGAGGCGGATCGCTCCGGCGGGCCGCTCCACGATCCGGAGATGCGAGACGCGTTTCTGTGCCGCTACTAAGCTCGCGACCTGGACTCCCGCGTACCGGTGAAGACCGTGGACATGCACATCAACGATACCGTCTTTGCCGGCGGGCGGCCGATGCGATGGAAGAGATGCTCGGCAAGACAGGGGCGAGAAACGAGGGTCGAAGGGTGAGCTCGGAATTGGGAGGCGGAAGGCGGAAGTAGAATCGAAATGTGAAAGGCGAAACCCGGGGGTATGGCGCATAGCGCGCAGCGGGTAAAGGCGGCGACCCCGTGGGTGATTGGGAGGAAAGCGGCGTGATCGTCATCGACGGCAGTCGGGGCGAGGGCGGGGGCCAGGTGCTGAGGACTTCCCTGGCCCTTTCGTTGTGCCTGGAGAAGCCGTTCCGCATCGTCCATCTGCGGGCCCGGAGGCCGAAACCGGGCCTGCGGCGCCAGCATCTGGCGTGCGTCAGGGCTGCCGCCCGGATCGCCGGGGCCGAAGTGAAAGGCGCTGCCCTGGGTTCCCGCGAACTGGAATTCGCGCCAGGGAGCATCCGCAGCGGACAGTATCACTTCGACATCGGCTCGGCCGGCAGCACCACGCTCCTGCTGCAGGCAGTCCTGTGCGCGCTGCTGCGGGCTCCGGCGCCCTCCACGGTGGTTGTGGAGGGCGGCACCCATAATCCCATGGCGCCGCCGTTCGAGTTCCTGGTCACGGCACTGCTGCCCCTGCTCAACCGGATGGGAGCGGAAGTAGAGGCCTTCTTGAAAGGCCGGGGTACTACCCGCGCGGCGGCGGGAGGATTCGGGTGGAGATCCGGCCGGCCCGGAAATGGGAACCCCTGCAGCTGTACGGAGCGCGGCGAACTCCGCAGCCGCCGCGCGGTGGCCGCTGTGGCGGGCTTGCCGCCCGTATCGGCGCGAGGCGAAATCGGCATGATCGGGAAGAGGCCTGGGTTGGAAAACGGAAAAGCTGTCCGTGCGGGAGGAACCTGCGAACTGGGGTCCCGGGAATGCGGTGCTCGTTGAGATCAAGGCCGTCCATGCCGCCGAGGTGGCGTCTGGCGTGGGCGTGCGCGGGCTGCGGGCTGAGCTGGTGGCGGAACAGGCGGCGGCCGCGAGCACGCGGCGCTACCTGGAAACCGGTGTGCCGGTGGGCGAGCATCTGGCGGACCAGCTGCTGGTGCCCATGGTTCTGGCCGGCGGGGGCTCTTTCCGCACCCTGCGGCCGAGCGCTCACACCGAAACCAACGTGGCGGTCATCAGGCACTTCACGGATCTGCCCATCGTGCTGAAACAGGAAGCTGCCGATGCCTGGCAGGTTACGGTCGGATAAGACAGGGGGCAGGGCAGGGAGTGGGGCGAACTGCAGAATGTCGAATGTCGAACGCCGAATGTCGAAGTGGTGACCGGTTCCAGGCTGTAAGCAGAGAGCAGGGGAACTGCAGAATATCGGATGTCAAATATTGAATTGGGGATCCGCTTTGAGCCGAAAACAACTTCGAAATTCGGCATTCCCTTTGATCGATATTCGACATTCGCTGATCAAGTTGAGCCCGAGTAGAAAGGAGAAGGAGAATGCGGATTGTGGATTTGAGATCGGATACGATCACGCGGCCGACGCCCGCCATGCGCAAGGCGATGGCTGAGGCTGAAGTGGGCGACGACGTTTTCGGCGAAGACCCGAGCGTCATCCGGCTGGAGGAGATGGCGGCCGAGCGGATGGGGAAGGAGGCGGGTCTGTTTGTTTCAAGCGGCACCATGGGCAACCTGGTGAGCCTCATGACCCACTGCGGCCGCGGGGACGAGGTGATCCTGGGGGATCAGTCGCACACCTTCTACTACGAGCAGGGCGGGTCGGCGGCGGTGGGCGGCATCCATCCGCGGACGGTGCGCAACCAGCCGGACGGGACGCTTACCCTGGAGGACATCGAAGCAGCGGTCCGGACCGACAATGTCCATTTTCCGCGCACCCGGCTCATCGCCCTCGAAAACACCCACAACCGCTGCAACGGCAGCCCGCTCGAGAAGACCTACATGCAGGCTGTGGGCGAGTTCGCCCGGCGCACGGGGATTGCCGTACACGTGGACGGGGCCCGGATCTTCAACGCCGCGGTCGCTCTCGGCACCCCGGCGCGGGAGCTCACCGCGGATGCCGATTCAGTGACCTTCTGCCTGAGCAAGGGATTGGGCGCGCCGGTGGGTTCGGTGCTGTGCGGCAAACGCGAGTTCATTGCCGAGGCCCGCCGGGCGCGGAAGGTGCTGGGCGGCGGCATGCGCCAGGCCGGCGTGCTGGCGGCCGCCGGCATCGTGGCGCTGGAGCAGATGGTGGAGCGCCTGAGCGAAGATCACGCCAACGCGCGCATCGTGGCCGAGGGGCTGGCCGGCATCCAGGGACTGAGCGTGGATCTGGAAGGGATCCGGACCAACATCGTCTATTTCAAGCTGGATCCCGGCCGCATGACAGCCCAGCAGCTGGTGGAGCGGCTGGCCGCCGGCGGCGTCCGGGTTTTCGCGACCGGCCCCCAGCAGCTCAGGGCCGTCACCCAGCACCACGTGGGCGCCGGCGACATCGACCATGCGCTGCAGGTGTTCCGCCAGGTCCTGGCAGAGAGGATAAGGGGTAAGGATCACGGGGTACGGGGTACGCAAAAGGGGCATCGGGTATCAGGGAGCGCTGAAAGCGCTTTGCTCTTTGCTCTCTGCCTCAGGTTTCCGAATTTCGCATTTCGAATTCCCCGGTTTCCTGTCATCCGACCGTCTCGTCACGCAGATGCCTTTCCAGCTCGCTCCTGGGTATCCCGAGACAGTAAAGCACGTTCAGGATCTGATCTCCGCTCAGGACGCCGTCGGTTTCGATGCTCCTGTGCTCAGGCCGGAAAGCAATGGACAGACCCACGTTGCGCATGTAGTGGGAGCCCACCGAACCGTCGCCCACGGCGATGACCTGCTCGCGGGTGACGTTTTCCATCTTCATGATGAACTCCAGGATTCCGCCCTTGGTCGCGCTGGTGATGAGGGGCTCTTCCAGTTCGCCCGTCGTCAGCCCCCGCGCATCCACCCGCAGTGCGTTGGAAAAGGCATAGTCGATTCCGGCGGCGCGGAACATGCGCTTGATGAAGAAGTTGAAGCCCGATGTGATCAGGGCGATCTTGAATCCCATGGATTTCAGGATTTTCACCAGTTCCAGGGCGCCGGGGTTGAGCTGGAGCGTCTCGCCGAAGCTCTCCAGGTCGCGGATGGGAATGCCCCGCAGCAGGCGGGCGTTTTCTATCAGGGCCCGGAGCTGATCCGGTTCACCGCCGTTGGACTCCAGCGGGGCCGAAGACGGCGGGAGTTTCCCTTGCAGGTTCTTCAGAAACTCCCCCAGCGAGGATAGCTGGATCAGGGTGGATTCCAGATCGAAGACCACCAGCTTTTTGCCGCGGTTGAAGACGTCCTCGCTCTGGATGACCACGCTCTGCTGGATCTCGGCACACTGGGTCTTGAGCTCGCCTTTCATCTTCTCGACCGCCTGGGCCTGCGTCAGGGGCGGCTCGGCTGTCATTCGCCCGGTGTCCACCACCATCTCCATGGAGAAAAACCGGCCGCGCGCGATCATGCGGCAGCTCTCGATGTTGATGTTGCGGCGGTGGAAGAAGGTGGACACTTGGGCGATGATTCCGGGACGGTCCACCCCCAGGATCGTCACCACGTGGTTTTCGTGCGCGGCCGGAGGGGACACCGGCTGCCGCGGAAATTCAGCCAGGGTGATGCTCAGCCCGGTATCGGCCCCAAGGGCTTCGAGCCGCAGGGCGGCTTCCGCCAGCGGGATCCGGCTGCCCGAAAAATCAATGACCAGGAAGATGGTGAACAGGCCGCGGCGGCAGTTTTCCTCCACATCCAGGATGTTCCCGCCCAGCTCGAAGATCCGGGTGGTCAGCTTGGACACCAGGCCCGGGGAGTCAGGCCCGAACGCGGCCAGGCTCAGAATCTTGGCTTCGATGCTCATGCGTTCTTCTCCCTGCGGCTGGGGCATTGAAGGTGCGGCCCGCCGCTCTATTCGTCATAGAACACGAACAGCTCCTCTTCGTAGTAGCGGCCTTCCACGATCTGGCCGGGGCCGAAGCGGCGCACTTTTTTCTTCCTGAGGTAGTCTGAAAACCGCTGGTTGACCGCCTCCAGGCTCATCTTCTCACGGAACCAGGCGAGCGGGATGTTCACGTTCAGAGGGCGCGCCGGAATCAGGTGGCGGGTGGTCTTGGGAGCAAAAACCTTCTGCTGCCTGGCGGCTTCAACGACCATCTGCTTGGTGATGTGGGGAGTCCAGATGACCAGATCCCGCTCCTGCAGGCGGCAGCAGAAGCCGGCGTCCTCCACGGACTGGCAGGGTATGTACTCGAGCCGGCCTTCCTCCCTCACCAGCAGGTCCTGAAGCCGGCTCAGCATGGAATAGGAGCTCACTGCGTCGTAAACCTGCTCGGCCGGAAAGCGAATCGAGGCATGAAATGCCCCCTGCTGGGCGCCCAGGTGCAGCGGATTCCGTTCCAGGGCGCGCCGCAGGCTCCGCCGGTCGGGCCAGCGGGTGAGAGCCCCTCCCAGTTCGGCCACGGCCCCCTCCAGCAACTCCTTGCCCCGGCAGGGGCTGATCAGCCGGAACCAGTACTTCAGGATGCAGGCCCGCTCGTCAAAATAATCCAGCTTGCAGACCGGGATGTGGCGGAATCCCAGCTTGCGGAAGACGTAGGTACGGTGATTGCCGTCGAGCACGATGTGGTTTTCATCCACAATGACCGGGTTCTGGAGGTTGGCTAGATTGTTGAAATCCCAGATCAGGGTTTCCACGGTGGGCGGCAGGGTCTCCTCGTGCTGCAGCAGGGAAGTCAGCGGAACCACTTCCAGTTTGAGCCTCAGGTTTTCGGTCTCGATGACGTACATGGCTTTCGAGTGCGCTCAGCGGGTCAGGCGGTGGAGCTGATCGAAGAGGTCGCTGAACTCCTCCGGCCGAAAGCAGTAGCGGAGTTCCGCAAAACCCGATCGCAGCTGCTGCACTTCCTCGATCACCGGTGCGTCCCGCTGCAGCACCTCGGCGATGAGAAGCGCCAGGGCGCCGAAAGCTGCGGTGTCCATGCCGAAGCGGGTCATTTCGGCGACCCCCAGCCGGAGTCCACCGGCGGCGGTGAACCCCTCCTCGCCGGGAACCGCCTGATAGTTGCAGATGATGTTGTTGGCTTCCAGGCGGCGGGCCATCTCCGACCCCCGGCCGTAGCCCACGTGGAGCACCACCTGGTGGGTCTCGGTGAAGTCACACCCCGGATCGCCCGCCACCGCCAGCCCGCATTCGTGCAGGGCGCGGGCAAAGGCCTTGGCGTTGGCAACGACCCGGCGCTGGTAGTCGTCCTTGAAATGATTCATCTCGTAGGCGGCCATCAGCAGGCCCAGCAGGGTCCCCAGGTGATGGTTGGATACCGAACCGGGAAAGGTGCGGCGCGCGATGGCCTCCCAGAGCTCGTAGCGCTCCTCCTGCCTGGTGAACCGGCCGCCTATGATGCCCCGCTGGGTTCCGAAAAAGGTCTTGTGGGTGGAGCCGGTGACCAGGTCAGCGCCCTCTTCGAAGGGCTGCTGGAAATGGGGCCCGACCAGGCCGAGCACGTGGGCCATGTCGTAGAGCACCAGCGGGTGGAGGTCCTGTTCCTCCAGGAAACGCCTGATTTCGGAAATAGGTTCGCGGTGAAGGATCAGGCTCTTGCCGAAGATGATCAGCTCCGGCGGGTCCTCGGCGATGAGTTGCAGCGCCGCGGGCACATCGATCCGGTAGGGGTTGTCGGCGAGCACCGGGAAATTGACGACCGCCGGAAGCTCGGTTTTCGGATTGCGGGCCACGAAGTCCCGCAGCGCGCCCATGGGCTGGGCGCTGAGGTGTCCCCCCTTGCCGATGTGGTGATTCATGACCAGCCGGATTCGTTGCGGCTCCCGCGCCCGGTCCACGCGGTTGGCGAAGTCCACCAGACCGCTGAAGACCGCCATGTTGGCCATCTGCCCGCTGATGATCCGGGTTTCCACCTCGGGGCAGCCCAGGTATTTGCGGAGCTCCGCTTCCAGCAGTCGCTCCACTTCGGCGATGAACCTGGTTCCCTGGTAGTAGAAGACCTCGGTGTCGTAAAAGGCCTTGGTCTTGCGGTGTTCAGCATAGCGGAAGGCCGGATCCATGATCGAGAGCAGCCGCGTCATGGGCGAGGCGGTCATTTCGGAGGGGATCAGATTGATGCAGCGCTCCTGGCGCCAGCGGGTGTTTTCGACCGCCGCCTCGAGGAGCTTGCGCACCCGCGCCGGGGCGGGCTCGGCCGGCGTGTCGGCCGGGGGAAGCAGGTGGTCCCATAAGATGGGTCGGGCATAGGGCGGGGCGTCGCTGCGCAGGTGGTAGGGCACGACCACCGCATCCACCTCACGGTCCCGGATGTGGACGGTCACCCGCTCGTCCTCCCGGATGTCGCTGTCCAGGAGTGCCAGGCAGATGGAGCGCAGGGCGCGCTCGCCCGTGTCACGAGAGAGCAGTCCTTCGCCTTCCACGGTCCAGAAAGGCACGGCGGTGCCGCTGGTGACATGACCCACCAATTGCCCCCCGCGCCGGACCTCGGCCCCTTCGCGGGCCACCCCGCGGCCCGCCAGCGCGAGTGTCTTGATCACCCGCGGGAGATCCCCGATGAAGCGGAAATCGCCGTCCCGGAATTTCGCCAGGGCTCTGGATTGGCGCAGGAGCGCCTGCCGGCCCACAAAATCCCCCTTGCGCTCGGAGAAGCTCACCGCAAAGGCGGCCAGCGGGCAGGCCATCAGGGGGATATCGCGCCCCAGCTCGTGACCGTAGAGGGGCAGACCGGCTTCCAGGCGCAGGGTGTCGCGGGCCCCCAGACCCACCGCTGTTGCGCCGTGCTCGAGCAGGAGATCCCACAGCCGGACTCCTTGATCCCGCTCGGCGAACAGCTCGAAGCAGAGGGGTTCCCCGGTGTAGCCGGTCCGGGCCAGTCTGACCGGAGCCCCGGCGATCCTGGCGCGGCTGACCGCGTTACGCTGGGGTTCGGGCAGGGAGCCCGACTGGATCACGGCGTTCAGGATATCGCGCGCGGCGGGACCCTGGAGCGCCAGCATGACCAGTTCATCGGTCTTGTCGGCGAGGCTGAGATCGGCGAAGCGGCCGGCGTGGCGCTGCAGGTGCGCCCAGTCGTTTTCGCGGTTGGCGGCATTCACCACCAGCAGGTGCTCGTCCTGGACAAAACGGTAGAGATAGGCGTCGTCCACCGCGCCGCCCTCGGGAGTGGGGATGAAGGTGTACTGCGCCCCCCGGGTGCGCGGATCGAGCGCCTCGGCATTCCCGGTCAGGACCGACTGGAGAAAGGACAGGGTGTCGCCCCCCCGGATGACGAAGCGGCCCATGTGACTCACGTCGAACAGACCCGCTCCCCGGCGGGTGGCGAGATGCTCCTCCACGATGCCGCTCGGGTAGTAGATCGGCATTTCCCAGCCGGCGAATTCCACCATCTTGCCCTTCAGGGCCAGATGGTGGTCGTGGAGTACGGTCCGCTTGGATTCTGCCATAATTTCCCCCTCCGCTTCCTGCCCCTCGGCCCGCGTCCCCTGACAACCGGGCCTCTGATGCCTGAAGCCTGATGCCGGTCTTTAAAGCGAATGTCGAATGCCGATCAAGGAATGACGAATTTCGAAGTTGTTTTCGGCTCAGAGCGGGTCACCACTTCGACATTCGGCGTTCGACGTTCGGCGTTCTGCGGTTCGCCCTCCTTGCGATCTGAAGCCCGGTCAACCGTGCAGCGGCCGATCCAGGGCTTTCAGCGCCGTTTCCTGCATGACCTCGGCCAGTGTCGGGTGGGCGTGGATGGTTTCCGCCAGGTCCTCCACCGTGCAGCCCTGGCGGAGCGCCAGGCAGGCCTCGGCGATCAGGTCGGTGGCGTGTGCGCCCACCAGGTGGACGCCCAGGATCCGGCCGCTGCCGGAGTCGGAGACGATCTTGGCCTGCCCGGCGATCCGGCCGATCACCAGGGGCTTGGCGAGCGAGCGGAAAAGCACCGTGTCGGCCCGCACCTGAAGCCCCATCCGGCATGCTTCCTGCTCGGTAAGCCCCACGCCGGCGACTTCCGGCAGGGTGTAAATGGCGCCGGGCACCACATCGTATTGCATGGCACGGCGGTTGCCCAGGGCGTTTTCCGCCGCCAGCCGGCCCTCGGCCGTGGCCAGGTGGGCCAGCATGGGCCGGCCGGGGCCGAGGGCGTCGCCGATGGCGAACACCCCGGGAACGCTGGTTTCCAAATGCTCGTTCACCCGGATCCATCCCCCCTCGGCCATCCGGATGCCGTCCGGCCCGGCCCCGGCCAGGGGCGCCCGGCCGACGCAGACCAGCACCCTGTCCGCTTCCACGGTCTCGGGTTTGGGCGGGGAGCCGCCGTCGGCCCGTTCAGCGGAAGCCGGGATCAGGGAGAGGCTCAGCCGTTCCCCCAGGTCGGTCAGGTCCGCCACGGTGCGGCCGAGGCACAACGCGATGCGCCTTTTCTTCATCTCCCGCTGCAGGACCCGGGAGGAGTCACTGTCCACGGAGGGCAGGGGGATGAGTCTCGGCTGGGCCTCGATCAGGGTTACCCGGGAGCCCAGGGCTGAAAAGAGGCAGGCGAACTCGCAGCCGATGACGCCGCCGCCCACGATCGCCAGGGATTCGGGCAACGCAGTCGAGCTCCAGGGCGTCGTTGCTGGAAAGCACCTGCCGGCCGTCGCGGGGAAGCGCCCGCAAATCCGCGGGACGGGATCCCAGAGCCAGAATCAGGCGCTCGCCGGGCAGCTCCAGGGTCTCCCCCGAGGGGGTCCGGACAATGACCAGGCCGGGTGCCTCCGCGAACCCGGCGCCTCTCAGCACGCGAACCCGGTGCCGGGCCAGGAGTTTCAGGATGCCGTCGGTCTGGGCCCGGATCACGCTCTGCTTTCGTTCGGCCAGGGCGAGCAGGTCGACTTTGGGGCTTTCGCTCAGACGGATACCGAAATCCCCGGCTGTTTCCATCCGTTCGCGGAGTTCGGCGGCTTCGCGCATCA
This sequence comes from uncultured delta proteobacterium, assembly GCA_963704245.1. Classification (GTDB taxonomy): domain Bacteria; phylum Desulfobacterota; class DSM-4660; order Desulfatiglandales; family Desulfatiglandaceae; genus CAVPHJ01. The sequence continues at coordinate 107,880 of CAVPHJ010000004.1, forward strand.
CCTTGGTGGGGATGCAGCCCCAGTGAAGGCAGGTCCCGCCCACCTCGGCCTGCTCGACCAGGGTGACCTCGGCTCCCAGCTGGGCCGCCCGCACGGCGGCGGCATAGCCCCCCGGTCCCGCCCCGACGATGGTAATCCGAACCCCCATGGAGTCTTTCCCTTAATCGAAATCGAAATCGCGATCGGTATCGGAACCGTTGACCGATGTTCCGCCAACCCATTAATCCGATCTCGATTGTCGATCCCGAAACCTTATCGAACTATCGCCATTGAAATCGCTATCGGGATCGCTACCGAGACCGCAAACCGACGCTCCGTCAGCCGACCATTTCGATCCCGATTTCGATCCCGAAGCCGAAGTTTGCCATTCGACATCCTGTGCCCCCTAATCAGGACCCCGGCTACCCCGCCCCGTCTTCCGCTTCCTTGCCCAGGACCCGGAGAAGCTCTTCCAACGGTTGTTCCACCAGCCGGAGTTCGAACACCGTCTCAAACGACGGCTTTCACTTCCCGCTGGACCGCCGCCATGGGCACCGGCAGGGAAAGCGCGGCTTCCAGGGAGGTCATTTGCACGCCGCGGAGCCCGCAGGGGTTGATCCAGCCAAAGGGGGTGAGGTCCGGGTTCACGTTCAAGGCGAACCCATGGTAGCTGATGCCGTGGCGGATGGCGATTCCGACACTGCCGAGTTTTTTTCCGCCTGCCCACACCCCCCGGTTCAGCCGGTTGCGCTCGGCCCGCAGCCCCCGGGCCGCGGCCGTCCGGATCATCACCTCCTCCAGAGCCTCCACCAGCGCCGTGACCGACAGCCGGGCGGATGCCAGGTCCATGACCGGGTAGCCCACCAGCTGGCCGGGCCCGTGAAAGGTGATATCGCCGCCCCTTTCGGCCTGAATGAGCGGTATGCCGCGCTCCAGCAGGAAAGACTCCGGAACGGTGAGATTTTCCGTCCCGCCGCGGCGGCCCAGGGTGAAGGTCGGCGGGTGCTCCAGCAGGAGCAGCAGGTCCTGCGGCAGTCGATTTTCGCGCCTGGCCTCCACCAGGGAATGCTGGAGGCTCCGGGCTTCGGCGTAGCCCATGAGCGCCGGCTCGACGCAGATGGCTTTTCGCAAATCGCTCCTTCAGTCGGCCAGACAGGGGCTGCGGGCCGCCGCGGTCTCGTCCAGGCGCCTGACCTTGCACTTGCGGGGCGCCTCCAGCAGCCTCTCGGGCTCCTGCTCGGCTTCGGCGGCGATGGCCTGCATGGCTTCCACGAAGCGGTCGAGGTCCTCCCGGGATTCGGTTTCGGTCGGTTCGACCATGATGGCCCCGCTGACGACCAGCGGGAAGTAGATGGTCGGGGGGTGGAAGCCGTAGTCCATCAGGCGCTTGGCGATGTCCAGGGTGGTGATTTTTCTGCCGCGCTGCAGCCGGTCGTCGAACACGCACTCGTGCATGCAGGGCCGGTCATAGGCCAGGTGGAAGGTTTCCTTCAGGCGGCGGCGGATGTAGTTGGCATTGAGGACCGCGAGCTCGCTCACCCGCCGCAGGTCTCCGGCCCCCAGGCTGCGGATGTAGCAAAAGGCCTTGAGCATCACCCCGAAGTTCCCGTGAAACGCGTGGAGCCGGCCGATGGAATCGGGGAAATCCGCGGAGAGCGCGTAAGCTCCCCCTTTTTCGAGGATCCGGGGTATGGGCAGAAAGGGCTCGAGGTGGCTCCGCACGCAGATCGGGCCGGCACCCGGGCCGCCGCCGCCGTGGGGGGTGGAGAAAGTCTTGTGGAGATTCAGGTGCAGGACGTCGACCCCCATCCGGCCCATGTGGGCCACGCCCATGACCGCGTTCAGGTTGGCGCCGTCGCAATACACCTGGCCGCCCTGGGCGTGAACGATTTCGGCGATCTGCAGGATGTTTTCCTCGAACAGGCCGAGGGTGTTGGGGTTGGTGACCATGATGCCGGCGGTGTGCTCGTCCATGGCCCGGGCCACGGTTTCGGCGGTGAGGATCCCCCGGTCCCCTGATTTGACCGCCACAGGCTCATATCCGCACAGGGCGGCGCTGGCCGGGTTGGTGCCGTGGGCCGTGTCCGGCACGAGAATGCGGGAGCGCCGGGACCCGCGGCGCTGGTGAAAGGCGTGGATCACGAGCATGCCTGCCAGCTCGCCGTGGGCGCCTGCCGCCGGCTGTAGGCTGACGGCGTCCATGCCGGTGATCTCCGCCAGGAACCGCTCCAGCTCGAACATCAGCTGCAGCGCTCCCTGGGCCTGGGAATCGGGCAGCAGGGGGTGGGCGCGGGCGAAACCCGTGAGGCCGGCACAGCTTTCGTTCACTTTCGGGTTGTACTTCATGGTGCACGAACCCAGAGGGTACATGCCGGTGTCGACACCGAAATTCCACTGGGAGAGCCGGGTGTAGTGGCGGACCACGTCCACCTCGCTCAAATCGGGAAAATCAGGGCCCTGACCCGCCAGCGCCTCCAATACCGGGAAGCGCTCCACATCCCGGCGGGGCAGGGAAAAACCGCAGCGGCCCGTCTTGCCCTTTTCCCAGAGCAGAGGCTCTTCGAGGATCAGCCCAGTGGTCCCGAGCGGGCCGCTCATGCCGGGCGGAGCGCTCACGGCCGCATCCGGTTCACCAGCGCTTCCAGGTCGCTCTTGCTCTTGGTTTCCGTCACGCATAGCAGGTAGTGCTCCTTCAGTTCGGGGTAGAAGGGGGCCAGCGGGAGACCGGCCAGGACACCTTCGGCGAGCAGCCGTTGATGCCTCTCAGACCACCCGGCGGGGCAGGCCACCACGAATTCGTTAAACGTCGGGCTCTGGAACGGGACGCGGAAACCGGCCTCCCCCAGGGCCTGCTTGAGGTGCTCGGTCTTGTCGTAATTGAGCCGGGCCAGCTCCCGGAATCCCTGACCCCCGAGGGAGGCCAGGTACATGGAGGCGGCCACGGCGCACAGGCTGTTGTTGGTGCAGATGTTGGAGGTCGCCTTTTCCCGGCGGATGTGCTGCTCCCGGGTGGCCAGGGTCAGCACGAACCCGCGGCGGCCTTCGCGATCCCTGGTTTTTCCCACCAGGCGGCCGGGCATGCTGCGGACATACTGATTCCGGGTGGCGAACATGCCCAGCCCCGGGCCGCCGAAAGACTGAGGGATGCCCAGGCTCTGACCCTCACCGCAGGCGATGTCAGCCCCCAGGCTGCCGGGACTCCGGTAGAGGCCGTAGGCCAGCGGCTCGGTGAACGCGATCACCAGCAGAGCTCCCCGCTCCCGGCAGAGCCGGGCCAGCGGTTCGATGTCCTCCAGAGAGCCGAAGAAATTGGGCGACTGCAGAGCCACCGCGGCGACATCGGCGGTGATGTCGAGGCCGCCGGTGTCGGTCCGGCCGTCGGGAAGAAAGGGCAGCCGTTCCACGCCGTAGCCGGTGGGCCGGAAATAGGTGTCCACCACCTGCCGGTAGTGCGGGTGGATCAGGGAAGAGACGATCACGCGCTTACGGCGCGTGATGCGGATCGCCATGAAGAGCGCCTCGGCCAGCGCGGCCGCGCCGTCGTAAAGGGACGCGTTGGCCACCTCCAGGCCCAGCAGGCGGGTGGTCAGGCTCTGGTATTCGTAGATCGCCTGCAGCGTGCCCTGGCTCATTTCCGGCTGGTAGGGCGTGTAGGAGGTGACGAATTCCGAGCGTCCCAGCAGATAGGTCGCCGAGGCCGGGATGTAATGATCATAACTGCCGGCTCCCAGGTAGCATTGCCACTCCGGACGGGTCGCCATCCGGGAGGAAAGGGAAAGCAGGCGGTCGAGGAGTTCCCATTCGGTGAGCGGTTCGGGCAGCTGCATGGGGGCTTCCCGCCGGCACGCCTCGGGAACCATGGAGAAAAGCTCCTGGGTGCTCCGCAGGCCCACTTCCGCCAGCATGGCCCGAATGTCTTTTTCGGTGTGCGGGAAATAGCGCATCTACACAGTGCCCTCCAGCTGTGTGCGGTAGGTCTCGGAATCCATGAGGGTGTCCAGTTCGCCGGAGTCCTTGGGTTTGAGCACGATCAGCCAGCCTTCGCCGTAGGGAGCCTGGTTCACCAGAGCCGGGGAGTTCTCCAGCCCGCGGTTCACCTGCAGGACCTCACCGCCCACCGGCAGGTAGCACTCGGCGACGGCCTTCACCGATTCGACGGTCGCGAACTGCGCCCCTTTTTCCAGATGACTGCCCTCCGCCGGCAGTTCCACGAAAACGATGTCGCCCAGCTGGTCCTGGGCATAGTCGCTGAGACCGACCTTGACCGTGTCACCCTCCAGTTTGGCCCATTCGTGGTCCGGTGCATAGCGCAGATCGGCGGGCAGCTCCAGTTCCTGGATTTCCTTCATCGGCATCCTCCTTGTTCGGCCGGCTCGTTACGGCCGGGTAGTTGGCAGAATTTTTCTCGAGTCGCTTCTTCATTCATCGCTATCGAAATCGGGGTCGGTATCGAGCCCGACCGCGCAGAGTTACCGGGATCGTGTCCGATAGCGATACCGATTTCGACCCCGAATGGGATTGGCGCTCGCGGAAGGCTTTGTCTGCGTTGCTCTGCCGCACAACTGCTGCCCGGCCTCACAAGACATAGGGAACCTTCAGGTTGTAACCTTTGTAAACCACGAAGGTTTCCACCGACTGCACGTCTTTCAGCCGGCTGACCTCTTCGGTGTAGAATTCGAGCAGCCCGAATTCCTCGTTCAGCAGGACGACCAGGATCAGGTCAAAGCGGCCGGTGACCACGCTCACGGCCACGACCCCGCGCAGGCGGCTGAACTCCTCGCCCTTCTGAACCAGGTCCATGGTCTTGAGCTTCACGCCCACCAGCACCAGCCGGTGGCCCGGGATGGCTTCGGGATCGACAAAACCCGCGATCTCCATGACCCCCGAATCCACGAGCCTGCGCACCCTGCTTCGGACGGTGTTTTCAGCCAGGGAGAGGGATTCGGCAATCCGCTTGAAGGATTTGCGGCCGTCTCTCAGCTCCTTGATGATGCCCAGGTTGACGCCGTCCAGCTTCATCGCGCGTCGCCTCCAGGGTTTTTCCTATCCCCTCATGATAGATTTGTCAATATCATTCACCTGGAAAGCCGGAATCCTCATAATGAAACCCCGTTTTTCTCCAAAAGAGCAGATTTGCCTGATCCTTCAATATGACACGAAATCCCAATCCTGAGGCATCAGGAAGGACGGGCTTTTCCGCAGTCCGCATCTCGTGTATTGTTTCGCCAAGTCCCGAGCAGCGAGGGTCGAGGACTGAGGGTGCAGAAGCGAGTCCCGAGGGCGGAGGGGGGAGGCTGCCCGATGCAGGCAGGGAAGTGAAACCGACTGAACCAGATGAACCAGAGAAACCGAATGAACGAGATAGACCAGACAGACCAGACAAACCGGAATAACCCGCTGGTATGGGCCGAGGTGGATTTGCGGGCGATCGCGCACAACGTTCGCGCCCTGTGCGCCGCCGCTCGGCCGGGAGCCCGGCTGATGGCAGTGGTCAAGGCCAACGGGTACGGGCACGGGGCCGTGGAAGTGGCGCGCACAGCGCTCGCCAACGGTGCCGCAGCACTGGGCGTGGCCCGGATCGAGGAAGCGCTGCCGCTGCGTGCGGCGGGTATCCAGGCCCCGGTGCTGGTGTTCGGCTTCACGCCGCCGAGGCTGCTGCCACTGGCCTTTCAGCACGCTCTGACGTTGACGGTTTTTTCGCTTTCCATTGCAAGAGATTATTCATCTATGGCCATGGAGCGTGGAAAAAAGCTGAAGCTGCACCTCAAGCTGGATACCGGCATGGGGCGGCTCGGCCTGCTGCCCCACTGCAACCCCACCGGGTTTCTGGAGCGCGGGGTCTCGGAGGCCACCCTGCGCGAGGTGGATTCCATCCTGCGGCTGCCGGGACTTGAAGTGCAGGGGATCTACACGCATTTTGCCGCCGCCGACAGCGCCGACAAGAGCTTCGCCCGCCTTCAGCTCGAGCGGTTCCTAAGGTTTCTGGAGCGTCTCGAGCGCGCGGGGTTGGAGTTCGCGGTCCGCCACGCGGCCAACAGTGCAGCCCTGATGGAGCTGCCCGATTCCCATCTGGACATGGTGCGGCCCGGCATCGCACTCTACGGGCTCTACCCTTCGGCTGAGGTCTCGCGGGAAAAAATCCGGCTGAAGCCGGCCATGGCCCTGAAAAGCCGGATCGTGCAGGTGAAGGAGGTGCCCGCCGGGTTCGAGGTGAGCTACGGCATGACCTACCGCACCGAACGCCCCACCATCATCGCCACAGTACCGCTGGGGTATGCGGACGGTTTCGACCGGCAGCTCTCCGGGCGGGGCAGCATGCTGGTGCGGGGTCAGCGGGTGCCCGTGCGCGGCCGGGTGTGCATGGATCTCAGCATGCTGGACGTGGGTGGGGTAACGGGCGTGGAAATCGGGGACGAGGTGGTGGCGCTGGGCGGGCAGGGCGAGAGCGCCATCAGCGCCGACGAGCTGGCGGCTTCCACCGGCACCATCAACTACGAGGTCGTCTGCCGGGTCTCCGGGCGGGTCCCGAGGGTCTATCTGGGCTAAAGCCGCGTCTCATCAGATCCGTATTTTGGATCTCAAGGGCAGAATCCGCAATCTTCGGCGGACAAATCATCCGCTTCCTTGAGACGCGGAAATCCAAAATCCAAATACCGAAATCCGAAACAAATTCAAATATCCTAAACTCAAATGACAAAAACGGGAGTCCGGCTGCGACTATTTAGAATTTTGGGTATTCAGATTTGGAGATTGTTTCGGATTTGGTGCTTTTGACTGCAGGCCTTTACGGAACGAGACCCATGGCCAGGATCGATGACGGTACCTGCGAGACCGCTGATCAGCCCCCCAGGTAGGCTTTTTTCACTTCCGGGTTGTCCAGCAGTTCGTCGGAGGCGCCTTCCAGCACCAGTTCGCCGTTTTCCAGCACGTAGCCGCGCCGGGCAAACTGCAGCGCCAACCGGGCGTTCTGCTCCACCAGCAGGATGGTGGTGCCCTCCTCGGTTGATCTCTTTCAGGGCATCGAACACGCTCAGCATCAGCAGCGGAGCCAGCCCCATGGAGGGCTCGTCCAGCAGCATCATCTTGCGGCCGCTCATGAAGGCCCGGCCGACGGCCAGCATCTGCTGCTCCCGCCGCTCAGGGTCCCGGCCTTCTGGTTCTGCCGTTCTTCCAGGCGCGGGAAGATGGCAAAGACCCGTTCCAGATCCCGCTCGATCCGGCCGCGGTCCTTTCGGGCAAAGGTGGCCAGCTTGAGGTTCTCCAGGACCGTCAGGTTGCCGAACAGGCGCCGGCCTTCGGGCACGTGGGAGATGCCCAGCTCGCTGACCACCTTGTCGGCCGGGAACTTCAGCAGGTCTTGCCCTCTGAAGGTCATGTCGGGTTCCGGCTTCCACCGGGACCAGGCGGGAGATGGCCCGCAGGGTGGTGCTCTTGCCGGCGCCGTTGGCGCCGATGATGCGCACGATTTCGCCCTCGTCCTCGATCTGGAAGCCGATGCCGTGCAGGGCCTGGATCTGGTCGTAGGAGACCCGCAGATTTTCCACCGACAGCAGCATCAGATCGACCGTCTCCTTGCCCAGGTAGGCCTCGATGACCTTGGGATTGTTCTGGATCTCCTCCGGCGTGCCTTCGGCAATCACTTCACCGAAGACCAGGGTCTGGATGACCTCGCAGAGCTCCATGACCACCTTCATCCGGTGCTCGATCAGAAAGATGGCCACGCCCAGCTCGCGCATGGACCTGGCGGATGATCTCCATCATCTGCACCAGTTCCTCCGGGTTCATGCCGGCCGTGGGTTCGTCCAGGAAGAGCACCTTGGGCTCGATGGCCAGGGCCCGGGCCATTTCCACCCGCCGCTGGGCGCCGTAGGGCAGGTTGACCACCATCTGGTCCGCAAAGCGGTCGACCCCGACCAGCTTCGAGCAGGTCGATGGGCCTTTTCCTCGATCTCGCGCCTCCTCGCGATGCCGTCCGGGCGTGCCGAAGAAGGCCCCCACCAGCCCGTAGGTCGAGTCTGGAATAGCGGGCCATCTTGACATGCTCCAGGACGGTCATGTGCCGCCACAGGCGCAGGTTCTGAAAGGTCCGGCCCAAGCCCACGGGAGGCGATTTCATGGGGCTGAAGCCCGGTGATGTCCTGGCCATCCAGCAGTGATCTGTCCCTTCGGTGGGCTGGTAGATGCCGGTGATCAGGTTGAAGATCGTGGTCTTGCCGGCGCCGTTGGGGCCGATCAGGCCCCGGATCTGACCCGGCTCGATGTCCAGATTGTAGTTGTGGACGGCCCGCAGGCCGCCGAAGTAATGGGTCATGTTCTCAACCCGCAGCAGTGCCATGTCCACCTCTTCCTCCGGCCCGTTCCGTTTGGGCTGCATGATCCGTTTCGACGTCGAACTCCTTGAAGGCGATCAGGCCGGTGGGACGGAAGATCATCACCAGGATCAGCAGCAGCGGGATGATGATCCACTTGAAGATTTCCAGCGGCCGCAGCGCCTCGCTGAGCAGGCTGATGCTGACCGCGCCGACGATGGAGCCGTAGACGGAGTTCAGCCCGCCGAAATAGACCATGGCCAGCACCTCGGCCAGCTTCTGGATGCCGAAGGTGCCCGGGTTGACATAGCGCAGCACGTGGGCGAACAAGCCCGCCGGCCACCCCGGCCCAGAAGGCGGCGAACAGGAAGGCGATCATCTTGGTGCGGCGGGTGTTGACGCGTCATGGCATCGGCCGCCATCTCGTCGTCGCGCACCGCGTTCAGCGCCTTGCCCAGGGTGGAGCGCACAAAGTTGTTGATGATCCAGATGCACAGCGACCGTCCAGACGAACACCGTGGGCAGGGTGGCCCAGTCGGGCTGGCTGCTCAGCCCGCGCGGGCCGCCCACCAACTCCAGGTTTTCGATCAGGCTCTTGACGATGAACATGAAGGCCAGCGAGATGATGGCCAGGTAATCGCCCCGGGTCCGGAAGGACGGGATGGCGACCACCAGGGCGCCCAGGGCGGCGACCACGCCCGCCCAGCGATCAGGCCGATGGGAAAGAGGAAGGGCCCGAGCGCCGGCGGCAGGAGCGGCGGCGCCGAACAGCTTGTCGTTGACAAAAAGGACCACGGTAAAGACCGAGGCGGCGTAGGCGCCCAGGGCCATGAATCCCGGATGGGAGCAGGAAAATTCGCCCATGTAGCCGTTGATCACGTTCAGGCTCAGCGTCAGCATGACGGCGATCAGGGTCAGCTTGAGCGATCAGCACCCGGTAGTCGCTGATGTCGGACCAGAGGTGCAGGGCCAGCGTAGAGCAGGGCCAGGTGGACGAGCACGGCGAGAGCCAGAGGCCAGGCTGCAGCAGCCTGCCGCCAGCTCGGTTGCCGAGCGGTGCGCGTCAACCGGGCGACGAGCACCATGCGGCAGCACGTAGATCAGCAGCACGTAGACCAGGGCGCCGGGGATCAGGAGCGGCTCTTTGAGCATGATCACGAAAGCCAAAGAGGACCGGGATCTTGGGCAGTCCCAAGAGCTCGGCCAGCGGTGCGCCCACGAGCATGCTCCAGCACCACGGCCGCCAGGCAGCCGAGGAGCCAGCCGAGCAGGGGAACCGCGGCAAACCAGGCCCTGCACGGCATCGCTCATGGTTTTCGTGCCTGCCGATGTTGCCGCTGGAAGCCTGTCATGTCCCAATCCTCATTTCATCGCCTGCGGTCGGTCCGACGCGGCTACAGCCTCAGCTGGGCGCTGTAGGCTTCGCCGAAAAAGCCGTGGGGCCGAAAGACCAGGATGAGCAGGATGATGGAATAGGCGATCAGGTCCCGCAGCGTCGAGGGAAAGATCATGGCCACAAAAATCTCGATGAACCCGAGCAGGAAGCCGGCCAGGGCCGCGCCCAGGATCGAGCCCCGGCCGCCCAGGATGGCGGCCACGAAGGCCTTCCAGCCGAACAGGATGCCCATGTAGGGATCCAGCACCGGATAGGCGACGCCGAAGAGAATGCCGGCCGCGGCCGCCAGGGCCGAACCGATGGCAAAGGTGAGCGCGGCAATCGTGTTGATCGGAACGCCCATCAGGGGCACGACCACGTAGTCGAAGGCCATGGCCCGCATGGCCATGCCCCACTTGGTGCGGCTGGACGAACTGGTGCAGGGCCGAGCATGAGACAAGAGCGACACGACCACGATCATGATCTTCTTGTTGGTGACGAACACACCGCCCAGATTGTAGGTGTCCGGCTCGATCAGCGGAGGGAAAGCTGACCCGCCTGGCGCCCAGCAGCGCCAGGTTGCCGGTTTCCAGGATGATGCCGATCATCAAGCCGGTGATGGCCGCCGAGGCCCGCGGCGCATCCCGCAGGGGCCGATAGCCGACCCGCTCGACCAGCATGCCCACAAAGGAGGTGAGGAACATGGAGATCAGGATGGTGAGCACCAGGATCAGCCCAGTCTGGGCAGGGCCAGGATGCCCCAGGCCGCACAGGGCCAGCAGGCCGGTGGCGACGCCGAAGCCGATGTAGGCCCCCACCATGAAGATGTCGCCGTGGGCAAAGTTGAACAGCATCAGGATGCTGTAGACCATGGAATAGCCCAGGGCGATCAGGGCATAGAAGCTGCCCCATTGCAGGGCGTTGACCAGGTTCTGCAGAAAGAACGTCATCGGTCTCGCTCCTCGATCGGCTCAGAAGGCGGGCCAGGGCGTATCGCCCTGGCCCGCCCTGGACGTCGGTGCAATCGACCGGCGTCACCCAGGACCTCACCTGATCGCCGAAGGATCGGAAGGGTCCGGAGACCGCTTACGGGCAGACCGACTTGTAGAACTCGAACTCGCCCTTGTCGCTGATCTTGACGATCACGGCGCACTTGATCGGGATCGCCCTCCTCGGTGAAGGTCATCTTGCCGGTGATGCCGTCAAACTCCTTGATCTTGGCCAGCGCATCGCGCACGCACTGGCGGTCCTTCTCCACGTCGCCGGTGAGCTTGCCGCAGTCCTGGATGGCCTGCTGGACGATGCGCAGGGAGTCCCAGGTCAGGGCGCGCCACATCATCGGGCACGTAGCCGTACTTCTGCGTTGTAGCGGTCGATGAACTCCTTGGTGGCGCCGGTGGCCCCGGCAGCGGCATAGTGGGTGCTGAAGAACAGCCCGTAGCAGTCCTTGCCGCAGAGGTTGATCAGTCTCGGCCGAGCCCCAGCTGTCGCTGCCCACGATGGGCTTGTTCCAGCCCAGCTCGTGGGCCTGCTGCACGATCAGGGCCACCTCGTTGTAGTACTGCGGGGTGAAGAGGACCTCGGCCCCGGAGTCTGATGATCTTGGTCAACTGGGCGCTGAAATCGGCGTCCTTGGTGGTGAAGCTCTCAAAGGCCACCACCGAACCGGCGCCGTGGATCTTTTCCCAGGCCTGCTTGAAGAACTCGGCCAGGCCCTTGGGATAGTCGCTGGCCACGTCGTAGAGGACCGCCGGCCTTGGTGAAGCCGAATTCCTCGGTGATGAAGTTGGCCAGCACCGGCCCCTGGAAGGGATCCAGGAAACAGCCGCGGAAGACACAGGGGCGGTTCTTGGTGGTGTCGGGATTGGTGGACCAGGGGCTGATCATCGGCGTCTTGTAGTTGTTGGCCACCTCGCCGGCCGGCACGGCCTGCTTGGAGGACTGGGGGCCGACGATGACCAGGACCTCGTCCTGGGTGATCATCTTGGTGTTGACCTTGACGGCCGACTCGGCCTTGGATTCGTTGTCCTCGATGACCAGCTCGACCGGGTACTTCTTGCCGCCGACCTCCAGGCCGCCGGCGGCCTTGATGTCCTCCAGCCACATCTGGGCCGCGAACTTGGTGCCCTCGCCGACCTTGGGGATGTCACCGGTGATGGGGGCGTTGATGCCGATCTTGATCGATTTGGCCTTGGCCCAGGCAACAGGTGAGAAAACGAGCGCCAGAGCCACGATCGCCACGACCAAAAACAGAGCTTTTCGCATAAAACCCTCCTTCTTTTCTGTTGTACGTTATGGGTGAATGATCATTCCGCGACCATCCCTTTCGGGCGCTTGAAGGACATGACAGGCTGCCGGGCGGGCGCCCGGCGGTCGAGTTCTGAAAGGAGCCGGCTCTTACCGGCCGGCAGCCGTGCCGGCCGGATGCGCACGTAGAGTTCGGTTTCTAGCATATGCGTTAGGGCTTTTCAAGCCCCTTTCAGCGCGTCACCGCCCTCGCCGGCACCGGGGCGCGGGCGACCTCGAAACCGTCCGTCTGGAGCATGGCGCTGATTCCCTCAATGTGGGGAGCACCCACACAGACCATCGCAGAGCCGTTTTGAAGATAGGGAAGGGCCCGCTCGTAGAGAATACGGTCGCGGCCGTCGATGACCGACGCGTGCCGGCTCGGAAAGCCGCGGGTCATCGCCTTGAGCTTGCCGGCCTCTCCCCGGAGATAGAGCCGGACAAAGCTTCGCGTGTACTCCTCCCAGCGCGGCGCCGCCTTGAGAAACTCGACAAAGCGCTCCTGAGGCAGATTCTCGAGCACCCGGATCTGCTCCTCGATGGTTTCCAGAAACACGATCCGGCGCCCCATCTGCAGGGCTGTCTGATGAACTTCCAGGTCTACCGAATGCTGCCATCCCCGGCTTTTCAGATAGGCCGACCAGAGAGTGAAGAAGGCCAGCCAGGGTTTCAGGCCGCTGACCATCTCCCGCAGCGGCCCAGGACTTCCGGGCATTGCCAGCCCGCTCAGGGCCTGAAACCCGGAAGTCTTGCAGGGGGGAAAAAGGGTCTCCGTGATCCGGGTGACGACCCTTCGTTCCAGCAGGTCGAAGAGGTGCTCGTCAAGGCTGGCGGTGGTGCCGGCCGCCACCACCCGGGCCAGGCTGTCCCGGTCAAGGGGGCCCTCGAGCAGGACCACCTCGATGTCCCGGAGATGCCGGGCGATGGAAGACTCGAAGCTGTGAGGGAAAAAATGGGCGCTGCCCACCAGCAGGGACCGGCGGCTGTCCCGCCGCACTTCCCAGATCATGCGCAGTTCTTTAGCTCGGCGCATTCTTTCGAACATCATGCCCCGGGCCGCCTGCGGTTCCGCTGCAGGGCGTTCAGGATTTCCAGCAGCGCCGGCCTTTTCAGGACCGCCTCGCACATTTCGTAACGCCGGGTAGGCAACCCGCCCCATTTCTGCTTGAACCGCCGGACGCCGTCGTTCACGCCCAGACCGAGGTGAACGTACTGCTTACCCCGTTGCCGGCTCAGGCAAATCAACTCGTGCAGCAGCAGGTCCGAGGCGCCCCGGGCGCTTGCCTGCCTGGACTGGCAGCCGACGACGTAGGTGGAAAAAGCACCGGGCGCCAGATCCAGCACGTAAAAGGCGGCCAGCCGCCCCTGGTCCCAGGCATTGAGAACCAGGGCCGCTTCCGAGCGGTTCACATAGGCAGGCATGCGGTCCAGGAGTTCCCGGACCCGGGAAGGCGGGCCGGCCCGCTGGATGAACTCCCGGGCCAGTGCCCGGTGAGCCGGCCCCATGGAGTTCGAGCGCTCCACCTCCAGGCGTTGCCCGGCGCGCTGCACGGCCCGCCGGAGACGGGAATCGGGGCCCGGCCCCTCGAGGGCCAGGGTGAAATAGAAATCGCCGGCCGATTCTTCGCAGCGGGCCGAGATGGATGGCGGGATCAGCGGGGCGATCAGCGAAAGCGTCCGCGGACCATATTCCCGCCGGATCCCGTCGATGGCCGTTTCGAGCCCGGCCTGCCCGGATGCTCCTCCGAGGGGGTAGCCCACCAGGATGAATTGGTGCCGGCTCCGGCAGCAGAAGTAATCACCCCACAGCAGCGGGTCCCCCCCGGAGACGCAGGCGATCAAATCCACGCTGTGTTCCGGAACGTAGGCGCGATCCAAGATCTGCTGTTTCTGGCCGGCCGTAAGCATCGGGCGCTGTCACCCGCCCTTCTTCAGGAGCGAATATCGAATGTCGAAGTCGTGTCCGGCCTGGAACGGATGTCCACTTCGACATTCGTTATTGGACATTCGGCATTCTGCGGTTCGCCCTATGCTCTCGGCTCCGCTCTCGGATTCCGCCTTCAGGTACTCGGACTCGGCCTTCGTCGTGACTACTGGTCCTCGGCCCCCGGTGCCCGGGAATCGTTACTGATAATGGATATCGGCGGTCCAGGTGCAATCGATGCAGCCCTTCACCGATTGGTACGCCGGGCACAGGTCCGCGTACAGGGCCAGGGCCCTTTCGGCCTTTTCCTTCAGGGCGGACGGCGCCTTGAAACGGTACCTGAGACGGATCCGGGTGATCCGAAGGATGCCCTCCACGTCCTCGATGTCGCCTTCGACGTCGGCGGTCAGGTTCTCGGCCGCCGGAATTCCCCGCGCATCCAGCGCGGTACCCAGAGTGCCGGTCAGTCACCCGCCGATGCCGGCAATCACATGGTCGAGGGTCGCCGGGTACTCGGGCCCCTCGATCTTGCGGCCGTATTTTTCCTGGTAGAAGTTTCTGATGCCGCCGTGGATGCCGAAGTTCAGCGGTTCGGCGAAACCCTCCAGATGGGCGGTGCGATGCGGACCGGCGTGTTTCCTGATGACAAGACGACTGGTGTGGGCGACGGCCATACTCCCCTCCTTTCACCCGCCTTCGCCGGGGGCAGCGGCGGGGCTGAGCCTTCCCGGGCCGTGCACTGCAATGCTCAGTGCTGCGGCGCGGCGCGGCGTGACACAAGCCGGAACAGTTTCAGGTCCTGTCCGTATTAAGCAGGAGCGACCCCATGCCTGTCAAGCGGCAAGGTGGCGGATCAGGGCGTCGAGCCCCAGGGCCAGGGTGCAGAGGACGGAGAAGACAAGGTTCAGTTTGGCGGTGGCTCCGTCCAGGGCAGCGAAATCGAGAGGGTGCCGGGGGGCGTGCCGCTGTCGGGCCTTTTTCAGCAAACCGAGCGCCAGGGGGGATGCCAGGAAGGTGATCAGAAAAGCGTAGGGCATCTTCGGTCCCAGGTCGGCCACCCGCGAAAGCAGCATCAGAAGCAGGATCAGGGCAAAGGGACCCAGGATCATGAAAGCGTAGTAGGCCTCTGAGAACCGATCGCCCAGCAGGCTGGCCATGGTGCGGATGCCGCCGCCGGTGTCGGAGCGGATGTCGCGCCAGTTGTTGGCATGCAGGATTCCCACCACCAGCAGCGACATGGGCACGGCCCAGAAGGCCGGAAACCAGGCGGGCCGGCCGGTCTGGACGGTCCAGGCCCCCAGGGTGCCGAGAACCCCGAAGTTGGTGAACACGGCCAGATCGCCCAGGGCGTTGAACTTCAGGGGGAAGGGGCCCCAGGTGTAGAGAACGCCGATGGCCACCCCGGCCAGGCCGATCCACAGGATCGGCAGGCCGACTTTCCCGACCAGATACAGGCCCAGCGCCGATCCGAGCCCCAGCAAAAGCCAGCCGGCCGTCAGCGCCTGGCCCGGGGTGATCCAGCCGCGCACCACGGCGCCGCTCACCGGGTTGACGTGCCGGTCCAGCCCCTTGCGGAAGTCATAGACATCATTGAGCAGATTGGCGCCCGCATGCAGGAGCGCCATGCCGAAGAAGGAGGCCAGGAAAAGGACCCACTGGAAGGGCGCCTGGCCCACGGTTGCAGCCAGGGCGGTACCGAAAACGACCGACATGGTGGATGCCGGAAACGAAAAGGTGCGCATGGCCACCCGCCACTTGCCGGCCCAAGCGGGCGGGGGCGAATCTTCCGTTGCGGCTGAGTTCTGACAGTCGCTTCGGGACACTGGGAACATTTGGCTGCCTCGCGGGTTAGACGATGATCTCGGGCTATAAATAGGGTTGCGTTTCTGCCTTGTCAAGGCGTAATCTGGCATAAGGGTTCCGGTCCATCCGGATACGGGAGATCGGCAAAGAGCCGGTGACGGGGGAGGTGCAGGGAGCGAAGGGATGTAAACCTTTACGCCTGCCCGGCGTCAAAAAATTCAAGGGCTACATGCGGGGTGGAGACCTCACACCGCAAAACTATTCAGCGAGGGACAAAATGATGAGAAAAAGCGTCAAAATGATCATGATTGCGATGATTGCCCTGGGCTTGATGTCCTGTGCGACGACGCAGGAGGGGTACTACGGCACGCAGCAAGGGGCTGCGGTCGGAGCCGGCCTCGGCGCTCTGGGCGGCCAGATCATTGGAAGAAACACGGGGGGCACCCTGATCGGTGCAGCGGTCGGAACCCTGGTCGGTGCCATCATCGGCAATGTCAGCGACCAGCAGCATGCGGCGGCCCGGGATG
This sequence comes from uncultured delta proteobacterium, assembly GCA_963704245.1. Classification (GTDB taxonomy): domain Bacteria; phylum Desulfobacterota; class DSM-4660; order Desulfatiglandales; family Desulfatiglandaceae; genus CAVPHJ01. The sequence continues at coordinate 124,083 of CAVPHJ010000004.1, forward strand.
CGGCCCGGACCGACAAACGTGTAGTCTACTACGACAATCAGGGCGGGGCGGTGGAGGCCTTTCCCGGTCCGCCGGATCAGAACACCAACTGCCGCAAGGTTACCAAGCGGGTCTGGAACAAGGGGGAACTGGTCAGCGAGACCGTGGAAGAGATCTGCGAAGGCATGAAATCCACGAGGACGTATTGAAAAAAAAGGCGCAAGGCGCAGGGCGCAAGGCGCAAGGAAAAGCCGGTGTCAGGCGTCGGGCATCAGGCATCGGAGGCTGGGTCCAAGGACGAAGGTAGGGCGCAGGGCGCAAGGCGCAAGGCGCAAGGAAAAGCCGGCGTAAGGCATCGGAGGCTGGGTCCAAGGACAAAGGCCGGGCGCAGGGAAAGACGGCGGGGACGAGCCCCGCCGTCTTCGTCTGGTTGAGCGTGGGGCTCAGGCCCGCCCTCAAGCGGTAGGCCCCGGGAGGACCAATTCCGGACGGAGATGACCGCCTAGGCAGCGCGCGGCGCGGGAACGTTCGTTTCCTCCAGATGGACTTCCCGCGACTTGCGGTCATACCAGCCCTGGAACAGGATGAGTTCGGGGTGGCTGTCCAAAGTGGTGTAGTTGCGGATTGGAATCTTCCGGGCGGCGGCCTTGCCCTCATCGAAGACCCGGATTTCAAAAGCACTCTTGCTTTCCGCCCGGGGGCGGACGACGGCTTTTAGGGCCCACGCCCAGTCCGGGTCCTTGTTCAACTGCACCACCAGGTACCTTCCCACGGGCTCGGGCATCTCCCTGGGTCCGGGAAGCTTTTGCGGCTGTGGCGGTTTGCCTGCCTCCGCCGGTTTGCCCGCCTCCGGCGTCGGTTTCTTCTTCCAGATTTTCCAGTCCATGTTCACCCTCCGCTGCACCCAAGGATCCGGTTGGCGCGTGTGCGCCAACGAATACTCTATACGGCTGCTTTTTGAAATACGCAACAGGATTCTGCTTACCCGGGGCGGCGGGGAAAAATCGTTGCTGAGTCGCCGCAAACCGTTGGTCTAAGGCTCCGGGGAGGGGTTCAGCAGCCGAGTCTGGAGGATGCCCCAGAACTGGAGCGGCGGGCGCTTGTGGGAGATCGACTCGTAGAACCAGCCGACGTGTTGCCCGCACTGATGGCAGAAGGCCATCCGCCAGGCATAACCCACGAACCAGCTGTGGGCATCGGTGGGCTCGCCCAGCGCCACCGCGCCGGGGCAGGCATAGAAGGTGTGGAAGTCGCATTCCACGCCGGCAGGGTTGATGAATCGGTGCTGGTTGCTCCCCTGGACGGGGAGCAAGCGATCCGAAGAGGTCATGAGAACGCCGCAGGCCGCGCAGGCATAGGCCTTGGCCCCGTTTCCGCCGACGTTTTCGAGGTGGGGATGTCCCAGGTGCATGGGAAGGCTCCGGGTTCGGGATCAGGTGGCAGGGACTCAAAATACCAATGCTCTCAATGTTAAAGACGGTCCGGGAGAACTCCTGAATCAGAGATCCTATTGCTGCTTCGGATTTCCGTTATTTGCCATTTGGATTGGCTTCGAGTTTCGCTATTCGGATTCAGGCCCCTGGCCCTAGGGATTTCCGTATCTCCGATAAGAGGGGTATTTCTCCGGCATTACGCGACCATTCGCTCTTCCCCGTTCACGGCGCCGAACTTATGGGAGGCGGGATTGAGACTGGGGAGCGTGTCTTCTCAGGGGTTCATTTTTTCCTGTAAGGAACGGATTTTGCCCTCCAAGCGGCCGGAGCCGCCCTTGCGGTAGTCCAGCTTGAGTGCCAGGTAGATCCGGTCGCAATCCGGTTTGAACGCCTCGAAACAGCGGGTCACCAGAGCCATCAGCTCTTCATACTCCCCTTCGACCGCGGTGCCCATGGGGCCGATCCGGTAGGGCAGCCCGCTGGCCTGGATGAGATCGGCGGCGCGGGCCACGTAGGGGCTGAGGCTTACCCCCTTGTCCAGCGGAAAAATCGAAAACTCGACAATGGCGCTCATTTTTCTCTCCTCCCTGTCCCGGCCCCAGGTTCGGGGCGGAAACAGATCTCCCGGGCGGACGCGCCGGGCGAGCGGCCCGTCCTACCCGGCGTTCTGCAGCAGCTCCAGGATCCGGTCCTTGGCCGTCATCTGCGCGACCCAGTCCTCCGGAACGGCCTCTGCGCCGAGATGCGCGCCTAGAGACCAGACCCACCAGCATTGCGCGGGCCGCGCTGTCGCCGCCGGCCATGACGGACTGAATGAGGGCCTCCCGGAGATCGTTTTCGTATTTGGCGATCAGGTGGACCACGCCGGGAAAGGCCTCTTCCACGTGACAGCTCTGTCCAAAGCGGTAGACTGCACGGACGCTGTCCTTCTCTATTGAATCAAGACCGTCCCGCACCCAGGTCGCGACCGGGGAATTGGCAAACTGCTGGGAGGTCACTCTTTCCATCGTCCGCACCGGCGGGCCGCCGTCCAGCACCAGCCAGGCGACGGTGGCGAAAAACTCGGCGGCGTCCACCACCTGGAAAAAGCTGTGGGTCATTCGGGTTTGGGCACGGGCGGCATCGATGAGCTTGGCCAGATCTTTCCGGTACCTGTACACCAGCGGCGCGATACGGGAGGCACCGGCCAGGTCCTCGGAAGCGGATCCGGCCTGCGCGGCGCTTTTCCCTTCCGCGTAACCGGCCAGGGTGATCTTGGTGGCCTTGTCCACGTAGCCCCCATAGTGGGAGAAGAGGATTCGCCAGCGGTTCGAGAAATCCTCGAGCTTGAACTCGCGCTTGGCCGCCAGGGATTCCAGCAGGACCAGGGTCTGGTCCCCGTAATGGGTGAAGTCCCCCTTCTTCTTGGAGGCGTGAAAGGAACCGGGCTCCGGCGCCAGCAGATCCTCCACCCGGCCGAACTTGCCTGCGAGCAGCTCGGTGTCGTAGATCCAGTGGGCTCCGAGAGCCAGCGAGTCGCCTGCAAAAGAGGCGAGAACCATGGCCTTGGCCTTTTCCTCCATGTTTCCCTCCGTTCTGCCCTCCCGTGGCCAGGCCGCGGTTGGGCGAAACCGTTATTCGTGCGGATTCATGGTAGCGCATATGCAAACCCGCAGCAAGGGAGTGTTTCGCGGAAAGAGGTTGCCCGGGGAGCGGCAGTGGGTTTATGCTGCCTCTAGGGGTGCCGCGCGGGGGCCCTGAGGCGGGTGACCGAAAGAGTTCCACCATGCGACCGGAATCCCCGGGCGCATGGACAGGGCGCAAGGCCCAAAGGAACAGGCCTTTGGCCCATCGGACCCATATGGTCCGGAGGGGCACGAGGGAGGCCGTCCCGGTGCCGCTGCGATCAATTCCGCGGCGCCGCACTCTAGACCCGGGAGGTGAACACATGGAGAAGAAAGAAAAAATCGTCTTGGATGCCATGAAGAAGGCCGGCAAGCCGGTCAGGCCAGGCGACTTGGCCAAAGTGATCGGCGAGGACAGCAAGGAAGTTTCCAGGTTGATCAACGAGCTCAAGAAAAAGGGCAAGGTCCACTCCCCCAAGCGCTGCTACTACGCTCCTACCGAAAGCTGAGCGGGTACCCATGCCGTCGGCTTCCAAAGGCCCGGCCATCCGCATCAGGGGTGCCGGGCAGAACAATCTCAAACACCTCGACCTGGACATCCCGCTTAACCGGATGACGGTCATCACCGGGGTCAGCGGGTCGGGGAAGTCTTCGCTGGCCTTGGACACGCTGTACGCCGAGGGCCAGCGGCGCTACGTGGAAACCTTTTCGCCGTACGCGCGGCAGTTCATGGAACGCATGGACCGGCCCCGGGCCGAGCTCATCGAGGGTATCCCGCCGGCCATCGCCATCGACCGCAAGGACCCGGTCCGCACCTCACGCTCCACCGTGGGCACCATGACCGAGATCACGGACCACGTGAAGCTCCTCTACGGGCGGCTGGGTCAGCTTCATTGCCGTTCCTGCGGCCGGCCGGTGAAGCCGGAGACCGTGCAGGATGCCTGGCGTCATATCAGTACTCTGCCGGCGGGAAGCGAACTGGTCATCACTTTCCCTTTTCCGGCGGAAGACGGCGAAGGCGGTGCGCCGGCTGCGCTGGGCCGGATGGGCTTCACCCGTTTCCTGGATGGCGACAGGGTCAGATCCCTGGAGACCTGGAGCGGCCGGAAGCGGCCGGTGCTTCAGGTGGTCGCCGACCGGCTGCGGTTCGACCCGCGCCAGAAGAGCCGGGTGGTCGATTCCCTCGAGCAGGCCTTTGAGTTCGGGCAGGGCCGAGCCGGTATCTGGAGTGCCGGCCGGTTCAGGCTGTTCAGCAGCGTCCTGGAGTGCCCGGGTTGCGCTCTGAGCTACCGGGCGCCGATGCCCAACCTGTTTTCCTTCAACAGCCCCGTGGGAGCCTGCGGAACCTGCCGGGGCTTCGGCCGGGTGATCGACATCGACCCCGACCTGATCATCCCCGACCCGGAGCTGTCGCTCGTGCAAGGGGCGGTCAAACCCTGGGGAGACGCCGCCGGGGACCGCACCGAGTACCGGGATCTGCTGGCCTTCTGCCGCCGGAGCGGAATCCCCGCCCGGCTGCCTTTCAGGAAGCTGAGCGCCGACCAGAAACGGGCCATCTTCGAAGGCTCGCAGGACTACTACGGGGTGCGGGGCTTTTTCGAGTGGCTGGAGCGCAAGACCTACAAGATGCACGTGCGGGTGTTCCTTTCCCGTTTCCGCAGCTACCGGGTCTGCGGCACCTGCCGGGGGACCCGCTTCAAGGAGGAAGCCCTTCTGTACCGCCTGGGGGGTCTTAACATCGGGGAACTCTACGCGTTGCGAATCGAGGAGGCGAAAGGGTTTTTCGGGCGCTTGCAGATCGCCGAGGGGGATGAGGCCGGTCGGACCGTGCTGCAACAGGTGCAGGGAAGGCTGCGAATACCTGAGCGATGTGGGCCTGGGGTATCTGACCCTCGATCGCCAGTCGCGCACGCTCTCCGGGGGGGAAGTGCAGCGGGTGGCCCTGGCCTCGGCCCTGGGCTCCTCCCTGGTCAATACCCTGTATGTGCTGGACGAGCCCAGCATCGGGCTTCACCCGCGCGACAACCAGCGGTTGATCAGGATCCTGAAGAATCTGAGGGACCTCCCGAATACGGTGGTGGTCGTGGAGCACGACCCGGAGATCATCCTGGAGAGCGACTGCCTGCTGGATCTGGGACCCGAGGCCGGGGAGCGCGGCGGAAGGGTCATGCACTTCGGGCCGGTGGCGGCGATCGGCGACTCCCTCACCGGACAATACCTGCGCGGGGAGAAGCGGATTCCCATGCCGGAGCGCCGCAGGAAACCCCGGCGCGGGCGCTGGCTCCGGATCGACGGGGCTTCGGAGCACAACCTCAAAGACATCCGCGTGCGAATCCCGTTGGGCCTGCTGGTATGCATCACCGGCGTCTCGGGATCGGGCAAATCCACCCTGGCCGAAGAGGTGCTGTACCGCGCCGTGAAGCAGGCCCTGAAGGACCCGCAGGGCCGGCCCGGACGGTTCAGAGCCCTGAGGGGCGTGGGCGGGCTGGAGGACGCCGTGCTGGTGGACCAGAAACCCATCGGCCGGACCCCCCGCTCAAACCCTCTCAGTTACGTCAAGGCGCTGGACCCGGTGCGGCGCCTGCTGGCTCGGACGCCGGAAGCCGGCAGCGGCGCGGTTTCCAGGCTACCCATTTTTCCTTCAACACCGAACCGGGGCGCTGCGCGACCTGCAGCGGCGAGGGCTTCGAAAAGGTGGAGATGCAGTTCCTCTCCGATGTTTTCGTCACCTGCCCGGACTGCGAGGGCCGGCGGTTCACCCGGGAGGTGCTGGAAGTCCGCTACCGGGAGCGCAACATCCACGAGATCCTGAACCTGACCGTGCAGGAGGCCCTGGCGTTCTTCGCCGACCGGCGGGAGATCGCCGACCGGCTCGGGCCGCTCGAGGCGGTGGGGCTCGGGTACATGCGTCTTGGGCAGCCCATCAACACCCTGTCCGGCGGCGAAGCTCAGAGGCTGAAGCTCTCCCGTTTTCTGGGGCCACGGGACGGCGGCCGCCTGCTTTTCATTCTGGACGAGCCGACCACCGGGCTGCATTTCGACGACATCCGCAACCTGCTGGCGGCCCTTCAGCGCCTGGTGGAGCAGGGGCACAGCGTGGTGGTCATCGAACACAACCTGGATCTGGTCAAGGCAGCAGACTGGATTATCGATCTGGGACCCGAGGGCGGGGAGGGCGGGGGCGAGGTGGTCGTGGCCGGCCCGCCCGAAGCCGTGGCCGCCCATCCCGGCTCTCACACCGGGCGGTTCCTGAAGCACTCTTTGGGAGGGGGTAACCGGCTGAACGGCAGGCGGCCGGACTCACCGGCGGAAGAGCCGCCCGCCCGGGCTGAGGGTTTCATCAGCGTGCTGGGGGCGCGGGAACACAACCTCCGGGACCTCGACCTCTCTATCCCGCGCGGGCAGCTGGTTGTGCTGACCGGGCTCTCCGGGTCGGGAAAGTCCACCCTCGCCTTCGACATCCTCTTTGCCGAGGGTCAGCGCCGCTACCTGGAAAGCCTGGCGCCTTACGTCCGGCAGTACGTCAAAATCCTGGAGCGGCCGGAGGTGGACGCCATCACCGGGCTGCCCCCCACAGTGGCCATTGAACAGCGTGTCAGTCACGCGAGCCGCCGCTCCACCGTGGCGACCCTGACCGAGATCTACCACTTCCTGCGGCTGCTGTTCAGCAAGATCGGTGTGCCCCATTGCCCGAAGTGCCAGCGCCGGCTGAGCACCCAGAGCGCCGGTGCCATTGTGGCCGCTGTGCGGCAGCGCTACCGGCGCAGGGCGGCTCTGATTCTGGCCCCCAAGGTGACGGGCCGCAAGGGGTTTCACAAACAGGTGCTGGCCCGCGCTTTGCGTCAGGGCTTCGGGGAAGCCCGGATCGACGGGACCATCACCGTTCTCGAGCCTGGGATGGCCCTGAGCCGCTACCACGAGCACAGCATTGAACTTGTGGCGGGGCGGCTTCCGGCGCGCGACTGGGAGGGGGTCCTGAGCCGTGCCCTGCGGGAAGGCGGCGGCAGCATCATCCTGCAGTCGGCCGAGGGCGGGGAGGAGATCTTCAGCGTTTCGGGCCGCTGCCCGACCTGCGGGGTGGGGGCACCTTCCCTCGACCCGCGGCTCTTCTCCTTCAACAGCCGGCATGGTGCCTGCCCGGGCTGTGAGGGCCTGGGCGTGCCGGGAGGCGAGCAGGGAACCGGCCGCAGGCTGTGCCGGCGCTGCGGCGGCAGCCGTTTGAAACCGGAGGCCCTGGCGGTGAAGGTGGGCGGCCGCTCCATCTGGGATCTGGCGCAGCTGCCGGCAGAGTCCTTGAAGGCGTTTTTCGCGGACCTGGTCTTGGATGAGCGCGAGACGGCCATCGCGCGGCCGGTGAAGGCCGAAATCCTCTCGCGCCTCCGGCTGCTGAGCCGTCTGGGACTGTCCTACCTGGCGCTCAGCCGCAGCGGCGACACCCTTTCGGGCGGCGAGGCCCAGCGCGTGCGGCTGGCCGCCCAGCTGGGCTCCAACCTGACCGGCGTCTGCTACATCCTGGACGAACCCACGATCGGCCTGCACGCCCGGGACAACCGGCGGCTGCTCGAGGCGCTCGAGGAACTGAAAGAGAGGGGAAACTCCATCATCGTGGTGGAGCACGACGAGGAAACGATCCGCCACGCCGACACAATCGTCGATCTCGGCCCCGGCGGCGGGCAACACGGCGGCCAGGTGGTGGCCATGGGCCGTCTGGCGGACCTGCAGAAGATCCCCGCCTCGATCACCGGGGCCTGCTTCAACGGGCATTCCCATCGCCTCACGTCGCGGCTGAGGGATTGCGAGCAGGGGGCCTCCCTGCGGGTCCGGGGCGCGACCCGGAACAACCTCAGGGACATCGATGTCCGTTTCCCCCTCGGGACCCTCATCTGCGTCACCGGGGTTTCCGGATCGGGAAAATCGAGTCTGCTGCGGGAGACCCTCTACGCGGGTTTGCTGGCCCGGTTGAACGGGCGCTCGGCAGCGGAAACGGGAGCCCGGGCCATCGAGGGCTGGAAGGAGGTCGCTCGGGTCCGGGAGGTGGATCACAGCCCCATCGGCCGCACGCCGCGTTCCGTGCCGGCTTCCTACGTGGGTTTTCTGAACCGGATCCGGGCTCTCTTTGCGTTGACGCCGCTTGCCCGGGCCCGGGGCTACCGGCCGGGCCGATTTTCCTTCAACGTCGCCGGGGGTCGCTGTGAAAGCTGCAAGGGCCATGGCAGCCTGAAGGTGGTCATGAGCTTTTTGCCCGATGTCTACGTCCACTGCGAGGCCTGCGATGGCCGGCGTTTCACACCGGAAACCCTGGCCGTCACCTACCGGGGGAAAAACATGGCCCAGGTGCTGGACATGACCTTCGAGGAGGCTCGTGAGTTCTTCGCCGCCGTGCCGGCCATTCGGCAGGCGGCCGACCTGGTGACCGAGGTGGGCCTGGGGTACCTGAGGCTCGGTCAGTCGAGCCCGACCCTTTCGGGCGGGGAGGCGCAACGCATCAAACTCGCCGAAGAGCTGTCCAGACGTTCCAATGGGCATGGCTTTTACGTGCTGGACGAACCCACCACCGGGCTGCACCTGGCCGACGTGCAGCGCCTGGTCCAGGTGCTGCAGGCCCTGGTGGAGCAGGGGAACACCGTGGCCGTGATCGAACACAACCTGGAGATCGTCAAGGAAGCAGACTACATCATTGACCTGGGTCCCGAAGGCGGGGAGCAGGGCGGCCGGGTGGTTGCCGCCGGCTCGCCGGCCGATCTGATTGCCCGGCCGAACGGTTCCCACACGGCGCGCTTTCTGAAGCGGTACCTCGACGGCGCTCAGGAAGAACTGCACTGAAGACCCTCCCACCCCCATCCTGAAAATTTGGAAAAAAAGCTTGACAAGCTGAAGAAGTTGAACTACAAGCACGGTGCACTAGGCAACTAGAACACAAATACGGAGGAACACGATGATCGACATTCGGAATCTCGCCTTCTCCTATCGCTCAGAGGCGCTCTTCTCTGATCTGGGGCTCTCCCTTCAGGCGGGCGGCATCTGCGGGCTGCTGGGGAAAAACGGTGCCGGGAAAACCACGCTGCTGAAGCTGCTGGCCGGACTGCTTTTCGCGCGCCAAGGCGAAATGCGGGTCCTGGGTCAGCGGCCCGCCAAGCGTTCCCCGGGTTTCCTGCAGCAACTGCTGCTCATACCCGAGGAGTTCCGCCTGCCGCCGATCACGCCGCTGCAGTACCAGCGCCTCTTCGCCCCCTTCTACCCAAGGTTCGACCCGGAGCGTTTCGTCGGATACCTCGAGGAGTTCGAACTGAACGCCCGCGAGAACCTTTCGCGCTGCTCCTTCGGGCAGCGGAAGAAATGCCTGCTTGCGTTCGGCCTCGCCGCCAATTGCAGACTGACGCTCCTGGACGAGCCCACCAACGGCCTGGACATCCCCTCCAAGCGCCAATTCCGCCGGACGCTGGCGGGAGTTCTCACGGAGGATCGACTTTTCATCATCGCCACCCACCAGGTGCGCGACTTGGAGGGCCTGATCGACCCGGTGGTTATCCTGGATCAGGGCCGCGTGATCTTCAACCGCTCCCTGGAGGAAATCTCGCGGAGCTTGCGGGTCAGCGTGCTGCCCGAGGCGCCGGGAGCCGATCTGGCACTGTACAGCGAAAAGACCGTGGAAGGATACCTGGCGGTTCTGGAAAACGCGACGGACGAGGAGACCCACATGGACCTGGAGTTGCTCTTTAACTCCGTGATTCATAGCCGCGAAAGGGTTGCGGACGTCTTCGAGAGGAGGGCGGCTGATGTCAACTGAGCGCACTTTCCGACCGAAGAGAATTGCCCTGCTGATCCGCAATGCCATCCTGTTGAGTGTGTCTTCCATTGCGATCGTGTCCGCGGCGCTGGGCGGTGTGCTGCTCGTCGTCTCGGCGCTCGACGCGTGGGGGTCCGGCAGGCCGGGTCTGCATCGGTACCTGTACCTGTTTGTCCTCTTCAACGGGGGCCTTATTCTGACCAGCCGGAGTTACCGGGAACTGCACGACCCGCTGCAGGGCCTTTCCTGGCTCCTTCTGCCGGCCTCCCTGCTGGAGAAGACCCTGGCCCGGATCGCGCTGACCACGCTGGTGCTCGTGGCCGGCAGCATGCTCCTCTACCTGGTTTTCTCCGTTGTCTCGGAAGGGCTGAATCTGCTTCTTTTCGATCGCAGACATCCCCTGTTTTTCCCTTTCGATCCGCTGGTGCTCAAGGGAGTCCTGCTCTACATGGCCATTCAGGCCCCGTTTCTGCTGGGTGCGGTCTACTTCCGGAAGCACGCCTTGAGCAAGACGGTGCTCAGTCTGCTCGGGTTCCTGCTGCTGCTGGCGCTCGGGATTCTGCTGGGTGCCCGTCTCATTCTTGGGAGTCCTTTCGGCACGATGAATGCGGAAGCGTTGCTGGATGCGGCGGATCCCGGCGCGGTGTGGATGCGGCTGGGCCGGATCGGCAGCGCCGCCGGGATTGCCGGGAAAACGGTTTTGTTGGGGGTGATGCCTCTGATCTGCTGGGCCACGTGCTATTTCAGGCTCAAGGAAACCGAGCGGTAACATGGAATTCCAGAGAAAAGACGCGATTTACCTGCAAATTGCGGATCTGATGTGCGAGCGGATCCTGAGCGGAGACTGGTCGGAGGAGCAACGGATCCCCTCGGTGCGGGAGCTGGCCGTCGATCTGGAGGTCAACCCGAACACGGTGATTCGCGCCTACGGCTACCTGCAGGACCGAAGCATCATCTACAACAAACGGGGCATCGGCTATTTCGTCGCGCGGGACGCCGTGAAGACCACGCGCCGCCTCATGAAGTCCTTCTTCATCAGGAATTCTCTGCCTCAAGTCTTCAAGACCCTCGGGTTGCTGGACATGAAAATGGATGAACTGCTCGAGCTGTACAGGGAATCGGTAAAGGAGAAGCCATGAAGACAAGCAACAGGATTCTGTGGGGTTCATTCGCCGGGCTCCTTGCGGTGCCGCTGATTTTCCTGGTGGCACTGCGGGTTTCCCTGGGAACTCCGGCCGAGGCGGACTCTCCGGCGCCGGTGAGCGGTGCCCGCGGTTCCCGTCAGATTGCCATGGTCGACTTCACGGGGCTGGAACTGCAGGGCCACTGGGAGGTCGAGGTGAGTTTTGGGGAAACGGAGAACGTCGTGGTGGAAGGAGCCGAAGACCTGCTCGCCGGGCTTTCGGTGCGCAGACGAGGGAATGCTCTTTCCCTCGAAATGTCCGAACCGCACCGCGATACACGGAAGCTGAGGGCCTCCATCGTGTGCCCGGCTCTCGATTCCCTCTGGACGAAAGGTGTTGTCGATTTGAGGTTCGTGGGCTTTGACACGGATCACCTGCTGATCCGGACAGAGGGAGTCGCCGTGCTGAACGCGCGCGGAAACCGCATCCGCGATCTCGGTCTGCGGGCGGAAGGCGTCTCGAAGATCGACCTGCGGGACAACCCGGTCGGCAATGCAGAGCTCGACTGCGAGGGCGTGGTCAAGCTTCAGCTTACCATGGCGGGCGGGGATCTGACCGGACATGTCCAGGGGAGTCGGGAAAGTGATCTACGACGGCGAGGTGAGCCGGGTGTCGGTCCGCACCGACGGGCCCTTCAAGGTGGTCCGCCGGACTCGAACGTAGAGGCGGACGTCATCATTGCGGAGCGCCGGCTGAAGAGGATCGCCGAGCCGGTGCCGGTCTGCCGCATCTGCTCGCGGGAATCGGGAAATTACGCTGCTTACTGGCCGGAGCGGGGTCGCCGGGCCTTGCCGCCGAGGATGCTGCGGGGCGGGTAATAGCCGGGGGGGACGTTGTGGCAGGGGTAGACCAGGCTTCGTTTGCCGAGCAGGGTGCCCGGGCTGGTGACCGCGTTGCAGCCCAGCTCGCAGCCGTCGCCGAGGATAGCCCCCAGTTTTCGCAGTCCGGTGGCATGGGTTTCCCGTTCGATACGGATCCTGACTTCCTGAGCGATGATCTTGAGGTTGGCGAGTTTTGTGCCGGCCCCCAGGTTGACGTTATTCCCCAGGATGCTGTCGCCCACATAGGCGAAGTGGCCGGCCTTGGCCCCGTCCAGCATGACGGAGCCTTTGATCTCGGTGGTGTGCCCCACCACGCAGCGGCTGCCGATCAGGCAGGTGCCGCGCACGTAGGCGCCCTGCCGTACCTCGGTGAAATCGCCGATCAGGGTCGGACCCTTGATCAGGGCGCCCGGCTCCACCACGCAGCCGCGGCCGATCCGCACCGGTCCGTCGAAAAACACGGCCCCGGCGTGCAGGACGCTCGCCCCCTGCAGTTCGACTCCCTTCCGAAATACCTTCATGGCACCCTTGGTCGCGTCCCCGCTGCGGATCTCGAAACCGTCGCGGATGATCTCGCCCTCGAAGAGCACACAGGTTTTTGTCAGCATGTCGCCGCCGAGGGGGAGCAGGCCGGCGCTCAGAGCGTCGCGGAGGAAGGTCTTGAGGCGGGGCAGGGCTTCCCACACGCGCTCCAGACCGTCGAACAGACTCCGGTGCGGGAAGGCCTCCAGTTCGAAGAAATCGCCGGGTGCCAGCATGAAACGCCCTATTTGACCACCTTCAGCAGGTCTTTGAACCGGTCGGTGCCGGCCTTCTGCAGCAGCTGAAAGATGAGGGTCTCGGTGGAGGTGATGTGCGCGCCGGCCGCTCCCATGAGACCCAGGCCGACCTGCCAGTTCTCCTGGGTGCGCGAGTCCACCGCGTCCTGCGGCACGTGGACCGTGTAGCCGTGCTGCAGCAGCGGGACACAGGTCTGAAGGATGCACACGTGGGTCTCCACTCCTGCCAGGATGATATTCTCCAGGGCTCCGTCGCTCAGCCGCTGCTTGAACTCGGCGACCTGCAGGCAGTCGAAGTCCAGCTTTTCGATGGGCGCATAGTCCGCCAGCAGTTTCCGGATCTCAGGCAGTGTGCGGCCCAGGCCCTGCGGATTTTGCTCGGTGAGGACGAGCGGCAGGTCGAAGACGCGGGCCAGGTGAATCAGCCGCCCGAGGTTCCCGCTGACCAGCTCCTTACGGTGCATGGCGGCCATGAGTTTTTCCTGGACATCCACCAGCACCAGTCCGGTACCATGCGCGGTGAGGAGTTGCATCATGGCCGGCATGGTAAGGGAGCCGCGGCTTGTCTGTCAAGGGCTGGGCCGGCGGGACACAAAATCCTTGATTTCCGGCATCCCCCCGGCTTAGAAAAGGATGGGAACTTCCGCGGGTTCGCAGAGTCCCGGCGCTCTAGTTGGGGATGTTGAGCATCGGGACTCTGATATGGTTTCGGATTTGGGTATTCGGATGTGGGTCGGGATGCAGCCCTGAAGAAGATCTGTGGCCGGAATCGGGGACAGAACCTCCGAGAAAGTACGTGGGAGAACTACCATGGATTACGACTACGCTTTTGAGATGTCCTTCTCGAGCATCCGCTATGGAACGGGTTCCACCCGTGAGGTGGGTATGGATCTGGCCGAGCGCGGGTGCCGGCGGGTGATGGTGCTCACCGACCCCTTTATGGGAAGCCTCAGTCCGGTCCAGACTGTCCTGGAGTCCCTGGCCGCTGAAAAGATCGGTCATGCGGTTTTTGACGGGGTGCGGATCGAACCCACTGATCACTCCATGAAAGAGGCCATCGAGTTCGCCTGTTCAGAGCCCTACGACGCCTTCGTGGCCGTGGGCGGCGGCTCCACCCTGGACACGGCCAAAGTGGCCAACCTGTACTCCACCTACCCGCCTGCCGATTTCCTGGATTACGTGAATGCGCCGATCGGCAAGGGCCTGCCGGTGCCCGGGGAGCTGAAGCCCCTTTACGCCATACCCACCACCGCCGGTACCGGCAGCGAGACCACCGGGGTGGCGATTTTCGACCTGGAGGAGATGCACGCCAAGACCGGGATCGCCCACCGCCGGCTCAAACCCGCCCTGGGGATCGTGGATCCGGAAAACACGCGCACCCTCCCTCCGGCGGCAGTGGCCTCCACCGGCCTGGATGTGCTCACCCACGCCATCGAGTCTTTCACTGCCATGCCCTTCGACCGCCGGCCCCGGCCGGAACGGCCCATCCTCAGGCCCGCCTACCAGGGTTCGAACCCGATCAGCGACATCTGGTCCCTGCAGGCCATGCGCATGGCGGGCAAGGCCATCGTGCGGGCGTTTGAAGACCCGGAGGACGATGAGGCCCGGTCGGTCATGCTGCTGGCCGCCTCCTTTGCCGGGGTGGGGTTCGGGAACGCCGGGGTGACCCTGCCTCACGGCATGTCCTACCCGGTCTCCGGCATGGTCCGTGACTATCGGCCCCCCGGATACCCCACCGACCACCCGCTGGTGCCCCACGGCATGGCCGTGGTGCTGAACGCGCCGGCCGCCTTCCGGTTCATGGCGCCGGCTTGCCCGGAGCGACACCTGCAGGCCGCCGAAGCGCTGGGAGCAGACGTCTCACGGGCCGCCAAGGGTGATGCCGGGCAGATCCTGGCGGATCAGCTCATCACCATCATGCAGCGCTTGAAGATCCCCAACGGGTTGAGCGGCATCGGCTACCGGAGGGAGGATATCCCCGCTCTGGTGGCGGGAGCGCTCCCCCAGCATCGGGTCATCAAGCTCTCTCCCCGGCCGGTGGGGGCAGAGGAATTGGCCCGAGTCTTCGAAGACGCCATGCGCTACTGGTGATGCCCGGGAAGCCCGGGTGCATCGGAGGGTGGAGCGGTTGGCAGAGGAACTGACTCCGCGGGAACGGGTGAGGCGGGCGGCACGGTTTCAGCCGGTGGACCGCATCCCGCGCGGCGAAATCCTGGTGGAGGGGGCGTTCCTCGACATCTGCTACCCGCAGTTGCAGTCCGAGCCGTGGCGCTCAAAGATGACTTGCCTGGCCCGGGACACGGGCCTGGATCTGATCAGCCTTCCGATCGCGGCAAACCCCGGCCGGGCGGCACTGCGGGAGGTGCAGTACTGGGCCCGGCAGTCCACATGGTTCGTGGCGGTGCTGATCGATGGGGTGTTCTGGCACGCGGGCGACCCGCTTTCCTTCGAGCGCTATCTGCTCGCAGGCCAGCGCAAATCGGAGGAGTTCGCGGCCCTGTGCCGGGACAAGCAGAAGCGGGTGCTGGAGACCGTGGAAAGGTGTCTGGCCGCCGGCGCCGACGGCTGCATCGTCGGCGACGACCTGGCCTACGACCGCGGTCCTTTCATGGCTCCCACCGACCTGGACACCTGGATCTTCCCGCCGCTGCGTGAGATCGGCCGGCAGATCAAGGAATGGGGCGGGGTGGCCTTCCTGCACAGCTGCGGCAACCTGACCAGCCTGCTCGGCTCGCTGGTGACATTGGGCTTCGACGTGCTTCACGGCCTGGCCCCCGCAGCCGGCAATGACCCGGCCGCCGCCCGGGAGTTGACCCGCGGCCGGCTGGCCCTGATGGGCGGGTTTGATGTGGACGGCCGGGACCCGGCCCGGGTGGCCGAAAACCGCCGCGCGCTTCTGCCGCGCCTCAGCCCGGGAGGGGGATACATCCTGTCCACTTCCTCCGGCCTTTCCGGTGCAACGGAGCCGGACGCGTTCCGCGCGCTGTATGATGTTGGTTAAGGACTGTTCTCGCGCAGAGACGCTGAGGCGCAGAGAAAGCACTCTTCAGGCGGTACTGCTGGGACCGGACCCAAGTCGGCCTTTGGGCGTGGCGCGCTGTGACGTTGGTTAACGGATGGTTCTCGCGCCCGGCAGAGCACGCGGAGCGAGACGTCGGAGGTTGCGAACTGGGAACTGGCGATCGGGGTACAGCATCAGATCGATACCGATAGCGATAGCGAGCCCGACTCCCGTGGAAGCCGAAAACGGGATGCCTGAATCCCTTACGGTATGGATATGTTTGTTGTTCTCTGCGCCTCAGCGTCTCTGCGCGAGAAGGTCTTTTGCTCTAAACGGAGTACGACCTGAAACAGAAAGGAGGCCGGAGACAGGATGACCGACCGACCACCGCTCATTGGACTGACCTGCTACACCACCCAGTTCCCCGACTGGGCTGTGAACGCCCCCGGCCATGCCGTCGATTTCCTGTTACGAGATTACCCCCTGGCAGTGGAGGCCGCCGGCGGCATCCCGGTGCTGCTGCCGCTCTGGCAGCACCCGGATACCGTCGCCCGGTGCCTGGAAAGGCTGGACGGCCTGCTGGTCAGCGGCGGTCAGGATGTGTCACCGCGCTGCTACGGTGAGGAGCCCATGGTGGGCTGCCGCGAGACGGATCCGGAGCGCGACCGGCTGGAACTGGCGCTGGTCCGGGAGGCGGCCCAAAGAGGGCTCCCGGTGCTGGGTATCTGCCGTGGCGTCCAGCTGATCTGCGTGGCCTTCGGCGGGACACTTCACCAGGACGTGTATACCCAGCTCGAAGGCTGCCTGGATCACAACCAGAAAGCGCCCAAACGGGTAAACACCCACACCGTATCCCTGGCAAAGGGTTCCCGGCTGCGGGAAATCGTGGGTTCGGAGAGCGCCTGGGTGAACAGCAACCACCATCAGGCGGTGAAGGACATTCCGGCCGGATTCCGGGTCTCGGCCAAGGCCCGCGACGGCGTGGTGGAAGGTTTGGAAAAGCAAGGGCAAGGCTTCGTGCTGGGGGTTCAGTGGCATCCCGAGGGGACCTGGCGGGAGGATGAAGTATCCCGCAGGCTCTTTGCGGCCCTGGTCCGGGAGGCGGCGCTACATTGAAGCCTCTTCTCTGAAATGATTGAACAGGTTGAGGACGTTCCGGACATACATCTGGGTGGCCTTGTAGGGAGGAATGCCGCCGTGCTTCTTGACGCGGTTCAGCCCGGCGTTGTAGGCGGCGAGGGCCAGTTTGAGGTCGTGGTTGAATGTCACCAGGAGCCGCTTGAGGTATTGCACCCCGGCCCGGATGTTCTGCTCCGGATCGAAACTGTCCGCCACCCCGAGGGCCTCGGCCGTGGGTGGCATGAGCTGCATGAGGCCTTGCGCCCCGCTGCGGGAGACGGCTTTGGGGTCAAAGCCGGACTCCACCATGATGATGGCCTTCACAAGGGCGGGCTCCACCTCGTGCAGCAGCGCGGCCTCGTGTATGAGGGTTTCGAAAGGCAGGGCATCCGGACTTGAAGGCTGAGCAGCAGTTGTCTGAGCCCCCTGCGACGCGGTCTCTTGAGCCGGAAAAAGTGACTTCTCGGAAGGCTCCGCCGAATCGGAATGATCGGACCCGCGGAGGGCGGAGCGTGGGACTGTCGAAAAGAAGAGATTCGCGATGAGCAGCAAACCGAGCAATCCGAGGAGCAGGTTGGCGGGTGGAGCAAGGCAGAAAGCGCTTTTCGTTATTCTTGATGCTTCAGACCAGCGCTTCTGACTCTTCGGAATCACGTCTGCAATCATATGGAGGACGTAGGTAGTCATGCTATGAACGACTCTCTGTTGTTATAGTAATCAGCGGGAAGTGTTTTTGAAATAGGTGGAAGTGCGTATTTTAGGTAGGAAGAAAAGGGTACTGCGCCCGATTGCCAGCGATCGCCGGTGACCCTCCGGATTGGGTCGCCGCAGCCATTGCAGAAGGAAACCCGTGGATCTATCGAGGAGGCGTTCATCATGACCACACCATCGGGCATACTGCTGAAGGTCACCAAGAGCTTCAGCCCCCAAGAGGGTACGGACGGCATTACCTACGTGGTGGTGAAGCGGCCGTTTGCCCATCTGTTCAGGGAGATGGAGAGGATTTTCGAGAAGGAACAAAACGTCCGTGTCGTCCTGGACGGCCGCAACGGCGACCGCCGTAAGCGGGCCGGCTCAGCAGCGAGCGAGCGGCGCCGGAAAAACCGGCGCTCCAAACGCGAGGCAATGGTGGAGATCATTCTCTCGTACTAGGCGGGGGGCTGCACCAGGTCCCGGCCCGAGGGCAAGCGGCCGCGCTGGGGCGCTCGGCCCGGGATCTGCACGCCCGGCATCCGGCCTCAGAAAACCCGGACAAGCCAAACCCACAGCTGACCGCCACCCAGATCCAGCTGCAAGAAGAGCCCGAAGACGAGGTACAACCCAAGACCGACAGTCATCGATACTCCCAATGTCACTGCCCATTCCTGCCGGGAATGACTCTTGACGTACAGAAGAAGAAAGAGCGGAATTGCGAGAAAGAACCCAACCAGGTACATCAGTATCGGCAGGGCCGCCAGCCAGCCTATCTCCCTGATTTCCCTGCGGGCGGAAGCTGTGGGGGCGAGGTGAAGGGCGCGCGATCCTATATCCATCCAAAGGGCCGTCAGCAGCAGGACATACGGTGGGAATGCCGGCGGCCAGCGGCACCGCTTTTGCCGTTGGGCTGAGATCGATGGTGAGGACCAGCATCACAGCGGCGACCGAAGTGAGGAGACCGGCAAACAGGATGCGTCCAGGACACTCTCTCATTGGTTTCGCTGGACTCCCTCGACCGGATCTGAGGAACGGGTAGAGTAGAAAGACAAACGACAGCACCAGCAAGCATAGGGCAATCGGGCGCGTCCAGAATTCCTGCCTTCCGAGGCGGTGGAGCTGCAGCGTCAGATGCAGGTTGGTCTCGAACAGGGGACCCAGAACCAGAGCTACGACCAGGCAGATCCGGGGCCAGCCGTACTTCTTGAGATAGTACCCCATCACGCCCAGCAAGAAGGCGACCGCCACATCCAGGAAACGTCCCCGGTAGAGATAGGCGCCCAGGGCGGAAACCGCGAAGATCAAAGGGGCGAGCCAGTGCAGACGCACGACCGTCAGCCAGGTGAAGGGCTTGACCAACAGCACCCCGATGATCGAGGTCAGCCAGTTGGAGAGAAACAAGGCCCAGATCAGGACGAAGGCCAAAGGCAGATTCTGGGACATCAGCTGGGCCCCGGGCACAATCCCGTGAAGGGTAAAGACAGCGAGGAGCAGAGCCGTCCCCTCACTCCCGGGTATGCCGAAGGCCAGGGTGGGCACCAGCGAAGCCCCGTCCTTGGCATCGTTGGCGGCCTCGGGCGCGAGCACGCCGCGGATGTCACCTTGGCCGAACCCGTCACGGCGCTCCCCGGCGGTCTGGGCGGCATGACCGTAGGCGATGAAACCGGCAACCGTGCCGCCGATACCGGGAATGACACCGACCAGAACACCGATGATGGAGCTTCGCACGAACAGCCAGAAGTTCCGGAAAACCGCTTGAATACCCTCACCGACTCGACCTGAAAGATCTGCCGAGCTGCGCCCGCCGGATATGGAAGGCCTCTGTTGGACCGTGAGATGCAACGCTTCAGCCAGGGCGAAAATGCCGACAAAAACGGGAATCAGGGGCAGGCCGTCGTGAAGGTACAGAGTTCCGAAGGTGTAGCGTGTCTTCGGCGGTGCGGCCGTCGAACCCGATCAGGCTCAACAGCAGCCCAAGGCCCGCCACCCCGAGCCCTTTGACGAGCGAGCCTTTTGAAACGGCGGCAATGGTGATGAGCCCCCAGACGGTAAGCATCAGGAACTCGGCCGGGCCGAAGGCCAGAATGGAGTGCCTTAAAACAGGCATGAGAAGTATGAGCACAAGAACGCCCAGGCTGGAACCCAGCGCCGAGGCCGCCGCCGAACACCCGATCGCGGTCCCTGCCTGGCCTTTCAATGCCATGGGGTAGCCGTCCAGGACCGTTGCAGCGTTGGGGGCGGTTCCGGGAATTCCCATCAGAATGGCACTGATTGACCCCATGAAGGTGCCTCCGCCGACCAGGGCACCGAAAAAAAGCATGATCGGCAAGGGTTCCCAGCCAAAGGTGAATGGAATCGCGATGGATATCAGGGAAATGGTGCCGATGCCCGGGATGGCCGCCACCGCCATGGCCAGCAGGGTTCCGGCGACGGTGTAGAGGACATTGGGCCAGGACAGGACCAGCATCAGCCCCTGGAACGCGGCCTGCAGGATGTCCTCCATCAGGGGTTGTCCTCCGGCAGGGCTTTTTCCCTTGACGGCCTCTCCGGGTGAGCGACCGGAAAACATTGATGACGGGCAGGAGTCATTGTCCGCGAACCTTGCGGATATGTTCCCGGATGACGGGGATGAAGCGGTCGAGCCTCTCGACTGCGGCTTTTATCTGAGCGCGGGCCACCTCGGCCGAGGCTATGGTTAGACTGCGCCGGGCTCTGGCAGCGGCTGCATGGAATTCCGGGTTGGTCAAGGCTCGGTGAACCTGATCGGCCAGACAGCGTTCGAGCCCCGGGTCCATACCCGGCGGCCCGGCCACCATCCGACTTGAGCTGACCAGGGCAATGATGGCCGCGGCATCGAGTCTCGCCTGATCCGCATCCTTTCCCCGCTCCCGCGCCCGCCGGACGGCCAAACCGTCTTCGCCTGCGAACCACATCACCCCCTGCAAAGAGGGATGCTCCGATATGGGCTCGGCACTCACCTGCAGCAGGGGTTTCAGTTCCCCGGCTTCGATCAGGTCCAGCACGGATTCAAAAGCGCTGTCCGCCAGGTCGACTTCCCCTCGCATGACCGCTAGGGCGATCTGGCGGCTGCCCGCGAGCCCGGATATGAGTTCGACCGGGATCTCGAGTTCTCTTAAGGTCAAATAGAGGTTCAGGAAAGCGGTCCCGCCAATTTCGGAGATCGCAGCGACAACGGGACGTCGGCGCCCGAGCGCCAGCACGTCGCTCATCGTGTTCAACTCACTGCTGCCACGCGTAAACAAGACGCGTAAAGGCCGGGCGACCTGGCCCAAGATCGTGAAATCGGTGGCCGGGTTCGGGGCTTCGGACAGGCCCGTCAAAGAGGCGGCCAGCAGGCCGCCGACATTGAGGTATCCCAAGGTCAGGCCGTCCGGAGCCGCCTCCTTGAGCGTCTTGGCGCCCAGGATCCCCCCTGCGCCCGGCAGGTTCTCGATGCGGATCGCCGCGCCGGTCTCCTTTTCCAGGAAGGGCTTGATGAGCCGGGAGTAGACATCGTACCCGCCCCCCGCGGAGTAGGGCACAATCCAGCGGATCCTCTTTCCCTCAAGCTGCGGGCAGTCCGGCTGGGAAAAAACCGGCAGCAGGGTCCCAACGCAGAGCAGGAACAGTGAGATTGCCGAAGAAATCACATAGGGCATCGTATTTGGGCCTTTCTCTGTTATCCAGGAGAAAGTAAACTACCGGCTCTTGAGGGGTCGCAGGGGGAAATGCTTGCCCCGCGCGGTCCAGATGGGCGTCATACGCTTGACCCGGATTGTCTGGGCCTGCCTCCAGACGGCTCCGGCCAGGTCTGCCGCCAGGCTGCTTTCGCTGAGCGCCTTCAGCATCGTATCGACTACCAGCTGCTCATCCTGAAGGGCGACACGGGGGTCCACGAGAAGACTCAAGCGCGTGAACCCCTCGCGGTCCTCTTCCTCCAGCAGCTGGTAGTCGAGGGCGGAGCCCCCGAAACGGGCCGGCAGTACCTCGTCCAAAAGGTGAACCATTTCGCTGCCCACCAGGGTCATGCCCTCTCCGGTGAGTTTGCTGAAACTGTGGATGTGTCGCAGGTGGACATCGAAACCAAGCTCCCCCATAGGGCATCCGCAAGCCCGCTCCTCGACCACGCCGTAGTCGTCGATCTCCACGTTGAGCATGATTTTGGGGGCTGTGGGCATCAGGGTCGTGAAACAGAAGGGATGGATGGGCTCATCGCTGCCCGGGACTGTCCGCGGGTGGGTGATCAGGGCCAGCGCATCTTTCAGGAGATGCACATCAGTAGGCTCCGCCGAGAGGCTGCATGGCATCCCGATCCTTCCAAACTCGGCAAAGGAGTAATTGGGGACGCAGCGCGCCCCGCTCCGGGTGATGCCGCGGAATTTGCCGGGGGACAGCGGTTCCCCGCCCACCAGGAGGGTCAATCCCGTCAAGTCGGCACCCCTTTCCCGGGCGGCCAGACAGATCCGCAAGGCGCGGCTCACCTGCGTCAGAACGAGGCAGGCGCCGTACTTTTCCAAGGTTCGGATCACCCACTGGACGATCTCCCGCGGCTGATCCAGGGGTATTGCCTCGGGCCAGGGGATCGGTGAGCCGAAAACATGGCTGGCGGCCACGGTCACGAATGTCGCGAGACGGAATCTCAGGGCTGGTTCAAAGCCCTGGGGCTCCACCGTGAACCACCGCTGGGGGATCCGTCCATGGTGGGCCATCCGCAGCACGTTGTTGATGCCGCTGCCGTCAGGCAAGGGTCCGCGCCAGAGGGCCATGGGAACGTTCAGCACCCCCAGGGCGCTGGCACCCGACCATCACGTGGGGGCATTGGGCAGCCAGATGCTCCAGGTCGTGGCTGACCCGGGTGCCGGCGCCGGTGGAGCCGCCGGTCTCGGATTCGTAATGACCTTTCAGGTAAGGATTGTCGAAGTCGTTGGGCTGAACCACATAGTCACAGCCGTTGCGCTGAATGGCTTTGCGGCCCTTGAACTCCTCGAAGGTGACATGGATGTCCGCCCGCCTCAGCTCCTCCAAGGCGCCCTCAAGCCCCCGGGTTCGAACCAGCTTGCGCACGTCGCCCAAACCGCACCCGGCAGCACGCAGAAGCGGCAGGTAAGGACTGCGGGCGTTATTGAAAATGCCCTTTTCGACGATGCGCAGGAAGCTGTCTTCCCGCGCCTCCATCCGTCGCCTGATGATGGACTCGGCCTCGGCTAACGTGATGGTGTCGCGCAAGTGACTGTGCAGTCCCCAGGCGAACCGGCCGTACATTTTCAGAGCAGAGAAGTTCATCATACACCCGCTGGTGGGGGAAGCTCTCGGGGTGAATGGGCTTCGAATGTATCTGAAGGCCCTGGAGCGGTCAACTGGAAATCAGCCGGTTGCGCGGCAGGTCAAGCGGAGGAACCGGGTCGTAACACCGGAAGCGTTTCCCGCTCAGGAATCCGCTTCGTACCGCCGGCGGACCTCGGGGGGCATGGCCGCCAGCGGAACCGCAGGATGGCCTTTCTGGCGGAGGTAGCTGGCTAGCTCCAGCGAGATGCCGCTGGCCGTGACGTTCGCGCGGAGGTTGTTTTCGAAGTGCGGCCGGTGAGCGGTCTTAGCAAACCAGCCTTCTATCAGATCCTGGTCCAGCGCAACCGCGAAGGTCACGGCCGAGTCGGCTTCGGGCAGCACATAGGACAGGTCCGCGAAAGGGGGCCCGCCGGCCAGGGTGGCGGTGGTGGCCACGCCCACGGCGCAGGCGCCGTGGCTGCGGGCCATGTCCAGGAGGTCGCGTGTCAGGGTATCTTCCATGTCACTCACGCAGCCTCTACCCGGCAGGGGACGTAGCGGTGCAGCGGGGTTCCGGCCAGCCGGTCGCGATGGGTGTTCTTGGTCAGACGGTTGACGTTGGCGCCGTGGACTTTTCCGCCGAAGTGAAGCCCGAAACCGTGCGGGATGACCACCAGCCCGGGCGGCGTGGTTTCGGTGACCTGCAGCTCGATCTCGATCTCTCCGGCTTCGGTGACGACCTTCACCCTCCGGCCGTCGGCCAGGCTCAGCGAGCGGGCGTCCTCCGGGTGCATGGCGGCCGTGCAGGCGCGGCGGCCCTGGTTCCAGGCCGGGTTGCGCATCAGGGTGTTGGCGTTGGTGTCCACGTGGCTGCCGGCCGAGAGCACCAACGGATAGCGGGGGTCGCCCTCCAGCGACCTGGTTTCCGCCGCGGGATGGATGTCCTTCACCCAGGTTTGCAGCTCCGGGATGAAGAGGTCGAGCCTGCCGTCGTCGGTCCGGATTTTCTCCAGGTTCTTCTCAGGGTCCACCCGTCCGACCCAGAGCCCCTCGGGGTGGTCCAGCATCGCCTGGAAGACCTCTTCCCCCTGGCCGGGGCCCGGCTTGAACCCCACCCGCTCCGCGCTTTCCTGAAAGGCGCCGGGCGCGGTCATGAGCAGTCCCCAAAGGGCCGCCAGGTTGGCTGATCCCAACTCCTCGCCCAGGGTCTCGGCCAGGACAAAGGGCATGTTGGCCATGGCTCCGGGTTCGGCCTGGGCGAATTTCATGAGCTCCAGGCCGAAGTTCAGACGGTCGCCGCCGGCGGCCTGGCGCAGGGAGGCGGGGATCTCCGGCACCAGGCCCAGCCGCTCGGCCAGGCGGGTCAGGAACTGGCTCACCTCGAGCGGTTCGCCCTCGGGCTCCAGGATCGGCCGGCGCATCTGGAAATAGATCTCCGGAAACGTCCAGGGGAAGAAGGTCCCGTCCCAGGACTCGTAGGCCGAGCGGGCCGGGAGGACGTAGTGGGCCAGAGCGGCGGTCTCGGTCATGGCCAGGTCGACGGTCACCAGCAGATCCAGCTTTCGAAAGGCCTCTTCATAGGCGCTGGTGTCGGCATAGGAGCGCAGCGGGTTGGACTGGCTGCAGATCACGGCCCGCAGCCGCTCGGGGTGATCCCCCAGGATCTCCTCGGGCATCACGTTGGGAGGGAATACGCCGGCAATGGCCGGGAATCCGGTGACCACCGTTTTCCAGGTGCGGGGATCCCTTTCGTCGGAATGGGAGGCCATGGGCATGAGGCTGCCGGGCATCACGTTGCCGCCCGGGGCGCCGATGCGGCCGCAGACGGCGAGCAGGATCGCCTGCAGGTAGGTGGCGGCCGTGCTGTGGCGGTTCATCAGCACCCCCAGGTCGTAGTGCATGGACCACCGCCGGCTGCCCATGAGGCGGCAGAGCTCCCTGACCTCGCCGTAGTCCAGCCCGCAGACTGCGATGGCCTGGCGTTCGTCGAAATCGGCGAACCAGGACTGGATCCGGTCAAAACCGCTCACGTGCCGCTCGAGCTAGGCCCGGTCGTGCCAGCCCTCCTTCAGGATGAGGGCGATCATGGCGCGCGCCAGCAGGGCGTCGGTGCCCGGCCGCACGGGCAGGTGGATGTCGGCGATGCGGGCCGTTTCGGAGCGCCGGGGATCGATCACCACCAGCAGCCTGTCTGGGTCCTTGCGACAGGCGGGTCAGGAAGCGCCTGGCCTGGGGCATCTGGTGGCTCATCATGCCGTTCCAGCCCCAGGCGACCAGCATGTCCGAACGGTGGTGATCCGCGCCGACGAGCAGGTACTGGCGGCCCAGGAGGCGGCCCCAGACCCAGTAGGAACCGGTGAGCTCCTGGCCCAGGGCGTTGTAGTGGTAATGGGAGCCCAGCCCCCGCAGCAGGCGGACGCCGAAAGCGGCCTCGAAGTGGCACCCCTGGCCGCCGCCGCCCATGTAGGCCAGGACCCGGGGTCCGTGCCGGCTGACGATGGCCTGCAGTTTTTCGGCGATCTCCTCGACGGCCTGGTCCCAGGAGATCGGCTCGAAGCGGTCGCCGACGCGTTTCAGCGGGTGCTTCAGGCGCTCGTCGTGGTGCTGGTGAAAGGCGACGTTCAGCCCCTTGCGGCAGGCATAGCCCTGGCTGCGGGGGTTGTCCTTGTCCGGCCGCACCTTGACCATGCGGTTGTTTTCCACCCGCACTTCCAGCCCGCAGTTCTGGGCGCACAGCACGCAGCCTGTTTTGTGCCATTCACTCATCGCTCTTCACCTCCAGGCCGGTGGGTTTGACGGAGCAGCGGTACCCCTGCCTTCCGGTCGGCCATAAAGCGGCGCATGTATTCCCGCACATCCGCGGGCGGGTCGGCGGGCTCAGGCTTGCCCCTTTCTTTGTGTACGAACTGATTGAGCAAAAAATCAGCCTTTCACATCTCTCAGCAGGCGCTTGAACAGGATCTTCTCCTCCAGGCTCAGGCCCGCCAGAACCTCGTCGTTGGCCTTGTTTCGCTCTTCTATCAGCTGAGACTGCAGTTCCTTCCCCTTTTCCGAAAGGAAGATCCGCTGGATCCGCTTGTCGTTGGGGTCGGTCTCCTTCCTCACCCAATCGGCTGCAATCAGGCGTTCGAGAACGCCGGAAAGGGTCGCGCCGTCCAGCAGCAGTCTTTTCCCCAGGTCGCTGGCCGAAAGACCTTCCTCTTCCCGGAGCGCGGCCAGGATCAGGCTCTGGATCGGCGTGAGCCCGTAGGGCACCAGGCGCGCCCTAAGGCGGCCGTGGGCTTTCTGGTAGGCCTTGGCCAGCAGAAACACGATGCACTGGGCGTAGGAGGTCACAAAAACAGTTTGTATGCTAAGAGCTTACAGAGATCAAGGGGAAAGAGGGCTAACCCTCGGCCGGCAGAGGACAGGTGCGGCGGGCTATAGAGACCCTAGTGAGCGCTATTGACTTTCCCCTCGACACGGAAGTAGATTGCCGCAGCTTGCTCCGCGGGACGCCGGCCTTCGACGGTCTCTCAGCCGGAAGCAGCTCGAATGGGGCCTTGGGAAGCATGCGTTTCGCAGGGCCTCGGTGATCGGTTGGCCGGACACGGCCAGCTCCCTTCCCGAACCACCGGCTCCCCCCCTGCAATCATGCGCCTCACTCGAAAACCCTCTGAACCTGGTTCGGGACGGGAGATACCTCCTATGTGGCTGTTCAAGAATCGGTTTTTCCAGCTGGGCATCGCTGCCCTGCTGGGCCTGGGCGTCCTCCTGCTGCCGCGGCCCGAAGGCCGGCAGTTTGAAATCAGCGGGGATCCGGAGCGGGCGCTTCTCGCCAAGATCCAGGAACATTTCAAAATGGTCGGAGAAGGGGAGAAGCTGATCACCGAAACCGGCCGGAAGGAGAAGATCTACATCGTGGAGGCCCTGGAGCCGGGGCAGCCCGAATCTACCGCCTCCTGGCTGTCGAACCGGGTGTCGGCACTGGGTCTGACCGAAGCCAGCGTGAGCTACGTGGACGGCCTGCCGCCCAAGGCGCACCGCTTTCTGGCCATGCTCGTCTTTCTTGTCTTCCTTTTCATCTTTGAATCCGTGCCCCTGGAAATCACGGCCCTGTGCATCGGGGTGTTTCTGGCCATGGGCGGCGTGACGGACCTCAAAAGCGCCTGGGCGGCCTACATGCACCCGGTGGTGGTGTTCATCATGTGCTGCCTGATTTTCGCCATCGCCCTGGACAAGGTCGGCTTCACCAAGCGGATGGGCCACGCCTTTGCGCGCAAGGCGGGCACCAGTGTCACCCGCTTCACCTTCATCCTGGCCTGCGGCCTGGGCCTGGCCTCCACGGTCATGCACGATGCGGCCGCCACGGCCATCGCCATCTCCGCCATGCTGCCCATGATGCGCGCGGCCGGCATCCAGCCCCACACCAACACCGCCCGCTTCATGATGCTGGCGCTTCCGTTTGCCTGCTCCTCCGGCGGCATGGGCACCCTGATCGGCGGTGGCCGCTGCATGGTCGCGGCCGCTTTCCTGAAAGAGTTCACCGGCATCGAGATCAGCTTCCTGGACTGGCTGGTGTTCGCCCTGCCGGCCGCCATCGTGACCGTGCCGGCCTCGGTGGCGGTGGTCTACCTCGTGTTTCGGCCGGACCCCTCGATCAAGCTGCCGACCTTTGACGAGAAACCCGGACCCTGGACCGCGGTCGAGAAGAAGACGTTCGCCATCCTGATGCTGGTCATGGTCGTCTGGCTGACCAAGGGGTTCCACGGCCTGGACTATTCCATCACCGGTCCGCTGGCGGTGGCGGCGCTGGTGGTGGCCCGGGTGCTGGAGTGGGATGACATCGAAACCTACCTGGGCTGGGGCACGGCGGTGTTCATTTTCGGCGGCGGGCTGGCGCTCGGCCTGGCCATGGAGTCCTCGGGGGCGGCGCGCTACTTCGCGCACCTCTTCTTCCCGCTGGTCAAGGGGGGCGGCTGGCTGCTGCTCTTCGTGGGGATCGGCGTGTTCGGGGCCCTGGTGACCAACGTGATGGCCAACGTGGCCGCGGCGGCGCTGGTGCTCCCCATCGCCCTGCCGCTGGCCCACCTGGAAGGGGTGGACCCCAGGGTCATCGCCCTCTGCCTGGGGATGAGCACCTCTTTCGCCATGCTGCTGGTGATCGGCTGCCCGCCCAACGCCATTTCCTACTCGCACCGCCAGTTCAAGGCCTTTGACCTGACCAAAGTAGGCCTGGTGGCCACCCCGATCCTGCTGGGACTCCTGGTGGCGGTGGCGGGTGTCTGGTGGAAGATCCTGGGACTGGTGTAGCCCGCTCACAGGCGGGTGAGCTGGCGGTACTTGATGCGGTGGGGCCGGTCGGCGGCCGGCCCCAGCCGCCGCCTGCGGTCGGCCTCGTAATCCGAGTAGTTGCCCTCGAACCAAACGATCCGGCTGTTGCCCTCGAAGGCCAGGATGTGGGTCGCGATCCGGTTCAGGAACCAGCGATCGTGGCTGACGATCACCGCGCAGCCGCCGAAATGATCCAGGGCCTGCTCCAGCGCCCGCAGGGTGTTGACGTCCAGGTCGTTGGTGGGCTCGTCCAGCAGCAGCACGTTGGCGCCCTGCTTGAGCACCCGGGCCAGGTGGACCCGGTTGCGCTCCCCGCCGGACAGGGTGCCGATTTTCTTCTGCTGGTCGGTGCCGGAGAAATTGAACCGGGCCACGTAGGCGCGGCTGTTGAGCGCGACCTTGCCCAGTTCGATGATTTCATTGCCGTCCGAGATGGTCTGCCAGATGGTGCTGTCCGGGTTCAGGCTGTCGCGGCTCTGGTCCACGTAGCCGAACCTGACCGTTTCGCCGACTAGGATCGTGCCGGCATCGGCCCCTTCCTGTCCGCTGATCAGGCGCAGCAGGGTGGTCTTGCCCGCGCCGTTGGGTCCGATTACCCCGACGATGGCGCCTGCCGGGAGCGAGAAACTGACGTCCTGCATCAGCAGCCGCTCGCCGTAGGCCTTGGACACGCTCTCGGCCCGGACAACGAGTTTCCCGAGCCGCGGCCCGGGCGGGATGTAGATTTCCAGTTCGCGTGCTGCTCTTTCTCCCGCTTCGGCGACTAGGGATTCGTAGGCGCTCAGCCGGGCCTTGGATTTTGCCTGCCGTGCTCGGGGTGCCATGCGGATCCACTCCAACTCGCGCTGCAGGGTCTTCTGGCGCTGGCTTTCCGACTTTTCCTCCTGCTGCAGCCGCCGCTGCTTCTGCTCCAGCCAGGAGGAGTAGTTGCCTTTCCAGGGGATGCCGCGCCCCCGGTCCAGTTCGAGAATCCAGCCGGCGACGTTGTCCAGGAAATAGCGGTCGTGGGTGACGGCGATCACGGTGCCGGCATACTGCTGCAGGTGCTGCTCCAGCCAGGCCACGGTTTCGGCGTCCAGGTGATTGGTGGGCTCGTCCAGGAGCAGGATGTCCGGCTTCTGCAGCAGCAGCCGGCAGAGGGCCACCCGGCGGCGCTCGCCCCCCGAGATCACTCGGATCGGGGTGTCGCCCGGCGGGCAGCGCAGCGCGTCCATGGCCATGTCGAGCCGGGCATCCAGGTCCCAGGCGTCGGCGGCGTCCAGTTTTTCCTGTACCGCGGCCTGACGTTCCAGCAGCCGGTTGAGGGCCGCATCGTCCATGGGCTCGGCAAACTGTTCGTTGATGCGGTTGTACTCATCAAGCAGCTCGGAGATCGCTTTGACGGCTTCTCCGACCGCCTGGCGGACGGTTTGAGTCTCGTCGAGCCGCGGTTCCTGCTCCAGGAACCCGACGGTGTGGCCGGGTGTCAGGATCGTTTCGCCGACGAACTCCCGGTCCGCGCCGGCCATGATCCGGAGCAGGGTGCTCTTGCCGGCGCCGTTCAGCCCCAGCACCCCGATCTTGGCGCCGTAGAAATAGGACAGGGAGATGTTTTCCAGCACCGGCTTCTTGGCGTGGTACTTGCCGACGCCGATCATGGAGTAAATGATTTTGTTCGGGTCCTTGCTCATGTGCGGGGTTGCCTCGGGATTTTTTCGGAAGGCAGATGCTTGGCGTCCATGGAGGGGTCATAACGGGAATCCCCTGCGGGTGTCAAGAACCGAAGATAGACCTGGCGCCCCTTTGGCGGAAAGGACTCAAACGGAAAAAGGGAATTCCCTGTGCCTGGAGCTCGGTGAAAGCAGCCTTGTTTCTGGTTGACATCATGCCCCTCGCTTCATAGGCTGAGCCGGCGGCACCGCTCGTCCATCCATCCGGCGCGGGAGTGTGCGGTGCCGGTGTCGGTTTAAGTCGCGGCCGGAGGAGGTGAAAAGGCCTGAATTCGGCGTTTGCTCCCGAGAGGCAGGAACCCCCTATGCATTCCCTGATCGACATGCAGATGGTGAAGAGCATCCGGGCGACGGGCAAGGCGTTCGAGAGCCTTCCCGAGCGCACGGCCGTCCTGCGCGGGCACGATCTGCCCTGCGACCAGCGGGCCGAAAACGTAATCATCTCAGGCTGCATCATCCTCTCGCGCCTCCCCCGCGTGCTGGCCTCCCTGAGCCGCGTGCTCAGGCGGGGAGGGCTCTATCATACCTTTTTGTCAACCGAGTTTTGCTGCGGCAACTGCCTCTACCGGCCGGCCATCAAAGCGCGCGACGGGGGCGCGCTGGAAGCCGCCCGGGAGCTGTCGCGGGAGTTCATCGGCAGGAACCTGGAGCGTGCCGCGCAACTGGGCGCCCGGCGGGTCATCGTTTTCTGCTCGCCCTGCTACCCGATCTACAAACACCTCTTTCCAGGCGAGGAGATCGTCTTCTATCCGGCGGCGCTGGCCGAGGCCATGGAAGAGGTGCAGCTGGAGGGCGAAGTCGACTACTACGCCGGCTGCTACAAGCTCCATCGCCGGCTTGCGCCGGCGCCCATGGACCTGACTTCCGCTGAGCAGGTCCTCGCCAAACTCAAGGGCCTGAAGGTGAACCGAATCGATGCCCCGCAGTGCTGCTTCAGCCCCAAGGGCCTCGAGCACATGGTGGGGAGCGTGAGGTCCGGCCGGATGGTCCACCTCTGCACCGGCTGCTACGAGCAGGCCGAGGCGAATGTCAAGCACGCGCAGGTCCTGATGCTGCCCGAACTGGTGGAAGAGGCCCTTCGCTAGTTTTTTCCCCGCATTGGCTGCGGCCACGATGCCATCCCTTTCAAGGAATACCCGCCAGTTTCTGCGAGCTCCCCAAATGGTATCCCTCAAATTGGTCCTAAAGAAACGCGCGGAAACCGTCTCGTGTGGGTACCGAGCAGTTCACTCGTCAACGTCCCGGAGCGTTGCTTAGGTCGCGTAATCACAGCTCTTTCTGCAAAATAATTCGTTTGTAAGTAGCAGTAGATAACGGGCAAGGTGAACTCGTAGATCTGCTTTTCCTGCACCTTGAAAACCGCTAAGGCGCTTTCGATTTGTGAACGAAAGCGTTGAGCTGCCGCCACTGGACATCGCCTGAGAGTCGTCTCCCTGGCCTCTTCAACCTACAGTACCGTCTTGCAAGGTTGACATCCCCGGAAGGAATATGTATACATAGCCGAACATCGTCCAATTCAACTGAATCTATTAACCTACGGGGGTATTGGAGATGTTACTGCACTCGAAGTTCTGCCCTCCCAGCTCCTAGCGGGGGAGCCTAGGGCCCTGTTAGGAGCTTCTTCGCACAAACTGCAAATTCCAAGCATGTTCCGAGTTGTCGATTTTCCCTCCGGTGGACAGGGTGAATTCAAGTCGCCACGGGTGTACGGCAGTCCCTGGGAGAAATCGCTCCGGGAAGCGACACCGACCGTACTTGGAGACAGGAAGCCTTCCTGTCGGGTAGGGGTTCCGTACAATTTGCGGCCTGGGAAATCGAATGAATAAGGCGATCCAGTTCTTGAAGAGAGCAGGAAGATCCAACAGGCTAACAGTGTTTTCTCAGATATCGTCTTTTCGACAGACCTCGTCACGGAACTAGGAACTAGTGGATTCCTCAGCGCGAGAGCCCTTCCTGAAACATGACAACCCTCCTCCGAGAGCATTTGCGGGCTTATAACGGGGAGGGGCTACAGAACCTTGGGGATGGCTTCAGCTGTCATATGAGTCCCGGTCTGTCGCAATCCCGGTGCGCCGGTGACATCCAGAGAAGCCTGTCGCGCGAGTTGGCGCCGGGATCAGGGCCCATTCGGCACTCCGATCGTATTGAAAGATGCTCCCAGAGGGCTATCGGATCCGCCTATGCGATTCACAGGGACATGGCTAGGCTCAGCGACGGACTCCTAGCCCGAGTTTAATACTCGCCTCCCGTGCTTGATGTGGTCTCTTCACGATTACAGAAACAGGGGCAAAAACCATGGGGATCGCTTCTCCAAGAGAGATGGATAGAAGGGCTTTCCTGAAATCATCCAGCCTCGCCGCCCTCGGATTCTTGGGAGGATGTGGCCGCATTCAAGCAGCCACGTCTACTGCACAACTGGTCATGACGAACGGGAAAATCATTACCGTAGACCCTTCGAATACCATAGCCCAAGCGGTGGCTGTCAAGAACCGGAAAATACTCGATGTCGGCGAAAACAAGAAAATATTGAGGTATATCGGTAACGGCACCCGGGTAATAGACCTGAAAGGGAAGACTGTTACCCCCGGCCTGGTCGATTCGCATGCCCATCTCCCATTTTTTGGTTTACGGGAGAACGGGTGGCTCTTGAACCTCCAAGGCAAACGATCGAAAGAAGAGCTCCTCGAAACTCTGGCCCAAGAGGCCAGGAAGACCCCGAAAGGCGAATGGATCTCCGCCTGGGGAGTGGAGAGCATGTCTATGTCATTTCTGACCAGAGAAGACCTGGATCGGGTGAGTGTTTCCCACCCTATCCTCGTGGTCTTTACCGGAGGTCAATGGGGCTTTGCCAACAGCTTTGCGTTGAAGATTGCGCGGATAGAAAGAGGAACCCCTGATCCCCCCGGCGGTAAGATCGGGAAATCCATTTCAGGAGATGAGCCTAACGGGCTCTTGGCCAATTACCCTGCCCTGAACCTGCTAAGGGAGCACATGCCTCTTCCCAACGCCGCCCAATCAAGAGACGCCCTTCTGCATGCCGCCAAACTCTATGCCTCGGAGGGGGTCACTACTGTTCACGACAACTTCTTCAGCCTGGGGACGCCACATTTTCATCGGGCATATCTTGAGACAATCCGCACTGGACAAATGCCCCTGCGGATTAAAATATGGCCCTATATTCCCAATTCCGAAATCGGGAAAAAGGTGCAACATGCGCTCTTTGACTCAGGGGAGCTTTACCCCCACTCTAGAATCAAGGATCTGATCTCCTATCAAAGGCAGTTTCCGGAAACCTTCAAATCCCTCTGGGGCGGTTTCAAGATGGCTGTGGATGGGGCTGGAGGGGGGCTCTGGTCTTTCAACCCGTATGCCATCCCCCTCCACAGGTCAGATGAACTGCATAAGATGTTCTGGATCTTTCACAGGGCCGGTCATCAGGTAAGCGTCCACGCAGTGGGAAATGAGGCAGTTGACCAGCTTATGGACGTCATCGACTTGGCTCTCAAAGAGCATCCCAGAGCGGACCATCGACATCGTATCGAGCATGCGTTGGGGCCTCGAACCAGTTCCATTCGCAGAATGAAACGACTGGGGGTAGTTGTCTCGACCCACCCGCAATGGCTTTTTGGCTGGGGTGACAAGTGGCAGGGCCTTAGGATGCGCGAAAACGAAATTGGAGTCATACCACTCAGGTCATATTTAAGGGCCGGTATACCAGTGGCCATGGGTGCTGACCCGCCGGCCTTTCCAGCTCACCAGCCCCAGATGGCCCTCTGGCAGGCAGGGGCAAGGGTTACCCGGGAGGGATACCGGTATGATCCGGCAGAGGGCATATCCGTTGACCAGGCCTTACGGGTCCAGACCATGGGGGGCGCGTATGCGGGTTTCCAGGAAAAGGAGATCGGGTCCATCGAGAAAGGCAAAGAAGCCGACATGGTCGTCTGGGACAGAGATTTCTACACTATTCCTCAGGATGAAATACCAAGAGTAAAGGCTGAATTGACGATGGTGCGCGGGAAGATCGTATATGGAGCCAAAGAGATGTTTTTCTCCTGATGGTCTGAAACGATTCTTTGATTCGCGATTCGCTTGCTTGTTGATGTTTCGATAATTGACGGTACCACAGACCGATAGACTGCTGGAGCGGAGCTTTCCGTGCTCAGCTAGCGCATAGCACTTGCATCTGTTTTGGACACGTTAGCATATTCAGGCTCTTGCAACCAATGCTGGTTACGTCTGCCAAAGGTTCAATCAACCGGGTAGCAAAGGGAGGCCTTGAAATGAGAAGGGCTATCGCACTGACCATTGTCATTTTGCTGTTGGTCTCGTCATATATTTTGCCGGGATGCGTTACAGATACGCCAACGCCAAAGATTGATAATAGTTTGCCCCAAAACAACTTAGCCTATTACAATGACACTTTCGACAAACTCAGGAATGATCTATGGGATCAAGCGGGATTAATTTATGGAAAACAGCAACTGCAAAACTATGAATCCGCTGATATGCGCATTGAGGATGGACAGCTGCTCATCACAACCAAAGCAGGAAGTTTCAGCAAAGGCGGACTCCTTTCTAAATTTGAACTGGAAGGGGACTTTGATGTTCAAATTGACTGTCACCTCGATTTCTTGAAAACTGCCGGCGACATGGATCAGGCAGTGGCCTTTGCAGTACTGGAAAAGGGCCCTCGGCCGCCGGAAAACCAGCTTGTATCCATAACCTTATTAAAAAAAGCTGGGGAAGCGAGCGGTATATTCTCTAGTTACCGCGTCGGGATGCATGGCATTAGAGGCGAGAGCTGGTTACCTATGGGAGATTTCCACGGGTCCCTGCGCATTATCCGGGCTGGTGACAAAATCAGCACCTACTACCGGCAAGCAGGAGGGAGCTGGAGGAAACGGGACACCTTCCCGGCCGGGGGTGGTGAGGCACGCGTCGGGATCCTGCTTCAGAATTTCATAATAAAAAGAAAGTCCATCAGTGCCACGAAGCCGGTGGTTGCCAGGTTCGACAATCACAGAATAAATGCTGCACAGCAGATAATTGAAGACGATATATGATAAGTTTCAGCAAAGGAAACAGAACTGCGAACAGTGTAAAACAACTTGACTCCGGACAGGGAGTGCATTTGAAATGAGAAATAAAATTACTGCCTGGGGCTTGATTTCCATTATTGCATGTCTGGTTACAGGATCCCGCACATCTGCCGAGTGGGACATCAGCGATTGTGACATGGCTCTGCATATCTTTTGGAGAGGGCAATACGCCCAAACGGAGACGCATTCGCTCTATTTCTATGAAAAGGCCATTGAATTATGCCCTGGCTTTATCAGACCTTATGAACTGGTCGGCAACTATTATCGCAAACAGAACAATTCTGAAAAAGCTATAGATATTTTCATGAAGGCTGCTGAACTTGGTTCAGTAAACTATAAACTTTATTATCTCCTTGCCTCACTGTTCTTTGACAGGGGTGACCTAGATATGGGCCACCAGCACTTGATAAAATCACTCAGTATCAGATCCGACTATCCCAAGGCCCTCGAACTAAAGGCAAAGATAGAACGCGCTACTGATACGACCGGTCCCCACATAAGGCTATACGAACCGGCAGCCCCTAAGGGGATCAAAGTCTCATTTAGCAGTGAAGTCATGACGATCCGCGGCGTGGTCACCGACATGAGCGGAGTCGCCTGGCTCAGGATAAACAAACAAGAGGCAGTTCTCGACAAGGACGGGCGTTTCCTCAAAGATATTCCTCTTAAGGTGGGTAGGAATCATATGGAACTCGAGGCTACGGATGAGACCGGGAACCGGTCAGCTTTGTTGGTGACTGTAGAAAGGGAGACCCAGCCCGAAGTCGCTGCGACCATGAGTCCAGAAGACAAAAAGGCCAATGCGGAACGGCAGACAAAGATAGAGACCGAACTGGCTGAGCAGAAGGAGCTGGAGGCTAGGATAGGCAGCCAACAAAAGCTGGAAGCTGAGCACTTGAGGCAGAAAGCATTGGCGGAGATCAAAGCCAGGAAAGAAACCCTGATACTCGAATTGGCCAAGGCTAAGAACTTGGAGTATGAATTGGCCAAGGAGGCCGTAGCAGCGAAGGGAGTCATCGCTGCAGGCCGACGCGGGACTGCCCGTCAATTTTATCGTAAGTCATTTGCCGTGGTGGTGGGCATCAATGGGTATGAGAAATGGCCTGGACTCGAGTTCGGTATCGCAGACGCCAAAGCTGTCAAAGCGCGGTTGGAGGAAGAGGGCTTTGACGACATAACGGTCATTATGGACCGTGAGGCCACGCAACGGGGAATCCTGACCGCCCTCTATGATTATCTGCCCAGGAAGGTTCAGCGTGACGACCGGGTCCTTTTCTATTTCGCCGGCCATGGCCAGACTCACGAGCTTCCCGGGGGAGGCAAGCAAGGTTACATCATTCCGGTTGATGCAGGTGTCGACAATTACACATCAACAGGGATTTCCATGGACCAGATCAGGGGTCTATCCAGCCGGATCGCGGCCAAACATATCATCTACATAATGGATTCCTGCTATTCCGGTCTGGGATTCAGCCGCGGTATGACAACGGTCTCCCCTGAATGGGAAGGGTATTTGCGGAAGATATCCTCTGTCCGCGTGGTCCAGATCATTACCGCCGGCGGCAAAGGAGAACAGGTGAAGGAGAAAGAAGGACACGGTCTTTTTACCACCTATTTTTTGAAGGCCCTTGAGGGGAATGGAGATCTCAATAAAGACAATGTAGTAACGGGAACTGAATTGGGGGCCTATCTCAGGCCAGCGGTCTCAAATGCGTCCGGCCATACCCAGACCCCTTTATACGGCAGGCTTGAAGGGGAAGGCGAGTTTCTCTTCTTTGTTGAGAACAAGTAATCAAGAAAACATGATTCTCTTTGGAGGGGAATAAGATGCGTCGTATCTCAAGCTGTCTATTTCTGGCCCTTGCCATCACTCTGTTCCTCCTTTTTTACTTTTGCCGGGATGTTACTGCGGAGCAAAAGGGAGAAGGTGCAGTTTCCTTCCGCTGGGCATTTGGTGCGATGGTCGGATCAACGGATGACCGCAGACTTGTCGCCATCACGCGTGACACGGTTTTGAAGACAGGGGATCATCTAAAGCTGCTGATCCAGCTAAAAAGCAGGTGCTTTGTATATTTGTTCTACAGAACCGCAGAGGATGAGATGCATCTTTTGTTCCCATACGAGCTGCAGCAGTTTGAGTCACATTATAGACCAAACGAGAGATATTACATCCCCAAAGGGAGGTCATGGTTTGAACTGGACAGGAATGTAGGGCTTGAAACGTTTTATCTTCTCGCGTCGGCCGAACGACTACTGAAACTGGAAAAACTGCACGGAAAATACATTTCTGTTGCCGGCCAAGAGAAAACCAACGTTGCCAAACAGCTCGTTACTGAGATCCGCAACATGAAGAGCAAGCATCGGAACCTGGCAACCCCGGCAGAACGTCCTATCCGAATCGGTGGTAACGTGCGGGGAAGTAACGAGGACAGAGACGCACCATTTCCCGATATCGATCCAATTGCCTCAGAAGTTTATGCAGTGAACTTTTACAGCAAGACATTTACCATTGAACACCAATAAAAAGCAACATTTGCCGATAACGATTCTTCTAATCGGGCTCTCCTTTTTTGTTGCCTATTTCTCTTTCTGGTCTTTACCTGAATTGTTCGAAACATGGAATGCTAGATCCATTGACCGCCTATTTCTGCTCAAGGCATCTTCCCCATATTTCCGAACCAGTTATGACGATACCATTGCCCACATAGATATCACCGATAGCAGTCTTCAAAAGCTAAATATTGCCTATCTTGAGCGATATCATTATGCCAGGGTTATACAAAATCTGGCGGCCATGAATGTCTCATCCCAACTATTTGATTTCATATTTGTGGCAAAGACTAATGATGCTGAAGATAGCGCATTGATTGATGCCGTCAGGAAGGCGGGGAACGTATACATGGGACTGGCATTCAACTTGTCGGTTGCCCAAAACCAGCGACGTCGAGAACCAGAGGCTTTGAAAGATATACCCTATCTGGACAGCACAAAGTGGAATGTGATTGTTGCTGGGAATCCAAAGAACCTATATGAAGGAACAAGGCCAATTAGCACCTTTCCGGAACTTGCATCGGCGTCACGCGGCTTAGGTTTTCTAAACCTCAAAAGTGACTGCGACGGGGTCAATCGTCGGATACCCCTTCTGGTGAAGTACAAAGGGTCGTTCTACCCGAGCTTATCCTTACGGAGTATTTGTGATTACCTCAGTGTTCCTCCTGAACAAATCATTTTAAGACCCGGGAGAGCCATAACACTCCAAGACGCCCGAAGACCTGAGGAGACATCAGGGCATGATATTGTGATTCCCATTGACTTGCGTGGAAACATGTTGATTGACTTCATCGGTCCTTGGGAGAGCATGAAACATTACAATTTTGCGGATGTTTTTTATGCCACGGATGATAGGGAAGAAATGGTCATCTGGCGGGATGAGCTGTCAGGCAAGATTCTGTTGATCTCGGAAGTGACGACGGGGACTGCCGACCTCGGCCCAGTGCCGACCGATGCCGACTTCCTCTCTGCGGGAATACACGCAAATGTGCTGCATACCATCCTACGAGGGTCGTTTCTCACAGAGCTTTCGGGGCGTGAAATGCTTGCAGTCGAGATAGGCCTTTTGGTCATTATTTTTGTTTTTTCCCTCCGCTTTTCCTCACTCTACGTTTCTCTTGGAAGCATAGCCCTTGCCGCTTCTTATGTTGGCATCGCGAGCGGGGCCTTTCTTTACGGTAAAGTAATTTTCCATATCGTCCGGCCTTTGTTTATCATGGCCTTCGCAATAGTCTCAATTGTTGTCTACCGCTATGTTAAGGAGGAAAGAGATCGGCATTTCATTCGCAGAATTTTCGGCCGCTATCTGAGTAATGAAGTCGTCGAGGAATTGCTCGGATCGCCTGAGGGACTGAAAATGAGCGGAGAGACCCGTGAGGTCACCTTTCTTGTTTCAGATCTGCGGGGCTTCACTTCC
Organism: uncultured delta proteobacterium; assembly: GCA_963704245.1. Lineage (GTDB taxonomy): Bacteria > Desulfobacterota > DSM-4660 > Desulfatiglandales > Desulfatiglandaceae > CAVPHJ01. The sequence continues at coordinate 162,836 of CAVPHJ010000004.1, forward strand.
CTGTCATCCACTCTCTCTCCCGAAAACGTAATCAAGATCCTTAATCATTACTTTAAACGCATGATAGATATTATTACGCGATACCGAGGGACCGTTGACGAACTTCAGGGGGATGGCATGTTAGTCTTCTTTGGGGCACCGCTGGGCGCAAGCGATGATCCCGAGCGCGCGGTTGCCTGTGCCATTGAGATGCAGAATGTAATCCCGAAAATTAATGAAGGACAAAGACGAAGGGAACTCCCAGACCTTTCAATGGGAATTGGCATTAATACCGGAGAGGTGGTAGTTGGCAACATCGGCTCTGAAAAGCGAACCAAATATGGTGCCGTCGGCAGTGCTATCAATACAACCTATCGCATCGAATCTTATACCAGTGGCGGACAGATCTTGATCAGCCCCAGTACCTACAAAAGAGTACGAAACCAGGTGTTGATAAAAGATGCGATTGAAGTGTCTTTTAAAGGCATCGATCAACCGGTGATGCTCTATGATGTCAAGAGTATCAAGGGAACATATGAGGTGTCCCTGGCTGAGAAGCCCCCTGAGGAGTTCCGATGCCTCGAAACACCAATGGCGGTGACCTGTTTTGTCTTGGCGGGCAAAGCGGTATGGGGTAGGGCAATACCAGGCCGCCTAATACGACTTTGCGCGACTGGTGCCGAGGCCTTTCTCGACTTTGAGGTGGCGCTGCACTCAAACCTCAAAATCCTTTTGGTTTCCCCTGAGACATCATCCCTCTCCGGGATATACGCAAAGGTCACTTCCGTTGACCGGCCCTCGTCAACGTCTACCCTGTTTCGAGTCCGGTTAACATTTACTTTTTTAGGGGAGGATACAAGACGATTCCTTGATAAAACCTAGCCCATGGACGAAAGTACTCCGCGGTAGCGTCCCTGTCTCAAACTATAAGGTTTTTTCCCAGGCGTTTTTGCGAGCCGTCATTTCCAATCTCCCTGATCAAGCAAGGTATTTAGCATCTTCCCTGTGTTGATGGTGTTTTATGAACAGGGTGGTGAGTAGGGATACACTAGTGATATCGGAGCGTTATGTTCCCTGTTCTCGATTGCATGGGTATTTGCACATAGGTTCGTTTTGGGCAAGAAGCCGTAGTTTACCTAAAGAAGGAGTATTTGGGCAAATTAACAACAGAAAAGCCGGTTAGCCTTTTGTGAACAGTTGGTATTTCAACTTTCGCCCAATGTGAGGAAGAAAGCAGATTTGGTATCGGGACCATCACGCGTCATCCGGATGATCACTATGATTTTATTATGAAAGAAGGCTCATCCTGGTAGCAGAAACCAACGGGCGAGGTTTGTTCCCAAATTGGTCATTCTTGGATGGCGAACATCGCCTTGGCGGTTTTGATTAGGAGCTGCCTCGCGGCTCAGTCCTAAGCACGGAAGAGGGATTCAACAAGGGGACTGACAGTTCTCGTCAGTTTCTTGGAATCTAGGGATCGCGGTTGACATCCGTTGTTGACTTGTCTAATTTCATCTCAGGGAGTAGACTTCGGGACTACTTGGTACTCTCAGCTTTCGATTCTATACCGCATGAAAGACTCTGCCCAGCACGGCAACGCATGCCGAACCTTATTTTGCCTATCCGTGCTGCGAGGAACAATTGCCGGCGACGCGATCGTTCATTTGTCCAGCCGCACAGAACTCCAGACTCATGTCTGGAGATGGGGCGGCAGCCCGGTAGATGCCCCCGGTTCCTGCCGGGGGAGAGTCACGCCGCTTCGATTCTGCGGCAATGTCCTGCTGGATATCCGTTTTGGTGATAATGGTGGCATTTGTGATCGATGAAAAGACCTGGAATGGGTGGAAGAGCTTCTCGCTCTTGGGCCTTGTGATGCTGCTCATTTTCGGCTCTTTTGCCACTGCATCTGATAGCATCGAAATGGAATCATCTTCGCTGACCGAATGGATTGTGACGGGATCTGAGACCTACCAGAATCAGGGAATCACACTGAGGGGCAACCTAATTGTCAAGGCTGCAGGCAGCCTGACACTTGATGGAGTCAAACTGTCTTTCGATCCAATCGGGGATTCCCCCATTGGGATAACGGTGGAACCTGAGGGCTCCCTGGTTATTCGGGACAGCGCAATCACATCGGAGTCGGCGGCTGGCTTTCGTTTCCTTGTGGGTCAACCGTTCAAGTGGCCAAAGCCCAAGAGCGCTGCCCTGACAGTGGAGCGGTGCACCCTGCAAGGGGTGAGCGGGGTTTCATTGAACGGAGTGGACAATGCCCGGATAGAGACGTCAACAATCCTCATCAGACGCCAACCTGGCAACTCATACGGTATAGACTTGAGTGGGAGCAAATACTGTGCCTTGAAAAACAATCGAATAGGCGTATATCCTCCTGTCGCATCGCCTCCTGAGAATCTTCCCCTTGCTGGCATCCTTGGCCGAAGAGCACACTACAACATGATCACCGGGAACGTGATTTCGGACACCCGGAATGGGATAAATCTGGCGTTCTCATGGAACAATCGGATTGAGAACAACATTTGGACGGGACCTATCGCAGAGCCTGGACTAAAGACCCTGACAGAGAAGTGGTGGAGTGTAAGTACGTCAAGTCAAGCAGGCGAGGCAGGTCTATTCCTTGGACCATGGTCCAACAACAACACCGTTGAAGGAAACTCATTTTCACTCTCAAATACTGGAATCATAGTCATCCTCCAGTCTCAGTACAACAAAGTGCGCTTCAATACGGTCAGGGGCGGAGGGATCGCTGTAGCGCTCATATGGGTTTCAGACTGTCTTGTTGAAGGAAACATCTTCTACGACATCTACCGAGAGGAAGCCATCCACGCTTTTGCTTCGCGGCACATCACCATTATCAACAACGAAATATCCGAGGCTGCAGGGGGAGTCGGACTTTATAGCTCTACCCAAAACCATGTCGAAGGAAATCGAATATCCGTTTGCGGTCGCGGTGTCTTTCTCCATGACTCATCCCTAAATGAAGTAGTAGGAAACGGCATTTGGGAAACACCCATCCCCGCGGTGCTGACGGGGTCCTCAGACAACGTCGTTCGGTCAAACAACTTTGTCCAAGAAGGGTTGCACTCCTACGATGGTGGAGAACGGAATGTTTGGCAGGGAAACTTTTGGGGCCTTGGGGTTTCTGCCCCTTACCACATACCTCCTTCGGGAGTCGATCCTGCACCCTCGGAAGACCGAATCCCCGTTCGGAATGCATCATCACCAACCATGACCTTCCCGCCATTTGAAGAGCCGCCGTACGAGGACCGAATTCTTGAAAAACGGTTGGTCCTGGAGAACCAAGCCGTGTCATGGGATACCGGGTTGGTCATCCGGAACGGAGGTGAATTGGTCCTGAGAGATGTCACCCTGGACTTTTCCCAGGAAGTTCTGACCTCTTCATTGGAGATCGTAAATCCTGTTTCAATTCTGGTAACGGACGGAGGGTCTCTCTTTGTCGAAGATAGCCGCATCACAGGACCAGAGTGGGGTTCCGTCGGTGGTCTTCAAATTGTTGCGACCGGTGACTCGCGTCTAACGATACGGGGCACTGAAATCCGCAATGCCGGTATTTGGACCGGAGATGGAGCCGTGGCGATTGACCCTGGAGCCCAGGGAGCACTGGTCGAAAACAACCGGTTCGAAAGGTGTTACTGTGCTGTGAGCATGGAGGGCTCGGAGAACGCGATTGTCCGCAACAATGTCGTGACGAATGCCGTTTTCGGCATCAATGCCATAGGGGATGGTCACCATGCAGTTGTCGGAAACGACATCTCAATGATCGGCTGGAAAGGCATAAGTGTGGAGAACCCCACTACCATCGTGGAAGGGAACCGCATAAGTGGGTCTTGGGGGGTCGGGATTCTACCCAGTCATTGGGGCTCACTGCCACAGAATAATACCTATGCGGACATTATGGGCCCGAGTGTTCTCTTTCAGAGTCCCACCATTCTTACCGGGCAGCAAGGTTTGCGGGCCTTCTCATTGAGCCCCTCAGAAGTTGAACCGGGTCGCAAAATCGCTGTCCACATGCGAATAGCCCACACAACACCGCATTATGGAATCCCAGATAACCCAGCCTTCCCGGAGCGTATCGAGGACACGGCATTTCTTCCCTTTGCTGCGCGGCTCAGGGTAGGTGACGAGCGCCTGGACAGCGAGTATTCGGTTATTGCCCTCGGTGATGCGGGGATTCTCAAACTGGAAGGGGTGCCAGGCGTCACCGGGACCTACAACGTATTGGCCGAGCCATGGGAATGCGCCGTTTATGAGGCTGCAACAGGCATTCTACGCATCCCTAGCTTTGAGTTGGGCGGCGGCTTCTACTGGATCGCTTTGCAGCTTTCAGTTGCTGGGGACCACGCCTTGAATTTCGTCCTTGATGGAGCAGGTCTCAGCGGCTTTACGGCCCGGCCGTCTTCATTCCATCTTCCCTCTGAGGTACTCTTTGTTCCCTGTTTGGATCTGGATGGTGGGCCTACCTATTGGCTCGAAATGCAACTCCTTTCGGGAGAACCTATCACTCTTGAGCTTGTCTCATACGGTGTGAATTGACAGCAACAAACGCGTGCCAAACAAGCCTGGCGTTTTATGCTAATCTTTGACTACGGTTCACAAAAAGAGTTTGTAGCATGCGTAAATGCAATACTTTAATACCAATCAAGGCAAGCAAAATTGAACAGGACTCTGAGATCATCGGCGTTTCTTGTCGATTTTAGCTTTGACCCAGAATATCTGGTTCTAACAATCCAGCCAACCTGCCAAGCGGCATGCATGAGTCCGAGATCTACTTGCCACAAAAATCCATTTAATATCAAACAGCTACATTCACAAATCGAGACCATTGAGGCCTGAAGTTATGGGTGTGACCTCCGGTCAAAGAAGGGGACAATCGGCAGAATGTGGCTGGCGTATCCGTCAGCGGCGAACGGTGCCGAAGATCTTCTGCAAAACGGCCTCCTCGTCATCGACCAAATAGATCCGGAATCCCAACATGAGTTGAGCAAAAGCCATGCACACGTATTGAGTGCATGCCCTTTGCCCTCCTGTTTTTACCGGAGAGCATACCGAACCCTGGCAAGCTTGGGGAGTTTCAAATCGGTGACAGCCATTTTGCTCTGAAGCGTCAATTAAGCCAGATAGTTATAAGGGTTCAACTTGTAAATGTTGGGACAGCAGTGACATCACTTTGATAGGAATGAAATCTGAACTCCCCTTGAAACGGGACGACAATATCCTTGACGCACAATCGAAATTCCCCTATACTCCCTTTTCGAAAAGCAAGCTCTTATCCATATCAATTTCGGAAGGATACGTATTATGGCAGAGAATCGCATCGAAGGAAAAGAGCCCTTATGGATGCTCATTGAAAAGCAAATTCAAAAACTGACTGACGAAGATTTTTCTGACGCCAACAGTTATGAAACAACGCGGAAGATCGCCGAAGAACTGGATGCCACCGGCTACAATGTGTCGAAAAGTGGCGGTAACTGGCTGCGGTTAAGAGTTGCGATAGAATCACGCAGCCGAGTTGGCAGACCCCTTATGCAAGACTTTGACCAGGCCATCTCCGCGTTGGTGTTAGACGATATCGAAGATACCTACGGCAAGGGCATGAAAATAATGGCTAAACTGGGAAAAGATTGGCCCTACATTTTGGTGTCGGAAAATAGAGCCGATTTTGAGAAAACGGTAAGAAACAAAAAGACAGATCTGATTATTGCCAGGGCCAAGGAGCTCTCTGGCGAGTCGGGAATACGGTACCTCATCTCCCAATCGTTTGAGCCACAGGCCATAGTGGAGGCATTGGGTGTATCAGAAGATGAATACAAAGGTGTGAAAGCCAAGGTGGACGCAGCGCTTGCGGAGAAAGAAAGAGTCCTTGGGTTGTTCACCTCGGTGGAAGGCGCTTCGGAAGAAGAGAAGATTAAACACCTTCTGAACAACAACGTAGCCGATGAACTCATCATAGAGATTTGCGGTTTTCAACAGCCGGCAATTGATTCTGTTAAGACGGCCATGGCAGAGGAGTTGGCGGAAAAGAAAAGGAAAGAAGAAGAATTGGCCACCAAAGAGGCGGCTGAAGCGGCGGGTCCTTCCCTGGATGAAATAGATTCGGACGATATGCTCGAATACATAGAAGGAATTCGGGAAGTATTGGAGTTCTCAGATGTGGAAAAGGACATCCGAATAATGTGCGAACAGAGCTCGATTCCCAAAGCCCTGGTGGACATCGCCATTTCTGATCCGGACAAACTGGATGAGCTTGAAAAGGACGCAGAAGGCTAATCCGCCGTTTCCCACTATCTTGGTTCCACATAATTCAAGGCCTGGATTTTCAACTGTCCAGGCCTTGTCTTTTGCGCCCTCCAGCAACCTGAAGAACTGCGGCGATGATTTGAGAACACGAAGTTATAGAGAGGAATCTGGTATTTTGAATGGTGAAATAGTATACCGCGCGCTTAGAGGTCAAAGCCGCCGGCAAGCTGATCGGGGTTGACCTGAGCCCTCACGATCTGCGGAGGCATTGTGCGACTTACGCCTGCGGCGAACCGCACACGCGATTCCGCCTGGTGCGGAATCGCGTGTCACTCTCGCCGCAGGGTGAAGCTATCGCACAATACACACACATCAAGAAAAGACAAATCGGCAAGGTCCTGGACCCTGAATCCATGATAGCTAGGCCCCATAATCAGGGTCCGGAAACCGACAAGTAAGATATCATATAGCGGTTGACTGCGTATTCCACTCGATTTCGGTCGCGGATTCCTCACTGACGACCACTTTAATTTGAATGCTGAATCGCCCTGTGATATGTTCTTACCCTTTAGATCGTCTCCCGATCCGAAAAGGCCGAAATGTGTCTGACCCGGAGGTATTTATGTTGAGGACATGCTTTGCCAGGTCGGTTAATTTTGGCTGCTTTGATCATGGTTGAAGTGACATCAGTCATCTCCTTAAATGCAATGAAGCAATGGAGGCCATATCAAATGGACAAAATCAACTTAGGACCAACTATTCCTGCCTACCCTATGCCTGTTTCCATTGTGGGGCACAAGTGAACGGCAAGCCGAATTTCTTGGCCGTAGCATGGTTTACCATGGCCAGTTACAAACCACCAAGGATTGCCATTACCCTCGGGAAAGGTCATCACACCAATCCTGGAATTAAGGAGAACCGAACCTTCAGCGTTTGCCTGCCTTCGCAGGATATGGTGGAGGGTACTGATTTTTGCGGAATTGTATCGGGCAAGAAAACCGATAAATCGGAGATCTTTGATTTATTCTACGGGGAGTTAAAGACAGCCCCAATGATCAAAGATTACCCTTTAAGCGTGGAATGTAGGCTGGTGGAGGTCGTAGAGAGTAGTTTGAATGAAATATTTATTAGCGAAATCGTGGGGGCTTACACAGAAGACAGGTATCTGAGTGATGGCAAATTGGATTTTGCAAAAATGAAACCCCTGATACTTTCACAACCGGACACCTCCTATTGGAGCCTTGGGGAGCCGGTGGCCAAGGCATGGAATATAGGTAAGGGATATAAAGCCAAACGAGGCTAGCCGCAGTGTGCGCTGCGTGAGCAAGATTACTGCGAGAACATAGAAAGGAGCTTCTCCTGAATATTTCTCTGGGGAATGCGACCCGTAACGGGATCGGAAAGATGAATACTTTGAAGCTGACAATTCACAAACGCGGAGAGGCGAATCCAGAAAAGACTGTCACTCTGCCTCTGGCGACCTTTCAGGTTTCGCTAGCGCTCCTGCCAGAAAACGTGAAGTCCTTCCTTTAGGAAGAGCAGATCGAGCTTGCTGTCTGCCGTGACCTGGTGAAGGAAAAGAATCTGAAGGGGACCCTAATCGAAGTCGAAACCTCCAAGAAGAAGATGACTATCATGGTCGAATGAGCGCGATCCGGTGTTCTACAGAAGTATGAATGAATTCGAGATGCCAAATTCGAATACCCGCATATCACCTGCCACGGCTGCCGGTCGATTTTGGCGTTGAGTTGGAGAGTGCTTTCCTGCCGGTAAGGCGTAGGCGTCAATGCCTAAATCAAAGCACTGACGAAAGAACCCTCGGAGTAAACGTCGAGCTGCGAGCAAAGCGTTCGCCAAGAGGATGAAGAAGAACTTCCCCGGGCGAAAGGTGGTCGTCAGCCCTGGTAGTGATGGCATAAATAACGAATCGCGGACCGCGGGTCCGGGGATGTGAAAATGAAGCGCTTTACGAAAAGTGTTCTTATTGGGCTGTTGATCATCGGTTTTTCTCCGAATTTTGCTTATTCGTGCTCCACGTTCCGCATCGATCATGACAACCAGTTTTATTTCGGAAGGAATTACGACTGGATCGTGGGGCACGCGCTGCTGGTGGTCAACAAGCGGGGGGTGAAGAAAACCGCGCGCTTAAGTTCCTCCTTAGAGGAGGCGAGTCCGGCCGTCTGGACGTCGAAATATGGAAACGTGACATTCAACCAATATGGTTGCGGCTTTCCCCAGGGCGGTATAAACGAGGCCGGTCTGGTGGTGGAGGCCATGATGTTGCCCGGAGCATTGTATCCGGCGACGGACTCACGACCCGGCGTCGGTTCCCCGCAGTGGATGCAATATCAACTGGATAATCATTCCACGGTGGATGAGGTAATCGCGAGCGATTCGAAGATACGAATTCCGAGATATAGAAACAAAAATATGCCGGGGACTCATTTCTTAGTGAGCGACAAGTCGGGAGATTGCGCCGTAATTGAGTTTCTCGAGGGGAAAATGGTTGTGTACACCGGCGACACAATGCCGGTCATGGCTCTTACAAACTCCAGGTACGCTGAATCCTTGGACTACTGGAAAAAAGGAGTCGCACCGGAGCCTGACAAGTATCAGTCCTTCACCCGGTTTATCCTCGCCGCGAACATGGTACGCAAATATGGGGCCAGGGCGTCCCGGCCGCCCGTGGACTACGCGTTCGACATACTCTCGCAAGTATCCGACCCTGTTAAGACCAAATGGAGCGTTGTCTACGATCAAGACAACCTCCGCGTCCATTTCATCACGCAAACCAATAAGAAAATCCGGACCATGGATTTGAACAAATTCGATTTTTCCTGCCGGACGCCGGTGAGGGTTCTCGATGCCAACGCGGACCTTGCGGGGGACGTCACGGACAAGTTTCAGGATTACACCCAAGAAATCAACCGGGATCTGATCGGCGCCTCTTTCGCAGGAACGCCCTTCCTCATGCTGGTGCCCGACGAGGAGCTCGACAGACTTTCCCGCTATCCGGACAGTATGACCTGCGACAAATAGAGGGAGAAAAGAAGTGGTCTCTGGCGAGCTAAAGTTGTGGATTCGCTACTCTCCGCCGATGAATAAAGAAGTTTGAAGTTCAGAGGTTCGGTGTTTTAGTGGAGGTTTCTGGTTGTTGTTCGATTGCTCTATGGAAAACCAACCGGGTTAGGTCTTCATTCTTGATAATTTGTAATTGGCCCAACCCTTAAGTGCAGGCGACGAAAAACCGCCGCGCCTGACCATTTCGTTAGAATCCAGATAGCTCCGAACATATCTTCAAGCAGCCGTCTCTCCAAGAATCTGTGCTATCGTTTTCCGATAGCAGGGAACCCGAATCTGCGCTCCTGGAAGGAATTGAGGGGGTGATTTTCACTTTGATTACTGATCCAAGATGACCATTTTTGCAGCTCCAGATTCTCCCGCCAAACTCGCTTATTTTGGACTCCCCCAGGTTTTGATTCATCCGGCAAATGCCGGGGTAGATTCATGAATGAAGTAAAGCCTGAGCTTGAAGTAAGCCTTATCTCTGAAACCGTACGCCTGTCGTTTGAGCACCTTGATTTTGTTATTGAGTCCTTCCAAGGGGCCTGTGGATATGCGGTGTCTGAAGTAAGAGAGCAAACCTTGGCGATGGCGATCCAGGGTATCGGCTAGTTTGGAGAAATGATCAAGGCCCTAATCCCCTGGCTTGTTGAGTCCAGGAATCCAGGAATACGGTTCCGAGGTTCTCATTGGGAAGATTCCAGAACATGCGTAGATCCTCTTTGAGCAGGTAGGCTGCATAGAGCGGCTCATTGATGTCCATGAGCATCATGAGCTTTTCAAGAGAACGGGGATTGAGGCTTTCGAGTCCCCTGAGCAAGAGGAAGCGACTGCCTTTGATGACCTGTTTGTCTTGTGCACAGAGTTCACGGGCGATAGTCCTTCTCGTCTCATCGATAGCCCTATTGACAATCGTTACCACATGGTAGGGATCATGGACAATATCCACCTTGGGGAACACCTCCCGGACAGCCTGCAGGTATGCGGGGGACATATCCATGGCCACAGCCATTAGCTTGGCTTTCTTGCGCTTGAGTTTTTCAAGGAAAGGGATCAGGGCATTGGCATCTTTGCCTTCATGGACGTGGAGGATCTGACCCCTTTCAAGATCCAGGACTACGGTCATATAGTGATGCCCTTTGCGGATTGAGAATTCGTCCACAGCGAGGTATCGAACATTCTTAAGCTTTCTCCTTTTGAGTTTATTTGCCAGATGTTCCTTGAAGATCTCCTTGATCAGATCCCAACCCACGGCCAAAAAAAGGGACACGTGCTTAATGGGGGCAATGCCGCAGAGGTCAACCACGTATCGATCAAAGGCTTTGAGCCTTCTCCGTTTGCCTTTGGCAAAATCGATGGGTTCTCTCAAGGTACGACCACAATGAGCGCAGTGTTGAAAATGACCATGAAGAAGCACAAACTGGGGTCTTCGCCCTACAGGCAAGGCTCGAAAACAGCGCTCGAATCGTCCTTGCATGATCAGCTTATCCCACCGAGCACCACAACCAGCACATCTTCGCTCGTCCTTTTTCCTGATTACATGGTAGTAAACAGTTCCACCCCGAAACTCGGTGCTCAGGTGCTCGTAGCGCAGCAAACCCAATGCATGGTAAAGATAGCTCGTCGTCGCCATCGCCGGTATCCTCCTCCCTTCGATTCAACTAAACCAAAAGGAGGATATACCGCCTTGGCGATGACTATTTCAAACCCTCACCAACATTCACCCCGGCCTGGCCAGAGCCAGTGTGCGCAAGTGATGAAATATCAAGCACCTACACTTAGCAATCGGCGAACTCGAAAGGTAGCTCCTACGCTGGCCTAAAGCCGCGCGGGGTAACAAAACCGCCCGGTGGAAACCAATTGCACTCGCTGGAGGATGTCGGCGTTCTGTTCCACCTCCCAAGGCCGGATTCGATTTCGGAACTAGAACCGTTCAGGCGGGGACGTATGCCACAAGCCCTTCGCTATCCCTGCCAATGATACCTCGCTGCAGAAGCTCCGTAAGGATATCCGCGTACAGGGTCTTGTACTCACCTCCGAAGTAGAACTCCACGGTCTCCGGAAACCAGGGGGTGCTCATCAGGTAGTCGAAAAAAGATTCTTCGGGGAACTGCGGTTTCATGAGGAGGGTGTGGACGAGGATTCTCTTGACGAGGTCGACACCTATCTTGTCCGGATGTTCCAGGTAGTCGAGGATGCGTCTGCAACCCCGGTCAATCGCCCCCTGGAAGTCTGTAAATAGTGGGCCATGGCCCGGGTATACGACGTCAACCCGAAGGGATTGTAGGCGTTTCAATGACTCGTATGCGCGGTGGGGGGCAGTGCTGCCCTCAACCCGCACAGTGAAGGCCCCAACATCCCGTTCCCACAGGGTGTCCGAAGACAAAAGAACGCGATTGCGTTCATTGTACAGCACGATCCCGTCCGAAGCATGCCCCGGGGTATATAGGACCCGGAAGTCGTGATCTCCTACCGTCAGGGTATCCCCATTATCCAGGGTTTGTGTGCAGTCGAAGAAATCCGCTTCCTGGGCAAAGTAACGCCACCAGGTTGCCCAATCGTCCCGAGCGGAAATGATGTGCTTGCCGATCGGGTGGAGGGCGATGTCACATCCTGAACGGTCTTGAATAATCCGGTTTCCTCCGACGTGATCACAATGGGTATGCGTGTTCACGATGAGTCGGACCCGGTCAGGGGTTACCCCTAGACTCCGGAGCCGCCTCTCGGTTTCCTCGAAGTCGGCGATGTAGCCCGTGTCGATGAGAACAGGTTCCGTGGAGCGGTAGACGAAATGATTGCCGCTCAGGTAACCACGCTGAATAAAGAACAGCCCATCCATGATTTCCCGTGCGCTCATGACCCGTCAAAACCTCTCAGTTTCTGTTCTTTTTGCGGAGTCCGAAGGTATCGCATGGCTTTTTGAGGAAAGGAATCCCCGAGAAACCTCGGGCCATACGATTCACACGCCTTTCCCTTGGGCCTTTGAACTCCCTTCTCCATTCAGCTTATTCTTGGAAAACCGCGCTGGAAACCCAGCACCGTGGCGGTCATACTATGGGTGCCCGAAGTTCCGGTCAATAGGTTCTGTAAAAAGGAGGTGCACCCTGTTGGTATCCCACGCCGTAGAATTGATGCTGGAACTGATGGCCCGAGGTCCGGCAGACAGGCGAACCGGAAGCCTCTCTTCGGCCTTTTCCGGGAGGCTTGCCGTGGTGCCATGGACAATCGGCAGGGTTCTGCGGGACGGAAACTTTTCGCTTGACAGATATATCGATACGATATATATCGTTCGATAATACAAAGGGTGAAAACTCCGTGGATATTCCCTTCATACTCTTGGGATTCCTCATGCGCCAGAGCATGACCGGCTATGAGTTGCGCAAGGCCTTTTCTCTGTCGTTTTCCTTTTTCTCCGGTCTCAGTTACGGCTCGATCTACCCAGCCCTCAAGAGAATGGAACAAGCTGGGCTCATTCAAACTCACCTCCAGGTACGGACCAGTTCTCCAAACCGCAAAATCTGTACGATCACCGACAAAGGCCGGCGGGAATTTCTTAAAGCGCTACGGTCGCCATTTGAGTTCGAGCAATCGCGAAGCCCGCTGCTGATGCGCCTTTTCTTCTTCGCCCACCTGTCGTCGGAGGAACGAACCAAGGCGGTCAGCCAGTACCTGCTTTCGGTGCAGGCGGTACAGGAAGATCTGCTGGCAGCCAAGCCGGAAATCGACGGACGCGCTGATGCGTACCAGCTGCTCTGCTACCGTTTCGGGGTGCGCTTCTTCGATGATCTCAAGCGCAATGTCTCCGGAATCCTGAAGGCCCTGGAGGAGGAGAGACATGACGATTCGGGGTCTTCGCGGGAGCCAGCAAGGCGGGGCAAAAGAAGCGAAGGACGTAAGAAATGAGGAGGTTGAGCCGCGGGAAGCAGATCTTTCTTTATGTGGCGCCTTTTCCGGCTTTGGCTTTTTTCAAGCTGTGGGCCGCCTCCGGCCCCGACCCGGGAAAGCTGTTGGCCGTCAGCGCCCTGCTGACAGCCTACTGCAGCGGTGTCATTCTGCTGGCCCACCGGTGGGACAAACCCACCTACTTCGACTGGGTGATCACAGGGTATTTCGCGCTGCTCTCTGCTCTGCTGCTGCTGTTTCAGGACTCTGCGGTCCGGAGCCTCAGACAGTACTCGGTCTCCGGAGTGTATGCTTGTCTGTTTGCCGCCGCCCTGTTCCCGCCCCTGCTTGGCCTGGACCCCTTTACCTCCCATTACGCCAAGAAGCGGACGCCGGAGATATTCTGGAGCCAGCCAGCCTTTGTGAGCATCAACCGCATTATGACTCATGTCTGGTCGGCGCTCTTCGGTCTGGCTTTCCTTCTCAGTCTGTACCCCTCCATGATCATGCGGGCCGTGATCCCGCTGGGGATCATCCTGGGATTCGGACTGCCCTTCAACGTCTGGTTCCCGGATCACTACCTCAAACGCCAAGGGCTCCCGTCGCTGGCCCAACAGAAGACTCTGGTCGAAGGTCACGGCGAACCGCCCTTAGGCCCCTCCCAGAACCGGACTCTGCCCGTTTCGGCCTGGGAGGCCGTGAAAAAAATGCCCGATTTCTTCGACCCGCAGACCATGACGGGTCGGTCTGCCTTGATCGGATTCGACGTGAGCGGCAGCGAGACGTTTCACGCGTACCTGAGAATCGAAAAGGGGCTCTGCAACCTGGAGCAGTCGCCGTCGAGGCGGGCGGATCTCATGATCCGCACCCCGGCTGAGGTATGGCTAGGCATCGCGCGCGGGGAGATCTCGGGCCAGCAGGCCTATCTGGAGCGAAAGTACACGGCTGAGGGAGATCTCGGGCTCCTGATGCGGATGGCTGAGGTTTTCGGCGCTTCTCCTCAAGTGCAAGCAAACAGTTGGCAAACCGGGTCCGAAGCCCCGCCGCCCGCGGCGGTCGTGGAACTCCAGCGCTGTAAGACCCCAACCGGGAACCCTAACGGAAAGGAGAGAAACATGAAAGTACTCGCATTGAGCTGCAGTCCCCGGGGCGAGGGACAGAGCAAGAGCGACCTGATGCTCAGCCATCTTGTGGAGGGCATGCGGGCAGCCGGCGCAGAGGTGGAGGTGGTAGAACTGCGCAGGAAGACCGTCAAGAATTGCATTGGCTGCTTCACCTGCTGGACGAAGACGCCGGGTAGGTGCATCCACCAGGATGATATGACGCGGGAGCTCTTCCCCAAGTGGCTGGAGGCGGATCTTGTGGTCTACGCGACTCCCCTCTACCATTATCTCATGAACGCCACCATGAAGGCCTTTGTGGAACGGACTCTGCCGGTGCTTCAGCCCTTTTTTGAGGAGGGCGAGGGCCGAACCCGCCACCCCCTGCGGAACAAGCACCCGCGTTTTGTTATCCTGGCGGTGGCAGGCTTTCCCGAGGAATCCGTGTTTGATCAGCTCTCCTATTGGGTGCAAACGGTCTACGGGCGCCATGGCATCGTGGCCGCAGAGATCTATCGCGCCGGCGCCGAAGCGCTCACCGTCAAGGCCCTGAAAGACAAGGCGGCTGCGGTTTTGGATGCGACCCGCCAGGCCGGCCGGGAGTTAGTGGAGACAGGTGGTGTGTCTGCGGAGACCCTGGCTCTCATCAAGCAGGAGATCGTGGAGGACAAGGCGGCCTTTCGAAAGATCGGCAATCTGATGTGGAAGACCTGCATCGCCGAAGGGCTCACGCCCAAGGAAATGGAGAAGCGGGGTTTGGTGCCGCGCCCCGACTCCATCGAAACCTTCTTGCTCATCATGCCCATGGGTTTCAACCCGGAGGCGGCCGGCGATGCTCAAGCCGTCATTCAGTTCAACTTCAGCGGCGAGGTGAAGGGCTCGTGCCACATGAAAATCGAAAAAGGTGTGATCAAAGCTGCCGACGGTAAAGCCGCTGAGCCGACACTAACCATTGATGCTCCCTTCGAGTTGTGGATGGACATCGTGAGCGGGAAGGCGGACGGCCAACAGGCGTTCATGGAAGGTCAATATAAGGTGTTTGGAGACATGGCGCTGCTGATGCGGATAAAGGAACTCTTCGGCGGCTAGTCGACTCGCCGCCCTGCTGATCGCCGTGCGGCGGACTTCGGCGGCCATTTGTTCTGCAGCAGAGCGCAGCCCACAAGCTCGGTGGACTGATCGGACCTCGCCCCAAAAGGGCTGGGCAGAGGGTGCGTCCTCTGCTAACCTTCGTGGAGTTTCAGAGTGCCGACTATGCTTCTCTTCGGCTGTATTACAGGGCCTTGCGGTAGTCGTCATCGCCACGATAGTGGCTGCATACCGTACGGCTATCCTTGCATCGCCGGCACTTTCTCTTTGCAGGGGTTTATCCTACTCAAATCGAGAGGTAAACCCGATGGGCATTTCGAACGGACGACTACCTTGGTCACCACCGGAATGTATACATACATTCGCCACCCCATGTATGCCTCGTTGTTCTATCTCGCTTGGGGAGCCGCTTTGAAGAGCATCGACCCGATAACCGTACTGGTTGCTGTCTACCTGAGGCCGTCTTCTTTCTTGGCTTCTTCCTTCTTCAGCCCGCCCACCCGGGCCAGAGGCCGGCCGGAATCGGTGACCACCAGGGCCACCAGGATCTCGTCCTCCCGCGGTGCGTCGTTCACGCTCACCGTCATGGCGTCGAAATGGGAGCGCACGAAGGCTGCGTCCTTGAAGTGGATGGGGACATCGACGGTCGTGCCCATGCTGCCCATCTTCTTGGCCGAGGGGATGATGGCCTTGCCGCCGGCCAGCGCCTCACGGAAAGGCCCGCCCAGCTTGGGGTGCAGGATTGCGGCGGCGTGCTCGCGTTCCCCCTTTTCGCCCACAATGGCCGCCTTGCCGTAGCTCTCGGCCCTTTCCGGAGCGATGCCCAAAGCGTCAACCGCCCTTTTCCCCAGGATTCCGCCCAACTGCTCGCCGATCTCGATCAGCGGTGTCAGGTCCCGGACATACTGCCCGGCAAAGGGGTTCCGGATCACGGCCATTGCCGCTGCCAGCCGGCAGGGCGGCTTCACCGCCTGACCGGCCTCGGAATGGACCTCCTCCACGATGGTGACATACTTGCGTACCTCCAGCATCCTGTCCTCCTTTCTGCGCGTTTTCAGTCCGTAACAGCCTTCAAACCTTCCCAGCCTCCCAGCTTTCCCCCAGCAACGCCCGGAAAAAACGCGTCATATCCGTTCGGCCCTGAACCTGCAGGAACGCACCCCGAATGACACCCCGGGCAACCAGCGTCTCCGCCTTTTCCATGGCCTGGGAAAAGGCGCGCTCGATGGTTTGCGCGCTCAACGTCTCTACCCGCACTGTCACCGGCAGCCCGGCGATGTCGCTCTCCGGGTCCAGTTCCTCTGCCGGCCGCTGAACGATGCCGGGATCCGGCACGAACGTGGCATTGGCCAGGGCCGTGGCGGCCGCATCGGCGCGGCAGGCGCTCTCCGCGATGACCGTGGCGGCCGAGGCGATGCCGCGCGTCAGACTGCGCCCTCCCAAGCCGCTGGTGGCGATTCCCCAGGCGGGCACCCGGGAGTCCAGCCGGAGCACGTGCGAGAGGTCCGGGTGCTGAACCTGCGGCTGAAGGCCCACCGATGCGGTCTCGCCCGGCCGCAGGCGCACCGCCACGTCGCCGCCATTGTCCACCACCACCTTGGTCATCCCGCGATCGAACAGGAAGTCGGCCACCGCGTCCGCGATGCTGCCAGCCACCGCCGCCATGGGAGTCAGGTCGAGATCGCCCACCGCGCGCACGTTTTCCAGCATGCGAACGGCCAGCGGGTCCCTCAGGTCGCCGGGCACCTCAGGGGCGGGACGGCTCAGCAGGTGCCGCAGCCGGGCCAGGCGTTCCAGGTACCCGAAGGCTTCTCCGGCAGCTTGTCGGCCCAGGAGCGGCTGGGGCACCCGGCCCACCCGGCACCCGATCACGAGCCGCATGGGCCCGCACTCGGCCAGAACTCGTCCCTCGGAGATCAGGCGGATGGATTTCTGAAAATCCTTCGTCATCCCGAGGTCGGAACGGGCTCCCGGGCCTCGAACGGTTTCACCGCCTCCAGATGCCCTCCCATGGCCTCGTAGTCGTTCAGCTCCATGGTGTATTCGATGGGGCAGATGGTGGCCGGGGTGGGAGTCCAATAGAAGAAGCTGCCCTTGATGCGCTGCACATCCACCTGAAAATTGATGCCCCCGCCGGGCAGGATGAAGGTTGGCGCGCCGCCGACCGTCAGGCAGGCGCGGCCGGCATGAACCGCCCGAGTGAGGCGGATGGGGTGGCGCGTCACCCCCGCCCGAGCGCTGCCGCCCGCTCCGCCCATGTAGAGGGCGGAGACCAGGGCCGGTTCGCAGCTCGCCGAAAGGGTATCCAGCACCTGGCGGGCTGCGGGTGTCAGGGGGATCTTCCGGAGCCGGCCGTCCTTGGCCAGTTCCAGCAGGACGCCCTTCCGGCCGGTGGTTTCGGTGATGAGGATCCGCATGCCGCTGCGGGCCACTTGGGGATCGATGTCGGCGATCACGTCCTGCGGGTCCAGGAGGGAGGTCCCGCCCCAGCCCGGGCCGTGGTCCCCGAAGTAGCGGCCGGGGGTACTCTGCCGGAAGCGGAGCCGAAGGCCCGATGGCCGGGCGCCGGCAAAGACGCCGGCGGCATGCTCGCTCATGAGGCTGGTGAGGTGGGCATCCAGCACGATGACCTCGTCGGCCGCCTCACAAAACAGGGGCGCAAACAGACCCATCGCGGCGCTGCCGCAGCCGACCCGCATGCTCTCCGGCACCGTCCCGTCGATGACCGGCGCTTCTCCGACCTGAACCTCCAACCGGCTGCCGCCTTCCACCCGCAGCCTGACCGGTCGCTTGTTGGCGATATCCACGATGGTGCGAGCCGCGACCAGACCGTCCGGGCCGGTGAGCAGGTTGACCCCGCCGATGGAGAGCATTTTCGACCCGTACTGTTCGGTAGTCACCAAACCCACCCTGCGTTTTTGGGCCAGAACCGGCGCGCCCTCCCGGCCGATGGGCACGTCGGTGTCGATCTTGACCAGGATGCCGCTGTAGCTCAGGGGTGCTTCCGTGACCACCGTGACCACGTCCACGCCCCGGCGCCGACCGCTTACGATCGCCGGGGCCGGCTTGCAGTCCGGGTAGGTGGTTCCGGCCCCGATGGCGGTCAGCAGCGGCCGGCGGATGTCCTCGGCCGGATCCGGGCCGACTGTGCCGGCCACCGCCTCGTAGGGCAGGGGCAGGGTGGTGCGCACAAGGCGTTGGCCGTCGTTTTCGTAGCGCAGGCAGGCGCCCCGAAAGCCCGGCCGGATGCGGCAGCAGATGGGGCAGGCATCGCACCGGATGCTTCCGGGAAAGGGGCCGGGAGACAGGGAGAGGGCCCCCGTTTCGCAGACCCGCAGACAGGCGCGCACTCGGTGCAGCTCTCGCCGATCACGGCTTTTTTCTGGACCAGCCGGACGGCGGCCAGGGGGCAGTCCCGCACGCAGAACCCGCAGCCGGTACATTTTTCTTCATCCACCCGCATCGTTCACATCCCTAGGTTATGCCGAGTGCAGAGGACTGAGGATCGTTTTCGAATTTCGCCTTTCGCATTTCGAATTCAAGCCCTCGTTACTCAGTTACTCGCTCTGCTTACGATTATCGGCATCCGGTTGGGGGGCGGTGTGTTGCGGCTCTTGTTGACCACGATCCGGCCGTCCACCAGGACCATGCCCACACCCGGCACGTCGCCGGCCGCGATGGCGGCCAGGGCATCGGCGCCCACCGAGCCCATGGGGGCGTCCATGATCACCAGGTCGGCCTCCCGGTCGGGGGCGATCGTCCCGCGGTTCAGCCCGTACACCCGCGCCGTGTTGCCGCTGGCCAGGCAGATGGACTGTTCGGCCGTGATCGGAGAGAGACTCGCGAGCAGGTTCAGCACCCGCAGGATACCGAGCGGCACCACACCGGTGCCCGAGGGCGCATCGTTCCCGATGATCACCCGCGGAAGCGCCCCGTGCTCGACGATCAGCCGCGCCGCTTCCACCGCCACCTTGGGGTTGCCGCAGTGCACGATTTCAAGCGCCATTCTGGTTTGGGTGATGAGCTTCTCAGCCTCCTCCATGGAAACGGCGGTTGGGCCGCCGTTGAGGTGCGAGACCACGTCCGGGTCGGTCTGGATCACCTGCTCGGCCGTGACCGTGCTGCTGCCGGGAATGGAGGTGCCGCCGGTGTGCATCTGGATGGTCATCCCCTGTTTGCGGGCCCAGCGGACCATGGGGGCCGCTTCCTCGGGGGTCTTCACCGAGCCCAAGCCGATTTCGCCCACCACCCGAACGCCTTCCCGCGCCAGCTCCTCGAAATCCTTTTCCTCCAGGCCTTTCTCCAGGATCAGGGCGCCGCCCAGGACCTTGGCGCCGCCGGGCCGGAAGTTCTGGAAGCTCTTGGCGGCCAGGATGGCCAGGGCCTTGGTGCCGGCCGGGTCCTTGGGACGCCCCGGCAGGTGGACCTCACCGGCGGAGATCATGGTCGTCACCCCGCCGTGCAGCTCGCTGTCCAGAAAACCCAGCTGCAGCTGGCGGGGCGTGAAATCGCCCAGCACCACATGACAGTGGGAGTCGATCAGCCCCGGCGTCACGGTGGTGCCGGCGCAGTCGATGACCATGCCGGCATCGGCCTCGGTCATGTCGCGCAGGGATCCGACCTGTCTGATGAATCCCTCTTCGATCCAGAGGGCATCGGCCTCCAGCAGGGGCCGCTCGATGTCGCCGCTCACCAGGGTGCCGATGTTCTTGAGCAGAACGGTACTCATTCTCCTTCCTCCTTTGGTGCGAAAAGTCCCGCCCGGATGCTGGCCTCCAGCACCCGCTCCAGGCTGGCGGGCAAGGTATCAATGCGGTCTCCCAGGGCGTGGGCAATGGCGTTGAGGATAGCGGGCGCGGTGGGAATGAGGGCCGGTTCTCCCACCCCTTTGGCGCCGAAGGGTCCGGAGGGCTCTGCCGATTCCACGATGATGGGAACGATTTGCGGGACATCGGCGCAGGTCGGGATGAGGTAGTCCTTCAGGGAGCGGGTTTCTCCCGGCTTGAACTCCTCCATCAGGGCGAACCCGACTCCCATGGCCACGCCGCCGCAGATCTGGCCGCGGACAGCTTCGGGGTGGATCGCCTTGCCCACATCGTGGGCCGCCACGATTTTCTCCACGCTGACCCGGCCGGTGAGCAGGTCCACGACCACCAGGGCCATTTGGCCGGCAAAGGCATAGGTGGCATAGGGGATCCCCTGGCTTGTCTCGGGATCCAGGGGTACGGTTTCAGGGTCGAAAAAGCCCTGCCAGGCCAGCGGGAGATCCTTGCTCAGTGCCCGTTGGGCCAGTTTGGCAAAGGGCACTTTCAAGTCCGGGTCAGTGGCGCTCCGCACGAACCCGGCCTCCAGGCGAAGTTCGGCTTTGGGCACCCGCAGCACGTCCACCGCCTCGGTAAGCAGCAGGTCGGCCAGTTTGGAAGCCGCATCCTTCACCGCGTTGCCGGATATGTAGGTCTGCCGGCTGGCCGAGGTGGCGCCGGCATTGGTCGTGTGGCGGGTGTCGGCCGCCACCAGCCGGATCCGGTGGGGCGCCAGGCCGAGGGTCTCGGCCGCGATCTGCAGCAGGACCGTGCTCGAGCCCTGCCCGATGTCGGCGCAGCCCGTGTAGAGGGTGGGGTTGCCCTTCGGATCCATCTCGATGCGGGCCGTGGAGGGGTTCTGGACCCCGGTATTGCCGATCCCGTACCACATGGCCCCGATACCGATGCCCTTGCGGGTGAAGGCCGCGCCGGCCGTGCTCAGCCAGTCCTGCCGGGCTGAGTCGTAGTGCGGCTGGAGGGCGGCGATGCAATCGCCGATGCCCACGCTGGCCTTCAGCTCCTGGCCGGTGGCGGTCGTGGAACCGGGCCGCAGGGCGTTGATCCTCCGGATGTCCAGCGGGTCCAGGTTGAGCTCCTGGGCCAGGAGATCCATCTGTGATTCGTGGGCAAAGGCGATCTGCGGGGTTCCGAACCCGCGCATGGCACCGCAGAACGGCTTGTTCGTGTAAACGCAAAGGGAGTCCACCTTCACGTTTTCCACCTCGTAGGGGCCGGTGGCGTGAAGCGCGGCGCGGGAGGCAACCGCGATGCCGTAAGAGCCGTAGGCCCCGGTGTCGCACAGGATGTGGGCCTGCACGGCCAGCAGCCTTCCGTTGCCGTCAGCTCCGGTCTTCATGAAGATGGTGAGGGGATGACGCTTGGCGGTGGAAAGAAAGGCCTCCTCGCGGCTGTACACATAGCGCACCGGCCGCTTGAGGTGATAGAGGGCCAGGCCGATGAAACCCTGGACGTTCAGGTCCAGCTTGGAACCGAAGCCTCCGCCGGTGGCGGCCTGGATGATGCGCACCTGTTCGTCCGCCAGCCCCAGCAAACCGACCACCTCCTGGTGATCGTAATGGGGGTTCTGGGTCGAGGCGTAGATCACCAGGGTGCCGTCCTGGTCCACGAAACCCACTCCGCTGTCCGGCTCCAGGTAGGCGTGCTCCAGCATGGAGGTCCGGTAGGTCCGCTCCACCACCGCCCGGCAGCGCGTGAAAGCCTCCTCCACCTTGCCTTTGCGCACTTTACGCTCGTAGAGCAGGTTGCCTTTCTCATGAACCTGAGGCGCATCGGGTTTGAGCGCTTCCGCCGGGTCGAACACGGCCGGCAGATCCTCGAAGTCCACCTCGATCAGAGTCAGGGCGGCATCTGCCGCGGCTTCGCTTTCGGCCGCCACCAGCGCCACGGGATCTCCTTTGAAGCGCACGCGCTCTGCGGCCAGCAGGGGCTGATCCTTGTTGATGATGCCGATGAGATTGCGGCCGGGCACATCGGCGGCGGTGAACACTCCGGCAACCCCTTCCAGGCGGAGCGCCTTTTCGGTGCGGATACTCAGAATCCGGGCATGCTCCCTGGGGCTTCGGCAGGCTTTCAGGGTCAGCGGGTTTTCCACGCCCAGGTCGGCGCAGAACATCGGCAGCCCCTTCAGCCGCTCGACCGATCCGCTGCGCGGCACGCTTTTCCCGACCGTGTGGTGCTCGGTGCTCATGGGGTCATCAGCGGACAAAGCAGCCGCAGCAGCAGCCCCTGGGCTGCTTTTTCCTTGTACGTGGTGGAGTCCCGGCGGCCGGTGATTTCGACCATCTGTTTGGCCAGGCGTTCGCCCGCCTCCCAGATCAGGTGGGGGGAGGGCTTTCGGCCGGTCAAAACCGCCTCGATTTCGAACATCCGCCGCGGGGTGGGTGTGCCGGAGCCCAGGGCGATTCGAATGTGCCGAATGCGGCTGGCACGGTCCTGACTCGCCAGCACGGCCAGGCTGAGGCGGGCGATGGCCAGGGCCTGGCGGCGCCCGATCTTCTGGAACCCGTTGAACTCAGCGCGGCTCGGCTCGAGCAGAAAATGGGTGATCAGTTCATCGGAACGTAAGGCGTTGCGGTAGGGGGCGGCGGCGATTTCCGCGACCGGCAGCACCCTTTCGCCGCGGCGGCTGACGAGCACGGCTGTCGCTTCGTGCACCAGCAGCGGAGGGACCATGTCCCCGCAGGGCGAGCAGTGGGCCACGTTGCCCCCCACGGTGGCCACGTTGCGGATTTGGCGGCTGGCAAAACCGTTGGCCGCCTTGGGGAATATCGGCGCGTCGCGCTTCAGGAGCTCGGAAGCGGCGATTTCGCTGATGGTGACCGCCGCGCCCAGGCGGATTTGGCGGCCGCTGTTTTCAAGACAGCGCAGCTCGCTGAGCCGGCTCACGTCCAGCAGGCAGCCGGTCTTGAGGGTCCCGGCCCGCAAATCGACCATCACGTCGGTGCCGCCGGCCAGCAGCGTGGCGTCTTCCCCCTGTTCGGCCAGAAAATCCAGGGCTTCGACAAGGCTGCCGGGCCGGCAATAGGCAAGCGGGCGGCTCATGGGTCGTTCTCCCGGGACAGGCGCCGGGCGCCTTCCGCCACTGCCTCGATGATCTGCTGATAGCCGGTGCAGCGGCACAGATGGCCTGCCAGTGCTTCGATGATCTCGCGGCGGGAAGGCTTGGGGTTCTCGGCCAGTAGGGCCTGGGCGCCCATGAGGATGCCGGGCGTGCAGAAGCCGCACTGCACGGCGTGATGGTCCAGGAAGGCCTGCTGCAGCGGATGCAGTTCCTCGCCCGGTGCCAGTCCTTCCACGGTCAGCACCGTGCGGCCGTCAAGTTGGCCCGCCGGCATCAGACAGGCGTTCACCGCCTTGCCGTCCACCACAATGGTGCAGGCGCCGCACTCCCCGATGCCGCAGCCTTGTTTTGGGCCCTTGAGCCCCAAGCGCTCGCGAAGGGTCTCCAGGGCGGATTCGGCCGCCCGGACCCGGAATTCGACCGGACGGCCGTTGATGGTGAAGCGGACAGGAATCGTGGAATCGTCTTGAGACATGGGTGCTCATGAGCGGGATTGCCGCCGGCCCCGGTTGTTGCTGTCCGGCCGGCATGGAGCAAGATACCCGGTTTTCAGAACCCCGCGACCGTGGGGAAGCCGCCCAATCCTAAAAGCGGGTGAGCTCCGCGAGGTCAAGCTCCTTCATGATCCGGATTCCCTTGGCCTGCATGTCGCTCAAGGCCTGGGTCGTCGTCTCGGGGGCCACCCCCTTGCAGAGGCCTTCCACCACCGCCACCCGAAAGCCGGCCGCCGCCGCGTCGATGGCGGTGGCCTTCACGCAGTAGTCGGTGGCGATGCCGTACACCAGAACCTTGGTTACCCCGTTTTGCTTGAGGATGCGGTCCATCTCCGTCCGGGCGCCGCCGTCGTCCTGGAACCCCGAATAGCTGTCGTAACGGGGATCCTGACCTTTTTTCACGACGGCCAGGAAGAGGTTGTTGTCCACCAGCACCCGGGCGTTTTCCGTACCCTGGACGCAGTGAGGCGGCCAGAGAACCTGGGTGCGGTTTTGGATCTGGATGGC
This sequence comes from uncultured delta proteobacterium, assembly GCA_963704245.1. Taxonomy (GTDB): domain Bacteria; phylum Desulfobacterota; class DSM-4660; order Desulfatiglandales; family Desulfatiglandaceae; genus CAVPHJ01. Next base: position 187,107 of record CAVPHJ010000004.1, read on the forward strand.
CTCGAAAGGCTTTTTTCCGGGGTGGTTAGTGAAAAAGGAAACATGGTCGGCGGGGTGCCAGTCCTGGGTGCCGTAGATCGGGTAGCCGGCCTGAGCGAGCTTGGCGGTGGTTTCCTGGACCTTGCGGACGAAGGTCTCGTCTGTGCCGTTGACGGCCAGGGAACCTTGCCTGAAGGTGGTGAAGTCACCCTGAACATCCACCACGATGACGGCCAGTTTGTCCGCTGCCTGCGCCGAGCAGGGCGAAGCCAGCAGGAAGGCTGCTCCCAGCATCACTCCAAAGAGCACCAAAGTCATCCTCGTCATAATGATCTCCTCCTTTTCGTGTAGAGTTGCAACCCTTTCTTCAAGTGCCATATTCAGTTTTCTGAATTCCGCCTGCATTCTATGAGCCGCCTGACCTGACACCCGACGCCCGTTGCTTGATGCCTGTCTTGCCTTGCCCCCTGCGCCTTGTCCCTGGTCCCCGCCGAGCCTGACACCCGACGCCTGATACCTGCCCTTGCGCCCTGCGCCTTGTCCCTTGCACCTGTTTTTCACACCCACCTCGCCGTGACCGTCTTCTCGTCCATGAACAGCCGCATCGAGGCCAGCCGAGACTTTGCGGTTCCGAGGAACGACTCCCGGCGGGAGCCCAAGGGGAAGAAGGAATAGGGCTGGGCCACGCCCACGTTCACCCCGACGTTGCCCACGTTGGTTTCCAGCATGAACTTGCGGGCCGACCTGCCGCTGGTGGTCATGATGCAGGCCGAGTGCCCCAGGTTGGTCTTGGTGTTGATCCACTCGATGGCCTGCCCCAGATTGTCGGCTCGGATCAGGGCCGCCGCTGCGCCGAAAGCTTCCTCTTTGGCCATGGGCATGTCCACGTTCACGTTTTCCAGAATGAAGGGGCCCAGGAAATAGCCCTTCGGGAAGTCGGGGACCTTGGCCGTGCGGCCGTCCAGGACGAGCGTGGCGCCTTCGGCCAGGGAGCGTTCTACCCATCCCAGCACGTTCTCCCGGCCCTGGCGGGTGGCGTAGGGGCCCAGTTCGGTTTTGTCGTCCAGGCCGTAGCCGAGCTTCATGGCGGCGGCGGCCGCCTTGAATTTGCTTCGCACCTCGTCATAGATGTCGCCCACCACGACGATGTTGTCTGCGCCCAGGCAGCGCTGGCCGGTCATCCCGAAACAGGCCCGCAGCAGCCAGGGAATGGCGGCGTCGATTTCGGCATCCGGCATGATGACGATGTGGTTCTTGCCGTTGCCGTTGATGGAGGCCGGCTTGCCCAGCTTGCCGCAAAGTTCGAACAGCTCGTGGCCGGCCCGGTTGGAGCCGATAAATCCCAGGCCCTGGATCAGGGGGTGGGACAGGATGTCCTTGTTGATCTGCCGACCGCCGTGGACCATGTTGATGACGCCGGGCGGAAAGCCCGCTTCCAGGGCGACCCGGTTGATGGTTTCGGCGGCCACTGGATCCTGGCGGCTCGGGCTGATGACCACCGTGCAGCCTGCGGCCAGTGCGTAAGGCACGAAGGAGGACCAGGCGTGCATCGGGATGTTGCCGGGCGTGACGATGAGGAAAGCGCCCAGCGGTTCCCAGGTCAGGTACTCGTCGATGCCGCGCGCCAGATTGAGGACGTGTTCGTTCTGCTTCGGCAGACCGTAGACGGCCGCGCAGGCCGACTCCACATTTTCCAGCACCCGGCTCACCGAGCCCCGGGCCTCACCGATGGTTCGGCCGTGGTCCTGGGTAAGGATGCGGGACATCTCCTCGTGGCGTTCCCGGAATTTGGCATGCATGGTGAACAGAGCGTAGGCGCGCTCGCGCAAGGCCACTTCGCGCCATTTCCCAAAAGCGCGGTGGGCGGCTTCCACGGCCTGGAAAGCCTCCTCGTGCGTGGCGGTGGCGAACTCCGCGATCACCTCGCCGGTGGCCGGGTTGAAGTCCGATTCCCATTCGGTGGAGCGGGGGCTCACCCATTCACCGTTGATGAGAAATCCCAGTTTACCGTAATGTCGTTTGACTTCCTCGAGTTGCATGAATTTCCTCCGGATGGATCGAGTTCGCTCTTGTCAGACAGAGGTGGCCGCGTGCCGCCCCGGTCCTTTCTGAGAAGGCCGAGCTGGGGCGCTGCAACCTGTCAAGTTTCTCCCCTCGATTCTCAAAAGTCAACCGGCTTGCAGACCGCAGGCCCGGATAATCCTCCACGGAAAGAGGATAATTTTTCTTGACAGGGTTGCCGCACGCCCTCTTAAATAGCCACTGGGCCTCTTGCGGGGCGGCTCGGATTCTGAATGCCCGCCGGCGAGAAGACTTTCCTGCTCAGGCCGGCCCCGGGATAGGCGCAAAGAGGTTTCCCGGGCATCTGGGAGAAGGCAAGCCAACCGAAAACAAACACACAGGAGGAGGTTGATCATGAGAAGAAGCTTTTTCACCATAGCGACAACCCTGATGCTGGCCACCTTGTTCCTTTTGCCGGTTTCCGGGCTGGCTGGTTCCGACTCCACCATGCACATCAAGTTCAGCACCTGGCACCCGCCGGTGAGCCGCGAGGTCAAAACGGTCTGGGTTCCCATGCTCGAGGAGCTCAAGAAGCGCAGTAACGGCCGCATCACCTATACGCTGTATGCCGGCGCCGCACTTGGCAAGGGCCCCGAGCACTACGACATCGTGGCCAACGGTCTTTCGGACATGGGGTATTTCACGGCCACCTGGACGCCGGGCCGGTTTCCGCTGAGCGACGTCCTCTCCCTGGCCACCTGGGTGGACGGGAAAGACGTGGGGGTGGATGTCGGCAACGAGATGTACGAAAAGGGACTCAAGCACGAATTCCCCGGGGTCAAGGTGCTCGAGCTGAACGGCTGCATCCAGGCCTTTCTGTGGACCAGCAAGCCGGTCCGGACCCTGGAGGACGTCAAAGGCATGAGAATCCGCTCGCCGGGCGGCCACCAGACCAACTACATCAAATCCCTGGGCGCCGAGCCGGTCTTCATGCCCTTGGGAGACGTGTACCTGTCTATGGAGACCGGCACCATCGACGGGCTGGTCACCTGCCCGCCGCTGGTACTGGCTTTCAAGCTTTATGAAGTGGCGAAGCACGGCACCCTGGCGACCTTCGGCTGCGTGACCGAAGGGGTGATCATGAACGAGAAGAGCTGGCAAAACACCCCTGACGATCTGAAGCCCATCATCGAAGAGGTGGTGGGCAATCCCTTCCGCACCACCCACGGCCTCAACCAGAAGACCTACAAGACCATGATGGAGGAAATCAAGGGCAAAGGGGTGGCTCTCTACGAGCCGCCGGATGCGGAGCAGGAACGCTGGTTCGCCGGTTTTCAGAACGAGACCAAGAAGTGGGTCGAGGAGCTGGAGAAAAAGGGCCTGGCGGCCAAGGACGTGGTCATGATGTACAACCAGATCGTGGAGGCCAAAGGCCTCAAGTGCGCCGCCTTCCCCAAGGAATGGCATTAATCCGCCCCGGGTGCTCGGTTCATGCCGGCATTTGAGAAAATGGGGGGGGGCATCCAGCGATCGACCCGCATCATGAGCCTGGTCGGCATGTCCCTGCTGATCCCCATGATGCTGCTCACGGCGGCCGATGTGATAGGCCGGGCCGTCTGGTCCCGGCCTGTCCCCGGCACCGTGGAGCTGTCCAGCTATATGCTGGCGGGGTTCATTCTCCTGGGAGTGGCTTACACCCATCAGGTCAAAGGCCATGTTCGGGTTTCCATGCTGGTTTCCCGGCTGCCGGCCCGGGCGGGACTGGTGGTGGACCTTTTCACCACCCTGCTGAGCCTCCTGATCATCGGGGTTCTGGCTTGGCAGGGCTGGGTGGTGGGTATCGAGGAGCGAACGGTTTCCGACATGCTGCGCATCCCCCAGCTGCCTTTCCGTCTCCTGGTCTCCCTGTCAGCGTTGGCTTTGTGCCTTGAACTCCTGCTCGATCTCAGCACCACCGTGAAAGCGCTCAGAAGGAGATAAGCGTTGGATCCCGTCACAGTCGGCATAATGGGCACGGTCGCGGTTTTCGTGCTCCTGTTTCTGGGCATGCCGATCGCATTTGCCCTGATGCTGGTCGGCTGTGCCGGGGTAGGCTACCTGGCGAGCCTGGAAGCGGCCTTGCCCATGACAGCCCGCACGGTCTGGGAGGTGGCCGCGTTCTACCCCTACACGGTCATCCCGCTTTTCATCGTGATGGGCGGGTTTGCGGGCAGCTCGGGCATGACCCAGGAGCTTTACCAGAGCTTTGACAAGTGGTTCCGGAAGCTCCCCGGCGGCCTAGCCATCGCCACCATCGGTGCCTGCGCGGGCTTTGCCGCGGTCTCGGGTTCCTCCGTGGCGACCGCCGCCACCATGGGGACGGTGGCCCTGCCCGAGATGCGGCGCTTCCACTATCATCCCCGGCTGGCCACGGGCAGCATCGCGGCCGGGGGCACGCTCGGTTTTCTCATCCCGCCCAGCATCGGGTTCATTGTCTACGGCATGCTGACCGAGCAGTCCATCGGCAGGCTGCTCATCGCCGGCATGCTGCCGGGGCTGCTGCTGGCCGGGGCCTACATGCTCATCGTGGTGCTGATGGTCAAAATAAATCCGGTTCTGGCCCCGGCCATCCCTGAATCCGTGAGCTGGCGCGAGAAGGTCGCTTCCCTGGCGGGCATCTGGGAACCCCTGGCGGTTTTCCTGCTGGTCATGGGCGGCATCTACCTGGGTTTTTTTACGCCCACCGAGGCCGGTGCGATCGGCGCGACCGCGCTGCTGCTCGTGGCGCTGTTGAAGAAAAAGCTGACGGCCACCAACCTGATCGAGTCCCTTCAGGAGGCGGTCCGCATCTCGGTCATGGTGCTGTTCCTGGTGGCCGGCGCCAATGTGTTCAGCTATTTCCTGGCCCTTTCCACCATTCCCATGAAGGTGGCCGGCTGGGCGGCCGGCCTGGAGGTTTCACCCTACCTGATTCACACCATCATCATCCTCATCTACCTTTTCTTAGGCTGCTTCCTGGATGCCATTTCCATGATGGTGCTGACCATGCCGGTGATCTTTCCGGTGGTCCTGGCGCTGGGCTTCGATCCCATCTGGTTCGGCGTTATCGCGGTGCTCATGATGGAGGCCGGCCTGATCACGCCGCCCATGGGGCTGAACATCTTCACTGTGGCCGGGGTGGCCAAGAACATACCGGTGGAGACCATCTTCCGCGGGGTGGCGCCGTTTCTGCTGGCGATTTTCGCCATCGTCGTTCTCATCACCGCGTTCCCCGGGATCGCCTTGTTTCTGCCTCAGATGATGCTGAGATAGGACGGTCGCTGCCGCGGTGACCGCGGAGAACCTTGCCGGATCCAAGCTCAGGACTGAGGGGCGGAGGGGGTCTCGAGGCTGGCGAAGAACTCGCGCAGCTTTTCGCGCTGGGCATCCGGGACATAGTCCAGATTCAGGCGCCGGTCGCTGATTTCCCAGTACTTCTCGCGGGTGGCCGAAAGCAGTTCGTCGCGGACCTGCCGCACGTAGTTGGGATCCTGGTCGGCCCAGGCCCCTTGCAGGACCTGGTAGGGCTCCTGGTGATTCGTGAGGAGGAAATAGCTGGCCAGGATGGCCTGGGCCTTCCTTACGCCCTTGAGGCGTCTCCGCGTGTCGCGGTCATATTGCAGGAAACGCTCCAGGAGCGCCGCGCGGTTGGGCGCACCCGCCTCCCAGGCGGCTCCGACCACCGCGGCAAGATCATAGGCCACAGCCTCGGCCAAGAAGGTCTGCTGCATGTCGAATGCGAGCTGGCCGTAGTATTGAAAGTAATATGCGATCTCTTTGCCGAGATCCGGGTTTTCCCAGTTGAGGGAGTCGGCAAACAGGCGGTACTGCTCGAGGATGGCGAAGAACGCCCGGGCTTCACGGCGGTTGAGGGCCAGCCGCAGCAGGGTGTTGAAATACTCCATGGCCAGTTCGCGCAGCGCCGGCTCTGAGCGGGCGGCGCCTTCCAGGGCCAGCTTGCGAAGTGTCTTGGCGGCCGTGGCGGTCAGGTCCGGCTCCCGGCCCATGGCCGCCCGGACGATCTGGTGAAGCTGGCTGTAGACCTTCATCTCCACCCAGCTGTGACTGCCCGTCATTTCATCCACCGCAGCTTGCGAAAAACCGAGAAAAAAACCCGGATCCACGGTGAACCAGAGCGACGGGATGCGGGGTTTGACCGTCCAGTAATGCGAAAGGACCCGATCCAGCGTGTAGACGCTCTCGATCGCGGGGTTGCGGTCCCCTCTTTCCAGCGAGCGGATGCCCACATTGGCCACGTGTTCGATGTTGGCCGCCAGGGTCGCCCGGGACGGCCCCGGGCGCTGCAGGGCGGCGCTCAGATTCCTGCGCGCCTCGCGCTCCAGCCGCGCCAGCAGGGTGTTCGGGTGCAGGAAACGAAAGATGTAGTACAGATAGGGAAAGACGAGGGCGAAGCAAAGCACCGTCAGCGCCAGCAGGAAGTGCAGCTGGATGACAGGGATGAAATCCGTCCGGATCCCGAACCCAGCCCAGGTGTTGGCGGCATTGCAGAACGCGACGAAGATCAGCACCGCCGCGTTGACCGGATCCTTGATGAAGAACTCGAGAAATTTTAGGGAGTAGAGGTTGGCGGTGAGCGGCACGGCGATGGCGACCGAGGTGAAGATCACGGCCATCAGCTGGTTCAGGTTGCGGTTGATGAGGTTGTTGAGATGACGCGCTTCGACGACGCCGGACTCCGCGAGCCGGCTCAGGGGTAAACCGCTGCTGATGAGATCCGCCGCCAGCTGCAGGGTCATGAAAAGCGTCATGGCCGCGGCCAGCAGCAGAACGCCGCGCAGGAACAGGATGGCATTGTTGAACGGGCGGGCCGGATTCACGAATCAAGCTTTCCTTTCCATCAGCCTTCCGCGACGGGTTCCGCTCCCACAAGACCAGGAACCGCGGCGCCGGCCGTGAGGTTTTCCTATTGCATCGGGTTTTCGGCCCATGCCAGCGACGCTCTGCCCAGGTAGTCCTCCAGCGAGTCGAACACCAGATACTGATCCACGCTTTCCCAGGCGACCCCGCTCATGGAGCCTGCCACCCAGTCGTTCGGGGAGGTGCCTTCGGCAATCCTGCCGACCAGAAACAGCCGGTCGCCCTGGGCCTGAAACACAGGATCCTCGAGCACGATGCCGCGATCGTCCGACGTATAGGTGAGGTATAGAAGAACCACTTTTCCAGCGAAGTCAGGCAGCCGCATGGGATTTCCACCAATCTGTCAGGATGGGCCATTCTCCTCAACAAGACCTGCAAAAGTCAAAGGCTTTCTGAGACAGGACGAAATCGGTTTGAACTTCCGGCACAGGCGGTGAGCTTCGACCGCCAGCCGTCGGACCGCATGTTGCGGATGCAGCTCTAGATCCGTATCCGGTCAGCTTGACTTGGCAGTTGGCGGCTCCTGACGGCTTGAAACCCTTCGGAGAACTTGACATTAGGGGAACCCTGCCAGCGCCTTTTTATGACAGACAGCAAATACCGCATGCGGTACGCTGCAATGGGAACAGGCTTTCGAGAACAGCCGTAACGCTTCCCGATGCGAGCGGCAGAGAACTCCCCGGCCTTTCTTTGACAACGTTCGACAAAAGCACTTCGCACGGCGGACAGGCAAACAAAATAGTGTGCACGCGCCTTGGGTGCGGGGGCGATCCCCGCGGGGGATTTCTGTCCCAAGAGCCTGTGAGCCGCCAACAGCTGTGATTCCAGGACGTGCTTGAGCCCTTTTTCAGCCATCAAGCGCTGGATCAGGTGCCAATCAATGTCCTTCTCGCTATATCTGGAAATCGCGGCAAAATCATACAGATTCCGTAAATCGAATTGCCGCAGCTCATAGTGTCGATCATCCACCTGGCTATGAAGCATGCCGATCAAAAGACCATGGGACGCTGAGGGAACATAGAAGTCTACACCCTCTGCAGTCATTTTCCTGGCACTTGCCCAGATGTGTTCGGCAGGCAACACGCCCCTGGTCACTGCATGCATCGGTTGGCGGTGCAATTCAATTTCCCCGTACTCGCCGATTTTCACCAAAGGTGCGATGTGATGGAAGTCCGGCGTGGCGTATGGAGCCTCCGTGCTCTGGTATCCCATTCCCAGCAGTGCCTCAAGCGCGGCGTTGCACCGATTGTCGGGGACCAGGATGTCGAGGTCTGACATGATGCGGTTGCCCAAGTTCCTGTGAATAGGTTCAAATAGCTGCGCGCCGCCTTTGAAAAGCAGCGGCCTTAGCCCGATTCCATTGAGTGCTGCGATCACCCGCAGTGCCTGCTGTCTCAGAGCGTTGTTACGCCTAAGATTAAGTCGATGTAATTCAACAAGATAGTCCCGTGCGCTTGCCTCGACACTCATGGCCAGCCCCATGAATTCAATCCGATCCCACAGAGCAGGGGCAACCAAATAGGCGTTTGCGACAGCAATAACGGCCTTCCAAGAAAGATCACCGCGATTTGAAGGAGACCCAATCTGTGCGAGATCCTCAGCCGAGCACCGGCCAGCCAGGCCGTCGCAGACAAACTTGAAAGCAGATGCAAAAGGACTCACAGGAGCAATCTCTTCACTGCATCTATCCCATTCCGCAGATGAGCAAAATGCAATTCATAGCATGGTATGTCGGCAATCCATTGGACCAGCTGTCCTATCTTATCGGCAGTGAGAGACCCGGAAACATCATAGCCCGCTTCGGCTATCCGGCAGAGTGCTTTTCCGGCACTGATCCTCTTTGTGAAGGTCTCGCCACACGTTTCATCGAAGTATGGCATGACCATATAATCTACAGGCATTTCTTCCGAGCCTAAGTATTGGCTGAAATCCGCAGAAGGCAACAGGTACCGAATGCTCTTCCCATCCAGTCTGCAATGGGTTGTCAGAGAAACCACCTGAGGATGAAAGACCTCTATCGCTTTCCAAGATCCTGTTTTCAGCCCGATGGCTGTGGGTACGGGCCGCATACGGATTGGTGGATACGAAAGCAGAACCAGTTCGTCGGCGCAGTAGTCAAACCCGGAGGCCATCATCGCTGCGGTCAATGTGCTTTTTCCGCAGCCCGCAGCACCCGGCATCAGGATACTCTTTTGCTCATAGCGGATTGCGGCGCCATGTATGCCGACAAAACAATTGGAAAGATCGTACGCCAGCATCACACAATTGCCATGGACCATCGGTGCAATACCGTCTTTACCCTCACACCAATCCAGAAGCTCTCCGTTTCTGAGAAGCAGGTAGCGGGGGTCTTTGTGCAGAATAATCAATTCCACTTCGGTATCGGCAGCACCAGGCATCACAAAATGTGCCAAAATCGTCTGCACGCACTGCAGCACTTCCTTGGAAGGAACCCTCAATCGAATGGATGTATCAACAATGCGGAATTGAAGTTCATGCGTGCCATACGCACGCTCCGGGAATGTTTCCGCGTCAAGAAAGAGACGAGGGAAAGAGCCAGGTGTATTGACAATGCCCGGCACTTCCTCTGGCTTCCTGACGTCCGAAAGAAGACCGTCAGTACGCCATTGACAAATGAGATCGCCGACATCCTTGTCAATTTGTACGCTCAAGCCTCCCGTTGCGTCCACCAAGGCGCGTACGATTTCCTCCTTGGTGCAGCATGACGCAAGCCCTTTCCAAACCGCAGAGGCTGTACTGTTCAAATGGAACAGTCTTCGCGACGGTTCATCGAACAGCAGCGAGTCCTGCCCCAGCAGGTAACAATGGATATCCTCTCGAGGTCTAAGGACTTCTAGGGTTTGCAAGGATAAAGTCTCTTTTGCTGCAAGGAGTAGCTGTCAGGGCGAAAACGGTTTTTTGAATTTGAGCAAAGTGGCAGGCGGAGAGTGGGCCTTTCCACTGCCTCGGGCGGGAAAAGCACTCTACAGAAAGCCTCCGGGTCGATTCCTGAAACTACCTCAGATGCCAACCTGTTCAATCGTCGGAACGATTCCGCCCTCGGGGAAGCGAGTGCTGCAAGTCTCTTTGGTGAAACCAACTGCTCCGCAGCCGCAGGGACCTGCAGGCCAATGCCTCACGATTGGGTTTGAGCAGCATCATGATTGCTGGGGGTGTGTACACACCCAAGGCGGCGGCGGCCTTCAGAAAGTCACGGCGGGATTTCGCCTTGGAGTCAGTCTCCATATTTTCTTTGATGAATTTTTCCATGGATCACGTCCGTAATGTATCCTTCTGATTTGAATTATTTATCACTGTGTATAATATGCCAATCTATAGCAAACTTCATAGAGGTTCCCTGCGCGGCCCATTCGGATACCGGGTTTTCCCGTTCCAGGATGCAGATTGCGGCTATGTCCGGCACCACACGGCCTTTTCCAAGGATTCGGAATACATCTCCATATATTCTATATCACTGAATAAACACGTCTTTCAATCGGTGAAGAGGATGACTTAATGGTTACATCGACAGAATCTGAAGATACGAGTTTGGTACTAGCGGTCATTGGGGGTTTCCGAAAAGGAAAGCTCGTCATCAGGGTTGTATCAGCCACCACGGCCCGCATTCTTCCTGCTGCCCAGCGCAGAAACGGATGCCGGGTTTGCCGCAAGACCTCCTCAGGCCAGCACTTTCCAGGCTTTCATGGTTGTTGAGCCGAACAGGTTGGGCGTCTGGGGGTATTGCTGGGAGGGCAACAGGCGGCGGATGGCCTTGAACCACTGCCGGTAGGTGGCTCTGGCGGACAGGGACTCGAGCGTCCGCAGCGCCACGAAGGTGAAGGCCCCGTTCGGCCGGCCCTCGAAATAGGCATCGAAGCTGTACTCCGTGTCCTGGCAGCCGGCCATCAGCAGGGCGGCGTAGCGCCCGGGGGGGCTGGACGGCCGAAGCCCGCGACGCACGCCCAGCTTGGCCGCTTCGGCCCTGGAGAGATAAGCGGCCGGAGGGAGGAAACGCACTTTTCGCTCCGGCGCATGGCGGCCCTTCATGGTGGGAGGGGTCGCGATCGGGGCGAACCTGGCCACCGTACCCGAGTGGCAGGAATCGGATATCATGAGCAGCCTGGTTTCCGCCGGCCGGGCGCCGTAAAGCTCGAAGATCTCATCGTCCGTGATGGGACCCGCGGCGCGCACGTCATAGGGACACAGGCATTCGTCCGTGCCGTCGGGCTCATCGCCGTCTTCATCGGGCACGAAGGAGCCGTGGCCGGAGAACTGGATCACCAAGCTGTCGCCTTTGACCGCCCTGCCCAGGAGCGCCTCGATGTGGCTGCGGATCGCCGCACGGGTGGCTTTCTTGTCCAACAGGAGCGTCAGCGCATATCCGCGCCGTTCTAAAACCCGCGCCCAGTCGTGAGCATCGTTGACGCAGCCGTCGAGATCGCTGCCGGTGCCGGGGTAGTCGTTGATGCCGATGCACAATGCGTTTCGTGACATGGTCGCCCTCCCGGTTCCGTCGAGTCCTCGATGTCAGACCTGAGCCCCAGGGGTGGAAGTTTCGCCGGCTATCTTTATCAGAGCGCAGGCTCGGAGATCAATGAAATTTGCGAATCGGAAATGAGAGCCGCTCACTCCGGGAGCCGTGCGCGGCCCAGGAGAGGATCCGGAGCAGAGGGCAAAAGAGCTTGACAGGAAAACCCGAGGTCACGTACCTTCACCCCAAGTCTTTCAGCCTTTTTGGCTCCAGCCGCAGCCGGGAGGTATCAAGGTGATGAAGGAATCCAAGCGCTGCCATACGCCCCCCATTTCCCTGCCACCCAAGAAACGAATCCTGTGCCTGATCACGATGTGGTTTCTGAGCTGCGGGCTGGCGCTCTCAGCAGCAGCTCAAGCTGCGTCGGCCCGGGAAGAGGGCACCTACCGGATCGTGAATGTGGTGGATGATTTCACAGCCTATTACCGGGACTGTCAGGGCCGCGATCCGGGCTGCAGAACGGCCGCCTGGGAAAGGCTGCTCGAATCCCGGCACCCGCAGTTCTTCCAGGACGCCGTTTACCGGGGAAAAACCGGCTCCGAAAGGGAGCAATACAAACAGGGCTGCATCCGGACGTTCTGGGATCAGATCGCCCCGCGGATTGCGGAGATCGGCGAGCTCAACGCGGGGATCGAAACAACGGTGCATGAGGTGGTGAAGGGCTTTCGGCAGCACCTTCCCGATTTCGAGCCGCGGACGGACTTCTACATCACCCTTTCCTTCAGCTTCCGGGGCAAGGTCGTGCCAGTGGCCGGCAGGGATGTGCTGGCCATCGGGCTGGAAGCCTTTGAGCCCTCGGATGTTGGCCAGTTGAACATCACCCTGGCGCACGAGTTGTTCCATCTCTACCATTTCAGGGACTTTTCCCCGGGCGGCGGGCTGTACCGCATGCTCTGGGCCGAGGGCCTGGCGACCTATGCCTCGGCAGTGGTGGTACCCGGGTACCGCCGGAGCGCCTACCTGGGTTTCCCGGCCGACAAGATGAACCGCTGCCACGAGTTGCTGCCACTGCTGGCGGCGGACTTCAAAAGGAACATGGGACAGAACGATCACCGACTGAAACGGATCTATTTCGGTGCCGAGCCCAACGACACTCAGGTTCCGCCGGAGGCCGGCTACTATTTGGGGCTGCTGATCGTGGAGAATCTGGCGCGGGAGATTCCGCTGGCTCGGCTGGCCGGAACACCGGCCGATCAGGTCTTCGGCCTCTTGCAGCGGGAGCTGGGAGTTTTGGCAGAGAAGAGATGAAACGGACTGATTTCAACCTGCGGGGGGATGCCATGCTGAAAAAACTGATCCTGGTCTGTGCACTGTCCGTCTGCCTGCTGTCTGCCGGTCCGGCGTCGGCTCAAGAACCCAAAGTGCTCATCAGCAAGCCGGAGGACGGGGCCAAGGACGTGGCGGTCGATGTAGGGGAGATCAGCATCTTCTTCAGCCAGCCCATGAACACCGGATCGTGGTCGCTGCTCGAGATCCAGGGTCACGAGTTTCCGCCGGTGGCGGCCACCGAACCCCCGTGGAAAGACGGCCAGAGCTTCGTGCTGAAGGTGAAGAAGCTGAACCCGGACACCCGTTACGGCCTGCAGCTGAACAGTGCCCAGAAGAAAGGATTTCAGACCGCCGAAGGCAAGGTCTCCCTTCCGCCGACGCCGATCCGGTTCAAGACCGCCGCTAAGCCGGGAGGGGGTGGAACCGAGGGGCGGCGAGAAGCCCAAGGACGAGAAGCCTGAGGAGGAAAAGCCCCCCAAGGACAAGCCCATGACCGAGGAGGAAAGAATAGCCCTGCACATCGTGGGCGGAATCATGGGCATTTTCTTTCATGAACTGGGTCACGGACTGATCGACCTGTTAAAGCTCCCCGTCACCGGGCGGGAAGAGGATGTGGTCGACGAGTTCGCGACCATGCTGCTGCTCTACGCCCGGGAAGAGGGGGCCGAATACATACCCGAGGCGATCTATGGGTTTGCCGATCTGTGGCGCCTGATCGGGCAGGGCGCTGAAAAGACCCCCTGGTGGGACGAACACACCGACGCCATGGTGCGCTTCGGCAATGTCGTGTGTCTGCTCTACGGCAGCTCCCCCAAGGAATTCCAGGAACTGGCGAACCGATTCAAGATGCCTGAGCGGCGCCAGTACTTCTGCCGCGAGGAATACCCGGAGAAAAAGGCGGCCTGGGAAAAGCTGCTGAAGGAGCATTTGACCGTTTATGGAGCTCAGGCCAAAGGCAAGGTGACGGTCGTCTACGGGGAGCTCAAGACCGATTTCTCCAGGAAGATGGAAGAAGGGTTTAGGCAAGAGCGGGTCTTCGAATCCCTGGCCGAGGGCATCAGCAAGGGCTTCGCTCTGCCGCGCGACATCACCATCGTTCCTACCGAGTGCGGCCAGGCCAACGCCTTCTGGGATCCGGAGAAGAATCAGATCATCATGTGCTACGAGATGGTCAAACTGTACGTGGACCTGCTGGACAAGGATTTGTCCGGCGGCGGCGGAACAGGCGGGCGGAGGCGGTGGCACAGGTGGCGGCGGCACCGGCGGCGGAGGCGGGGGACAGGCGGCGGAGGCGGTGGCACGGCGGCGGAGGCGGCGGCACCGGCGGCGGGGGCGGCCAGCAGCCGGAAACGAGCATTGACAGCAGAATCGTCGGCCGGTGGGGCGGCCGCATGGACAACCAGGGCATCACCTTCACCTGGGGCCTTACCTGTGACAACAACGGGCGTTACGAGTACGTGTCCGAGCAGTGGCGGATGGGCATGCGCTATTACTGGGAAGAGCAGTCGGGGAGGTTCACTGCCGAGAACAACACGATCACCTTCTATCCTCAGGACGGCTCCCAGGTCGGCGGCAGGACGAGCTACAACTATACGATCCAGAACAACATGCTGACGCTCAAGGGGGTCCCCAGCCTTCAGGGCGGGGATATGGTGTTCCATAGACTGCAGTAGACTGCGCTCTCACGCTATGGTCCAGGCGCGCTTCCGGACCGAAGCCGGAGATATCAAAGGGAGGTGATCCGATCCTCCTTTTCACCGGGACGCCCGCGTAAGAACCGGGAGAACCCCGGTGAGCCACAGGGTCATGCCCTTGCTGCCCTTTCGGATTGCCCTGATGCGCGACGGGGATGTCCCAACCCCGGCCGGTCTTTTCCTGCGAGGAGAGGGGAGACAATGTCCAACTGGATGCTCTTTCTGTGCATGGTTCTGGGCGGGGTGGCAGTCGCCAGCCAGCCGTCCATCAACGCCCGGCTGGCGGAAAAGGTGGGACTCATCGAAAGCGCCTTTATCAGCTTTCTGATCGGCGCCCTGGTACTGCTGGTGCTGTTGGTGCTGAGCGGCCGCGGCTTCATCCGCGGCTGGGGACAGGCTTCCTGGTGGGAGTACAGCGGCGGGCTGCTCGGCGCCCTGTTCGTGTCCCTGACCATCCTGGTCGTGCCGCGCCTCGGCACGACCGCCGCCCTGGCAGCCGCCATCGCCGGACAGCTGAGCACCGGCCTCTTGCTGGATCACTTCGGCGCCTTCGGCCTGCGGGGCGCCCCCATCGGCGGCCTGCGGATCCTCGGCGTCGTGCTCCTGTTTTCCGGAGCCGCCCTGGTGCTGCGGCGGTGAGGCCGGGTGGATGCGCCGTTTGCCCGGCGCATCTACCCGGAGCCGACGAACTCCGTACCCGCGCTGCCGGCCACGGCATCTTCGATGCGGCTGATGGAGGTGATGATCGCCCGTTCGCCGCCCCTTCGCATGAACTGCATTGCAGCCTCCACCTTGGGGCCCATGGAGCCGGGCGGAAACTGCCCCTCCTGGAGGTACTGCTGCGCTTCCTTCAGGCTGAGCCTCGAGAGCAGCCGCTCTGCGGGCTTAGCGTAGTTCAGCAGCACCCCCTCCACGTCGGTAGCGATCACAAAAACATCAACCCCCACTTCCTGGGCCAGCTTGGCGCTGGCCAGATCCTTGTCGATAACGGCATCCACCCCTTCGAAGGCGCGTCCCTCCCGCACGACCGGGATGCCGCCGCCGCCACAGCAGATGACGATGAAGTCCATCCGGATGAGTTTGCGGATTTCCCGCTTTTCCACGATGGTGATCGGCCGGGGAGAGGCGACCACCCGGCGCAGGCCCTTGGCGGTCGCGCGGGTGGGAAAGGGCAGCGCAGCGGCTTTCTCGGCTGGAACTACAGGGCCGATCGGTTTGGTGGGGTTCTGAAAGGCCGGGTCGTGCTCATCCACCACCACATAACTGAGCAGGCTCACCAGGCTCTGCCCGGCATGAACCCCCAGGGCCATGAGCTCGCTGTCCAGGGTGGATTCGATCATGTAGCCGATCTGCCCCTGGGTCTGGGCTACCAGGATTTCCAGGGGCAGCCGGGGCACTGCCTCGCAGCTTTCCTGCTGAAGCAGCAGGTCCCCGACCTGGGGGCCGTTACCGTGGGTGATGATGACGCGGTAGCGGCGGGAAAGCCGGGCGATCTGGCGGATCGGAACCCGCAGGTTCTCGAACTGCTCCTCGATGGTGCCCGTCTGTCCCTTGCGGATGAGGGCGTTGCCGCCCAGGGCCACCAGCAGGATTTTCCTTCTCGGCGATGTGCTCATGGCTCTAGCGCGGCCTCAGGCCTTCGCCGCCTCCATCCGGCCCAGCAGCCGCAGCCGCTCGAGCAGGGCTTCGCGCAAAGTGGGTTCCCCCCGATCGCGGTATTCGTAGCGCACCCGCTGAGTCGGCTTGTCGAGATTCAGGATGCGGGTCAGCTGTATGGGGGTGGCAAAAAGTACCAGGTCGCAATCGCTTTGGTTGATGGTCTGTTCGAGATCGCGGATCTGCTCCTGGCTGTAGCCCATGGCCGGGAGCACGGGACCCAGGTGGGGATAGCGCTCGAAGATCCGGCGAAGGCTTCCCTTCGCAAAGGGGCGCGGGTCCACCACCTCGGCGGCGCCGAACGTGCGGGCGGCGATGAAGCCTGCACCGTAGGGCATGTCTCCGTGGGTGAGGGTGGGGCCGTCCTCCACCGCCAGGATCCGCTTGCCCCGCACGAGCCCGGGATCGCTGACCAGCACGGGCGATTCCGCCAGCACGATGCGCGCTTCGGGGGCGTAGCGCCGGATGTTGCCCCGCACCTGCTCCACGTTTTCGAGAGAGGCGGTGTCCACCTTGTTGATCACCGCGATGTGGGCCATGAGGAGGTTGGTCTCGCCCGGGAAATAGAGCCTTTCATGGCCGGCCCGGTGAGGATCGAACAGCACGATGTGCACGTCGGGAAAGTAGAAGGGGGTGTCGTTGTTGCCGCCGTCCCAGACGATATAGTCCGCCTCCTGCTCCGCCTGCGCCAAAATGCGGCCGTAGTCCACGCCGGCGTAGACCACGATGCCCTGCTCCACCAGCGGCTCGTATTCCTCCCGTTCCTCGATGGTGCAGCGGTGGTGCTCGAAGTCTTCGTAGGCCGAAAACCGCTGTACGATCTGGGTCCGCAGGTCTCCGTAGGGCATGGGATGCCGGACGACCACGACGCTTTTGCCCAGTTCCCGGAGTATCCCGCAGACCGCCCGGGTGGTCTGGGACTTGCCGCAGCCGGTCCGAACCGCGCAGACCGCCACCACCGGCTTCCTGGAGCGCAGCATGGTGTAGGTGGCGCCGATCAGGATGAAGTCGGCGCCCTCGGCCATGGCCAGGGAGGCCCTGTGCATGACCTCCACGTGGGGCATGTCGCTGTAGGAAAAGGCGACCAGCTCGATCTTGTGCGCGCGGATGAGGCTTCGCAGTTCTTCCTCCGGCCGGATGGGAACGCCTTCAGGGTACAGCTTTCCGGACAGTTCAGGGGGGTAGCGGCGGCCCTCGATGTTGGGAATCTGGGCGGCGGTGAAGGCCTTCACCTCGTAGCGCGGGTTATCCCGGAAGTAGATATTGAAGTTGTGAAAGTCACGGCCGGCGGCCCCCATGATGATGACTTTTTCTGCCATGTTCTTCCCTCACGCTTCATATTCCAGATCGACCTGCAGACGGAAAGGATTGCAGATTTTCTGAACCCGTGCAATGCCAAATTGCCGACGTGCCTGTCGGGGCGGGAAACCCGGAAACAGCGAATGTCGAATGTCGAAGTGGTTTCCGGCCTGGAACGGGTTTCGACTTCGAAATTCGGCGTTCTGCAGTTCGCCCTTCCGCCGGTCGGCCCCTGACCCCTTAAACCTCTGACCCTGATGCCTTAACGCCTCCTACGCCTTGCACCTTGCCCCTTTCCTTAGTATGTTTACACTTCGACAGACAGCGCCTGAAAACGAAAGGAACCATATGGCGGAACCACCTTATGACCTGTCCGCGGGGATCTCCGCGCTTCACTACCGGCTCCGGCTGGAACCCGACCTGGATCGTTTCAGTTTCCTGGGCGAAGTCGAGATCCGGTTCGAGACCCGGAAACCAATCACGAACGTCACCCTGAACGTGCTCGAGCTGGGGGTCGTGGAATGCCTGGTCCCGGTGAAGGGCAGGGAGATAAGCTGTCCCTTTGCGGTGGATCCCCAGGCCGAGCGGATACGCGTTCAGCTGCCGGAGGCGACGGAAGGGGAGTTCTCCCTGCGCATCCGGTACATGGGTTTCATCAACGACCGGATGGTCGGCTTCTACCGCAGCCGGTGCGACAGCGAAACCGGGGAAAGGTATATCGCCACCACCCAGTTTCAGGAGAGCGACGCCCGGCGGGCTTTTCCCTGCCTGGACCACCCGGCGGCCAAGGCGACCTTTGCGATCGAGCTAGTCGCCGACGCAGGATGGGAAGCGGTCTCCAACATGCCCGTGAAGGAGGTGGAAGACCAGCCGTCCGGCAGGAAGCTGGTTCGTTTTGAGACAACCCCCAAAATGTCCACCTATCTGCTGTTTTTCGGCGTCGGAGAACTGGAACTCCTGGAAGAGGGCGCTGCGGTGCGGGCCGTCACGGTGCCGGGCAGGAGCCGATACGCCCGCTACGGGCTCGAGTTCGGCCGCCGTTCGCTGGTCTTCTGCGAGCATTACTTCGGGATCCCCTATCCCCTTCCCAAGATGGACCTCGTTGCCGTGCCCGATTTTGCCTACGGCGCCATGGAAAACTGGGGGGCGATCACCTTCCGCGAGAACCTCCTGCTGCACTACCCGGGGATCACCTCCAGTTCGGGCGAGGAACGGATCTGCGGTGTCATCGCCCACGAGATGGCCCACCAGTGGTTCGGCAACCTGGTGACACCCGCGGAATGGCGCTACCTGTGGCTGAACGAGAGCTTCGCCACCTATTTCGGTTATGGGGTGGTCCACCACCTTCACCCGGAGTGGCAGATCTGGGAGCAGTTCCTGAACAACCAGACCGAACCGGTCCTGGACCGGGACGCCATGCACGAGACCTTCTCCATCGAGATCCCGGGTGGGGAGCACGTGGTGATCAACGCCGCCACCGCACCCATTATCTACAACAAGGGCGGCAGCGTCCTCCGGCAGCTCCACGGCTATCTAGGGGAAGAGGACCTGCAGGCGGGCATGCAACACTACCTGAAAAAGTTCGCCTATGACTGTGCGGCAAGCCGGGATCTCTGGGAGGCGCTGGAGAAGGTCTCCCGCAAACCGGTCTCGCGGCTGATGAAAAGCTGGGTCGAGCAGCCGGGATACCCCATGCTGGAGGTGAGCCGGCGCGGGAACGTGCTTCAGCTGGAACAGCGGAGATTCACCTTCCTGCCCAACGACTCGGACCAGCTCTGGGAGATCCCGCTGACGGTGCGATTCCTGCGCCGGGACCGGACCTTTGAAACGAAGAGCCTGCTCATGAGCGGGCGACAGATCGAGATCCCCCTGCCGCGGGACGTGACCGCCTGGAAGGTGAACGAACGGCAGAGCGGTTTCTTTCGCGTGAAATACGCCGATGCCTCGAATCTGGAGGCGCTTTCGGCCTGCGTCCGGCGGCGGGAACTGCCGGTCGAAGACCGCTGGGGCCTTCAGAACGATCTCTACGCGCTTGTCAGGCGGGGCGACCTCGGCCTGGCCGATTATCTGGGCTTTCTGACAGCCTACGAAAGAGAGGACTCTTTTCTGCCGCTCATGAGCATCATCGGAAACCTGCAGCACGCCTTTCTGGTTCTGGAAGACAGCGACCGGGAGCAGATCGCGGGCTTCAGCCGGCCGTTCCTCGAGCGGATCCTGACCGAAGTCGGCTTTGACCCCCGGGAAGGGGAACCCCAGACCCGCGCCATTCTGCGCGATCAGGCCCTCTTAAAGGCCGGCCTGTACGGCTCCGAGGCAACGCTCGGCTTTGCCGCCGGGCAGTTTGAGCGCCTCCGTGCGGGCCAGGAGATTTCCGCGGACATTGCCCGCGGGGTCATGCAGCTGGCCGCCTGGCGAGGCGACGGCCGGGTCTTCGACTGGCTGAAGGGCAAACTGCGCAACAGCCGGAGCGAGCACGAACGGATGAACATCCTCCAGGCCCTGGCCTGTTTCAGCGATCGGGCCTTAATCGGACAGGCATTGGAGTTCGCGCTGCGCGAGGTCCCGCGGCGGAACCAGTTCGTGCCCCTGACCGCCATGGCCGGCAACCCGCAGGCGGTTCCGTTCCTCTGGCCGTGGTTTTCAGAGCACATAAGCGAGCTGGAGCAGTTTCACCCCCTGCACTTCGAGCGGTTGATCGCCGCCTTCGTGCCCCTCTCCGGACTCGGCCGGGAGGAACAGGTGAAGGATTTCTTACGCGCCTACACGGGCGAAAAAGCGCTTGCCCGGGACGTGATCCGACTTTCCCTGGAGCGCTTGGAAGTCAACTCGCGGATGAAGGCGCGGGAAAAGGAACAGAGGAGAGAAGCATGAGCGAACTCATGGTGGGCGCGCTGGCGGGGTTTCTGGCGGCCGGCGGTATCGTGGTTGGCGGTTACGCCTTGTTCCGGAAGCGGCGGGTGGCGCGGCGGGGGCCGGAAGTGCGTGTTTTCGCCTCGCTGGAGGAGCTACGTTCCATCGGGCTGCTCTCGGTCTTCAAGGTGGTCACCAAGGAGATCGTGACCGCCAAGGAGCATTGGGCCGGCGTTTTCGGCAAGAAATACCTCGGCTGGCTGATGAGTTCCAAGAAGATGGCTATGATCTTCGAGTTCGACATCGATTTCCGCTTCGACCTGCGGGATCCGGAATTCCAGATCCTCGAACCGCAAAGCGGTGCCTTTCGCATCCGGATGCCGCGCTGCACCTACGAGATCCACATCCGGGACATCAACTTCTACGACGAGCAGAAGGCCCGCCTTCTGCCCTGGCTCCTGCCGGACCTGGTGACTGCGGTGTTCGGTGCCGGTTTTGACGAGGAGGACCGCAACAAGCTCAAGGAAGAAGCCAAGCAGCAGGCGTTTTCGCTGGCCCAGGACCTGGTCCGGCGGTTGCGCTCGGAGGTGCAGAACTCGGCCCGTGAGACGATGATCGCCCTGGCGCGGGGTTTCTCGGCTGAAAAGGCGCTGGTGGAGTTCAAGGACCAGGAACCGGAGCAGGTCAAGGTGGAGTTCGTGGCCAATGCCGAGGCCGCCTGAGAAAGACCGCGCGATTGGACTGCTGTCAGCCTTCCGGGATTTTTTCCGACTGCTCGCCCGGATCGCGGACGATGCGCAGGGCCTGTCAGCCTGGGCGCGCCTGGTCGCCGGGGCGGTTTTGGGATGGTGGCTCTACGTTCCGCTGCACGAGCTGCTGCATGCCGCCGGCTGCCTGCTCGGAGGAGGCGAGGTCGGCCGCCTGGAGATCCACCCGCTTTACGGGGGCGGGATGCTCGCCCGGATCCTGCCGTTTGTGCAGGCCGGGGGGCAGTACGCCGGAAGGCTCAGCGGCTTTGACACCGGCGGTTCCGACTGGGTCTATGCCCTGACCATTGCCTTACCCTACCTGCTCAGCCTGCCGAGCCTGGCCGTCATGGAACAGGCCGCCAGGAGGTCAGGGCGCCTGCTTTTCGGCCTGGCGCTCCCCTTTTTTCTGGCACCGCTTGTCAGCCTTAGCGGCGATTTCTACGAGCTGGGTTCCCTGGGCCTCTTCCAGCTCTGGCCGGGCCCGCAAGGGATTCACCGCGGCCTGGTGAGCGACGACCTCTTCCGGCTGTTCGGCGAGGTGTCGGCCCCTGAGAGCCTCTTGTCCTAGGGTGTGTCTGCTGACAGGGAGGCTCCGGGGCGACTCTCCGAAGGGGCCAGCATCGATGATGCCGGTTGCCCGCAGCGTGGCCAGCCTCCCGGTTCTGCTCTTGGGTCACAGACTTCGCCGCGGGCGCCTGAAGCTTTTTCAGGAGACCCGGCTCCGCCGGCTCATCGCCCACGCCTGCCGCACCGTGCCCTACTACCGGCAGCTTTTCAAGGAGGCGGGCATCTCGCCTGGAGATATCCGGTCCCTGAGCGACCTTTCAGCGATCCCCAGCACCAGCCGAGAAGATCTCCAGCAGCTTGAGGCAGGCTCGACCGCGCTGGCGAGCATCCGCAGCGCTGCGGAAAGCGTCCTGGGTCCGCAGGTCCGTTTCCACATAGAGGTGGTGGGGGATATCCCCCCCGAGCCGAACGGCAAGTACCGGGTGGCCAGGTCCTTTGTCGCGTCGCAGTACGATTAGCCGGCCGGCGGGCTCTTCTCGGTCCGGTCGATGATGGAGGGCACCTCGAAGCAGTCTTGGATGCAGCGGGTCGCCGGGGCGACTTGATCCGCCGCCACCACCCCGCAGATGGAGGCGATGGAACAGCCCAGGGCCAGGAGCGGGATGCCGTCCCGGTCAAAGGCGGCCAGCAGCTCGCTGACGATGCCGTAGCGGTCGCCGAAATGGGGACCGTTCATGGAAAACAGGGCCACGGCCGGAATCTCCCCGAGCGTGGCCTGCGGCACCTTGGAGCCGACCAGGCGGCTGAAGTCCTCCCGCGCGACGAGGGGCACCGCGAAGGAGAGGTGAAACCCCGCCGGGCCCTGGACGGAGCCCACGGCCAGTGAGGCGCTCGCCTTGTCCTGCGCGGCGAAAGCCCTGAGTGCGCGGCCAAGCGCACCCAGCTCCTCGGGGGGCAGGCTGAGAAGCAGCAAACCCAGCTTTCTCTGCCATTCCAGGGCATAGACCTTAGGGTTCTTTTCCTGGTAGGAGGCCACCACCTCGCGGTACAGCTCCTCCTTGCCCTTGCGGCTCAGTTTCCAGTCCGCCGGAGTGCGGTAGGCGCTGAAGACAAACGGGCCGAAAAGCGCCTCGCTCACCCGGTCGGTCTGCTCGGCCTCGATGACGGCGGAAACCGCCGACGGGGATTGGGTGATGGTGAAGGGCGGCAGGCCGCAGGCGCCGAAGGTCTCCAGCAGGGCGGCTGTGATTTCGGGTTTGCTGCGGTGGGGGAAGATGGAGAGAACGGCTGCCTGGGATATCCGCGAAATGGTTTGGCCGCAGGACTGCTGCGACCGCTTCCCGGGCCTTGTCGGCGTGCGGCGCCTCCACCAGGAAATCGACTTTCCAGTCGGCGCCGATCCGGGTGCAGGTGAGGTACGGGAGATTGACTTCCCGCTCCGCCAGGCGGCGCAGAACCCCCGCCGGACCCGCTCCGCTCGAACACGGCAGGGCGAGCTGCAGCCAGGTCACGTCGGAAAGGATCTTGAAGCCGCCCAGGGAGATGGGAGAAGTCATGATATCCCGACCCGCTGCCCAGCCTCAGGAAAGCAGACCGTTGACCACCTCCCAGAGCTGCTCGGTCTCGATGGGTTTGGGGATATAGTCGTCCGCCTCGGTGGCCATGCCGTCGGCATGGGTGTAGCGGGTGCTCGGAACGGCCTCGCCGACAGCCGTGAGCAGCACGACGGGAATGTCGCGCGTCTGCTCTTTGGCCTTGAGCTCGGCGCACAGCACGTAGCCGTCTTTTCTGGGCATCATGATGTCCAGGATCACCAGGTCGGGGCGTCGCTGTTTGATGGATTCCTCGCCCTCGAGGCCGTCGTAGGCGCGGCCCACCTCGCAGCCCTTGCTCTCCAGCATCATGGCCACGGTCTCCACCAGATCCGGATCATCGTCCACAACCAGAATATATTTCTGCGCCATGCCTGAACCTCCTGAGAGATGAGTTAGCCCTATTACTACTTGAACAGTCGCCGAAGTCAAGCCCGCTCTGCGCCCGCTCTAGCCGTCCAGCTGCGGTCGAGGGTACAGGCCGGCGGCCTCGACGATCTCCGGAACCTTCTCCTCCCACTCGATCGCCATGATGTGGAACCCCCGCACGCCTTCGACCTCTTTCAGACGCTGGATGGACTCGATGCAGATCCTGATGCCTTCCTCGGCCTGCTTGTCCTTGGGCGCCCCGCTCATGCGCTTGACCACGTCGTCGGGAACGTCCATGCCCGGCACCCGGTTCTTCATGTACTTGGCCATGCCGGCCGACTTGAAGGGCGTGACTCCGGCCAGGATAAAGGTCTTTTCGTGCAGACCCCGGTCCCGGGCCTGCTTCATCCACTGCTCGAACTTGTCCAGGTTGTAGATGCACTGGGATTGGATGAACTCGGCCCCGGCGGCGATCTTCTTGGCCAGGCGGGGCACCCGGATCTCAAAGGGATCGGCGAAGGGGTTGGCCGCTGCGCCCACGAACATCTGCGGCGGGCGATCAATCGAATCCCCGTTCAGGAACTTGCCTTCGTCCCGCATCCGGCGCGCCAGCTGGATCAGCTGCATGGAGTCGATGTCGAAGACATTCTGGCCCTGGGGGCAGTCGCCGAACTGCTGGTGGTCCCCTGAAAGGCACAGGACGTTGTGGATGTCGAAGGAGGCGGCTCCCAGGATGTCGCTCTGCAGCGCGATCCGGTTGCGGTCGCGGACCACCATCTGCAGGGTCGGTTCGAGTCCCATCTGCTTGAGGCGGATGCAGGCCGCCAGGCTGCAGAGCCGGGTCACCGACGTCTGGTTGTCGGTGATGTTGATGGCATCCACGTGGTTGCGGATCATTTCGGCTTTCCTGGCGATCGCCTCCCCGTCGCTTCCCCGGGGCGGGCCGCATTCAGAGGTCACCGCCAGGTGCCCGGCCCTCAATATCCTCTCCAGCTTGCTGGGTGTCTTGAGTGCTGCAGCGTCGTTCATTGTCTCAAGTCCTCCCTCACGACTTTGCGGGGCCCGCCGGCCCTCTCGGTTGACCAGTCCTTGATCGGCGCCAGTTCCTCGTATTCGTCCAGCCGGCCGAGCTCCTCGAGGCGTTTGATGATCAGCTGCCAGCCGCAGTCCAGCTCCTTGCTGATCTCGCACTTCCCCTTGGTGGAGCCCCCGCAGGGCCCGTTGAAGAGCCGCTTGGCGCAGCGGGAGATCGGGCAGATGCCGGCGGTCCGGGCCAGGATGCACTGCCCGCAGCCCTGGCAGCGCTCGGTCCAGACGCCCCGTTCATCGGTGACCCCCATGAAACAGGTGTTGACACCCGGCAGCATGGGCTTCCCGAGATATTTCTCCGCCATGAACTGCACCCCGACGCCGCAGGCCAGGGAGATCACGGCATCGTATTGATCGATGGAGTTGCGGATTTCCTCCAGGTACTCGTGGTCGCACTGGCGCTCCAGGGTGACTTCGTCAACCCGGACGTCCTTGCCCTGGTTCATGAAATACATGCGGAGGGCGGAGGCCAGCACGGCCACCTCTTTCTTGCCGCCCGCTTCGCACACGGTGACGCACTCGTTGCAGCCGGCAATGAGGATTCGTTCGTAGCCCTTCACCTCTTCGATGATTTCTTCGATCGGTTTCCTGTCGGCGACGATCATTTCTGCTCAACCTCGCTTTCTGGTTTCATCCGGGTCCCGGCCGATCAAGCCGCCTGGCTGCGCGCCTGTTTCAACGGGTTGGGTCCGAGTTCCTTGATTCGCTGGGTCATTTCAACGGCGATCTCCGTGAAGCGGGGCGCCTGGCTGGAGGACAGGTTGTACATCTCCACCCGCTCTCCGCCGATGCCGATGGTTTCCAGAATCGCCTTGGCCTGCTCGACCCGTTTGCGGGCGCGCAGGTTTCCGCTCCTGAAGTGGCAGTCACCTTCCAGACAGCCCAGCACGTAAGCGCCGTCAGCGCCTTTTTCAAAGGCGCGCAGGAGATGGATCAGGTCCACCTTGCCGGTGCAGGGCAGCCGAATGATCTTGATGCTCTCCGGGTATTGCAGCCGCATCGAACCTGCCAGGTCCGCAGCGCTGTACCCTCAGAAGTTGCAGCAAAAAGCGATGATAACCGGTGAGAAATCCTGCATCACAGCACCCCCTCCAACAAGGCCTCGACTTTGCTCATCACCTGATCGTCCTGATACCAGCTGAGCTGGATGATTTTCGCCGGGCATTCGGCCGCGCAGATGCCGCAGCCGTGGCACAGGGCCTCGTCGATCTCGCTGACGCCGTCCCGGTTGATCTGCGGTACGCCGTAGGGGCAGGAGCGCACGCAGATCAGGCAGGCGGCGCAGTGTTCCTGGTCCACCCGGGCGACCACCGGGGACAGCTGGATCTCGGGCTGGGAGAGGAAGGCGCAGGCCCGCGAGGCGGCGGCCATGGCCTGGGCAATGGATTCACTCACCAGCTTGGGCCCCTGGGCCGTGCCGCAGACATAGACGCCCTCGCTGGCCATGTCCACCGGCCGCAGCTTCACATGGGCCTCCATGAGGAAGCCTTCCTGGTTGCGGGTCACCTTCATGATGCTGGCCAGTTCCTCGGTGTCGGCGGCCG
Organism: uncultured delta proteobacterium; assembly: GCA_963704245.1. Classification (GTDB taxonomy): domain Bacteria; phylum Desulfobacterota; class DSM-4660; order Desulfatiglandales; family Desulfatiglandaceae; genus CAVPHJ01. The sequence continues at coordinate 213,132 of CAVPHJ010000004.1, forward strand.
CCATCCCGGCGCTCAGGGACAGCAGATCGGCGTTCACCTGAAGGTCCTGCCGCAGCACGTGGTCCTGGAAGACCACCCGCAGCCCCTGCTCGCCGGCTTCCACCCGGGGCGGGTTTTCCGGCTCAAAACGGAAGAACATGACCCCCCGGCGCCGGGCCTCGCGGTAGAAATCCTCGAGCTCCCCGTAGGTCCGCATGTCGCGGTAGAGGATGGAGACGTTCGCCTCGGGGTTCATCTCCTTGATGTGCAGGGCGTTCTTGACGGCGGCCTGGCAGCAGATCCGGGAACAGTTGGGGTTTTCCTCGTTGCGGGAACCCACGCACTGGATCATGACCACTTCGCGCAGGTCGTCGGCGCCTTTTTCCTCCAGCCGCTTGGCCAGACCGATCTGGGTGACAACCCGCGGGTCCTGGCCATAGAGGAATTCGGCGGGTTCATACTCGCCGGCTCCGGTGGCCATGATCAGGGCTCCGTGGTCGATCTTGCGCTCGTACATCCCGGGTCCCACGATCACTTCGGTGGTGAAGTTTCCCTTGGATCCGCCGAAACCCACAATCAGGGCCTCGGTCAGCACCTGGATCCGCTCGTGGCGGCTCACCTCGTCGATCAGCTCTGCCAGGTGCTCGGAAACGCTGGCCCCTTCGATGGTGGAGGTCAGTTCCCGGGCGAACCCCCCGAGATGGGCTTCCTTTTCCACGATCACCACCTCGTAGCCCTGCCGCGCCATGCCCAGGGCGGCCGTCATCCCGGCGACCCCCCCGCCGACCACCAGGGCGCGCTGGACGATGGAGATCCGTTTGCCGGTGAGCGGCTTGAGGAGCCCGGCCCGCGCCACGGCCATCCGCACCAGGTCCTTGGCCTTGTCGGTGGCCACCCCGGGATCGGCGGAGTGGACCCAGGAGTCCTGGTTGCGGATGTTGGCCATTTCGAACAGGTACTTGTTGAGGCCGCAGGCCTGGATGGTCTCCTGAAACAGGGGTTCGTGGGTGTTCGGGGAGCAGGCGGCCACCACGATGCGGTTGAGCCCCTTGTCCCGGATGACTTCCTTGATGATCTCCTGGGTGTCCTGGGCGCAGGTGAAGAGGTTCTCGCTCACGTGGCCCACGAAAGGCAGCGTCGCGGCATACTCGGCCAGCGCCGGAACGTCCACCACGCCGCCGATGTTGGTGCCGCAGTTGCACACGAACACCCCGACCCGGGGCTCCTGTCCGCTCACATCCTGCTCCTCGGGCAGTACCTGGGTGCGGGTCTGGGTCCCGCGGGCCGCGCTCAGCACGGCGCCGGCGGCACAGGCCGCGGCGCTGGCCTCGGTCACGGCGCCGGGGATGTCCTTGGGACCCTTGAAGACTCCCGAGGCGTAGATCCCGGGCCGCGAGGTGGCGACCGGCGAGAAGGGTTCGGAGCAGCGCAAATCGGTTGTGGTTCAGCGCAATCCCCAGCCTCTCGCTCAGGTCGATGGCGCTCTGGTCGGTTTCCATCCCCACCGAGAGGACCACCATGTCGAAGAGCTCCTGGCGGATGTTGCCCTCCTCGTCGGAGTACTGCAGCAGCAGATCGCCGGAGTCGGCCACCGGGTCGATGGTGTGAACCCGGGAGCGGATGAAACGGACCCCGTGGTCCTCGCGGGCCTGGTTGTAATATTTCTCGTAATCCTTGCCGAACGTCCGGATGTCCATGAAGAAGATGGCGGTGTCGAGCGGCTCACGGCTGTGCTCCTTGGCCACCACCGCTTCCTTGATGGCATACATGCAGCAGACCGAGGAGCAGTAGCCGTTGTCGCAGCGGTTCAGTTCCCGTGAGCCCACGCACTGCAGCCAGGCGATGCGCCGGGGTTCCCGACCGTCGGAGGGGCGCTGCAGGTGGCCGCGGTAGGGGCCGGTGGAGCTCAGGATGCGCTCGAACTCCAGGCTGGTGACCACGTTGGGCAGGTTGGCGTAGTGGTAGGTCTCGTACCTGCGGGGGTCGAAGGCTCGAAACCCCGGCGCCAGGACCACGGATCCGACCCGCAGGACCTGTTTCTGCTCGCGGTCCTCGAAATTCACGGCCTGGGTCGGGCAGAACTTCTCGCAGGCGCGGCATTTGCCCTTGATGAAGTAGATGCAGGTCTCCCGGTCGATGACGTACTTCAGGGGCACCGCCTGCTGGTAGGGAACGTAGATGGCTTTGCGCTTGTCGAGCCTTTCGTTGTATTCATCGTCCACTTTCTTGGGGCATTTCTCGGAGCAGGTGCCGCAGGCGATGCACTTCTCCAGATCCACGTAGCGCGGGTGCTGGAGGATTTCCACCTCGAAGTTACCCGCCGCGCCCCGGATATCCATGACCTCGGAGAGGGTGTGAAGCTCGATGTTGAGATGCCGGCCGACCTCGACCAGTCTGGGGGAGAGAATTCACATGGCGCAGTCGTTGGTGGGGAAGGTCTTGTCGATCTGGGACATGGCCCCGCCCACCGAAGGGGACCGTTCGACCAGGTGAACGAAAAAGCCGGAATTGGCCAGGTCCAGCGCGGCCTGCATGCCGGCGATACCCCCGCCCACCACCATCACCGAACCGGAAAGGGTCTTTGGATCCGTCATAAACAGCTTTCCCTCCTCATAGGGCTTACGCCCAAGGCAGCTCGTGGGCGCCTGTGGAACCTCTTCGCTCAGGCCGAGGAAACCCTCCCCAACCCCGCTTTTTCCCCGGCACCTGACTCATCCTGCTCTGGCGGTGTCCAGGATCTGGGGAATTTTGTCTTCCCAGCCGGCCGTGGCGATCATCACGCCGGCCACTCCCAGGTCCCGCAGCCGGCCGACCAGGTCGGCGGCGATCCGGACGCACTCATTGATGCGGTCGGAGGCCTTCTGGATGTCGCGGATCATGTCGGCCGGGATGGAGATGCCCTTGATGTTGCGGTCGATGTAGCGCGCCATGCCCGCCGACTTGAGCAGCAGCACGGTGGGGATGATGCGCACCTGGCCCGGCTCGAGGCGTTTGAGGACCTGCTGAAAGCGGCGCAGGTCGAAGACCGGGTTGGTGATCACGAACTCCACGCCCAGGTCCACCATTTTCCGCAGGTTTTCCAGCTCGATCTCCAGCACGCCGCCGGAGGCTCCGGTGTCGATGGTGGATCCCAGGCAGAAGGAAGGTGCGCCCCGCAGCTCGATACCCGCCAGATCCTTCCCCTGCTGAAGCCGTTGGGCGGCTTCCAGCAACTCGAGCAGTTCCAGGTCGTTGACCACCCGGCCATGGGGATGATCCCCGTAGCGGATGTCGGTCCCCGCCACGGCCATCACGTTGCGGATTCCCAGCGCTCCGGCCGCCAGCAGGTCGGCCTGCAGGGCGAGCCGGTTGCGGTCCCGGCAGCAGACCTGCATCACGGTTTCGATCCCCTCGCGCTGGAAAAAGGCGCAACCGCCCAGTGAGCTGGCCTTGAGCACTGCATTGGCCATCTCGGGGATCACCACCGCATCCAGCCGGCCCTTGGCCAGGCGGGCGTTCTTGAGCAGCGGTCCGAAGTCCGCGCCCTTCGGCGGCTCGAATTCCCCCAGGACAACAAATTTCCCCGAACTGAGCTTTTCCTTCAAAGGCATGACATGAACCTCCGAAACAATGGAAAGGAAACATGCTGGTGGGCTCGGAAATCTACTACGAACCCGTTTTTTCGGCAACGGTTATTTCGTTCCCGGCCGGGAATAATTCGGCTCGGCGGGGACATCAGGCTTCCGCCGCTTCGCTGATGACCGGCAGGGTGATCCGGAAGGTGGTGCCCTGGTTGGGCACGCTTTCCACTTCGATGGATCCCTGATGCGCCTCGACCACGCCCTTGACGATGGCCAGGCCCAGGCCGGTCCCCATGACTTGGCGCGTCTTGGGGTGTTTGACCCGGTAGAACTTGTCGAAGATCTTGGGCAGTTCTTCCGGATCGATGCCCACCCCCGTGTCGCTGACCCTGATCTCCAGAAAGCCCTTCAGGCCCCGCGCCGCGACCTTCACCCGGCCGCCGTCGGGAGAGTAGTTGACCGCATTGCTGATCAGGTTGTTGAAGATCTCCTGGATGCTCTTGGGATCGGCCTGCACCGGCTGCAGGTCCTCGCAGGTGTAGGTGAGCTCGACGCCCTGTTCCCGGGCCCGGGCCTGCATCAGATTGACGGTTTCCTCGATCACGGTGCCGATATCAATGGGAACCCGGTGCTGAGCGTGCTGGCCGGCTTCGATCTTGGCGATATCCAAGAGATCATTAATTAATTCGAGCAATTGATCTATTTTCTTCATTCCTCTTGTGATGAATTCCTTCTGCTTGCCTCCCAGCGGCCCGGCCAGGCCCTCCACCAGCACGCTGTTCTGCTGGCGGATGGCCACCAGCGGGCTGCGCAGCTCGTGGGCTACCATGTTGACAAAATCGGACTTCATCTCGTCCAGTTTCTTGAACGGGGTCACATCCTCCAGCACGGTCACGGTTCCGACCACCCGGCCGTCCGGGTTCAGGGCCGGGGCCGAGATCGCCCGCAGGGTATTCGCGCCGACGCCGACCTCCTGCGATATGAATTCGCTGCGGGAGGTTTCGCTGGTCAGAATCTGCTTCAGCGTGCGGACGAGGTCGCCATGGTTGATGATCTGGCTCACCGGCACCGGGCTGTCGGCTGCACTCGAGGCTTCCAGGAGCCGGAGCAAGGCCGGGTTGTGCAGGACCACCTCCAGGTTACGGTTGGTGACCATGACCCCGTTGGCCATGCAGTTGATGATGGTCTTCAGGCGCGTTTTTTCCAGGTTCAGGTCGTAGAGGTTGCGCTGTTTTTCCTCCTCGTAGAGGCGGGTCCGTTCCTCCAGCCGCCGTTTGTCCACGGCCCGGTTGATGGTCAGCAGAAACTGCTCCAGCTGGAAAGGCTTGGTGATGAAATCATAGGCCCCTTGCTTCATGCACTCCACCGCGGTGTCGATGGTCCCGTGGCCGGTGATGATGATCACGGGAATGCCCGGGTAGAGCTCGCTGGTCTTTTCGAGAAGCTCTTCGCCGCTCATGACCGGCATCTTGAGGTCCAGCAGGATGATGCCGATGGGCTCGCGGGCCAGAACGTCGAGGGCCGCTTGGCCGTTTTCGGCGGTCAGCACCTCGAAGCCCTTTCCGGAAAGAACCCGTTGACACCCTTCACGCACGACCCGCTCATCGTCCACCACCAGGATCTTCATCGTCTCGTCCATACCGGCCCCGATCAGACAAAAAGAGGTTCTTGTGTCGGCTGTTCCACGAAATCCAAGGGGATTTCAATCGTAAAATGCGTGCCGCCGCTCTGGGGGCACTCGTAGGCGATGCTGCCGCCGTGCAGCTTGACGATGTTCTGTGAGATGCTCAGGCCCAATCCGGTGCCTTTGCCCACCGGCTTGGTGGTAAAGAAGATGTCGAAGATCTTGTCGCGCAGATGGGGCGGAATTCCGGGTCCGGAATCCGCCACCTCGATCATGAAATGGTTCTTCGAGGTGTCGAACCGGGCGCGGATAGCCAGTTTGCCCCGGCCCTTCATGGCATCCGCGGCGTTGATGAAGAGATTGGTGAACACCTGCTGCAGTTGGCCCATGTCGCCGACCAGAAGCGGCATCTCCGGTTCGATGTCGGTCTCCACCTGGATGTCCTGAAATAGCGCCTGGTTGATCAGGATGCGCAGGGATTTCTGGATCAGCTCGCCGACCGGAAAACTGGAGACCTTGCCCACCGACTGGCGGCTGAATTCCAGCAGCTCGGCGACGATCCGCTTGCAGCGCAGGGTCTGGTCGACGATTTCCTGCACGTCGGACTTGTGCGGTGAGTCCTCCGCCAGTGCCTCCTTCAGCATTTCAGCATACATCATGATCCCCGCCAGGGGGTTGTTGATCTCGTGGGCCACGCCCGCGGCCATCCGGCCCACCGAGGCGATCTTCTCGGACTGCACCAGCTGCAGATGGGTGCTCTCCAGTTCCTTGCGCATGCTGAGAACCTCGCGCATGTCGGTGAACACCCCGACGCTGCCGACTTCCTGGCCTGCGATGGTGATGATGGAGGCGGTCAGGGTGACCGGAATCTCCTCCCCATCCTTGGTCCGGATGGTCATGGGAGTGGGGTTCAGTTTGCCGAGCGGGCCGAATTCACCGCTGCGCATCTTGCGCATGTTCTCCCTGGCGGTGTCGATGTCGTAGAACCGGCTCACGTGCGCGCCGCTGACCATGTCCTTGGCCGCATGCCCGGTCAGGCGCTCCATGCCCTCGTTAAAGATCATGACATAGCCCTTGATGTCGACCACCACGATGCCGTCCACCGTGCTTTCGATGACGGTTTCCAGGAACGTGTTGGATTTCTGCACTTCGCGCTCCAGGCGCATTCGGTCGGTGACGTCCCGGGAGGCCTCCAGGATCTGGACGATCCGGCCCTGGTCGTCGAAGATGGGCGCGATGGTCACCACGTCGAAGCGGCTCTCCCCGCTCTCCACCTTGCATTCCTTGTACTGGGTGATGATGCCCTTTTCCTTGAGCTCTTCCAGCCGGTCCCGCAGGTAGCAGATCTCGACCGGCCTCGTGGCAGGGCTGAGGCAGCCCGTAGCGAACCTGGTGGCAGGGGCGGCCCAGGACCTCTTCGGCCCGCAGATTGAGCTGACGGAGAAAAGTCTGGTTCACCGCGTCCACCGTCATGTCCAGGTTGATCACCATCACCCGGTAGGGTAGGGAATCCAGGATCACCTGGGTCTGCCGTTTGCTCTGTTCCTGGATCTTCTGCCGCTCCCGTTCCAGCTCGGTCTTTTCCATCTCCATCTGGAGGAGGTTCATTACCAGGCGCGCCGAGCGGTGGTCGAGCACCGAGACGCTGGCCGGACGGAGCCGGAAGACCTCCTCCTGGATTTCCGGCGAGCCGGTCACCTCGATGACCATGTTGAGGCCCTCGAGGCGGAAGAGATCCTGCAGGGAATCGGTGGTGTAAAGGCCCTTGCTGCGGGCGTAGAGCAGCCCGGGAGCCTCGGGATTGAGTTCCGAAAGCCCGACGATTTTCAAGTTGAGCCGCGATGCCCGCTCCTCGCCCAGGAACTTGAGCAGGCGGTAGGCCCCCTGGCCGCCGCCGACAATGGCGACATTCGCCGGCGTGGTCTGGAGGGTTTCGGAACTCTGGGAGCTGTTGGTCGTGGGGGCTGAAGGGGGCGATTGAAGGGGCGGACTGCGCAAGTTCATCACCCCGACAGGCTTGGCGAGTGGAGGCGCCGGATGAGCCGGCTTTCCAGTTCCCGAACGATGCTTTTCATGGATTCGGTTTCACCTACGGCGCCCGAGTTGTTCCACCCTTTCTCGAAGGCCTCGAGCTTCTTGCTGCGGAACTGCTCGAGGCTGGAGGCCAGGCTTTGCCACAGGAACAGCTTCTGGAGGATGTGACGCTCCGCCGCCGTCAGGTCCGTTTCGGTGTCGAAGGACTTCCCTTCGCCCGTCGTGAAGATCATGGCACCCCGAGCCGGATGAACCGGAAATCCCAAGCACCAAATCCCGATTCCGAAACAATCCTGAAATCCCAATCCGCAAGACCCCAAATAAAAGCGGCGGGACGCGCGTTCTTTGTTTTGATCATTTGGATGCCGGTCGCGGCAGCACGCCGGCCCGCTCGGCGATTTCCGGAACCTTGTGCTCCCACTCGATGGCCATCAGGTGAACGCCGGCCACTCCTTCCATTTCCTTGAATTCCTCGATCTGTTCGAGGCAGAACTTGATGCCTTCCTCGGCCACCTGTCCCTTTCCCGCACCCCGCAGCCGCTTGAGCAGGGTATCGGGCACGTCCATGCCCGGGACCATCTTGGCCATGTACTGAGCCATACCGACGCTTTTCATCGGGGTCACGCCGGCCAGGATGTAGGCCTTTTCGTGCAGCCCCAGGTCCACGGCCATCTTCATGAACTGCCGGAACTTGTCCATGTTGTAGATGCACTGGGTCTGGATGAAGTCTGCGCCGGCCTCGATCTTTTTGGCCAGGCGGTGGACCCGGAACTCGAAGGGGTCGGCAAAGGGGTTGGAGGCCGCCCCGATGAACAGCTGCGGGGCGACATCGATGTCCTCATCGTTCAGGAACTTGCCTCTCGTCCCGCATCTTCTTGACCAGGGCGATGAGCTGCATGGAATCGATGTCGTAGACGTTCTTGGCCTGGGGATGATTGCCGAAACTCTGATGGTCGCCGGAAAGACAGAGCATGTTGCGGATACCCAGGGCATAGGCGCCCAGGATGTCGCTCTGGATGGCCAGCCGGTTGCGGTCCCGGCAGACCATCTGGAAATTGGGCTCCACGCCCTCCTGGATCATGATGGTGGAGGCCGCCCAGCTGGACATCCGGACCACGGCGGTCTGGTTGTCGGTGATGTTGACGGCATCCACCACCCCCTTGAGATGATGCGATCTTTTCCTTCAAATGCTCCACGTTGGCGCCCTTGGGAGGGCCGCACTCACCCGTGAAAGCAAAATGACCGGCCTTCAGGATCCTTTCCAGATTGCTTCCGGACTTCAAATCGTTCATTGCACCAGTTCCTCCCTCACGCTCTTGCGCGGACCGCCGTCCCTGGCCGTGCTCCAGTCCTTGGCGGGTCTGTACTCGAGGAGTTCGGCCAGCCGTCCCTGCTCCATTTTCTTCCTGACGATCATGATCCCAGATGCAGTCCACTTCCTTGGAGATCTCACATTTGCCGGCGGCCGATCCGCCGCAGGGCCCGTTGAGCAGGCTCTTGGAGCAGCGGGCGATGGGGCACATGCCGTCGAAGAGGTGAATGACGCAGGTCCCGCAGCCGGCACATCGCTCGGCCCAGACGCCGTGCTTGACGGCGCCGCCAAAGAAGGTGGTGTTGACGGCCGGGAGGAAATTCCGTCCCGGGTAGCCCTCGGACAGAAACTGGGGTCCGACGCCGCAGGCCATGGAAATGACCGCATCATAGTCGTCAACCTGTCCTTGATCTGATCCACGTACTCGGGATCGCACTGCCGCTCCAGCGTTTTTTCGTCGATCTCCAGGGGCCGGCCTTCCTTCTGGCGGGCGATTTTCAGCAGCGAGGCCAGGATCCCGACCTCCTTGCTGCCGCCCACATTGCACACGGTGACGCAGCCCTTGCATCCGACAAGCAGGATCTTGCGGCAGTCCTTGATCATGTCCAGGATTTCTTCCAGCGGTTTTCGGTCTGCAATGATCATGCGTTCCACCTCTCTCAGGCCGCTTTTTTGAATTCTCAGCGGGCTGGGACCCAGTTCCTTGATCCTTTCTACCATCTCCCGGGCGATTTCGGCAAACCGGGGGCCTTGGCCGGAGGAAAGGTTGATACATCTCGCACCCGGTCAGGCTCGATGCCGATTTCCTCCAGCGCCTTTCTTCACATACTGGACCCTTTTCTTGGCCTTCAGATTTCCGGTCAGGAAATGGCATTCGCCTTCCAGGCAGCCGGCCACGTACACCCCGTCGGCGCCGTCTTCGATGGCCCGCAGCAGGTGGAGGATATCCACCCGGCCCGAGCAGGGCACCTGAATGATCTTTACATTCGTCGGATAGGACAGCCTCATCGAACCTGCCAGGTCCGCAGCGGAATAGGCTCAGTACTGGCAGCAAAAGGCAAGGATTTCCGGTTCGAATGGTTCGGTCATATGTCCTCCTTCATATCCCTTTCAGGAAATCCGAAATTCGGATATCCAAACTGTCCGCGCTGCGCTTGGTCTCCCCACTCCTTCGGAGCGGGTCCGCGGTTTTGCAGCCAATACAAGGAGCGCTCGGATTTCGTCCATGAGTTCTCTGTTCCTCAGGCTCAGGAGGCCAGGAAAAGCGCGTCTTCCTTGGCCATGATCTGCTCGTCGGTGAAATGCTGCAGGCGGATGGCCTTTCCCGGGCATTCCGCCACGCAGGCCCCGCAGCCCCGGCATTCGGCCGGGTCGATCACGGCATGCCCTTCCTCCCCGATGGAGGGGGCGCCGTAGGGACAGGTCCGAACGCAGGTGAGACAGACCGCGCAGCGCTCGGGGTCGACCGTCGCCACCACTCCGCCTACCAGGATGACCGGCTTGGACAGCATGGTCACCGCCCGCGCGACGGCGGCCTTGGCCTGGGCGATGGTCTCGTCCAGCGGCTTTCGGATAATGGGCCAGACCGGCCATGAAGAGGCCGTCCGAGGCAAAATCCACCGGCCGCAGTTTGGCATGGGCCTCGATCAGGAACCCCTCGTTGTTGACCGGCACCTTGAACAGCTCGAAGAGTTTCTTGTTTTCGCTGGGCAGGATGGCCGAGGCCAGCACCACCAGATCGGGCTCGATCCGGACCGGCCGGCCCAGGACGTGGTCCGTCACGACCAGGGCGAGCTTCTGGCCTTCGGCTGCGGTGAGCTTGGGCGGGTCCTCCAGGTCGTAGCGGATGAAGATCACCCCTTGCTTGCGGGCCTCGCGGTAGAGATCCTCCCGGAACCCGTAAGAGCGCAGGTCCCGGTACAGGATAAAGACGTCCATTTCGGGGTTCATCTTCTTCAGCGCCAGGGCGCTTTCCAGGCTGTGGGTGCAGCAGATCTTGCTGCAGTAGGGACGTTCCGGAATGCGGGACCCGACGCACTGGATGAAAACCGCGCTGCCGGCGGTTTGCACGCGGCTGTCACCCGGCCATCAGGGCCTCGTCCAGTTCCAGGTGGGTGAGCACCCCCGGGTGCTGACCGTAGAGGTACTCCTGCGGCTGATACTCCGCCCGCCGGTGGCCAGGATGGTGGCCCCGTGCTCGATGGTGGTCCGAGTCCCCTGAGCGCCGCCGGCCGGCTCGATGGTGCTCACGAAGTTGCCCACGATGCCCGAAGTGCTGCCCACCACCGTGTCCAGAAAGACCTTGATCCGGGGATGCTGCTGCACCCGCTCCGCCAGCCCTTTGAGATATGGGGCTACGGATTCCCCTTTCCAGGTGGAACGCAGCCGGCGCGCCACGCCGCCCAGCTGGCCCGACTTTTCCACCAGGTAGGCCTGGTAGCCCTGTTCGGCGATGCCCAGGGCGGCCTCCATGCCGGCCACTCCGCCGCCGATGACGAGAGCGCTCGGCGTGACCTCCAGGCTGACCTGCTGCAGAGGTTCCACCAGGGCGGCTTTGGCCACGGCCATGCGCACCAGGTCTTTGGCCTTTGCGGTGGCCTTCTGCGGGTCGTTCATGTGCACCCAGGTGTTCTGATCCCGGATGTTGGCCATTTCGAAGAGGTACTTGTTGAGACCCGCATCGCGGATGGTTTCCTGGAACAGCGGTTCGTGGGTCCGCGGGGAGCAGGAGGCCACGACCACCCGGTTGATGCCGTTCTCCTTGATGACCTCCTTCATCCGGTCCTGGGTGTCCTGGGAGCAGGTGAAGAGGTTGTCCTCCACGTAGACCACATCGGGCAGGCTCTTGGCGTAATCGCGGACGGCCGGCACGTCGGCCACGCCGCCGATGTTGATGCCGCAGTTGCAGACGAACACGCCGATCCGCGGCTCCTCGCCCTGCACGTCTTTTTCCGGCGGCAGGACCCTGGTGCGGGTCAGGCTCCCGCGGGCCGCGCTCAGCACCTGGCCGGAGGCGGCCGCCGCAGCCGAGGCTTCCATCACCGAGTGCGGGATGTCCTTGGGGCCCTGAAAAACTCCGCAGAGGTAGATCCCTTCCCGGCTGGTGCTGACCGGGCTGAAGCTGGAGGTCTGGGCGTAGTGGTGATCGTTCAGCTCTATGCCCAGTTTTTCGGACAGCTCGAGCACGTCCTGGTTCGGCGCCAGGCCGACCGAGAGCACCACCATGTCAAAGACCTCCTCCTGGATTTCGCCCGACTCGGTGGCGTAGCGGATGATCAGGTTGTCGTTCTCCGGCCGGATCCACCGAATGGATCCGGGAGCGGATGAAACGGACCCCGCTTTCCTTTTCGGCCCGCGTGTAGTATTTTTCGAAGTCTTTGCCGTAGGTCCGCATGTCCATGAAGAAAATTGCGGTATCCAGGTCGTTCTTGCTGTGCTCCTTGGCAATGACGGCTTCCTTGATGGCGTACATGCAGCACACGGCCGAGCAGTAGGCGTGGTCGCAGCGGTTGATGTCCCGCGAACCCGACACACTGGAGCCAGGCGATCTTCTTGGGCTCCTTGTGGTCCGAGGGCCTCACCAGATGCCCCTCGAAGGGCCCGGAGGCCGAGAGGATGCGCTCGAACTCCATGCTGGTGACCACGTTGGGTGGCTGGCATAGCCGTAGGTCTCGTAGCGGGAGGGATCAAACGGCGTGAACCCCGGTGCCAGCACGATGGCGCCGACCTCGATGGAGCGCTCCCGGGGCTGCATGCTGTGGTCCACCGCGCCGGCCAGGCACGCTTCCACGCACTGATAGCACTCGGAGCAGATCCCGCAGGCCAGGCAGCGGCGGGCTTCATACAGCGGCCTGTTCCTCGCTGAATCCGAGCTGGACTTCTTGGAAGCCGCCCACCCGCTGACCGGCATCCAGCCGCGGCATTTGTTCCCGCGGCATGCGGTCGTAGCCCTCGGTCCGCACGTCCTGGACCGCCTGCCATTCCCGCTCGCGTCCGGCGCGGAGATCTTCTCCCCGGATGTAACGGTCAATCGAGATGGCCGCCTGCTTGCCCGCCGCGATGGCTTCGATGACGGTCTTGGGGCCGCTCACCGCATCGCCGCCGGCAAAGATGAAGGGGTCGTCGGTCTGCAGGGTGAGAGGGTCGACGTTGACGGTGTTCCAGTCGCTCAGGGTGCAGGCGCATTCCGGACCCAGGCAGGCCCAGTCCGATTCCTGGCCGATGGCCGGAACCAGGGCGTCGATCTCGATCTGAAACTCCGAGCCCTCGATCGGCACGGGTCTCCGGCGGCCGCTCTTGTCGGGTTCGCCGAGTTCCATCCGGACGCACTCGACCGCCTTCACCCGCCCGTTCTCGCCGATGATCCTCACCGGGTTGGTCAGGGTGTGGATCTGGATGCCTTCCTCCCGGCATTCCTCGATCTCTTCCTCGTTGGCCGGCATTTCCTCGTGACTGCGGCGATACAGGATGAAGGCCTCCTCGGAGCCGAGCCGCCGGGCGGTGCGCACCGCGTCCATGGCCACGTTGCCGCCGCCGACAACGGCCACCCGGCGGCCGAGGTGCACACTCTGACCCAGATTGACGTCGCGCAGAAAATCCACGCCCGGGTACACCCCCTCCAGGTCCTCGCCCTCCAGCCCCAGGCGTTTACACTCCTGGGCGCCGATGCCCAGAAACAGCGCCCGGAACCCCTCCTCACGAAGCTGCTCCAAGGAGATGTCCTTGCCCACCTCCACCCCGGTCCGGATATCAACCCCCATATCCCGGATTACCCCGATTTCGGCCTGAACAATATCCCTGGGCAGTCGGTAGTCCGGGATGCCGGCGGTGAGCATGCCGCCGGGCAGCGGGAGTTTTTCGAAGATCGTCACCGGATAGCCCTCGATCGCCAGGTAAAAGGCGCAGGAGAGCCCGGCCGGACCCGATCCGACGACGCCCACCTTCTCTTCACGCGGCTCTTTGAGCTCCGGAACATAGCGGGTGGCTGCGTCGAGGTCCAGGTCGGCCACGTAGCGCTTGATGAAATCGATGGCCACCGGTTCGTCCACCCCGCCGCGGGTGCAGGCCGACTCGCAGGGGTGATGGCAGACCCGGCCGCAGACCGCCGGCAGTGGGTTTTCCTCCTTGATCAGCTTGAGCGCCTCGCGGTATTTACCCTCGGCCACCAGCGCTACGTAGCCCTGAACGCTGATGTGCGCGGGGCAGGTCGCCTTGCAGGGCGCGGTGCCCCTCTTCTCGATGGCATAGGCGCTGGGCATGGCCTGGGGGTAGAGCTTGAAAGCGGCCCGGCGGTCTCTCAGACCCTCGTCGAAGCGGTTCGGGACGCCGATCGGGCAGACCTTGGCGCACTCGCCGCAGGCGGTGCACTTGGCCAGGTCCACGTAGCGAGGGGTTTCCCGGAGCTTGACCTGGAAATGTCCGGTTTCGCCGGTGACTTCCTGGATCTCGGTCATGGTGAGGAGTTCGATGTTCAGGTGCCTTCCGCATTCCACCAGCTTCGGGGAAATGATGCACATGGAGCAGTCGTTGGTGGGAAAGGTCTTGTCCAGCTGGGCCATCACCCCGCCGATGGCGGATTTTTTTTCCACCAGGTAAACCAGATAACCGGATTCGGCCAAATCGAGGGCCGACTGGATGCCGGCGATGCCCGCTCCCACCACCATCACTGAACCATTGGGAGTGTCTTGCTTCATGAGAGATCCTGTCTCCTTTGGATGTGAATTCGCGGCATTGAAAAAACGGAGAAGCCCTTCCGGCGGCCCGCGAAAGCGGGGAAGCGCGGCAAGGGTCCCGGTGCCCTGGACAGGGGTAGGCCTCTGTCCGGGAAAGCTAGTTTGTGAAATAGGGTACATGCCACAGGGCGCCTCGGAGTGTCAAGCAAAATAGCTGGAAATCTGCGACTCCTCAGCGGGTTTCCGATTGCGGTTGCGTCCGCCAAACGGGTTTGCTATGATATCGTGTTTAAGTGCGCCGGAGAGGGCGTCAAGAAAAACCATGCCCATTTACGAGTACGAATGCAACGGGTGCCGGAGGCATTTTCAGCGACTCGTCCTCAAACGTGATGAGGAAGCCGAACTTGCCTGCCCGAAATGCGCCGGCCGCGACCTCAGGCGGCTCATCTCGAGGGTCGCCTACCATGCCTCCGAGAGCGATCGGTTGGCGGAATTCGATCCCCGCGCGCCCCAGGGTGACGGCTTTTACCGGGACAGCCGGAACATCGGGCTGCACGCCAAGAAACGGGCCCGGCAGATGGGGGTGGACCTGGGCGATCAGTTCGAGGCCAAACTGGACCGGCTGCGGACCGATCCGGGTAGCGTCATCCGGGACAGTGAATAACGGGAAGAAATTCGAAATGCGGAATACGAAAGACCGGCGTCGGGCAATCGGCGTCAGAGCTTCAGGCGGGTGCAGGCTAAGGCTCAAGGCGCAAGGGAATGCGAAACCGGGGTGACGAGGATGGTGGTCGCGGGGCAGACGGGGGAACGAGAGGTATCATGCGCAATATCGGTGAGCTGGTGCTGATCCACTATCAGGATCAGCCGGCGGTCTACGCCCGGATCGAGGCCGTTGAGCCCGACATCAAGCGCGACTGGTATCAGGTCAAGCTCCTGCTCCTGACGATTCCGGCCCAGGAGGTGACCTGGATCTTAAGGGAAGCCTACGTGGACGGCGCGCCGTTCACCATGGGCGGCCAGAACCTCTGGCTGGAGCTGCTCCGGAGCCCGCCGAAGGAATCGGGGCCGCAGGGGAAAACCCCCGCAGCCCCGCCCGAAAAGGGGGAAACCCGCCGAGGGACCGTCATCCCGTTCCGGAATCCCCGCAGATGAGGCCAGGATCGGGTGGGATCGCTTGAGGCTTTTGTCATCCGCCTGCTGCTGGCAATCGGACTGGCCGTGCTGATCGGCCGGTTCTTTTTTCAGGAGATGAACGCCGTCAAGGTCTCGGCCCTGGCCCTGGTCATGTTCGGCCTGGCCTATTTGTCCAAATATCTAAGAAAACGAGATGAGGAGAAAAGCGATGAGCGCTAGCAAAAAGTATGTCTTTGCCTTCGAGGAAGGCGACGGGAAGAACAAGAAGCTGCTGGGAGGGAAGGGTGCCAATCTCTGCGAAATGACCCAGATCGGGCTCCCGGTGCCGCCCGGGTTTGTCATCACCACCGAGGCTTGCCTGGCTCACCTGGGGCAGAAGAAAAAGGGGCTGGACAGCGAGCTGATGAAACAGATCCGGAGCGCCATGGCAGACCTGGAGAAGAAAGACCGGCAAGGGCTTCGGCGACCCCAAGAAACCCCTGCTCGTTTCGGTACGTTCCGGGGCGGCCATGTCCATGCCGGGGATGATGGATACCATCCTGAACCTGGGCCTAAACAGCGAGACCGTGGCGGGCTTCATCAAGCTCAGCAAGAACGAGCGCTTTGTCTACGATCTCTATCGCCGGCTGATCCAGCTTTTCGGCTCCATCGCGCTGGGTATCGGGGATGAGGATTTCGACCACCTTTTCAATGAGATCAAGGCCAAGAACAAGGCCAAGCAGGATATCGACCTGGACGCCGGCGCGCTCAAAGAGACGGCCGTGCGTTTCCAGGAGCAGCTGGAAAAGAAATCCGGCAAGCCCTTTCCCCAGGACCCCTACGAGCAGCTGGAGGCGGCGGTCGAGGCGGTCTTCAAGTCCTGGATGGGCAAGCGCGCGGTGGATTACCGGCGGGAGTTCGGCATCACCACCGAGATGGCCCACGGCACGGCGGTGAACATCTGCACCATGGTCTTCGGCAACATGGGCCAGAAGAGCGCCACCGGGGTCGGCTTCACCCGGAACCCGGGAACCGGCGAGAACCGGCTTTACGGCGAGTACATGGTCAATGCCCAGGGCGAAGACGTGGTGGCCGGCATCCGCACGCCCAAGGCCATTGCCAGGATGCGGCGCGAGATGCCCGCCATCTATCGGGAGCTGGAAGACCTGCGGCACACCCTGGAAGACCATTACCATGAGGTGCAGGACTTCGAGTTCACGGTGGAGGAGGGGAAGCTGTACTGCCTGCAGACCCGCAACGGGAAGATGAACGCTGCGGCCCTGATCAAGACCTCCATCGACATGGTGAATGAGGGCCTGATCAGCGAGGAGCAGGCCCTGCTGCGGGTGCAGCCCGACATGCTGGCCCAGCTGCTGCACCCGCACCTGGACCCCAACGCCAAGGTGGAACCGCTGGCCCAGGGCCTGCCCGCCTCGCCGGGCGCTGCATCCGGGAGAATCGTGTTCGACGCCGACCGGGCCGAGATCAAGAACAAGCTGGGCGAAAAGGTTCTCCTGGTGCGCGAGGAGACCAAGCCGGACGACATCCACGGCTTTTTCGCCGCCCAGGGCATTCTCACCAGCCGCGGCGGCAAGACCTCCCACGCGGCGGTGGTGGCCCGGAGCATGGGCAAGCCATGCGTCTCAGGCTGCGAGGACATGCATATCAGCTACGAGCTGCGTGAGGCCACGATCGCCGGCGTCACCCTCCGGGAGGGCGACGTGATCACCATCGACGGCACCGACGGGCAGGTCTATCCCGGGGAAGTCCCCACCATCGAGCCGGAATTCGTGGAAGACCTGCTGGTGCTGCTGGAGTGGGCGGATGACCTCGCCGGGCTCAAGGTGCGCTCCAACGCGGATACGCCGGACTCGGTGAGCCGGGCGAAGAAATACGGCGCCGTCGGCATCGGGCTGTGCCGCACCGAGCGCATGTTCAACCAGCCCGACCGCCTCCCCGTTGTGCAGGAGATGATCCTGGCGGAAAGCGAAGAGGAAAGGAAGGCGGCCCTGGATCGCCTGCTGCCCTTCCAGCGCCAGGACTTTATCGACATCTTCAGCATCCTGGACGGTGACCCCTGCTGCGTGCGGCTCCTCGACCCGCCGATCCACGAGTTTCTGCCCTCCGCCGAGGAGCTGATCCATGAGCTGGAGCATCTGCGCAAGATGCGCCAGACCATCGACGGGATGGTCGATCTGCCCGACACCCTGAAAATGCTGGACCCCGAACTCCACGAGAAGTATTCCCCCACGCTGGAGACTCTCACCGGCGGGCTGGAGGAGCTGAGGGGCAGGCAGGTGGCCGAGCGTCTCATGGAGGGCAAGGAGAACGTGCTGCGCAAGGTGCGCGCGCTGTCGGAAACCAACCCCATGCTGGGCCATCGCGGGGTGCGGCTGGGGATCACCTATCCGGAGATCTACGCCATGCAGATCCGGGCGATCTTTGAAGCGGCCGCCGAACACCTCAAGGCCGGGGGCAAGGTGTCCCCGGAAATCATGGTCCCGCAGGTCTGCACGCTGCAGGAGCTCAAGTGGGTCCATCGCTACGTGACCGAGATCCACAAGGAAGTGGAAAAGAAATTCGGCGTGAAGGTGCCCTATCAGTTCGGGACCATGGTCGAGGTGGTGCGGGCCTGCATGCGGGCCGGGCGGATCGCCGAGCTGGCCGAGTTCATATCTTTCGGCACCAACGACCTGACCCAGGCGACCTTTTCCTTCTCGCGGGAGGACGCGGAAAACAAGTTTCTTCCGCTTTACAACGAGCGGGGCATCCTGCAGCACAACCCCTTTGAGATCCTGGATGTGAAAGGCGTGGGGCGCCTGATGATGATCACGGTGGAATGGGCGCGCAAGACGCGGGCGGGTATGAAGATCGGCATCTGCGGCGAACACGGCGGGCATCCGGACGCCATTCGGTTCTGCCATCACATCGGGATGAGCTATGTGTCCTGCTCGCCGCCCCGGGTGCCCATCGCCCGGCTGGCAGCGGCCCATGCCAAGCTCAAGGAGACGGAATACCGCCCCTTTTGAAACATGGCTTCCCGCCAAACCGGTTGGGGTCGCTGAATGCCGAGGGCCGTTGACAAAGCGTGACCGATGTTCAACAATGGGTCCCGCAGCGTTCGGCAGGAGGCATTCAGGCCCCATCCGGTAGGGAGGACAGCATGTACAAGAGCATGGTCATATCCGGACTCACCGTGGATCCGCTGACCAACAGCCCCATCGTTATCCTCAAGGAAGTCGATGGGGAGGACACGCTTCCGATCTGGATCGGGCTGCTGGAAGCCACGGCGATCGCCAGCGAGCTGGAGGGCATCAAGTTTTCCAGACCCATGACCCATGACCTGCTGAAGAACATGATGGAGATGATGGACGTGAAGGTTCTGCGGGTCGAAGTCTGCGACCTCAAGAACAACACCTACTACGCGCTGGTGCACTTCCGCCACGGCGACCAGGAAATGGCCATCGACGCCCGGCCGAGCGACGCACTGGCCCTTTCGCTGCGGGTGAAGGCGCCCATCTTCGTCGCCTCCGAGGTGATCAAGCAGTCCAGCCAGATCAACCTGAAGGCCGAGCCCGAGGACAAGTCCGAAAAAGGCAAGAAGTGGCAGGAGATCCTGGAAGGGCTTGATCCTGACGACTTTGGAAAGTACAAAATGTAGCCCTCACCGGGGCCGCCGCCCCGTCGAACTCCCCCCGGGGATTTCTTCCCCGCGTTTTTTCCAGAGCACAAGCCAGGATTTTCGTTCCGCTCAGGGTCCATGAATCCGCGGCGGAAAAAACGGCTTTTCAACCTCGCCGGGTCTCTGGTGATCCTGGCCTGGCTCCTGGCGATGGGCCGGCTGCTGATTGCTCAGAAGCCGGGCGGCGCGCTCCCTGCAGAGCCGGTGGCCATCGCCGCCCCGCGGGCGCTTGAGGCCCGCCGGGACTGGATGGAGGTCTATCTTCAGGGGAAAAAGATCGGGTACTCCCAAACGCGCGTGAGCCCCGCGGGAGAAGACCTGCAGATCGTGCAGGAGCTTTATCTGAAAATGCTGCTGCTCGGGCAGCCGAGCGTTGTCCGGAGCACGACGGATTCCGTGGTCAGCCGGGACCTGCGGCTCAAGCAATTTTCATTCCGGCTGAGCTCCGGCGCGGTCTCCTTCGAGGCCGGCGGTCAGGTCGAGGGGAACCGCCTGATCCTCCGCCACCGCAGCGGCGGCCATGAAAAAGAGGAGACCCTGGAGCTGCGGCGGCCGCCCATGCTGAGCGCGAGCCTGGGCCTTTTTTTCGAGGGGCGGACGTTGCGGCCGGGTGAGGCGTTTATCTTCCCGGTCTTCGATCCCTCGGCCATGGCCCAGCGGGAAGTGACCGTGAGCGTGCACGGGCGGGAGGAGCTCAGCATCCACGGCACGCGCCACGCCGCCTTCCGGCTGGAGGGTGAACTGTGGGGCCAGCCGCTCACCCTCTGGGTGGACGAGCAGGGTAGGCTGCTCAAGGAAGAGGGGCTGCTGGGACTGACGCTGGTCCGGTCCGACGCGCAGCGGGCGCTGCGGGAATTCCGCGCCGCGGACGGGGCGGACTGGTACGATCTGGCGGCTGTCCCGCTGGACCGGCCGCTGATCGAGCCGGAGCGCATGACGCAGCTGCGGGTGCGCCTCAAAGGCCTGGCCGAAACGGGGTTCGCGACCCAGGTTCTGAACAGCGGCCGCCAGAAGCTCGATCGCGGGGTCCTGGAAATACGCCGCGAGCGGCTGCCGGAGCGCGGGGAACCGGCGCCTCCGGAGCGCGAACCGGCGCAGGCCGCCTATCTGGCGCCGGAGCTGCATCTGGAAAGCGACGCTCCGGCGATGATTCAGCAGGCGGCGGAAATCACGGCCGGCACCGCCCACCCGGTGGCTGCGGCCGGGGCGCTGCTGGACTGGGTCTATCGCAACGTGGAGAAAAAGCCGCTGGTGAGCGTCCCTTCGGCCCTCGAAGTGCTGCGCACCCGGGAAGGGGATTGCAACGAACACGCCGTGCTGCTGACCGCGCTGCTCCGGGCGGCCGCAATCCCGGCCCGGGTCTGCGCGGGGCTCGTTCATGCGCGGGGCAAATTCTTCTACCATGCCTGGACCGAGGCCTTTCTGGGGAACCCCGAGAAAAGCGCCGCACAAGGCAGCGGGGCCGCGGAGGCGGTGGAAACCGACGGCTGGATCTCCATGGATGCAACGCTGAACCAGATGCCGGCCGATCCTTCGCACATCAAGCTGGCCGAAGGCGGACTGGACAAGCAGGCCGAGATCCTGCGCCTCATCGGCCGGCTCAAGATCGAACTGGTGGGTTTCAGCCATGATTAGGCTGATCGAGCTGACCAAACGCTTCCGGGGCATCCCGGCGGTGGACCGCCTGGACCTGGAGGTCGCGCCGGGGACGGTTTACGGTTTTCTCGGGCCCAACGGCGCGGGCAAGACCACCACCATCCGGATGATGGCCGGGGTCATGAAACCCACTTCGGGCCGGATTCTCATCAACAACCTGGACCTGGCCCGGGAGCCCCTGGCGGTGAAGGCCTGCGTGGGCTATATCCCGGACAGCCCGTTTCTCTACGAAAAGCTCACGGCAAAGGAATTGCTGGGGCTGGTCGCGGCCCTCTACAAGGTGGACGGGAACCCGGGCGCCCGGCACCGGGTGTCCGAACTGCTGGAGCTCTTCGAGCTCACCGAGTGGCAGGATGAACTCGTGGAAAGCTACTCCCACGGCATGAAACAGCGCCTGGTGCTGTGCGCCGCGCTCCTGCACCGGCCGCGGGTGCTCATCGTGGACGAGCCCATGGTGGGCCTGGACCCCAGGACCGCGCGGCTGGTCAAGAACCTCCTCCGGGAAGAGGCCCGCCGGGGGAACACGGTCTTCATGTCCACCCACTCCCTGCCGGTGGCCGAGGAGCTCTGCGACGAGATCGCCATCATCCGCTCCGGCCGGATTGTGGCCCGCGGCTCCAGCGGTGAGCTGCGCCGGCAGGCCGGCGAGGAAGGCGATCTGGAGCAGGCTTTTCTCAAACTCACGGGAGGGGAGGGCGCGCGCCATGGGGGATCTGAGCGTCCTGCTTAAGGTCCGGGCGCTGGAAGTCCGGAACCAGTTCCTGCACGGCGCAGGCCGTAAACGAGCCCTGGTGCTGGGCGGGGCGGGCCTGCTCTTCGCCGGCGGCCTGTTTCTCCTTGCCTGCCGGGTGCTGCTCTTCTTCAGGAGCCAGGAGCTGGTGGGCGATCTTCTGCCGCGTCATCTCCTGTCCATGTTCAGCCTGATCTTCTTTTCGCTGCTGGCCTTCAGCCACGTGGTGGCCTCGCTCTCGACCCTGTTCTTCTCCCGCGACCTGGCGTTTTGTCACGCCGCGCCGGTGCTGCCGGAGGAGCTTTTCCTGTCGCGGGCCGTGCGCGCCTTCGGCAGCAGCTCCTGGATGCTCATCGTCTTTGTGCTCCCCATCCTGCTGGCCTACGCCTACGTGTTCGACCCCGGCCCGGCCTACTACCTTCATTTGGTGCACCTCAACCTGGCCCTGGCCATCATCGCCGCCGGCCTGGCGACCCTCGTCACCCTGGTTCTGATGTACGTTTTCCCGGCCCACGGAACCCGCGATCTGATCGTGCTGCTGGCCATGCTGACGCTGATCGCGCTCTATCTCACCTTTCGCTTCCTGCGGCCCGAAAGGCTCGTCAACCCGGAGGCCTTCCTGTCCGTGGTGCAGTACCTGGATCATCTCAAGGCCCCGCGGTCGCCCTTACTGCCGAGTCAGTGGGTTTCCGAGAGCCTCTGGCACTCCCTGACAGGCTCCCGTGCACCCGGGCAGGGCTTCAGGGTCCTGCTCCTGTGGAGCAGCGCGGGGACCGTGGTGGTGGCGAATGTCTGGGCCGCCCATTTCCTCTACCTCGAAGGGTTTTCCAAGGCCCAGGAGGCCGCGGGCCGGCGCCGGCGGGCTGGAAAAGTGCTCGATCTGGGGGTCGGGCTGCTCGTGCGCCTGCTGCCCCGCGACCTGGCCGCGGTGCTCGGCAAGGATGTGCGCAGCTTTTTCCGCGACCGCTCCCAGTGGTCGCAGCTCCTCCTGCTGGGCGCGCTGGTGGTGGTGTATGTCTACAATTTCAGCGTCCTGCCGATCGAGAAAAGCCCCCTGCCGGCGGGTCTGCTGCGCAACCACCTTGCTTTTCTGAACATGGGCCTGGCCGGGCTCGTGCTCTCAGCCGTGGCGGCGCGCTTTGCGCTCACCGCTGTCAGCCTGGAAGGGGAGGCTTACTGGGTTCTGCAATCGGCGCCGCTGGGCCTGGGGCGCTATCTCTGGGGCAAATACGCCTTCTACGGTTTTCCCCTGCTGCTGCTGGCCGAGGCCCTGGTGGTGGTGACCAATCACTACCTCGAAGTGAGCGGGCCCCTGATGTGGCTTTCCGCAGCCACCATGGTGCTCATGGCGGCCGGGATTACCGGTCTGGCGGTGGGCTGCGGCGCATGGTACCCCGACTTCCGGCACCAGAATATCGCCCAGGTGGCCACCGGGTTCGCGGGTCTCATGTTCATGCTGGTGAGCGCCTTTTTCATCGCGCTGCTCGTCGTCCTGGAAGCGGCCGGAATGTACTTCCTCCGGTACCGCTCCGCCGGCTGGCTGCTGCCCGCCGCCTGCCTGGCGGCGGTGCTGGCCTTGACCGGCGCGAGCATCCTGATCCCCATGAAACAGGGTCTGCGGGCCCTCGAAGGCCGCGAGTAGCCGGTTGAAAGGTTTTTTCCTGCGCAGCCTCCGGTCCGTAGGCCCTACGCCCCGGAGAGAGGCGCAGAGAACAAGTTGATCCAGAAAAGCTCTTACAGAAAGACCCCCCGAACTCCCGCCCGGTCTCCATCCAAAGTTCGTTGCAAATTACAGCCAATTGAAATTCCGGTTACGAAAAGGTAGGCGGTCTTGAACTCCGCCAAGAAAAGAACACAAGCTGAAAAAAATTGTTGACATATTAACTAATTTGTCCATTAATTATATATAATTTTAGTATTAGTATATGCCTCAGTAATTAATTTAGATATAAATTAGGGATTTTTATGTCCAACGTTTATGGAGGTTGATGGGTGGTCGCCATGGACAAAGAGCAATCGGCAAGAGTTTTTCCGGAAGCCGGAGGCCTGGGGGGCGAAAAACCGCGTGAGGACAGCTGGCTGCCTCCTTTTGCGCTTGAACATGAGGACCTGATCCAGGAGCTGGAACATGCCAAGGTCCTGGATCAGGAGACGCTCATGAACAAGCTCAACCTGTTGAACTTTACCGAGCGACACATCCTTGCACAGTTCTTGCATAAAGAATATAAGGACCATGTTTTACTCAAGGCCTATCCGGATGCCTGCATCGACGGCCGGCTCACCTGCCGCTGGTCCGTAGAACAGGTCGCCGGACTGAACTGGGACAAATACGAATTCGAACGGCTCTTTTTACAGGACAACGACCTCATGATCGTCATCCCGGCGGAAATGGCAACGATCTCCAGCTTGGGTTTCACGGTCCACCTCCCGCAGAAGAGCCACGGGGTGGGAACCCGGACGACCAGACGCTATCCCTGCCAGGGGGTGACGGCGGCCCTGACCCAGGGCGGGTTCGTGGGGAAGGGCGAACTGCAGGACTTCAGTCCCCAGGGCTTTCGGATCCGGACCCGGGCCGTTACACCCTCCTCGTTCAGGTGGCTGAATACCGACTCCCCCATCGTCGTCAGCCTCCACGACGATGAGCAGATCGTTTTCTCCGATATCTGCCGCTGCATCCGGTCGCGGGAATTGAACGGGTTTCGGGAGATCGTGCTCTCCCTGAAAGAGCAGCCCGACAAGCTGCCGGCCGAGGAGCACATCCGCAACCCCCGCCAGAAGCTGGTCCCGCAGCCGTGCATCAGCTTCATCCACCCGCTGCTGAAAAAGCGCGTCCAACTGGAGGTCGCGGAGATGTCCACCTCCGGTTTCTCGGTCTACGAGTCCGAAGACCAGGGCATGCTCCTGGCCGGTATGATCATTGCCAACGTCATCATTGATTTTGCCGGCATCACCCAGGTCGGCTGTTCCGCCCAGGTGGTCTACCGCATCGAGGAGGAAAAGGGCATTCGCTGCGGCTTCGCGATCCTGGATATGAATGTGAACGCCTACTGCCGGCTGACCCAGATTCTCACCCGGGCCCTGGACCCCCACGCCTATGTCTCCAACTTCGTGGATATGGAAGACCTGTGGCAGTTCTTTTTCGAAACCGGCTTCATCTATCCCGAGAAATACCGCCACTTCCGGCCCCACCGCAAGAGCGTGCAGGAAACCTACCGCAAGGTGTACGAGGAGAGCCCGGAAATCGCCAGCCACTTCACCTACCAGGTCAACGGCCGGATTTACGCCCACATGTCCATGCTGCGGGCCTACGAGAAGACCTGGATGCTGCACCATCACGCCGCCCGCAATATGCAAGGCCGGCGGCCCGGGTTCACAGTGCTCAAGCAGGTGATGTATTTCCTCAACGACATGTACCGCCTGCCGTCGGCCAAAATGGACTATGCCATGTGTTTCTTTCGTCCCGAAAGCAAGTTCCCCGACCACGTCTTCGGGGGCTATGCGCGGGAACTCGGCAATCCCGGGAAGTGCTCCATGGATCTGTTCAGCTACCTGTTCTACCCGGCCCTTTCGCTGGCGACCCAGCTGCCTGGGGGTTGGTCGCTGAAGGAGTCCTCCAAGCAGGACCTCTGGGAATTGAACCGCCACTACCAGTCCTGCTCCGGTGGACTGCTCCTCAAGGCGCTCGGTCTCGAGCACCGCGCGACCAGCGAGCCGACCCTGGAGGATTTCTACCGCAGGTACGGGTTTCAGCGCCGCTGGAAAACCTATTCCCTCAAGGAAGCCAGCGAACTGATGGCCGTGCTGCTGCTGGATCAGTCCGACCTGGGGCTGAACCTTTCCGACCTCATCAACAGCATCAAGGTCTTTGTGGTCAAGCCGGAGGCAATGCCCTGGAAAACCCTGTCCATGGCGATTTGGCAGCTGACGCCGCTTTACAATACGCAGAAAGTGCCGATCCTGATCCACCCCGCGGAGTACGCCGAACAAAGGCAGATCCGCTGCGAGAAGCAATACCAGATGTGGGTCTACGACACGGACCATGTGAGTGACTTCATCAAGTACGGGGAACGGAAGTACAGGATAAGCTACTGGAAGTGAAGGCTGTCAGGAGAATCAAGATAAATGAGTTAGTTCAACCCTAGATTACAAAGGGGCTGATCTCATGGATGATCATACCGCTATCTATAATAGTCGTATAACAAAGGTGTATTTGAAATATCTTGAGAAAAAACATCCCAACCTCAATGCCGAGGAAATTCTGCAATACGCGGGCATTAGCAGATACGAAGTTGATGATCAAGCCCACTGGTTCAGTCAAGAACAAGTCGACCGCTTTCATGAGATACTTGTAACGAAAACTGGGAAGACAGATATATCAAGGGAAGCAGGTCGCTATTCAGTATCGTCTGAAGCGTTAGGTGCCGCAAAACAATATGTCATGGGTCTCATGACTATCAGTTCAATTTATCTCCTGATGGAAAAACTATATTCAATAATGAGCCGTGGTGCGTCAGTAAATGTGAAACGGATCTCCTCAAACAAAGTTGAAATTACTTCTATTCCAAAATCAGGCGTCAGAGAAAAGAAATACCAATGCGAGAATAGGATCGGAACTTTCGAATCACTGCCAGGATTTTTCACCTCGAAGTTTGCTACCGTAGAGCATCCGTCCTGTGTCCATCGCGGTGATCCGTATTGCAAATACCTAATAACGTGGGATTCTGATCTTTCTATGACTTGCAAACTCATTCGTAATTACTTCAGTGTTTTGGCTTTGTTGTTTTCCTTTGTTTTGTTTCTTCTGTACCCAATTGTAGAATGGATTCCAATATTTTTATCAATAACTTTTTTGGTTCTACTGATTTCATTAATTTCAGGTGTATTGGAAAAAAGGTATTTAGAAAAAACTATTAAAAACCAAGGGGATTCCGCAGAAAAACTTCTTAATGAGACAAATATCAGGTACAACAATTCGCTCTTGGTGCAGGAAATCGGCCAAACGACAAGCAGTATTTTAGACTTTCATAAGCTCATTGAGGCTGTCATAAAGGCTATGGAAAAACACCTCGATTTCGATCGAGGCCTAATTATGTTGGCAAATACTAGAAAAGATAGATTAACATATACTTTTGGATATGGATACGAAAGTGATAAAGAACTTAAATTACGCCAAACGGAATTTCATTTAGACAAACCTGATTCACAAGGTCCATTTGTCTTAGCCTACAAAGAAAAAAGAAACTTTCTGATCAGCGACATAGTGAAAATATCCGAATCGCTATCAAAAAAAAGCAGGGAATTTGCGCAGGGCATGGGAATTCGGTCATTGATCTGTGTCCCGATAGTCTATGAAAAGGAATCCCTCGGAATCTTGGCGGTTGATAATGTTAGCTCTAAGCGTGGGTTAACACAGAGTGATGTCAACCTATTGGTTGGTGTGGCTTCTCAGACTGCTATTAGCTTAGTGAATGCTAGATCGTATCAGATGCTTCTGGAGAGTGAAAAGAAATATAGGGAACTTGTTGAGAATGCCAATAGTATTATAATGAGGATAAAGATAGATGGAGAAATAAGTTTTTTTAATGAATTTGCGCAAAGGTTTTTTGGTTATTCTGAAAATGAGATATTAGGATTGAATATTGCCCAGACAATCCTTCCTACTGGGGGGTCTGCAAACCGCTTACTTTCACGGCTTCGGCGCTCATTCAAGGAGGATGCATTGCGTCCGGTTGTCACAGAAGAGGAGAATTGTCTCAGAGGTGGTAAATTGATGTGGATTGCATGGACCTACAAACCAATTTTTGATAAGGAAGATGTATTCGTTGAAATCCTATGTATTGGCAATGACGTCACTGAACTGAAGAAGACAGGACAAGAAAAAGACTTACTGGAACAGAAACTTCAACAAGCCCAAAAGATGGAGGCCATCGGTACTCTTGCTGGAGGTATCGCACATGACTTTAATAATATCCTTTCAGCTATTTTGGGCTATTCGGAACTAGCTTTGTACGAGCTTCCAGAGAGATCATCAGTTAGGACAAAGCTTGATGCTGTCTTGACAGCCGGGAACCGCGCTAAGGATTTGGTCCAACAAATTCTTGCTTTCAGCAGGCAAACGGATGATGAATACAAGCCTGTCCACCTGCATTTAGTTGTAAAAGA
This sequence comes from uncultured delta proteobacterium, assembly GCA_963704245.1. GTDB lineage: Bacteria > Desulfobacterota > DSM-4660 > Desulfatiglandales > Desulfatiglandaceae > CAVPHJ01. Next base: position 240,659 of record CAVPHJ010000004.1, read on the forward strand.
AGCACTTAGATTATTAAGAGCTTCCTTGCCAAGTACCATAGAAATCATACAGAACATTGATAGCCAGAATGACACAGTTATGGCAAATGCTACTCAGATACATCAAGTTGTAATGAACCTATGTACCAACGCTCATCATGCAATGGCTGAGAATGGGGGTGTGCTCGAGGTCAAACTTTCAGCGGTGATGTTGGATGAGAAGGAATCAGGGCGCTACGGTGATCTGCAAGGAGGAGAATATGTTGAATTGATGGTTAGGGATACGGGATATGGAATGCACCATGATACAATTGAACGTATATTTGAACCCTACTATACGACGAAAGACAAAGGCGTTGGAACGGGCCTAGGGCTTTCCGTAGTTCATGGGATCGTGAAGCGGCATAGGGGAGCCATAATAGTTGAAAGCGAACTTGGCACTGGCTCAAGCTTTTCCGTTCTTTTTCCGAAGATTGAGATCCATGACATTTCTGATATTGAGGACCACAAGCGATTACGGAAGGGCAGTGAGAGAGTTCTGTTTGTTGATGATGAATTGGCACTTGTGGATCTTGGTAAGCAGATGTTGTCAGTACTCGGATACCGCCCCGAATGCAGGACAAGTTCCATTGAGGCGCTTGAAGCTTTCAAGGCAGATCCAAATTCCTTTGATCTAGTAATTACGGACTTGACGATGCCAAATATGACCGGCGATAGACTCGCTAGTGAATTGTTGGCAATTCGACCTGATATTCCGATTATTCTGTGCACGGGGTTCAACGAAAAGATGACTGATCAAAAAGTGAGAAGTATTGGGATAAGGGAACTGCTACTTAAGCCGCTTGTAATGAGAAATGTATCGCAGTCTATTGAACGAGTTCTTACAGCGATATCTTAGAAAAACCGTGCCCCTTTGGACCAAGACGTCAATCGAAAAAGTAGCCTACCTTAGTCACAGAGAACTGTTCTGATCCGGGGCCGTTCTGGCACCGATATCTTTCTGGGGGTTGTGCGGGGATAGCTGTGTGCTTGGTCGGTTAGCGTCATTTTGCTTTCATACCTTTACATAGGATCAGTGGTGTATATGTAAGTCTCCGAGGGTCAGAGAATAATTTTCTAAAATCTTCTATGAAGGCATCGTTGTTCGGATAAAATGCGGAGAAATCATGGTGCGTTTTATCGAGAATGGTCTTGGCCTTTGTCAACCAGTTGAACTGATCGATCTTGTTTGCAATTCCATAGATGAGGTGATGAGCTTTGAGCTCCAGTTGGATATCGGTGAAACCCATATCATGTAGGTAAGTATATGTTTTCCTTCCCGCAAAGGGATCAAAATTATGGCTTAACTCGAGTTTTCTGACTATACCTGAAATCGTTTGTTCTAGCCTCTCTGGAATCGGGTAGTGAGTCAGACAATTGTAGTCAAGGTCAAGTAGGCAGAGCCAGCCACCAGGCTTAAGACGCTCGGTTAGATTTTTCGCAATATCCGCACTTTCTGCCCGGTTGTACTCAAGGACAAAACGCACCCAAATAAAATCAAAGAAACCGAACTCCCCAAGGGGCTGTCTGAGGTCATGCACATAGAATTGGATTCCTTTTGCCTTTGAGTGTTTTTGTCGGGCGTAACGTATCCTGTCGGGAGAATAATCCAAGCCGAGTATGCTTCCTCCCGGCTGGATCATCTCATACAGGGTTGCCGTTGTCGTTCCAGGGCCACAACCTGCATCGAGAACGCGGAAACCTGGACGAATCCCACACCACGCCGCCTGTTCACGGACTGATCGAGGATCTGTCTTGATATCGAGCCGCAGGATCTCGTCGGGGTTTTCCATCAGGTAGGGCGGGGGGTGTTGAGCCATCGGGTTTCCTCTTTCTCCACAGGGTTCGGGCGGGTTAGTAGCGTTTGAGCTGGAACAGTTTCTTTTCGTGGGTCGCGACGATGTGGTAGTACTTGTCCTGGGGAATGTAGATATAGGGCACATCCTCTTTGCGGCGATACAGGAAGTGGGAAAGGATCATCCGGTTCACCGCCTGGTGACCGATGATCATGATGCTGGCGGAGGTGCCGCTCAGGTACAGTGCTTTCTTGATTCCCGCGTCGATCCGCGTCTGCATGGACACATACCCTTCGCCCTGGGGATAGACGTAGTGGTACTTGTCCGCCTTGCGGTCCGTGTAGACTTGAGGCATCCGGGCCCGGATTTCCTCGTAGGTCATGCATTCGCAGACGCCGCCATCGATTTCGTTGAATTCCGGGAGGGAGATAATCCGGCAGTTCTTCTGAAGCGCCTGGATGGGTTCGGCGGTCTGGACCGTGCGCTGCTTGCCGCTGGTGAAGATCACCGGGATGTGCTTGGACCGGAAATGATCCGCAAGGGCCTGGGCCTGCGTCCGGCCACGCGGGGTCAGGCCGGAATTGCCGCCGATCCGGTTTTGAAGGTTGAAGCCGGTTTCGCCGTGGCGGATCAGGAACAGATTCCTGACAATATCACTCACCAGGCAATCGCGGATTCGGTCGAAGAAGGGGATCGGGTCAACGATCTCCTCCCGCAATACCTGATTGCGGAGTGAATCCATGCGGATGAAATTCTTCTCGCTTTTCAGGGGACGGTAGATGGTGTTGTAGTAGTAGATCCTCTGCTTGAAGTTCTCCACCGCAGCATCCGAGTCCAGGTGTTTGAACTCGGGCCGGGAGATCTTCTGGCGGATGCTGGCTTCCAGGATCTCCGCGTCGTTGTTGATACACTCCACGAACAGAAGCGGGTGGTCATCCAGCAAGCGGCCGATGGTCTCCCGACGCTTCGAGCTCACGTTGGTCGCGTCCAGTATGGCCACTTGGCCGTCCCGGGAGAGAAAACGCCGGGCCCGTTCCAGGCTTATCAGGGCCAGGTTTTCGCGGAATGCCACCCCCTCGTGGTTCCGGGGATCGTAGAATGCGGCGTAGGAGGTGTCTTTCGGGATCAGGCGGCGTCTCAGAACGCCGTTGTTGAAGATCCGGGCCGGAATCCGATCCTTGACGAAGGTCTCCCTGAGCCGGGTGGCGATGGTGGATTTTCCCCTGGCGGGCAATCCGACCATCGCGATGTAGACTTTGCCGTTCTTCACGCCCCTGCCGCCCCCTTTCTGTTTACCCGCCTTCGGGGGACCTAAACCCCTGGAGATGGCTGTTTCGGCGGATGTTACTCTACCCGGAGCGGTTTGAAAAGCCGAAAGAGGACGCCGGGCAAATGGTTTCGCCCGGCATGGCCTTGTTTTGATATTTTAAAGGGTTCGCCGGGTTGCCGGCCGGAGGCGGATTGCGGGGCAGGGCAGGTGGCCGCGGGATCCGGTTTCGGTTGCACTTTTCCGCTAAGCGCCTATAATATAAACGGTTGTAGGGGAGCAGAGAGCGGAAACATTGGATTTCTTCTGTTGAAGGAGGTTTAGCGAGAAATGGAAAAGGTTTTGAGATCGAAACCCGGGGTGGAAGTCCTGGTCAACGATTTCGTGCGCAGCGTCTACAATTGGATGGGCGCGGGCCTGGCACTCACGGGGCTGGTGGCCTTCTACGTGTCGCAGAGTCCCACAATGATCCGGTTGATTTTCGGTAATCCCATCCTCTTTTTCGTGATCATCCTGGCCGAACTGGGGCTGGTGTTTGCCATCAGCGGCATGGTTCAGCGCATGAGCGCCGGGACCGCCTCCGCCCTTTTCGTGCTGTACTCGGGGCTGAACGGCCTCACCCTTTCGTTCATTTTTCTGGCCTATACCCGCAGCTCGATTTTCAGCACGTTCTTCATCTGTGCGGCCACCTTTGTGGCCTGCAGCGCCTACGGCTGGATCACCAAGCGGGACCTGACCTCCCTGGGCGGGTTCCTGATGATGGGGCTGATCGGGATCATCATCGCGTCCCTGGTGAACATGTTCGTGCGGAGCAGCGCCGTTTCCATGATCGTGAGCTACATCGGCGTGATCGTGTTCGTGGGGCTCACGGCCTACGACACCCAGAAACTCAAGAACATGGCGCTGACCCAGCCGGCCGGACTGGAGGCGGGCGTGGTCCGGAAGGGCGCCATTCTGGGAGCCCTTTCGCTGTACCTGGATTTCATCAACCTGTTCCTGATGTTGCTGCGGATATTCGGGCAGAGCAGGGATTGAGCCCGGAGGCGTGGAACCTTCCTACCTGAAGCTCCACCGGAGCGGGGAGCTGGCCGACCGGGTGCGGACAGCCCTCGCCCGGCTGGAGTCCTGTTGCCTTTGCCCGCGGGAGTGCGGCGTCAACCGCCTGGAGGGCGAGGAAGGCTTCTGCCGCACCGGCCGCAGGGCCCGGGTGGCGAGCTTCAGCGCCCATTTCGGCGAAGAAACCCCGCTGGTGGGGCAGCACGGATCCGGAACCGTGTTCTTCAGCTCCTGCAACCTGCTGTGCGGGTTCTGCCAGAACTTTGAGATCAGCCACCGGCGCGAGGGGGTGGAGGTGGGGCCGGAAGACCTGGCCGGCACGATGATCGCGCTGGCGCGGCAAGGGTGCCACAACATCAACTTCGTGACCCCCTCCCACGTGGTCCCGCAGATTCTGGAAAGCCTGGTTCCGGCCGTAGAAGCCGGGCTGCGGGTGCCGCTGGTCTACAACAGCGGGGGCTATGACCGCCGGGAGACCCTGGAGATGCTGGAGGGGATTTTCGACCTCTACATGCCGGATTTCAAGTTCTGGGACGGCCGCTGGGCGGAACGGTTCTGCGACGCCCCGGACTACCCCGAAAAGGCCAAAGCGGCCATCCGCGAAATGCACCGCCAGGTCGGCGATCTCCGCATCGACCCGGAAGGGATCGCCCGGCGGGGGTTGCTTGTCCGTCATCTGGTCATGCCCAATGCCGTGGCGGGCACGGCAGAGATCATGCGGTTCATCGCCGCTGAGATCTCCCCGCAAACCTACGTCAATGTCATGGATCAGTACCGGCCCTGCGGGCACGCCCAGGAGGAGCCGAGCATAAACCGCCGCCTCACTTCTCAGGAGTACCGGGATGCGGTGGCCTCGACCCGCGCCGCGGGTCTGACCCGCCTGGACCCGCGGGACAGGCCGCGGCTTGTTTTCAGGTTCTGATGGAGCAGGGCAGAGTCTTTGTCATCGGCGACATCCACGGCTGCCTTGACGCGCTCAAGCGCCTGGTGGACCGGATCCAGTGGGAACCCGCGCGGGATGAACTCATTTTCCTGGGGGACTTCATTGATCGGGGAAAGGATCCGAAGGGGGTTGTGGACTACATCCTGGGCCTGACAAAGCTGGGTGCCGGCATCCGGGGTGTGGTGGGGAATCACGAGCTCATGCTGCTCGATTTCCTGGCCGGCCGCAACGAGAGGCTCTTCTTTGTGAACGGCGGAACCCGGACCGTGCAGAGCTACCAGGGCACGGCACGGCGATGGAGCCAGGAACTGGTCCCGGAGGCCCACCGCCGCTTTTACGCTTCGCTCGCGCCCTATATCGAACTCCCGGACTGCTATATCGTGCACGCCGGCTTCAAGCCCGGTAGGGCGCTCCAGGAACAGACCCTGGAAGACCTCACCTGGATCCGGGAGCCGTTCATCTACGCGGAGCACGGTTTCGGCAAGAAAGTGATTTTCGGGCACACCCCGTTCTACGAGCCCTACGTGAACGACGACAAGATCGGGATCGACACCGGGGCCGTGTACGGGGGCAAGCTCACCTGCCTGGAACTGCGCGAGCAGCGCTTCCACTCGGTCAGCGCCGCCGGCCCGTAGGCAGCCCGCTTATCCCGCCTGCCCCGCCAGCAGGGCTTCAGCCGTTTTCACGTCCTTGAGACTGCCGATATAGAGCGGAACCCGCTGATGGAGCTCGGCGGGCTCGATCTCCAGGATCGGGCCTTTTCCGTCGCTGGCGTAACCGCCGGCTTCCTGCACCACCAGGCCGAGGGGGTTGGCCTCCACCATGAGCCGCAGCTTGCCCTTCGGTTTCTTGGGGTCTTTCAGGTCCGCCGGATACATGAAGATGCCGCCCTTGAGCAGGTTGCGGTGGAAATCGGCCACCAGGCTCCCCACGTAGCGGGAAGTGTAGGGCCTTCCGCTCGGCGGATCCGGCGTCTTGAAGTGGTCCACCATGGCGCGGGTCGGCTCGTCCCAGTACGGGTAGTTGCCCTCGTTCACGCTGTAGATCTTGCCCTTTTCGGGGATCCGGATGTTTTCGTGGGACAGCAGGAACTCCCCCACGCTGGGGAAAAGGGTGAAGCCGTGAACCCCGGTCCCTTTTCCCGTGGTGTAGACCATGATGGTGCTCGAACCGTAGATGAAATACCCGGCCGCCACCTGCTGCGTGCCGCGCTGCAGAACGTCGCCGAGGATGAGCTGGTTGGTCGACGCGCCCTCTTTCCGCTTGAAGATGCTGAAGATGGTGCCGATACTCACGTTGACGTCGATATTCGAGGAGCCGTCCAGGGGGTCGAACAGGAGCACATAGTCCCCGCGCGGGTACTGTGCCGGAATTTCGATCAGATCCGGATCTTCCTCGGAGCCCATGCACCAGAGCTGACCGATGTGCTGCATGCGCTCGATGATGATCTGATTGGCGAACACGTCGAGCTTCTGTACCTTTTCCCCCTGGACGTTGGTCCTGCCGGTGGCACCCAGGATGTCGATCAGGCCGGCCTTGTTGACCTCCCGGGAGATCACCTTGGCGGCGACCACCAGCTCGGTCAGCAGCGTGGTGAAGGCGCCCGTGGCCTGAGGGTTCTTGCGCTGCTGCTCCAGGATGTGCTGGGTAATGGTGATTCCGACGCCTCTGCTTGCCATGTTCGCCCTCCTTCACTGCTGCATGGGTTTGGGAATTCCGAACCTGCCCTCAGAATCCTTGGCCTTAGTATTTGAGCCGGGAGTCCCAGAACTCAGGGTCGTCCTCCTTCCAGTTGGGACCGAACCTTCGGTCGCAGAAGCCGCTCAGCCTCTCGTACCATTTCACGAACACGTTTTTCTGCTTTTCCCGGGCCTCGAGGATATCGGCCAGAAAGACGTCCACCCTGCTCATCTCGTCTTTGGGCACGTAGTAGGAGGCTCCTTTTTCAAAAGACCGTTTCAGGTTTTCCTTGGAGACCGCGTGGGCCGTCAGCATGAGGGCCGGAATGCCGCGAGCCTTGGCAATGCCCAGCAACTCGTAGCCCCGCACCCCCATGATGTCCAGCACGGCCACATCGTAGTAGTTGGTTTCGAGAAGCTTTCTGGCCGCCTCGAAAGTCGCGGCCCGGTCCACCTTGCAGACATCCAGCAGTTCGGTCAGGAACTCCAGGATGTCTTCCTCGTCATCAACGATCAACACCCGCTTGCCGAGCAGGGTCTTCCTGTGATCCATGTTCACCCCCTTGGGCGGATAAACCGCAAATCCGAAGCGCCACTTTCCAAATCAGAAACCGAACCCGAACCTCCAAATGCCGGGAACCGGGCCGAAATCATCGGCCGCTTCAAAGCCCGTCAGAGCGACTGTTCCCGGTACTCCAGGCGGTAGATCTCCGCCAGCGTCAGGAAGACGGTCATCACCAGCGGCCCGTAGATGATGCCCAGGATCCCGAACAGTTTCAACCCCCCGATGATCCCGATAAAGACCAGAAAGGAATTCATCCGCATCCCCTTGCCGATCAGGCGGGGCTTGAGCAGGTATTCGATGAGCGAGGTGTACAGCAGGTTATAGCCCAGGAACCCGAAGGCCTGCGGGGCCTGCCCCTGGGTCAGGAGGATGACGAAGGCCGGGATGAAGACCACGGAAGACCCGACAATGGGCATGAAGGCCATGACGGCCATCACGCTTCCCCAGAGAAAAGGGGAATCCAGATCGAAAAGGAAAAACCCCAGACCTCCCAGAAAGCCCTGCAGGATCCCGGAAATGCCGTTGCCGAGAAAGATCGCGCGGCCCATGCCCTGGAACTTGAGCGCCACTTTTTCGAGTTGCGCCTGCGGCACGGGGAGGTGCTGGAACAGATACTCCTTGAGGCGGGTGCCGTCGCGGAAGAGATAGAACAGCGTCAGCATCATCAGGAAGAACTGCACCAGAAAATCCAGCAGGCTGGAAGCCGCCGCGCTGAGCTGGCGGTAGAGGAAGAGCCCAATGCGCTTGCCCAGGGTGGAGGCCAGCTTTTCCACGCTCTCGGGGTTGATGTCCAGCCCGAGCATGCCGCTCCATTTCCTGACCCGCACGACCCAGAGGGAGTCGCCCTGCAGGGTCTCCTGGATTCCGCGAACGGAGACCGCGCTGCCGGTGCGCTTGTAAAAATCATAGGCTTCGTTGGAAAGGGTCCCCACGAACCAGGCCGTAGGGATCACCAGGACCAGCAGGACGAATGCGCAGATCCCCAGCGAGGCGATTCCCGAGCGGCCTTTCAGCGCCTTGCGCAGCCGCTGGTACAGGGGAAAGAAAAGGCTTGCGATCAGCAGGGCGAGGATGATGGCGGAAACATAGGCCCACATGAGCCAGCCGGCCAGCAGCGCCGAGCAGATCAGGAAAACGAGAAAGAGCGTGTATCCGTGCCGCCTTTCCATGGGCCGCCATTATACGGAGGGGACAGGGGATAGTCAAAAAATTGTGGTATGCGGCCGGCAGCCAGAAGAGAAGCCCCCTCGGCAGGGAGCGGGGCATGCCGGTTGAGGCGGCTAAGAGGTGCGTATGGCGGAAGTGCATGGGAATCGAACCCACCTGGGACGCCCTTAGCGCCCCACACCGGATTTGAAGTCCGGGAGCCCCACCAGTGAGCTTTCCACTTCCGTGATGGACGAACGGTTCCCCTTCGCGGGTTGCCCACAAAGTAGAGAGTCCGGCGGGTTTTGTCAACACCCGCCCCGGGGCGGGGCTGGGGAGACCCCGCAGGGGCATGGCGCTGCCGCGAAGCTCAGGACAGGTGCTCGAGGATGATCCGGAGGATCCGGCGGAGGGGTTCCGCGGCTCCCCACAGAAGCTGGTCTCCCACGGTGAAGGCGGCCGCGTACCCGGGGCCCAGCTGCATCTTGCGCAGGCGCCCGACGGGGACCGTCAGCGTGCCGTTCACGGCCGCCGGCGTCAGCTCCTTCAGGGTGGATTCCTTGTCGTTGGGAACCAGCTTGACCCAGGGGTTTCCGGCGCGGATCATTTCGGTGATCTCATCGAGGGGCAGGTCTTGCTTGAGCTTGATGGTCAGGGCCTGGCTGTGGCAGCGCATGGCACCCACCCGCACGCAGATGCCGTCGACCGGAATCGGTTTGCGACGTGTCGAGGATTTTGTTCGTCTCCGCCTGGCCTTTCCATTCCTCGCGGGTCTGCCCGGATTCCATGGCCGAGTCGATCCAGGGAATGAGGCTGCCCGCCAGGGGGGCCAGGAAGTTCTGCTGCGGGAAATCGCGGCTGCGCAGACGGGCGGTGACCAATTCGTCGAGCGCAATGGCTGAGGCGGCCGGGTCGTTCAGCAGGGCCCTGGCGTGTTCCCCCAGATCGGCCATCTGGGCCACCAGTTCCTGCATGTTCTTGGCGCCCGCGCCCGAAGCGGACTGATAGGTCATGGAGGAGATCCATTCCACCTGCCCGGCGGAAAAAAGGCCGCAGAGCCCCATGAGCATCAGGCTCACCGTGCAGTTGCCGCCCACGTAGACCTGGATGCCGCTCGACAGGGCCCGCGTCGATCACGCCGCGGTTGACCGGATCCAGCACAATGACGCTGTCGGGCGCCATCCGCAAGGCGGACGAGGAGTCGATCCAGTAGCCTTTCCATCCCTGCCGCCGGAGCTCGGGGTAGACCTGTTTGGTGTAATCGCCGCCCTGGCAGGTGACGATCACCTCCAGGTTCTTCAGCAGGCCGAGATCGTGGGCGTCAGCCAGAGGCGGGGTGTCAAGGCCGAGTTCCGGTCCGGCACCCCCGACATTGGAGGTGGAGAAAAACTGCGGTTCAAAACCGGTGAAGTCCTTTTCCTCCTGCATGCGCCCCATGAGGACCGAGCCCACCATCCCGCGCCATCCGACAAAACCGATTCTCAGCATCTCTTCCTCCCGGAGTTCTCTTTTTCAGCCCTTCCGCTGCATTCCCGCCGACTCCGCCCTGCCTATTGAAGATTACTCCCGGTGTCTTGGAAACTCAAGCAAAAGCCGAAGGTGCGGATGGCGGGAAAGCGCGCGGCAGGCGGAAAAAAAACGTTGATGCCGGCTCCGGCCCGTGCCATTATTCGGATCCAAGGCGAGCGGTCCGCAGAACACTCGCTGGAAAGGGCAGGGGATCATGCGCGGCATTTTACCCAGGTGGCTGCTGCTGACGGCCGCCATTCTGCTGGCGGCCTACCTCATCGACGGGATCGAGGTCGGAGGCTTTTTCAGCGCTTTCGCCGCGGCGGCCATACTGGGGCTGCTGAACCTTTTCTTCCGCCCCATCCTGCTGCTCCTCACCCTGCCCATCAATATCCTGACCTTGGGGCTTTTCACTTTGGTGATCAATGCGCTGATGCTGATGATGGCATCCGGGGTTATCCCCGGCCTGAGGATCCAGGGGTTCTGGCCGGCCCTGTGGGGCTCGCTGGTGATCAGTGCCGTAAGCTGGCTGATGAACACCCTGTGGCCCAGGGCAGATGGGGCCGGCTATGTGGAGATGAGGAAAAGGCGGAACGGAAAATGGGAATAGGAAGCCGGGGCCGAGGGTGCTAGGCGCCCATGTACACGCTGGCCCAGCGGTTCAGGCGCAGCCACCCGGCCCGGCGTTCGATCAGGGTGCGACGGGGCTTTTTGTAGTTCCGGCGTTCCACGCCGCCGTTTCGATAATAGTCCAGATCGTAGACCTGGCGCCGGTCGTCCCCGCTGCGGCGATCCAGATAGGATCGCTCGATCCTTTTCATGGCTTTCGCCTCCAAGCCTCAAGAAGGCAGTGTTCTCAGCCGACTGATGGATACCCATTTGCCTTTACTACGGAATTGGAGCGAAATCAACCAAAAAAACAATTCCAAAGCCTCTGGCCGCGATTGCAGGTGACAGGCAGGGCCGGGCATGGCAGACACTGAAGTGTCGGGCCGGGGAGGGCCAGGAGAATGCGCTACCGGTTGCGGGACATACCATCGCTGCTGCGGACTCCCGTAGGCCGGCTGCAGTTCCTGCACGGGATACTGCTGCGGACCACGCGGGTTACGCTCGCCGCCGCCACCCAATACAGAAGACGGATCGCCAATAGGACGCGGCTTGTGACGGTGGTGGGTTCGTTGGGTAAGACCACCACGACGCGCGCTCTGAGGGCTGCGCTGTTAGGACGATTCGAAGAAAGAAACGGAGGCAACGCAGGGGCTGCCCTGGCAAAAAACGTCTTGAGGCATCAGGCCCGGGGACGCTCTGGCCGTGGTGGAAGTCGGCATCAGCAAGCCCGGCCAGATGGCTAAATATGCAGGGCTGCTGCGACCGGATATCACGGTGGTGACCTCCATTGCCAGTGAACACAACCGTTCGCTTCCAAGCCTGGATGTCACCCGGCATGAAAAGGCCGAAATGGTGCGCGCGCTCGATGAAACAGGGACTGCAATACTGAACGGCGACGACTCGAACGTGATGTGGATGGCCGACCAGACCCGCGCCAGGGTGGTCACGTTCGGTCTGAGACCCGCAAATGACATCTGGGCGCAGGACTTGGTGCTTGACTGGCCGAACGGGAGCCGGTTCACCCTTCATGCCGGCGGCAAAGAGTACCCGGTGCAATCGAGGCTCGTGGGAGAAAAAATGGTCTATCCGATTCTGGCGGCGGCGGCGGTTGCCGGCGTGCTCGGGGTGCCGCCGGCAGAGGCGTTGGATCGGCTTTCCCAGCTTGCCCCCGCACCCGGACGCCTGCAGCCCGTCAGCCTGAGCGGCGGCGCGCTTCTCCTGCGGGACGAATTCAAGTCCACTCTCGAAACGATCGACGCCGCCCTGGATCTTTTTGCCCGAATCCCGGCAGCCCGGAAGTTGCTCGTGTTGGGCGAGATCTCGGAACCTCCCGGAGCGGTGGGTCCGATCCGCCGGCGGATAGGCGGCCGCATTGCGGAAGCCGCCTCGCGCGCGATCTTCGTTTGCAGCAAGAAGGCCTTCCGCTCTTATGCCTCGGGGGCCAGGGAGCGGGGGTTCCCCCGCTCCGAACTCGTTTTCGCCGGCAGAAGCGTGGGTGAGGCGGTGAGAATTCTCGAGCAGGATATGCGGGCGGGGGATCTCATTCTTGTAAAGGGCCGTACCAGTCAGCGCCTTGATCGGATCAGCCTGGCTTTGAGCGGCCGGACGCTCAGGTGTGATGTCGAGGCCTGCGACAGCGTGATGAGCAACTGCGAGCGATGCGGGATGCTGGAGAGGGGATGGGACGGCCTGCGGGTCGTGATTTGACGACTTTTTTCAGATCAAGGGGAACCGTTTGATGTCTTCTGCATCAAGTCTCTGCGGCATAGTTCCGGCAAGGCGAGGTAGACGCACTCCCGAGTACGCGTTGAAGGAGCGGCTGACAGCTTTGCGGCGCCTGCTGTTGTTCTACTCTGCGGAAAGGAAGTGCCCCTTTCGCTACCCGCTTGCGCGCAAGCTGAAGGCTTGGCGCGCAGGGTTCCTGTGCCTGTCCTACAGTGCCTGCCAGCTTGCCAAGGGGGATCCGCGGCTGTATCTCAGGGACTTTGCAGACATGAACTACCTGCTGAGGAACCCCGACGCCCAGGCGATCAACAACAAGCTGCTGTTTGCTCAAAGCATGGAGCGGATTGGCATTCCAACCCCCCGTGTGCTCGCCTACCTGGATTCCCGAAAGGTGCTGCTTCTCGCGCATGACCCGGTCCTTTCAGCCGACAGACTTCCGATCGAGACCCTGCTGAAGGAAGAGGAATGCCTGGTGTTCAAGCCTGTCCAAGGCAGCGGCGGCCAGGGGATCTTCTTTCTCAGGAAGACGCAGGGTCTTACTCTGGTCAATGACAGGCCGTTTGCGCTTTCGGAGATCGAGCGTCTGCTGGAGAGCCTGCAATCCTACCTGGTCATGGCATTTGCCCGCCAGGCGGCCTATGCGGAACGTATGTACCCGCGGGCGACGAACACGATGCGCATCCTCACAATGTGGGACAGCTCTGAGAACCGTCCTTTCATCGCGGTGGCTTCCCATCGGATCGGAAGCGGCAGATCGTTCCCGGTTGATAATTTTCATGCAGGCGCCGGTGGACTAGCGGCCAGGATCGACCTTGAAAGCGGTATGTTGGGGCCCGGCGGCAGGTTGGCGAAGAACGGCGAGGTGTGCTGGCACCAACAGCATCCGGAAAGCGGTGAACCCATTGCCGGGGTTACGGTACCCCATTGGGAGGAAGTGAAGCGGTTGGTGCTGAAAGCCGCAACGCATGTCCCCTGCGCTCCCTACCTCGGATGGGACCTGGTGGCCACCGAGGACGGCTGCTCCTTTCTAGAGGCCAACAGCCCGCCGGGAACGGTTGTGTGGCAGATCCATACCCCGCTGCTGTCCCTGCCCAGGGCGAAGCGGTTCTATGCGGAAACTGGGATGCTCTGAGCCGGCAGGTTCCGCCAGACGTCCTAGATCCCGCCGCCCATGAGGAGCGGGAGCAGGCCGGCCATGAAGTTCTCCGGGATGACAAGGCTTGCCAGCGCGGTGGTGCCCACGGACGGCACGTAAGATGTCAACCCGGATGGCAGCCCCACCCAGCACTGTATCCATGACCAATTTGGTCAGTTTCAGTTTAATATAGTTGATTCCTGTGCCTAATCCGCGGAGAAGGGCGTCCAGGGCGTCCGCGTCGCCGGTGTTCACTCCTTCGATTTTCAGACCTTCCAGCTCCGGCAACGTCAGGAACAGGAGTTTGAGACTCGAAACGTCGAATCCAGCGCAGCTCGGGTCATCGCCCGTCAAAGAAGACAGCCAGGAGGGGATCAAGAGCAGGAGCTGTTTGAATGCGGTTCCCAGTAGTATCACGCTCGCCCGGCTGAAAGTCTTGTCATCAAACGCTAGCAGGACAAAGACATCCTCCACCTCTCCATCCGTGCTCGCCTGCAGCCACAGAACGCTGGGGAAATCGCCAGCCGAGGCTTCCCCGATCGTGGCCGCGCCCACAAAGAGCAGCAGTGCCAGAAACAACCCGATCGTGCTCTTTTTTTTCATTTCTCTCCTCCTTGGGATCCATGAATAGGATTAACCAAAACAGGCCCCATCTCCTCGAGACGGCTGCCCCTGGCGGTTTTGTCGCCTGTCTGTCTGCCGAAGTCAAGGAAACCTGTGAATGCTGGGGGCCTTGGCGCGTTGAGCGGGGCTTACCGCCCATCAGATACCCTTCATTCAGAGGCAAAAACATGGGTGGAAAGAGGCTTTGCGCCCGACTCGCCGGTCTCCCGGTCCTGTCAAGGTTACACTCGGTGCAATTCCAGTTACGGAAGAGCGGAGAACTCGCTCGCACGGGCTGGAGGTGATGCAAGAACAGAAAAACAGCAGATACCTCAAGCCGAGCGGGGAGGGGCGCAGTCGTCTTGTTTGGCAAGATAAACCAGCGGCTCCACGGGGCTACCATGGACCCGGACTTCGAAGTGGAGGTGCGGTCCGTAGCTGCGACCGGTCATGCCCAGGAAACCGATGAGTTGCCCTTCCGCAATTCCCTCATGATCAGCGACCACGAACCCGGCCAGGTGCGCGTAGACGGTGGCCAGCCCGCCTCCATGGTGTATCACCACCAGGTTTCCGTAGGGGCCAAGCCTTCGCGCAAAGAGGATTTGGCCGGCTGCGGCTGCCACCACCGGCGAGCCATATGCGGCCTTGAAATCGACCCCAGCATGGAGGCGGTTGTGGCGTAGCCCGAAGCGATCGCCGAGGACTCCCTCAACCGGCCGGCTCAATCCGGCGGCAGGCGTCAGGACGGTATTGGTATCGGAGAAACCGACCACCCGTTTCTTGATCATGTAGGAAATCGCTTCACTTGCGGCAGCCACCGCATCCGCCTCCCCGAGCAGGGACTTCAGCCGCGCAGTCACCTGGTGTAGTGCCCAGCAGGTCTTTCTCCCCCAGCGGCCACGCCATAGACGCTCCAGATGCCCGGTAGCCGCATAGGCTGCCGACGCCGTCAACTCGCGAAGATACTGCCGCCCAAAGAAGACAAACTGCCGCCACTCGCGAAGCTCCAGTCGAAGCGCTGGGCAGGGAATGATTTTAAGGCCCTGACGGCGCGCTTCCCGGCCGATCCGGTACATATGATAGGAAGAGCTCACTGCGATCACAAGTCGCCAAGCTCCCTGCCCAAACCTGCGAGCGGACCGAATCGCCTCCCGAGTTGAGACGCCGCCGTCGTCGGGGATAACGGCGTCGGCAGGCACACCCTGTCCTAGGAGAAGGGCGCGCATGACAAACGCTTCGGACTTTCCAGAGCTCAATCCTCCCGAGCAGAGAATCGTGGGCGCCCACCCTTCAGCGTACAGCCGAGCGGCTCTTTCTGTTCGCCGTGCCAGGGTGTGGCTGGGCGTCTGCAGCCAAAGCGCGGCACCAAATACCAAGATCGCGTCGGCCTTTGCCAGCGGTGTGGGGCGGCCGGCCCGGATCATTCGCCACAGGGTGGTGGCGGCAAGCAGGACGCCGCCCATCCCAACCCATAAGCATAGGTAGAGAAGCACCTTCATGGCTTGGTGACAAGGGCAGCCACATAGTGGCCCGTTTGGGCCCGGGTGGGCCAGTGCTCGAGAGCGTTCGAATCTATCCAGAACGCGAAAAAATACTCCTGAGGCTCGCGTGCTGTTGAAGCGCGTGAGAACCCTAGCGATTCGTACCGCCGGCATTCGCGGGCAATGTTCCACATAGGTGAGCCGGTGAATTCTGAAGCCGTTGGAGGAGAGTAGCCTGGTCAAGGCGCGGGCGCCGCAGGTCTTCCCCACGTGATAAGGAACAAGTCCAAGGCGGTGTACCAGATCGTACGGCAGCTGATTGCGGAAGGCCACAGTTGGGTTCATCGCGTTGTCCAGGGTGATGAGTAGAAGCCCCTTTGGTCGCCAGTACGCGATGCAGTTCCTCTAATGCCTGGCTGATGCTGTCACGGGAATCAAAATGATCAAGGGTTGGAAAGAATAGGACGACATCAAAATAGCCATCCACAAAGGGCAGGGAGCGAATGTCAGCTTGCAGAATATCGAATTCGGGATAACGGGTTTGGGCGGCCTGGATGATCACTGGCGAAACATCGATCCCAATTAGGTGGCGGGCGTGCAGGCGAAGTTTCGGGTACAGGCTAGCCGCAACCGCTTCATCGAACGTGTCCGTCTTCAGGAGACGTTTGTCTCTTGTGCCAGGGAGCCATCGGGATAGCAAGGCGTTTTTTCGGGCGTCGCAGTACGAACGCCAGAGGGCATCCCGACCCTGTTTTGCCCATTCACCACCGAGTTTGTCCCAGTAACTTGAAGAGGATTGAAGGGAAAGAGATCTAGACCGCATCCTACACTCTTGTTCCGCGTTGATCCGGGGGCACCACCGCTCTCGGGAATTTTCCGGCAGAGGTCAACGATATCTCCTCCACAAACTCCACCGTAAGGGTAGTGTCGGATCCCAGAACATGTTGTCCCCGCCGGATGATCGCCTCCCTCAATTGATCCCTGTCGTCTTTATCGAAGGGGATAATTCGCCAGCACAGACGGCCGGGGGCAGTCTGTTCAATCTGGGCCTTGACAGTCCGACGCAAAGATAAACCAAATAGCGCTTCAATGGCAAGGGAGGACAGTTCCCGGCCGTCGGCCAGCTGAATGATCTCTGAGTGTCTTCCCTCAAGGCGGGCCAGCAGCGGCAGGGTTCGTCCGCACGGGCACGGTTCAGTGGACAGGCTGGCGCGGTCGCCGATCTGGTAGTTGAGCAATACCATGGCACGGTTGTCAAGCGGGGAAATAACGATATTGCCGGATTCGCCGGGGGGCACGTCTTGACCTTCTTCGTCGACGATCCGCACCAAGCAGAGATCGATATTCAAGTGGAAGCCGTCGCGTTGCTCACACTGGAAACCGATGGTGCCGGCCTCCATGGCTCCATAGACGGAATAGACCGCGCAGCCCATTCTCTCGGCAAGCGCCCGGCCATCGGGCGAGATTCGATCGCCCAAATAGACCCATAAGCGTGGAAGAGGAATTCTTGCTCCAGATGCGTCCAGGTAGTGAAAGAACTGATCCGCATAGGACCCGAAAGAGAACGCCACACGCGGCCGGATGGCTTCGATATGAGCCGCCGCCACTTTGAAAGGGACGGTGGGGGGCAGGTGGTGGTAGTGCACGGGTCGGCGCGGTATAAGGGTGCGTTCGCTATAGATCGTGCGTTGGGTACGGCTCGAGAAGTCGGCGGGGAGGATGAGGAGGCGCTGATGATCGTGCGTGTTCACCCCCGTCCAGCGGGCGAGGGAGTGACGGAATTCGTTGGTGAGAAACTCGCGGATCATGACCTGGTACCAGGGTTCGCCCGCCAATTTAGCGATGACCACGCGGTCTCGTTCCCCGCGCGCCGCCCGGAGAAGCAGCGAAGCGTGATCCCAGAATATCGGCTTGCGCAAACCGGAAGTGGATCCGCTGGTCTTGAAGACCTCCCGTCCCTCCTTCCGATAGGGATCCGAGACAAACCTCATGGGATCCTCCGCCAGTGCGAGTCCATCGATCATCGGCAGCCGGTTGATGTCCGCTGCTGAAATGAACTGCTCGATACGCCATCCCTTCTTCCGGAAGAGGTCTCGGTAGAAGGGGACCGTCGTCTGCGCATGCTGCAGCACAGACCGGATGCGGCAGCGCTGCAATTCCTTAATCCGCTGCAAGGGCCAGTAGGGGATCGCCCGCTCGCGACGAGAGATGGTGGCCACGGCCGCGGTGCTCTTGAAACGGCTCAGGCGGCTGAGAGTGTCTCGGCCGGCCGACCGCCGAAGGTTGGTTTCAATCCAATCGATTGTGTCCATCAGACAGACATCCGCATAGACAAAGGCAAAAATAAGGATAAAGGCTAGCTGAAATCAGTAATATTAAGTTTAGATTATACAGGAACATAGCAAAATGTCAAGTCGCGGCAAGACCTCGCCGTTGATGAGTCCTCAGAAGGGCAGCTTGCAGGTCAAAAGACGCTATCTTCGGTGAGCAACGGTACCGGGATGGCAGCAAGAAACACCAACGGGCCGCCGAAGCGACCCGTAAGTGCTTGAATTCTGTGGTGGGCGGTAAAGGATTTGAACCTTCGACTTCCACCGTGTGAGGATGGCACTCTCCCGCTGAGTTAACCGCCCAAGCTCAATTTGTCTTCTAGTACAGCGCGGCGTGTTTGTAAACCGAAAAATCAGGCCAGGCGCACCGTTTTTCTGAGGCTGTCCACTTCGGCGGGTTCCAGGTACCGGTATTCGCCCACCCTGAGCCTGCCAAGCTGCAGGCTGCCGAAGCCGATCCGCACCAGCTGGATCACCGGCAGACCCACCGCCTCCAGCATGCGCCGGATCTGGCGCCGCTTGCCCTCGGCGATCGTCATCCTGAGGAGGCTCCGCGCCTCGTCACGCTTCAGCACACTCACTTTGGCGCGGCAGAGGTCGCCTTCCTCCAGGGGGACTCCTTTTCTCAGCAGTTCGGGGGCCAGTTCGCCGATCTTGCCCGCCACGGTCACCTTGTAGGTCCTGGGTATCCGGTAGCGCGGATGCATCAGCCGGTGAGCCCATTCCCCGTCGTTGGTCAGGAGCACCATGCCGAGCGAGTCGAAATCCAGCCGCCCGACCGGATAGACCCGCTCCGGGACCTCCTGCAGGAAATCGGCGACGGTGGGTCTGCCCTGCGGGTCACGCAGGGAGCAGATCACGCCAAAGGGCTTGTTCAGCATCAGGTAGACGCGTTGGGGCTGCGCCGGCAGAGGCCGGCCGTCCACGGTGATGTGGTCGATACCCCGGCGGGCCTTAAAACCGGGTTCGCGCACCTCGCGACCGTTCACCTGCACGCGCCCGGCGCGGATCAGTTCGTCCGCCTTGCGGCGGGAGGTCAGGCCGGCCGAGCTGAGGAGGTGGTTAAGCCTCGAAGAGGTTTCGGTTACGGGGCTCTCCGGAGCCGGTGCTTTCCTCGTCTCGGGCCGGCTCCTCCCGCTGGGAATCCGCTTCGCCGCCGACCGCCGTTCCTTCCTCTGCTTGGGTGCCAAGGTCTTTGATTTCCTTCAGTTTGGGTAGCGATTCCAAATCCTTGAGGTCAAAAACCTCCAGGAATTTCCGGGTGGTGCCGTAGATGAGGGGCCGGCCGGGAAGGTTCTTGCGGCCCACGATGCGGATGAGGTCTTTCTCCAGCAGGGTTCGCAGGATGCCCCCCACGTCCACCCCCCGCAGCTTCTCGATTTCCTGCTTCAGAACCGGCTGTTTGTAGGCGATGATGGCCAGGGTCTCCAGCGCGGCCCGGGACAGGCGGTTGGGTGAGCTGCGCATCATCGTCTGGACGTAGGGGGCGTACTGCGCCCGGGTGCGGAACTGAAACCCTTCGGCCACCTCTTTCAGATGAAAGCTCCGTTGCAGCGTCTCGTATTCATCCCGCAACTCCCCCAGCACCCGGGTGATCTCGGCGGCGGAGCGTTCGGGGATCCACAGCTGGATGTCTTTTGCGCAGAGAGGCTTTTCCGACGAGAAGAGAAGCGCCTCCACGACGAGCCTAAGCGTCCTGTCGTTCGCCATCGGCAGCCCCCCTGAAGGACGGAATGAGACGGATATCGCTTTCATCGGCGGGCTGAAACACCGTCACCAGCCCGAGGTGCACCAGTTCGAGCAGGGCCAGGAAGGTGACGATGTATTCCGCAAGAACCCGATCTTCGTCGAAGAGCTCACTGAAAAAGAGCATGCCCGCTTCCCTGAGGCGCTCCAGGATCACGGCCGTCTTGTCCTTGACCGACCACTTTTCGAACCGCACCCGAAGCCCGGTACCGGGTATGCTGCGCTCCAGCACCTGCCTGAAAGCGTCGATGAGCTGAAACAGGGAGATCTCCAGCTGAGGTTCTTCTTCCTTCAGGCTTTCGTCCAGGGCAGCTTGACGGCCTGCGGCCGAAAACGTCCCGCTCCAGGATTTCCCGCTCGTCGAGGGCCTGGGCCGCTTCCTTGATCCGCATATACTCGAGCAGGGGCCGGGTGATCTCCAGGCGCGGATCGTCTTCCTCCTCGCCCCCTTCCGCGCCCGGAAGCAGCATCCGGGACTTGATGTGCACCAGGGTGGCGGCCATGAGGAGAAAGTCCCCGGCCACATTGATGTTCAGCGCCTTCATCAGGTCCAGGTATTCCAGGTACTGATCCGTGATCGAGGCGATGGGGATATCGAAGATGTCCACCTCGTTCTTGTAGATCAGGTGCAGGAGAAGATCCAGCGGACCCTCGAATATCCCGAGCTTGACTTCGTATTCGTAGTCCATGTCCCTGCGCTGCCTGGGCGAGCGTCGGCCGCCGGCTGTCAGATCTTGACGGCTTCCCGAACTTCGGCCATGGTTTCGCGGGCAAAGGCACCGGCCCGGCGATTCCCTTCAGAGACGATGTCCCTGACCCGCTCGGGATCGGCCTCGAGTTCCTTCCGGCGGCCCCTCACCGGCCCCAGGCCCTTACACAGGCTGGCGGCCATCAGCCCCTTGCACTCCACGCACCCGATGGCGGCGCTGCGGCATTCCCGTTCGATCCGTTCCACCGTTTCCGTCTCGGTGTAGATCTCGTGAAAGGCGTAGACATTGCAGATCTCCGGTCTACCGGGATCTGAGCGTCTGGCCCGCTGGGGGTCGGTGATCATCTGGGAAACCTTGCGCTGGATTTCCTCATCGCTGTCGGTCAGGAAGATGGCATTGCCGTAGCTCTTGCTCATCTTGCGCCGGTCGATCCCCAGCAGCTTGGCCATAGGCGTCAGCAGCAGGTCCGGCACCGGGAACACGTCCCCATAGAGGTGGTTGAAGCGCCGGGCGATCTCCCGGGTGAGCTCCACGTGGGGCGCCTGGTCTTCCCCCACCGGCACTCCGTTGGCCTTGTACATCAGGATGTCGGCGGCCTGCAGCACCGGATAGCCCAGGAAACCATAGGTGTAGACATCCCGGTTCGTAAGCTCCTTCAGCTGCTCTTTGTAGGTGGGGTTGCGCTCCAGCCAGGGCAGGGGGGTGATCATGGAAAAGATCAGATGCAGCTCGGCGTGTTCCGGGATCCGGGACTGAATGAAAAAGACGCAGCGTTCCGGATCGAGCCCGATGGAAATCCAGTCGGTGATGATTTCGTAGGTGGTTTCGCCGATCACCCCGGGGTGATCGTACTCACTGGTCAGGGCGTGCCAGTCCGCGATGAAGTAGAAACACTCGATAGTTCTCCTGCAGTTTTTTCCAATTCAGCAGTGCACCATGAACGTGTCCCAGGTGCATCCGTCCGGTCGGCCGCATTCCGCTCACGATTCTCTTTGTCGCCATGTAGCGTGACTCCTTGGTGGTTTCCGTCTCCTGCCTCAGGAGGCGGTCGGACGGTGTCCGGCTTCCGTTTCCGGGCCGGAGCGCCCGTGCTGCGGCTGGGGGAAATGTCGTTTCACGAAAAGGATCTCGTCATCCCGGGTCTGCACCTGCCGGTTCAGCCGGGCTGCCAGCAGGCGCTCGAAAATATCCCGGAAAAGCGGTCCGGGCCGGTAGCCCATACGACGCAGGTCATCCCCCCGGAGCTGGATGCGGGTGCCCTTGAGCTTGGTGAAATACAGGGAGATGTGGCGCTTCATCTTTTCGTTGCCCGCTCTTGCCATAAAATAGAGCAGGGTTTCGGTGTCGTAATGGGCCAGAAGCTGGTGGAGCTGAAAGTCATCGCCCCGGAAACTGTAAAGGCGGTCCAGGATTTCAGACTCGTTTTCGCGCTGGGTGATCATCCGCCGGTTTTCGCGGTCCAGCATTCCCAGGCGGCTGGCCAGGCGTGACAGGCCGGCCGGGTCCAGGGAGGAAGTGAGTCCGTGCCAGTAGGTCTTCCAGGGATCGAGCGGTTGCTCCAGGTAGAGCAGGCGGTACCAGGTCACGACCTCCCGGATTTCCTCCAGCAGAGCGGCGAGGGCTTCGTCCCACCGGAGCCCGGTTCCGATGAACTGCAACAGGTCCAGTTCCGCCAGACGCCGGATGGCGCCCAGCGGGTCCTGTTCCCTGAGGATCAGCTTGAGCTCGAGGAAGAGCCGGTGGCCGGCTACGTCCCGAAAGCAGTTGATGCGGACGGCGTTTCTGATGAGGGCCAGGGTGAGCTTGCCGATCTTGAACCCGAAGCGCTGTTCGAAACGCACAGCCCGAAACACTCGAGTGGGATCTTCCACAAAACTCAGGTTGTGGAGCACCCGCAGGATCCGGTCCTTGAGGTCTTTCTGGGCGCCGAAGTAATCGATGAGGGTCCCGAAATGCCGGCTGTTGATCTTTACGGCCAGGGTGTTGATGGTGAAATCGCGCCGGTAGAGATCCAGTTTGAGAGAACTGGTTTCCACGATCGGGGGTGCGCCCGGCGCCTCGTAGTACTCCATCCGGGCGGTGGCTACGTCCACCTTGAACCCGTCCGGCAGGATGATGACGGCGGTTTCGAACTTGCGATGGTCCCGCACCCGGCCACCGTAGCGCTCGGCGAATTCATGGGCGAACCGGATGCCGTCGCCCTCCACCACGATGTCCACATCCAGGTTTTCGCGCTTCAGCAGGACGTCCCTGACCAGTCCGCCCACCAGGTAGGCGTTGTATTCCAGGGCGTCCGCCACCCCGCCGAGCCGTCTCAGGAGCCCGGTGATCCCCTTGGGAAGCCGCTCTTCGAGCAGGGCCACCGTGTTCTTTTTCCTGACAACATAGGCGCCGCTCTGAGGGTCCCCCGGGCCCTCCGGGATAAGCGGCTCGCCCACCAGGATGGTGAGCAGATCCGTCCGGGTGATGACGCCCAGGACCTTGTCGTTTTCCACCACGGGCAGGATGCGCAGTTTTTCGCGGATGATGAGTTCCTGGACTTTGCTCAGCGGGGTGTCGGGCCCGACAGAGGCGAATTCGATATTGGTGTACTCGCCGACGCGGATTTCGTCCAGCCCGAAGAAAAGGGCCTTCTCCACCACCTGACGGGTCACGTAGCCTTTCAGGGCCCCTTGCCGGTCCATGACCAGCAGGACATTGATGTTGTAGCGGGTCATCAGCTGGGCGGCCTGTTTGACCGAGTCCTCGGGCAGAACCTGAATCACCGGCGAGGACATCATGTCGCGGGCGAGCTTGCTGGGATCGATCCGTTCGTGCAGCAGCGCCAGCAGGTGTTGCTCCACCTGGTTCATCGTCTGCTTCTTGAGCGTTGCGGAGGCCGCCTGCGGGTGGCCTCCGCCCCCCAGGGCCAGGGCGATTTGACCGACGTTCACCTCCGCTTTACGGCTTCTGGCCACCAGGTAGATGCGGTCCTCCATCTGGGCCATGGCAAAGACCACATCCAGATTCTCCATTTCCATGAGCTTGTGGACCAGAACGGCGAAATCGCCCACGTAATCTTCGCGGATCACCTTGGCGAAGACGATTTCCACACCGTTGACATCCCGCCGGGTCGCGGACTGGATGAGTTCGTTGAGGAGCCCCACCTGTTCCGCCGTGAACTCCCGGGTGAGCATGTCGGCAATCAGGTTGTGATCGGCCCCCTGCGCGGTCAGCCAGGCGGCCGCGCGGTAGTCCTCGGCGGTGGTGGAGGAAAAGGTGAAGGATCCCGTGTCTTCGTGGATACCGAGGCACATGATGGTGGCTTCTTCGGCTGAAACCGGGAGGCCGCGTTCCTGGATCAGCAAGGTGAGCAGCGCGGTGGTCGAGCCGATCGGGCGGATCATCTCCACGGTCCCCGCCACATCGTCATCGGAGGCCGGGTGATGATCGTAGATGTGGATTTCGACCCCGGGCCGGCCCACCAGGTCGGCGAACTTCCCGATGCGGCTTTTCTGGCGGGTGTCCACCAGGATCAGGCGTTTGACGTCGCCCAGCTCCACCTGCCGGATCTTGGTGAAATCAAAGAGGTAGGAGAGGGAGTGGAGGAAGAAGTTCCGCAGGTTTCGCTCCTGCGATCCGGGGAAAACCAGAGCGGCTTCCGGATAGAGGCGGCGCGCGGCGATCATGGAGGCCAGGGCGTCAAAATCCGCGTTCATGTGGGTGGTGATGACGCTTTCGAAAGCCCTGACAGGCCCTCTTGGGGCAGGTGCTTCAGGTGTTTCGGCTTTTGTCATGCGCGGGTCCTGCCCCCGGCCGCCGGCATGGACAGGGGTCGGGTTGAAATCGGGTGAGCGGCGAGGAAAAAAACAGCCGGGCATCCCCCTGCACCGGCTGAAACCTGGAGTTCGAGCGTAAGGCCCGCGCGGACTAGAGCCCCCTGACCTTTTCGTCGTTCTCCTGCCGCTTCTTGCAGTCGATGCACAGGGTGGTGACCGGCCGGGCCTCGAGCCTTTGGGCGGAGATCTCCTCGCCGCAATCTTCGCAGATGCCGAAGGTGCCTTCCTCGATGCGGTAGAGGGCCTCCTGGATCTTGCTGATCAACTTCCGCTCGCGATCGCGGATGCGCAGGGTGAAATTGCGGTCCGACTCCATCGACGCCCGGTCGGTGGGGTCGGGAAAGTTGTCGCCTTGATCCGTCATTCCGCTGACCGTCCGGTTGGCTTCCTCGAGAAGCCCCTCGAGCCGCTCCGTCAGCATCTGCCTGAAGTACTCGGTCTTTGTCTTGCTCAACATGGCTTGCTGTTTACGCTCCTTCTTAAATAAATTATCTTTTATACCCACCCACGAGGGTGATTGCAAGCCTCAAAGTCTCAGGCTCCCCATTGGCCCGCCTATTTGCTGAGTCTCTTCCACAGGCTCGGCGGCTTCTTCTTTGCGCTCAGCGCAACCCCCTCGGAGTCGGCCAGGGCCTGCAGCAGCTCTTTCTGCCGCTCGTTCAGCCGGGTTGGGATCTTGACGGCGATTTTCGCGTAGAGATCCCCCCGGGAGTTGCGGTTTCTGAGGCTCGGCATGCCCCTGTCGCGGATCTTGAGGACCTCGCCGGGCTGGGTTCCGGCGGGAATTTCGAGGCTGAAGGGTTCCTCTTCGCCGATCACGGGAATCGGGATGATATCCCCCAGGGCGGCCTGGACAAAGGATATGGGAACTTCGCAGATCAGGTCGTCGCCCTCCCGCGCCAGGAAGTCGTGGGGTCTCACGTGGATGACCACGATCAGGTCCCCGGCCGGGCCCCCGTGCTCCCCGGGTTCGCCTTCGGCCCGCAGCCGGAGTTGGGAGCCGTTGTCCACCCCGGGCGGGATCCTGACCATGATTTTTCGTTCAGCCTTGACTCTTCCGGCTCCGCCGCACCCCTTGCAGGGATCCGAGACGATGCGCCCCTCGCCCTGGCAGGCCGGGCAGGTGGTGCTGATCTGGAAAAATCCCTGGGAGCGGACCACCTGGCCGTTCCCGCGACAGGTGGAACAGGTCTGAAGGGAACTGCCCGGCGCCAGCCCCGACCCACGGCACTGATCACAGGCCTGCCAACGGTCAAAGGTCAGTTCCTGTTCCTTGCCGCTGAAGGCTTCTTCAAGGGTCACTTCCAGATCGTAGCGCAGGCTCGCACCCCCGCGGGCCCGGGTTCGGCCGCGGCGGTTGCCGAAACCGAAAAAATCTTCGAAGATATCACCGAAGCTCGAGAAGATGTCCTCAAACCCCCGAAAGCCGGTAAATCCTCGACCTTCCAGGCCGGCGTGGCCGAAGCGGTCGTAGATCTGCCTTTTTTCCGAATCCCGCAGAACCTCGTACGCCTCGGCGGCCTCCTTGAACTGCTCCTCGGCCTCATGATCGCCCGGGTTGCGGTCCGGGTGGTATTGGAGCGCAAGCTTGCGGTAGGCCCGCTTGATCTCCTCGGCCCCCGCATCCCGGGAAACACTCAGGATGTCATAATAGTCGCGCCGGTACATCGCCTACTCTTCGGGCACCGATTCTTGCCCGGCAGCCTCGGCAGCCTGGACATCCTCCGCGGCCGGCTCGGCCAGCGCCTGCGGTTCGGCGGCCTCCGCTGCCGGGTCAAGGGCTGCTGGGGGCGCTTCTTTGGCCTGAAAAACCTTGCCGGCGGCGATCTCCCGCAGGGCGACCACAACGTCCTTGTTCTTGGAAAGCACGAGCGGTTCGGCCCCCTTTCTGAGGTTTCTGACCCGTTTGGCCGCCAAATGGATGAGGGCAAAGCGGTTGTCCACCTGTTTCAGACAATCTTCCACGGTGATGCGCGCCATTGTGTTCTCCTGTTTGCTCGGTGTAGGTAGTCTAAGGTGTTGGAATCCCCGACAGGCCGGCTCTTGAGCCGGAACAGCGAAGGCTCCAATGGGTGAAACAAAATAAACTTTGAATTATACACGCCCCTATGCTAGGTGTAAATACAAAACCCTTCGGTCCAATTCCTTTTGGGGATTTCCCTGTGCTCGCCAAGATCCTCAGCAGTGCCGTCGTGGGCATCGATGCCTATGCCGTAGAGGTGGAAGTCGACATCTCGCCGGGCCTCCCGGCCTTCGCCACCGTCGGGCTGGCCGAAGGGGCCGTGCGCGAAAGCAAGGAGCGAGTCAAGGCGGCGATCAAGAACTCAGGCTACCGCTTTCCCGCCGACCGAATCACGGTGAACCTCGCGCCGGCCGACACGCGCAAGGAGGGAACGGCGCTCGATCTGCCCATGGCGCTGGGCATCCTGGCGGCTACCGGGCTGCTGGATCCAGGTGCCTGCGCCGGCAATCTTTTCCTGGGGGAGCTGGCCCTGGACGGCCTCATCCGGCCGGTCAGGGGCGTGCTGCCCATGGCCATCGCCGCCCGGAACCTTGGGCTGCAGGGGATGTACCTGCCGGAAGAGAACGCTTCCGAAGCGGCGGTGGTGGAGGGAGTGAGTGTCCACGCCGTGCGGTGCCTGTCGCAGGTGGTCGGCCTTCTGCGAGGGACGGAGAGCGACAGCCCCGTTTCACTGCCCCCGCGGAAAGGCCGCGGGGGAGCGGACCCCGAGGTGGATTTCAACGATGTCCGCGGCCAGGAGAACGCCAAGCGGGCGATGGAAGTGGCGGCTGCCGGTGGACACAATCTCATCATGATCGGCCCGCCGGGCTCGGGCAAGACCATGCTGGCCAAGCGCCTGCCCACGATTCTACCGGAGCTGGGTTTTGAAGAATCCCTGGAAACCTCCAAGATCTACAGCGTGGTCGGACTGATGCCCCGGGGACAGGGACTGATCACCTGCCGCCCTTTTCGGGCCCCTCACCACACCGTTTCGGACGCCGGCCTGATCGGCGGCGGCCAGAACCCCAAGCCGGGCGAAGTCAGCCTGGCGCACCACGGCGTGCTTTTCCTGGATGAGCTGCCGGAATTCCGCAAGAACGTGCTGGAGGTTCTGCGGCAGCCGATGGAGGACGGGCATGTCACCATTTCACGGGCCAACACCACGGTGACCTACCCGGCCGAGTTCATGCTGGTAGGCGCCATGAATCCCTGTCCGTGCGGCTTCCTGACGGATCCGAAAAGGAACTGCTCCTGCTCCTGGCCCCAGATCCGGCGCTACCGAAGCCGGGTGTCCGGGCCTTTGATGGACCGCATCGACATCCACCTGGAGATCCCGCGGGTCGGCTACCAGGACCTCTCCTCCCAGTCGGGGGGGGCCTCTTCGACCCAAATCCAGGGGCGGGTGCTGAGGGCCCGGGAGGTGCAGCGGCAGAGGTTCGCCCGGGACCGCATTCATGTCAACGCACGGATGAACAGCCGCCAGATCAGGCGTTTCTGCCGGATCGACGCGGGGTCCGGCGAACTCCTGGAGCAGGCCATGGAGAAATTCGGGCTGAGCGCCCGGGCCCACTCCCGGATCCTGAAGATCGCCCGCACCATTGCGGACCTGGAAGGCTGCGAGCAGATCGGCCGACCCCATGTGGCAGAGGCCGTTCAGTACCGCAGTCTGGATCGAAAGGCTCTGGCATGCGACGCCTTCTGAAACTCTTTCTGCTCCTCTGCGCGGTTCTGACGCTGGCGGGTGCGGGCCTCGGTTTCTATCTCTGGCAGCTGTGGTCCAGCAACCTGCCTTACATCGGCCAGGTGAGGGAGTATCGGCCGCCGCTGATCAGCGAGATTCTAAGCGCCGACGGGAAGGTCATCGGAAGGTTCTGGGAGGAGAAGCGGATTCTGGTGACACTCGAGGAAGTCCCCCGGCACCTGATCCAGGCCTTTGTCGCGGCCGAAGATGCCCGTTACTTCAGTCACGAGGGGCTGGACCTGCTGAGTATCCTGCGCGCCATGCTCAAAAACCTGCAGGCCGGCAGAATAGAGCAGGGCGGCAGCACCATCACCCAGCAGGTCACCCGCTCGCTGCTGCTGAAGGAGCGCGAGAGAACCTACCGCCGCAAGGTGCGGGAGGCGATCCTGTCGATTCAGCTGGAAAAGAACCTCACCAAGAAGGAGATCCTCAGGATCTACCTGAACGAGATCTATCTGGGCCAGGGCGCCTACGGCGTGGAGGCGGCGGCGCGCACCTATTTCAACAAGCCGGCCAGGGAACTGAGCGTTGCCGAGTCGGCGCTGCTGGCCGGCCTGCCGCAGGCCCCCTCCAGGTATTCGCCGGTCAGCCATTTTGATCGAGCCAAGGCCCGCCAGAGTTACGTGCTGGAGCGTATGCTGCAGGAGGAATTCATCTCTGAGGCCGAGTTCGCCGAGGCGCTGGACGAGGAGATCAAGCTCGATTCCCCGGCCGAGAACACTTTTGCCAAGGCTCCTTATTTCACGGAGCACGTGCGCAGATACCTGCTCACGAAATACGGCCGGGAATCCCTTTACCGCAGCGGGCTCACGGTGCACACCACCGTGAACCTGGGTGCTCAGGAGGCCGCACGCCGGGCGCTGCTGAAGGGGCTCGCCGAGCTGGACAAACGGGAGGGTTACCGGGGTCCCCGGGCCCACATCTCCGCCGAGAAGGTGCCGAGCTTCCAGGCCACGCTGTCCCAAGAATACGCGGTCAACCCGCCCCGAACGGGTAGCGTGGTGGAAGGCCTGGTGCTCGGGGTGGACGACGGGCGCAAGCAGGTCGTGGTGCTGGTAGGGGAGGGAAAGGCGGTGCTTCCGCTGGAGGAGATGAGTTGGGCGCGAAAGCCGAATCCGGAGGTGCCCTACTTTCGGGTCAAACTGAAAAAGCCGTCAGAGGCGCTCCGAACCGGTGACGTGATCCTGGTCAGGATCACGGGGCCGGGCAAGCCGCCCTATACCTGGGAGCTGGCGCTGGAGCAGGAGCCCGAGATCCAGGGCGCACTGATCGCGCTCGACCCTGAAACCGGGGAAGTCAGAGCCATGCTGGGGGGCCGGGACTTCGCCATCAGCCAGTTCGACCGGGCCACCCAGTCGCGGCGCCAGCCCGGCTCGGCCTTCAAGCCTATCGTGTACAGCGCTGCCATCGACGGCGGCATGAGCCCGGCGACCCTGCTGATGGACGCCCCCTATGTCTCCGACCCCAACGATGACGACGAGGTGTGGAAACCCAAAAACTACAAGGACCGGTTTTTCGGCCCGACGCTGCTGCGTACGGCCCTGGCGGATTCCAGAAACGTCATCACGGTCAAAATCCTGAAGGAAATAGGCGTCACCCAGGCCATCCGCTACGCCCGGATGCTCGGAATCGACTCCGAACTGAGCCCCGATCTCTCCCTCGCACTGGGCTCCTCCGGCCTTTCTCTGCTGGAGCTCGCTCGGGCGTACGCCGTCTTTGCCAACGACGGGATGCTGATCGAACCCATCTTCGTCACGAAGATCCTCGACCGCAACGGCCAGGTCATCGAGGAAAATCAGCCCGCGCACCGCCAGGTCCTGTCACGGGAGACCGCCTATGTGATCACCGATCTCCTCAAAGCCGTGATCCAGGAGGGCACCGGGTGGCGCATACGGGCGCTGCGCCGGCCGGCCGCCGGGAAAACCGGCACCACCAATGACCTCCGCGATGCCTGGTTCATCGGCTACACGCCCGAACTGCTGGCCGGTGTGTGGGTCGGTTACGACGACCTGAAACCCATGGGAAAGGGGGAAACCGGTTCCCGGGCCGCCAGTCCCATCTGGCTCGACTTCATGTCGGAAATCCTGGCTGGGGCCCCGGTTAGGGATTTCCCGGTGCCGGAAGGAGTCGCTTTTGCCAGGATCGACGCCCAGACCGGGCTGTTGGCAGCACCCCACTCCGAGGAGACCGTCTTTCAGGCCTTCAAGGCCGGGAGCGAACCCAGGGAATACTCGCCGCCACCCCAGGCCGCCAAGACCGGTCAGTTCATGCAGTTCGACATGGAACAGTAAACGCAATTCGGAAGGCGAAATGCGGAATGCGGAAACAGAGACTGGTTGGCGGCCGGTCGGCCGAAGCGCGCGGGCGGGTTTTACGCATTGACTTGCGGGAGGGCGCCGTGTTTCCAGCCGTATCAGTGGGGGAAACCCCCGCCGACGCTGCAAGGCAGCGGCGGACGGCGGGAGGGGGCAATACTCCCCCGCAGATTAAGTCGTCAGAAACACCAGCCTGGGAGCTTTTGGAACGGAGGAAAAGCTTCCCGCCCTGAAGGCGGGGGCAAGGCCGGTGTCAGGCGTCAGGCGGCGAGTTCCTGCTCGGCCTTCAGAACCGTGTCGAAGAGTTCCTGCACGTCCCCTTCCTCCAGGCAGGAGAAAGCCACCCGCAGGTCAGTGCTGCCGAGTGATATCAGGCCGATACCGTATTTCTCCAGCAGGTGCACCCGGAGCCGTTCGGCCTCCACCCGTTTCAGCCGCAGGCACATGAAATAGCCGGAATTGAACGGATAGGCTTCCCAGGCCTCCCGGTACCTGGTGTCCGCCAGCACCCGTTTCACCTCCAGGGCCCGGGCCTTCATGATCCGGAATTTATCCCGTTTCTCGACCTGGTAGCTCCCGGAGCGCAACGCCCTGAGCACGATCTCCTGGCTGAGATGGGAGGCATTGGAGATGGAGCCGCGGACGGCCCCGGCCGTTTTTTTCTCCAGGGCTTCGTAGGGGCCGCGCGGGTCGCCGTCAAAAACGGCGCCGTAGGTCAGAAAGCCCACCCGCAACCCCCACACGTAGTCCTCCTTGGTGGCGGCGTCCAGTTTTACCGCCAGGATGCCGGGGTGAGCGGCGGTCAGGCGGGAGAACACGGACTCCTTGAGGGCGTGGTCGTCGTAGAACAGACCGAAATAGGCGTCGTCAGTGATCGCCACGATCAGGCGGCCCTGCTCCGCCAGCCGGATCAGGATTCCGGTGATGCCGTCCGCCTCCGCGGCGCCGGGGGTGTAGCCGGTCGGGTTGTTCGGGAAGTTGAGCAGGACGAGCAGCTTGCGGTGCCGCTCGGCCTCGGCGGTCAGGCAGGCCTCGAAGGCCTCCAGGTTGAACCGGCCGCTTCTGTCGAACAGCGGATATGTCACCACCCGGGCCCCCTTGCGGACCGAGAAGATCATGGTGTAGTTGCCCCACATCTTGTCCGGCAGAACGAGCACGTCGCCCGGGTCCACCCACAGATCGGCTGCCACGCTCAGACCATGGGTGATAGCGTGGGTGACCACGGGCAGGCTCACGCTCCTGTCCTTAAGGGAGGGGTTCTTGTGAAGCAGGGCATCCCGCCAGGCCTCCCGCAGCGGCAGGAGACCGAACGAGGAAGCATAGGTGAGCGCCTCCTCGGGCTCCATGCCTTGCAGTGCGCTCATGACGGAGGGCAGATGCATGGTGCGGCCCTTTTCGGTGGCCATGCCGATCGTGGCGTTGAAGCGATGGGCCTTTTCCTTGGCCTCGGCGCCCTGGGTAAGAATGCCCTTTGGAAAGAACAGGTTCCTGCCCACCTCCGACAGCATGTCGAAGATGTGGGGATTGGCCCGTTGGAGAGTCTGGTTGAGCTCCTTGGCAATGGGATTCATGGCGTTTCCTTTCGCTGTCGTGATGGCGTGTTTCAAGTCCCTGATTAGCCGCAGTTTCTGGGTTTTGTCAAGCCAATTCGAAGGGGCAATTTGTCTTGACTTCAAGGGCGCCGGCGTATATATGAGAGGCCCGGTTGGCTGCGCGGGAGCGTGAGGCGCAGGGGAGATATCGGGCCTCTGGCGTTGGGCGTCAGACGGGCGCAAGGGTCGAAGCGCGAGGCGGAAGTTCTGTCATCGATTTTGGCCATATATCCTTTTTCTGGAGGGCTGAACCCCGACCAAAATCCGAAGCACCAAATCCGAAATCCGAAACAATATGAAAATCCCAAGGCTCAAAATTCCAAACAAGAGCGGCGGGACTTGAGTTCAGGGTTTTGATCATTTGGATTTTGGTCATTCGAATTTGTTTCGAGTTTCGATATTTGGATTTTGGATTTCCGCGTCTCCGGGAAGTGGGTCATGTATCCGCCAAACGTTGCGGATTTCGTCTTGCCGGTTATGGCACTGAACTTGTGAGACGCGGTATTAGGAGATTAGGCATGCGAGATGTGGTCATCGTTTCCGGAGCGCGGACCCCGGTGGGGGCCTTCGGTGGAACCCTGCAATCAACGCCGGTGGTTGAACTGGGGGCGCTGGTCCTGAGGGAAACGCTCAAGCAGGCGAAGTTGAAACCGGTGGCCTCCCCCGAGCTCACCCGATTCGAGCCCGATGCGTTGAAAGGCCTGGGTCGAATCGAGCTGGAGAAGAAGAGCTACGACTATGATGAGGGTGCCCAGCCGGTCCAGATCGACGAGGTCATCATGGGCAACGTCGTGGGAGCCGGGCAGGGTCAGAACGTGGCCCGCCAGGCCATGGTCAAGGCCGGCATCTCAAAGGAGACCAGCGCCTTTACGGTGAACAAGGTCTGCGCCTCGGGCATGAAGGCCGTGGCGCTGGCGGCCCAGGCCATCGGTTGCGGGCAGGCGGAGGTGATCCTGGCGGGCGGCATGGAGAACATGAGCCTCATCCCCTATGCGTTGCCCGCGGCCCGCTGGGGCGCCCGGATGAACAACACCCAGCTGGTCGACCTGATGGTCCTGGACGGGCTGTTCGAGATCTTCTACGGCTATCACATGGGACTCACCGCCGAGAACATCGCCGCGAAGTACGGCATCAGCCGGCAGGAGCAGGACGAACTCGGGCGCGCTGAGCCACCTGCGGGCCCGGCAGGCGATCGCAGCCGGGTGGTTCAGGCCGGAGATCGTGCCGGTCGTTCTGCCCCAGCGCAAGGGAGACCCCCTGGTTTTTGACACCGATGAGCGTCCCATGGACACCAGCGTGGAGAAGATGGCCCAGCTCCGGCCGGCCTTCAAAAAGGACGGCACGGTGACCGCCGGGAACGCCTCGGGCATCAACGACGCCGCCGCCGCGCTGCTCCTCATGACCCCCGATAAGGCCCGGGACCTCGGCTTGAAACCCCTGGTGAAGGTGCGGGCCTGGGCTTCCGCGGGAGTGGACCCGGCCTACATGGGCGTCGGCCCGATCCCCGCCGTGCGCAAGATCCTCGACCGCGAAGGGCTCAAGATCGGGGACTTCGGAGCCATCGAGCTGAACGAGGCGTTTGCAGCGCAGGCCATCGCCTGCATGCGCGAGTTGAAATGCGATCCTGAGAAGACCAACGTACTCGGCAGCGGCGTTTCCATCGGCCATCCCATCGGGTGCACCGGCGCGCGGATCATCCTCACCCTGATGGGGGAGATGCGCCGCAAGGGGCACGCACTGGGACTGGCCGGACTCTGTATCGGCGGCGGTCAGGGCATGGCCGCCGTGCTGGAAACCGTAGGATAGACAGCTTGCGAGGAAGCTCGAAGGAGGAAGCGGCAATGGCTTACGAGAACATCATTTTCGAAAAACAGGACGCCGTCGCGGTCATCAAGTTCAACCGGCCGAAGGCCCTGAACGCCATCAACCCTCAGGTGCTGGCGGAGGTGAAGAATGCCCTGGACCGGGTCGAGGCGGACAGCACAGTCAAGGTGCTGGTGCTCACCGGCGAGGGGGAAAAGGCTTTTGTGGCCGGCGCCGACATCGCCCACATGGTGAATCTGACCTCGCTTGAGGCCCGGCGTTTTTCGCGTGACGGGCAGGAGGTGCTGTTCCGTCTCGAGCGCCTGGCTGTGCCGGTGATCGCCTGCGTCAACGGGTTCGCCCTGGGCGGCGGCACCGAGATCGCCATGGCGTGCGACTTCATCTACGCTTCCGAGAAGGCCAAGTTCGGCCAGCCGGAAATCAACCTGGGCATCATTCCCGGGTTCGGCGGCACCCAGCGCCTGGCGCGCCTGGTGGGCAAAGCGCTGGCCAAGGAGCTCTGCCTGAGCGGAGTGATGATCAGCGCCGCTGAAGCCAAGGAAATCGGTCTGGTGAACAAGGTCTTCCCGCCCGAGAAACTGTGGGAGGAAACCATGAAGACGGCCGGCCTGCTGGCCTCCAAGGGCAAAGTCTCGCTGCGCGCCGTCAAGCACAGCGTCGATCGCGGGCTGGATGTGGACCTGCGCTCCGGGTGCTACCTGGAGGCGGACGCTTTTGCCCTGAGCATGGCCAGCCCGGATGCCAAAGAGGGGATGTCGGCGTTTCTTGAAAAACGCAAACCGGAATTCAAAGGGGAGCTGATCTGACCATGGACTTCGCGCTGACCGAAGAGCAGCAGATGGTGAGGGAGATGGCGGCCCGTTTCGCCGAGACTGAAATCCGGCCCAAGGCCGCCGAGCTGGATCGAAACCACCAGCACCCGGCAGAGATCGTCAAGCAGCTGGGCGAGCTCAAGATGATGGGAATCGCGGTGCCCGAGGAGTACGGCGGCGGCGGCATGGACAACGTGAGCTACGCCCTGGCCCTGATCGAGGTTTCCAAGGCCTGCGCTTCCACCGGCGTGATCATGTCGGTGAACAACTCCCTGTACTGTTTTCCGGTCATGGCCTACGGGAACCACGATCAGAAAAAGAAATACCTCACCCCCTGCGCTGCCGGGGAAAAGATCGGCTGCTACGGCCTGACCGAGGCGGGCGCCGGCTCGGACCCGGCCAGCATGCGCACCACCGCCGTGCGGGACGGCGACGGCTGGGTGATCAACGGGGAGAAGAAGTTCATCACCAACGGCAACGTGGCCGCCTACGGGGTGATCGCGGCGGTCACCGAGAAAGGGAAGGGCTACAAGGGGATCAGTTCCTTTGCGGTGGACCTGGAAAACACCGCGGGCTTCAAGGTCGGCCGGGTGGAGGAGAAGATGGGCATCCTGGCCTCCGGCACCTCGGAACTGGTGTTCGAGGATGCCCGGGTACCGGCCGACGCGCTGCTGGGCCAGGAAGGCGAGGGCTTTCGTCAGATGCTCACGACCCTGGACGGCGGGCAGGATCGGGATCGCCTCCCAGGCGGTGGGCATCGGGCGGGCGGTGCTGGAAGAAGCGCTGGAATACTCCAAGACCCGCGAGCAGTTCGGCAAGCCCATCTCCGTCTTCCAGGCGATTCAGTGGAAGCTGGCCGACATGGCCAC
Source organism: uncultured delta proteobacterium (assembly GCA_963704245.1). GTDB lineage: Bacteria > Desulfobacterota > DSM-4660 > Desulfatiglandales > Desulfatiglandaceae > CAVPHJ01. Next base: position 275,950 of record CAVPHJ010000004.1, read on the forward strand.
CGAACTGGATGCGGCCGAACTCCTGACCCTGCGGGCCGCCTGGCTGGAGGATCACAAGAAGCCCTATGAAAAGGAAGCCGCCATGGCCAAGATGTACGCCTCGGATGTCGACCATGCGGGCCGCGGTGGAAGGGGTGCAGGTCCTGGGGGGCTACGGGTACTGCTGCGAGTACCCCATGGAGCGCCACATGCGCGATGCCAAGATCTGCCAGATCTATGAGGGGACCAATGAGATCATGCGTCTGGTGATCGCCCGCAATCTGCTGAAGGGGAGGTAATAACGGGCACCCGCCCGGGGGAGCGGAGCAAGGGCCAAGAGACCGGGCTACAAAATCGAACGCAAGCGGGAGGCGCCCATGACATCCATGTTCGACAAGAAGGTTTTCGAGGATATCGAGACCGGCTATCGGAAGTGGAACAAGGAACTCTCAGACTCCTTTGCCGCGTCCCCTGAGCGGCTGGAGCGTTTCGCCACCGTGTCGGACCTGGAAATCCAGCGCATCTACACGCCGGCCGACCTGCGCGACCAGGACTTCAGCCGGGACCTCGGGTTTCCGGGTGCCTACCCTTTTACCCGCGGGGTTCAGCCCTCCATGTACCGGGGGCGCCTGTGGACCATGCGCATGTTCGCCGGCCTCGGCAGCGCCAGGGACACCAACCGGCGATTTCACCTGCTGGTCAAGGAAGGACAGACCGGTCTTTCCACCGCCTTTCGACATGCCCACCCTGATGGGCTACGACACGGATTCGCCCAGGGCCCGAGGGGAATGCGGCAAGTGCGGGGTGGCCATCGACACGCTCAAGGACATGGAGGACCTTTTCGACGGGCTTGCCCATCGACCGGATCACCACCTCCATGACGATCAACCCGCCGGCGCCCGTCATCTGGGCCATGTATATCGCCATGGCCGAAAAGCGGGGGATATCCCGCAACAGTACTGGGCGGCACCATACAGAACGACATGCTCAAGGAATTCATCGCCCAGAAGACCTTCATGTGCCCGCCCGAGCCTCAGCCTGCGGCTGATCACGGATACGGTGGAGTTCGGGACCCAGCGAGGTCCCCCGCTGGAACACCATCAGCATCAGCGGGTATCATATCCGGGAAGCCGGTTCCACCGCGGTGCAGGAACTGGCCTTCACCCTGGCCGACGGCATCGCCTACACGCAGGCGGCCATGGAGCGGGGACTGGATGTGGATGACTTTGCGCCCCGCTTCTCTTTCTTCTTCAACTCCCACCTCGATTTTTTCGAGGAGATCGCCAAGTTCCGGGCCGCCCGGCGGATGTGGGCCAGGATCATGAAGGAACGGTTCAAGGCCCAGAATCCCAGATCCTGGTGGCTGCGGTTTCACACCCAGACCGCCGGCTGCTCCCTGACCGCCCAGCAGCCCTACAACAACGTGGTCCGGACCGCCCTGCAGGCCCTGGCGGCGGTCCTGGGCGGCACCCAGTCCCTGCATACCAATTCCCTGGACGAAGTCCTGGCCATCCCGACCGAGGAGGCGGCCACCATCGCCCTGCGGACCCAGCAGATCATTGCCGAGGAATCCGGGGTGACCAACACCATCGATCCGCTGGGCGGCTCCTATTTTGGTGGAAGCCCTCACCAACCAGATGGAAGAAGCGGCCATGGAGATCATCGGCAAGATCGACGAGATGGGCGGCATGCTGGCGGCCATCGAGAAGAACTACCCCCAGCAGGAGATCGCCGACGCCGCCTATCATTACCAGAAGCAGATCGAGGCCGATCAGCAGGATCGTGGTCGGGGTCAACAAGTACGTGACCGAAGAGGATATCCCGATCGAGGTCCTGGAGATCGACGAGGAACTGGAAAAACTGCAGATCGAGAAGACCAACCGCATCAAAGCCGAGCGGGATGCCGGCCGGGCGCAGGAGTGCCTCGAGAGGCTGGGAGAGGCCTGCGCGGACGGGCGCAACGTCATGGAGCCGCTGATGGAGGCGGGCGAAGGCCTACGCGACCCTGCAGGAAGCCTGCGATGTTTTCCGGAAGGCTTTCGGGGAGTATCGGGATCCGGGGATCTACTAGAAGACGAACCCGAGATCGAACGGGCAAAATTCGAGTCGGCACCTAGCGGGGGTCAGAACTTCGATAATGCGGAATGCGGAGATTCGAAATTAGATCTAAGTCAGTTGGAATGTCTGGATAGGGTCGAGGAATTAAACCCGTAAGGATTGAGGAGTTATGAACCAGCAGAGAAGAATCAGAGTCATGGTGGCAAAACCGGGACTGGACGGTCATGACCGGGGGGCCCGGATCATTGCGCGGGCCTACCGGGATGCCGGCTTCGAGGTGGTCTACACCGGTCTTCACCAGACTCCCGAGGAGATCGTGGAGGCGGCCATCCAGGAAGACGTGGACATGATCGGCCTTTCCAGCCTGGCCGGGGCCCACCGGTACCTCTTCCCCAGAACCGTCGAACTGCTCCGGGAGCGGGGGGCCGACGATATCGTCGTCTGCGGGGGCGGGATCATTCCGGAGGAGGATATCCCGAACCTGAAAAAAGCGGGCATCAAGGAGATTTTCACCCCGGGGACCAAGCTCGATCACATCGTCAACTGGGTGAAACAGAACGTAAAACCCAGGTAGGAGACGGCGCGATGGACAAGGTGGTTGAAAAAATCCTGGCGGGCGACATCCGGGCCGTCGCACGCCTGATCCGGGACATCGACGACGGGATGCCGGAGGTCAGGGAGGTCCTGAAGGCGCTGTACCCGCACACCGGGCGGGCCTACGTGATCGGCATCACCGGCGCGCCGGGCGTGGGCAAGAGCACCCTGGTGGACCAGATGGTGGCTCACCTGCGCAAACGCAGACAAGACGGTCGGGGTGCTGGCGGTCGATCCGACCAGCCCCTTCAGCGGCGGGGCGATCCTGGGGGACCGGATCCGCATGCAGCGGCACAGCATGGATCCGGGTGTCTTCATCCGCTCGCTGGCCACCCGCGGGCATTTCGGCGGGCTCACCCAGTCCACCCGCAGCGCCATCGACGTCCTGGATGCCATGGGCAAGGACTATGTCCTGGTCGAAACGGTGGGTGTCGGGCAGGACGAGGTGGATGTGGTGAAAAGCGCCCACACGACCGTGATCGTGGTCATTCCCGGCATGGGCGACGACATCCAGGCGATCAAGGCGGGGATTCTGGAGGTAGGCGACATCTTCGTGATCAACAAGGCGGACCGCGAAGGTACGGACAAGACCCTGGCCGACCTGCGCCTGATGATCGACATGGATCAGAAAAAACACGCAGCCGGCGGCTGGCGGCCGCCCATCCTGAAGGCGGAGGCGGTTTTCGACCGCGGAGTGTCCGAAATGCTCGAGGAGATCGACAAACATGCCGGATACCTGAAGGGGACGGCCGACGGGCTGCGCAAGCGCCGGAATCCGAACCGGGTGCGCCAGGAACTGGCTGAGATGGTCAAGAACCGACTGGTGGAGGAGGTGCTGAGGAAGTTGATCGACACCGGCGAATTCGAAAAAACGGTGGAATCCATCGTGAGCGGTGCAATGGATCCCTACAGCGCCTGTGACCTGCTCGTCCTGCCCAAGCTGTAGCGTGGCCTCCGGCGAAAGCAGACCTTCCGGGCGGCCGCTCCTCTGGTGGGTGCTGCATCTGTTGCTGAGCGCGGCGGCGGTTTTCTTCCTAATGTTCGGAATTTACTTGATGATTGCTGCATATCATCTCAAAAACCCGTATCATTTTATGATGACTTTCTTCTCTGCCAGCCTGATTATCCTGATCAGCGGCGCGCTGCTGGTGGGTTTTGTCTGGCGGCTCGCAGCAGCCTGGCGGGACCACCGTAACCCCGCTTGAGACCCGGTGCCGCGTCGCATAAATGCTGAGGCATGAATCGGCAAGAGGGTATCCGCAAGTCTTGGCGGATAAATGACCGCTTCCGGAAGACGCGGAAATCACAAATCCGAATAACGAAACTCGCAACAAATTCGAATAACCTAAATCGAAATGACCAAAACGCAAAAGCCGAGTGCCGCCGATCTTGTTTGGTATTCTAGGCATTGAGATTTTGATATTGTTTGGGATTTCGGATTTGGTGCTTCCCATTTTGATTGAAAATGAGCCACTTGCGCAACAGGGTAGATGGCCAACTCGATGACAGGACTTCCGAAACGGCCTACCAGGAGGTAACCATGGCGGCAAGAAAAACCACCCAATCCATCGGCAAAAAGCTGCAGAAGCTGCGTCGGGAGAGGAAGCTGACGCTCAAGAACCTGGGGAACGAGACCGGTTTGACGCCCCGCTACATCTCCCAGGTGGAAAAAGGCGAGGTCATTCCTCCGGTCGCCGTCCTGCTTCAGCTTTCCAGAGCCCTGGAGGTGGATTCCAGCATCCTGCTGCGCGAGGAGAAGGAGCAGGTGAGCCGGAAAACGGCCAAGGATTACGAGCGCCGCACCGAGGCCTACAGCTACCAGAACCTGACTCCCGAGGCGCGCCACAAGCATTTGAAAGCCTTCAAGATCCACATCGATCCGAAGTCCGATCACAAGGGTGTCAGCTACCAGCACGCGGGCGAGGAATTCCACTACGTGCTCCAGGGGCGGGTGGAGGTGACGGTGGGCGAAAACCGCAACCGGCTGGGCCCGGGGGATTCGCTGCACTTCAATTCGGCGATCGTGCACAAACTGAGCAACGTGGGTGAGGAAAAGGCCGAACTGCTGGTCGTGCTCTATACGCCATAACCGCCCGGGTTTCAGATACGCGCTATCAGGTGTCTGCCGGGTGCAAGGGTCAAGGCGCAAGGACGGCGGGCATGAGGCATCAGGTGTCAGGCGTCAGGCGGGTGCAAGGGTCAAGGCGCAAGGCGCAGGGAAATTCGAGATGAGAAGACGGGTGTAAGGCGTCAGGGATCGGGCGTCAGTGGCCCGGGTTGTGCGTGCAGGGCGCATGTGCGTTCGACTTCAGCGCCAAGGCAGACTTGAAACAGAGCTGAGGAGAGAGGATGGCCTGGGAACTGACCGAAGAACAGCGCATGATCCAGACGATGGTCAGGGATTTTGCGCGGGAGGTGGTCCTGCCCACCGCCGCCGAAAGGGACCGCAGCGGCAGGTTCCCGGCCGAGATCGTGCGTCAGATGGGTGAACTGGGGCTCATGGGGATGAGTGTCCCGACCGAGTTCGACGGAGCCGGCGCCGACACGATCAGCTATTCCCTGGCCATGCAGGAGATCGCCTATGCCTGCGCCTCCACCGCCGTCATCATGTCGGTCCACAATTCGGTGGCCTGCGGACCCATCTTCACCTTCGGCTCGCAGCAGCTGAAGGAAACCTTTCTCAAACCGCTGGCCGGCGGACTCAAACTGGGCTCTTTTGCCCTCACCGAAGCGGGCGCCGGATCCGATCCCGCCAGCCAGAAGACCACGGCGAAAAGGGACGGCGGCAGCTATGTCGTCAACGGCACCAAGATGTTCATCACCAGCGGCAAGAACTCCGACCTGACGGTGGTCACCGCCTACACCGACCGCGGCCGGCGGCACCGCGGTATCAGCGCCCTGGTGGTGGAGAAGGGCACCCCCGGCTTCAGCGTCGGCAAGGAGGAGGAAAAAATGGGGCTGCGGGCCTCGGACACGGTGGAGCTCGTGTTCGAGGAGTGTCGGGTGCCGGCGGAAAATCTCCTCGGCGAGGAGGGCGACGGCTTCCTGATCGCCATGTCTTCGCTGGACGGGGGGCGGATCGGGATCGCCTCCCAAGCGGTGGGGATCTCCCAGGCCTGTCTGGACGCGGCCGTCGGCTACGCGCGGGAGCGGGTGCAGTTCAACAAGCCGATTGCCCAGTTCCAGGGCATCCGCTGGATGATCGCCGACATGGCGACCCAGATCGAGGCCGCCCGGCTGATGACCTTCAATGCCGCTGCCATGCGTGATCGCGGGGAATCGTTCAGCGAGGCCGCTTCCATGGCCAAGCTCTTCGCCTCGGAGATGGCGAACCGGATCGCCTATCAGGCGCTGCAGATCCACGGCGGCTACGGCTACATCAAGGAATTCCCGGTGGAAAGGTTCTACCGCGACGCGCGCGTGCTCACCATCTACGAAGGGACCTCCGAGATCCAGCGCCGGGTGATCGCCAAGCACGTGATCGGGAAATAGCGCCGGGATGGATCGGGCCGGGGAAAGCGCCTTTACCGAGTACCATGAGTTCATCCCGGAGTTCGACCGCTTCCTGGAGAGCCTTCGAAGACCCCTTCCGGTGCACCTGAGGCTCAACCGGCTGAAATGCGAACCCCGCTCTGTGGTCGAATCCCTGAGCCGAAAAGGGGTCGGGTTGACCCCCTCCTGGAGCGGGGACGATTCCCTGTATTTCGCAACAGGTCTGACAAGCCCCGGGAAACTGCTGGAATACTTCCTGGGGTATCTTCACCCCCAGGCCCTCAGCTCGTGCCTGGCGGCAGTGCTCTTGTCGCCGCCCCCCGGCTGCAGCGTGCTGGATCTGTGCGCCGCCCCGGGAGGCAAGACCGCCCAGCTGGCCCAGAGCATGGAAAACAGCGGCCTGATCGTGGCCAACGAGTTGTACGCGAACCGCCGGGTGCCCCTCGGCCACACCCTGAGCCGGCTGGGTGTCCAGAACGCGGTGATCACCGGTTACCAGGCTCAGGAGTTCCCGCTCCGGCAGCGCTTCGACCGGGTCCTGGCCGACGTGCCCTGCTCGGCCGAAGGCCGCTTCCGCAGCCCGGACCCCTCCGATCGTCACCCTGCGGCGGCCGAAAAGGAGCGGCTGCTGGACATGCAGCGCCGTATCCTGCTGAGGGGCTTCGATCTGCTGAACCCCGGAGGGATCCTGCTCTATGCCACCTGCACCTACGATCCGCGCGAGAACGAGGCCGTGGTCGCCCATCTGCTTCGTGAGCGGCCGGCCCGCTTGCTGTCTATGCCCGCCGGTCTGCCGCATGAACCGGGCTTGAGGGAGTGGAAGGAAGAGAACTATGATTCAGAACTCGCCAAAACCGCCAGACTCTATCCCCACCGAGTCGATTCAGTGGGATTCTTCATGGCCCGCCTCGATCGCCCCGGATGAGCGGGAAGCAATGCTGGGCTTCCTGGAGCAACGCTTCGGCATCGCCCGGTCGGTTTTCGACGGCCACCTCCTGCTGGGACGGAAGGGGAGCTGGACCCTGATCCGCCGCACGGCCCAACTGGAACAGGCCGCGCAGCTCAAGGTGGCCGGGGTGGGGCTCAGGGCGTTTCGGCGAGTCAGCCGCTACCTGAAACCCACCACCCGTATGATCCAGTGCTTTGGTCGATTCGCCACCCGGGGCAGGGTGGAACTTGACGAAGAGCAACTCCGCAGGCTGATTCAGGGAGAAGCCTTGACTCCCCCCCTTACCTTGTCACCCGGGTACATCATTCTGACCCTGCCCGGCGATAGGGTGGTGGGCCTGGGTTTCTGGGCCCAGGGGAAGCTCCGCTCCCAGCTGCCGCACAAAGGCCTGAGCGCTGCCATGCTGGGCGGGCAAGAGGGGGAAAACCATATTGATCCGGAGGAAGAATAGAGATGTTGACCCGTCTGCAGCTTGAGAAGTACGCCGACGTGCTGCTGTGGGCTCTCAACACGGCCCGCGGAAGGCGCTATCGGAAGAACGAACTGGTCCTGATCCGCTTCGACCTGGCGGCCATGGCGCTGATGGAAGTGCTGCATTCGCGGGTCTTGAAACTGGGCCTGCATCCGCTGGTGCGTCTCACGGCGACGCCGGACATGGAGCGGGCCTTTTACACGCTGGCAAACGCCGGCCAGCTTACCTTCCTCGCCCCCGGCGAAAAGGAACTCTGCCGCGATCTGCACGGCGGCATTTACCTGCATGCGCCCGCATCCCTGACCCATCTGAGCCGGGTCGACCCGCGCCGGATCGGGCAGGCCGCCGTGGCCCGTAAACCGCTCCGGGACATCCTCCAGGAGCGGGACGATCAGGGCGCCTTCGGCTGGACCCTCTGTGCCCTGCCCACCGAAGCCATGGCCAAACAGGCCGGGCTCACCCTGAAACAATACACCCGCCAGATCGTCAAGGCCTGCTACCTGGACCGGAAAGACCCGGTGGGGGCCTGGAAGTCCATCCACCGGGACGCCACCCGGATCAAGAACTGGCTCAACAGCCTGGCGGTGAGCCGTCTCGAAGTAGAGTCGGAACACATGGACCTCAGGATCAGGCCCGGGGCGCACAGAAAGTGGGTGGGCTTGTCGGGCCACAACATTCCGAGCTTCGAGATCTTCCTTTCCCCTGACTGGCGCGGCACCCAGGGGGTCTACTACGCCGATCAGCGCTCCTTTCGGAGCGGAAACCTGGTGGAGAAGGTGCGGATTTTCTTTGAGCGCGGGCAGGCCGTGAAGCTGGAAGCCGGCCGGGGCGAGGACTTCGCGACCAAGCAGCTGGCCATGGACCGGGGGGCACGCCGGGTCGGGGAGTTTTCTCTGACCGACAGGCGTTTCTCGCGGATCGACCGCTTCATGGCCAACACGCTCTACGACGAGAACTACGGCGGCCGTCACGGCAACTGCCACCTGGCGCTGGGGTCTTCCTACTCCGACAGCTTTGACGGGGACCCGGCGGAACTCACCAGGGACCGCAAACGCCGGCTTGGGTTCAACGATTCGGCGCTGCACTGGGACCTGGTGAACACCGAACCCAAGACCGTGACCGCCTGGCTGAAAGGGGGGAAGCGGGTCGTGATCTATGAAAACGGCCAATTCAACTGCTGAGAGGCGGCGGATCCAGCTGGGCGGCACGGCGCGCGCCCCCCAGGACGTTCCCCTGCTCCAGAAGCTGGGCCTGGACTTTGCCGAAATCTCGGTCAGAGACCCCTCCCGCTTCCCGGACCTGATCCCCGGCTACCGGGAGCAGCGGGCAGGGCTCGAATTCTATTACCTCTGCCACGGACCCCGGGAAGGCGATCCCAACGACCTGCAGCAGCTGGAAAACGTATACCTGCCGAAACTGCAGAGCCTGCTGCCGCTGATGGGGGAACTCGAAATGGACCTCCTGACCGTGCACCTGTGGCTGGATTCCCGCTTCGTGAGCCGGCCCGCGCTCGAGTGCAAGGTCGAACTGCTGCGAGAAGTCGTCTCCAAGGCGGCGGAGAAGGGCATTACGGTCTGCCTCGAAAACCTCAGTGAGAGTCCCGAGCAGATGGCCTTGGCCCTGGAAGCGCTGCCGGCCCTGCACCTGACGCTGGACGTGGGCCACGCAGAACTGCTGAGCCGCGGAAATCTCGCTGCCGGCTTTCTGGACCGCTGGCCGCATAGGATCGGCCACATCCACCTGCACGACAACCGCGGCGGCGGGTCGCCGGCCGACGATCTCCATCTGCCGGTGGGCGAGGGTATCATCGATTTCGAGCGGTTTTTCGGACTTGTTCGACAAGTCGGCTACCGGGGCACCATGACCCTGGAACTCCGGCCCGAGGAGATCGGGCGCTGCCTGCCGTACGTCAGGAGGCTGCTCGAATCGGCATAGAGCAAAGAGCATAGGGCATAGAGAAGAGGGCGCAAGAGAATTCGAAATGCGAAATTCGAAATGCGAAAAATCGGGGCATGGAGCGGAGGTTATGGGTATAAGAAGGGCGAAGTTGGCGGACTCATTGCCCGTAAGCAGTGTCGCTTACGGGCAAAAGGATTGGTCCCCTCTTGTCCCGGTAATCTAGTGAGCGCAGCGAACGGGCGGTTGAATGAACAGGGGGGCGCCCGGAACTCAAGCAGGAAGCTGAAGAAGAGGATAAGGCGCAGGGCATAAGAGGAATTGGGTCAGCGGGGTTGTTCGGCGAGGAAGCGGTTGACTGCAGCCAGATCCGGGATGCCGCCCTGGGCGCCGAAGGCGCGGCACTTGAGGGCCGCGGCGGCCGAGGCGAAGCGCATGCAGCCGGGCATGTCCCATCCTTGAAGCAGTCCGTAGATGTAGGCTCCGTGATACACATCGCCGGCGCCGGTGGTATCCACCGCCGCCACCTCGAAAGCGGGCTGCCGGAAGAATTGGTTTGCCTGCCAGCCTAGGCTCCCCTTGTCTCCCAGCGTAACCACCACCTGCCCGGGGCCCAGGGCATGCAGGGCGGAAACCGCGGTTTCCGGTGACGCCGCAGCCCCGACCAGGGGAAGGGCAAAGGTCTGCGAGGCAATCAGCACGTCCACCTGGCGGACGAGCTCTCTTGAGCCCGGCCGCATGGTGCCGGCGTCCATGACCACCGTCATGCCTCGCCGCCGGGCCTGGCTGGCCGCTTCGCGGGAGGCATCGATCATCAGGCCGTCCAGGTGCAGGACCCGGGCGCCCGGGAAACGATCGAGGTCCACGTCAGCCGGCGCCAGGTGAGGTGCGCTGCCGCGGTGCCAGAAGACGGTGCGCCGGCCGTGTCCCTCGGTGATTGCGATGAAGGCGAACTGCGAGGTGCCCCCGGGCGTGACCTTGACTCCCGTGATATCCACCCGCGCGGCCTTGAGGTTGTCCAGGATCTGCAGGCCGAAGGGATCATCCGAAACCGAGCCCAGGAAAGCGGCCTGGACCTTGAGGCGGGCCAGGGTGACCATGGCGGTGGATGCCGGCCCGCCGCAGCGGGTATGCAGCGCGGCGAGTTCCGCCTTGCCGTCCTCCTCCGGGAAGCGGGGCAGGGTCCCGAGAAAGTCCACGCACGCCTGCCCCAGCCCGACAACCAAAACCGTTCCGTCCATTTCCCCTTCCGCCCCTCGGCCCTAAGACGAATTTCGAATGTCGATCAAGGAATGTCGAATGTCGAAGTGGTTTCCGGCCCAGAGCGGGTCACCACTTCGACATTCGGCGTTCGACATTCGGCATTCTGCAGTTCGTCTCTCCCTTACGCGCACTACTCCTTGCGGATGCGGGCCAACTCCTCCCGCACCGTAGCGATATGTGATTTTATTTTTTCGTTTAAACTGGATAAAGGATAGGTTTCATCCAGTTTAGCAAGAATTTCCAGGCACATCCGAAGATAGGCTTCCTGCCTGGCGGGGTCCTGGGTTCCGCGGGCCAGCAGGAAGAGCCGGGCGGCCCGGTTGCGTTCCAGGTTGATCAGACGCTCCACCGCCAGGTCCCTGAGCGCCACGGACTCCGGGTTGGTCCGTTGCTCCGATTCCAGAGCGTCGATCTGGGCGATGGCCTGCTCGTACTTCTCCTGTTCCAGCAGCTTGCGGGCCGAAGCCAGGCTTTCCTGTTTCGTTTCCAAGCCGGCGATCCTGGACTGCAGGAACTTCTCCTCGGCGGATTCCAGATACCGGAGGGCCTGCTCGATGGCCTCGATCTCAGCCGAAGTGCGGGCGCTGGCGGAGCGATCCTCCAGCAGCTCGCGGGCCTGGGGAAAACGGCCCTCGTCGGCCAGCCGTTTGATCGTGACCAGATCGTTTTCGGGAATCGGGCGTGACAACGGGTCAGGGATCTTGCCGGATGTCATTTCAGAAACCGGGCGGGACTCTTCACGGGCCAGCGCGATCCGGCGGCCGAGTTCATCCAGCACAAGCGTTTCGCGGGCCAGGTCTTGCTTCAGTTCATACTGCAGCCGGTCGGCCTCCCCCAAATCCGCCCGGCCCAGGGCCCACTCGGCCATGCGGGTCTTCAGCTCGAACCGGTCCGGGAGCCCTTCCAGCTCGCGGGCAATCCCGCCGCTGATTTCCTGCGCCGAATCCAGCTGTCCCTGGCCGGCAAGCGAGAGCGCCAGCAAAAGCCCGATTTCAGGCGTCAGCGCACCGCTGCCGAAGCGGGCGCGGAGCTCCACGCAGCGCCGGGTAACCTCAGGGTAGTCGCCCCGGCGGTAGGCGTTCAGGAGGGCCTGCCGCTCCGCGGAAAAACGGGTGAAGGTGGACTCATCAGACGCAGCCGAAGAAGATCTTCCACCGGCGGTGAAGTAGGCGCTTTCAAGGGAAACGATGGCTGCCGGCAGACTCTCGTCGCTACGGTATCCCTTGTCCCCGGGTTGCCGGCCGTTCAGAAGCTGGCGGTAGAACGCGCGGATACGCTCGGCGATCTCACGGTCCCTTGGATCAAGAGACCCGGTATCGATGAGTTGTGACAGAAAATCAATCCTGTAGGTTAGGTTTTCCGGGATCGGTTCGGGCGGTTTCGTGAGCGGCGCGGCACAGGCGGCAGCCAGTACGGTCAGGAGGAGTATCAGGGGTCGGACGGCGGTTTTCATGGTTGCGTGCTCCAGCCCGGTTCAAAACGCCGCAGAAGTTCCAGGCGCTGGCCGGTCCGGCTGACATGTGCGTAGAGAGATGGTTCCTCGGCCGCATTTCCGCGGGGCTGGAGGTCAGGCAGGCCGTTGAGGGCGGATACGGTCACCGCCTGCAACTCGCCCGGCAGGGGGTTTTGGGAACCGGAGAACACGAGGTCGGCCATCGGCAGCTGGTTCGCATAGCCGGCCCGGTTCACGATGGCATTGGCGATGTCCACCCAGACGGGAAGGGCGCCCGAGGCGCCGTAGATTTCCAGATTCTTGGTTTTCATGGGGCGGTTGTCGTCGTATCCCACGTAGGCCGCCACCACATAGCCATGGTCCAGGTTCAGCTGTCCGGCTTGCGGATCCGGGCCGGGGACATAGCCCACGAAACTGGAGTTGGTGAAGCGCTCCGCGGTCCCGGTCTTGCCGTACACCGGGATGGTCAGGCGGGCGACATCGCTCTTTTCCTCCAGGCGCACCTGGACGGCATCCGCGGCACTCCGGCCCGTGCCGTGCTGCATGACCTGCCGCAGGACTTCCGAGAGCAGGGCCGAGGCGTGCCGCGACAGAACCCGCTCGGGCCGGTGCTGGTATTCCCACAGGGTTTTTCCGTTACGGTCGGTGATTCGGGTGACGATCGGGACCAGGGAAGGGGCGCCGCCCAAGGAAACGCTCTGCCCGGTCATGATGCACTGATAGACCCGGGCCGCTTCCAGCACACTGACGGCGTTCGGTCCCAGGGGAAATGAGAGAACCGGTTCCAGGGGCGAGGAGATCCCCATCTGACGGGCGAGCCTGACCACATAATGCAGGTGGACCAGCACTCGAAAATCGCGGATTCTGAAGAGCGCCTCGAGATCGTAGGGCATCCATGTGCGGAGCTCTCCGAGGTGCCGATCCAGGCTCTGCCGCAGGAGGTCGAGGACGGAGGGGCTGAGCAGCCCATCCAGCCACACCTCCTCCCGGCTGAAACGCGCCGGGTCCTGCAGCAGCCATTCCGGCGTGAGCGGGAACAGCCGCGCGGCTTCATCGCCTGCAAGATCGGGGGCGTAAAGGATTCTCGTCCGGTCCCGCCCGCCTTCCATCTGGCCGTAAAACCCGTGCAGGGACTCCTGTAGCCGGACCCTGAGTTGCGAGTCGCCGGGCTCTGCCCGCAGCCGCTCGAGGAGTTCGGCGATCACGCCGGCCCGCGGGTTGAAACGGTTCTCCAGCGCCTGCAGCCGCCCGAAGCTGAAGCGCCGGATGTCCTGCTGCTCGGGGAGCTCCGGCTTCATCCGCTCCGGGTCAAGGCTGAAGTGCAGTCGGGACAAGGTGGTGAGGGCGGCCTCGTTTCCGCTGAAGATGAGGTCGGATTCGATTTCTTTCTTCGCTAGTTCAAAGGCGGCGGCGCGCAGCGCCTTGTCGTCCACCACCACGCCGTGGAAGTCCCGGATGCGGCTCCGGTAGGCCTCGTAGGATTCCTCCGGCCGGCGTCCCAAACCCACCAGGTCGACCAGCTCCCGGAACTCGCCCAGGGTAAGGGGATCGGAAAGATGGTAGAGCAGCCAGACGCAGGCCAGGTTCTCGGACTTGGTGCCTGCCCAGGCCAGGGAAACCGCGTCGGTTGCGGGCGGGTGGTCCGGCCGCGGCAGGTAGGTGGTGTTTTCGAAGGTGTAGACGTCATGCACGTTGGGCAGCGCGTCCAGGGTGTTCCACTTGAGCTTCAGGGCAGCGGCAAAGAGCAGGGGCTTGAACACCGAGCCCAGCTGCCGCCGGGCATCCGCGGCGCGGTTGAAATGGCGGTTCCGGAACCCCCCGACCAGCGCTTTGACCAGGCCCTGGTGGAGAACCGCCACCCCGCCCTGCAGATCGGGCAAGGCGGTCAGCTGGAGCCTAGCCGGCGTATCGGGTTGGGATGGTACCAGGAGGCGGACCGCGACCAGGTCGCCGGGAGCAAAGTTCTCAAGGAACCCGGCAACGTGGCGAGCGCCAAACCGGGCGTAGCGGCCCTCTTTCCATTGAAGCCAGGCTTCCCCCACGGTTTGCAGTCCATCGAAATCCACAGCCCCTTCGCCCTGGTCCCAGCTGACCAGCAGGTGGGCCTCGGCCTCCTTGGGGTCGAGATGGGTCAGGCGCGCCAGAAAGGGGTCGCCCCCCGATGCGCCCGTTCCCTCGAAATCCGGGGCGGCAGCCGGGCGGCGGACCCCTTGGAGACCGGCGAGCCGCACATCCAGCCCGGCCAGCCGGTCTTGCAGGCTCCGCAGCGCGGCCTGCTGGATCTCGCGGTTGACCGAGGTATGGATCCGGATGCCCGACGTTGCGATGTTATCGATCCCCTCGGCCTCCAGGACCTTTTGAAAGTAATCCGTTTCCAGCTGCTCGCGCACATAGTCCAGGATCACGTTCAGGTCATAGGAGATCCGGCCATGGGAGAAGGGCACCTCCTGGTCGCGCGCCGCCTGGTACTCATCGGCGGCGATGAGGTGAAGTTCGAGCATGTTCCCGAGCACGTAATCCTTGCGCTGCTTGGCCCGCACACGGGCCTCCAGCTGCTCGGGGGCGGTCTTCTGGATAAAGGGGTTGTAGCGGCTGGGCGCCTTGAGCGACCCGGCGATGAAGGCGGCCTCGACCAGGTCCAGTTCCTCCACCGGCTTGTCGAAGAAGTACCGGGCCGCCACCCCCACCCCCTTGCCGTAGCCCGTGACAAAAAACTGGTTCACGTACATTTCCAGTATTTCTTCCTTGCGGTAGCTGCGCTCCAGCAGGAAAGCCTGGATCAGTTCCTTGAGCTTGGTCCGGTACGTGCGCTTCTCGCGCTGAAAAACGTTCTTGGCCGTCTGCTGGGTGATGGTGCTGCCGCCCTGCACCACTTTGCCGGAGCGGAAATTGGCGATCAGCGCCCGGGCGATCGCCTTGAGATCAAAGCCCGGGTGCTCGAAAAAGCTGCGGTCCTCAGCGGCGATCAGGGCCTTCACGAAGACCTTGGGGATCTGTTTATAGGGCACGTAGCGTCGGTGGGTCTGTTCAAAGAAGACCCCAATGGCTGTCCGTCCGTCATCGAAAAGAACCGGGCTTTCCGAGGCGATCACGCGGTCGATGGCCCCCCGCTCGATCCGGGCGCCCGCCTCACGGGTCACCTGGCGGTATTCGTGGACCAGGAAGCCTACGGCGCCCAGGACCAGCACCAGCAGGAGCAAGAGCAGGGTTTTAATGAAGCTGCGCATGGGCCTCCAGGAGTTCGCCGGAGAGGAGTTTTTCCCGCATGATCTTTCCCAGGTCGAGACCCTGCAGCTTCAGCCCCTTGCGGCCGTACTTCATGTTGGCCTCGATGATACGCCAGCCGCCGGCTGTGGGGATCAGATCCAGGCCCACGTCGTCGAAGCGGCATTGGCGGGCCGTGGCGACGGCCAGTTCGATCGCCTCGGACGGGATGTGGTCGAAATCGATCCGGCCGCCCCGGGCCAGGTTGGTCCTGAAATCGTCCCGCGGCCGGACCCGCCAGTAGGTGAGGACCGGCTGGTAGTTGATCAGGACCACCCGCAGGTCCCGTTCGTGGGGCAGGTACTCCTGGATGTAGGCGACCTTGACTCTTGCCAGGTAGGTCTTCAGCTCCGCGCGTTCCGGATCAGAAAAATGCCCCGGCCGCACGCCGAACGCCGGGCAATCTTGGCCACGAAAGGAAAATCAAAATCTAACGTAATGTCAGAATGATGTCCTGCATAATAAAATCTGGTTCTAGGATGTGGAACCTTCATCAGGTAGAAAAGGGTGGTCTGCTTGATCTTCTCATCGGCATAGAGATGGGTTTCCAGGCTGGGGAAGATGTGCTTGCCCAGCGTGGTCAGAAACTGGGCGTAGTTCAGCGTGGGGAAGAGAACGATGGGGGCCTCCCGGATCCGTCTGCGCTCCACTGGGGTGTAATCCAGAAAGTTGGGTCTCACCCCCAGGGTGAGGACCTCGGGCACTCCGCGCAGGCGGCTGCCCAGGGCGATGAAAGGCGGTGTTTTTCCCGGTTCGGGCATCTTTGTCTGCCGTCCTTGAAGCGTGGGCACTTTCCATGAGTCTATGCGCAGGCCCAGCCAAATTCAATCCTCTTGTTCCCCGCGGAACCGCAGGCGGTGAGACGGGATTCATCTCTCACCCGGTTCTGAAACGAGTCACCACTTCTACATTCGGCGTTTCTTCTAACCGCCCGTTCGCTGCGCTCACTAGATTACCGGGACAAGAGGGGACAAATCTTTTTGCCCTCGGGCGATACTCCCCGAGGGCAATAGCCCGCGCCGCCCCATGGGCGGCGGGCCATCCAGCCTTGTCCTTGCACCGGGTCTCGGATGCCTGACCGTTCCTCACGCCTGACGCCTGCTTTTGCCTCAGCGCTGCGCCTTGCCCCTTGTGCCTTGCGCCTAAATTTAGATATCTAAAGCCGCCTTTACTTAATCCTTACCCCTTGATCCTTAATCCTGTCCTGACGCCGAATGTCGAATGTCGATCAAGCGAATATCGAAGTCGAAGTTGGCTGGCCCGAGAACGAGTCTCTACTTCGACATTCGGCGTTCGTCATTCGGCGTTCTGCGGTTCGTCTTTCACCCGCCCCTTGTCCCGCATCTCCTGACAACCAAGCCTCTATGCCGACGCCCTCGTACCGAACCGTAATCCTTCCCTTGCGCCTTGCCCATCGTCCCGTGCGCCTTTTGCCTACGCCTTTTTCCCCACCCACTTGAGCACATCCGCCGATTTCTCCCGGGCGCGGGCCATCACGCTTTCCAGGTCGAGGGTGAAGAGCCGCCGGTTTGCCATCACCACCCGGCCATGGATCAGGGTGTGGGTGACATCGCTGCCGCGGGCCGCGTAGACCAACTGGGAGAAAGGGTTGTAAAGGGGCGTGAGGTGGGGACGGTCGGTGTCCAGGACGATGATGTCGGCCTGCTTGCCGCGCTCGAGCGAGCCGATGCGATCGGCCATTCCCAGGGCGCGGGCGCCCTCGATGGTGGCCATCCGCAGTACCGTGAGGGCGTCGATGGCGGTGGGGTCAAGATCCCTCACCTTGTGCAGCCTGGCGGCCGTGCCCATTTCGCCGAAAAGGTCCAGGTTGTTGTTGGAAGCGCAGCCGTCGGTGCCCAGGCCCACGAAGACGCCCCTTTTCAGAAGCTTGGGAATGGGCGCGATGCCGGAGGCCAGCTTCATGTTGCTTTCCGGGTTGTGGATCACCTTGACCCGGTGATCCGCCAGCAGTTCGATTTCCGCCTCCTCCAGCTGAACGCAGTGATCGGCGATCAGCCGGGGTCCCAGAAGCCCGAGGTCGTGAAGAAGGCGGGCCGGCGTGCGTCCGTGTCTGGCCCTGACCTCGACGACTTCCTGTGCGGTTTCGGCCAGATGGATGATCAGCGGAACATCGTGACGAGCCGCCAGATCCCGGGCGCGCTCGAGCAGCTTGGGGCTGCAGGTGAAGGTTGCATGGGGCTCCACCGCGATGCTGACCAGCGGGTCGTCCCGCCACTTCCGGATCAGGTGTTCCGTGTACTCGAACCCCCTTTCGATGGGACCGTAGTTGGGGGAGGGAAAGTCGTAGAGCACTTCGCCCACCAGACAGCGCATTCCGGCTGCCTGGGCGGCCCGGGCGACGGCATCCTCGAACAGGTACATGTCGCAGAAGGTGGTGGTGCCCGAGAGGATCATCTCGGCGCAGGCCAGCAGGGTGCCGCTGTACACGAAATCCGCGTCCATCCGGCTTTCCACCGGGAAGATGTAGTGGTTGAGCCAGTCCATCAGCGGAAGGTCGTCGGCCAGCCCCCGAAAAAGCGTCATCGCGGCGTGGGTGTGTCCGTTCACCAACCCGGGGAGCACCAGCCCACCGCGGGCGTCGATCACTTCCGCCGCTCCGGGCGCGGCCTGATCGGAGCCGCCTACCCGGGCAATCCGGTCCCCTTCCACCGCCACCCAGCCGGAATCGATGACGCGGTTTTCCGCATCCATGGTCAAGACCATGCCGTTGCGGATCAGGATGTCGCACTGCTCCAATCGTGCATCTCCTGACAGACCTTTGGGAAATCCAGGGGTTTGCTGCCTCACTGAAGAGATCCTACCCCCTCTTCAAAAGCACGAAATCCAAATATCGAAATCCGAAACAATATCAAAATCCCAATGCTCAAAATTCCGAACAAGAGCAGCGGGACTCGGGTTTAGCAGTGTTTTGGTCATTTGGATTTCGGTCATTCGAGTTTGTTTCGAGTCTCGTGCTTTGAATTTCGGGTTTTCTCCGCGGTCGGAAGGCCACATCCGCATCGTAGGCTTCGGATTCCGGGGTGGACGCTCACGGCAGTTCGCCGATGATCCGCTCCCACAGGACGCCGAGCCGCTTGCCGGCCTGTTCGGCCGTGCGGATGACCTCCTCGAGGGAGATCTCGCGCATGCAGTCGGGCAGGTTCACGTTGGTGATGACCACGATGGCCGTCACCTTGAGCCCGACGTGGACCGCGGCGATCACCTCGGTGACGGTGGACATGCCCACCGCATCTCCGCCGACCAGCCTGAGAAAACGCGTTTCGGACGGGGTCTCGAGGCTGGGTCCGGTGAGGCCCGCGTAGACCCCTTCGCGCAGCAGGAGGCCCAGTTCGAGCGCCTTCCGGCGGGCCAGTTCCTGTCCCTCTTTCCCGTAGGCCTGCGACATGTCCGGAAAACGGGGCCCGAGGTCTTCCGGGTTGGGCCCCATCAGAGGGTTTCGGCCGGTGAGATTGATGTGATCGGTCACCAGCATGAGGTCGCCCGGACGGAACAAGGGGTTCAAGCCGCCCGCGGCGCTCGAAACCAGCAGGTGCCGCACCCCGAGGGCCGCCATGACCCGGACCGGGAAGGCGATCTCGGCCGGGGAGTAGCCTTCGTAGAGGTGAAAACGACCTTCCAGCGCCAGGAGCCCCCGGCCGGCCACTTCGCCGAAGGCCAGGGTGCCCCGGTGCCCGGCCACGGTGGATTGCGGGAAGTGGGGCACCCGCGAATAGGGGATGCGCAGTGCGCCGCCCATGCTCTCGGTGAGCGTACTCAGGCCGGTTCCCGTGATCATCCCGATCTGGGCCCCGATCACCCCTTTTTCCTGCAGAAACTCTGCGCTCTGACGGACGGCCTCCGGCATGGGCACCTCCAGCGTTTGCCCCCTGGGAATAGGGCAACGCCCGGAAAAAGTCAATAAGGACGGCATCCGCTATCAGGCGTCGACCTCAGGCATCAGGCAAGAGGGAAGGATTAAGGGTCAAGGGGTAAGGATTACGGGGCAGGGGCAAGCAAATTCGGAATGCGGAAGGGCGAAACGCAGAACGCCGAATGTCGAAGTGGAAACTCGTCTTAGGCCGGGAGCAACTTCGATATTCGACATTCCTTGATCGACATTCGAAATTCGTTTTTTCGAATTCCGTGCCGCCTTCCCCTCGCTGCCCTGTGCTCTTTGCCCCTGGTTTTCCGCTTCCGCTTGCCATGCAGGGTGTGACCCCGTATGATGAGCCCGAACACCGATGGAGGTATGCGCCGATGGCGGAAAAAGGCCCGGGCCGCGAGGGCCGGTTCATGGTCTGGAAGTTCATCGTCACCTACCTGGTGCTCATGGGCCTCTTTCTCATCCTGATCGCCTACGAGCCGATCAAGGAGGTCATGGACTTCAACGGCCTGTACACGGCCATGATCATCCGGCTCACCGCCTGGGTTCTGAAACCCTTTGGCATCGTGGAGAGCATCAGCGGGTCGGTGATCAACGTCCAGGGGCTGCTCCTGGATGTGCGCTTCGGGTGCAACGGCCTGGAGGCGTTTCTGATCTACACCGTGGCCATCCTGAGCTTCCCCGCCCCAGCCGGCAGGAAGCTGCTGGGGATCGGGGGCGGTTTCCTGGTGCTCCAGGTCCTGAACGTGCTGCGAATCGCGGGCCTGGGGTTGACCGGGGTTTACCTCAAGGACTACTTTCACTATGTCCACCTTTACGTGGCCCAGGGCATGATGATTGCCGTGGCCCTGGTGCTGTTCCTCGTCTGGCTCAACCATGCGACCCGGCGCTAGAATCGGCTTGGCGGTGGGGCTGTTTTTCGCGGTCTACCTGGGAACGTTGCTGCTCTGGATCGGCGTCAAGTCCTATTACGGTACCGTGCTCGCCCATATCGGCTCGCGACCGGCCGGCTGGACCGCCGGGGCCCGGGTGGAGGAGGTGCAACCGGGTTCGGAAACCGCCCGGGTGGCCTTTTCGCGGCCGGTGCTGATCCGGGGCGGCATGGCCGACTTCCAGGTGGAGCTGGACATTTCGGTGTCGCGCTATTCCTTTAATGTCCCGCTCACCTTTGCCCTCATCGCGGCCCTGTTTCCCTTCTACCGCTGGCGCCCGCGAACTTTGCTGGAAGCTGCCGGTATCCTGGTGTTCATCCACCTGACCTTCATCTATTTCCTCTGCACGCTCGAGCTCTTCAAACTCTTCACCCAGGCCCGCGTCATCCGCCCGCCTCCCGGATGGCTTCAGTACCTCCTGCAGTTTCTGTGGGCCTTCACCGACAACCTGGTCATCCGCTTCGAGCCTTTCCTGGTGGCGGTGTATCTCTGGCTGCGGAACCCCCGCCGCAGCGAAGTCCCTTGAACCTCCGCACAAGATCCACTTTGGCCTTGACCTCTTCCCGGCAGCGATATAACAAAGACCCCGACACGTTCACCGGAGCCGGCATGAATGAAAACCCAGGGCGCGGGGAGCCCAGACGGCCATGAGCATTGATCTGCACGTCCACTCACGGGACTGCTCCGACGGGCGGCTCGCTCTGCCGGAGATCATGGAAGAAGCGCGCAAACGCAAGATCCGGCTGATCTCCATCACCGACCACGACTCGGTCGAGTGCCAGGAAAGCGCCGAGGCGCTCGCTTTTCAGGCGGGCATTCGCTATCTCAGCGGGGTGGAGCTGAGCATCCTTTTCTCTCATCCTGCTCATGGCCGCGGAAAACCGGTTTCACTGGATGTTCTGGGTTACGGCTTTGACCCTCTCAACCAGGCGCTCCTTCAGAAGCTCCTTGAGCTTCGGGAACACCGCCGCCGGCGGGCCGGCAAGATTCTGGAAAACATCAACCGGGAACTGGAACGGGACGGCCGCACCCTCCTGACCGCCGAGGATCTGAGCGCGATCGAAGCCAGCGTGGACGGCGCTTTCGGCCGCCCGCACATCGCCAACTACCTGGTCCGGATTGGTCTGGTCGGCAGCCGGCAGGAGGCTTTCGACCGCTACCTGGTCAGCTGCAACGTGCCGAAACTGCCCCTGTCCCTCGCGGAGGCTTCGGCCCTGGTCCGGGGAGCGGGCGGCAGGCTGGTGCTCGCGCACCCCAACGACCCCAGCGGGACTTCGCTCACGAGCCTGGCTGCCGCCCCGGCGGGCCAGCTGCAGATCATCGAAGACTGCATGCTGGAGCATCTGGACGGGGTGGAATGCTGGCATGCGCGCCATGACCCGGACACCACCGCAGCGTACCTGGCTTTCACCCGCCGGCACGGACTGCTCAGGACCGGCGGCTCCGACTGCCATCAGCAGCCCGTGCGCCTGGGGACGGTCCCGGTCCCGGACTGGGTGGCCGGGCAGTTCGGCATCACCATCTGACCGCAGGGCAGCCCACATGCGCTCCATGATTGAGGATCTGCAGGAACCTTCCCGGCTTCCGGACCCCACCGCCGACGTGCGGTTGGTGCAGACCCACATCTCGCTCGTTTTCGTGGCCGATCGGTTCGTGTACAAGATCAAGAAACCGGTGGATTTCGGGTTCCTTGATTTCACCACGCTGGAAAAACGGCGCTTCTATTGCCAGCGGGAAGTGGAGCTGAACCGGCGCCTCAGCCATGACCTTTATCTTGGCGTCCTGCCGGTGATTTTCGACGGCCGGCACTACTCGCTGTGCCCAGTGGAGGGCGAGGTGCGGGAGCACGCCGTGAAGATGAGACGCCTGCCCGAAGATCGGCTGATGAAAACCCTTTTCGAGCAGCGGGCCCTCACCGCAAGCCATCTCGAGGCTGTGGCCGCAGTCCTGGCCCGGTTTCATGCCCGGGCCGAGCGAACTGCCGAAATCGATCGCTACGGCAAGCTGGAAAGCTTCCGGGTGAACACGGACGAGAATTTCGAGCAGGTCCGGAAGTACATCAATGCCACCATCCGGGAAAGCGATTTCCGGGAGCTGCAGGGCTGGACGCGGGATTTCTACGCGGCTCACGGGCCATGGTTCAGACAGCGGATCGAGCAGGGCCGGATCCGCGACTGCCACGGCGATCTGCACATGGAGCATATCTGTTTCGGCGAGCAGATCGCGGTTTTCGACTGCATCGAGTTCAACGAGCGTTTTCGTTACAGCGACACCCTGGCTGACATCGCGTTTCTGCTGATGGACCTGGAATACCACGGGGGGCGGGAGCAGGCCGCGGTGCTCTGGGACGCGTACCGGGAACTGGCCGGGGAAAGGGGAGGGGAGGGGCTCCTCACTTTCTACAAAGTGTACCGGGCTTTTGTGCGCGGCAAAGTGAACAGTTTTCAGCTGGACGATCCAGGGATCGGGCCGGCCGAGCGGCAGCAGGCAGTGGAAAGGGCCGGCCGCTATTTCAGGCTGGCCCGGGAGTACATCGAACCCGTCTGAGCTCGGAATCTGAGCGGGTGCGCAGGGAGTGATGCATGAGAGAACCGTTTATCGCCTTCATGGAGCGGGAGCTGGGCCCGCGCTGCGTCCTGATCGCCTGCGGCCTGCCGGCTTCCTACAAGACCGAAACCACCGAGGTCATTGCAACCCTGAAAGGTTACCGGGTCCTGCGGACCGACATGCTGCGCCTGGAAGTCCTGAAGGGGGAAGATATCTTCGACGAAAAGGTGGCGGCCAGCATGGATAAACGGACCCAGGTGTACGACGAGATGTTCGGCCTGGCCCGTGAGCTGGCTGCCGCAGGGGCCGGGGTGATTCTGGATGCGACCTTTGTCAAGCAGTCCCTCAGAAGGCGGGCGGCCGAAGTCGCGGCCGAGCACAACATACCCCTGGTCATCCAGCAGACCCGATGCCCGCAGGAGGTCTCCCTGCGCCGGATCGCCCGCCGCACCAGGGAGAACTACGAGTCCAACGCCCTGACCGAACAGGCCTATCTCAACAACGTGCGCAAGTTCGAGCCGGTGGACCTCGAGGATCTCAAGACGCGCCACCCCTCGCTGGAGATCCTGCATCTGCTGGTGGACACGACCTCGGACGAGGAGTGGTTTGTGATCGCCAGAACGGTGCGCTAGTACCGCCTTTCAGCGGAAATCCCAAACTCGAATATCAAAATTCGAAACAAATCCGAATGACCCAAATCCAAATGATCAAAACACAAGACCCGTGTCCCGCGGCTCTTGTTTGGGATTTTGAGATTGTTTCAGCTTTCGGATTTGGAGTTTCGGGTTTTGGTTTGGGTTCGGCCCGAGAAAAGATGCAGAGCCAAAATCGATGACAGGACTTCCAGGACTGCACCCTAGAATTAGCGAAACGGAGATCGAGAGCTTGCGCCGCCGGATCCGCGCCGCCCGCCGGGAAGAGCCGTCCGACCTGGTGCTCCGCCAGGCCCGGGTGGTCAACGTGTTCAGCGGCGAGGTGGAGTGCCGCGACGTGGCCGTCGCAGAGGGCCGGGTGGTGGGCTTGGGGGAGGGCTACCGCGGGCTGCAAGAGCGCGACTGCACGCGCGAGTGGGTGGTCCCCGGGTTCATCGACGGTCACCTC
Organism: uncultured delta proteobacterium; assembly: GCA_963704245.1. Classification (GTDB taxonomy): domain Bacteria; phylum Desulfobacterota; class DSM-4660; order Desulfatiglandales; family Desulfatiglandaceae; genus CAVPHJ01. Next base: position 299,833 of record CAVPHJ010000004.1, read on the forward strand.
CACATCGAGAGCAGCCTGCTGCGGCCCTTCCATCTGGCCGCGGCGCTGCTGCCCCACGGCACCACCACCCTGGTGGCCGACCCCCACGAGATCGCCAATGTCCTGGGCCTCGAAGGGGTCCGGTTCATGCTCGAGGACAGCCGCGACCTGCCGCTCGACATGTTCTTCCTGGCGCCCTCCTGCGTCCCGGCCACCGGCCTGGAAAGCGCCGGAGCGTCGCTCTCGGCCCGGGATCTGGCACAGCTCGGCGCGGAGCAGAGGGTGCTGGGGCTGGCGGAAGTGATGAACGTACCGGCGGTCCTGGCCGGCGACAGAGAGATGCTCGAGAAGCTTCTGCTTTTCAAGGGAGGCATCCTGGACGGCCATGCCCCGGGTCTTGCCGGAGCGGATCTGCAGGCCTACCTGACCGCCGGTATCCGCTCGGATCACGAGTGCACCCGGCGTGCCGAAGCGCTGGAAAAGCTGAGGGGCGGTATGCGAATCCTCATGCGCCGGGGTTCCACGGCCCGCAACCTGGCCGAGCTCCTGCCGCTGGTCAACCCTGCCACGGCGGGGCGCTTCTGCATCGTCTCGGACGACCTCCACGCCGAGGATATCCTGCATTCCGGGCATCTCAACCGGGCGGCGCGGGAAGCGGTCCGGATGGGTCTCGACCCGGTTACCGCAGTTCAGCTCCTGACCCTCAACCCGGCTGTGCACTTCGGACTGTCGGACCGCGGCGCGGTGGCGCCCGGGTATCGGGCCGACCTGGTCGTGCTGGAAGACCTGGAGACGTTTCAGGTTTCCGCGGTTTTCAAGAACGGCCGCAAAGTGGCCGAACAGGGCAGGACCGTTGACTTCCCGCCCCGGCCGGCCGCAGGGCTTCCCCGGACGGCACGGACCCTGCAGGCAGCGGCGCTGACCGCCGAAAGGCTGCGGGTGCCGCACCCGGGCGGCCGGGCGCGCGTGATCGAGCTGGTTCCAAACCAGCTCCTGACGCGCATGAGCCTCCAGGAGGTGCCTTCCGAAGGCGGCTTCGTTTGCCCCTCGCTGGAGGCCGACATCCTGAAGCTGTGCGTCGTGGAAAGACACCGGGCAACAGGCCGGGTAGGTGTGGGGCTGGTCAAGGGATTCGGGCTGCGGCGGGGGGCGCTGGCTTCCTCGGTGGCCCACGATTCCCACAACCTCATTGCGGTGGGTGTCAGCGACCGGGAGATCCAGCGGGCGGTAGAGGCGCTGATCAAGATGGGCGGCGGGCTGGCGGCGGTCTGCGACGGCGCCACAATCGCCGCCGTGCCCCTGCAGCTTGCCGGCCTGATGTCCCTGGAGTCGGCGGAGACCCTGGTTCAGCAGCTGACCACCCTTGGCAGCGCGGCCCGGGAACTGGGCTGTTCGCTGGACGCACCCTTCATGGCGCTTTCCTTTCTGGCTCTGCCGGTGATTCCGGAACTGAAACTCACGGATCGGGGGCTGGTGGACGTGGCCCTTTTTGACATTGTCCCCCTCTTTGTCGAGGGGGAAGAGAAGGAGGCCTGAAATGCCGGGCAAAGCGGTGTCCCCATCGGCGGCGGTGGGCATCATTTTCAAGCACGATCATGAGCGGGCGCGAAGGGAAGCCCACAAATTGAGCCGCTGGCTGCAGGACCGGGGTGTGGCGGTTCACCTGGAAGAGATCGGCGCCAGAGGCCCGGCCTACGGCGGCGGCGAGGGACCCTCGGCCATTCCCGGGGATGTGCGATGGATCGTGGTGCTGGGCGGCGACGGGACCCTCCTGGGCGCCGCCCGGCAGGTGGGGCGCTACGGCACGCCGATCCTCGGGGTGAACCTGGGAGGCCTGGGGTTCCTCACCGGGATACCCTTGGAAGAGCTCTATCCGGCGATCGAACTGATGCTGAGCGGCGGTTTGAAAACCGAAAGCCGGGTGATGCTGGAGACCGTGGTGCGGCGTGCGGAAACCGAGGTCTGCCGTTTCCAGGTCCTCAACGACGCCGTGATCAACAAGAGCACGCTCGCCAGAATCATCGACCTCGACGTCTCCATCAATGAGGAGTTCCTCACCACCTTCCGCGCCGACGGGCTCATCATCTCCACCCCCACGGGTTCGACCGCCTACAATCTCTCGGCCGGCGGGCCTATCCTGTACCCGACGCTCGAAAACATCATTCTGACCCCCATCTGCCCCTTTACTCTCACAAATCGCCCGATTATCATACCCGATACGGCAAGTGTCGCCATCACCATGGGAAAGGCCAGCGAGGAAACCGTGGTGCTGACTTTCGACGGGCAGGTGGGTTTCGATCTGGCCTACCGGGACCAGGTGGTCATCCGCAAGTCGCGGGAGAAGATCAAGCTGCTGCGTCCCCCGGGCCACAGCTACTTCGGGGTTTTGAGGACCAAGCTGATGTGGGGCGGCACGACCCAGAACCGCATCCAGGGAGAACCCTGACAGCGCGTCTCCGAAGTTCAGCGACAGAACCGATAAGCCGCATGCGGCAAGAACTGGCAGATAACTGACCCGTTTCTCGGAGACGCCGAAATTCAAATGACTGGAACCCAAGCCCCGGGTCCCAACGCTCTTGTTTGGCATTTTGGACGTTGGGATTTTGATCTGGTTCCGAAACCGGGGGCCCGCCCGCGAGATGGGGAGTCCAAGCGCAGCGCGGACAATTTCGGATTTCGGATTCAGGTCGGAGCATACGATATGGCCCTTCTCGATGACAGGACTTCCGCGGCCGCGAACGGGTAGAATCCGGAACCTGCATGTCGAACTGCGTACCCCAGATTCCGAAGCCGCTGCCGCGCTCCTTTTTCATCCACACCATGGGATGCCAGATGAACGAGTACGATTCGGATTATCTGGCCCAGTCCCTTCTGGCGCAGGGCTACCGGCCGGCCGACGATGCCTGGCAGGCGGACGTGATCCTCATCAACACCTGCACCGTGAGGAGCAAACCCGAGCAGAAAGCCTACAGCCTGATCGGCCGGCTGGCCGAACTCAAGCGCCGCCGGCCCGGCGTGGTGCTGGGCGTGGTGGGCTGCGTCGCCCAGAAGGAGGGCGCGGCGCTGAAACGGCGTTTTCCGTACCTCGATCTCATCGCCGGTCCTCGCGATCTCGCCAGAATTACGGGTATCCTCAACGGACAGCCGACAGCGGAGCCTTCGGGCCTCTACCTGGATCTGCGGCCCCATCCGCCGCCGCCGGCCTGCCACCCGGGGTATTTCCAGGGACGGGTGACCGGGCGGATTGCGGTGATGGAGGGCTGCGACAACTTCTGCAGCTACTGCGCGGTGCCCCTGGTGCGCGGCCGGGAGGTGTCACGGGCCCCAGAGGAGATCCTGCGGGAGGCGGGGAGGCTGATCGCCGAGGGAATCCGGGAAATCACCCTGCTCGGCCAGAACGTGAATTCCTACCTCTGGCAAGGGCGCGGGGAGGAACGCCGTTTCCCGGACCTGCTGAAGACGCTGCACAGTCTCACCGGGCTTCTCCGGCTGCGCTTCACCACCTCCCATCCCAAGGACCTCTCCGGGGAGCTCATCCGCTGTTTTCGAGATCTGCCCCGGCTGTGCATGCACATCCATCTGCCCTTTCAGGCCGGATCCAACCGGGTTCTGCAAGGGATGCGGCGGGGCTACACCCGGGAGCACTACCTCGAGCTGGTTGAAGCACTGCGGTCCATCAACCCGGAGATCGCGATCAGCAGCGACGTGATGGTGGGCTTCCCGGGCGAAACGGACGAAGATTTCCGGCTGAGCCTGGATTTGATCGAAAAGGTGCGCTTCGATGCACTTTTTTCCTTTAAATACTCCGACCGAAAGGGTACCTTGGCGCGTCGCATGGAACCCAAGGTGGGTGAAGAAGAGAAGGCGGAGCGGCTCGCAGTTCTGCAGGCACTGCAGAAGGAAATGACCCTCAGCAAGAACCGGCAGCTCGAAGGCCGCACCGTGGAGGTGCTGGTGGAAGGCGAAAGCCGGCGGGGAGGGCAGTTCAGCGGGCGCACTTCTTGCAACAAGATCGTGAATTTCATGTCCGACCGCGGATGCATCGGGCAGCTGGTGAAAGTGAGGATCAAGAATGCCCGGATGAACTCCCTGCAGGGGGAGCTCGCCGGGTAGCTGCCATGGAACCCCTCAATTACGCAGACGAAATGGTGTTGGTGGTTGACGACGAAGAGGCCGTGCGCCAGACCCTGGCCCAGATCCTGGAGCACCTGGGCTTCCAGGCCCGGCAGGCCGAAAGCGCTGAAGCGGCGCTGGAGGAACTCAGGGACAAATCCTACACCTTCCTGCTCACCGACATCCGCATGCCCGGGGTGAACGGCATCGAGCTGATCAAGAGGGTGCGCGAGCATTTCCCGCATGTCAGCTCCATCGCCATGACCGGGTATTCGCACACCTTCAGCTACGTGGACGTGATCAACGCCGGTGCGAGCGACTTCATCAATAAACCCATCGGGGTCGAGGAGTTGGAGGCCAAGATGCGGCGGACGATCATCGAACGCAACGTCCGTCAGGAGCTCAGCCGGATGTCGTTCACTGATTCGCTCACCGGCCTGGGCAACCACCGTTATTTCTACGTGCGGCTGATCGAGGAAGTGCGGCGCGCCAGGCGGCAGTCCAACAAGCTGGCGCTCATCATGCTGGATCTGGATGACTTCAAGGCGTTCAACGACCGCTACGGCCACCTGGCCGGGGACGAGCTCCTGCGCAAGGTGGGGCGCATCATCCGTTCAGACATCCGCCAGGGGGTGGACTCCGGCTACCGCTACGGCGGCGACGAGTTCACCGTCATCCTGATCGATGCCGACGAGCGGGTGGCCGAGGCCATCAACGACCGTATCGAGCGGTCGATTGCGAAAGATTGCGGCCTGACGGCGAGTTCGGGCTGGGCGTGCCTCGCGGACGGGATGTCGGCCGAGGACCTGGTGGGCGAAGCGGACCGACTGCTGTACCGGGGCAAAATCGACTACCGGAACGGGCCCCGGTCCGCTCATTGAGTCTGATAATATATATTATGTAAACTAACGGGCACACCAAGGCTTGTTTGCCCGTGAGTTTACAAAATATACCCTGAGTCAAAGAACTCGCTCCCGACCGGATCGCCCATCAGAAAGCCCCCAGCCCTGAACACAGGCTGCAACCGTGCGCTCAAGGCTTGACAGGACCTGGCTTCGACGTGTATAAGAGGAGTTGTCACCCTAGGAGGTCAAGCGCATGGGCAGTGTCGTCAAGAAACGTCGCAAGAAAATGAGCAAGCACAAATACCGCAAGCGCATGAAAGCCATGCGCCACAAGAACAAATAGGCCGAGCCGCTCTCCCGCAGAAAAAAAGAAGGCAGTCCGCTGTCGGACTGCCTTCTCGCGTTCCCGCGCCCTTTATCACTTCTTGTAGTCGTACCAGCCCCCGGCGGTCTTACGGCCCAGGCGTCCGGCGCGGATCATGCTTTTCAGCAGGTTCGGCGACACCCACTTGGACTCCTTGTTCAGCTCCTTGTAGAAATACTCGTTCACGAAGTAGCAGATGTCGATTCCGGTGAGGTCCATCAGCTCAAAGGGACCCATGGGGTAGTTCAGGCCGTTCTTCACCGCGGTGTCGATGTCCTCCTTGCTGGCCACCCCCTCTTCCACCATCTTGATGGCCTCCAGCATGTGCGGGATCATGATCCGGTTCACGATGAAGCCGGGGGAGTCCTTCTTCACTTCCACCGTGATCTTCCCCATTTTCTTTGCCAATTCGGTGGTCGCGGCCACGGTTTCGTCGCTGGTGTAGAAGCCGCGGATCACTTCCACCAGTTTCATGATCGGCGCCGGGTTGAAAAAATGCATGCCGCAGACCTTGTCCGGCCGCTTGGTGGCAGCCGCGATCTCGGTGATGGACATGGAGGAGGTGTTCGAAGCCAGGATCACCTCCGGGCGGCACAGCTCGTCGAGCTGCTGGAACACCTTTTTCTTCAGGTCCAGGTTTTCGATCACCGCCTCGATGACAAAATCCGCATCCTTGAGCCGCCCCATGTCGGTGGTGCCCTGGATGCGCTTCAGGATCCCGTCCTTCTGGGCCGCGTCCAGCTTCCCCTTTTCCACGCTCTTGGCGAGGAAACGGTCGATGTTCTTGATGCCCTTTTCCACAAAGGCATCTTCGATGTCGCGCAGCACCACCTGACAGCCGAGCTGCGCCGCCATCTGGGCGATGCCGTTTCCCATGGCCCCCGCACCCAAAACCCCTACTTTCTTGATCTCCATAATTCCTCCTTTTAATTCAAAATTATACTCATGATCATGAAAGCCCAGCCTGAATACCAGGTTGGGCTTTTCAGCGATCGTGGCGGCAAAAGAATCGCCGGTGCTAGACCGAGACGACGGAGGTCACTTCCGGCACGTTCTGCTTCAGCACTTTCTCGATTCCCATCTTGAGCGTCATCTGCGACATGGGGCATCCGCCGCAGGCGCCGGTGAGTTTCACCTTCACCTGGCCCTGGTCGTCCACATCCACCAGCACGACATCGCCCCCGTCGGCTTTGAGAGCGGGCCTCACTTTTTGAAGTGCATTTTCAATTTTTTCTTTTAATGTCATGATTTACCTCCATAAATTATAATATTTGGCACCCCTTATGCGTTCTGCGGTGCAGTTTCCTGTATCCTGCCTGTCCGGCCTCTACCCTTCCCGGCCTTCGGCCCCTCTCCGGGCGGGCCGGACAAACCTGGAAAGAATACCACATAGGGCGGTTTGAGGCTACCCAAAAATCGTCTCCACGCGCCCGTCCAGGTAGCGGCTCAAACCGGCCGAGTCCCGGGGCGACCAGCCCAGGGCCCGCCGCCAGACCAGATCGGACTCCATGCACAGGTAAAGCCCGGGATCCGGGTGCCAGCGACGCAGCGTTTCGCCCAGGAAAGCGTAGAGCTCCGTTCGAATGGGGCGGAAATAGCGGAGCTTGCCGTCCAGCCCGGTGACAAACTCCCCGTCCAGGACGCGGCTCGCCGGGTGACGCTTGCGGATCAGCGGCTTGAGCGCGGGCATGAAGCGGAAAGAGCCGAGGCTGATCCAGATGATTCTTTCCGGTTTCAGGTGACGCTCCAGCAGTTCGACGGTCCTGCGGTAGCCCTCTTCCCAGCCGGGGTGGGCTACAAGGGGGTCGAAATGCAGGCCGATGCTGAAGCCCTCCTGCTGGCAGCGGCGGGCGGCCGCCAGCCGTGCGGCAAGGCTTGCCGCCCCGTGCTCCTCCCGCGCGGCGATCAGGGGGCTGTTCAGCGACCAGGACACGACGATGCGCTCCCGCTGGGGCAGTCTGAGCAGGCCTTCGATCGCCGTGGTCTTGGTCTTGAACTCCAGCACCACGTTCCGGCGGGCCGCAAACCGGGGCAGCAGGCGCGCGGTCCAGCCCGTCAGGGCGTCCAGGGCAAGGCTGTCCATGAATTCGCCGGTGCCGATGCGAAACAGGCTTTCCGGCTCTAGGTCGACGGTTTCCAGGACCTCGTCGACCCGTTCCTCGGAGTTGACGAAAACGTTCAGGTTGGGCCGGTTGAGGTAGCCCTGCAGAATACAGTAGCTGCAGTCCAGCGGACAGCCGAAGCCCAGGTGCAGGATGCGGTAGCCGCAGCAGATGTAGCCCGGGGTTCCGGGGCAGGCCTTGAGAACTGCCCCCGGATGCCGGCTCAGCTGTAGAGTGCGTTTCCCGAGATCCGCCGGGAGGTTCGGCGGAGGAGCCGCTGCAGGATCGAGCCGCCGCACCTTCGGGTCTCCAAGCGCCCGCAGGATTCGCTCGGCGGCCTCCGTGCCCGCGGCGTCGGCGTCCACCAGGACCTCCTTGAACCGGGGACGGGTTTTCACGCTTCCTCCTCCCAGGGGTCGCCCAGCGTTTCCAGGCCTTCGGCGCGGGACAGGCGTTCGAGCTGTCGCCGGAGATCCGCCCCGTCCCTGAAACGCATCTCGAGGCAATACTCGGGCGCCTCGAAGCCCGGCGGCGCCTCGATGCGGACGGACGCCGGCAGCTGCAGGCGTTCGACGCGCCGGCGGAAAGCCCGTTCGGCGGCCGCCAGCCTCGGCATGCGCCGCGTCCGCAGTTCGCGCAGCAAGGCCTTGGCCTTCTGGGGCCGGTTGAGCAGGGTTCCGGCCCGGATGCGTTCTATGCCCTCCTCGGCCAGGATGGCGGAAATGGAGCCGGGTCCCGAGCGCGCCAGATCCTGCAGCCATTCGATGAGCTGTTTCTGCTGATTCAGGTTGAAGGGGATATCCTGCAGCAGTTCGCCCAGCGCGCGGCGGGATTCGCGGTCCAGCTCCAGCAGCATTTCAATCGCCCGCAGGGAAATCCGGTCTTCTGCCAGGAGCCTCCTGCCGGCGGGATCCAGCTCGCTTTCGACCCGCAGCAGCGCGCGGAGGGTCGCTTTCCGCTGCGGCAGATCCAACAGCGGCAGGTAGCGCCCGATCACCTCGCGCTCTTCCAGGTGGTCCGTGAGGCGCCTCAGCACCATGGCTTTTTCCACGGTGTTCAGCCCCCGGGTGGTCAGGTTGTCGGTCAGGTTGAGGAGCAGCGCCCTGAAGGGCGACAGCTGATTCCCGGCTGCCACCCTGGCCGGGAGGCTTTGCCGGCCCAGGGATTTCAAGGCCTCGATGCGCCGCTCGCCGCAGACGACCTGAAAGCCCTGCTGCGCCTGCCGGAGCAGGGGCGGATGGATCAGTCCGTGATCGCGGATGGAACGTCGCAGGGGATCCAGGTCCCGCCCGAAATTCATGCTGAAAGAGCCTGGCGGCGCTTCCAGGTCGCTCACCCGGACCGGCCGCAGGGGCAGCTCCGGCAGTTCTAAGGCGCGGGTATCGGTTGGCGATGGATCAAGGGGCGGCAATCAAGGCTCCTTATTCTCCAGCAGATCAGGCGCCACCATCCAGGCCACCCACCAGCCTGCGCGGGGCTCCGAGCGGCGCAGGCAGATCAGGCTCGCCGGCTGAAATTCGACAAACAACGGATCCTCTGCGCCTGTCAGGAGAAGCGCGGCGAGCTTTGCCAGGTGCGGCAGGTGCCCGATGATCAGCATCCCTTCCCGACTTTCCTGGATTTCCCGGGCGATATTTTCGACCGGGTCCAGCGGGGAAAGCCCTTCCCTGACCTCGGCGATCCCCTCAGGCCGCAGAAGACGGGCCGCGATCTCGGCGGTTTCGCGCGCCCGCTTCTTCTTGCTGTGATAGACCCGGGCCGGGCGCCTTCCCGAGCGGGCCAGAAACCCGGCCACCCGGTTCACCTCCCGGATGCCGTGCGAAGAGAGGCCCTGCTCCGGGTCCCGCTCCGTGGGGAGCGGTGTGCCGTGCCGCATCAGATAGAGATCCATGGCTCGCCTCCTTTGCGTGCTTTCGCTGTTTCCATAACCGAGGAAGCTACAACGCGTCAAGAGAACACTCGGAAGAGAGGGGCGGTTGTGCTTGACAACGGGTACCCGCCTCTGCATGCTGCAGGTCTTCCACCTGAGGGGGCGGTGATGAGCGCGCTAAGACATCTTTTCAGTCCCTTTCGCATCCGCGAGCTGGAACTCAGCAACCGCATCGTCATGCCCGGCGTGGCCTCTTTTCTCATCCAGGATGACGGGACGATCACGGACAGGACCGTGGAGCACTATCGGCTCAAGGCGGCCGGCGGGGCGGCCATGGTCATCATGGAGGCCTGCGCCGTATCGCCGGAAGGGTTGGTCTCGCCCCATCAGGCGCGGATCTACGACGACCGTTTCGTGGAAGGCCTTTCCCGGGTCGCGGCGGTCATGAAGGCCGAGGGAAGCGTCCCAGCGGTGCAGCTTCATCACGGCGGCCGGCAGACGCCGCCGCGGGTGATTCAGCAGAAGCCGGTGGCACCCTCCCCGCTTCCCTGCCCCACCATCCGCGGCGAAGTGGAGCCCTTGACGGCGCAGGGCATCCGGACCATCGTCGGCAGGTTCGGTGACGCGGCCTCCCGTGCCAAGAGCGCCGGTTTCGAGCTCATTGAGCTCCACGGCGCCCACGGCTACCTCATCAACCAGTTCCTCTCGCGCTTCTCCAACATTCGAAAGGACGAATACGGCGGCGACATCGCGGGCCGGGCGCGCTTCGCGCGCGAAGTGATCCGCGAGGTAAGAAGACGGGTCGGTCCCGAGTTCCCGCTCTCCTTTAAGATCAGCGCCCAGGAGTTTGTCGAGGGGGGCCTGGATATTGCGGAGAGCATCGAAATCCTCAGGCTGCTGGTGGAAGACGGCGTCGACGTGGTGCAGATCTCCGCCGGCAACGATGCCACCCCCGAGTGGATCTGTCAGCCCATGTTCATGCCCAAGGCTTGCCTGGCCGACTCGGCCGCCCGGATCAGGGCCGCCCTGCAAGTGCCGGTGATGGCCGTGGGCAGGATCAACGATCCGCTGGTGGCCGAAGACATCCTGGCCAGCGGGAAAGCCGATCTGGTCTGCATCGGCCGCGGCCTGCTGGCAGACCCGGAACTGCCCAACAAGGCGCGGGAAGGCAGGCTGGACGACATCCGGACCTGCATCGCCTGCAACACCTGCATGGAATCCATTTTCCGTCTGGGTCGGGTGGAGTGCACCGTGAACCCCGCTCTGGGACGGGAAAAGGAAATGGAGTTCCGGCCGGCCGGAAAGCCCCGGCGGGTGATGGTCGTCGGCGGCGGGCCCGGCGGCTTGAATGCAGCCTGGGTGGCGGCCAGGCGAGGTCACGAGGTCCACCTGTACGAGCGGGAGTTCTATCTGGGCGGTCAGCTTGTCTTGGGCAGCGTGAGCGGCTTCAAAAAGGAGCTCCTCAACCTGATTCGTTTCCAGAAGCGCCAGATCGAGAAACACGGAGTCCATCTGCACCTCGGCCACTGCGCTACCGTAGAGACGATCGGGCAACTGAACCCGGAGGTGGTCATCCTGGCCACCGGCTCAGTGCCTCTCTCGCCTCCTGTGCCGGGAATCCGCAAGGCCATCGTGACGCCCCTGGCGGAAATCTTTGTGGACGATCTGCCGGACAGGAAAAGGCTGGTCGTGATCGGCGGGGGCGCCACCGGATGTGAGGCGGCTCTGCACCTGGCTGAACTGGGCTGTCAGGTGACGATCGTCGAGCAGCTGCCCAGGATCGGGGAGCGTATCGAGAGCATCACCCGGAAAGTGCTGCTGAGCAGGCTGAGGGCCCACGGCGTGCAGATGCTGACCCGATCGGCCCTCTGCCGGGTGGAAGACGACGGTGTGATCGTGACCGGGCCAAATCGCGCGGAGCGTCACATCCCGGCGGAGCGGGTCGTCATCGCCGTCGGCAGCCGCCCCGACAATCAGCTCCACCGGGCGCTGAAAAATCTGGAGGTGGAGATCCACCAGATCGGCGATTGCCGCGAACCGCGCAGTGTCAAAGCGGCCGTGCACGAGGGCGCCATCCTGGGCCGAACCCTCTAGGCGGCCGCCGCAATGTGAGACGGGATTGACGTCTTACCCGGTCCGCCCCGGGTGGACCTAGAGCCCACAGAGCTCACGGAGAGAAATACTCTCTATTTTTGTTTTTCTCTGTGCACTCTTTGAGCCCTGTGAGAAATAGAACCGTGGTCTTTCACCTGGACGCCACCTTGAGCCCTGCGCCCTGCGCCGGATTTCGATGTCAGACGCCCGATGCCCGACGCCGGCCTTTAATCGGCATTCTGCGGTTGGCCTCCTCGCCCCCTGCCCTGCACCCCAATCCTTACCCCTTGATCCTTAATCCTCTGTATTCTGGCGGTCAGGTTGTCAGCTGGCGGTAGGCTTCCTGGATTTCCTTGAACTTCTTCTCCGCCAGTTTCTGGAACTCCTCACCCAGGTGCTGGACCTTGTCCGGGTGATAACGGGTCACCAGCTCGCGATAGGCGCGCCTGATTTCTTCGGGCGGCGCCGACTGCCTGACGCCCAGGATTTCGTAGGGTGTGCGGGGCCGCCCGGGTTCTTCTGCCGGGGGTTCGGAACTGCGCGTCGTGGGTTCCTCGAATGTCTCGCGCTGGAATCGCTGGGGTGACGGGCGGAAGCGGCGCTGGTAGAACCACCAGAGGAAGCCGGCAAGCAGCAGGTCGTCGATCCAGCCCCAGCCTGCGACCAGGTCGGGAAAAAGATCATAAGGGCTGAAGAAATAGGCCAGGCCCAGGAGCCAGAGGAGCGCTTTCATAACCAAACGGCTTCAGGGATGCCGGCAAGGCCGATTGCTCAAGCCGCCTCCTGCTCGGCCTCCGCCATGAGATCGGCCCCGTGGGCCTCCAGGAAGCGATCCAGATCCTGCCGCCAGTGCCGCATGAGGTTGATGCCCTGTTTCCGGAGCAGCCTGTTTTCCAGGATGCAGTTCAAGGGTCTCCTGGCCGGTGCCTGGAAATCCCCCACTCGGCACGGCTCCAGGGAGGCCTTGAGGCCCAGTTTGCGAAGCACGTGCTGGGCATATTCGAACCGGCTGCAGTAGCCTTCCGAAGTGGCGTGATAAGTCCCGCGGCCGTCGTAGTTCAGCAGGCTCTCGATCTGCAGCGCCAGTCGATAGGTCCAGGTCGGCGAGCCGAACTGATCGTCGACGACCTTGAGCTGGCCCCGCCGTATGGCCTGGCGCACGATCGAACGGATGAAGTTCGGGCCGCCGGCCCCGTAAAGCCAGCCGGACCGAATGATGATGTAGTTCGGGGAGTTTTCCCGAATGGCCACCTCGCTCTCGGCCTTGCTCTTGCCGTAGGCGGAAAGCGGGATGGGCGTGTCGTCCTCGAAATAGGGCTGGGGCAAAGGTTTCAGCCCGTCAAACACATAGTCGCTGCTGATGTGAACCAGTTTGCATTCGAAGCGCGCACAACACTGGGCCAGATTCCGGGGACCCTCCACGTTCACCTTGCGCACCAGAAAGTCCTCTGTCTCGCAGGCATCCACATCGGTGAAGGCAGCGCAGTTGAGAACCACTTCGGGGTCGATTTGGTCGAACATTTCGATCACCCGGTCCCAACTGACGATATCCAGTTCCTTTCTGCTCGGCGCAAGAACCTCGTGTTTCTTTGCCAGGACGATCCTGCAGTCGCTTCCCAGCATACCGGTTCCGCCTAGAATCAGTATCTTCATAGGGTTGAGTCCTCTCTCAGCGCGTGCAAGGCGGTTTTCTTGCCGCACTTGGGCATTTTCGTCAAAGCGAATTATAATAACACAAATTCGTAGACATGTCCATTTTTTTTGCACTTGCCTGACCGGCCGAAATCCGTTAGCGTAACACCCTCCTGGGCGGCGGCATGGGCCACAGCCGTTGACTCGGGTGCAGGGGGTTGACTGCAACATGAGAGCGCGGATTCTCAAGCGGTTTGGAATCTGGGCCTGCCTGGCGCTTCTGACCGGCCTGGTTGCGGGCTGCACCAAGCTGGCTCTGCGCCTGCCCTCCGGGCTGCTGCCCGGCCTGCGTCAAGCCATGTTCGAGGAATGCGACCCGACGCTGGCCCAAGCCGCGATGCCGGCGCAGGTCAAACTGGCCGAGGGCCTGCTCAGGTCGGATCCGTTCAACCGCCAACTGCTGTTGACCGTCTGTATGGGCCTGGCGGGCTATGCCCAGCTGTTTGTGGAAGAAGAAGATCCCGCTCGCGCCTCGGATCTCTACGCCAGGGCCGCCGAGGCCGGGCTCCGGGCTTTGGGGCTGAAGCAAGTGCGGATCAAAGCCGACGCCCCGCCCAGGCAGGTCCTCTCGGCCCGCCTGGAAACCTGCGGGGAAAAGGAACTGGAAGCCCTCTTCTGGACGGCTCTGGCCTGGAATGCCTGGATCCGGCTGAACCTGGACCGACCCGCGGCGCTGGGCCAACTGGATCTGGCTGCGGGTCTTGTCCTGCGGGTCCTGGAAATCGATCCGGGATTCTTTTTCGGCACCGGCCACGTTCTGATGGGAACCCTTCTCTCCGCCCGTCCGCCCATGCTGGGCGGCATGCCGGCCAGAGCGCGGGTGCACTTCGAGGAGGCCCTGCGGATCAACGGGGGTCGAGTTCTTCTGACCCAGTACTATTTTGCCCGCTATTACGCGGTCCGCGTGCAGGACCGGGAACTGTTCCGGCGCCTGCAGCAGGAAATCGAGGACGCCCCGCTCAGTCCGCCCGGGGAAGCCTGTCTGCTCAACGCGGTGTACAAGAACAAGGCGGCCAGGCTGCGGCTGTCCGAAGAGGATCTGTTTTTGTAAGACAGGCGCAAGGGACAAGGCGCACGGGAAGGATTAAGGATCAAGGGGGAAGGATTAAGACGGAATGCGGAATGCGGAATGCGGAATGCGAAAAAAGACCGCAGTCTGCTGGCCAGCCCCGAAGGCCGGGACAAGGCACAAGGGGCAAGGCGCACGGAAATGCGAAATGTGAAATGTGAAAGAAAAGGGGGTGCGCTGTCGTGCGGCTTGCTAAAGCTCATGCTGGCGGTATGGGTCTGTGCGGCTCCGGTGACCGGTGAGGCGGCGGCTCAGCCCGCGCACCTGATCAAGTTCGCCACCCTGGCCCCGGAAGGCTCCACCTGGATGACCCACATGCGCGCCCTGGACAGGACGATCAGGGAAAAGAGCGGCGACCGGCTCGGTTTCCGGATCTACGCCGGGGGCATTGCCGGCGACGAGCTGGATGTGCTCAAGAAGATCCGCATCGGACAGTTGCACGCCGCTGCCTTCTCCGGGGTGGGTTTCGGACAGATCCTGCCCGCCGTCAGGGTGCTCGACCTGCCGCTGCTGTTCCGGGACGAGCGGGAAATCGACCGGGTCCACCAGGAAATGCTGCCGGTCTTTGCCCGCTCCTTCCGGGACAAGGGATTCGAGCTGCTGGCCTGGGCCGAGGTCGGAAACGTCCACCTGTTCTCCCGGACTCCTGTCCGCAGGATGGAGGACTTCGCCGGGCTCAAGGTCTGGGCCTGGTCGGGCGACCCGGTGGCCCAGGAGACCTTTGCGGCCATGGGCGTCAACCCGATTCAGCTGGCGGTCACCGACGTGCTCACGGCGCTTCACACGGGAATGATCGACACGGTCTATGCGCCGCCCTTGGGCGCCCTGGCGCTTCAGTGGCATACGGCCGTGAAATTCATGACGGCCCTGCCCCTGGGTCATGCCACCGGCGCCATGCTCGTGGCCCAGCAGACCCACTCCCGGCTGTCCCCGGCTCTCGCCGAACTCCTGGGCAGCGAGATGCGCCGCGGCATGCATGAGCTCACCCGGGTGCTGCGGGTCCAGGCCGCGGAAGCGGCCGAGACGCTTCAGCGGAGCGGGGTCGCCCTTGTTCCGCTCCCGGACCCGCCCGAGCTCGCCCGGTTCCAGCGGGTTCATGAGGAGGCGAGCCGGCGGCTGAGCGGCCGGGTTTTCCCTCCCGAGCTGCTGGGGCAGGTTCAAGGGATCCTGCGCGAACTCCGGCAGGAAGGAGTGAAGCTCGCGACCTCTCAAGGTGGAATCCACCCGTCGTCGGCTACAGATCGGCTAACGTACGCAAACCCGAAGCACCAAATCCGAAACAAATTCGAATGACCGAAATCCAAATGACCAAAACGCAAGACCCGAGTCCCGCCGCTCTTGTCTTGGGTTTTATGCATTGGGATTCTATGCTGTTTCGAAACCGGGGACCCGCCCGCAGGGTGGGGAGTGCAAGCGCACGCGGGCAATTTCGGAATTCGTGCCTCTGATGTTGGACGAACGGCCCTCAGCTCGAGAGATAGATAACGAGAACCGATGACAAGACTTCCGAGACAGCGCACTATGCTCGACCTGAAGGAGATTGACAGACGGATCGCCCGGGTGGAGGGGTGGCTGCTGTGCGCTATCCTCTGGACCGTGATCGGGTTTGTTTTTTTCAACCTGGGCCTGCGGGCCCTTTACACCCACGGCCAGTTCCAGTGGGCCAACCGGCTGCTGGGGTTCTTCGGCTGGAGCGACATCCTGGTCAGGCTGCTGGTGCTCTGGCTCGGTCTGCTCGGCGCCTCGCTGTTGACGGCCGACGGCCGGCACCTCAGGATCGATGTCTTCGCCGGCCGTCTTCCGCGCCTGGCAGAGGCATGGCGGGAACTCGTCCTCTCGCTGGTCTCCTTCGGCATCTGCGGCATCATGGTAGGGGTCTCGGTCAGGTACCTCCGGCTTGAGGCTTCCTACGGGGGAAGTGTTCTGCCCGGCTTTCCGGCTTGGGCCGCCGAGCTGATCCTGCCGCTGGGATTCCTGCTGATGGGGTTCCGCTTTCTGCTGCAGAGCCTGGATCGCGTTCTCCACCTGGTGCACGGTGCGCGGTCATGATCCCCCTGGTCTTCCTTCTCCTGGGCCTGATCGCTCTCGGGCTGCCGCTTTTCGCCGGCCTCTTGGGTGCCACCATGCTGGGCCTGCTGAGCAGCCATATCGATTTGGCGGCGATTCCCATCGAAATCCTGCGCCTGGCCAACGCACCCGTCCTGCTGGCCATCCCGCTGTTCACTTTCGCCGGGTACCTGGTGGCCGAGGGGGGAACCACAGCCCGGCTGATCCGGCTCGTGCGCAGCCTGCTGGGCTGGCTTCCGGGCGGCGTGGGGGTGGTCGCTCTGTTCTGCTGCGCTCTTTTCACCGCCATCACCGGCGCCACCGGCATCACCATCATCGCACTGGGCGGAGTGCTTCTGCCGGGGCTGCTTGCGGAGGGGTACGACGAGGACTTTGCACTGGGGCTGATGACCGTCTCGGGAAGCCTGGGGCTGCTTTATCCGCCGAGCCTGCCGGTCATCCTCTACGGGTTTGTGTCGGGCGTCAGCATCCCGGGGCTGTTCCTGGCCGGTCTCCTGCCGGGCACCCTGATGGTGGCCGCCCTGTCCCTCTACGCCGTCCGGGCGGGCCGCAAGCGAAGCGTCAAACGGGTGCCCTTTGCGCGGCACGAGTTCCTGGCTGCGCTGCGGGGCGCCGCCTGGGAACTGCCCATTCCCTTCCTGGTGGTCTACGGGATTTATTCCGGGCTGATGACGGTCCACGAGACGGCCGCGGCCACGGTGATCTACGTGCTTTTCATCAAGCGGGTGGTCTTCCGCGAGTTGCGCCTCGGCAGCGACGTCCCGCGCGTCATGCGGGAAAGCATGAAAATGGTGGGCGGCATCCTGGTGATCCTCGGAGCCGCGCTGGCCTTCAACAATTTCCTGGTGGACGCACTTGTGCCCATGAAGGTCCTGAGCCTGGTGGAGAGCGTTGTCCAGAGCCGGTTAGCCTGCCTCCTGCTCCTGAACGCCCTCCTCATCGCGGTGGGCTGCCTGATGGACATCTTCAGCGCCATTCTGGTTGTGGTGCCCCTGATCGCCCCGCTGGCGGAACGCTTCGGCATCGACCCGCTGCATCTGGGGGTGATCTTTCTGGCCAACCTCGGGATCGGGTACAACACCCCGCCCGTGGGGCTCAACCTGTTCATCGCCGGCTCGCGCTTCGAAAAACCCCTGCTGCGGGTTTACGGCGCCACCCTGCCCTTCCTGCTGCTCCTGCTGGTGAGCCTGGCCCTGATCACCTACTGGCCGGCGCTGAGCCTCTGGCTGCCAAGCCTGCTGCAGAACTGAAAACAGGCGCAAGGCTCAAGGGCAGGATTAAGGATCAAGGGGTAAGGATTAAGTAAAGGCGACGTTAGGCATGTGAGCCCCGGGGAAAGGGGTAGAGATGATATGGGGGATGGCCCGCCGCCCATGGGGCGGCGCGGACTGTTGCCCTCGGGGAGTATCGCCCGAGGGCAAAAGAGATTTGTCCCCTCTGTCCCGGTAATCAAGCGAGCGCAGCGAGCGGGCGGTTAAATAACGGCAGGCGTCAGGCGTCGAAATTCAGGCGCAAGGGTCAAGGCGCAAGGCACACGGGTCAAGGGCAGGATTAAGGATTAAGGGGTAAGGATTAAGGGGTACGCGGCGCAGGGCGCAAGAAAAGCAGGTGTCAGGCGGAGGCGTCGAAATTCAGGCGCAAGGGTCAAGGCGCAAGGCACACGGGTCAAGGGAAGGATTACGGATCAAGTAAAGGCGATGTTAGGCATCCGAGGCGCCGTTTTGTGCGGAAAAAGGCAAGCAAGTATTTCTCTCTGTGAACTCTAGGTCCGCCCGTGGCGGAGCGGGTGAGAGATCAGTCCGGGAACATTGACGGGGCTTTCTCCCTTCCATCCGGGAAGGGAGAAAAAACTCATCCGTGTAAATCCTGTTGATCCTGTCAAAAGAGCATTGGCGGCGGGAGGAAGAATGGGCGGCATGCTGAAACGGCACCTGCGGTGGATGATCGGAATCCCGATCAGCCTGCTCTTTATCTACCTGGCCTTCCGCAAGGTTGAAATCGACGCCATGTGGGAGGCCTTGAAGCAGGCCGACTACCTCTACCTTCCCCCCATCCTGGCTGTCCTCTTCCTGAGCCACTACCTGCGCGCCCTGCGCTGGCGCTACCTGCTGGACCCCCTGCGCCGGGTGGACACGCGGAGCCTTTTCTCCTCCCTGCTCATCGGTTACATGGCCAATGCCTTCACGCCTGCCCATCTGGGAGAATTTCTGCGCGCCTTTTTCCTGAGCCGCAAGCGCAGCCTGCCCATGGGTTCGGTCTTCGCCACGATCGTGGTCGAGCGGGTCATCGATATGTTTTCCCTGCTGGCCCTCATGCCGGCGGCCATTTTTCTCTACCCGTTCCCGGACTGGGTCACCCGGAGCGGTTACATCATGCTGGCCCTGACCGTGGGAATGATGGCCTTTCTGGTCCTGCTGAGGGTTGCGACCGCATCCACGCTGAACCTGCTCGGGTTCATCCTGAAGCCCTTGCCCAACCGATTCACCGTCCGGCTGCTGGAGGCGGCGGAACGGTTCATCGCCGGGGTTCAGCCCCTCAGGCGCCGGCAGGACTATGGTGCGGTCGCCGGCCTTTCGGTCCTGATCTGGGGTTGCTACGGGGTGGTCTTCCACCTGGCCCTCGTGGCATTCGACTTCAACCGTCTGTACCAGCTGCCCTGGTCGGCGAGCCTCATCCTCCTGGTGATCACGACGATCGCGGTGGTGGTCCCCTCCTCGCCGGGCTATGTCGGCACGTACCATTACCTGTGCCAGCTGTCGCTGGCGCTCTATCAGGTCCCGGCCGGACCGGCCCTCTCTTTCGCGGCCGTGGCCCATGCGGTCAATTTCGTGCCCGTTCTCATCGTCGGACTCCTGCTCGCCCACTTCGAGGGGATCAAGCTGTCCCGGATCGGCGCCGAGCGATCGGAGCCGGCCGGCACGATGCGCGAGGGCTCCTCGGATTCCCATTGACTTCGGCACCCGCCTCGGATAGCATCCATCCCGGGATAGGAACCCGGGTCGTTCAAGGAGCGGCACGCGGAAACATCCGGGCCTGAGCCCGGAGACAAGATCTGGAACCGATACCTGAAGGCATGACTCGCCCACGGAGTTGTGCTTTTTTTTGGGCTTCAAAACTATGGGGGACTGCAAGGTTTCGTTTCCGGACGGACCCGGGCGGTTCCCCTTCTTCTTGGGCACGCGGCCTTGTCGGCCGCGGCGGCGGAAAAAGAGGGTTCCATGAAAAACATCTTTCAGGAGCCATCGCGCTTCAGGGAAATCCTGGTTCGCTGGAGGAACAGTTATTGGGCCCGCTACGGGTTCATCGGAGCAGCGTTCGCTGCGGCCACCATCACCCTCTGGGCGCTCTGGAACCAACCCACGGCCGAGCCGCCCTGGCCGCACCAGATTGCGGGGGTTTCCTTCTCCCCCTTGCGGCCGGGAAACGATCCGGCCGAAGGAAAATACCCCACCGTCCAGGAAATCGAAGCGGACCTCGCCCTGCTGGCCGGTAAAGTACGCTCGATCCGCACTTATGGTTTAGGCGGCACGCTGGCCGAGATCCCGAAGCTGGCCCGGAAACACGGGATGACCGTGACTCTGGGGGCCTGGCTGGACTCTGACGCGGAGAACAACAGACGGGAAATGGAGCGGCTGATCGAGGTGGCCCGCAAGCAGCGAAACGTCACCCGGGTGATCGTGGGGAACGAAGTCCTGCTGCGGGGCGACCTGACCCCGGCCGGCCTGATCGATTTCTTGGATCAGGCTCGAAAGGCCCTGCGGGTGCCGGTGAGCACGGCCGAACCCTGGCATGTGTGGCTCAAATACCCTGAACTGGCCTATCATGTAGACTTCATCGGCGCCCATTTCCTTCCCTATTGGGAAGGCGCTCCTCTGGATGCGGCCGTCGATCAGGTGGCCGAGAAATGCGGCCTGCTGCAGGCGGCCTTTCCGGATCTGCCCCTGCTCATTGCCGAGGTGGGCTGGCCGAGCAACGGCCGGACCCGCAGGAGCGCAGTCGCCTCCGATGCCAACGAGGCCATCTTCCTCAGGCGCTTCCTGGCGCGTGCCCAGGTGGAACGTTACGACTACTACCTGATGGAAGCCTTTGACCAGCCCTGGAAAAGCTCCTCAGAGGGTGCGGTGGGCGCTTACTGGGGAATTTACGATGTGGAGCGGAACCGGAAGTTCGCCTTTGTGGAACCGATTGTGCGGGTGCCCGGCTGGAAGCTGTTGGCAGGCGCGTCGGTCTTCATCGCGCTGTTCACTCTGCGGGTCCTGCTGATCGACGGCAACGCCCTGCAGGATCGGGCCCGGGGCTTTCTGGCGGCGGTGGCGAACTGCATGGCGGCCGGAACGGTCTGGGTGACCTACGACTACCTGAACCGCTACCTGACCCCTTTTACGGTGATCGTGGGCATCATCCTCGCACTGGGCCTGCTGGGCATCGTCCTGGTGCTCCTGACCGAGGCCCATGAGATGGCGGAAAGCAAATGGGTTACCGGGCGCAGAAGATCCTTTTCCATGCCGCGGCCCGCCGATCTCGGGAAAGCCCGGCCTCCCAAGGTCTCGGTTCATGTCCCGGCCTACAATGAGCCGCCGGCCATGATGATCGAAACCCTCAACGCCCTGGCGAAACTGGACTACAGCGACTTCGAGGTCCTGGTGATCGACAACAATACCAGGGACCCGGCGGTCTGGAAGCCGGTCGAGAGGCACTGCGGGGAACTCGGCTCGCGTTTCCGTTTCTTCCATGTCGATCCACTCGCCGGTTTCAAGGCCGGCGCACTGAACTTCGCCCTGCGCGAAACCGCCCCGGATGCCGAAATCGTCGCCGTGATCGACAGTGACTATCAGGTCGGCCCCGACTGGCTCACGGCGCTGGTGCCGCATTTCGCCCGGCCCGAGATCGCCGTGGTGCAGGCCCCTCAGGACTACCTCGATGAGCGCGAAAACCTCTTCAAGCGCATGTGCTACGCCGAGTACAAGGGCTTTTTTCACATCGGCATGGTCACCCGCAACGACCGCAACGCCATCATCGAACACGGCACCATGACCATGATCCGCGCCCGCGTGCTGCGCGAGGTGGGAGGGTGGGCCGAATGGTGCATCACCGAGGATGCCGAGCTGGGTCTCAGGATCTTCGAGCACGGCTATGAGGAGGCCTACACGGAGAAAAGCTACGGCAAAGGCCTCATCCCCGACAGTTTTTCAGACTACAAAAAACAAAGGGTCCGCTGGGCCTACGGCGCGGTTCAGATCTTGCGCCGTCACGGCCCGCGGCTCCTGGGTCTAGCCCCCAGCCGGCTGACCTGGGGGCAGCGCTACCACTTTCTGGCCGGTTGGCTGCCCTGGCTGGCAGACGGGCTCAACCTGTTCTACACCCTGGGGGCCCTGGCCTGGTCGGCTGCCATCATCCTGGACCCCAAGCAGGTGGACCCGCCGCTGGCGGTCTTCACCCTCCCCCCCGTGCTCCTGTTCTCGTTCAAGCTGGGCAAGCTCTTTACCCTCTACCGGGCACGGGTGGGGGCAACCTTCGGGCAGGCCTTCGGAGCCGCCCTGGCGGGCCTGGCGCTCTCCCACAGCATTGCCAGGGCGGTGGTCTCCGGGTTCCTGACCCGTGACAAACCTTTCGTCAGGACTCCGAAATGCGAGAACCGGCCGATCCTGGTGCGCGCCCTGCTGGATGCGGCCGAGGAAAGCGCGCTGTTCGTCGCTCTGTGCGTGGCCGCGGCTGGAGTGGCCTTTCTTCAGGCCCGGGAAACACCCGGATCGCTGCTGTGGTCGGCCGTGCTGCTGGTGCAGGCGACCCCCTACCTGGCGGCAGTCCTGCTTTCCCTCATCAATGCCAAACCTGAGCAGCGGCTGAAATCCCTGAAGGCGGGCACCATGACGGTGTCCCACCAGCACTGATACCCGGCCGGCGGGTAACGCCGGATTTGGGTTTGAAATCCGGCGGCACGGGACTTATTGTAAAACGAGTTGCCGGGTGAATTTCTGAAACCATTCCGGGGATCCAGGCTCTTACACAGGTAAGCGTCCGGGGAAGCCGGGTGGAGATCCAATCAAGGGAGGGTCCTGATATGCCCATCTACGAGTTCAAATGCGATGACTGCGGCAAGGTTTTTGAGACTCTCTGCTTTCGCAGCGGCGACGGCGATGCGGTGGAATGCCCGAAATGCGGCGGCAAGAAGGCCGAAAAGCTGCTTTCCAGCTTCTGCTCCGTGGGCTCGGGCAGCGATTCGGACGCGGCGACGGCATCCGCCGGGGGTTGCGCGCCCCGCGGCGGGTTCTCCTGAGGCTGAGCGCAAGCAGCCGGGAGCTGCGGAGAAATGAAGGCGGAAGGCGAATGGCATGAGGCATAGGCGGGGCAGGCACAAGGCGCAAGGGTCACGGCGCAAGGGGCAGGGCTGGATACAGAGGCAAGGGCGAAGGCCAAGGGCGGACGCAGGATGCCGAGGTCGAGGAATGTCGCCGCGAGGCGGAAGCGACTTTGTCTCGGCACTCTTGCCCGAGG
The DNA here is from genome assembly GCA_963704245.1 of uncultured delta proteobacterium. Lineage (GTDB taxonomy): Bacteria > Desulfobacterota > DSM-4660 > Desulfatiglandales > Desulfatiglandaceae > CAVPHJ01. Next base: position 322,523 of record CAVPHJ010000004.1, read on the forward strand.
ATCAAAATTCGTTTTATCGGACCGGCGTCAGGCGTCAGGCGTGAGGCATCGAGACCCGGTGAAAGGCCAAGGCGCAAGGGCGGATTACGGCTCAAGGGGTAAGGACTACGTGGCCCGTAAGCAATGTCGCTTCGGGCAACAGAAAAGTCCCCTCTCGTCCCGGTAATGGCGAAGGGAGCGCAGCGAACGAGCGGTTTAGAATAGCGCCGGCAACTTGAAGACAGCTTAGCCAGGGGGAATTTGAAATGAATATCTGGATGCTGGTGTTGGTCGTGGTGGGGTGGGTGGTGCTGCAGGCCTGTGTGCTGCCCAAGTTCGGCATATCCACCTGAATGCGGCCCAGTTGCCAGGTCGGCAACGACGAGGTCAAGAACCCGCCGGAGACGCGCCAGTAGATCCGCGGCTCACTGTTCGCCGCGCCTTTTCTCCTCGTCGCGAATTTCCCGCCGCAGCAGCTTGCCCACTTTGGATTTGGGCAGCATATCGCGAAACTCCACATACTGGGGCACCTTGTAGGAAGCGAGCCTTTCCCGGCACCAGCGGATGAGTTCGTAGCCGGTAATGCCCTTGATGTCCTCTTTGAGCACCACATAGGCCTTGATCCGTTCCCCGACCTTGGGGTCCGGCACCCCGACCACGCAGGACCCGATCACGGCCGGATGCTCCTGCAGAACCGCCTCGATCTCCGAGGCCGACACCCGGTAGCCCTTGTGCTTGATGGTGTCCACCGTGCGGTCCACGAAGTAGAGATTCCCCTCCTCGTCCATGGACATGACATCCGCTGTCCGATACCAAGTCTTTCCATCGATTTTTACAAAAGAAGCAGATGTTTCTTCCGGATTATTCAAGTATTCCCTTACCATGTGTTGAGAGGAAACGATCAGTTCTCCGGTTTCACCGGTCTTGACCGGCGCGAGGGTCGCCGGGTCCACCAGCCGGACCTCCTTGCTCGCCACGATGCGTCCCACGCTCTTGAAGGGGCTCGCCGCCCCTGCCGGGCACATGGCCACGCCGCCGCAGGTCTCGGTGGCGCCGTAGCCCTGGTAGATCCGCTTGCCGAATTTTTCCTGCCAGCGCTTGCTCACCTCCACCGGGAGCACATCGCCGGCGCTGAACCAGTAGTCCACGGATCCCAGGTCGTACTGCGGCAGTCTTTCGTGCTCCAGAATCATGCGGTAGAGGGCCGGTACCCCGATCATGGTCCGGGCCTTGAAACGCTGGATGGCGTCAAAGGTGGCGTCCAGGTTCACCCGCGGCTGCAGAATCAAAGCCCCGCCTGTCAGCAGAATCGCCAGGCTGCAGGTCTGGCCGAGGATGTGAAAGAGCGGCGCGTTGCCCATGATCACGTTGTCCTCGGGCGGGAAAAGGGGCTCGCTGACGGTGATCTGTTCGATGGCCGCTTCCAGGAAAAGCTCCGCGCTGATGGGCACGCCCTTGGGGTGCTTGGTGGTTCCGCCGGTGTAAAGGATCTCGGCCAGATCCGTGCCGGGCGGGTGTTCCGGAGCGGAAGCGGGCTCCTCCCGGCGAAGACGGGCGAGCAGCTTCGGCAGGCGGTGGGTGTCCTCCCCGTAGGTCACCTTTCCCTTGGGCACCACATCGAAAAGATAGCCGAAGCCCCTCTTCCACCAGGGAAGCAGGTCGGTCATGCGGCAGATCACGATGCGCTTCAGGGGGGTCTCGCGGCGGACCCGGGTGACGTAGCCGAAATTGGTGTCGGCGCAGACAACGGTTTCCGCACCGCTGTCGTTGGCGATGTACAGGAGGTCCCGGGGGGTGTAGATGGGCGTGATGGGGACGGGGACGGCTGCCAGCTTCTGGATCGCCAGCCAGGTGACCACCCACTGGATGCCGTTGGGAATGTAGACCATGACCCGCTGCCCCCGGGCGACACCCAGTTCGCCGAGGGCCGCCGCCAGGCGGTCGGCCATGCTCCTGAGGCGGCCGTAGGAAAAGCGGGTGCCGAGGTACACCACGGCCGTCGCCCGGTCGCGCCGTTCGGCCGCTGCGGCAAAGGTCTGGTAGATCGTTGCTCCCATCCGTTCAAATCCCGAAGTAGGCCGCCTTGATTTCCGGGTTCTTCATGAGTTCCGGGCCCGGCCCGTTCAGCGTCAGCATGCCGTTCTCGATGATGTAGCCCTGGTCGATCATGGGCAGGATCGGCCGCGCAAACTGCTCGGTCAGCAGGATGGTGATCCCCGAATCCGCGCGCAGGTTGCGGATCGCCTCCACCAGCATCTTCTGCATCATCGGGCTCAACCCGAGGAGCGGTTCATCCAGCATGAGCAGGACCGGCCTGACGATGAGGGCCATGCTGATGGCCAGCATCTGCTGCTCTCCGCCGCTGAGGAATCCCGCCTTGCGCTTCTTGAGGTGCGTCAGGGCCGGGAAGAGATTGTAGGCGTATTCCGCCGTCTCCCGGAACTCGCGGTTTTCCGGTCCGGTGGCCTGCGATCTTCAGGTTCTCGGCCACGTCGCTTTCCGGAAAGATCGGGTGCCGTTCCCGGGAAAGGACCAGCCCTTTCCTCACCCGCTCGTGGGGCTGGACCGCGCTGATGTCTTCCCCGCGGAAAAGCACTTTCCCGTAGACCGTGATCCTCATGCCCCCCCGGCGCTGCTCCTTGATCTTCATGTCCAGGATGAGGCCGGAAACCGTGTTCATGAGGGTGGTCTTGCCCGCGCTGTTGGAGCCGATCACGCCGACGATGCTGCCCTCGGGCACGCTCATGGAAAAGTCGTTGAGCGCCAGGGCGTTCTCGAAAAAAACCATCAGATCCTGCACTTCAAGCAAAACACACTCCAAATCCGGCGTCAGGCCTCAGGCGTCCGGCCCAGTGCGGGCCACTACTTCGACATTCGGCACTCGACACCTGACGCCGTCTTCATTTAATCCTCACCCCTTGATCCTTAATCCTTCCCTTGTCCCGGCCTTCGGCGGCCGGCAACTGCGGTCTTTTTCGAATTCCGCATTTCGCATTCCGAATTTCCGTAATCCTTCCCCTTGATCCTTAATGCCTTCCATTGCGCCTTGAACCTTGCCCCTTGAGCCTGCTTTTATTCCGTCCCCAGATAGGCCTGTTTCACCTCTTCCATTTCCATCACTTCGGCCGGCTTGCCGTCGGCGATCTTGCGGCCGTAGTTGAGCACCATCACGCGGTCCGCGATCCGGAAGAGCTCCTTCAGCCGGTGCTCGATCATCACGATGGTCTTGCCCTCCAGGCGGAGCTTCTCGATCAGGGGCACGATGCTGGCCACCTCGGCCAGGCTCAGCCCGGAGAAAAGCTCATCCAGGATCAGGAGGTCGGGCTGAAGCGCAATGGCTTTCGCCAGCTCGAGCCGCTTCAGGTAACCCTGGGGCAGCGCGCTGGCCGGCTTGTAGGCCACGTAGGCGTCGCGCTCGAAACCCACTTCCTCCAGCAGGTCGAGGGCCACCGCATCCCGGTCTCCGTATTTGCCTCCCGTCATCCGCTTGACCCGCGGGGAGTAAAGCGGAATGATCATGTTCTTGTAGGCCGGCAGCTGGTGGAAGGGTTTGACCATCTGGAAGGTGCGCGCCACGCCCAGCCGCACCACCCGGTAGGGCGGCCACCCGGTGATGTCCTTGCCCTGGTAGAGCACCCGGCCCGCGGTGGGCTTGACAAAGCCGGTGACCAGGTTGACCAGCGTGGTCTTGCCCGACCCGTTGGGCCCGATGACGCCCAGCAGTTCCCCGGCCAGGAGCTCAAAGCTCACCAGGTTCACGGCCTGCACGCCGCCGAAGGCCTTGCTCAGATCCTTCACGCTCAGGAGCGGGGCAGTCATGTCATTCGATCTCGACCCAGCGTTCAGACTGATGGTACTTCCTCTGGATGTAGTGAAAGATCCCTTCCGGCAGCCCGACGATGAACACCACCAGGAAGAGCCCGTAGAACACCATCCGCAGGCCGCCCAGGCCCCTGAGGATTTCCGAGAGCGGCACCAGGATGAAAGCGCCCAGCATGGAACCCGCAAACGTCCCGGGGCCGCCCACCACGGCGCAGGCGATGGGCAGGATCGAGTAGTCCAGCGCGAACACCGGCATGCCGACGAACATGTACACGTGGGTGACAAAGGCGCCCGCAAAGGCAGCCACCGAGCTGGCGATGAAGAGCGCCTGGGCTTTGAACCAGTACACGTTGATGCCGGCATTCATCACCGAGCGGTCGTTGTCGCTGATGCCCTTCAGCACCAGCCCGAAGTCGGACCCCATCAGGCGCCGGAAACCGAAGAGCGCACCCAGCAGGCCGCCGATCACCAGGTAGAGCTCGACCCAGCGCGACGGCAGGGAATCCAGCGAACTCAGGCCTTCGGTTCCGCCGAAGATCTTGGTGGCCTCCACCAGCCGGACCAGCATCAGCGGCAGGATCAGGGTGACCATGGCAAAATAGATGCCCCGCAAACGCAACACGGGAAGCAGGAGCAGGGTGCAGATCAGCCCCCCCAGGACGCCGGCCAGGGGAATGGTGATCAGGGGCGACCAGCCCCAGGTGTGGTTCATGACGCCGGCGGCATACGCCCCCATCCCGAAAAACAGGGCCTGGCCCAGGGAGACCATGCCGCTCTGGCTCAGCAGGTCCCAGCTGATCGCCAGCAAGGCGAAGACGGCCACCGAAAGCAGAACCTTCTGCCAGTAGATGCCCAGGAAGGCCGGCAGGATGAGCAGGGCGACCAGGGGCAGGAGCCGCGGGGCGGCCAGGTAAAGCATCTCCCGCCAGGAGCTGAGCGCGAAGACGTCGCTGCTGCGCGCCTTGATCCCCCGATCGATCCTTTCCTTCCTCTTCTGCCCCATCCCTGCTCTCAACCTGTCTGTGTCCGGCCTCTTTCTTAACCGCCCGCTCGCTGCGCTCGCTGATTACCGGGACAAGAGGGGACAAATCCCTTTGCCCTCGGGCGACCTGCCGCGGGCAATAGTCCGCGCCGCCCTTTGAGCGGCGGGCCATCCTCCCCAACAACCAATCCGCCATTCGAACCCCGTACTCCGTATCCTTAATCCTGCCCTTGACCTTGCCCTGACCACCTTGCGCCCTTACCTTGCCTTGCCCTTGCCTTGCCGCCTGACGCCTCACGCCTGACGCACTTCTTCATATTCTCTCCTCCAGCTCCTTCTGCTTCCCGAACAGCCCCGAGGGCTTGATGATCAGGACCAGCAGGATCGCCACGATGCTGACCATCATGGTCCAGTGCGAGGCGATGTAGGAGTCGGTGAAGCGCTGGGCGAACCCGATGATGAAGCTGGCGGCCACCGCCCCCCCGGCGCTGCCCAGGCCGCCGATGATGCACACGGCCAGGGCATTGATCAGCACCTCGTATCCCTCATCCACCGAGATGGTGCCCAGCGGGAGGATCACGATCGCCGCCACCGCCGCCAGGCCGGCTCCGAAGGAGGCGCTGAGCATGGCCATGCGGTCGGCGTGAATCCCCAGGGAGAGCGCGGTGCGCTCATCCTGGGCGATGGCCCGGAAGGACAGCCCGAGGGAGGTGTGGTGGGTGAACAGCCACAGCAGCAGCACCAGCGCGGCGCTGATGATCACGATGAAGATGCGCTGCATGTCGATATAGGTGCCGGCGATCATGAAGCTGTGGTCGATGAACACCGGCAGGGTGTACTCGAACCCCACAAAGCCCAGGTAACGGAAGGTCTCGAGGATAGCCAGCCCGATGCCGAAGGTGGCGATCACCTCGGCCAGGACCTGGCCGCGCACCCGCAGCAGCACAAAGCGGTACATCACCGCCCCCAGGGCCGCGGTCAGGAGGACGGAAACGGCGGCGGCCAGAAAATACGGGAAGCCCAGCAGGTTCAGGAAGATCCAGGTGACATAGGCGGCCAGGATGAACAGGGCGCCGTAGGCAAAGTTGGCCACCCCGCTGATGCCGAAGGTGAGGTTGAAACCCAAGGCCAGCAGCGCCAGGATGACCGAATTGATGATCGCGTAGACAAAGGTGCCCCAGAACATCCAGAATCACCGGTGCCGGGCAGGGCTTTCCGGCCTTCTTTCGGGTTCCGAGGGTCACCCTGCAAAAGGACCGGAAAGCCGTCCTGTTTTCGCGTGCGCGGATTGCCTACTTCGCGGCTTTCATCCAGCTCGGCAGCTTGATGTCGCCTTCGGCCAGGGCCGGCGGGTACACGATCACCCGCTTGCCGTCTTCGCCCCACTGGAAGAAGGCTGCCGTGGCCGCCTCGGCCGGGTCGGCCCCGTAGACCACCTGGTGGCCGGGCGAGAACTTGATCCGCCCCATGACGCCCTGGCGGTCGGTCTGCTCCAGCGCCGCCACGATCGCGTCGGGGTCCAGCGAGTTGGCCCGCTCGATGGCCTCCTTCAGCAGGTACACCGACTCGTAGCTGGGCGCCGGCCCGTGCCCGGCTTCGATGCCCTTGCCGTAGCGTTTCTTGTAGCCGTCGTAGAACGCCTTGGCCGGTGCGTACTTCTGCGAAGGGATGTTGCCCAGCTCGAAAATGGCATTCATGAGTCCGCCGATCTTCTGGTCAAAGGTGTTCCAGGCCGCCTCGCCGGCCATCGGCGAGATGAAACCGGCCATGAGCGCCGGCACCTTCATGGACTTCCACTGCTTCACCAGGATGCCGCTCTGGGGCATGTCGAAGCAGGTGAAAAGGATCTGGGCTCCCTGGGCCTGGGTTTTCATCAGGGCGCTGGAAAAATCCGAGGCGCCGGTGGGGAACTCGTCGTGGCCGGCCACCTCCCAGCCGTTCTTCTCGAACCAGCCCTTCATGCCCCCGGCGGTCCCGCGCGCCCAGAGCACGTCCTGGTTCATGAGATAGACCTTGTTGAAGCCGAACTGGGCATTCAGCGTCTTCATCGTGCCCACCAGCAGGCCCACCCAGTAGTTCACGTTCAGGGAAACCCGGAACACGTATTTGTACTTCTCCGGGTCTTCCTGGATTTTCTTTTCCGAGGCCGGGGTCATGGCGATGCTGCCCAGCATGGGAACCTTGTACTTGGCCAGGATGTCCATCCCGGCCAGCAGGGCCTCGGAGCGGAACGGGCCCACCACGATGGCCGTGGGCTTCTTCTCGAGGATGATTTTCTCAAGCCCCAGCAGGGCCTCAGGCACCGGCACGCCGGGTGCGGCATCCCGGATGTCGATGGACTCCACCTGGAGCATCCGTTTCGCGCCGCCCACGTTGACCCCGCCGGCCGCATTGATTTCGTCCACCGCCATGTTCACCGCGAAGAGACCCTCTTTGCCTTCCAGGAAGCCCAGCGAGGTGGGAACTCCCAGCACGATGGGGTCGGCCGCCAGGGCGCCGCCGGCCAGGACCGTGACGAGACCCAGGAGACTCAGGATGAAACAGCAAAACCCGGTTTTTCCTTTCATGTTCGTCCTCCTTTTTCTTGAGATGGCCCCGGCCGCGCCGGGAGCCCCGGTTGGATAGGCCGCTTGCCTTCGTGCCGGACCGGGATCAGTTCGCCCGCGGCTCGGCGCGGATGCTCCGCGGATTGCGGGCCGCGCTTCAGGCTGCCGACGGGTCACAAGCCCTACCGGGATGATATGGTATATTGGATGATTCGTGCAGGGTTGTCAACCGGCGCTCATCGAAAAGGATGTCTCCGCTTGAGCGAGATCAGCCTTCCGTACGCAGCGGATCTGCCTGATGGGTGCCGGCCGAAGGCGTACCCTACCCCGCCTGCCGGGGGGATTTGAGGTCGGCGAGAAACTGATGGATCAGTTTCTCGTTGTCTTCTTCGCTGAGAGCCTTGATCAGTTTCTCTTCCACCATGCCGACCGCCGCCTCGACCATCTCGCCGGCCAGCGCTTTGCGCGCCCTGGCAATCCGGTGGGTCGCATAGATCCGGGCCTTCTCGACCATTTTTTCCGCTGCCACCCGCCCCTGCTCGGTCAGGGATTCCTTTTCCTGGCGGCCCATTTCCAGAATGCCGGCCTGGATTTCACGGATCCGCTGATCAAAGCCCTGCAGCTTGGTGCGCTCGGCTGTCACGGCCGCCTGCATCTGCGCCATCTTCTCCTCGACCGTGCCCAGGTTCTGCTCGACCTTGCTCCGCTCACCGCGCAGGAAGCTCATCAGCGGCTTTTTGGCGTAGCGGATGAAGAGGGCGACCAGGATGCCGAAATTGACGAACAGCATCACGTTGTCCCAGATCTTCCGGCCGCTGCCCGCCCCTTCCGCCCCCAGGGCCTCGGCAACCGGCAGCAGCACGACGACCGCGGCTCCCAGGGTCAGCGCGATGAGCATGGTGGGTTTCCGTTTCAAGCCGGGATCCTCCTGCCGATCAGTCTCTCGGTGATTCCCTCCACCAGCGCCCGCGCCTGGTCCCGGATCAGGGGCCGAGCCTTTTCCATTTCCCGGACCGCGGTCTGATCCGCCTCGGTCCGGATGGCGCTGACCTGGTCACGGCTCTCGCCCAACAGCTTCTCGACCTCCTGCATGGCGGAGTTCCTGAGTCGGGTTCGCGCTCTGGAGGCATCCTTGCGGGCGGCTTTCTCTTGACCTTCGATTTCCCCTTGAAGGCGGGCCGTTTCCTGTTCCAGAAGGTCTATTTCCGCTCTCAGCTTCTGGAAATGGTCGCTCCTTTCGCCGATCAGCTTCATGAGCGGCCGGAACATCAGCCGGTTCAGGATGAACACCAGGAGCAGGAAATGGATCACCTGCAGGATCAGAGTGGCGTTGATGCTGATCATGATCGCATTCCGTCGGCAGAGGGCCGTTACACCACGAAAAGGAGCAGCAGGGCCACCACCAGCGAGTAAATCCCGGTGGATTCCGAAACCGCCTGCCCTACCAGCATGGTCCGGGTCAGGAGCCCGGCTTCCTCCGGTTTGCGGCCGATCGCCTCGCAGGCTTTTCCGGCTGCAAAGCCTTCACCCACCCCGGGGCCGATGGCGCCCAGACCCATTGCGATCCCCGCGCCGAGGAAAGCCGCCGCTTTGATGATATCCGCACCTTCGATTGCCATTTTCTACATACCTCCTATTGCCAATCCGGCATTCTCGAAATCCCTACACCACAAACACCAGCACCAGGCTCACGACCATGGCATAGATGGCCGTGGACTGGGAAACCGCCTGCCCCACCAGCATGGTCCGGGTGAGCACCCCTGCCGATTCCAAATTCCTGGCCACCCAGCGGACTGCGCCTTCGCCCGTCATCCCGTTGCCGATGCCGGGGCCGATGCCCCCGAAGCCCATGCAGAGGCCCGCGCTCAGCAGGGCCATGGCCGGGGCCAGGCCGCTGGACTCGGGGAAGGACTTGAAAATCAGGATAAAGCTGACGAGCAGCCCGAAAATGGACGGCGTCTGGGAAACCGCCTGCCCCACCAGCATGGTCGTGGTCACCGGCCCGAACGATTCGGGGTTGCGGGCGATCCCTTCGCAGCTCGCGCCCGCGGTCAGACCGCCCCCGATTCCGGAACCGATGGCGGCCAGGCCGGTACTCAGGCCGGCGCCCACCAGGGCCGCCCAGGTCGGCGACAGCGGCAGATGGCCGGGGTTGGTGAACATCAGGATCAGGGCCACCACCATGGAAAAAATGGCCGGAGTCTGACAGACCGCCGAACCGATGAGCATGTTGGTGGTCAAGCGGTTGGAGATGCCCGGCTGTCGTGCGATACCCCGGCAGGCCTCGCCGGCCGGGAACCCGGATCCGATGCCCGAGCCGATGGCGCCGAACCCCATGCTCAGGCCGGCGCCCAGCAAGGCCGCCGCCTTGACGAGATCGGGCGAAGGGAGCTTCATGAAAATGAGCAGGATCGCGATCACCAGGGCAAAAATGGCGGCGGACTCGGCCACCGCCTGCCCCACCAGCATGTTCTTGAGAATCTCGCCGGATTTTTCGGGCTTGCGGGAGAGGCCCTCGTTGGCCAGGCCGGCGGTGAAGCCTTCCCCCACCGCCGCGCCGATGGCGCCCAGCCCGATGCACAAGCCGGCCCCAGCGTAGGAAGCCAGCTCAACGGTTGTCTGTGCGTCTAATGGCATGATCACTTAACCTGGACCGAGATGTAGACCAGCGTCAGCATGGTGAACACGAAGGCCTGGATGGTCCCCACGAAAAGTCCGAAAAAACACACCAGCAGCGGCGGAAGCACCAGGCTGTAAACCAGGTGGGAGACCACCAGGATGATGATCGCACCGCCCATGATGTTGCCGTAGAGACGAAAGGAGATGGAGACCACCTTGGCGATTTCGCCGATGATGTTCAGCGGCGCCATGAAGAAGATCGGCTGCATGTACTCCCGGACGTACTGCCGGAACCCCTTGGCCTTGATGCCCGCATGATGGGCGATGATGAAGCCTAAAGACCCCAGGCCCAGAGTGGTGTTGAGATCCTTGGTGGGCTCGGAGAGCTTGGGGAGGATGCCCAGCCAGTTGCACAGCAGCAGGAACATGAACAGGGCGCAGATCAGGGGAAAGTACTTCTTGGCCATCCTGTCGTCCAGAGCGTCCTTGGTCAGCCCGTAGAAGGTGCCCACGATCAGCTCGCCCGCCACCTGAAAGGGGTTGGGCAGGAGCCCGAGCCTGCGGGTCGCCAGGAAGCCGAACAGGATCAGGCTGGCCATCACGATCCAGGTCATGACGACGGTCTCCGTGTTGAAGACCAGATTCAGGCCCAGCGCACGGATCGAGAACTGCGGTATTTGGGTGAGATCTTCCATGGTTGCGAGTCAGTCCTCTCGGAATGCCCCCTAGCCGCCTCTCTTGCGGAAGCCGGGGATGTTCAGCAGACCCTGGTCGAGCAGTGCGGCGATCTGCACGGCGAAAAGGCCGGCCGCCGCCGTCACGAAATGGAAGGATGGGGATTTGACCGCGATGATCAGCGGAACCGCCAGCACGCCGTAGCGGAAAAAGATGGAGATCAGGCCCACGGCCCGGGTCGTCATGGGTGAGCGGCCGAGGGTAAAGGGAAGCGCGGCGCCGAGCAGCAGGAAGTTCAGCACGCTGAAGACGGCGCCCAGCACGAGGCCCTTGGCAAGGGCCCGTTCCCCGACGGCCAGCAGCAGCAGGGCGGCAATCGAGGCGCCCGCCAGGGCCCGGGTGGAAAGCCGCTTCTGAACCTGTTTCAGCGGGTCATTTGCGGTGATGGCTGCCATGCCGCGTACGTTCATCCTGGTCGGTGACCTCCATGATCTGACGGAAAGCCGTGTACCCCCCGCCGGCAATCCCCAGCAGAATAAAGACCACCGTCAGCAAAGGTTTCGTCCCGAGCCATTTGTCGAGATAAAAGCCGATGGCCAGGCAGAAGAGAATCGACCCGGCAACCGTCAGGCCCACCTGGGTGACAAGAGCCACATTGTCGACCCATTTGGCGTCCCGCTTGAAATCGAAAAACCTGCCCACCAACTTCCCTGAACCGCTGCGGAAATCGTGTCAGCGAGGCGGCGCTAATCTATAGACCACCGACCCGCGGCTGTCAAGGCCAAATCCGGCTGCTCGTGAAATTTCTCTGAGGCGCCCCTGACCCGGGTATCCCCGCGCCGCCCCTTGGGCGGCGGGCCATCCTCCCTATCATCTCTAGCCCAATTCCCGGGCCTCCAATACCTACCGTTGCCTTTCCTTAATCCTTAATCCTGCCCTTGGCCCTTGTTCCTTGACCCTTGCACCCGCCTGACGCCGGCTTTTCCTTGCGCCCTGCGCCTTGTGCCTGAATTTCGACGCCTGACGCCGGCCTTTATTCTAACCGCCCGTTCGCTGCCGCTCACTTGATTACCGGGACGAAAAACATTTTGCCCTCGGGCGACACTCCCCGAGGGCAATACTTCGCGCCCGCTTCCGCGGGGCGGGAAGGCCCTCCGATGTCTAATGCGGCCTTTCCTTAATCTTACCCCTTAATCCTTATCCTGCCCTTGCCCCTTGAGCCTTGAGCCTTGCGCCTTTTTCCGGGCAACCGCCTCTGATGCCTGACGCCTGACGCCCCGTTTATGGTTCCTCGATCCGGTCCGCCAGCAAACCCACCCCGATGCCGAAGTGGTGTGAGCGGTTCCACCTCAGGATGACCCGGTAGTTGTCGTACACCACGAAAGCGCGGCCCCCCGGTCCGTCCGGCTGAACGATGGACGAGGCCAGGTCGGGTTGGCGCGGAAGGTCCTGCCCGCGCGGCCGTCTCACCCCTTTCGCCTGCCACTGGCTGAGGGTTTGACGGGTCTGAAGGCCGATCGATGCCGGGCCGAGACCCGCCGGCAGCTCCACTTCCCGCCCCCAGATAACCCCCTCCTGCCAGCCGGAGCGCTTCAGGTAGTTGGCGGCCGAGGCCAGGGCGTCTTCCAGGCTGCGCCAGATGTCGATCCGGCCGTCGGCATTGTGGTCCACGCCAAAGGCGCGGAAGCTCGACGGCATGAACTGCACCTGGCCCATGGCGCCGGCCCAGGAACCGGTCATCTCTTCTGCGGCAATGTGCCCTTCGTCCAGGATCCGGAGGGCGTGGATCAGTTCCTGCCGGAAAAAGGTGCCGCGCCGGCCTTCGTAGGCCAGGGTGGCGGTGGCGGCGATCACCGGGTAGCCTCCGGTCATCGCCCCATAGCGGGTTTCCAGGCCCCAGAGGGCGATCAGGAAACGCGGCGGCACCCCGTAGCGGCGCTCCAGCTCCGCCAGCAGCAACGCGTTCGCCTTCAGCTTCTCCCTGCCCTGGGCGATGAGTTTCTCCGAGACCACCCGGCCGAGATACTGCTCCAGGCTGAGCCGGAACTCGGGCTGCGAACGGTCCAGCTGGATCACCCGCTGAAGAGGACTGAGCCCTCCCAGGGCCCGCTCGAGGGTGGGCTGGGAGATACCCGCCGCCCGCGCTTCTTTCCGCAGGTCGGCCAACCAGCTCTGGAACTCGGGTGGATCCGCGCCCGGCGCAGCGAATTGGGGCCACAGCACGACGGCCCCCAGCAGCAGCCCGAGGAACAGCCCACCGCGCCGCCCGCGGCCGCACGCCTCGGAAATCCCTCTTAAGGGCTGAAGGGTCACAAGAAACACTCCCAATTGTTTTGACCTGAAATCCGGCTGCTGTTAATCTTAGGCGAGGGCTGCAGCAATTGCAATGCCCCGCGAACCCCGGCAACCGGCCGCGGACGCTGACCGCGCCCCGCGGCCTCAGGGCAATCCCATGCACTTCTATGCCATCCTCACCAAAATGCGCCTCCCGGACGTGCTGGACATCCTGCTCCTCACGGTCATGGCCTACTACCTCTATTCCTGGTTCCGCCAGACCAAGGCCCTCAAGGCCCTGGTGGGGCTCCTGGGGCTGGGGGTGGTGTACACCATTTCCCAATCCTGGGGCCTGTTTCTCACCACCTGGGTATTTCAGGTTCTCTGGCAGGTCCTGGTGATCCTGCTCATCATCCTGTTTCAGTCCGAAATCCGGCAGGTGCTCGAAAGGGTCAATCCGCTGCGCGCCCTGGGCCTGCGCAAGGCCTCCCGGCCCGAGGAGTGGATCCCGGGGCTCGCCGAAGCGGTGTTTCGTTTCTCGCGCCGGAAGATCGGCGCTCTCATCATCCTGGAGCGCGGCGATCTGGTGGAGGAGCACATCACCGAGGGCCAGTCCCTGGACGCCGAGCCCAGCCCGCAGCTGCTGCACAGCATCTTTCAGAAAGACTCCCCCCTGCACGACGGGGCCGTCCTGATCCGGCAGGGTCGGATCAGCCGGGTGGCCTGCTACCTGCCCCTGAGCGGCTCCGAGGACCTGCCCAAGGAATGGGGTACCCGCCACCGGGCCGCTCTGGGCCTGACCGAGCGCTGCGACGCCTGGGTGGTGGTGGTTTCAGAGGAGCGCGGCCATGTTTCCATCAGCCGCCAGAAAGAGATGGTGCGGGTGGATGACGCCCAGGCGTTCTCCAGGCTGATCATGGAGGCGATCACGCCCATGAGTCACCCGGAAAAGCGGTGGTGGCAGAAGACCCGCTTTGCGCTGCAGAACCGCTGGCAGGCGAAACTGGCTTCCCTGGGTCTGGTGAGCGTTCTGTGGCTGCTGCTGGCCGGCCAGCAGAATTTCGAAGTAAACTTGAGTATTCCAATAGAAATTACCAATTTGCCAGTTGAAAATGAAATCATTACACCCGTGAACCCCGAAGTGGCGGTCCGGGTCCGCGGCCTTCGCAAGGATGCGGCCACCCTGAGCCGCCGGGACATCCTCGTCGAGCTGGACCTTTCCTCCGCCCGCGGCACGGTCCAGTACTTTCGCATCACCCGCGACAACATCAGGCTGGACAACGAACGGCTTTCGGTCGTCAGCATCGAACCCTCCCAGGTGCGCTTCGAGTTCCGCCCCAAGCCCTGAGAGCACCGGCAAGCCGGAGCCCCTACGCGGCAGGCGCCGGCAGACGGAAGCCGGCGCCTGCCGCAGCTCAGCGCAGGGCCAGGCTGAAGCGGATCTCGGCCCCCTGACCGTCGGCAGTGACCGGCAGACGGAGGGTCTTGAGGGTGTTGCCCAGGCAGGTTTCGAGCCACTTGAGCGCCTGCTCCCCCGCCGCATCGGCCAGGCCGACCCGCTCCACGAGCCCCTGAGCGCTCACGTTCAGGGTCAGCCGGAACTCCTGCTTTGCTTCCCCAGCCGCGCCGAGCACCTGCTGCAGGCAGGCTTCCAGGGCGGGGATCCGGGATCGGATCAGCGCTTCGATGGCTGCGGCGTCGAGCGCGCCCCGCACCTCGAACTGCTTGAGAAGGAGCTTGCCGCCTTCTTCCTCGGCCGCCTTGTCCTCCGGCAGCGGCTCGTCCCGGCCGACGCTTTCCCGCCGGAAATCCGCCGCCCCCTCCTGCGCGTTCCCGGTCGCCGGTGATGCGGCGTAGGTGGAGCTCATCCGCCGGGCCCCGGGCGCCTGCAGGGCCAATCCCCCCTTGCCGCCCACTGCCAGGTCCGAAACGCCCTGGGGCAGCGGCAGGGGTTGCCGCACGGTGGTTGCCTGCCCCTCGCTGAGACGTTTCAGGCTGTCGACGGCCACGAACGAAGTGTAGGCGGTGAGCAGGTTGTAGGCCAGGCCCAGGTTCGTGATCTCCTCGACGCGCTCGTCCTGGGGTGCCAGGCGGTTGTAGTCGGAGAGCAGCGCCACGCGGTGCCGCGCCCAGAGGTAGCGCAGGCCCGAGTTCGCCTCAGCCGGCGCTCGGCCGCCCACTTCCAGGGTCTGCTCGAAAGGCGCCCCCGCCGCTCTTGCCGCTCACTCGGATTGTGCCGGCGGCCTGCCCGCGCCACTTGCCGAAAACGACCACCGGTCTTTCCGCCAGCACATCCGGAATGCTGACCGGCTCCACGTCGTAGGCCTCGAAGCCCTCGAAATCCAGCTCGACAGCGGTGAGCACCGGGGTGCGGATCAGTTCCCGCAACCGGCCGGCCATCGCCGGGGCTTCCTCGGCCCGGGTGACGACAAAGGGTTCGCCCATCCCCACCCGGGCCATGCCCTCGATGAGAAGGCGGTTGACGCTGCTGCCGATCCCGAAGGCGAACAGGTTGGCCCGTCCCAGGTTGTGACGGATGAGATCGAAGGCCTCGGTTTCCACGTTCACGTAACCGTCGGTGGCGATGACCACGGTGCGCGAGCAGCCTTCGGTTTTGGGCAGCGCCAGCGCCCGCCGCAGCGCCGCCAGCAGGTTGGTTCCGCCTCCCCCGCGCTGCCGGTCGATCAGGTTCACGC
This sequence comes from uncultured delta proteobacterium, assembly GCA_963704245.1. Lineage (GTDB taxonomy): Bacteria > Desulfobacterota > DSM-4660 > Desulfatiglandales > Desulfatiglandaceae > CAVPHJ01. The sequence goes on from CAVPHJ010000004.1 coordinate 338,116, forward strand.
CGCGCTGGATGTTGGCCGCCGAGGCGGGGATCGATTGCTCGGCCAGAACGCTGGAACCCCCGGCAAAGAGCACCACGTTGAAGCGGTCCTCGGGCCGCAGTCCGCCGATCAGATCCCGGAGCAGGGTCTTGGAGATATCCAGCGGAAAGCCGTGCATGGAGCCGGAAACATCCACCACAAAGATGTACTCCCGGGGCGGGATGGCCTTTTCGGCCACCTTTTTCGGCGGCTGCACCATGAGCAGGAAGAAATTTTCCGGCTCCCCCTGAAAGAGCAGCAGGCCGGTTTCAATGCTGCCGCCGGCCAGCCGGTAGCGCAGGATGAAATCCCGGTTGCCGCCGGATTTCTCGGCCGGGTCCAGCGCAATCCGGGCTGCAGCCGGGCCGTCGTAGCCGATCCGAACCTTATGGCTGGGGCAGACGGCATCCTGAATCTTCATGCCTGTTGACAGATTGACGTTTATATCGAAAGTATAACTTGGCTTTTCACCCTGATGCAGATAGGGGTTGGCAACCCACCCTTCGGAAAGCGGCGCATCCGGCGCGCTCTCGCCGGTGTAGCGCGGCCCGACCACCGTGGGGTAGACGAACTCGTACACTGCGCGAAACGGGAACCAGCAGTTCCGTGTACCTGAGCTCCACCTCGATCACATCGCCGGGCAGGATGTTGGCCACGTTCATTTGAAAGACGTTCGGCCGCTGCTGCTCCAGCAGCGAGGCGCTCTGCCCGGCCTGTCTGGCGGCCTCGTACAACTGCCGGGCCTGCTCGCGCCGGTCGATCCGGGCCTCGATGACCCGCTCGCCGATTTTCATCCGCATCCCATAGACCGCGGCGCGGGTGGAGGCCGGAAACACGTAGATCGCCTCCAGCGGCCGGCGGCCTTGGTTCTGGTAGACCTGGCGCACCAGCACATCGGCGATCACACCGGCGATGCGGACCTCGGCGCCGGTGGATTTGAGCGGCAGCCGATCCAGTTCCGGGTCGTCGCTGTGGACGAAAAAATACGGGGACAGGGTCTTGTCTGCGGGTTGTTCCGGCTGGGCAAAGCCCGCTCCGGGGGCCGATGCCAGTACCCACAGTGCCAGCAGCAGGACGGTTTTCAGAATGTTCATTGCGTGTTCCTCCTTCCTGTTTTTGCCCTTTAGACAGCACCGCCGCCCAAAAGGTTCCCGGAAAATGCCTCCGCCCGGTTGTCTTGACATGGAACCGCGATTTCCCCATACTCGCCGAGGAAGTCCGTGTAACCGCGTTCACCCGCGCGGCATAAGGAATTCGGGGCGTTCCGTTGGCTCCGAGGAGTAGCTGCGGATCATCAAAGACCCGGATCATGGACCCGGGAAACAACGACAAGGAGGTAGGGAACATGAAAAAATGGATGGCAGGTTTCGGGTTTGTCGTTCTGGCGTTGCTTGCGCTCTCGGCCCCCCTTCAGGCGGCCGACACGATCAAGATCGGTTTTCACGCCCCCCTGACCGGCTTTGCCGCTTCCGACGGCAAGTCGGCCTCCGAAGGCGGGCTGCTGGCCATCGAGCAGGTGAACGCGGCCGGCGGCATCAACGGCAAGATGCTCGAGCTGGTGATCTACGACGACGAGGCCAAGCCGGCCCAGGCAATCGCGCTTGCCAACAAGCTCATCGGCCAGGACAAGGTGCCGGTGGCCGTTTCGGGCAGCTATTCCGGGCCGACCCGCTCGGCAGCGGGCGTTTTCCAGGAAGCCAAAATCCCCTATGTGGCAGCCTACGCCATTCACCCGGATATCACCCGGGCCGGCGATTATGTGTTCAGGACCTCTTTTCTGGGGGAAATCCAGGGCCGCGCGGGCGCCAAGCTGATCGGCGAGATGCTGGGCAAGAAGCGGGTGGTGGTGATCACGCTGCAGAACGACTTCGGGCAGTCCCTGGCAGCGGGGTTCAAGGAAGCGGCCGGCCGCTTCGGCATCACCATCGTCAACGAGTATGAGTATTCCATGAAAGATCGACAGTTCGGCTCCATCGTGGCCAAGGTGAAGTCCGACAACCCGGAGGCCATCTATGCCTCGGGCTACTACTTCAATGCCGGCCCGCTGGTCAGCCAGCTCCGGGCAGGCGGGATCACGGTGCCCGTCATCGGCCAGGAGGGCTACGATTCCCAGAAATTCATCGAGATCGCCGGCGAGGCGGCCGAAGGGGTGATCATCACCACCTCCCTGGATCGGGACTCCGATGTGCCGGAGACCCGCGAGCTTCATCGAGGCGTTTGAGAAACGGGCCGGCTTCAAGAGCGACATGGTGGCCGCATCGGGCCACACCGCGGTGATGGTCGTGGCCGACGCGCTGAAGCGGGCCGGCTCCCTCGAACCCCAGGCCATCCGGGACGCCGTCGCCAAGACCGAACTGCGGGCTTCCACCGGCACCATCAAGTTCAACCAGCTGGGCGAGGTCCTCAAGGCGGTCCAGAACCAGGTGGTGCGGGGCGGCAACTGGCACCGCCACTCGGTGATCGACGACCCGGCGCTCCTGGCCCCGCCGGCGGAGTAACCTGCCGGCTGTCAATTCCAGCAGCGGCCAGGAAACAGGATTTCGGCGGGGGCCGGCAGTACGCGGAAGCGGAGAGAAAGGCTGCCGGCCCCCGCCGCGCCAGCAACAGACAGCTTTCCATCGCCTGCGCTCTTGGAGCGCGGCTCCGGGGTTTCTTGGAGGGTGACTTGCGGGAGGGCGCCGTGGCTTCGCGGCTTATCACCGGGGAAACCCCCGCCGGCGCTGCAGAGCAGCGGCGGACGGCGGGAGGGGGCAATATTCCCCCGCAGATAAGTCGCTGAAGCCACCAGCCCGGGAGCTTTTGGAACCCGGAAAGAAACCCCGGCGCCGCGCGATCTGTTCACGACGAAATACCGTCCGCCATATCTTTTGGCACGGCCTTGCCGGCCCGCGCTCCGAGTGCTTCTCCGCATTCCGCATTCCGCATTTCGAATTCCCTTTTGGAGCTTCCCTTGCTGCACGTTGAGCTTTTCGTCCAGGGCCTGATCTACGGCAGCATGTACGCCATCATCGCGGTGGGCCTGACGCTGGTCTACGGCCTGCTGCGCATCCTGCACGTGGCCCACGCCGGCCTTTTCGCCCTGGGCGGCTACCTGGGCCTCCTGCTGACCAATGCCACCGGCAGCCTGATCCTGGCCTTCCCGCTGGCCGCCGCGGGGGTGGGCGTGGCCGGCATGATCATCTACCGGCTCTGCTATCAGCCCATCCTCGACCGCCCCCCTTACGTGGCCCTCATCGCCTCCATCGGGCTTTTCATCTCCCTGGAGGAGATCTTCCGGCTGATCTTCGGCCCCTACGGGCTGACCTACCTGCAGCCGCCGCTGCAGTCCCAGGTGGTTCTGTGGGGGATCAATCTGCGGGTCGCGGAAGTCGCCATGGTGATAACGGCCGTGGTCCTGCTGGGCGGCGCTGTCGCTGCTGGCCCAGCAGACCCGCATCGGGATCGCCTGGCGCGCCACGGTGGACGACCCCCAGATGGCCGCAGTCCTTCGGCATCGACCCCATCCGGGTCCGCTACCTCAATTTTTTCATCGGCTCGGCCCTGGCGGCGGTGGCCGGCATCTTCATCTCTCTGCTGAGCAACCTGGTGGAGCCCACCATGGGCGGCGTCCCCAGCTACAAGGCGCTCGCCATCATCGTCCTGGGCGGCCTGGGCAATGTGGCCGGCACCCTGCTCGCTTCCCTGGTCCTCGGCGTGGTGGAGGCCTTCGGCACGATCTACCTGGGCGATCTGCTGGACCGCGACGCCATCGCCTTCGCCTTTCTGATCTTCGTCCTCATGCTGCGGCCCCAGGGCCTGTTCTCCAGGAAGTGAGCCATGGGTATTTATGAACTCAGCCTGGCCAGTCGTTGTCGGGATCAACATCATCCTGGCGCTCGGCCTCAACCTGATCACCGGGTTTTGCGGCCAGATCAGCCTGGGGCATGCCGCCTTCTACGGCATCGGCGCCTACTGCGCGGCGCTGCTGGCCAAGGCCGGCGCGCCCCTGCCGGTGACCCTGCTGGCGGGGCTGGTGCTGGCCGGCGCTGGTGGGGGTGATCGTGGGCCTGAGCCAGCCTGCGGGTGCGCGAGGATTTTCTGGCCATCACCACCATGGGGGTGGGCTTTCTGTTCCTGGGCATTGTCCGCCAGCAGGAGGCTCTGGGCGGGGAACTGGGCGTTTCCGCAATCCCGACCCACGGCCTGGGCAACCCTGGGCTTTCTGGGGCTGGTGGCTGCTGCTGGCCGTTCTTGCGGCCGCCTTCAGCCTGTACATCAAGCGCTCCTGGATGGGCTTTGCCTTCGAGGCGGTGGCCGACGACGAGGACACGGCCCGGCTTCTGACCGTGGATGTGGCCTCCTACAAGCTGGCCGGCTTTCGCCATGGGCACGGCCATGGCCGGTCTGGCCGGCGGCCTCTACGCTTACTTCGCGCGCTTCATCGTGCCCGACGATTTCGGTTTCATCACCTCCATCACCGTGCTTTCCATGGTGGCCGTGGGCGGGATCGGCTCGGTGTACGGCGTGGTGGTGGCCACCGTCATGCTGACCCTGATGCCCGAGCTCTTCCGCTTCATCAGCGACTACAAGCTGCTGCTCTACGGCGCCCTGCTGTTTGCCGTGATGCGTTTCGCCCCCGGGGGCCTGGCCGGTTTCGGCCGCGACGTGCTCGCATTCGCGCGGCGCCGGAGGAGAACCCCTTGAGCGCCCTGCTGGAAATCAAAGGGGTCAGCGTCCACTTCGGCGGGGTCCAGGCACTCGAAAACGTCTCCTTCTCGGTGCGCGAGCAAGAGTTCCTGAGCCTGATCGGCCCCAACGGCGCGGGCAAGACCACCCTGCTGCGGGCCATGGTCGGCGTGGTGCGGCCCCAAACCGCCCGGATCCTGCTCTCCGGCCGCGACCTGACCCGGCTGCCGACCTACAGGCGCGCCCGCCTGGGGCTCGCCATGACCCACCAGCTCGTGCGGCCCTTCACTTCCATGACCCTGCTGGACAACGTGGCCCTGGCCGCCGGGTACCGCCGCACCCGCCGCATCCTGCGGGCGCTCGCCGGGCTGAGCCGCTCGCGGGAGCGCCGCCGGGCCCGGGAGCTGCTGGAAACCGTGGGTATCGCCGAAGCGGCCGACATGAGCGTGGCGGGGCAGCCGCAGGGGGTGCTCAAACGACTGGAAGTGGCCCGGGCCCTGGCCATTGACCCCCGGCTGCTGCTGCTCGACGAGCCCCTGGCCGGGCTCAACCACGTGGAGGCGGCGCGTCTGGCCGACACCGTGATCCGCATCAACCGCAGCGGCGTGACCGTGCTCATGATCGAACACAACCTGGGGGAGGTCCTGCGGGTCAGCCAGCGCCTGGTGGTGCTGGACAACGGCCGGCTCATCGCTGACGGCGAACCCGGCCTTGTCATGCGCGACCCCGCGGTGCGTGCGGCCTACGTGGGAAAGGAACAGCCCGATGCTCAGGTTTGAGAAGCTGAGTTGCGGCTACGGGCCCATGCGGGCCGTGCATGACCTGGAGCTCGAGGCCGGCCAAGGGCGAAATCACCGCCCTGCTGGGTGCCAACGGGGCAGGCAAGACTTCCACCCTGATGTGCGCGGCAGGCCACGTGCGCGTCCAGGCCGGGCGCGTGCTCTACCAGGGCACGGACATCGGCGCCTGGTCGCCGGTGGAACGGATCCGCCAGGGCATGGCCCTGGTGCCGGAAGGCCGCCGCCTCTTCCCCAGCCTGAGTGTCAGGGAAAACCTGGTCGTGGGCGGCTACAGCCGGCCGCTGGCGCAGTCTGCCGAGGGGCATCGAGCAGACGCTCGCCCTGTTCCCGGGATTGGCCGGCCGACTCAAGCAGCGGGCCGGTTCACTCTCGGGCGGCGAGCAGCAGATGCTGGCCATCGGCCGCGCTCTCATGTCGCAGCCCAGGCTCCTGCTGGTGGACGAGCTTTCCCTGGGTCTCATGCCCAAGGTGATCGACATCTGCTACCGGGCGATCCTGGAGCTGAAAGGCTCCGGGCTCACCATCCTGCTGGTGGAGCAGAGCACCCAGCGGGCACTGGAAGTGGCTGACCGGGTCTGCGTGCTGGAGTCCGGCCGAGCGGTCTGGCAGGGCGCGGCCTCCGAGGCCCGCAGCAACCCGGACATGATCGACGCCCTCCTCGGCCTCCACTGAGTTCCCGGCACCGCCGGCGGCCGGCTTCTTCATTTGACAGGATCAACAGGATTTACACGGATGAGTTTTTTCTCCCTTCCCGGACGGAAGGGAGAAATCTCCTGTCCCGCCGAAGAGCGGGTAAGGTCCGTTCAACTCCTCCGGCCGGCTGAGTATTCTCTTCCACCGTGCTTTCCTTGCCGGAAGGGCAAAAAAGATCTTCATAATCCTGTTAATCCTGTCTAACAATGAATGCCAGATGTCTGTGCTCTTGCGCGCCTGAGCCCTGCGCCTTGCGCCTATTCTATTCGAATACGCAGGCGCAGGGTGCCGGCATCGTCTGCGTCCGCTTCGCGTTCAGGCACCTGAAGCGCGCCCAGGGCTTCCAGGGATCTGCGAAACGCCTCTGCAGAGGCAAGCGGGATCTCCACCTCCACCTGGGCTGGGACCTCATCGCGCCCTTCCCGCTGAACGCCCACCACCCGGCCGCCGTGAAGCAGGACCACCTGTTCCAGCGCGCTCAGGGGCTCGTTGGCACCGGCAGGCAGCGCCGGCGCCACGTCCCGGGCACCCTCCGGTTCAAGCCGGCCGACCGCGCCGGGGGCCCGCACGGCGCGAAGCTCCTCGGCGGCCGCCTGCCGCCGCGGCGCTGCGGGGGGCGGCGCGCTGCGCTTATCGCCGGTCTTCCCCAGGCTCGCTGCTCCTTCCGGAAGCCGCAAAACCCACTCCGTCGGCGCCGTTTCACGGCCGGCCCCTCCCCCCCTGGCGGCGTAGAAAAAGCCGTCCTTGCTTTCCGCCTGGGTTGACACGGCAGGCGCCGGCTCCTCTTTCTCGCGCAGGTCGGCCATCTCGCTCGGCTGATCCACGCCCGGCGCGGCAGACTTCCGCAAGGCCGGCTCTTGCTGGTGCAGGACGATCGAAAAAACGAGAAAGGCCGTGACCAGAGCCCCTGCCAGCTGGAGCGGGATCTTGATCCGGGCCGGCCTGAAAAGCAGTGCTCTGACCCGCTGCCACCTGCGGGGGCGTTCCATCCGCCGATGAAGCAGCTGCAGGAAATCCGCCGGCGCTTTGACCGGCTCCAGGTCCTTAAGCCCTTCCAGGAGGCTTTGGAGAGATCCCAACTCGAGGGCGCAATCCCGGCAGGCCTGAAGATGAGCCTCCAGCGCGGCCAGCTTTTCCCCGTCCAGCAGACCGTCCGCGTAGTCCGACAGCAGCTCTTTTGACTCGGCACATTTCATCGTCAGATCACCCTGCGCAGCTTCTCCCGCAGCTCGGCCCTGCCTCTTGCGAGCCTGGACTTCACCGTCCCCAGTTCGCAGCCCGTGACGCCTGCGATCTCCTCGTAGGACAAGCCCTCCACGTCCCGCAGCAGCACCACGCTCCGCTGATCTCCGGGCAGGCGGCGGATGGCTTCCTGGATGAGCCGGCTGCGCTCCCTTCTTTCCAGCTGGAGCAGCGGCGAGGCGCCGATGTCCCCCAGCTTCAGGGCCGGGTTTTCCCCCTCCTCTGGGCCAGGCAGGGAGGAGGTTTTCCTGCGGCGCCGGTACTCGGCCGACTTCACCCGGTTGAGGCACTGGTTCACCGCGATCCGAAAGAGCCAGGTGCTGAACCGCGACTCGGCCCGGAAGCGGGGCATCCCCCGGTACGCTTTCAGGAAGGCTTCCTGGCTGGAGTCCAGCGCCTCCTGCTCCTCTCCCAGGAAACGGTAGCACAGCCCGTAGACCGTGTCCTGGTACTTGAGAACCAGCCGGTCAAAGGCCGCCCGGTCCCCTCCCTGGCAGGCCCGCACCCAGGCTTGCTCGACAGCGAGGTCAGCGGATTCCTTGTCTGTCGCCTGCTTCATTCTATTTGGACAACATCCGCCGCCAAAAGTTCCCCGGCCGTCAGAAAAAATTCTTTTGACAGGATCAACAGGATCTACACGGATGATCTTTCTCCCTTCCCGGACGGAAGGGAGAAATCCCCTCTCCCGCCAGCGCTGGGAAAGCCCCATACCACCATCTCCCGACACATCACCCCCCCCTTGCGCCCACCCAACTCCGACACATGAAGTACGCTACCAGAGCTTTGCGCGTTCAGGCATGAGTATTTTTGCCCTTCTTCCCGCCGGGGCGTAGGCCCCTCTGGGCCGGAGGCCGGAAGGGCAAAAAAAATCTTCATGATCCTGTTAATCCTGTCTGAAAAAAATGCCTTTCGCCCGACGCCGGCGCCGTCTCAGTCCTCGACCCTCGTTACTCGGCACTCATCTACTGCCACGGCAGGCGGTCCAGGTCCACGTTGCCGCCGGAGAGGATGACTCCGATCCTTCCGCCCCGCCACCTCTTTGCGCCTGGAAAGGAGCACCGCCAGCGGCACTGCCGCCGAGGGCTCCACCACGATCTTCATCCGCTCCCAGATCAGGCGGGTGGCGCCGACAATGGCCTCTTCGCCGACCGTGACGATGGCGCTGACGTGTCGCTGGATGATCGAAAACGTCCGTTCACACAGTGAAGTCCTGAGACCGTCGGCAACGGTGTCCGGGTTGCTGACCGGGATGACGCGGCCTTCCTGCAGCGAGCGGAACGCGTCGTCCGCCCGTTCCGGCTCGGCGCCGTAAACCCGGGTTCCCGGGGAGACCGCCGTCACCGCCAGCGCCGTCCCGCTCAGCAGCCCCCCTCCGCCCACCGGCGCCAGCACGGCTTGCAGTCCCGGGATCTCTTGGCAGAGTTCCAGTCCGGCGGTGGCCTGGCCGGCGATGATGCGGTCGTCATCGTAGGGGTGGACCGGGGCTGCGCCGGTTTCCGCTATCACCCGCGCGAGCCCTTGTTCGCGAGCCTTCAGCGTGGGCTCGCAGAAGGACACTTCCGCCCCGTACCCCGCGACGGCGCGCTTCTTCACTTCCGGGGCATTGGCGGGCATGACCACATAGGCCCTGACCCCCCGCCAGGAAGCGGCCAGCGCCAGCGCCGCGGCGTGGTTGCCCGAGGAGTGGGTCGCCACGCCGCGGGCGGCTTCGGTCTCTGTCAGGGAAAAAACCGCGTTGGTTGCCCCGCGGATCTTGAAGGCGCCGGCCTTCTGCAGGTTCTCGCACTTGAAGAAGATTTCCGCCTGGCAGAGATCGTTCAAGGCCCGGCTGGTCAAGACCGGCGTGCAATGGATGTACGGCCTGACCCGCTCGTGGGCAGCGCGGATCGCCTCGATGTCCGGCATGCTCATAACCGCTCCCGCCTCAATTATTTGACCGCCCGTTCGCTGCCCTCACTTGATTACCTGGACGGAAAGCATTTTGCCCTCGGGCGACACTCCCCGAGGGCAATACTTCGCGCCGCCCTTTGGGCGGCGGGGGCTTCCTTACACGTTATTCCTCCCTTTTCCCTTGTGCCGAGCCTCTGATGCCTTACGCCTCACGCCTGACACCCGTCTTCTTTGCATACCCCGCACCCCTTAATCCTTACCCCTTGATCCTTAATCCTTCCCTTGCCCTTGCACCTTGTGCTTGCCCCCGCCTGCCTCTGACGCCTGACGCCTGACGCCTGCTTTGCGTACCCCGTAATCCGTACCCCTTCCCTGCCAGGCATACACCAATCCCGCCAGGCCGACAAGTACTCGATTCGCGCGATGCGCCCGGCCCCAAAATGCCTACTGTGCCGGTAGGAAATGGGGTCTTCACCCCATATACAAGCGAATCAGGCGATGCCATGCTGATTCATAGCGGCCTTGGAATCCGAAGCCCGCCTCAATCATTCCCGGCGTTGTTTCTTCCCGGAGCGTTTTCAAGCGCCGCCGGAGAGCAGCCCGCAGGGGGACCATGAAAGACCCTCACAACCTCCTCCTCCCGCCCGACCATGAACAGCCCGGACCCCCAAGTCCGTCTAGACGCTCTTTCCTGATCTCCGCAGCACTCGGCAGCGGAGCCCTGCTCCTCACGGGCGTCCCGCTGGCCTCTTATGTGGCGGCTCCAGCTTTTCACAAAAGCGCCGGAAAATGGGTGGACTTCGGCCCGCTCGAGGACCTCGATAGCGGGCGAGTCCACATGCTGACCTATGACTTCATGGTTCGCGACGGCTGGCTCGTGCTGCCCCAGCGCGGCTTTGTGTGGGCCCAGCGCGAAACCGGCGACACCGTCCGCGTCTTCTCGTCCACCTGCACGCACCTGGCCTGCAATGTCATCTGGCAGGAAAAGGAAGGCGTATTTCAGTGCCCCTGCCACTCCGGCCGCTTTGACGCCGATGGGCAGCCCATTGCCGGTCCACCTACCAGGCCGCTTCGTAACCTGCAGCAGAAAATCGAAGACGGAACCCTGTTCGTGTTTTTGTCCACCTGAGATGGGACGGACCGCCGGCCATGGCCGAGACGGTCCGGAAAATCCTCTGAGCAAAAGGAGATAGGGTCATGAAAGGAAAGATCTTGATCGGGGCTTTGGTCGTTATGGCGTTGCTGGCAGCCGGCCTGGAACTGCTTCCGAATTCAGCGGCCGCCAACAGCAAACAGACCCTGCTGGCCAACAAGCTGGAGCGTGCGCCCGCCGGGCTGGACGATGCAGCATGGACGAAAGCAGAGGCCATCGACATCCCCTTCGAGGGGAAGGAGCTGTTCGCCGGCAGGAAAGCGACGGTGAATGCCCGGGCGGTCTATACGGATGACGAGGTCTTCTTCCTCTTCCGGTGGCAGGATGACACCAAGAGCGTGGCCAAGGGCAGCTGGCTTTATGACGGCCAGAACTGGTCCCGCCCGAAGGGGAATGAGGATCGCCTGTCGCTGCTCTTCGAGATCGACCGGATCAACAATTTCGCCACCAAGGGCTGCGCTGTCACCTGTCACGGTCCCGCCGGCGCGCCGGCCAAGGAGTTCAAGTTCGCCACCGCGAGCGCTGCGGAAAAGGGTGATCTCTGGCACTGGAAGGCGGCCCGCTCCGATCCCTATCGTTCCGCCGACGACACCTGGCTGACGGTGGCCGGAGACAAGACCGGGCGCCAGAACGATGCCGGCAAGGGCGGCGATGCCACGAACGAAACCGATGACAAGAAGCGGCCGCGTTTCATGCAGGATCCTTCCAAGCCGGCCTCGGCACCGGGTTTCCTGCTGGCTGAAGAGGCCGTGGAAATCAAGGACTACTCGATTTTCAAGGCCGGCGACATGATCACCCACCGCCTTCCCAAGAAACCGGCCGGCTCGCGGGCCGACATCGGCGCCCTGAGCCGCTATGCGGACGGTGGCTGGACCCTGATGCTGCACCGCAAGTTGGAAACCGGCCATGAGGATGACGTGGCCTTCAATCCGCGCAAGAAGTACAATGTCGCCCTGGCCCTTTTTGATGACTCGGGCGACGAGAACTCCTACGATTCCGACGTGCTGACGCTGCAGTTCGGCCGCTGAAAACGGGCGCCGGGCGCCCGGGACTCCCCCGGCGCCCGACTGCAGCCCGAAAATGCCCTTTTTCACGGAATGAGGCTGATATGCGCTTTCGAGTTTTCGCTCTCGGCCTGTTGCTGGGGATCGCCTGCCTGATCGGCGTCATCCTTGCCCAATTCGGGGTTCCGGCCCGGGCAGAGCCTCTGGGGGTGACCGCCGGCCTTGTGGAGCGGGCGCCTGCTGGACTGGAGGACCCTCTCTGGAAGCGGGCCGAGAGCTCCCTAGTGCCGGTGGAGGGCCGCCAGGAGTTGGCCGGCAAGCGCGAACTCGTGGCAATCCGGGCCCTCTATACCAACGAGGACATTTTCTTTCTGTTACAGTGGCCCGACCCCACGCGCAGCACGGTGAAACAGGCCTGGACCTTCGACGGCGCAAACTGGCTTCATCTGGAAGGCAACGAGGACCGCATTGCGCTGCTCTTCGAGATCACCCGGATCGACAAGTTCGCCAGCCGAGGTTGCGCCGTCACCTGCCACAGCCCGCCGGATCTTCCCCGAACGGAATGGCGGTTTGCCACCCGCACTCCCGAGGAGGAAGGTGACCTTTGGCACTGGAAGGCCGCCCGTTCGGATCCCTATCAGTACGCCGATGACGCCTCGCTGACGGTGGCCGGAAATCCAACCGGCTCCTACCGCACCACCGGTCGCCGCAAAGACGCGGGCCAAGGCGGCGACGTGCTGAACGAAACCGACGACCGGTCAAGACCGCGCTTCATGCCGGCCCCGGGGAAGAAATCCTCGGCGCCCGGTTTTCTGCTCATGGAAGAGGCAATTGAAATCCAGGATTTTTCGATCTTCAAACCAGGTGACGTCATCCCTTACCGGCTGCCTGTCAAACCGGAAGGTTCGCGCGCCGATGTGCGCGCTTTGAGCCGCCACGAGCAGGGCAGATGGACCGTGATGCTCTCCCGCAAACTCGACACCGGCCACGAAGACGACGTGGTTTTTCACCCGTCGCGCAGATACAGCTTTGCTCTCGCTGTTTTTGACGATTCGGGGGACGATCACTCCAAGGCCACCGAGCCGCTGATTCTGGTCTTCGGGCGCTGAGGCTCTGCCCGTGCGAAAGGCTTCATCCAGTCGATGGCAAGGGATTTCGCAGGTGCTGGCGCTCGGTGAGCTCTTCTCTTTTGCGCGGCGCTTCGAGGCCGCTTCCTACGCGCTTACCTGGACGCGCTTCAGTGGGGCCCTTCTCGTCGTCCTGCTTGTGCTCCTGCTCCTCAGCGGGAGCCTCATGGCGTTCTACTATTCCCCCTATCCCGGCGCCGCTTACGACAGCGTGGACTACGCCCAGTTCAGCGTGCCATTCGGCGATATTGTGCGGGGCATTCATCACTACGCCTGGAACCTCCTGCTGATCGTCATGGGGCTTCATCTGGTGCGGACCTTCCTGGCCGGCGCCCATAAGGCTCCCCGCCAGCTCACCTGGATCTCCGGCGTGCTTTTCCTGATGGTGGTGCCGCTGGCCGTCATCACCGGCGATCTTCTCCCCTGGAACCAGAAAGGCTACTGGACCACCCAGGTCCGCATGAGCATCATTGCCTCGGTTCCGATTGCAGGCGATTTCCTGGGCCGCCTGCTTCAGGGCGGCCCCCGCACCGGGGTGGTGGCCCTGACGCGCTTCTATGTGCTTCACCTGCTCTTTGTTCCGGGGCTTCTCTTCGGCCTGGTGGTGCTTCACTTCGGCTACATCCGGCACTGGGGCCTGGCCGAGCGGCTTTCAGGCGCCGGGAACCGCCGCCGCCTGCCGCTCTTTCCCACCCTGATGAACCGGTGGCTGGTCTTGTTTCTACTGACGACCCTGGTCCTGGGTTTCCTGGCCTGGCAAAGGCCGGCGGCGCTCGGCGACCCGGCCGATCCCACCGACACCAGCTTCGTGCCCAGGCCCGAGTGGTGGGTGCTTTTCCTGAACCAGTTGGTATCCATCTTCAAGGGCCCCTTGGCGATCCTTGGAACCGTTGTCGTGCCCGGCGGCCTGTTCCTGCTGCTCCTCTGCGCGCCGTTTCTCGAACGGACCGACGAGAGGCACCCGCTCAGGCGGAAAAAGGCCATGCTGATCGCGATGCTGGCTGCGTCCATCATTTCCTTGCTGAGCGTAGCAGGCTACTTGGAGCACTTTTGATCGGGTCTGGTGCTTCGGATCTTGATCGGGGTTCAGCCCCTTGCCCTAGCCTGCCTGAAAAAAAGGGCGGCTCGAGCACCCTGCCCGACCGCCCTCTGTGATTCCCGACGATATTTTCGGATGTAGTCTGCCTACCCGGCCCCTACCACCAGGTCACCCCGCGGGCATTCACGATTCCCCCCACCAGCAGGTACACCCCGGCCGCCATGGCGGCGTAGCCGAAGACATAGTAGACCGCCCGCAATCCGAGAGAGGTCCCGGGTACCCGGAGAGCCTCCAGCCGGCCGGCCTCCCGCAGGCGGCTGATCCAGGCGGGCCGCTCGTGTTCGGTCGCCGGCAGTTCCACGTTGCCGGCGAACATGGCCTGGTCCATGGGGAAGGCCTGGCGCCGCAGGTGCCCGACAAAGAAATGGATGATGAAGATGTGGGCCATGGCCAGGACCGCTTCGATGCGGTGGACCCACAGGGCGATGTTCAGGCCCCAGCCCGGCATGATTTTGCTGGCCCACAGGGGGTAGGCCAGCAGCAGGCCGGTGACGCCCAAAAGCGGAATCCCCCAGAAAACGGCCCAGTAGTCGAATTTCTCCCAGTAGGCCCAGCGGTCCAGCTGCGGATGCCGGGCGAGGCCGAAGAACCAGCCCAGGTGCTGGAAAAAGTGCTTGATGTCCCGCGGGTGGAACAGCAGGGAGTCGCGGTCGAAAAGGCTCTTGGGGAACCGCCGCCACTGCAGCGTGAAAAGCAGGTAGAGGACGTGAAGCAGCAGGCCTGCCATCTGCACCCTCCAGATGCCTTTAGTAAGGCGGCTGTAGAGTTCTCTACCTATATGGTAGGATAAATTGGGACAACGTTTCGGTCAACAGAAAAAATGAATTGGTTTCAGGATTCCGGCTTACTGATCGAGCGCTGTCAGCGCGTAAACCATTCCGGCTGAAAAACGTCCAAACAGGCAAACGCGCAAGGAGGTGCGACATGAGAGCGCGACATTGGATGATCTTGGGGATTTCGGCAACTCTGACGTTCCTGCTGGCCGCCCCGTCCTGGGCCGACAACGGGATCGACGCCCGCCAGCACCGGCAGCAGGTCAGAATCCGGCACGGCGTGCGGAGCGGGGAGATCACCCGCCCTGAACTCAAACGGCTGCAGCAGGAGCAGCGCCGGATCGAGGGGGCCGAGCGGCGGGCCTGGGCCGACGGCCGCCTCAGCCGCAGCGAGCAGTACCGCCTGCACCGGATGCTGGACCGGGCCGGCGAACATATCCGCTTTGCCAGGCACAACGGCCCGAGCCGCTATTCCCACCGGCCCCAGGCCGGGCCCTGGCACGGGCATCCGAGCCCGGGCCGGTACACCTATCGGCCCGGCTCCTCCCTTGCCTGGTCATTTCACTTGTGGTAATGCAGTTGCCGGGATGGAGGATTCGGGTTCGTGGGAAGCGCCGGTGTGTTTCAGGCGACAGGGCTGGGCGTGGCCGGAGGGCTGAAGACGGCCGAGGCACCCCGGGCCTCCGCCCTGGTGCCTTCGGACGAGGTTCTGGTGCGGCGCGCGCAGGAAGCGGATTCCTGGGCGGCCGAGGAACTGGTGCGCCGCTACCGCGACCGGGTCTACGCGATCGCCTTTCACATGAGCGACCGGGATTCGGAAGCGGCCTGGGATGTGACCCAGGATGCCTTCCTGAAGGTCCTCCGGAACCTGGGCAAGTTCAGAGGGGAAGCCGGCTTCTACACCTGGCTGTACCGGATTGTGGTGAACACCGCCCTGGACCGGCGGCGCAAGCGCGGGCGCTGGCGCAAGGTGCTGGCCCCGTGGCGCGCAGACCCGCACATCGAAAACGGGGCGCAAGACCCGCCTCACGCCGGCCCGGACCCCCTCCAGGCCCTGTCCGGCAAGGAGCTTTCCCGGGACATCCGCCAAGCCCTCGCCGGGCTGCCGGAGAAACAGCGGGTCGCGTTTCAGCTCAAGGTGTTCGAAGGCCTCAAGATCGCGGAGATCGCGCGCATCCTGAACACGGCCGAAGGGACCGTCAAGAGCCATCTCTTTCGGGCCACCCGCGCCATGCGGGCGAGCCTGAAGGAATGGATGAGCCCATGAGGGGGTGAGCATCGTGAAAAGCTGTCCGGAATTCGAGGAAACCCTGCTGCTGGACGTCCACGCCGAACTCGGCCCTGAAGAGCGGCGGCCGTGGGAGCAGCACCTGGGCCGCTGCCCGGCCTGCCGGGAAGCGCGGCAGCAAACGCTTGAGCTTCTGGGGCGGGTGAAAAAGGCGGCTCCCGAGCCGCGGCTTGCGCCGGAACAGGCGCGGGAACTCTCCCTGCTTGCCCAGCGGGCGGCCCGCCGCCGCGGGGGCCGTTTCACCCCCAGCAGGCTCCTGGGCCGGCAATCCTGGCGGCTCGTGCCGGCCTTCGCCCTGGCGGCCGCGGTGCTGAGCATCGGCGGCTGGCTGGCGGTTCACTCGCTCACGGACTTTTTCGGGCCGCCCGCGGCGTTGAAGCTCGCACCGGACGTGGAGGTCGCCGGCCAGGAGCTGGAAATCATCCGCAACCTGGATCTGCTCGAGGATCTGGACGCGCTCCAGCGCCTGGTGCGGGTGGTGGACCACCGGAGCAGGATCTGAGGGGGTAGGCGGTATGACGGGATTCGCGAAATGGCGCTCCTTGCTCGTTTTCCTTGCTTTTCTCACCGCAGGGGTCCTGGGCACCGGGAAGGCCGAGGCCCGTTCTCCCGTCATCCCCGGGGACGCTCTCGTCCCGGCCGCGGGCTTCTGGGGCGAGGAGCCCGTCAGCCCGGCGGAACGGGAGCTTCTGAAGCGGAGGTACGAGGAGTGGCGCACGCTGCCGCCTGAACGCCAGCAGCAGCTCCGCCACCGGCTGGATCGCTTGCGCTCCCTGCCCTCCCGGGATCAGGAGCTGCTGCAGGAGCGCTTTCGCCAGTGGCAGAAGATCCCGCCGGGTGAGCGCCTGCGCCTGCGCCGGCAGCTCGAGCAGTGGGAGAGCCTCTCGCCCCAGGAGCAGGACGCCATCCGCCGCCAATTCCCGCTCCCCTGATCCGCGAGCCTCGTCCACAGCTATCTTTGACAGGATCTACAGGATCTACACGGATGTAGTGGATCTCCCTTCCCGGACGGAAGGGACGAGATCCGCAGAGCCTGCGAAATGTGATTGAACTCTCACCCGGCCCGCACTGGCGGACCTACGCCCCAGTGGGAGCTCACGGAGAGAAATACCTTTAACTTCTACCGCCCGTTCGCTGTGCTCATCTTGATCCCTGTGACAAGAGGGGACATTCGCCTTGCCTCGGGCGATTTCCCCGAGGGCATAAGTCCGATGCCGCCCCTTGAGCGAATGCGAACGTCGACCAAGGATCGTCATCTCTTCACGTCTTGCTACCGGCTCTGAGCCGGCTCCTACTCCGCATCGCCGTACCCCTTCTCCCTCCGCCCTCTGCGGTATCTTGCCGTTCGAATCCAGGCATTTCGCATTCGACGTTCTTGCTTACCCCGTACCCCGTAATCCTTACCCCTTGATCCTTAATCCTTCCGTTACCCCTCCCCTGATGCCTGCTGTATTCAGACCTTGTACAGCAGATCGATGTAGCGCTCCAGCAGCTCGCCCACCACGCCGCGCACCGGCATCCGGGCCGCCAGCCCGTAGACCGGCGCCATGGTGCCGCGGTCCTCGGGGTGGCGGCGCACATGCTCCACGGCCGCCCGCAGGTCGGCCACGAACCGCTCGGCAACGCCGGGCTGGGTGTGCCGCAGGGTGACGCACAAATGGACGCAGGGCGGCCGGTGAAGCCCGTTGAGGCTCCACTGCCGGCGGCTCATGACGTCCATGACCCGGTAGATGTCCAGGTTGTCCGAGGCAAAGGCGATCACCCACAGGGGGTCCCCCAGGATGCGGAGGTCCGGGATCTTTCGGATGCCGTTCTTGATCAAGGCCGCGGTTTCGAGAATGCGGCGCGAGGCCTCCAGGTACCCGCTCTGGCCCATGGTCAGCAGCGCGGCCCAGCAGGCGGCGCTGAGGGCCCCGGGCCGGCTCCCGGCAAAGGTCGGGGAGAAGTAGAGCCCGCCGGGCCAGTCGGCGGCCTTGAAGTACTGATAGCGCCTCAGCTCACGGCCCCGGTACAGGACGACCGAGGTGCCCTTGGGGGCGTAGCCGTACTTGTGGGTGTCCGCCGAGATGGAGGTCACGCCGGGCAGGCGGAAGTCGAAGGCCGGCACCGGGTAGCCCAGCTTCTCCGCCCAGGGCAGCACGAAGCCGCCCAGGCAGGCGTCGGTGTGGAACCCGATCCGCCTGCTGCGGGCCAGCTCGGACAGCTCTTGGATGGGGTCCACCATGCCGTGCGGAAAGGAGGGGGCGGAACCCACCAGCACCACCGTGTTGCGGGTGACGGCCTCCCGCACGGCTGCCACGTCGGCCCGGAACTCCCGGTCCACCGGAACGTGGACAATCCGGATGTTGAAGTACTGGGCCGCCTTGTCAAAGGCCGCGTGGGCCGTGACCGGCACGATCATCTCCGGGTGTTTGATCCCCTTCTGCTCCCGCGCCCGGTCGCGGTAGGTCTTCATGGCCAGCAGGATGCTCTCGGTGCCGCCGGAAGAAACCACCCCGCAGATCTCCTCCCCGGTTGCCTGCTCCGCCCCCAGCATGCGGGCGGTCATGGAGACCACCTCGGACTCGTACTTGGCACTGCTGGGCCACAGATCGGAGTGCAGCGGGTTGCTTTGGGAGTAAAGCGCATAGATCTCGTTGAGGAACCGGATGTGCCCCTGGTCGCCGTGATAAACCGCGCCGGAGGCGAAGCCCTCTTGCCAGCGCGGTTCCTCGAGGGCGCTCAGGTCCCTCATCTGCCCGAGCACCGCGTCCCGCGCAAGACCCTCCCCGGGCAGCCGCGCAAAGCTCGGGAAGCGGTCCCGGTAGGGCTTGACCGTACCCTCGATTTCCTTGAGGATGGAGTCGTATTCCCGCTCTATCCTGCGGCGCACAAAACCCGCCCGCTTGGCCTGCCTGAACACCCAGGCCAGCACCCCCGGGTGAAGGCCGGCTGCCGCCCGCTCAAACAGTTCCGCCGGCTTCATCGCTCGCCTCCTGGTTGAGCCTTCGGTAAATGGCTCGGTTCTTTTTGTAAAGCTGCACGAACTCGCGGAACAGCCGGTCGTAGGTTTTCCGGTTGCCGGGTTCGGGCTCAAAGGTCTCGGCGATCGGCACCAGGCGCGGGATGTCCCGGAAGCTCAGCATCCCCAGGCTCACCGCCGCCAGAAAGGCCGCGCCCCGGGCATTGGCCAGGATCGGGTCCCTGACCTGCCGGATCGTGCGGTCAAAGACATCCGCGTGGATCTGGCACCAGACCCTGCTGTTGGCGCCCCCGCCGATCATGTGGATCGGGTCCAGGCGCCGCTTGATGAAACGCTCCAGAACCTGCAGCAGCCAGCGGCCGTTCAGCGCCACGCCCTCGTACACGGCCCTCACCAGGTGCTCGCGGGTGCTTTGCAGGGACAGGTTGAAGAACCCCGAGCGCACCGTGTGATCCTCCACCGGCGTCCGCTCGCCATAGAGCCAGGGGGTGAAGATCACCCCGGCGCTGCCCGGCCGAACCCCCTCCGCCAGCCGGTCGAAGGCCTCGAAACCGGGCACGGGGCGTTCCTCCGGGGCCAGCGCGTCCCGCCGGCAGAAGAGGCTGTCCCGCAGGAAGCTCAGGCAGGCGCCCGCGGTTTCCTGTTCGTTGGCCACGAAATAGCGGTCCGGGATGGCCGACGGCAGGGAGGCCATGTTGTGAAACAGGTCGATCTTCTTGAAGGGTACGTGGCAGGTCAGCCAGGAGGAGGTGCCGATGTAGAGATGCCCGGCGAAATCCTCCACCGCGCCCGAGCCGACGGCGGCCGAGGTCACGTCGGGGGTTCCCATGACGACCGGGAGATCCCGCCTGAGCCCCAGCTCCGCGGCCGCTTCCCTGCAGAGCGGTGCCAGGATGTCGTTCGTGCGCCGCAGCTCCGGCAGCTTTTCCGGGTCCACGGTGGAGAGCCGGATGAGGGAGGGGTCGTAGCACACCCGGGCCAGGTTGCGGTTGTCGGTGACCCAGTGCAGGGTGATCGAGTCAAAAGAGGCCGCAAAGCGCCCGGTGAGGCGCAGGTTGATGTAGTCCTTGGGTTCCAGGAACTTGTAGGTCCGGGAATAGACATCCGGCAGCCGCTCCCGGATGTAGAGGATGTGGGCCAGCGGGTCCTTGCCCGCCTGCCCGGGCGCGCCGCCGGTGAGACGGATCCAGCGCAGCAGCTTGCGGGCGTCGTAACCCGCCACCCGCACCGGGCCGCGGATGAGCCGCCGGATCTCTGCGCTGCCGCGGGAATCCATCCAGATCACCGCGTTCATGAGGGCCCGGCCCTCCCGGTCCACCGCCACCGTGCCCGACCACTGGCTGGTGCAGCAGACGGCCGCGATGTCCTCTGCCGCCACCCGGCTCTCGGCCACGGCCCGGCGGCAGGTCTTTACGATGGCGGCCCACCACTCCGCCGGCTTCTGCTCGGCCCCTCCCCCGGGCAGCAGGATCAACTCCACCGGCTCGAAGGCCTGCGCCGCCACCTGGCCCTGCAGGGAAATCACGGCCGCTTTGGGCCCGGAGGTCCCCAGGTCGATGACCAGGACGTGTTTCCTGCCTGCCGCCTCCATGCGGCCTTCCTCCCGCGAGCTGCCGTCCGGCCAGGGCTCTCGGACCGGATTCAGGCCGGCCCGGGACAAACGGCGTTTCCAGCACCGGGGTGGAATCTCCGTGCAGCCGGATGCTCTCTTCAAACGGCTCGACCCTGAGCGCACCCGCCTGGTCGTGCAGCCGGGCCTTGATCCGGGTCAGGAAGCCGTTGGCGAACACCTGGGTCGCGGCCTCCAGCAGCGCCTCGCCCGAGGGCAGCAGGATGCGGAACCCGCCCGGCGCGGAAACGTGGCGGCATTCGCCGGGGTTGTGCCCCAGCCGGTTCCAGTTCAGGGTGCAGAGCAGCCCGCCTTGCTCGTCGAAAAACCGGCCGGAAACCCGCGGGGTGCTCTCCCCGGGCAGCACCCGGTCGGCCAGCAGGAAAAACGCATCGGCCGAATCCGGGTCGCCGGCCGCGAACCCCGGAGTCGGCATGCCGTTCACCACGTAGTTGTGGTGGGCGCTGATGCGGCTCTCGCTGCAGCTCTTCATCTCCCGGCCTCCGAAATCAACACTCAAAAGTATATCAACAGTTTCAAAATTTTGCGGATGTTATCTAAATTCGTTTACGAAGTTCCTCGATCAGCAGCGGAATCACCGCTGCGGCATCGCCCACCAGCCCCAGGTCGGCCATCCGGAAGATGGGCGCCCGCGGGTCCCGGTTCAGGGCGATGATGGTCTCGGCCCCCATGATGCCGGTGGTGTACTGGAGCGCGCCCGAGGTGCCGATGGTGATCACCACCCGGGCCTTGACGCTCTTCCCGGTCTGACCCAGCAGCCGCTCCTCGGCTGCCCAGCCCGCGCGGATGGCCGGCCGCGTGGCCCCCACCTCGCCGTCCAGCAGTTCGGCCAGCTCGTGGAGCGCATCGAAAAGGGGCTTTGAGCCCACACCCCGCCCCCCGGCCACGACCAGGGGCGCGTTTTCCAGGTTGAGGTGGTGCTTGGGCTGACGCCGGCTGCGGAGCAGGCTCACCCGGCCGGCGGTCAGTTCCCCGATCTCCGGGTAGACGATCCTTCCCACGGCCTCCGGGTTGTGGGGCAGCTCGCGGAAGACCCCGGGGTGCACCGTGGCCATCTGGGGCCGCTGGGTGGGTGTCACGACCTGGGCCAGCAGCTCGCCGCCGAAGCTGGGGGTGGTCTGCACCAGGAGGCCCTGTTCGATCTCCAGCGCCACGCAGTCGGCGCTCAGGCCGGTGCGCAGCCTTTTGGCCAGCCGCGGGAAAAACTCGCGGCCGAAGGAGGTGGCGCCGCCCAGTAGGATCTCGGGCTGAAAGGCCTCCACCCAGCGGGCCAGCAGATCCGTGTAGGTCTCCACCCGGTACTCGCGCAGGGCCGGGTGGTCGGCCGCCAGGATGTTGTCCGCGCCGTGGGCCGCGTACTCCATGGCGTACTGCAGGACCTGCTCGCCGAAGAGCACGACCGTCACCTGGGTCTTGAGCCCGCCGGCCAGTTCCCGGGCTTTGGCAATCAGCTGGAGGGTCACCCGGTTCTGGAAGTAATCCCGGTAATCCCCGAAAACCCATACGCCTTTCAGGTCCCGGCCGCTCACGGTTTCTCCTCGTCCAGGATGCTCAGGCGCACCAGCCGGTCCAGGAGCCGCTGCACCAGGACCTGGGGCTGACCCGTGACCAGCTCGCCGGCCTGCCTGGGCGCCGGGGGGTTCAGCCGCCAGACGCGGGTGGCGGAACCGGCCAGCCCCACTTCGTCGGCGGCCAGGTTCAAGTCCGCCAGCCCCCAGCTGAGGAGTTGGCCGCGGGTGAAAGCGGACTGCAGCGCGCCGAGCGCCAGGTCGCGGACCATGGCCAGGGAATGGCTGACCGTGAGCAGCGCCGGCAGCTCCACCCGCAGGGTCTCCAGAAAGCTGTCGCTCACCCGTTTGACCATCAGGGCCGGTCCTTCCAGGTGGATTTCCGTCACCCCGCAGACCTGGGGCAGGCCGAGCTCTTCGGCGATCTGGGGGCCCACGTGGCCGGTGTCGCTGTCGATGGTCTGCACGCCGCACAGGATCAGGTCAGGCGGCCGCTCCAGCTTGCGGATGGCCGTGGCCAGGACGTGGGAGGTGGCCAGCGTGTCGGCGCCGGCAAAAGCCGGGTCGGTCAGCAGGACGGCCCGGTCGGCCCCGGCGGCCAGCGCCTCCCGCAGGGCGGCCTCGCTCTGGGGCGGGCCCATGGTCAGCACCGTGACCTCTCCCCCTTCCCTGCCCCGCAGCGCCAGGGCCGCCTCCAGCGCCACCTGGTCCAGCGGGTTGATGATGCTCTCGACGCCCTCCCGGATGACGGTCATCCGCTCTCGGTCCACCCGGATGCTCGGCACGTCCGGCACCTGCTTCACGCACACCACAATATCCATCGTCTATCTCGTTGAGATTGCCTTGCTTGTATTGCCGCCGGCCAAAGCTCTTTTGACAGGATCAACAGGATCTACACGGATGAGTTTTTTCTCCCTTCCCGGATGGAAGGGAGAAATCCCCTACCGCCTTCGGCGGGGGCACCCAACCTGCTCTATTTACGCCTTCTCATCTGCACTGCCGAAGCGAAATCCTTTCGCCACCACAGGCATGAGATTCTTTCGCCCTTCTTCCGGAAGGGCAAAAGATATCTTCATGATCCTGTTAATCCTGTTAATCCTGTCAAAGAAAAGCCTGACCCCTGTTTTCTTTCCACCGCCACCGGTTACCGGAGCAGGCTGCGGGCGATCACCACCCGCTGGATCTCCGAGGTCCCCTCGTAGATCTCGCACACCTTGGCATCGCGGTAGTACCGCTCCACCGGGTAGGCCCGGGTGTAGCCGTAGCCCCCGTGGATCTGGACCGCCAGCCGGCTGACCTCCACCGCCGCCTCGCTGGCGTAGAGCTTGGCCATGGCCGACCCGCGGCCGTGCGTCCAGCCCCTGGTCCCGCTGCCAGGCGGCCCGGCAGATCAGCAGCCGCGCGGCCTCCACCCGGGTGGCCATGTCCGCCAGAAAATTCTGGATGGCGCCGAACTCCGCCAGCGGCTTCCCGAACTGGCGGCGCTCCCGGGCGTAGCGGAGGCTCGCGTCCAGGGCGGCCTGGCCGATCCCCAGGGCCTGGGCGGCGATGCCGATCCGGCCGCCGTTCAGGGTGCTGAGCGCGATCTTCAGCCCTTCCCCCTCCTCACCCAGGCGGTTTTCCACGGGAACCCAGCAGTCGTGCAGGGACAGCGGGCAGACCGGGTTGCCGCGCATGCCCATCATTTCCTCCACCGGCCCTTCTCGAGCCCGGCGCGCTCCGTTTCGACAATGAAAACGGAAAACCGCGCCTTGCCTCTGCCGGCTCGGCAGCGCCGCGAAGATCAGGTTGATGCCGCTCACGCCGCCGTTGGTCACGAACACCTTGTTGCCGTTGAGCAAATACCCGTCCGCCTCCCGCGCGGCCCGGGTTTCGAGCGCCGAGGCATCCGAGCCGGCATTCGGCTCGGTGAGGCAGAAAGTCCCGATTTGACGGCCGGCGGCCAGCGCGTGCAGAAAACGCTTCTCTGCCCCTCCGTCCCGAACTGCCAGAGCGGGTTGGCGCACACGCTGTTGTGCACCGACACGCAGAGGCCCATGGCGGCGCTGACCCGGCTGATCTCCTCGATCACGATGGTCGAGCTGACCGAATCCAGCCCGGACCCCCCGTAGCGCGCCGGGATCTCCAGCCCGAAGTACTGGAGCCCCGCCATTTTTTCGGCCACCTCGAAGGGGAATGCGCCGGTCCGGTCCATGTCCGCCGCCACCGGCCCCAGGTGCTTTTCGGCGAACTGCCTGGCAGTGCGCCGGATCACCGCCTGCTTCATGTCAGGTTCAAGGTGCATGCGGGTATGTCTTCGGACGGGAAGGGGTTTTCATGCGCCCTCGGGGTCAGGCAAGGCGGAGCGGGCGGCCGGTGCTCAGAGGAACCGTGCGAACACTGTCTTGAGCGCTTCGAGATCCTCCAGGTTCTTCTGCAGCACACCATGAACGATCCGGCGGTCGATATCCACATACTCGTGAACCAGCAGATTCCGGAACCCGATCATGCGTACCCATTTCTCTTTCGTCGCTTCAGATATCAATCCTTTAGAATGGAAAATCTTTGGGATATCGCTGTACCACTCGACGGTTCCCAGGCCCTCGTCCGCAATCACGTGGTTCCCCATGTCCAGCACGGTTTCGATGGCCAGCTGGAGAAAACGCTCGGCGCTGCCGTAGCGTTCGGGCTCTGCCGTGAACTGCTCGAGATCGTAGCGCTGAAGCCGGTGCAACACCTCCAGGTATTCGTCCAGCCGGTTCAGGCGCTTGCGGATGACTTCAGGATTGACCATGAAGGATCCTGTCTTTGTAAGCCTCCCGCTGGACCCGGAGATAAGGCAGAAAGTCGAAGTACATCCGAAGGGTCAGGGAGTACAGCGTGCCGGGATCGAAATCAGGTCTTTGATAGACGATGCAGTTGTGCCGCACGGCCTCGAAGCGGAGCACGATATCGTCCTCGGGCAGGAAAACCAGGTCCACGTCGCAGAACCCTGCATCCGCCAGATCGGCCAGCATATCGAGCTTCTCTGAACGAACGCCCTCCCCCTCCGAACAACCCAGGTCGATGTCGCTTTCGGGACTGCGCACGGTCCATGGCCGCCGACCCGAACAGGTACACGGCCTGGACGGCCGGGTATCTCTCGAAAACGCTCCGCAAGCTGGTCGAGGGGCGGGTGCTTCATAAGCCGATCATACGGTTCCGGGCAGGTTGCGGTCAATAGTACAGGGGCTTGCGCTTCCGCTGCTGCCGGCCTGCGACCAGGCCGATCATGAGGCCGCAGAGCAGAACCAGCCCGCCGGCCAGAAACCAGCGCGTGCGCTGGGAAGCTCTCAGGCTCTCGTTTTCCTTTTCCAGTTCCTGCGTCCGCTGCTGGCTGGTTTCCAGCTGAATGCGGTCGGACTCGTAGTCCTGCTTGAGCTTCAGGAACTCGGCGGAATCCCGCTTGAGGGACGCATAGTCCTTTTCCACCTGGGCGAGTTTCTCGCTTTTTTCCACCAGTTCGGCGGCGAGTCGCTGCTCCCGGCCCGTCAAATCGCGCCAGTCGGTGCGGAGCCGGCCCAGTTTTTCCTGGAGCCCGCGGTTTTCCTGCTCCAGCGCCTCGGCCCGCGCCCGCCAGGGCGGCCGCTCGATCAGGTAGCGGCTGAGCACCGATCCCTTGGGCTGCTCGTCCTGCACCCCCAGCAGCCGCACCCGGCTCCAGCCCTCACGGGCTTCCAGGACTTCCAACGCTGCGCCCGATGTCAGCGAGCGGAGGATCGTGTGCCCCAGGCTGGGCCCGCTGCGGAAGGTGATCTCGAAGGAATCGCTCACATAGGCCTTGTCCGCCCAGGCGCCCTGCGGGATGAGCAGGAGCAGGCCGATCAGGCACAGGCTCCC
This sequence comes from uncultured delta proteobacterium, assembly GCA_963704245.1. Taxonomy (GTDB): domain Bacteria; phylum Desulfobacterota; class DSM-4660; order Desulfatiglandales; family Desulfatiglandaceae; genus CAVPHJ01. Next base: position 363,826 of record CAVPHJ010000004.1, read on the forward strand.
AGAGCGTTTGGCGGCACTCCATCGTCTGCGGCCGGCGTTCTCAAGCATTGTCCTTTTCCTTTCTCAGCACCCGGATATCGGTGATCCGGGTGTCCGGGTACTGGCCCGTCCCGTCCTTTTCGAGGGTATTTGGTCATGTCCCAGATGGTGTTGAGGGCCATGCTGAGCCCGACCAGCGCCTCCATCTCGACCCCGGTGCGGGCCTGGGCCTTGACCTGACACTCCGCATCGATCCAGGCCTCCGCGACTGCAAAGGCGACGGTCACCAGGTCCAGGGGAATCTGGTGGCAGTGGGGCACGAGCAGGTGGGTCTGCTTGGCCGCGCCGATGGCCGCGATCTCCGCCGCCTGCAGCGGGTCGCCCTTGCGGATTTTGCCCTCCCGGATCTGTTGGATCGTCGCCGGCGCCAGCTGAATCCGCCCGGCCGCCACGGCCCGTCGTCGGATCACCGGCTTCTCACCCACATCCACCATGCCCAACCTTTTCCGCGACCGAGCGGGTCAGGGTGCGTACGGCCTCGCGCTCGGCCGCGCTCGGCCCTCCAGCGCCGGCGCGCTGCGGCGCAGCTCCCGCTCGATGATGCCCTCGGCCTTTTCCCTCTAAGCGACACGATGGTCGGCACCACCGCCAGGGTCTTGAGCCACTTCTCGAACTTCACCACCTCTTCCTGCACGATCCGCTCGGCCTTGACCGCTTCCTGCCGGCGCTGGGCCAGGTTGATCTCCACCACGCCCTTGAGGTCGTCGATGTCGTGGATGTACACGTTCTCGAGCTGGTTCACCTCCGGTTGGACGTCCCGGGGCACGGCGATGTCGATCAGGAACAGGGGCCGGTTGCGCCTCCTGCGCAGGCAGCGCTTGACCTGCTCCCGGCGTGATCACGTAGCCGGGCGAGGCGGTGGAGCTGATCACGATATCCGCCTCCACCAGCTCGGCCTCGATCTCCTCAAAGGACACGGGCCGGCCCCGGAAATCCTCTGCCACCTGCACGGCGCGCTCGAGGCTGCGGTTGGCGACCACGCTGCGCTCGACTCCCTGGCCCTTCAGGTGCCGGGCGGCCAGCTCGGCCATCTCGCCGGCGCCGATCAGCAGCACCTGCTTGTCTTGCAGCGCGTGGAAGATCTTGCGGGCCAGCTCTATGGCCGCGTAGCTGATGGACACCGCCGCATCCGAGATCCCGGTCTCGCTCCGGACCCGCTTGGCCACGTGGAAGGCGCGGTGCATGAGGCGGTTCAGGATCACGCCGGAGGTCTTCCGGCGGGTGGCCTCCAGGTAGGCCTCCTTGATCTGGCCCAGGATCTGGGGTTCCCCCACCACCATCGAGTCCAGGCTGGAAGCCACCCGGAACACGTGGGCCACCGCCTCCGCGTCGCGGTAGGCGTAGAGGCGGGGCGTCGAGCTGGGGCTCCGGGATCTTCCCAGCTCGGACATCAGCCGCACGAGCGCGGCCTCAGCCTCCCCGGCCGGCTCGGTGATGCAGACCGCTTCCACCCGGTTGCAGGTGGAAAGGAAGAAGGCTTCCCGGATGCATCCAGGCCCCGCATGCGCTCCAGCGCCCGGACCGCGCTGTCGGGCGCCGCGGCCAGGCACTCGCGCAGTTCCACCGGCGCGGTTTCATGGTTCATGCCGATGTTCAGGATCCCGGTCATAGGCCGCTGCGGGCCCCGAGGCTGCTGAAGCTGTGGTAGCCGCCGAACCACAGGCTCACGCCCACAAAGGTGAAGGTCAGCACCAGGAAGCAGAGGATGGACATCATCGCGGCCCGCCGGCCGCGCCAGCCGGCCACCAGCCTTTCGTGCAGCAGGGCGGCGTAGAGCAGCCAGGTGATGAGCGACCACACCTCCTTGGGGTCCCACTGCCAGTAAGTCCCCAGGGCGACCTGGGCGTAGACAGAGCCCGTGATCATGCCGACGGTCATGAGCGGGAACCCGTAGATCAGGGCCTGGTAGTTGATCAGATCCAGGCTCGCCAGCGAGGGCAGCCGGCTGTAGACCGGGCCCAGCTGCTTGCGCTTGATCTGCCTTTCCTGCACCAGGTACATGACGGCCACCAGGAAGGCGATGGCGAAAAGCCCGTTCCCCATGAAAATGCTCCCGATGTGCACGGTGAGCCACAAGCTCTTGAAAAGGGGCCGCACGGGTCCCTCGATCCAGGTCATGGTCGAGGACAGGAGCAGCAGAAAGGTCGCCAGGGGCGCCGCGAAAGAGCCCAGGATCCTCAGCTTGAAGCGCCGCTCGAACACCAGGTAGGCGAGCACGATGCACCAGGAGAAAAAGGCCAGCGCGGACTGCAGGTTGAGGATCGGGGCGCTGCCCAGCGCGGCGTAGCGGAGCGCGATGAACACCGTGTGGCAGGCGAACCCGGCCGCCAGCAGCCAGTGGGAGGTGCGGAAAACCCAGCGGTGCTGCTTGATCAGGAACACCAGGAAGCCGCCGGTGGCCAGGAGCTGAAGAATCAGGGCCGCGCTGAACCAGAAATGGGTCATGGACTCCCGCTAGGTTTCGGACAAGGGTTTCAGATCCAGCCCGCGGATCAGGCTTTCGATCTCCAGGCCGGCAGGCAGGCTGCGTTTCAGGATCTCCCGCACGGCTTCTTCGTCCCCCTGCTCCAAGGCCTCCAGCAGGCCCGCATCCAGGAGCGCCTCGAAGAGCTGCTGATTTTCCTGCTGGGGCAGGCCGAGGCCCAGGACCAGCGGCCTGAGGCCGCCCATCAGGTCCAGGAGCCGGCCGTAGGCGCTTCCCAGCTGAGCTTCCAGCGTTTTCCGCAGCCGCTTGGCCAGCGCCGGGCTTTTCCCGGAGGTGGAGATCGCCACCAGCAGATCTCCCCGCCGCACAACGGAAGGCACGATGAAGCTGCAGTCGGCGGGCTGGTCCACGGCATTCACCAGCAGGCCGCGCTCCTGCGCGGCAAGGCTAACTTTACGGTTTAACTCTCTGTCATCGGTAGCTGCAATGACTATAAAAATATCACCCAGCAGTGTCTCGTCGAACCGCTCCCCCAGGAAACGCACCGCGCCCCGCTCCACCAGCTCCTTCAGCCCCGGGTTCAGCTGGCGCGCCGCCAGGGAGACCTCGGCGCCGTGCTCGAGCAGGGTGCGGATTTTTCTTTCGGCCACCTCTCCCGCCCCCGCCCACCACCAGCGCCCGCCTGCCTTCCAGCTCCACCAGTATCGGATAATAGCTCATGGCAAAAGAAGGACTCAGGGTAGCTCAGGCTGAAGCCGGTATACAGCGTTCAATATTTTACCGCCCGTCCCGCCGACGGCGGGACTTGATTACCGGGACAAGAGGGGACAAATCCTTCTTGCCCGCAAGCGACACTGCTTGCGGGCAATGTCCGCGCCGCCCCGTGGGCGGCGGGCCATCCACCTTATCATCCCACCACTGTCTCTACCCTCTGCCCGGCGTCTGGTTTTCCTTGCGTCTTGTGCCTTGCGCCTTGCGCCTGAATTTCGATGCCTAACGTCGCCTTCACTTAATCCTTACCCCTTACTCCTTAATCCCGCCCTTGACCCTTGTGCCTTGCACCCACCTGACGCCTGATGCCTGCCTTTATTTTACCGCCCGTCCCGCCGACGGCGGGACTTGATTACCGGGACAAGAGGGGACAATTCTTTTTGCCCGCAAGCGACACTGCTTGCGGGCAATAGTCCGCGCCGCCCCGTGGGCGGCGGGCCATCCCCCTTATCATCCCACCACTGTCTCTACCCTCTGCCCGGCGCCTGGTTTTCCTTGCTGTTGTGCCTTGCGCCTTGCGCCTGAATTTCGGTATCTAACGTCGCCTTTACTTAATCCTTACCCCTTACTCCTTAATCCTGTCCTTACGCCTGGTTTTCCTTGCGCCCTGAGCCTTGCGCCTTGCGCCCTGCCGTTATATATATCGGTCGACCATCTCGGTGATGAACTTCTCCACCCCCGCCTGCCCCTCCTTGCCCTCGACCTCCCGTATCAGAGCCTGGATCTTGCGAAAGGTGGCCGGGTCGCCTTCCAGGTCGTCGGTGGAGCGGAACGCGCCGCCCCGCCGGCCCACCCGGTAGATGAGCCTTTCCTCGTCCGGCAGGTCCTGGTAGGCCTGGATCACCTTCAGCATTTTCTCCTTGTCTTCCGGCAGCTTGCCGCCCACTTCCTCGAGCAGGTTCATGATGTGATCGCTGGTGACCGTGCTGTCGATCCCTTCCAGGGTCTCGATGAAGAGCTTGATCTCCTCGGCCAGCAGGTCATCGGTCTGCATGGTGAAGCTGCCCTCCTCCAGCTTCTGGTGAAGCGGCACCCGCGGCGGCACCCGCAGGCTGCGCAGGCGGATGAAGTGCGGGTTGATCTCGTTCAGCACCTTGGCCGTGTGGACGGCGTGCTCGCGCCACATCTCCTGCCCGCCGAGGCCCGGCATGACGTACTCGGAGAGCTCCAGCCCGGCCTGCCGCACTTTTTTCCCGGCCTCGATCTGCTGGGCCGCGGTGACCCCTTTTTTCACGAGCTTCAGCAGCGGGTCGTACCCGGTTTCAAGGCCGATGTGGATCCGGTCGAGCCCCGCCTCCCGGATCTTCTTGAGCGCCTCGACGCTCTTGCGGGCCACGGTGCGCGAGCGGGAGTAGGTGGTCACCCGGGTGATCTCGGGGAACTTCTCCCGCAGGAACTTCAAGACCTCAACCAGATCATCGGTTTTCATGATCAAGTTGTCGGCATCCTGCAGGAAACAGGCTCCGGTCTTGTAGTACAGCCAGGCGGCCACGCTGCGGAAGCTGTTGCTGTAGTCGGCGTGTCCGAAGAGGTAGCTCACCACCTGGTCGTCCACCCGGCCTTGGCAGCCCAGCTTCCAGGAAATCGCCTTGATCTCGTCGGCCATGTCGCGGGCGGCCTGGATGTCCGCCTTGATTTCCTCCACGGTCCGGAGGGAGAACTTGCTCCGCTTGTAGACCGGGCAGAACAGGCACTGGTTCCAGGGGCAGTTGCGGGTGAAACGCAGCAGCAGGCTGCGCGCCTCGTTGGGCGGTCGGATCGGTCCTTGCTCGAAACTCAGTTGTTCCATGCACCAAAACTCCTTCGGGTTCCTGCGCGCCAATGCTATCAGGGTATTTTTACAGGATAAACATGCGGCTTTCAACTGCAAGCCGCAAGCCCACAAGGCTGCCCGCCCCGGGGTCGCGAAAAAAACTTCGGGCGTGACGAGGCTCTTTCCAGGACCCGGCTGTCAGGAAGCCTTCGGCTCAAGCACTTCGGAAGGCCGCAAGGCCGGACCGAGGGTGATTTCTTGGCTAAGTAATCCCCGGGGGTACAGATCAGCACACCACGCACCCTTTGACCGAAGTAACGGCCGAAGTGCTGCCGGTCGCCGGTCAGCAGGTACTGGGGCCCGGATGAGATCGCAGCCATCAGCACCGGCCGATCCTTCTCCGCCAGATCAATTGGGCACGGGATAAGGGGATCCGCCTCTGCGACCACCTCGATATCCGCCTCGCGTCTTGCCAATTCAGCCAGTTGGGCCGAAGTGGAGAGGTTTGCGTCGAGCCTCTTGGACCACGAACCCAGAGGCAAGCAGGCGGCACTTCCCTGCTCGCGCCCATTCCCACAGCGTCCCTAACCAGGGGCTGCCGTATGACGCGGAGAAGAGCACATTCGCATCAAGGAACACCCGATCACGGCTCATCCTTTTTTGAGCCTCTCGTGCGGGATCGACTTGGGGTCTAAACCCATTTTCCGCACGGTTTTGACAGCCCACTTGTAGTCTGCCTCGGACACGGCGTTGTTGAGCAGGAATTCCGCTTTCCTCTCCGGAGAGTAAATCTCCACCGGGAGCATGACCACCGGCCTCAGCAGGACCCCCTCAGGTCTGTCTTCCACTACCACCTGCGAGCCTTCTTCCAGACCGTACCGGGCCCTCAGATTGGCGGGTACGACGATTGTCCCCCTGCGGCCAACCTTAGCAATCGCTCTTGCCATTGGAAGCACCTCCGAATATCAGAATATCAGAGATGCGGTTTCTGTCAAGCTCCAGTCCGGCTATCGTTCTCAATCCCGCCTCCCCTGCCTACCCCCTAATCCTTAATAATCCTTCCCCTTTCCGTGCACCAGGCCTCGGATGCCTGACGCCTGATGCCTGACGCCGGTCCCTAATTTGTTTTTCTCTGTGTCCCTGTGAGCCCTGTGAGAGATAAGGCCGTGGCCTTTCGCCTTTTTCCGGACCACCGGGCCTCGGATGCGGACACCTGATGCCTGACGCCGCTTGCGCCTTGACCCTTGGGCCTTGCGCCTGCCTTTATTCTAACCGCCCGCTCGCTGCGCTCGCTAGATTACCAGGACAAGACGGGACTGTTGTCAAGGGAAAATTTGAGTCAATCAGTTGCTGCTCCAGGGGGCTTGGTGAGAATGGGCCCTTATGAGGCTCGTCGGAGCCAAGCCCCCTGGAGCAGCGTTCCTTATTTGTCTATCTCCTTGCCATGTCTCCCTCGTCGGGGCTGTGTTTCTGCAAGAGGCCCTGGGGTTTCTTCGACGGTGAATCAAACTGCCATTCGTGGGTTGGGTACCAACACTATTCTTTATCCGTCCGGAGGCACTCGATCTAGAAATCGTGAGTCAAGCAGGGCTCGTCACATAGTCCCGTCGAGTATCTCCTGGCGTACCCCAGGCAGCCCCTTGCAGAAACCGTGGTTCTCATCAACTTGCCAAACAACGCTGAGTCCCTATCAGTTCCCCTATGCGGCTTTGGCTACGGGTTCGGATTGCATCACCGCCCAGATGAAGCCCACGAACTCCCTGGCAATGGCCGTGATGGCCACCGGGCGTATTTTCCCCTTCAGGGTCAAGGCCCAGAACCGCTTGTGCAGGCGCTTCAAACATTTGATCGCCGTGTTCGCCGTAGCCGCATCCACCTGGCTCAAATCGGACTTCATGTTCAAGCTCACATGCGGGGAGCGCACATAGTGTTGGGCCGCTTCGATCAGTTGTGTCCGACACCGGCGGTTGCCGGCTTTGGTAATCGGTCCACCCCGCTGTGTATCCCCCGAGGAGTTCTCCGAGGGAATCAGCCCCAGAAACGCCATCAACGCTCCAGCAGAACCGAACCGACGGAAATCGGTAATCTCGGCAATCAGCAACATCGCCGCCAAGGTCCCGATCCCCTTGAAGGCCCGCAGCTTCTTGACGCTCGGGGCGTAGATCTCCGAAGCGGCGATCTGCTCAATGCGCTGATCCAAAGAAGCAACCCGCGCCTCCAGGTAGTTCAAATGCCCCAGATGTTCCTGCAGGATCACCTGCAGCAGCTCGCTGGACAGCTGCAGTCCAGAAAGCCACTTGCGGTGAGCAAAGGTCCATTTACCATGCGGCCAACGCAGGCCTTGGCTGAGAAGAACAGAGTTGATTTGATACTTCACGTCCTTTGCGTTGTCTTTGAAGGCCGTCCGGCAGCGGATCAGGCTCCGCACCGCTTCCTCCTCTTCGCTCGGGGGGTGAACGATACTGAGCATCCCGGCCGCGTAGTTCTGCACCAGGTCCCGGGCATCCCCAAAATCGTTCTTCCGCCGGTTGCCGGCCTTGCGTGGAATCAGCGACGGGGCAATCACGTCGCACGCATACCCCCAGGACTTCATCTTCCTCTGAAAGACGTACCCGCTGCACGAGGCTTCATAACAGCTGCGGATTTCAAAATCACGAGACAGCTTCTTAAAGTACTTGCGGATCACTTTGTCCTCGTTGGCCAAGCGCATCATCTGATGGATCTTCTTCTCCCCCTCAACCATCACCGCCATCGACAGCGAATTCATGTGGTAATCCACCCCAACATACGCTACCTTCTTCTCGACAGGATTGACAGAATTTTCGCGGATCATTCCCCTGAGAGCCAGGCTGTTGATGACGGCCCGCCGGCAATGCCTTCGGCAATGCCGGCCCGTGCACCGCACGGGGAGGCTCCCCTAAGGGGCCATCATCCTGGCAGCCGCAAAAGCCAGGATTCTGGGAACAAATCCTCACGATCCTGTTGATCCTGTCTGATAAGGAAAACCCCAAACCTGCTGCGCGTTGCATTCAGAGGAGTCCAAGGAGGAATTCAGCGGCAGCGGGCGCGCCGTTCGCCTCCCGCGGCGCGCGGTGCGGCACCTCCAGCAGCTCCGGCAGCCGCCCCAGCCAGCCGTCCGTCCCCCAGCTCCTCCTCCGGGATCCGCAGGCCGGCCATCTCCCGCTCGATGAAGCCCACCAGCGCCGGGCTTTCCGGGAAGCTGGGCCGGGCCACGTACCCGAAGGGGATGCCCGCCGGTACACCTCGGCCAGGGTGCTGTAGCCCACCTTGCCCACCACGGCATCCGCCGCTGCAATGAGGTCCGGGTGAAAGAACCCGGAGTTGTGGGGCAGCAGGATCCAGTTCCCGGCCCTCCGCCCCTGCCGGTCACCGCCGGGGACCACGCAGAAGACGCCCCGCGGGAGCGCCGGCCCTGCGTATTCCGCGGGGATGCCTGTCAGGGCCGTCATGGCCGCCGGGTCCATCAGCCCGCCCATGCTGACCACGACCAGGCGTGCGTCCGCCGCGAGGCCCAGCTGCTTGCGCACGGTATTCCGGGCGAGTCTGGGGCTGCCGGCACACGGGCGGGACAGACAGGTTCGGGCTCCCGGGAGAGCAGGCCGGCCGAGCCTGAATATGATAATCCGCTGATTGAAATACTTTTTTCAACATCTCGGCATACGGTTGTAATTCATTGGAACCCACTGCATAGGCAACGTAGATCCAGTCCCAGGTGAAGTTCTCGACCAGCACCGAGGGGATCCCGGCCTCCCCTGCTGCGGCCAGCCCCAAGGGCGAGATGTCGCAGATTGCCAGTTGGCAGCCGAACGCCTGTAGGCACGCGGCCGGTTCCCGGATCCGGTCCGGGGCAAAGGGCAGAAAGCGAGCCAGGCGTTCGGCTGTGGCCGGGATGTCCTCGTGCAGCGCGTCGCGCTGGGCCATGCCGATGTCGGTGAGCTTTTCGTGGTAACCGAAAGGGCCCGCAAGGGACTTCTCGAAAAACCAGCGCGGCACGGTGGTGAAGATCTCGATGCCCAGGGAGGGGTCCAGCCCCTGCATCTCCGCCATGATCGCGGCGGCCCGGGCCGCGTGGCCGAAGCCGTGGGGCGACACGAAAAACGCGACCCGCCTGCGTGTTTTCGGGGACCCGCTTTGTCCTGACTTCCTCATCCGCTCCGAACTCCCTGCCCTGCGCTCAAGGGCTTAGCATTTCCGCTGAGAAAACAAAAGAATTGACTTTACAGCATCCATGGCCTGGCGTACAGTCACGTAGCTGATGTACGCATTTCCTGGTTTCATTCCCGGCGCGGCCCGGCGGGGAAATCTGCCTGCGCCGAGCTTCACGCCTTTCGTGCCTGGGGGGGGTGACATGGAAAGATTCGAGCGGCTGATCGCGTCCGGCGCTGGGAGAGGGATTACCGACTTTCACATCATTTCCGGGACCCCTCTGGTTTTCCGGCACAACGGCACGATCCGGTTCGACACCACAAGCCGGTGGAGTGCACGGGAAGTCCGCGAGCTGCTGGACTGGCTCCTGAAACCGGGCGACAAGCTGACCTTGGAGAACCGGCTCTCGGTCGATTTCGCCGTGACGGTGCGCGGGATCAGGATCCGGGTCAACGCGTTCAACAGCACCCAGGGTCTTGCCCTGGCCGCCCGGCTGCTGCCGGGCAAAATCCCGACCATCACCAGCCTCAACCTCCACCCCTCCCTGGTCGAACACTGCAACCTGCCCCACGGGCTGATCCTCATCTGCGGCGCCACCGGTTCCGGGAAATCCACCACCATTGCCGCGATGGTCGAGCAGATCAACCACACCCGGCCGGCCCGCGTGATCACGCTCGAAAACCCCGTGGAGTACCGTTATGTTCCGCGCAAGTGCCTGTTTTCCCAACGCGAGCTCGGGACCCACATGCCCTCCTTTGAGCAGGGCCTGGTCGATGTCCTGCGCGAAGACCCCGATGTCGTCGTGGTGGGCGAGCTGCGCGAGCCGGAAACCATGCGGCTGACGCTCAACGCGGCCGAATCCGGGCACCTGGTCATCGCCACCCTCCACGCCACCAACTCCGAAGACGCCCTGCACCGGATCTGCAACGCTTTCAGCCCGGAAGTCCAGGGGGCGGTGCGCAGCCAGCTCTCCTCCACACTGCGGCTCCTGGTGGTGCAGCAGCTCCTGTACCTGGACCGGATCGGTTTCAGGGTTCCCCTGCTGTCCATCCTGGTCGGAAGCCAGGCGGTCAAGGGGGTGGTCCGGGATTCGCGGTTCGAGCAGATCGAAAGCATCATGGAAACTGGGTTCAATCAGGGGATGTTCACCATGAACCAGTACCGCACCCGCTTCCTGGACACCCGCCAGAGCTTCACCCCGCCGGCCATCAGCTTCGCGCCCTCCGAGGAGCTGGCCGCGATGCAACCCGACGGGCCTCCCGCCCCCTCGGCTCCCACCCGGCTCAGCGTCCGGATCGATGAGCCCGACAGCGGGACCACCAGGGCCGCCCCCCCGGCCGGCGGCCCCGACTCCGAACGCCATCACGGCGAGGAATACGTCATCGACGAGGGGCATTCCCTGGAGCAGCTCATCGAAGAGCTGAAATGCAAGCCCTGATTTTGAAAAGAGGAAAACGCAATGGCCGATGAGCAGGGAAAGGGGTCCGGGGTCGGAGACGAGGAAATCACCCGCGCCCTGATCGAGACCATCGCGGGTCTCCCGGCGGACAAGAAGGTGCGCCTGCTTCAGCTGCTGGGAGCCTGGGAACGGGACGAGAAGCGGGTCCACCCCCGGAAACGGCTGCGGCTGGCCCAGGACCGGGAAGAAGGCCAGGCCCCCCGCTTCCTGATCCGCGACCTGAGCGCTGGCGGGCTTTTCCTGAGATCAGAAGCCCCCATGACCCTCGGCCAGGAGGTTTCGCTGACCCTCCTGTTCGCCCATCAGCGGGAACCGCTGCGGATCCAGGGCCAGGTCGTCCGCATCACGCCCCAGGGCGTGGGCATCCAATTCCACGAGCGCCACGAGACCGTCCTCAAAGACATCCTCTGACCGCCCCCCTGACCCGCGAGCCTCGTCCACAACTTGCTTGACAGCACCAACAGGATTCACACTGATGAGTCTTTCTCCCTTCCCGGATTGATCTCTCGCCCGCTCCGCCACGGGCGGACCTCGAGCCCACAGCCTCCGGCCCGCCTACGCCCCGGTGGGAGCTCACAGAGAGAAATACTTCTTCTTTTTGAAGCGGCGGCGCATTTGAAGGCGCTGATCCTATGCCATCAGCATGTGGTGACCGAATTCATCTACGTGATGGACCGGATCTACGGGGTCTCCAAGAAGGAGATCGCAGGAATGGTTGCTGACCTCATTGCGATGCCGGGTGTCGAGATCATCCGGGAGATCGATTTTGCCGCGGCCCTGTCCTGCTGGCCCGAGCCGATCCCTGATTTCGGCGATGCGGTGATTGCCTCGGCCGGGAAGAGCGCCAGGGGTGCCGCCGTTGTTACCTTTGATCGGAAACTGATCGAGTGCTTACGGCTGCTCGAGGTGCCGCTTCATGCATTCTGATGCTCATCGTCCCCGCCAGACACCGGGGACCCGCGGGAATCACGCAGGCGCCGCGGTTTCGGCCGGGCTCTCGGCCCGCTCGTCGGGCCGGCGCCAGGCGCACACGCTGTACCACGGCCCGACGCGCTCCCACTCGGCGCGGCGTTCCTGGCTTGCGCGCCGCTCGACACAGCTGCGCCGCTCCACGCCGCCGTTCCAGTAGTAGTCGATGTTCCTGATGCCGCAGCGCCGTTCCCGGCCCGAACGCCGGTCGATCACCGAGCCCCGCCTGTCACGCATCGCTCGACCCTCCCGCAGGCTGCGTTTTCGAAGCGCCCCGGGTGCTTAGTGCCTGCCTGGGTACGCTCACCCAGTCCGTTACCCGAACCCAGTCGCTGCGCCTCTCAAGAGGCGAACGCCGCTCCCGGCCCCGCCTCCGCTCCTGCCCGCCGCTCTCAAAGTAGTTAAGGTCGTAGGCCCGCCGCCGGTCCTGCGTTGAGCGCCGGTCGACCTGGGCGCGCTTCCGGTTCATGCCTCTGCCCGCCCGTAGCATTCAACCAGGTTCGCGATGGCCGCCATCTGACCCTCCTCGATTTTCTCGAAAGCCAGCCCTACCCGTTTTACTGGGATGCTGCTGAAAGGCACGGACGGGAGGCAGCTCGAACACACGACCGCGCAGGGGACATCCTTGAGAACGAAACCGGCCTGAATGGACATGAGGTCCACCCGCACCTGCCCGTCGGGAGTGCCCCGGCCCTCGTCCAGGTGCTGAAAGGCGAGCCCGCCGTGCGAGATGTCCAGAATGGCGCCGATGCATTCCGAGCCGCTGCGCGCCACGGCGTAGGCGCTCACCCCGAGCCGGTAGCGGGCGTGCCGCCGCCGATCCTCTGTCCCGTTCATGATGCCCTCCTCCCCCCGATAAACAAAAAGGCAGGGCGTTCGGCCCTGCCTCTGGCTCTCGCCCCTGTTGCGGCAGCTAGCGCATGGACCGTTGCCGGCTGATCATCACCTGCCCCGGCACCCCGCTATCGGAAAGCAGCGCGGTTCCGGGTGTGAAGCCGGGCTGCACTGGATTCCCTATCATCTCAGAACCCTGCAACAGCGCTTTGATTGTCTTCTTTTTCGTGGTGCGGCGCAATCCGCTGGAAATCTCATTATGTTCGTATGTAAAATGAGTCACCCTAGTCACAACGCCTTAGTTTACTTGTTCCAGGCCCTTACCTGGCAGGATCAAGAGGACTTACACGGATGAGTTCTTCTCCCTTCCCGGACGGAAGGGAGAAATCCCCTGCCCCACCAGTGATGTGTTCTTGCTCTTGTCTTTCCCTGTGTTCCCTCTCCGAGGCCGCTTCCAGCCCGTAGGGCTTACAGGCCGGAGGGTAGGCCCCACGGGCCGGAGGCTATGAGCCCTGTGAGAGATAAAGCCGTCGCCTTTCGCCTGACACCGAGCTTGCGCCTTGCCCCTTCCTCGCTCTCCGCGTTTCTGCGAAGAATCATCTCTCAGCCGTGCTGTTGATTCAGAATCGCCTTTTGTAGATTTCGCGGCGATGGCCGACGGCCAGGACCAGCACCAGCACCTTTTCATCCTGTATTTCGCACAGTACCCGGTAGGCCCCGACCCGGTACCGCCAGGAGCCCGCGAGGTCACCCCTCAGCGGTTCCCCGAAGTGCCGCGGGTTTTTGCAGCCCTCGATTCGGTCGAAGAGCCAGCTGAGAATCCGTTCCTGTGTTGGCCGGTCCAGCTTCCGCAGCTGCCTTTCGGCGACGTCGCTGATTTCAACCTTCCAGCCCAAGCTCTTTTCTCAACTGCTTCAGCGTCTTGCTTCCCCGCGTCTCTGCCCGGGCCTGTCTGATCAGATCCAAATCCTCCTGGTCCTCCAGATACCGCAGGATCGCCTCCCGCACCACAGCGCTGCGGCTGCTGCCCTGGGCCCGGGCAATCAGATCCAGTGCCTGCTCGATTTCCTTGTCTACGCGAATCGCAATCATGCCGTCCTCCCGGATTTGTCATACATCGTATAACGGCCGGGAGGGCGCGTCAAGAGGACAGCAGCACAGCCCGCCGCAAATTCAAAATCGAGAATTGAGAATGGGCCTTTCTGGACAGGATCTACACGGATGAGTTTTTCTCCCTTCCGGGAAGGAAGGGAGAAATCCCCCGTAGGCTGTGAGATGCGGTTGAACTCTCACCCGGTTTGCCACGGGCGGAACTAGAGCTCAGGGAGTCCACGGAGAGAAAACCTTTTTCTTTCTCTTTTCCTCTGTGTTCCCTCTCCGGGGCCGCTTCCAGCCCGTCGGGCTGACAGGCCGGAGGGTAGGTCCCACGGGCCGGAAGCTGTGAGCCCTGTGAGAGATAAAGCCGTAGCCGCATTAGTTACTTTTTATTACGCACTAGATCTAAGCATTATCGGCCGGGTCGAGCCCGGCTACGGTAAGGCAGTCCGGCGCACGGTTTTGCTGTGCAGACAAGCTCTGCGGTCTTCGAGCTTGAAGACGGGAAGAAGGCAGGGGGAAACCGCCCCCCGCGGAAATGTCAATTCCTAAATATTTGACGAGCCCGGCTGGCCCCTTTACCGCCATGGGGGCTTGAGTTTTGAAGCGAGGTTCCGGGCTTCCGGCGAGCCCAGCAGCCAGGCGGCCGGGAAGTAGATCAGCACACCGGCCAGCACCAGGACGGCGACCCTGAAACCGAGCAGGAGGGTCCCGGACCCCGGGTCCCAGGCCGCGGCCAGCCCCCACAGGCAGAGGCCCATGAGGGCGGCGGCCAGGGCGGATTTGCCGGTCGAGCGCCAGGCCGAACCCAGCAGGGCAACCGGCACCCTCGCCCGCAGCAAGCGCACCAGCAGCAGAAACTGAAACGAAGCGGCCAGGGAAAGCGCCAGCGCCAGGCCCGCGTGGCGGAGCGGGCCCATGAGCAGCAGGCTGCATCCCAGGTTGATCAGCAGTGCGACCACGGCCACCTTGACCGGTGTTTTCGTGTCCTGCAGCGCGTAAAAGGCGGAGACGAGCACCCGGCTGCCGGAGAACGCCCCCAACCCCAGGCCGTAGCCCAAAAGAGCCCAGGCGGTCATGCGGGCGGCGTGGGCGTCGAAGGCGCCGCGCTGGAAGAATACGCTCACGATGGGTTGGGCCAGGATCATCAGGCCCACCATGGAGGGCAGCGTGATGAAAAATACCAGGCTCAGGGCCTTGCCCAGGGTGCGGCCGAACTCCTCCACCTGGTGCCGGGCGGCTTGGGAGGCCAGGGAGGGCAGCGCCGCGGTGCTGATGGCGATGGCGAACACCCCCAGCGGGAACTGCACCAGCCGGTCGGCGTAGTAGAGCCAGGAGATGCTGCCCTCGGGCAGAAAGGAGGCCAGCAGCGTGCCGATGAACTGGTTGAGCTGGTACACGGCGGAACCGAAAACCGCCGGCAGCATGAGCCGGCCGATCCGCTGCACGGCCGGGTGGACCGGCATCCAGCGGGGCGCCAGCTTGAGCCCCTCCCGAACCACCCAGGGCAGCTGCAGCAGCACCTGGAGGATGCCGCCGATGAGGACCCCCAGGGCCACCCCGACGATCGGCTCGGCAAGATGCGGGGAGACGAGAAAAGCCGCGCCGACGATGCCCAGGTTGAGGAAGATGGGCGCGGCCGCCGGCGCTGCGAAATGCCGCAGCGAGTTCAGCACGCCCATGAAGAAGGCCACCAGGCTGACCAGGAAGATGTAGGGAAACACGATCCGGGTCAGCAGCACGGTGAGCTCGTACTTGTCCCCGGCGGAGCCGAAACCGAAGGCCTGGATTCTAACGATCCAGGGCGAGAAGATCACCCCTGCCAGGGTGACCGCGGTGAGGAGCAGCGCCAGCAGGGTCAGGGTGATCCGCGCCAGCTCGAAGGCCTGCTCCCGGGTGCGGGTTTCCAGGTACTCGGTGAAAACCGGGATGAAGGAGATGGTGAGAGAGCCCTCGGCCAGCAGGCGGCGGAGCAAATTGGGGATCCGGAAAGCCACGAAAAAGGCGTCGGCCGCCATGCCCGAGCCGAACAGGCTCGCCAGCACCATGTCCCGCACCAGGCCCAGGATACGGCTCAGCAGGGTGTAGAAGCCGATCACGCCGGCAGCGCGGCTGATCCGCTTCCCTTCTGAAAGGCTGGCAGCGGTCTCTTTCACCTTTCGGAACCCGAAACGTGAAGCATGGAAAACCCCCTCCCGTGATCGGTGGGGCACAATATACTCAAACCGCCCCCCGCCGGCAAGCAGAGCCCAGCCTTTTTGCCCTTGACCCTTTGCACTGAGATGCGTTACAATCCCACTTACCGTCTTATCAAAAGGGGGATTATCAGTGGCTTTTTCTAAGCTCAGTGTTACGATTCCAGAGGAGCTCCACGAGGAGATACAGGATCTGGCAAGAAAAGGAAAAACCAAATTGAGCCATGTCGTGGCCGACGCGCTCGCGGAGAAAGTGAGAAAAGTGAAGCAGGAAGAGCTTCTGGAGAAGATCAACCGGCTGCATTCCGACCTGGAGATCGCTGATGAGCAGCGAAGCATGGCGGAAACCATAGCGGACAACACCGATTTGGCGGAGCTGCCGTGGTGACTCCTCAGCAGGGCGATGTCTTCTGGGTCAGGTTTGGGCCGGCCCTTGACTCCGGCCCGGCTGGCAAAAGGCCGGCAGTGGTCATCCAGAACGATCTGCTGAACAGGAGCAGCATCCGGACCACAGTGGTGGCTTTGCTGACCTCGAACACGAAACTGGCCGAAGTCCCCGGTAACGTGCTGCTGAAAAAGAGTGCAGCTAACCTGCCCAGGCCAAGCGTAGTCGTGGCCACCCAAGTGGCAACGGTGGACAAGTCCCGGCTCCTGGAAAAAATCGGAACCCTCCCGGGTCAGCAGCTGGAGGCAGTTCTGAAAGGCTGCCGATCGGTTATCGCAAGGGACATGCTACAGCCCTGACAGCGAAAGGGGCTGATCACGATGATAGTGTTAAGGGCTTGACAAGCGGGCGGGAAATCATTTATATATAACGATTACCAACGATTTCAGGAGGGGTGCACTTGGCCAATCACAAATCCGCCCTCAAGCGGGCAAAACAGAGCGAGGTCCGCAGGCTCCGGAACAAGGCCTACAAGACCGGGTTGAAAACGGCCGTCAAGCAGGTCCGCGAGGCAGTGGAGTCCGGCAGCAGCGACCAGGCGGCAGCCACGCTGAAGAGCGCCGTCTCCCTGATCCAGAAAACCGCAGTCAAAGGGGTGATCCACCGCAAGAAGGCGGCCCGCAAGGTGTCCCGCCTGGCGCGCCGCGTGAATCAGATCAAGCCCTCCTGACCGCACGCCCGGACCACCACGTTCTCCAGCACCAGGCTCTCGGGCGAACCTGTCTTGAGGAGCCTGTCCGCTTCCCACAGGCTTTCGACCATCCCTTCCAGCCGCGGAACGCTCCACTTCCGGGACTGCTCCAGGAGCTTGCGGCCCAGGGGCACGGGCAGCCGGAGCGAGCGGGCGATTTCCGCCGCCTGGGCTCCCCCGGCCGCCATCTCCCGAGCCTGCCAGAGGAGCCGGACCTGCCGGTTCAGCATGCCCATCACCCGCAGGGGGCCCTCCCGGCCCTCGGCCTCCAGAAAGCGGTTCAAGGCTTCCAGCGCCGCGCCGCAGTTCCGGGCGCCCACCTCGTCGGTGAGCTCGAAGATGGAATAGCTGCGGCTGAAGATCGCCAGCTCGCGCACCTCCTCCACGCCCACCGGCCCGGCCCCGTGCCTGAGGGCCAGCTTTTCCAGCTCCGCGTAGAGGTCTTGGAGGCTGTCCCCCTTGAGCTGGATCAAATGGGCGGCCGCCTCCCCGTCGATCCGCAGCCCCAAATCCCCGGCCAGGCGCCGGATCCACGGCAGGAGCTGGCGCTCGGCCGGCTCCCGGAAGAACACGGAGGCGCCCAGCTCCCGCAGCCGGGTGTAGAACTTCCGGCGGAAGTCCGCCCGGGCGGCGACGAAGACCAGGCAAGTGCTCTCCAGCGGGCGGTCCAGGTAGGGCAGGAACAACTCCAGGCCGGCGGCCGAAAAGGCCTCGGTGCGGCGCACGACGATCAGCCTGGCGCTGGAAAAGAAGGGCAGCGACCGGGCGCTGTCCAGGATGGCGCCGGGATCGGCCTCGTCGCCGTAGACCACCTGGCGGTTGAGCCCGGCGGCGGCATCGGAGGCAAAGTGCGCGTGGAGTTTCTCCAACACCCGCTCCAGCAGGAACTCGCAGGGTCCGTGTAACAGGTAGAGCGGGCCGGGACGCCCCTTCTCGAGATCCCGGAGCACCGCTTCCGGCTGGAGTTCGGATGCCATCAGAATCTTCCCATGACCTGCAGGTAGATGCGTTCGGCGAGCCGCTGGGCCATTTCGCGCAGCGCCTGCTCCCGGTTGTAGCGCTCCTCCAGGGGATCCGCGCTCACCTGGTAGCTGGCCTGGTCGGCCATGTCCGGGTCGGCCCACAGCACCCGGCCGGAGCGGTTGTCGACCAGGCTGGCGTCCAGCTTGATTTTGAGCCAGCGCGACCGGGTGACCTCGTGGGTCACCGTGCGCCCGGCCACCGTGGCCTGATCCAGGCTGTAGGTGAGGGGATCGGTCCGGATGTCGTGGACCCGGCCCAGCAGCACCGCGTCGGCCCGCTCCCGACCGACCAGCGGCACCCGGGCGTGGCTGATGAACTCCTGGCGCACCACCTCGGTGAAGGCCCCTTCAAAGCCGCGGTAGGATGCGGTGGTGCTGAACATGGGGATGGCCAGGCTGGCGAACTCGAAGCTCGCCGGAGTCCCGGTCTCCTGCAGCCGGTACCCGCACCCGGCCAGCGCGGTCAGCGCCACCAGCAGTCCGCCTATCAATGCTTTCCAAAGCACCGAATGTCTTGTCACGCAGCCACTCCTTTCCCGCTCGGCTCCCAGTGCTTGGCTATCAGCAGCTCTTTTGACAGGATTTACAGGATCTACACGGATGAATTTTTCTCCCTTCCCGGACGGAAGGGAGAAATCCCCTGCCCGCCAGAGGCGGATAAGCCCCGCCAAGGCGGGGAGAGCCCCTCTATCCTACCCCTCAGGTTGAGTATTTTTGCCCTTCTTCCGGAAGGGCAAAGAAATCATAATGATCCTGTTAATCCTGTCTAATAAGGAAGGCCTGAAGCCGCCTGACGCCGGCTGTTCATACTACGATGTTGACCAGCTTGTCCGGGACGACGATGACGCGGCGGATGGTCTTGCCGCCCACGAAGCGCTGCACCCGCTCGTCGGCCAGCGCCGCCGCGCGGGTCTCCTCCGCGCTGAACGCGGCCGGCACCTCGATCCGGCTCCGGACCTTGCCGTTGACCTGCAGCACGATCAGCTTCTGCTCCTTTTCCAGGGCGTCCTCCCGGAAGGCGGGCCACGGCATCGCCATCAGGGTTTCCTGACGGCCCAGCCGCTGCCACAGCTCCTCGGTGACATGCGGCACCACCGGGTGCAGCAGGACGAGCGCGTTTTCCACCGCCTCCTTCACCACCGGCCAGGCCGAGGGCTCGCCGCTGAGGTCGCCGCTCAGCACCAGGTTGATTTCGTTGACTAGCTCCATGACCGCGGCAATGGCGGTGTTGAAATGAAAGCGCTGCTCGATGTCGGCGGTGACTTTGCGCACGGTCTCGTGGGTCTTGCGGTGCAGCGCTTTCAGGGGTTCCGGCAGCTCGCCGGCACCGTCGTAGGCGCTGACCGTCTTCAGCTCCTCCAGCTGCTCGTCCACCAGGCGCCAGAGCCGGCTGATGAAGCGGAAGGAGCCCTCGACCCCCTGGTCGTTCCACTCCAGATCCTTTTCGGGCGGGGAAGCGAACAGGCAGAACATCCGCACCGTGTCCGCGCCGTATTGCCCGATCAGATCCTCGGGATCCACCACGTTTTTCTTGGACTTGGACATCTTGACCGTCGGGCCGGTCTTGATTTCCTCGTTGCAGCGGACACAGCGGCCGTCCTTGACCTCCTTGGGGTACAGGTACCCGTGGCGCGGGCAGGATTGGGTTTCCTTGCAGACCATGCCCTGGGTGAGCAGGTTGGTGAAGGGTTCGCTGACCTGCAGGTACTCCAGGTCGCGCAGCACCCGGGTGTAGAAGCGCGAATAGAGCAGGTGCAGGATCGCGTGTTCGATGCCGCCGATGTACTGATCGACCGGCATCCAGTAGGCCACCCTTGCCAGGTCCAGCGGCCCTTTGTCATAATCCGGGCAGGCGTAGCGGTCAAAGTACCAGGAGGACTCCACAAAGGTATCCATGGTGTCGGTTTCGCGCCGCGCCTTGCCCCGGCACCGCGGGCAGAGGGTCTCGTGAAAGGAGGCCTCAAAGGGCAGCGGCGAGCCGCCGTTGGGCCGCAAGCTCAGGTCCAGCGGCAGGATCACCGGCAGGTCCTGGTCCGGCACCGGGACCGTGCCGCAACTATCGCAGTAGACAATCGGGATCGGCGCGCCCCAGTAGCGCTGCCGCGAGATGCCCCAGTCGCGCAAGCGGTAGTTGACGGTCTTGTGCCCGAGCCCCTTGGACTCCAGGTACTCGGCAATGCTCTCGAGCGCCGCCAGGTTGGGCTGGCCGTTAAAGGGCCCGGAATTGACCAGGATGCCTTCCCCCACGTAGGCCTCGGTCATGGTGGCCTCGTCCAGGTCCTGATCCACGGGTTTGATCACCACCCGCAGCGGCAGGCCGTACTTCTTCGCGAACTCGAAATCCCGCTGGTCGTGGGTCGGCACGGCCATGATGGCGCCTGTGCCGTATTCGGCCAGCACGAAATTGGCGACATAGATGGGGATCTGTTCGCCGGTTACCGGGTTGAGGCAATGGCGGCCGGTGAAGACCCCTTCCTTGACGGTGAAATCCGCCGTCCGCATGTAGCGGTCCATGCGCAGGGTGCGTTCCACGAACTCCTGAACCGCTTTTTCTTCGGGCCGCCCGGCCACCATGTCCGTCAGCATGGGGTGCTCGGGCGCAAAGCACATGAAGGTGGCGCCGTACACCGTGTCCTGGCGGGTGGTGAACACCTCGATGACCTGGTCGGAGTCCGCCAGCGGGAAGCGGATGATGGCCCCGTGGCTCTTCCCGATCCAGTTGCGCTGCATGGTGAGCACCCGCTCCGGCCAGCCCGGCAGCCGGTCGCAGTGCTCCAGGATCTCCTCGGCGTAATCGGTGATCTTGAGGAACCAGCTGTCCATCTCCTTGATGCGGACTTCCTGATCCGTGTGGCGCCAGCAGCAGCCGTTTTCCACCTGCTCGTTGGCCAGCACGCTCTGGCATTTCTCGCACCAGTTCACATGGGTGCGCTTCTTGTAGGCCAAGCCCATCTCGTACATGCGCAGGAAGACCAGCTGCTCCCAGCGGTAATAGTCCGGGTCGCAGGTGGCCAGCTCGCGGTCCCAGTCGTAGCTGAACCCCATCCGTTTCAGCTGGTTCTTCATGGCCTCGATGTTGTCGTAGGTCCACTTGGCCGGGTGGGTCTTGTTTTCGATGGCCGCGTTCTCGGCCGGCATGCCGAAGGCGTCCCAGCCCATGGGGTGGAGCACGTTCTTGCCGCTCATGCGCTTGTAGCGCGCCACCACGTCGCCGATGGTGTAGTTGCGCACGTGCCCCATGTGGATCTTGCCCGAGGGGTAGGGAAACATCTCCAGCAGGTAGTACTTCTCCTTGTCAGGGTCCTCGTGGGCCTTGAAAGCAGCCGTCTCTTTCCAATGGGCCTGCCATTTGGCTTCGATCTTTTCCGGGTGGTACTTCATGCCGTTGTCTCGTCCGTTTGGTTGATTTCGTTGGGATCTCTCATTTAACCGCCCGTCCCCCGCAGCGCGGGGGACTAGCTTACCGGGACAGGAGGGGACAATTCTTCTTGCCCTCGGGCGATACTCCCCGAGGGCAATAGTCCGGCCACGCTGCCGCCGGGCGGGAAGGCCCTCCATATCATCCCTTCCCTTTCCCTTGCACCAGGCCTCTGACGCCTGACGCCTGATGCCTGTCGCCCTCTTAGCGTTCCCGGCACCCCGTAATCCTTACCCCTTGATCCTTAATCCTTAATCCTTAATCCTTCCCTTGTGTCGAGCCTCTGACGCCTGACGCCTGATGCCTGACACC
>CAVPHJ010000005.1:0-346128 GCA_963704245.1 uncultured delta proteobacterium
TGCTGAAAGCTGGAGTAGAGATCCCTGGCCGCGCTCTTGGCCTTGAGCCCGGACATCCAGGGGCGACAGGCTGGCACCATGGCGAGACCGGCAGAGGATGCCGCCACAGCCACGGCCACCACCAGTTCGATAACGGTGAATCCTCTTTCTGTTTCTCGGGGCACGATTCGCGGAGGCATGGATTTGTCTCCTGTTCATTCCAAGCCTCAAGCAAAATGCATGCCTCCGACAGCAGTCCAAGTGGCAGCAGATGGGTTGTCGCCTTTGTCGCCATCTTCCGGCAGCGCAAACAGGACGAGCTGTCGTCACGGTTTTTGGCGAGCTGACTCGGCGTGCGCCGGTCTCCTCTCAGGCTGAGAGGCAGGGGAGGCACAGATCGAGATTTCCGTCATCCGATCGTTATGTTGCCTCTGGTCGCTCAGACAGGGAAAATGCAGCGATTACAGGCCTGCATCTGGCATTTCAATTCTGTGACCCACTAGCCTGGATTCAACCCGACTGGACAGCCGCAGCGATCTCCTGCGGGCGGCGAGTCCGGCGTTCATCGATGGGGCCCCGATGTCCGGGGCCCTTGCAGGCTGGAATCCGGCTTTGGTTTGGGCCTCCTGACAGCCAGCGCCACCCCTCCAAGAACCAGGGTGCTCGCGGCGGTCAGCCTGAAGGACACCTGTTCCGAGAGGAAAGCCACTCCGCCAAACGCGGCCAGAACCGGCACCAGGAGCTGCACGACGGATGCCTGGGAAGTTGTCAGACTGCGGAGCGCCTTGTACCACAGGATATATCCGAGCCCGGAGAAAACCACCCCGGATATCAGCGCGAGCTGGATGCCGAGGGGCCCCAGCCGAACCGTGGAAAAGGCAACCGCGCTGGCAAGGATCGCCATGACCGCCGAACGAGCGAAATTCCCGGCGGTGGCAGCGACCGGTGCGGAAACGCCTTTGCCGCGGATCGAGTACACGCCCCAGGCGATCCCGGCGACACACATCAGCATCGCGCCAAGGGGGTCGGGAGCCGAGACCCCCGGCACTGCGAGATAGATGAGACCGCCGACCGCCGTGCAGGACCCGGCCCACTGCGCAGCGCCAAAAGCCTCCCCGGCTTTGAGAGCGGCAGCCATCATGGTCAACTGCACGGATCCGAAGAGGATGAGCGCTCCCATCCCTGTGCTGAGCGACACATACGCCAGGGAGAAGGCAGCTGCATAGGCGAACAGAGCGAGGCCTGAACCCCAGGAGGCCTGGGGCTTTTCCGGCCCCCTGGCCCCGCCGAGCATACGGGAAAGGGGGAGCAGCAGCAGTGCGCCGCTCAAGAGACGAAGGGTTGTAAACGACACCGGATCGATGAGCGATCCGTCCAAAGCGATTCGGCAGAGCAGGGAGTTGGCGGCAAAGAAGACCAGGGTGCAGGCAGTGACGATGACGGTGGTCATGGACTACCCCGC
This sequence comes from uncultured delta proteobacterium, assembly GCA_963704245.1. GTDB lineage: Bacteria > Desulfobacterota > DSM-4660 > Desulfatiglandales > Desulfatiglandaceae > CAVPHJ01. The sequence goes on from CAVPHJ010000005.1 coordinate 1,442, forward strand.
GAGGCAGAGCGAGGTCTCCGCCGGGGGAAACCTCCGGCATGCCGGCTCGACCGCCGGGGCCCTCCCATCAGGCCAGAGGTGGCGGCGGGGGGGGCAACTCACCGCGCTCCAAGGCCTTGCGGGCGGCCTTGACCGGTATGGTTGCCTCGCAGGGTACCCCCACCTGGCACAACCCGCAACCGTACCCCTCGAACTTGTACGTCTTTTTCACATACTCCCTGGAAAGAGCCAAATGCTGTCGGCACTTTTCTTTGTCATGGCCGGCTTCGGTAATGGCCCGAACCGGGCAACGGTCAATGCATTTCCCGCAGGTGCCTTGGGCGAAGAAGAGACAGTAGGCCCGATGGTCGGCATAGGGCCGGGGAGTCGGTTGAATAGAGATCCTGGCAATGACCGATCCCACCCGCATGGCTTTGCCCGCGGCCGTGATGAGGCCGTCGCACAGACCGAATGTCCCCAGGCCGGCCGCATGGGCGGCATGGCGTTCTGACCAGGAAGAGGCGTAGGAAAACCGCTCCGACTTGACGACGGTCCAGTTGGGAACCAGCATCGGCGCAATCGCGGCATGGCCGGCTTCTTCCAGCCGCGTGACTACCTGGCGGCGCAAGGCGACGTTGAACTCCTCACCGTAGATCCTGATTCTGGCCCACTCCTCGGAGGGATACCTCCGGGCGCGGCGGTTCGCTTGCCGGACCTGCGCTCTCTGGGGCAAAACCCACGAAATGACGGTCAGCTCCCCGGGGGCTGCCCGCTCCCCCGGACAGTGCTGGTTGAAGACCTCCCAGGGTGTCCAGTGGAATGCCCCGACGTATTCCTTGTACTGCTGCCAGAGCGGGTCGGCACCGGAGGCGAATCCCACCAGGGCATGGTCCCAGGCGGGTTCCCCGGCTTTGTTTCGCATGGTGTTGCTGGGGGAAGCCGCGATGAAATCCTGGATCAGGTCCCGGACCCAGTTTTCCGAACCTTTTTCAGCCTGTTCCACGAGAAAATCCTCCTACCAAGGGCGTCCGGGCGGCACCCGGCTTCCTGTTTCAAATATCACCATCATGTCCGGCAAAGCAATGCCGTCGAGCTTTGCGGTTCAACTCTGCCCGGCATGGATGGGAAGCGCTGCTGTCAACGTTCCCGTAGCCCCCGGCCCATCGGCCTGCAGGGGTAAGGCGTGCGGCTGGTTCGCGATCAGGGCGGGGAAATGCACCACGGCTCATCCTCTTTCTGCGTGCCATCGCAAAATACCTCCACCCGCAGAATTCATGACGGTTCCGGCTCGCCCAGGCCTGCTAGGGCGCCTCTTTGGTAACGATGGCGAAGCGGACCTCTTCGGAAACCGCCTTGATTTCCCCGTCCACCAATGCCTTGGCGCGCAGGTGGACCGGTTCCACATGTATTCCGGGGGGCAGGTCTTCGATTCTCAAGCCCCAGCCGTCTCCGGGGCTGCAGTCCTCGAACAGCTCCTCCCAGCGCGGCTCGGGCCACAGCGGATTGCCCAGGTTGTATTCGAAAGAGACACAATCCGGTGTCGCGCAGGTCTCCGCCGCTACCACCAGCACTTCCGACACCACCTCCCCCTCCGCGGGCCGCGTCAGGTGGATGCCGCCCTCGATGCCGCAGGCCGGACAGGCCGGGTGATCCCCCGGCCAGCAGACCGGCACCTCAAAGGAGGTCACCCAGGAATAGAACCGGGAAGGATTCCGGGTGGGGGTCAGGATCAGATAGAGGAAGTACGTCCCTTTCGGCAGCAAGGTCACCGGGATGTTGCCATACAGGCTCTCCCCGATCGGCCCGGTCGTGTTGCGCTTCCACGGCGCGATCCCCTCAAACAGGGAGTGCAGGCTGCGGTCTTCGTAGATCACGAAGTAGGCCAGGGGGTCGATGTCCGGCGCGTGCAGGATCAGGTACAGGTCCGCCGCGCCGGCGATGCGGTTGAGCGCCACCTGCAGGTTCAGGGTGTCTCCAGCGGCGGCCACCGGACCCACCGCGGCCGGCATGGACGCGGCCGGGTCGGCGCTGCGAACCGGGGCCGAGGTGCCGTGGTAGGTCCAGGTTTGCTGTCCTTCCGGCAGGGGCAGCCGGTCATCGGTCAGGAAGAACAGGGTCACCTCGAGGGTCACCGAGGCCTGCCCGGTTTTCCCCTGACGGTTGGTGGCCGCCAGCACGATCGTGTGCTTGCCCGGAACCAGGCCGCTGACACCCAGGGAGCTGCCGTAGCCCAGCACCCCCTGGCGGTCCGAACTCCATTGCAGCGCCCCGTCGCTCAGCAGCCCGTCCTGCAGATCGTTCGCCTCTCCCACGAAGACAACCGTCTGGGTCGTCAGGAAGCGGCTGCCCTCCGGCGGGGAAACGATCCGCACCCGGGGGCTCTTGAAAGGCACCCGCACCGGCCCGTCCAGATCATCGGAAGCCGTGTTGACCCCGTCGGAGGCAATGATCCGGAAAAGGGCCGTGTCGCTGCCCGCAAGCTCGTTGAGGTTCACCAAGTGGCGGTTGCCCTCCACCCCGACCGCAATGGTTTGCCAGCTCTTGCCCCCATCCGGGCTGTAAAGTAGGGCGAAGGTGAGCGCATCGCCGTCCTCGTCCCGGGCCTCCCACTCCACCGCCGCGGTGCTGCCGTCCAACGTCAGTCCCGGATCCGGCTTGCTGAGCCGCACCGCGGGGGCGTTTTCGCTCACCTCCCGGGAGGCCAGCTCCACCCGGCTCTTTGAAATGACAATCCGCCGGGTCCCCTCCACGTAGAGCACCACCTCCGAGAGCATGGCGATCTGGTCCTCGCCCTCCCGGGTCTCCGTGTCCAGTTTGGGTTCAAAGGGGTACTCGGCCAGCAGCCCGCCGACGGCATCCAGCAGCTCAATCCGGTATTCGCCGGCAGCCGGGCGCAGGGACAGCGGCAGACCCGAAACCCGCAGGAAGGTGCCCAGGCGGACCGTCTCCGCGGTCAGGTTCATGATCCCCTGGATCAAGATTGTGTCCTCGGAATCGGTCCGGGTGAGCCGGGTTGAGGCCCCGGAATGTCTGGTTTCCAGGCTTTTCAGCTCCGCTTTCAGACCCTTGTAGGTGTAATCGGAGATCCATATATTGCCGCAATAGGTCATCACATCCGTCCAGACGGCCGGGTCGTAGACCTGTCGCGCAATCGTCAAGGTCGCATCCCCCACGTCGAAGCCGAAGTACTTTTCGTCCGCTCCGCTGATCAGGCCGTTGGCGTAGGGGTAGGCTTTGTCGTCCTTGCCCTGCCCGTCACAGTACCCGGGGTGTCTCCGGTCATAGCTGTGGCCCAGTTCATGAGCGCCGTACCAGTCGCCCCACGAGCCATCCGTGTCCCAGTCCGTCGTGCCGGGGACCCCGGTCGGTCCGGAAGCCTCGCTGCTTGGGATGCCATTGGAGCAGCCCCTCATAAAACCACCCGCATTGGTTACTATCCCGTAGTAATGCGCCCGCTTGTCGACGCTCTTGTTTTTCAGGTCCAGGCTGCGGGCCGTTGAGAGCGCATTGTTGACATCCCCGCACTGCGGTAGGCTGCCGAAAGCTGTCAGGGTCCGGGCGGTAGAATCCACCTGGTGGGTGGGATAGGCCCGCAGAAGCCAGGAGGTCAGGTGGTCCACCTGGTCTTGGCCCGCCTGGTGGGTCGTCGTACCCGTCGGGGTGGTGGTATTGTAAGCGACTCGAGCTATCCTGAGACGTATGGGAGGGGCCTCTTCGAAACTGCGGAAGACCGCCGTGACCGGCTCGGTGATGGGGGGCATCAAAGAAGCGCATCCTTCACAAGGCAGGGACAGTCCATGTCCCTCAAGCGTAAACTTTGCAAGCCCGAGATGGATCTTGCCTTTCGTGATCCACTCCGGCGGCAGCTCGAAGTTCAGGCTCTGGTTCAGGTCTCTACGCTTGGCTTTGGTGTCCGTGGTGGAGTCCAGGGTGATTTCGTTCAACGATTCGACCGTGTAGGCTCCGCCCGGACTCGAGAGACCCGGCCGAGCCGCATGCAACCGGCCGCGAACGTGCTTGATCTCTTTGCTCGGGCCTTCCACATGCAGATAGGCGCGCACCACGGTGCGTTTTCCGGCAATCAGGGGGACATCATTATTTAGGCTTTGAATGGCCTGGGTGACCTCCATGCCGTCCACCTTGAGCTTTGTGCCCGCCAGGATGGGTTCGTATTTGATCTTGACCGTGCTCTCGGCCGTGCCGTGGCAGTCCTGGATTCTGGCCGTGATCGTGTTGGTTCCCGCTTCCAGATAGCCCCCCCAGGGATAGGGTCCGTAGGTTCCGCTAAAGGCCGTCAGATAGATCTTGTGAAGCGTGCCGGAGGCCGCCTGCACCGTGATCGTGACCGTGCCCAGGGTGTCCTCCGAGAAGAACTCCGCCTGCAGACTGAAGTCATTGACCTGCGTCACTTTGCCGTTCAGCGGGGCCTTGATCTGCACGGTCGGTTTCTTGGTGCCCGGGCAGGGCGGAGGCGGTCCTGCCGTGTCAAACTCGACGTCGTCCACCGCCAGGTGCTGGACCAGGGTCGGATCAGGGGCCGTGACGTCCACGTCCACCCGCACCACGCTGGCCGACTCCGAAATGAGCTCCAGGGGCTTGTTGATGGGGATCGGGTTGGAGCTGGGACCCAGGGTCGTGGTCGAGGTGTCGATCACAGCGTCGGCTGCGTTGAAGGAGCGCATCCGCACCGTCAGGCTCTTGGTCAGCGCAACCCGGTATCCCACCCACAGCTTCACCCGGCTCTGCGCCGTGGTGAAGGTCATCCGGATCGGGGTCGTGCAGAACTCCTTCGAATAACACGGCTCGATGGCCTTGGTGCCGGAGTGGGCGAAGCCCGGGATGGCCTTGGAATAGTCCAGGCCCGTCGGGTCGTTGAAAACGATGCCCTTGCCGGCGTATTGGCCTCGCACGGTGGCCACCCCGGCAGTGCCGACCCCGCCGGTCTCCAGGTCTTCAAAATCAATCACTACCGGCGCCGCCAGTGCCAGCGCGGGGATCAGGGTCAAAAGCGTCAGAGCACTGAAACCGAATGCCTTCCCTGCGGATCTCTTCATTTCTTTCTGCTCCCTTTCCACTTCCACATGGACAGCGGATGACTTGAAATGGCGGAATGCTCAGGCGCGCGGGCGGGTGCGGGGTCACCTTGCCGCGAGCGCACGAGTTGCCGAGTATGGAAACCTGTCCCCGGAGGGCCATTCGACGGGAGCCTCGGGAAACCGTGTTCCATGTCCTCCGCCAGAAGGTTTGGGGCGCTGCTTCAGGTTCCGGCTGTCGGTTGACCGTATCGCATGGGCTCGGTTCAGGTTATCTTGCCTTCCGGGGAGCTGCATAACCCGGGGCGGGGGTGTAGGGATTCGCAGAAAGCAGGATGGGAAAGCACGGTAAGGGGAAGGCGGAACAGAGTTCCAGGCGCAAGGCAGCCGGCGGGTCAGTGACCTGCCTGGGTTGGTCCGAAACATCCCAGTCCCTCGTCTTCCGACTCAGCCCACCCCCGCCGCTCATGGGACGACTCGGCGATCCAGCCCTGCAGAACGATTGCTCAGGCCGAGGTCAGGCAGCTGAACTTGCCATGCTGCGGCTCGTGGCTGAAAAGCGGCGTGCAGCACGACACGTTGATCAAGAGTTGGCACATATGGAAAGCTGTGTCAAGGGTCGATCGGCACGGTCAACGATCTTGGGTGGAGTTCTTCTCCGCCCGGCGCTAGGCGCCTGCTGCAAGCAATGAGGCCAGAGACCGGATATGCCTGTCGTCGGTTCCGCAGCATCCTCCCAGAATCTTCAAGCCCAGTTCCCTGTGCAGTGCGGCAACGGATTGGCCGAAGGCTTCCGGATCTTCCTCCACCAGACTGGTGCTATCATTCAGATCTTCCGGGCTGAGCGCAGCAGTATTGGCCAGCAGGCCGATCATCCGTTGCCTGACCATTGGTGAAGAATTGGCTTCGTGCATCAACGCTGCCCTGGCAAAGGAGACATGCGTGCAGTTGATCAGATAGGCCGAAGGTCGTGGATTCACAGCGGCATCGATATCAGCGATTGCATTCTTCAGTGGAGTACCATCCAGCAGTGTCCCTTCAGGGCGAACAACGAAACTAAGGATATACGGCTTAGCGGTGGCGGCAAGCGCCAACGCAAGGCCGATTGCCTCGCTCAAGGCTGGCAGAGTTGCGGCGAGGAGGAAATCGATCCCCGCGTCAGCCAGTCTTGCGGCCTGCCAGGAGTGGAACTCCAGGGCCTCGTCAACCGCCAGAGCCTCAGCAGGGTTATAGGCATCCCCGCGGCAGCTCATCAAGCCGCAGATGACAATTTTATCCGCATACCTTCCGTAGCTCCTTCGCAACGCATCAAGAAACCTGGCATTGTCGCCGTTCACATCGACTCCGACATAACCGGCCGCATCGATCTGCGCCCGACTCGCCCGCCAGGTGGGGGTGGAAATAAGGAGAGGCAAGCCGAACCCGCAACCAATATCCAGGTATTGCCGATAGATGGTTTCCAAGGCCGCTCGTTTCCGAGCTTCATAGATAAAGGCCGAATTGACCAGATAAGGGTCGAGCTCCAGATTGCCATTGCGTCGAAGACGCTCGATGACCGCCCCCTCGCCGAGGATGCAGGGTGAACTCACAAGGAATTCCGCAAAAGTAATATGGTTCATCTATTGTGTCCCCTGCTCAACAATATGTATATGGTTTCCCGATAACACCCCTGACCCGCAAAGTTGCTGTATAACACCCTGCGGCCGAGATTGCTCTAATCTTGTGTTGGAAACGCATTGGCGACTGGCCGTAGATCGCGGTCGAGGCTGTTGGATTCCGATCCCTTACAGAAACTTGATCAGTGGGATCCCCACGGGAGTGAATCAGATTGCAGCTCCTTCTCCGATCCACCTCTTCTCGCTCTTGAAGTCACCGCTAAGCCGCGGACTCTGGCAAGTTCGGACTTCACTGAAGACTCCTGATCTGAAGGGTATCTTGATGGCAGGTCGATGGTGCTCGCTTTGATCTTGCAAGCAGCACAATGACCCATATACTGCCGGACCGCTGATCACTGATGTCAAAGGCGGCCGCTGCGCTGTGGATCAGTCATGTCCTACCCGAGGCACATCCTCGTGCACTTGGGTGAATCCATCGACACGATGTTTGCATTTTTTTCTTGACACCCGTCAGACTGCCAGTATATTTCCAATTGGCGATTTATAGGGGTGAGTCATGAAGAATTTTATCCATGTGATGAAGGCGCTGTCCGATCCCAACCGGGTCAGGATCCTGAAGATGCTGCAGCACAAGAGCATGTGCGTCTGCGAGATGCAGGCGGCGCTGCAGATTGCCCAGCCGACTGTCTCGAAGCACCTGAAGCTGCTGGAAGAGGCTGGCCTGGTCACATCCCAGAAAGACGGGACTTGGGTAAACTACTTCCTGACCAACGGCGCGGGCAGTCCCTATGCGGCGACTCTGCTCGGCAACCTGCGCCACTGGTTGAATGAAGATGCCCGCATCCAGGATCTGGTGGAAAGGCTGCCATCCATCCGCCGGGAGGATATCTGCCGGCGCGGACAGCCCTCGGTGGGTTGACGTATTCCCAATCAACGATTCGAGGGACTCTTTTCCGAGCACTTCGCAGGAAGGAATTGACAGGCGGGACATGAAAGAGCGGACAAAACTGATTCTCATTATTCTGGCCTTCCTTGGAGCCTACCACGTCCCCTGGTCCGACCCGGTCATCCGGCAGTCCGGCCTGGAAGCCTTCCTGATGCTGCAGGAATACGCCCGCGAGCACGTGCTGACCTGTCTGATTCCGGCCTTTTTCATTGCCGGCGCGATCGCGGTGTTTGTCTCCCAGGCTTCGGTGCTCAAGTACTTCGGTGCCACGGCCCGCCGGATCCTGGCCTATTCGGTGGCCTCGGTCTCCGGCACCATCCTGGCGGTCTGCTCCTGCACGGTGCTGCCGCTTTTTGCCGGCATCTACACCCGCGGGGCGGGGATCGGACCGGCGACCGCCTTCCTGTATTCCGGGCCGGCCATCAATGTGCTGGCCATCGTGCTGACGGCCCGCATCCTGGGCTGGCAGCTCGGCCTGGCCCGCGCAGTCGGCGCCGTGCTTTTCGCCGTGGTGACCGGGTTGCTGATGGCCTTTTTCTTTCGCAAGGAGGATGCGGCGCGAACTACCGGCCAGCTCTATCTGCCGGAGGAACAGGGCAAGGGCCGCAGCCTGACCCAGGACGGCTTTTTCATGCTGACCATGGTGCTGATCCTGATTTTTGCTGCCTTTGCCAAACCGGCCGCAGGCTCGGCGGGACTCTGGCCGGCCATCTTTGGGGCCAAGTGGTACATCACGGCCGGCCTGCTGGTCGTTCTCGGCTGGATGCTGAAGCACTGGTTTGTGAAGGAAGAGCGGGCTGCGTGGGTGGAATCCACCTGGGGATTCATGAAACAGATCTTTCCCCTTGCTGGGAGCCGGGGTTTTGGTGGCGGGTTTTATGCTGGGCCGGCCCGGGCACCCCGCCCTCGATCCCGGAGCATTATATCCAGACACTGGTGGGCGGAAACAGCCTGTGGGCCAACCTGTTCGCCTCGGTTTCAGGCGCGCTGATGTACTTCGCCACCCTGACCGAGGTGCCGATCCTGCAGGGTCTGCTGGGCGCCGGAATGGGCAAGGGGCCGGCCCTGGCCCTGCTCCTGGCAGGTCCGGCCCTATCGCTCCCCAACATGCTGGTGATCGGCGGCGTGATGGGGGTGAAGAAGACCGCGGCCTTCTGCGCGATCATCGTGGTGCTCTCGACCGTCGCCGGAATGCTTTACGGTTCATTCGCCACGTGAGGCCTAAATGCATGCCGGCTCCGGAGGCACGGCAACGTCGAGATGAATCTATAAGACCCAGAAGGAACACCATGAAGGAGGACTGAAAAATGGAGATCAAGGTTTTGGGTCCCGGATGCCCGCGCTGCGAACAGACGAAGAAGAACGTGATCGATGCACTTTCCGAGGCGGGTATCGCGGCAAACGTGACCAAGGTCACCGACACGATGGAAATTGCCAAGCACGGGGTCTTCGGCACCCCGGCGGTGGTGGTGGAAGGCGAGGTAAAAAGCGTCGGCAAAATCCCCACCAAGGAGGAGATCAAGGGGTGGCTGAAGAAGTAAGTCTAAAGCCAGAAAGGAGGTGCTGGATGGCGGAAAACGGCTGCGCCCCCGATGGTCGGTTGACGCAGGAAGCAATCGAAACGCAACCCACTGTAATGGGGAGTAGGCAATAGATGAAACCGACAGCAAGCACTCCTCATCTGATTTTGACAACTCTTGCGGTCGTCATCGCCATCGTCTCGCTCGCCGGCTGCACACCCGGCTCGGCCGCAGCGACCGAAATCCCGGTCAAAGGAATGGTCACCATGGTGGACCTTGGGGCCAGGAAATGCATCCCCTGCAAGATGATGGCGCCGATTCTGGTCAAGCTCGAGAAGGAGTTCGCGGGAAAAGCGGCCATCGTTTTTGTGGATGTCTGGGAGGACCAGACCCCGGCCCGGAGGTTCAGCATCCGGGCCATCCCCACCCAGATTTTTTTCGACGCCCAGGGCCGGGAAGTCTACCGTCATGTGGGCTTCATGAGCGAGGCGGCGATTGTGGAACAGCTGGGGACGATGGGCGTGAAGCGGTGAGGGCAGACCAGTGAGGCCGGCAGCCGGCGTTGGCCCGGGCCTGGAAGAAAAGAGATCTTGGCCAGACGGGGTTCATTGAACTCCTTTTTTCCCAATTGCGGTGGCAGGCAAACGGATGCTTGAAGGAGTTTTCCTGACCGTGAACGAATGGATTGCCGGGGGCAGCCCTATCGCTGCGCTCGGATGCTTCCTGTGGGGCATGGTCAGTGTGCTGTTCAGCCCCTGTCATCTGGCCTCAATCCCCCTCATCGTGGCCTATGTGGGGGGCCAAAAGAGAGTCCTTGCCCCGCGCGAGGCTGCCGGCTACTCGGCTGCTTTTGGCGGCGGACTCTTTCTCAGCATCGCCCTGATCGGGGTAATCTGCGCCATGCTGGGGCGGATGCTCGGGGATATCGGAAGCTACTGGCAGGTGCTGGTGGGATTGGTGCTGGCTTGGGTGGCACTGGGTATGTTCGGAGTGGAGAAATGCTCCATGTCGGGTAGTTTGCTTTACCGCTTGAACTTCAGGGGGCTGCCGGGCGCGTTCCTGCTCGGGCTCACCTACGGCGTCCTGTCGGGCTCCTGCACCTTCGGCTTCATTGCCCCCATTCTGGCCATCATCACCATTCAGCAGAAGTTCGCAACCGGTGTCGGACTGATTCTGCTTTTCGCGATCGGGCATTGCCTTCCCATCGTGGCCGCGGGAAGCTCCACCGCGGCTGTCAAAAGGGTGGTTGAAAACAGTGCCTGGCAGGGCGCCGGAGCCATGTTCCGGAAAGGAGCGGCCGTGCTGATCAGCCTCCTGGCAGCCTACTTCATTGTCAATCCCTTCCTCTCCGTTCTGTAGATGAGGTGGAGAGCATGCTGCTCAAAGGATACCGCAAAGAGATCTTCAGGCCGGAGTGCAACCCCAGTTTCCAGTCGCTGCACTGCATTGCGCACCTGGGGCAGGATATCGGTGAGGCCCTGCCCTACCTCAACTCCGCTTTGGGCGGTTTCCAGTACCTGAGGGACCCCCCGGCCGTCACCTTTCGGGTACAGGGGAAACTCGTCACGGTGCACCCGGATCGGATCGCGCTCAATGCCTTGAGAGATGAGGCGGAGGCGGATAAGATCCTGAGCTGGCTGCAGCGGGAGATCAACCAAGCCTGGGACAACCGTGACCACATCACGCCCAGCTGCGAGGGCACTCCCAAGCCCAAGGCGCTTAAAATCCTCAAGCTCCTGCCGCGCACCAACTGCCGCGAATGCGCTCAGGCGACCTGCATGGTTTTTGCCACCCTGCTGGCCCAAGGGGCAAAAGGGCCTGAGGACTGCCCCGGGCTGGACGGGGAATCCAGGAAGTCTCTCAGGGAATACCTTGGAACCTTCAAATTCGATGTCTGAACAAGAGTGACAAGGAGGAAATGAACCGATGGCGACGGAGGCGTGCATCACCAAGGAAGCCAAGGGGCTGGGCTTTTTCGAGAAATACCTCACCGTCTGGGTGATCCTCTGCATCCTGGCCGGGATCCTGCTCGGCAAGGTGGCGCCAGGGGTGGCCCGCTATCTGGATGGGCTGGCCATCTACGTGGGCGAGGCGCCGGTGGTTTCCATCCCCATCGCCATCTGCCTCTTTTTCATGATGTACCCGATCATGGTGAAGATTGATTTCGGCGAAGTGCTGCGGGCGGGCCGCAACCTCAAGCCGGTCGGGCTGACCCTGATCGTGAACTGGGCCGTCAAGCCCTTCACCATGTACGCGATCTCGATATTTTTTCTGGGCGGTCTTTTCCTGACCTTCATCGGCCCCGAGGCCATCGATCACGTGAAAATGCCCCTGGGTCTCGACCTGCCGGTGGGCGCCAGCCACGGCGTCGGGACGGTGGTGCTGCAGAACGGGATCAAGGTGCTGGAGGTACCCCTGTGGCGCAGCTACCTGGCCGGCTGCATTCTGCTGGGCATCGCTCCCTGCACGGCCATGGTGCTGGTCTGGGGGTTTCTGGCGCGCGGCAACGACGGGCACACCCTGGTCATGGTGGCCATCAACTCGCTGACCATGCTGCTGCTCTACGGCCCCTTAGGAGGGTTTCTGCTGGGCGTCGGCCGCCTGCCGGTGCCCTGGCAGGCCCTGGTGCTTTCCATCGGGATCTACGTGGCCCTGCCCCTGGCGGCCGGCTACCTGTCCCGCAAGGCGGTTATCCGCGCCCAGGGCGAAGAATGGTTCAAGCAACGCTTCCTCCCTGTGCTGACACCCGTCACCATCGTCGCGCTGCTGATCACCCTGGTGCTGCTCTTCTCTTTTAAGGGCGAGGTGATCGTCGCCAACCCGCTGACCATTCTCTGGATCGCCATCCCGCTGTTCATCCAGACCAACCTGATCTTCTGGCTGGCCTACGGCCTGGCCCGGGTGATGCGGTTGGATTACGAGGATGCGGCTCCCTCGGCCATGATCGGTGCCAGCAATCACTTCGAGGTGGCCATCGCCACCTCGACCATGCTTTTCGGCTTGTCTTCCGGTGCGGCCCTGGCGACCGTGGTCGGCGTGCTCATCGAAGTCCCGGTCATGCTCCTGCTGGTGAAGATCTGCCTGAGCACGACCCGCTGGTTCAGCCGCAAGGGGTAAGGACCTGAACCCCGGCGGAGCGGAACCGGAGCACAGTCGTCGGTGGACAGAAGGGTTTGAAGCGCCCGCTGCGTCCCACCGAGAGGCAGCGGGTGACGTGGGGGGCGTTCCATGGAGTCAAGCGAGGCGGAGGGGGAGAGAAGGTATTCGACATCGAGCGGCAGGGTACCTGGATTCGGCCCGACGCCTCGACGCCCGATGCCTATATTTTCCCGAGTATGGTCACGGCGCAGGCGAATTCCTCGGTGGAGATGACGCCGCCGCCGTTTTCGGTCAGCGCGACGGCCGCGCCGGGCACCTGGCGCTCGCCGGCCTCCCCGCGCAGCTGGGTCGCCACCTCGTAGATCATGGACAGGCCGGTGGCCCCCACCGGGTGGCCCTTGGAGACCAGGCCGCCGCTGGTGTTGATGGGGAGACTGCCGTCCAGGTGGGTGGCCCCGGATTCGATGAAACGGCCCCCTTCGCCCATGGGGCAGAATCCCAGCATCTCGGCCTGGTAGATCTCGCAGAAAGAGGTGGCGTCGTGGATCTCGGCGACGTCCACCTCGCCGGCCTGGATGCCGGCCATGCGGTAGGCCCTTTCAGCCGCCCAGTGGCTGAGGCTGGGCTCGCTGATCCGGCGCTGTTTGCCCGAGGAAAGCACCGAGGCCAGCACCTTCACGGCGCGTCGCCTGACCTCCGGCGCCTGGCTGCGGAGGTAGTCTTCCGAGCACAGGAGGGCCCCGGCGCCGCCGTCCCCGATCGGCGCGCACATGGAGCGGGTGAGGGGGTAGCTGACCAGGTAGTCCTCCAGCACCTTGTCCACCGGCACATCGAACTGGTACTGGGCCTTGGGGTTGAGAGAGCCGTTGTGGTGGTTCTTGGCGGCGGCGATGGCCATGTGGCGCTGGGTGGTGCCCCAGCGCCACATGTGCCAGCAGGCCTGCATGGCGTAGGTGTCCATGAAGATTGTGTGGCCTTCGCCGAATTCGAACTCCCGGCCGCATTCCCGGGCCACTTCCCGGTACCCGGCGATGAGCCGGTCCTTGTCGCCGCGGTCGATTCCCTGTTCGTAGGCCAGCAGGACCTTCTTCATGTCCGGGTGATAGAACTTGTCCACCCCCAGGGCCAGCGACACGTCGCACTGGCCGCTCAGGATGTCCTTCCAGGCCCCGTGAAAAGCGATGGAAGCGGTGGCGCAGGCGCCCTCCACGTTGATGACCGGCACCCTTTCCGGGAAGAGACCCTCCTCCACCAGCGGCGCCAGGCAGACCTGCCCGCGGATCAGGTCCTGGTCCCAGAGGAGACCCATGGCACAGTTGCCGAACCAGGCCGACTCGATGTGCCGGCCGTCCTTCATCCCGGCATCCTCCAGGGCGCCCAGAACGGTCTCCCGCGTCAGGTCCTTCAGGGACTTGTCGAGCCATTTCCTGAACCGGGTGCTGTAACTCCCGATCACATAGACATCGCGCATGGGCTGCTTCAAATTCCTTCTCCTCCTGCAATCCTGTTCACTGGCGCAAACGGATCGATCTGAATCCCCTGGCCTCAGGCCTCAGGTTAGGGCACAAGGCGCAAGGCACATGGCGCTGCTAGAAAGCTGTTTCCGAACCCCTCTTGTGCCCTGCGCCTTGCCCCCGCCTGATGCCCGATGCCTCAAGCCGATATCTGATGTCGGCTTTGCCTTGCGCCTTGCCCCTTGTACCTTGCCCCTATTTGTTCATTCCCCTATGGTTTTTCGATACCGCAGGCAGTTGGCGCCGTCGTTGTTGTGATCCTCGAAGGTCAGCCGCTGGATGTTGCGGTAGGCCTTCTCGCGGGCCTCTTCCAGGGTGGCCTCGCCGGCCACCACGTGCAGCACGCGCCCCCCAAAGGTCACCAGGCCCTTTGCGGGGTCCTCGTCCACCCCGGCGAAGAAAAGGGCGATGCCCCGCTCCAGGCTGTCCAGCCCGAGTATCCGGTGGCCTTTGCCGTAGCGGCCGGGGTAGCCCTTGTTCCAGCCCCGGGAGGCCTTGGAGCGGCCTTCCATGGCGATCACGTCCACATAGTGCTGCTGGTTCCAGGACTGCTGAACCCGGTCCAGGGTGCCCTCCCAGACGGCCATGCCGATCTCGAAGAGGTCCGTGCTGAGCTTGCGGGCGATCACTTCCCACTCCGGGTCGCCGTGGCGGACGTTGATCTCGAAGACGTCCAGACGGTCGTAGGGGTCGAGGTTCAGGCCGAAGTACAGTACGCCCTTGTAGGGCCAGCCCAGGTCGTTGTAAATTGCGTTGACGGTCGGGTTGACGATCTCCTTGATGATCCGGTTGACCAGCCAGGGGCTGACCAGCCGGTGGGGGCAGTAGCAGCCGGTGCCGCCGGTGTTTAAGTTGCCGCCGAACTGCCGGATCAGGTCGGCGTCTTCGGGGTCGAAGGCCGGCTTGTAGTCGTGGGCGAACATCCTGAGCGGCAGGGCTTGACGCCCGTCCAGGTAGACGAAGAAAGAGATCTCGGTGCCGTACTTGCGCTCCTCGATCACGACCCGGGCGCCCGAGTCGCCGAAAATCCGCTCCTTCATGAGGCGGTCGACGGCCGCCTCGGCCTCGGGCGCATCCTCGCACACGATGGCCCCTTTGCCGGCCGCCAGGCCGTTGGCCTTCACCACCACCTGATAGCCGATGTGGCGCACGTAGCGTCTGGCCTCGGCCGGGTCGTCGAAAACCCGGTACTCGGGCTTGGGGACCCCGATCCGGCGCAGCAGGTCGTCGGTGAAGGCCCGGTCGCTTTCCAGCTTGACGAATTCGCTGCAGGGTCCGACGGTGCGGATCCCGCGCGCATTGAGGAGATCGACAAGACCCTTCTCGAGGGGGTTTTCGGAGCCCACGTCCACCAGGTCCACCTGGTTTTCCCCACAGAAATCGACCACCTGCGTGAAGTCTTGCAGCGGGACCCGCTCGATCAGACCGCGCTGGCCTTTGGGGGTGTGGAGGACGCCCGGGTTGCCGGGCGCGAAATAGACTTTTTCCACGTGCTGGCTGTCGCCGTACTTGTCCGCCAGGCAATGATCCCGGCCGCCGGACCCGAACACCAGTACCTTCATGCGCCACCATCCTTTCCGAATCGCCCCGGTTTCCCGAACCATAAGAAAAACGCCTTTGGGGGTCAAGACGAAAGAAAAACCTTGACACGAGGGCGGTAAATGGAGAAAATCCTTCATCACCTCCCTCAAGCGAAGAAAATTCTTCAACAAGGCTCCTATGGAAGACATCCTGCAGCAGATTTCCCGCAAATACCCGTCGCTGCCGCCCCGGCAGCGCCTGCTGGCCGAGTTTCTTTTCCATCACCTGAGCCAGGCGATCCTGCTGAACTCCACCCAGTTGGCCGAAAAAGCCCGGGTGTCGGAAACCACGGTCCTGCGGTTCATCGCGCAACTGGGCTTTTCCGGGTTTGCGGAGTTCAAGCGCGCCGTGGGCGAGCGCCTGCTGGATGATTCCACCCCCAAGCGCCTCGAGGCCTCGGCCAGAATGCTCGAAGGCCGGCAATCTCTTTTCACCGACATCCTGAAGGGGGATGTCGAGAACATCGGCAGCTTGAGCTCCCGCATTTCGGAGGAAGCCTTCGCCGGGGCGGTGGAGCGGCTGTGCGCGGCCCGCAAACTCCACGTTCTGGGATTGCGCTCGAGCTACGCCCTGGCGTTCTACCTGGCCTTCAACCTGAGGTTTTTTCTGGGCTCGGTGAGGCTTATCGAGCTCGGCGTCGGGGATTTGCCCGAGCAGCTGCGGGATGCCGGTCCCCAGGACGTGCTGGTGGCCATCAGCTTCCGCCGCTACACGCGTGAGGTGGTCAGGGTCACCGAGAAAATGAAGGCTGAAGGGGTCCATGTGATCGCGGTGACGAACAGCGAGCTGTCGCCCATCGCGCAGCTCAGCGACCTGACGCTGATCGCCGAGACCCGGATCCCCACCTATTTCGAGTCGTTCACGGCGCCCATGAGCCTCCTGAACGCCCTGATCACGGCGGTGGCCTTCCGGGAAAAGGAGCGCGCTCTGCCGCAGCTGGATGAACTGGAGCGCGGTTTTCAGACCTTCGAAACCTATTACCAATGAAACCCGGGGCCGGGGAGCGTGGGGAACGCCGCGTATTTCCACAGGAGCCGGCTGCCGCCTGAAGGCGCGGCAGCGGCACCCGGCAACCCCGGGCCGCAGAAAGGAGGGGATACACTCGACAGGCAGGGAATCACGGAACGAACGCCAACCATCAAGACTCGACAGGAGGTAGTCATGAAGAAGATCCTGGTAAGTGGACTGGCACTGGTTTTTGGCTTGGCCCTGTTGCTGGGCGCAGCGCCCGCAGAGGCCAAGATGACGTTCGTCACCATCGGCACCGGCGGTATCACCGGGGTGTACTACCCCACCGGCGGGGCCATCGCCAAGATGGTCAACGAGAAGCGCAGCGAGTACGGGATCCGCGCCACGGTGGAATCCACCGGCGGCTCGGTCTTCAACGTGAACGCGGTCATGACCGGCGATCTGGAGTTCGGCGTGGTTCAGTCGGACCGGCAGTACCAGGCCTGGAAGGGTGAAGCGGAGTGGGCCGACAAGGGACCGCAGCACGAATTGCGGGCCATGTTTGCCATCCACCCCGAATCCGTCACCCTGGTGGCGGCCGATGACGCCAACATCAAGACCATCGGAGACCTGAAGGGCAAGCGGGTGAACATCGGCAACCCGGGCTCCGGGCAGCGCCAGAACTCCATCGACGCCCTGGAAAACGCCGGCATCAACTGGGAAACCGATCTGCAGGCCGAGGGGGTGAAGGCCGCCGAGGCGCCGGGGCTGCTGCAGGACGGCCGGATCGATGCCTTCTTCTACACCGTCGGGCACCCCAGCGGTGCGATCCTGGAAGCCACCGCGGGCAAGCGTAAGGTGCATTTCGTGCCGATCGTCCAGGTCGACAAGCTGCTGGCCAAGTACCCCTACTATGCCAAGGCGTTCATTCCCATGAAACTCTACACCGGCGCCACGAACCAGGAGGACGTGATGACCTTCGGCGTGAAGGCCACCTTCGTGACCTCGGCCAAGGTGCCGGTCGACGTGGTCTACGCCATCACCAAGGAGGTTTTCGAGAACCTGGAAGAGTTCAAGAAACTCCACCCGGCCTACGAAGTGCTGACCAAGGAAAACATGCTTGAAGGCCTGAGCGCCCCGATTCATCCGGGCGCCGCGAAGTACTTCAAGCAGTCCGGACTGGTGAAGTAAGCCAAAGCGGGCGGCGGCCGCCTGCCGCCGCCCGTCTCCACTTTCTTTCCCCGGGCGGTTCCCTTGCCAAGGACCGCAGCGGGGTTCTTTGGCCGGAAAAAGGGCAGACCGCGGCGCCGGCACGGAAGGGAGGTGCCGGGCACACGACACGAGGAGACCCCGATGAGCCAGAGCGAAAAGCACGCAAGCGATGAAGGTCTCGAAAAGGCCAGGAAGATGGCTGAAGAGGAGGAGGGTGTCGCCCGGCGGCCGGCTGGGAAGGCCGGGTACATCATTCCGGCCATCGGCGTGGTGTGGAGCCTTTTTCAGCTGTCGGTGGCCAGCTGGTGGATTCTGGACACGGTCTTCACCCGGGCCATACATCTGGGTTTCGCCCTCCTGATCGTCTATCTGAACTTTCCTTTTTTCAAGCGGCACCGCTGGGGCCTGGGGTTCCTGTCGGCCACCAACCGCATTCCCTTCTTCGATTTCGTGGTGGCGGGGGTGGCGTGCTTTGCAGCGGTGTATATCGCCCTGGACTACACCGGCATCAACGCCCGCTACGGCGCCCCCATCCCCCGGGATCTGGTGGTGGGGCTGGTGCTGCTGATCCTGCTGCTGGAAGCCTCCCGCCGCGTCATCGGCCCGGCGCTCTCGGTCATCGCCGGCTGCTTCTGCCTTTACGCCTTTCTCGGCCCCTACATGCCGGACCTGATCGCTTTCAAGGGCGTATCCCTGGAGCGTTTCATGGGGCAGATCACCATGTCCACCGAGGGCATTTACGGCATCCCGCTGGATGTGTCGGCGACCATCGTCTTTCTTTTCGTGCTGTTCGGGGCCATGCTGGACCGGGCCGGCGCGGGCCGCTATTTCATCCGGCTGGCCCTGTGCCTGCTCGGCGGGTTCAAGGGCGGCCCGGCCAAGGCGGCCGTCATGGGCAGCGGCCTCACCGGCCTGGTGTCGGGCTCCAGCATCGCCAACATCGTCACCACCGGTACCTTCACCATCCCGCTGATGAAAAAGGTGGGCTATCCGCCCAAGAAGGCCGCCGCCATCGAGGTGGCCGCCAGCACGGACGGCCAGCTGGCGCCCCCCATCATGGGGGCGGCGGCCTTCATCATCGCCGAGTACGTGAACGTGCCCTACGTGGAGGTGATCAAAGCGGCGGCCATCCCGGCCTTTGCCTCCTACGCGGCCCTTTTCTGGATCACCCACGTCGAGGCCTCCAAGCTCGGGCTGCGCGGGCTGTCCCGGACCGAGCTGCCGCCTTTTTCAGGACCCTGCTGGGCGGCGCCCATTACCTGGTCCCGCTCGGCATGCTGATCTACGAGCTGGTGGTCGTCCGGCACACGCCCGGAGCTGGCGGCCTTCCACGCCATCTGGGTGATGGCCGTGATCATGCTGCTGCAGAACCCGGTCAAGGCCTTCGTGAAAAAGGAGCCGCTGCTGCCCGCTTTCTGGCAGAGCGTCGTGGACATCTTTTCGGCCCTGGCCGCCGGGGCGCGCAACATGTGCGCCGTGGCGCTGGCCACCGCCGCGGCCGGCATCATCGTCGGGGTGGTGGCCATGGGTCTCGGCGGCCTGATCACCGAGGTCATCGACACGATTTCCGGGGGCAACATCTACGCCCTGCTGGTGATCACCGCCATAGCGAGCCTGATCATCGGCATGGGCCTGCCGACCACGGCCACCTACATCGTCATGGCCTCGCTCACGGCGCCGGTGATCGTGGAGCTGGGGGCCTACATGGACTTTGTGGTGCCGCTGATGGCCGCGCACCTGTTCTGTTTCTACTTCGGGATCCTGGCCGACGACACGCCGCCGGTCGGGCTGGCGGCCTACGCGGCGGCGGCCATCGCCAAGTCGCCGCCCATCCCCACCGGGCTCCAGGGCTTCATGTACGACATCCGGACCGCCATCCTGCCGTTCATGTTCATCTTCAACACGGATCTCATTCTGCACAATATCAACAGCTGGCCCCAGGGGATCCTGATTTTCCTGATGGCCTGCCTGGGCAACTTCGCCTTTGCCTCCGCCACCCAGGGATGGTTCGTGGCCCGCAACCGGAGCTACGAGATTCTCATCCTTTTGAGCGTGACGCTGGTTCTCATGCGGCCCGATCTGATCGCGGGCTGGTTCGGGGTACCCCATGGGCAGCGCTACTGGATGTACGGTATTGGGCTGGCCATCTTCGGCCTGCTGTACATGCTGCAGCGGCCGCGAAGACCGAAGGTCCTGAGAGCGGCGGCCTGATGGGTGCGCGATACCGGATGCAGGGGAGGGAAAAAGGGATGCGGAAAAAGGCTGCACGGCTGCTGGCTGCACTGACCCTAAGCGTTTTGACCGGCGCCTCCTGGGCGCCCGCTGAAGATCGTTTCATCGACCACGGGGACGGCACGCTGACAGACGGTCGCCTGGGAGTCATGTGGAGCAAGGCGGACAACCAGGGAGACATCGATTGGAAAAGTGCCGAGCGCTGGGTGCAATTCACCTTCCCGCTCAGCCTGCGGTCAGAAAAACGGGAGGGCTGGCGCCTGCCCACGCTGGAGGAGCTGGAGAGCCTCTACGTGGAGGAGGAAGGCTATCCGGGCTACGAGAGCGACTGCGGGCAGTGGGTCAGAATCGCGCCCGCGATCCGGCTCAGCTGCGGCTGGGTGTGGGCCTCCGAAAAACGGAGCATCTCGGCGCGGGTTTTCAATTTCCAGCGCGGCTACCACTACACCGACCGCATGGTTCACCAGAAGGCCTACCGGGCGCTGGCGGTCCGCAGCCTGGGGCCGCAATAGCCGGCCGGCACCGGCCGGGTGACTGAAACATCGGGTCTTCCCCCGGGCGGGGAAGGCGACCGGAGGCGATGCATGGACAAGACCCTGGACAGAATGTTCAATCCCCGCTCGGTGGCCGTGATCGGCGCTTCCGAGGTTCCGGGAAAGGCGGCGGAGCGGAGGACCCGGAGCCTGCTCGAGGGGGGCTACCCGGGCGAGGTCTTTCTGATCAACCCGAAGAGGGACACCCTCTTCGGCCGCAAGGCCTTCCCCAAGCTCACCGATGTGGCAAAGGAAGTGGACCTGGTTATGGTGGTGGTGGCCCCGCGCTTCGTACCCGCCGCGGTGGCCGACAGCGTTCGGATGGGGGCCAAGGGCATCATCGTCATCACCGCCGGGCTCGGGGAGAGCGGGGCGGAGGGGAAGCGGATCGAAGGCGAGATTCTGAGCGCGGCGGCCAAGACCGGCGCCCGGCTGATCGGGCCCAACTGCAGCGGGATGTTCAGCGGTCCGGGGCAGGTGAACCTGCTCGGCATCCCCGGGCTGCGCAAGGGGGCCATCGCCGTGCTGGCGCAGAGCGGCAACGTGATCGACTCCCTCACCCACTTCGCGGCCATGCGGGGGGTGGGCTTCAGCCGGGTCATCAGCCTGGGCAACGCCATCGGGGCCAGCTTTCCCGAGTACATCGAATACCTCAAGGACGACCCGGAGACCGGCGCGATCATCATGTACATGGAGGGCATCAAGCAGGGCAACGAGCTGGTCCGGGTGGCGCGGGAAACGGTGAAGCACAAGCCCGTGATCGCCCTCAAGGTGGGGCGGTCGGGCGCGGGCGCCCGGGCGGCGGCTTCCCACACCGGGTCGCTGGCCGGGGACGATGCCATCGTGGACGCGGCTTTCAGGCAGGCCGGCATCGTCCGGGTCAGCAATGTGGACGAGCTCTTCGACATGGCGCAGGTGTTGAGCACCTGTCCCCGCCCCAAGGGCAGCCGGGTGGCCATCCTCTCGGAGGGCGGCGGAGACAACTCCATCGCCGCGGACAATGCCGAAGTCCACGGCATGCAGGTGCCGGTGCTTTCCGAGGTCACCCAGCAGCGGATCCGGCCGTTCCTGCTGGAGGGGATGCCGGCCTCCAACCCGATCGACTACGGCGGCACGGCCGAGGAAAACCCGCACATGATCACCGAGTGCGTGAAGGCCTGCATGGAGAGCGACGAGGTGGACGGGGTCTACCTCACCGGGTTTTTCGGCGGCTTCAAGGATATCATCGCCGCCCATGTGGGCGAGCTGGAAGAGCAGACGGCCCGCGAGCTGGCGGACCTGGTGAAGACCCTTCGCAAGCCGCTCTTCGTTCACACCAGCTTCGCCCGGGGGGCCATCAAATCGCTTGACATTCTCAAGGCGGCGGATGTACCGGTCTTCGAGTCCTCCGAGCGGGCCTCGCAGTGCCTTGCCTCCCTGATGCGGTTTGCCGAAAACCGCCGCCGGCTGCAACAGGCGCAGCTCATCCCGACAAGCGGAGAAAGGCCTCCGGCGGTGGAAGCGGTACTGGCGACGGCCGGGGCCGAGGGCCGGCAGAACCTGCTGGAAACCGAGTCCCGGGAGCTGCTCAAGGTCTACGGCATCCCCCTGCCGGAGGCGGTGCTGGTGCGCGACCGCGGGGAGGCGGTGAAAGCCCTGGCCAGGTTCCAGGCGCCGCTGGCCATGAAGGTGATCAGCCCGGACATCCTCCACAAGTCGGACCTGGGCGGGTGTCAGGCTGAACCTGCGGGACGCGCCGGCGGTGGAGGCGGCGTTCGAGGCGATCATGGAAAGCGCCTCGCGGGCCACGACCCGGGAGCGGGTGCTGGGTACTCTGGTTTCGCCCATGGCGGCTCCCGGACAGGAGTGCATCGTGGGCATGGTGCGGGATCCCCAGTTCGGGCCGGTGGTCATGTTCGGCCTGGGCGGCATTTTCGTGGAGGTCCTGCGCGACGTGAGCTTCCGGGTGGCGCCGCTGGCTTTCGAGGATGTGGAAGCCATGATCCGGGAGATCAAAGGCTACCGGGTGCTGAAGGGCTTCCGTGGCTCCGGGCCGAAGGATGTGGCAGCGGTGCAGGCGATTCTGACCGGCGTGGCCCAGATGGCGGTGGAAAACCCGGAGATCCGGGAAATCGATCTCAACCCGGTCATCGTCCACGAGAAGGGGGCCTCCATCGTGGACTCGCGGGTGATTCTCGGCTGATGGCGGGGTGCCGGGCAGCGACATCGACCCTGCCGCCCGCCGGCTGCCGGAGGGGCGGCGAAACGAGCGGGGGCGCGGGGCGCAGCGGGCAACCGAAAGGATGGGGGAAACATGGAACTGAGCTGTGTTCTGTACGAGAAGGAAGAGGGGCTGGCGGTGATCCGGCTCAACCGGCCGAAGGTCCTGAACGCCATGAACCGGCAGCTGTGGCTGGATCTGCGGCAGGCCCTCGATGAGGCCCGCAGCGACCCGGAGGTCAAGGTGCTCATCATCACCGGCGAGGGGCGGGCCTTCTCCACCGGCGCGGACCTGAAGGAATCCAAAGGCCGGAGCCTGGAGGCCTACCGCGACTACCTGGAAGGGTTGCAGGAGACCTCGCGGCTGATCATCCGTTTCGAGAAACCCATCATCGCCGCGATCAACGGCTATGCGCTGGGCTCGGGCTATGAGCTGGCGCTGGCCTGCGACATCCGGATCGCGGCCGCGGAAGCCCAGATCGGCTCTCCCGAGGCCCGCGTCACTTCCTCGGTGACCGGCGGCGCCATGCGCCTGCTGCCGGATCTGGTGGGGCCCGGCAAGGCCAAGGAACTCCTCTTCACCGCCGAGTACATCGACGGCCGGGAGGCCGAGCGCATCGGGCTGGTGAACCGCGCCGTGCCCCAGGATGAGCTCATGCCCGCGGCCCGCGAAATGGCGCAGAAAATCAGCCGCAACTCCGCCTTCTCGCTCAAGCTGATCAAACGGGGGATCAACCTGGCCGCCGGCGAGGTGAGCCTGGAGGCGCTGATGGACTATGAAACCGAAGCCTGCCTGGCCTGCGTGTCCACCAAGGAGCGCCAGGAGTCGCTGAAGGAGTTCGAGGAGCGGAAACGCCAGTAAGTGACCGGGAAATTTACGGAAAGCGAGGCGGGAGTCCCATGCCTGAGAGGTCTCGGAAAAAAAGCGCCCGGCGGGCGCAGACCAGAATCGAAATCAACCGGGAGTACTGCAAGGGCTGCGGCATCTGTGTCGCATTCTGCCCCAAGCAGGTCCTGGAAATCGACGAAAAGGAAAAGGCGGTGGCGCAGCGGCCCGAGGACTGCAATGCCTGCGCGGCGTGCGAACTTCGATGCCCGGATATCGCCATCGAGCTGCTGACCAGCGAGGACGGTCGCGATGAGTAGGAAAACGCTTTTTGTCCAGGGCAACGAGGCCTGTGTGGAGGGTGCCCTTTACGCCGGGGTCGAGTTCTTCGCCGGCTATCCCATCACGCCTTCCACGGAAATCGCCGAGCTGCTGGCCCTGCGGCTTCCCCAGCGGGGCGGCAAGTTCATCCAGATGGAAGACGAGATCGCTTCCATGTGCGCCATCGTGGGCGCCTCGCTGACCGGGCTGAAATCCATGACCGCCACCAGCGGCCCGGGGTTTTCCCTGAAACAGGAGGCGATCGGCTACGCGGTGATGACCGAGGTCCCCTGCGTGGTGGTGAACGTCCAGCGCGGGGGCCCTTCCACCGGCATCCCGACCGGCGTCAGTCAGGGGGACGTGATGCAGGCCCGCTGGGGCACCCACGGCGACCATGCCATCGTGGCCCTGACCGCCTCCAACAACCAGGACGTGTTCGCCATGACCGTGGAAGGCTTCAACATCGCCGAGACCTACCGCACGCCGGTCGTGCTGCTTTTCGACGAGGTGGTGGGGCACATGCGCGAGAGGCTCGTGGTGCCGGAACCCGGGGAGATCCCGCTGGTGGAGCGACTGCGCACCTCGGTGCCGGAGGGCACCGACTACCACCCCTATCTGCCGCGCGAGGACGGCCGGCTGCCCATGAGCGACTTCGGCGGCATCCACCGCTACAATGTCACCGGGCTGTCCCATGACATGTGGGGTTTCCCGTCCAACGACCCCAAGATCGCCTACGGCCTGATGCGGCACCTGGTGGACAAGATCAACGGGCACGTGCACGAGATCACGCGCCTCAAGGAGTTCTTCCTCGACGATGCCGAAACCGTGCTGATTTCCTACGGGTCCGCGGCCCGCTCGGCGCTCCACGTGGTGGAAAACCGCCGGGCCCGGGGCGAGCGGCTGGGGTTGCTGGAACTGCAGACCCTGTGGCCCTTCCCGGTCGAGGCGGTGCGGGAGCGGTGCGAACGGGCGGAGTTCGTGGTGGTGGTGGAAATGAACATGGGCCAGGTTCTGCAGGAGGTGAAAAAGGCGGTGGACGATCCGGGCAAGGTGTTCCTGGCCAACCGCATCGACGGCACCTTCATCTCGCCGACGGATATCCGCAACATCCTGCGCGTCATCCAAGGGAAAGGGGTGTAAGGAATGGCAGTGCCAAAGTACCTGCGCGAACGGTTCATGCCCCACATCTGGTGCCCCGGATGCGGGCACGGCACGGTGATGAACAACCTAATCCGGGCCATCGCCAAGCTGGAGCTGAGGCGGAACGACGTCGTCATGGTCACCGGGATCGGGTGCTCCAGCCGGATCTCCGGCTACATGGATTTCCACACCCTGCACACCCTTCACGGGCGCGCCCTGGCTTTTGCCACCGGCGTCAAGCTGGCCCGCCCCGAGCTGCGCATCATTGTCCCCATGGGTGACGGGGATGCGCTGGCCATCGGCGGCAATCACTTCATTCACGCGATCCGCCGCAATCTGGACATCACCGCCGTCATCATGAACAACAGCGTCTACGGGATGACGGGCGGGCAGTTCTCGCCCCTTTCCGGCTACGGCCGGCTGGCCACCACGGCCCCCCACGGCAACATCTACGAGGCCTTCGACATCGTGGCGCTGGCCCGGGGCGCCGGGGCCTCCTTCGTGGCCCGGACGACCACCTACCATGTCACCTCCATGGCCGACATTCTGGCCAAGGCGATCCAGCACAAGGGGTTCTCGGTGGTGGAGGTGCTCTCCCAGTGCCCCACCTACTTCGGCCGCAAGAACAAGCTGGGCGACGCCGTGGACATGCTGAACCATTACCGGACCGGGACGACGACGATCGGGTCAAAAAAGAAGGAGGAGGATCCCGAGCTGATCGAAAGAGGGATCTTCGTGCAGGAGGAAAGGCCGGAATACTGCGCCGAGTACGCGAAAATCGTGGAAAAAGCCCAGGGAGGGCAGTCTACCCATGAGTAGAAGTCGGATCATATTCTCCGGTTCCGGGGGACAGGGGGTGATCACCGCCTCGATCATTCTGGCGGAAGCGGCGGTGATCAAGGAAGGCCTCAACGCGGTTCAATCCCAGACCTACGGTCCGGAAGCCAGGGGCGGCGCGACCCGGGCGGACGTCATCATATCGGATGCCGAGATCCGCTTCCCCAAGGTCAACCAGCCCAACATCCTGGTGTGCCTCACCCAGCCGGCCTACAACAAGTTCGCGGGCATGATCCGGCCCGGCGGCCTGCTGCTGACCGATACCCAGTTCGTGAAGACGGAACGCAAGATGGACGCCCGCCAGGTGGGGCTTGGCATGTACCGGGCGGTGATGGATCAGATCGGCAAGCCGGTGGTGTTCAACATCTGCATGCTGGGTGCGCTGCTGGGGCTGACGGAAGTCATCGGGACCGAGTCGGTCATGAAGATCCTGGAGGACCGGATCCCGCCCGGTTTCCTGAAGATGAACCGCCAGGCCCTGGATCTGGGGCTCGCCCTGGCGGAAAAGGCGGGTCCGAAGATGCTGATGCGGATGGGCCGCTAGGGCCGCTCAGCCCGCGCCGGTGAAACGCCTGGCCAGCCGGACGGCCTCGGTGGCGTCCCGGCCGTAGCCGTCAGACCCGATCCGGCGGGCGAATTCCGCATCGATGGGCGCGCCGCCCACCATGACCTTCACCCGGTCGCGAAGCCCCCTGTTTCCCAGCGCCTCGATGACCCTGGCCATCTCCGGCATGGTGGTGGTCAGCAGCGCCGAAAGCCCCAGGATGTGAGGCCGGTGTTCCTGGACTTTCCGGACGACTTCCTCCGCGTCCAGGTCCACGCCCAGGTCGATGACTCTGAAACCGGCCCCCTCGAGGATCATGATGACCAGGTTCTTGCCGATGTCGTGGAGATCCCCCTTCACCGTGCCCATCAGGATGGTCCCCCTGGGTTCAGCCTGATCGGACTGCAGCTGCGGCTTGATGATCTCCAGGCCTTTCTTCATGGTCAGCGCCGAAACCAGCATTTCCGGGACGAAAATTTCGCTGCGCGAAAAGCGTTCACCCACCACATCCATGGCCGCAATGAGGGCTTCGTTGATCAGCCGGCCAGGCTCCACCCCCTGGGCCAGGCCCTCACGGACAAGACCTTCGATCTCCTGGTGGCGGCCGTCGATCACGGCGGCCTTCACGCTTTCCAATCCCTGGTTCATGGATCCTTCCTCAACCGGCTGTTCCCCCGTTTCCCCTTGCCCCCTTGTTCAGCCTCAGGCCCAGCCGGTTGGCCGAACTCTGAGCCTCGGAAGCCTGATGCCTGAACGCCCGACACCCCCCTGTACCTTGCGCCCTGCCCCCTGCGCCTTCCCCTTCGTCCAGCCTCCGAGCCGGCTGCCGGAAATCCAAGCCTCGGAGGCCTGACGCCTGAGGCCTGACGCCCGACGCCCCCCTTGCGCCCTGCGCCTTGCCCCTCACGCCTTCTCAATACCCCTCTTGGGCCGCCGCCACGATGGCCTTGAGGTTTTCCAGCGGGGTGGCCAGCGGGATGGCGCATTCGGGCGCGATGATGTCCACCCCGGCCTCGATGGCGTAACGCGCCTGGCGGTACACGTCCTCCGGGGTGCCCTGGTAAAGCGCCTGGGGGTTGTTCACATTGCCGACCAGGCACAGACGGTCACCGACTCGTTCCACGGCGGTTTTGGCATCCACCTGCCATTCGAAGTGATAGCCTTCGAAGCCGGCCCGGGCGAACAGCTCGAGGCGGTCCAGGCAGTTGCCGCAGACATGCAGGATGAGCGGACCGGGGACGGCGGCGGTGAGTTCCTGGTGGATCGGCAGCAGGAATTCCTCGTAGTGATAGGCCCCGACCAGGTTGCCGGTCGCATGGTCGGCAACCACCACGATGTCGGCGCCGGCCTGGAACTGGGCCTTGACCGACGCAATGGTGGCCGGCAGCAGCTGCCTGAGCATCCGGTTCACCCGGTCCTTCTCTCCCAGGCCGATCTGCAGCAGAAAATTCTGGGTGCCGGCCAGGTGATAGGACAGGGTCCAGGGACCCATGGCTTTCCCGATGACGGCCGCCTGGCCGCCCACGTGCCGGCGGAGGATCGCGAGGGCGTCCAGAACCACCCGCAGGGAGGGCTTTTCGAGGAAATCCGGGGGGATCGCCACATCGGAGAAATCGGCGTAGGGGAAGCTCTTGGTGTCCGGCATCCGGTTCCGGTCGCCCCAGTCGATCCGGCAGCCGAGGGCGGCGGCTTCCTGGTCCACGCTGTACTCCGGCATCACCGTGTCGAAGCCGAGGATTTCGTGGCCGGCCAGCGCCAGCTCGGCCATGGCCTCGGCGTTCAGGTGCGCCTCGGGGAAGGAAACCCCGCAGGCGTCCATCAGTCCGTGGCAGACGATGGAGGTGGGGTTGCCCACCGGCGGACGGTCTCCCTTGACGCCCTTGTAGAGGGCGGACAGGATGAGGTTGCAGGAGGTGGATTTCATTGCAGGGATTTCTGCCACTCCTTGGCAAAAACCTGGGCCACCCGGCTGACCTGGCTGGGGTCGATCTTCAGCGCCCCGGCCACCTCCTGGTAAAGGGTCAGACGGTCACGGTTCTCGGCCTCCACCAGGGCGGTCAGATCCCTCTTCTCTTTGAGCCCCAGCCCGGCGGCGGCCAGCGAGACATAGCCGTCGTCGCCTTCCTTGAGGACGCCCTTCTGGTAAAAGGGCTTGGTCTGGGCGAAACGCTCCTTCATGCGGGCCTTGAGGGCCCGGATGGTGGCGTTTTCGACCGTGGTCACCTCCTCCGCCCAGGCAACGGAGGGGAGGAGGGCCAGCCTGATCTGGTGGAGCATGGACTTCTGATCCTTGCCGGGGGTTTTCTCGGAACCGCCGGAGTCCGGGCCGCGGATTTCGTCCACGATCTTGCCGGCGACGGATTCCACCTTCTCGGCCGGGAAATAGATGTTGATGGTGACGCAGGCGAATGCCGTCAGCACCGCGCCGGTAACCAAAATGAGTTTCTTTTTCCGCAGAAAGTTCATGGGGACCTCCTACCAAAAAGGCGCAAGATGTAAGGCTCACGACACAAGGGGAAAACCGGTATCAGGCGTCAGCCGTCAGCCCCACTCGTTCCTCGTTCCTCGCTACTCGACACTTGGTTTGCGGCTTCAGGTTGCGATCTGGTCTCCCCGGATGCCTGACGCCTGACACCTGCTTAGGGCATGACTACCGGGCCCCCTTTTCGATCTGAAATCCGCTTGATACGCTTGACCATGTCCTTGAAGCTGATCCGATTGTCCGGGTTCTGGTTTACTACATTCACCCCTGAAAAGCCACCCTTTTTGACCAGGTACTCCTTGCCGTCTTCCCGGATGGTGCCGTTGATCCGGAAGACGTCGTTCTGGAGCGCGGCACGCACCCCGATCCGCTCGTAAGGGAAGGTTTTGAACAGGGAGGCCAGGGTTCCGGCAAGCCCCACGAAGGGGCTCTGGCCCCCTCCGATGAAGGCGATGTTGTCCACCGCCCGCACGCTGATGCGCTGCGCGACCCCCGGCCTGGGGACCGACTCCAGCAGGAGGTCGAAGCGCTGGGGCTGGCCGAAGGCCAGTTCCAGGTTCCGGAGGTGGCCGTTGAGGCGTCCTTCGATTTTCCCGAACTCCGTGCCGGTGGTGATTTCCGAGAGGTCCAGCTCCTGCCAGCGGGCGGAAGCCTCCAGGGTCGGGGCCGGTCCCGGGAAGCCCGAGACCCCGACATCGGATACGATCAACCGGCCGCCGAAGACGTCGGCGTGGAGTTCTCCGCTCGTCTTCAGGGTGCCTTCGGACAGCACCACGGGGTCCAGCTTCCCGCTCAAGGTGCCGGTCACCGGCTGCGGCCAGAGACGGGCGAAGAGCGGCTGCAGATCCAGGTGGGAGACGCTCAGGGCGGTGGTGACGGAAAAGTGGGGGGTGAGCAGGTCCCGGAAAAGGACCGCCGCGAGCTCGGCCTGGCCGCCGGGCAGGAGGAGCGGTGTGGCGGGAACCAGGAAAAGGCTGCCCGGCGTCGCTTCCAGCCGAAGGGCCAGGGGCTGGTCCGGGAGGCCTGGGACGCGCACGGATCGGATCCGGAGGCTGCCTTGCAGAGGTTCAAGGCGCGCATTGGCCGTGCCGTGGGCCAGGGGAAAATCCAACTCAACCCCCTGCAGCTCCACCGATGCGCCGGAAAGAGCCCCGCTCTGCCAGCGCAGCTGCCCGCGGGCCCCCCAGTCATCCCGCTCACCGGTCAGCTCGACCGTCGCCGAGACGGCTCCTCCCACCGCGAGTTCGGCCAGCAGGGGCACCGAGGTCTGGAAAGGCTCCTTGACGAGGAGCTGAAAGAGCGGCGCAGCCGGCACCTCGGGCACCTCCAGGGAGACCCGGTAAAGACGATCCCGGGGGGAGTCTGCCAGGGTGCCCTGCAGGCGGGCTCCCAGCAGTCCTGCCAGGCCCAGCTGCAGGCCGGTAAGGTCCACCCGGCGCCCCGGGATATCGGCCGCGCCCCGGGCCGTGAGCTGGAAGGGGTGCCGGCTCAGGTCCAGGTAGAAACGCTCCCAGAGGACCTCTCCCTCGGTGGCCGACACGGACAGCTCAGCCTCCAGGGTAGACCGGCCCAGGTGAAACCGGCCCTGGGCGGCAGCTTGAAGCTTCAGGTTCTCCCCGGCCCGGGACCCGTCGGGGCCTTCGAACCGCAGGCCGCTGAAAGCCACCCGCGAGTCGAATGTGCCCTGGCCCCCGGTCTTCAGCTGCAGCCGGCCGGACACCCCGCTCAGCCCTTCGATCCGCCAGGAGGGCAGGATTCGGCCGGTTTCCTGCAGGAACCGGGTCAGGTTGGTTTCGGCGGCGGAAAACTCCGCGCTCAGGGACTCGCGGTCCCCTTGCAGGGCGAGCTGCCAGGTGCCGAGGGAACTGGCGGTGAGACTGATTTTGGGCACGGACAGCCGGATTTCCCGGAGATCGAAACTGCCCCCCTGCTGCTGGATCCGGGCCTCCCGCAGGATGACGGGCTTTTCCGGGCCCCCCAGGGCGACCTGCGGGATGCGGAGATCGAGCCGGTCCACCTGGAAGGCGGGGTACTGCCCTGACAGCCGGAGTTCGAGCGCCGAGGGCCGGACCTCCAGCCCCGGCCGCGACAGGAAAGCGTCCGGGGCTGCCAGCTGGAGGTCCACCCGGATGTCCGGATAGGTGCCCCGGGCGCGAGCAGTCCCCTGAAGCGATGCCCCCAGCCTGAAATCCGGATCCATGAACCTCAGCGGGTTGTTCGCCAGGCGAACCTCCAGATCCATCCCCAGGGTCCCTTTCCCGTCTGCGAGCCGGCCATCCACCTGTCCCGCGAGAAGCAGGTCCCCGTCAAGGGCTACCCGGTCGGCGAAGGCCTTCAGCGCCGGGGGCAGGAAGGCCGGTATGCCTGCGGCTCGGATCCGGGCCTCGGTCAGCCGCAGCAAAGCGGTCTTTTGGGGGCCAAGGTGTCCCCGCAGGCTGCCGCGGCAATTCAGCAGCCGGGCCACGTCAGCCTCGAAGCGCGCCAGCGCCAGCTCCCCGCGGCGGAAATCGTAGCGGCCTTCGGAAGCCAGTCTCAGCGGCAGCGGGGCGGGAAGGGCCGGCAGGGCCGGGATCCGGGTCGCTTCCAGCCGCAGGTCCAGGGACTGAAAGGCCAGCGCACGCTCATCGACGGCATAGCGGAAGCGGACTTCGACCCGGGTTTTCTTCGCGTGGAGCCAGGGTGAGCGCAGATCGATATCCCCGGCGGACAGGCGTCCCGCGACCAGCGGTTCCAGCAGGGAGAGCTCGCCGTCGGTTTCCAGCTCGAAGCGCGGTGCCGAAAGAAAGAGGCCCTCGCCGTCGGAACGGAAAACGGCGCTGCCCGCCATCTGCAGGGGCCGTCCGGCTACCAGCGTTGCTTCCAGCTCGGCCAGCTCGAGCCTTTGTTCGCCGCTCCGGAGGTTGACCCGGCCGCCCGAAAGCTCCGCCTGGCGGAGCTGGACGTCACGGAAGAGCAGGAATCCGACGGCCCTTCTGATCGTCCGCCCCCAGAGCGAGCTGTCCCCTTCCGCGTTGACGTCCCGCGGCAGCGCGGCCTCGGGCTGCAGGTTCAACGTGAGGCCGGCCACCTGAAGCCTATGGAGCACAAGGCTGCGGCTGCCGAAGGAGCCGGTCAGCGTGAAGTCCGCCGACAGGGCCGCAAGGTCCAGCAGGATTCCGGGCCGGGTTTCGGGCGGTTCCAGCCGGAGGCCGCGGACTTCGATTCGCAGGGGTTTCAGGGAATAGGACAGGGAGTCGATGGTGCAGACCGTCCCCGTCCGGCGGCCGAGCTGGTTTTCGATGAGCGTCTTGGTCGCCGCGGGGTGGGAGAAGTAGTAGAGCAGGAAGCCGGCGATTCCGCTCAGGCCCAGGATCACCAGCAGGAGCGCGAGGAGGAGGACCTTGCCTGTCATTCCGCGCATGATGCAGCCTCTCTTGCCCCGGCGGGCCGGGAAGCGGAGCCCGGCTGCCCCTGCAGCCACCTCCGGACGGTTTCGATCAGGCCGGCCGGCCGCCCGGCTGCGAGTTCGCGCAGCAGGGACAGCGTGACCCGGACGTCCCCGGATTTCTCCGCCAGCACGCGCTCCAGCAGATTGAAATGCCGGTGGTAGAACCCCACGGCCAGGATCCGGGCGTTGTTCCAGGGGAGCGCGGCGAAACCCGAAAAGGTCCCGGTCGCCAGGGTCCGGCCCAGCGCCTCGAACTCCAGCCGCGCTTCGGCAAAGAGCTCCTCGCGGCGGGCGGTCTTTTCGTCGTAGCCCAGCGGGGCTTCGTAGAGATGCTCCAGGCGGTCCATCAGACGATCGATGAAGGCCGAAAACGCCCTTGTGTCGGCAAGCGATGCCCGAGCTTCTCTGGCCGCCGGATGAGACGGTCCGTGAAGTCGGCTCAGAAAAAGACAGGCCCCCACCTTGCCCACCAGGGTGGCGAAACCTTCGTTGAAATACGGCTCCCCTTTCAGATAGAGGGTCGTGTGGGTCATTTCGTGCAGCAGGGTTTCCACAAAGGCCGCCGGCGACTCGTGGAGCAGGTTCATCGTGACCGGGTCCCGGAACCAGCCCAGGGTGCTGTAGGCCCGGGCCCGGCTCAGAAACACATCCAGATCCCGGCCGGCCAGGCGGGCCTCTTCGGCGCGGGCCTGCTGCAGATCGAAGAAGCCCAGATAAGGCATGCGGCCCACCACCGGAAACCACCAGGTGACCGGCGCCAGGCGATCCTTCGGGGCCGCGGAGACCAGGTAGACCGGATCCTGGTGGAAGTCGAGGTGGATGCTCTGGTAGCTGCGGGTGGCGGTCAGCCCCAGGTCCTCGACAGCGAAGCGTTTGAGCCGCGGGATGATCCGCAGCAGGTCTTCCTGCTGTGGGGAAAGAACGCGCCGCGCCAGAACCTCATCGATCGGTACCGCACCGCAGACCAGCTCGAGCTGCCCGACCCCGGCATGCAGGAGGTAACTCAACCGGCACCCCGAGCCGAGCAGCGCGAGGCCCAGCAGCAGCGCTGTCAGCCCTCTTCTTCCCACAGGCGGAGGATTCTCCGCGAGCCTTTGAGCGCCCCGCGGAGCTTTTCCATGTGCCGCAGGGCGGCGATTTCACGTTCCAGGTCGGGGAGGCTCACCTGGAGCCGGGCGGAAAGATCCTTGGGCTCGATGCCGCCGGTTTCGCGCAGGATGCCGAGGATCCGCTCCTGCCGGGGCGTCAGCTGGGTTTTTCCGGCCGGCGCCTGTTGCAGGAAGGACTTGGCGCTGTGGACCGCCCAGGGGTCACAGGTCCTGGGGGGCGACAGACCGTCCATGTAGCAGTCCTCGCAAAGGGTGCGGCCGTGGAGTTCGCGCTCTTCGCCGGCCGGGATGGATTCGCCGCATTTGACGCATTGCATGGTTTCTACCCCCTTTCACCGAGGACAATTCTACCCCAGCCGACCGAAAACGCAAGGCGCTGTTTGACCTTGACCCGGGAGGGAACGCGGTGGCAGACTGGAGAGGCCGGGTTCGTCGGCCGGAGTGCCGGGAGGTGGATTCGGGACCGAGAAAGGGGGTACCAGGGGGTGAAGGTGGAGATCGATCAGCTGAAGTGCACCACGGTGGGGATCTGCGTGCAGCGTTGCCCGGATGTGTTCCGCTTCCAGGAGGGCAGCAAGAAGGCGGCCGTCACCCTGGATGTCATCCCGCCCGCCCTGCAGGCGAAGGTGACGGAAATCGCGGCCCTGTGCCCCAACCAGGCGATCATCATCAAGGCCTGACGGCGGTTTTCAGGATGGGTATGTCGTCTGCCGCCGGCGCCGCCGGCCGCATCTGGGACAGCCTGGTGGTGGTGTTCGCCTGGCTGGCGGCGATGGTCATCCCCTATCAGCTCGTTTTCTCTCCCGGCGGCCAGGCATGGCAGGAGGGTCTCGACCAGGCCTTCACGCTGGTGTTTCTGGCCGATGTCGTGATCCACGGCCTCAGGAGCCGGCTCTTCCGCGGCCGGACGCTCCAGCGCAGGAGCGAGATCCTGGCGGTGTATGCCCGGGGCTGGCTGGCGCTGGATCTGCTGGCGGCGGTGCCCTGGCATCTGCTCACCGGCCAGCCCTACCTTCAGCTGCTGCGGCTGGCCAAGATGGTGCGGGTCGCCCACCTGATCTACCGCGAAAGCCGCCGTGAGGTTCAGCACACGGCGGTGTTCCGGCTGGCCGCCTTCCTGTTCTGGCTGAGCCTGATCGCCCACTGGCTGGCCTGCGGCTGGCGGGCCCTGGGCGGATCGGCAGGCGCCTCCGAGGCCGGCGGGGGATATGTGCCGGCCCTCTACTGGTGCATCACCACCCTGACCACGGTGGGCTACGGCGACATCACGCCCAAGACGGATCCCCAGATGATTTACACCATGATGGTGATGGTGCTGGGGGTCGGCATGTACGGCTATGTGATTGCCAACGTGGCCGGTCTGCTGTCCAACATGGACATGGCCAGGGCGCAGTACCGGGCCAATGTGGAGCGGCTTTCCACTTTCATGAAGTACCGCAACATCCCCTACGACCTGCGGCGGCGCATCTACGACTACTACGCCTACCTGTGGGAGCACCGGCTGGGCTATGACGAGTCGGCCGTCCTGAGCCAGCTGCCGACGAGCCTGCAGGCTGAGATTTCGCTGGTGCTGAAGCGCGATTTCATCGAGAAAGTTCATTTTCTGAAGGGCGCCAGCCAGGAGTTTATCCGGGACATCGTGTTCGAGCTGCGGCCGACCGTGTTCACCCCCGGGAGCTACATTTTCCGGGCCGGCGAGATGGGCCGGCACATGTATTTCATCAGCCGCGGCGAAGTGGAGGTGGTCGCACCGGACGGCGAGACCATCTACGCCAGTTTGCGGGAGGGGGATTTTTTCGGCGAGATCGCCCTGCTCCAGAGCCTGCCCCGGACCGCGAGCATCCGGGCCATCGGGTATTGCGATCTGTACTGTCTGGACCGGGGCAGCTTCGACCGCGTTCTGGCCCACTATCCGGATTTCGCCGAACATCTGCAGACCACCTCCCGGGAGCGGCTGGAACGGGCCAGAGAGAAAGACGCCGAACGAACCCGGGACTGAGGGAGATCGCGATGAAAAAACACCGGGTCCTCATTGTGCGCTGCGACGCCTACGAGCCCGACCGGATCGCAGGCATCGTGCGCGAGGGCATGGCCGCCCTGGGGGTCCGTCCGCGCGGTCGGATCCTGCTGAAACCCAACGTGGTGATCGCTCACCGGGAGATTTTTCCTCACGCCTTCACCCGTGCCGAGTTTCTGGACGGCGTCCTGGCCGCGACCAGGAGCCGGGCGGAAAACGGGGCCGGGATCGCGGTGGGCGAGCGCTCCGGCATCACCGTCCCGACCCGCTTCAATTTCCGGCAGGCCGGGTATCCGGCCGTGATCCGCAAGCACCGGGTCAGGGCCGTCTATTTCGACGAGGAGCCCCAGGTGCCGGTGGCGCTGCGCCAGCCCGGGCGGCTGCGGGACCGGGTCTTTGTTCCCCGGCCCATCGCAGAATGCGATTTCCTCATCAACCTGCCCAAGTTCAAGGCCCACCCCTGGTGCCGGCTGACGCTGAGCCTCAAGAACTTCATCGGGCTCCAGGACGACCGGCATCGGCTGGTGGACCACAACCAGCACCTGGAGCAGAAGATCGCCGATCTGCAGGAGGTCATCCAGCCCGGCTTCATCGCCGTGGACGCCATCGTCGCCGGGCAGAAGATGATGCTCACGCCGACTCCTTTTCACCTGGGCGCCATCGTCATGGGCACCAACTCCTGCGCCGTGGACACGGTCGGCTGCCACATGGTGCACGTGGAGCCCGACTCGCTGGTTCACCTGCGCCTGGCCTCGGAAAGAGGTTTCGGACCGATGGACCTCGCGGAGATCCAGGTGGACGGCGATTTCCCGCTGCAGGAGGTGCGGCAGAAGACCCGGGGCTTCCAGTTCTGTCTGGAGCGGGTGGACCGCTACTTCGGCGCCGAGGGCCATCTGTCCTGCACGGTGGGAAGTTTTCCGGAAGCCCAATCGCGGGATTACTGCTGGGGCGGGTGCCCGGGCGCGCTGCAGGAGGCCATGCACGTCCTGCGGGGGTTCCAGCCCGGGGTGGACCGCGAGATGCGCCGGATCCGCTACGTGGTGGGCCGGGTGGAGGGGCCGCTGGATCTGGGGCCTGACGAGCGGGTGATTTTTGCCGGCGACTGCACCCGATGGAAGGGGCAGATCGACGGCAAGCCGGTCGTGATCGAGAGCAACTACCGGGGGCCGGCTCAGGTGGACGAGGCAAAGACCCGGTCCAACGACATGCTGCTGAAAAGCGCGGCGGCCGTGGGGCGGGGTTTGCGGGGTCTTTTTTCGCGCTGGGTGCGGCTGCCCGGCTGCCCGGTGTCGGTGGCGGATCATGTCCACGCCCTGGCCTACGGCGGCAGGATCGGCAACCCGAACTTCGACCGCCGGATCCTGCCGTCCATCAATTGGGCTTACGCCCAGATGCGCTTCCGCCGGCTGGTGAACCGCCTTCCGGGATGAGCCGGCAGCCGCAACGAAATCCGAATATCAAAGCACGAAGCACGAAACAAATTTAAATGACTCAAGCGGAGAAACGACGGGCGGCCGGAAGTGGCGTGGGATCGTGGGGAATCCGGGAATGATGCTTTCCCCGTTTTGGATTTCGATCGTTGGATATCTGAATTTGTTTCGAATCCGGAGCTTCGGATTTCGGAATTGACTGCCGGGCGGGATCAGGCGCTCATGAGCCGCCGCAGCTGGTCCAGGGCTTCGAAAAAAAACGCCTTTTCCGCAGTGAAAGCCGCCGCCTCCGGGTGCCCCCCGCCGGTGAGCAGTTTGACCCGGCCTTTCAGTTCCCGCACCAGCTGGCTGAGGTTGACCGAACTCCCCCGGCCGCGGCGGAGCTCACAGCAGTACCTCCGCTGCCATCTCTGCCATACGCCGATGACCAGGTCCGGGTAACGCTCCCTCAGCTCCGAGGCCAGCAGGCCGCTCAGGCGCATCTTGCTCTCCACCCGCTTCAGGATGAACCGCGGGTTGTCCAGCCGGCGGATTTCCCGCAGAAGATTCCGCAGCAGCCATTTCTTTTCGTTCCGGATCAGGATGAAGACGTTGTCCAGGATCCGGTACCCCTTTGTGCCCCGGAGGTGTTCGACGCTGGCCGGCGCCGGCTCCTGGAGCAGGAGGTCCAGGGCGTAGTGAGTCGTGCTCATGCCCTGGACCAGGAAACTGGCGTGGATGCGCAGGGCAAACTGCTTCAGCAGGTCCCGGCGGGCTGCGGGGTACTCCTCGAAGAGGGGAACCCGGTTCAGCCAGTTCTCGGTGAAGAGTCCCATGAACAGGACCTCCTTGTCGAAGGGGGTCCCGTGCTCGAGCAGCTCCCAGCCGAAGAGACAGGCCGGGTAGGCTTCCGCGGCCTGGCGGTTCAGAGGGTTCAGGTAGTGCAACGGGATTCCGGGCGGCACCGGAGCGACCGACTCGCCCGAGTGGTGATCGTAGACGAAAACGCCGCCCTGAGCGGCGAGCTTCTCGAGCATGCCCGGCCGCTGGCCCACCGGCATGTCGAGGAAGATGGAAAACCCCGGTTTTTGGCCCCGGAGGTGGCTTTCGGCCCCGGCGAAGTCGAAGTCCGGGGTGGCCACCCAATAGAACACGGCGGGGCCACCCAGGAACTTTTTCAGAAAATAGGCGGCGCAGCAACCGTCCCCGTCTCCGTGGTAGGCGATGACCACCGGGCGGGTGTCGCCTCGCTCCCCCGTTTGTTGGGCCGAGCGGATGAACTCCTTCGCCTCGGTCAGCCAGCGTTCGTCCAGAAACATCATCCCCCGCCGTATGGGCTCAGCCCTTCATGACCCCGAGGGGCCGCAGCCTGGCGACTTTGCGGGAAATGCCCGCCGCGTGCGCCACTTCCACCACCTCTTCCACATCCTTGTAGGCCTCGGGAATCTCCTCGGCGATGGTGGCCCGGCCCGCACCCCGGACGATGATTCCCCGGGCCGCCAGCTCTTTCTCGATGGAGCGCCCGCGGGCCGCTTTCTTGGCCTGATGCCGCGAAAGCTGCCGGCCGGCACCGTGACAGGTGCTCCCGAAGGTCTCGGCCAGCGCTTTGCGGGTGCCCACCAGCACAAAGGAGCCGCGCCCCATGTCCCCGGGGATAAGCACCGGCTGACCGGTCTCCCGATAGGCCGGCGGGAGTTCGGGGTGGCCGGGCGGAAAAGCCCGGGTGGCGCCCTTGCGGTGCACGCACAGCCGGGTGGGCCGGCCCTGCAGTTCATGGGTCTCGATCTTGGCGATGTTGTGAGCCACGTCGTACACCAGCTGCAGGCCCAGGTCCCGCGGGCTCAGCCGAAAGACCTGCTCGAAGCTCTCCCGCACCCAGTGGGTGATCAGCTGGCGGTTGGCAAAGGCGAAGTTGGCGGCCGCTGCCATGGCCGCCAGGTAGCGGCGCCCCTCGGGCGAGTCCACCGGGGCCGAGCAGAGCTGGCGGTCCGGCAGTTCGATCCCGTACTTGGCGCTGGCCTTCAGCATCGCCTTGATGGAATCGTCGCACACCTGGTGCCCGAGCCCCCGCGACCCGGTGTGGACCATGACGGTGACCTGATCGAGAGCCAGACCGAGACCGGCGGCCAGTTTCTCATCGAAGATGTCGGACACGTAACCCACTTCCACGAAGTGGTTCCCGGAGCCCAGGGTGCCCAGCTGATCCCGGCCGCGCTCCATGGCGAACTCGGAAACCAGGTCGGGTTCGGCGCCCGGGATCTGCCCGCGGGACTCGATATGCGGCAGATCCTCGCGGGTCCCGTAACCGTTCTTGACCGCCCAGGCGCTGCCCTCCTGCATCACTTCCTTGAGCGCGGTCACGCTGAGCTTGAGGTCCTTGCGCCGCGAGCCCACCCCGGAGGGGATGTGGCTGAAGAGCGTGTCGACCAGCCGCTGCACCTCGGGTTCGATCCCGGGCCGGTCCAGGCGGGTGCGGAGGAGGCGCACCCCGCAATTGATGTCGTAGCCCACGCCGCCCGGCGAGACCACGCCCTGGCGCAGGTCGAAGGCCGCAACGCCGCCGATGGGGAAGCCGTAGCCCCAGTGGATGTCCGGCATGCCCAGGGAGGGACCCTGGATCCCGGGCAGGCTGGCCACGTTCGCCACTTGCAGCAGACTCTGGTCCTGCCGGATCTTGGCGAGCATTTCCGGGGAGGCGTAGACCAGGCCGTGGGTGCGCATCTTCCCTTCCCTGGGGATTTCCCAGCGGTGCTCGTCCACTTGCCTGAGCTTGATCTGGGTCGTCATGGTCAAAGATCCAGGATGATCCGGGCCTGCCAGCCTTGGGGCTGGCGGGAGATCTCCAGCAGATGGTGGGTGGCGGCCTTGACCGCGGTTTTGCTCACATGCCGGCCGGGGTCGAAGGGCTCGCCCTGAACCGTGGCCGACAGGCGGCCGCCCCGGAGCGAGTCGATTTTGAAACGCCTCCCCAGCAGGCCCTCCACGTCAAACAGGTACAGCAGGTGGTTGAGCCAGGCCACCAGCAGGGCCTCCCGGTCGGGAGCCTCCAGCTCCACCCGGCGGCTTGCCCGCACCCGCAGCCGCCGGCGGTCGGTCATGGTGGCCACCAGCGCCGCGGCC
Organism: uncultured delta proteobacterium; assembly: GCA_963704245.1. GTDB lineage: Bacteria > Desulfobacterota > DSM-4660 > Desulfatiglandales > Desulfatiglandaceae > CAVPHJ01. The sequence goes on from CAVPHJ010000005.1 coordinate 41,086, forward strand.
GCGTTTTCGAAAAGCTCCTCCGGGCTCCCTCCCCACACCCTCAGCCCCAGGTCCGCAGTGTGCTCCAGCTGGCGGTATTTCCTCGAACGCCGGCGTGAGAAACGGTTTCCCATCAGCGATCCGGCACGGACCGGCGCAGGAGTCTCAGGGTCTCCTCGTAGATCCGCTTGCGAGGCCCGAGGGCAACGATCTCGATCACCTTGTCCGGTCCCGGCGGCCGGTAGACGACTCGGAAACGGCTGACCCGCAGGCTGCGCAGGCCGCTCAGTTCGTCCTTGAGGGGTTTCCCGCAAAGAGGGTGCCGCATCACGTTGTCGAGCGCCTGCCGGACCTTGTGTTTGAGGGTGGGATGAAGGTCGCGGATCAGCGCGGCGTTTTCGTCGGTGAGCCTGAGCCGGTACATGCCGGGTTCTTCTACGTCCGATCGAGGAGTTCTTCCAGCGTGTAGAGTCGGCTCTTTCCGCCCTTGAGATCCTCAAGGCCGTTCTTGATCTCAGTCATGAGGTCGTTATCGGCGCGGATCAAGAGAGTTTCCTTCCAGCCCTCGAACTCCTCCGGGCTCACCAGTACGGCGGCCGGCCGGCCGTTCTTGGTGATGATGATTTCCTCGTCCAGGGCTGTCAGGCTCTCGATCAGCTGGCTGAGTTTCATCTTGGCTTCGGAAACAGAGAGAATCCTCGCCATTTCTGACCTCCATTCTGGTTGACTAAAATTCGACTCTATCTTAGCCTTACCTTTTGGGTCTGTCAATGGATGGGTCACGGGCGCCCGGCTTGGGTTTTTGTTGTCAGGCGTTCTTTTTTCGGGTTTAATGTCTCCAACCCCAAATCCGCCTGGCGGACGGCGGTCCGAACGTCGGCGGGCCGCGGCTTCCCGGTGCGGCTGGAGCTTTTCCATGCGTGGAAAGAAGATCGTGGTCGGCGTCAGCGGCGGCATAGCCGCCTACAAGGCCGTCGAACTGGTGCGACTGCTGGTCAGGGAGGGTGCTGAAACCCGGGTGGCCATGACGCGGCATGCCACCTACTTCGTGGGGCCCCTGACCTTTGAGACCCTGTCGGGGCATCGGGTGCTGCATGACATGTGGGGACAGGAAGGAACGGCCCTGGATCACATCGACTGGGGTCAGCAGACCGACCTGATCGTTCTGGCCCCGGCGACCGCCAATTTCATCGGCAAGATGGCGGCCGGCATTGCGGATGATTTCCTTTCGACCATGGTCCTGGCATCGACCGCCGGGATCCTGTTGTGCCCCTCCATGAACACCCGGATGTTCGAGCACCCGGCGGTCCAGGCCAACCTGAAGGTGCTGGAAGGAAGAGGGGTGCAGGTCATGGAGCCGGGCCGGGGAGAGCTGGCCTGCCGCACGGAGGGCGCGGGACGGCTGCCTGAGCCGGAGGAAATCCTCGCTCAGGCGTGGCTGATGGTTTCGGAGCGGGACCTGGCCGGGCTGAAGGTCCTGGTGACCGCCGGCCCCACGGTGGAGCCCCTGGATCCGGTGCGCTATATCAGCAACCGCTCCACCGGCCGGATGGGCTACGCGCTCGCCACGGCCGCCGTCCGGCGCGGGGCGGCGGTCACGCTGGTCAGCGGGCCGACTTCCCTCGCACCGCCCTGGGGCGTCGATTTCCAGGCCGTCCGGACAGCCGCCGAGATGCACCGGGCGGTCCTTGAAAACCGGCGCGACTGTGATATGATCATCAAGGCTGCGGCCGTCTCGGACTACCGTCCCGGCCGGGTGGAGGAGCACAAGATCAAGAAGGCGCCCCCCGCCTTGACCCTGGAACTGGTCAGGAATGAGGACATCCTGGCGGAGCTGGGAAGGAGCAAGGGGGAGGCCCCCTGCATCCTGGTGGGGTTTGCGGCCGAAACCCGGGATCTCGTCGCCCACGCCGCGGAGAAGCTGAAGGCGAAGAACCTGGACCTGATCGTGGCCAACGATGTCAGCCGGGGGGATGCCGGCTTTGAGGCCGAGACGAATCTGGTGAAATTCATTTACCCTGACGGCCGGGTCGAGGAATCCCTGCTGATGCCCAAGATCGAGGTCGCTCACCGGGTGCTCGACCGGGCGAAAGGGCTTTGGGAAGAGAAGTTCCATGGTCGAAAGGGAAATCAGGGAAATCTTCGGACAGCTCAGGAACCTGCTGGAGGTGCATGAGGAGATCGGGCTCGAGCTGCCGCCCCTGACCGGCAGCCGGCGCGAATACCTGGAGGGGCGCGGAGCCCGCCCGGTGCAGGACCCGGGAGCGCCGCAGAACCCGGCGTCGCTGGAGGCGCTGCGGGGATTCATCGGCGACTGCCGGCGCTGCAAGCTGCACAGCCGGCGGACGAACCTGGTCTTCGGGGAAGGCGCGCCCCGGGCGGAACTGCTCTTCGTGGGCGAGGGCCCGGGCCAGGAGGAGGATCGGCAGGGCCGGCCCTTCGTGGGAGAGGCCGGCGGGCTGCTCACCCGGATCATCGAGAAGGGGATGGGGCTCAGGCGCGAAGACGTGTACATCTGCAACGTGGTCAAGTGCCGGCCGCCGGGCAACCGGGACCCGGAGAAAGACGAAATCGAAACCTGCCTGCCTTTTCTCCGGCAGCAGATCAGGATCGTCGGACCAAAGGTCCTCTGCACGCTGGGGGCTATCGCCGGCCGGGCCCTGCTGGGCGAGGGTTTCAGGATCAGCCAGGCCAGGGGGAAATGGCAGGCCTTCGAAGGCATCCCGTTGATGCCGACCTATCATCCGGCCTATCTGCTGCGCTACCCGGCCGCCAAGCGTAAGGTGTGGGAGGATGTGCAGGAGATCATGCGGCGGCTTGGCCTGGAGGTCAGAAGCAATGAGAAGGGTTAAGAAGCTCGGAATATTTTTCTGCCTGCTGGTGTTGCTGCTGGCGGGGATGATGGCCGCCGGCGGCCTGCCGGCCCGGGCGGCCGGCGAGGTGATGGTCATCGAGCTCGAGGGTGCCATCAGCCCCGGCAGCGCCATGTACGTGTCCCGGGGCCTGGAGGTGGCCCGCAAGACAGGGGCCATGCTGGCGGTGATCCGGATGGACACGCCGGGGGGGCTGGGGAGTTCCATGCGCAGCATCGTGAAGGCGATCCTGAACTCCCCGATCCCGGTGGTGGTGTATGTCGGGCCCAGCGGCGCAGGGGCGGCCTCGGCCGGGGTGATGATCACGGTCGCCGGCCACGTGGCGGCCATGGCGCCGGGCACGAACATCGGAGCGGCCCACCCGGTGACGGCCGGCGGGAAGGACATCGAGAAGACCATGTCGGACAAGGTGGTCAACGACATGGCTTCCTACGGCCGCGGGATTGCGGAGGAAAAGGGCAGAAACGGCGAGTGGGTCGAGAAGGCGATCCGGGAGAGCGTGTCCATCACCGCCGAGGAGGCCCTGCAGCTCAAGGTGATCGACCTGGTGGCCAAGGATCTGGACGAACTCCTGCGGGCGCTGGACGGCCGGGAGATCGCCGTGCGGCAGGGCAAGGTGACCCTGAAGACGACGGACTGGAAGCGAGTGCCCTACCGCCCCGGCTTCCGGGACCGGATCCTGAAGACCATCAGCGATCCCAACATCGCCTACATCCTGATGATGATCGGCCTGGCCGGGCTGTACTTCGAGCTGTCGCACCCGGGGGCGATTTTCCCGGGCGTTGTCGGCGCCATTTCGCTCATCCTGGCCTTTTTCTCCTTTCAGACCCTTCCGGTGAACTATGCGGGGCTGCTCCTCATCGCCCTGGCCATCATCCTGTTCATCATCGAGGTCAAGGTGACCAGCTACGGACTGCTGTCCATCGCCGGCGTCATATCCCTGACCCTGGGGTCCATCATGCTGTTCGAGGACGTGGGGGTGTCGCTGCAGCTCATGATGCCCACACTGGTGCTGGTGGGCGGGTTTTTCGTGGTGGTGGCCGCCCTGGCCTTCCGCGCCTATCGGAGAAAGCCCCTGGTCGGGGCCGAGGGGCTGGTGGGCGAAACCGGCGTGGTGCGCGAACGCCTCGACCCGGAAGGGCTGGTCTTCGTGCATGGTGAGATCTGGAAGGCGCGCTCCGGGGAGAGGCTCGAGCCCGGCGAGCGGGTGCGGGTGGAGCGGATCGAAGGCCTGACCCTGCGTGTCAGGCAGGGAAGAAGCAGAAAAATTTTAGCAAAGGGGGAAAAAATATGTTCTACGTACTCGCGATTGTTCTGATCGTCCTTTTTCTAGCCTCGGCCATCAAGGTCCTGCGGGAATACGAGCGCGGCGTCATTTTCCGGCTCGGCCGCATCATCGCGACCAAGGGGCCGGGACTGATCATCCTGATTCCCGTCGTCGATAAGATGGTCAAGGTCAGCCTGCGGATCGTGGCCATGGACGTGCCGGCCCAGGACGTGATCACCCGGGACAACGTTTCGGTCAAGGTGAATGCGGTGGTCTATTTCCGGGTCATGGAGCCCACCAAGGCCACCATCGAGGTGGAGAACTATCTCTTCGCCACCTCGCAGCTGGCCCAGACCACCCTGCGGAGCGTCTGCGGCCAGGTCGAGCTGGATGAGCTGCTGTCCGAGCGCGAGAAGATCAACACCGAGCTGCAGGACATCCTGGACAAGCAGACGGATCCCTGGGGCATCAAGGTCACCACGGTGGCAGTCAAGCACATCGATCTGCCCCAGGAGATGCAGCGCGCCATGGCCAAACAGGCCGAGGCCGAGCGGGAGCGGCGCGCCAAGGTGATCAACGCCGAAGGGGAATTCCAGGCGGCGACCCGGCTCGCGGATGCAGCCGAGATCATCCACCAGCACCCCGAGGCCCTGCAGCTGCGATACTTGCAGACGCTGCGGGAGATCTCTTCGGAGAGCAGCACCACCACCTTTTTCCCGGTGCCCATCGACCTGCTGGCGCCCTTCATCCGCAAGGGCACGGAGGGGAAGTGAGCGGCCGGTGACTTTCGGCCGCTTCGGAATCCAACGTAAGGAGCGACGATATCATGACGGATGAAGTCAAGCAGGAGGGAGCCCCGGAAAAACCGTGGCCGTTCGAGAAACACCCGGACAGGATGACGGCCAAGGAACTGCGGGAGATCGCGCTGAACATCCCGGAGGTGACCGGGGTCCATGCCATGAAAAAGGCGGAGCTGCTGGTCACCGTCAAACAGCACTTCGACATCCAGGACGAAGAGCCGGGGAAGCAAGCGGCGGCTAAGGGTCCCCGGGTGGCGCTGAGCGTCCTCGAGCTGAAGCAGAAGATCGGGGCGCTGAAGGCGCTGAAGCAGGAGGCCCGGGCGGCCGGGGAGTCCAGCCGGGTGAATGTCCTGCGAAAACGCATCAACCGCCTGAAGAAGCAGACGCGCCGAGCGGCCCGCGGCTAGCTCCGGGAGGACCGGTCACACGGAGTCCAGCCAGGCACAGAGAACGGTGGCCGTTGTTCCCGCCGCCGGGGCCGGGTTGCGGATGGGAGCCCCGCAGGCCAAGCAGTTCCTGGAAATCGACGGCCGTCCCATCCTGGCGCTTACCCTTTTTCCGTTTGAGCAGTGCGAAGCCGTCGATGGGCTGGTCCTGGCAGTGCCCCAAGAGGCGGTTGATTACTGCCGGCGCGAGATCGTGGAACGCCACGGCATCCGGAAGGTCCGGGCGGTGGTTGCGGGGGGCGGACGCCGGCAGGATTCGGTGCGCGCCGGCCTGGAGGCGGCCGGGAGCGAGTTCGGCTGGGTCCTTGTTCACGACGGGGTACGGCCGATGGTGACGCCGGAATTCCTGACCCGCGTCATCCGGGCCGGACGGCGGCACGGCGCGGTCACGGCGGCTCTTCCGGTCAAGGAAACCGTGAAGGAGGTCTCGGAAACCGGAGCGGTTCTGGGGACTCTGCGGCGCGAAAACCTGCGGACGGTTCAGACCCCGCAGGTTTTTCGGTTTCCGGACCTGCTGAGGGCCCACCGGCTGGCGCTGGAAGAGGGCTGGGAAGAGGCCGCCGACGACGCGGTCCTGATCGAGAAGCTGGGGATCCCGGTGCAGGCGGTGGAGGGGCTCGAGGAAAACGTCAAGATCACCACGCCCGAGGATCTGGCCTGGGCGCGCTGGTGGTTCGGCCGGCGGCGGCCGCGGACGGAGTAGGGCATGCGCCTTCGAATCGGAACGCGGGGAAGCAGGCTGGCGCTGGCCCAGAGCCGGTGGGTGAAAGAGCAGATCGAGGGGCGGCACCCGCGGGCCCGGGTGGATCTGGTGCAGATCAGAACCCGGGGCGACAAGATCCTCGATTCCCCGCTCAGTGAGATCGGGGGCAAGGGCCTGTTCGTCAAGGAGATCGAGGAAGCCCTGCTGCAGCAGCAGGTAGATTTGGCGGTCCACAGTCTGAAGGACGTTCCGGCCCAGCTCCCGGCCGGGCTGACGCTGTGCGCCTATCCGGCCCGGGAAGACCCCCACGACGCGCTGGTGACCGCCGCGGGCGGAACTCTCGAGGGGCTGCCCCGGCAGGCGAGAGTCGGCACCGGCAGTCTGAGGCGGGCGGCCCAGCTGCTTCACCTGCGTCCGGATCTGCAGGTGGTCCCGCTGCGGGGCAACGTGGACACCCGTCTCAGGAAGCTGGGGGCGGGGGAGTTCGATGCCCTGATCCTGGCCGCGGCGGGCCTGAAACGCCTGGGAATCAGCCACCACGCCGCGAGCCGCATTCCCAGCACTCAGGTCCTGCCGGCTGTCGGTCAGGGGGTTCTGGCCCTGGAGACGCGGGCGGGGGACGAGCGTACCATGGGGGCCCTGCAGTTCCTGAACGACGAAGCCACTGCCGTGGCCGTGAGGGCCGAGCGGGGGTTTCTGGCCGAACTGGGCGGGGGCTGCCAGGTGCCGATCGCAGGCCTGGCCCAGGTATCGGACGGCGGTGTTCACCTCCAGGCCCTGGTGGCCGAGCTGGACGGCAGCCGGATTTTCCGGGACCAGCAGGAAGGGTCTGCCGAGGATGCGGAACGGATCGGCCGGGCCCTGGCCCGCAGACTGCTGGCGGCCGGCGCGGCGGAGGTTCTCCGGCGCATCTATGCGGGCGGAATGGGCGATGCCTGAGAAACGCGGCCCGGCTGCAGGTGCGGCCGGGATTCGGGAAAACCGCCCGGGAGGACGGTCATGGCTGAGAAGCGAAAAGGGATCGTCTATCTGGTGGGCGCGGGCCCGGGCGACCCGGGCCTTCTGACCCTCAGGGGCCGCGAGTGCCTGTCCAGGGCCGACGTGGTCGTCTACGACCAGCTGGCCAACCGGGTTTTCCTGTCCCATGCCGGACGGGGCGCCCGGCTGATCTATGCCGGCAAGCGGGGCGGCGATCACGCCCTGCCCCAGGACGAGATCAATGCCCTCATCGTGCGGGAGGCCGGGGAGGGCCATACGGTCGTGCGTCTGAAAGGGGGGGATCCCTTCATCTTCGGCCGCGGCGGGGAGGAGGCCCAGGAACTGGCCCGGGCCGGAGTGCCCTTCGAGGTGGTGCCGGGGGTCACCTCGGCCATCGCCGTGCCCGCCTATGCGGGCATCCCGCTGACCCACCGTGACCACACCTCCACGGTGGCTTTCATCACCGGGCACGAGGATCCGCTCAAGGAGGAATCCCGGATCGCCTGGGAAAAGCTGGCCACCGGAGCCGGGACGCTCGTCTTCCTGATGGGGGTCGGAAACCTGCCCCGGATCGTTGAGCGGCTGCTGGCCCACGGCCGGGCCGGCAGCACGCCGGTGGCCGTCATCGGCCGGGGGACGGTGCCGGAGCAGCGGACGGTGCTGGGCGATCTTGAGAGCATCAGCGGCCTGGCGGCCGCGGCAGGGGTCAAACCGCCGGCCGTCATCGTGGTGGGCGAGGTGGTCGGCCTGCGCGGGGAGCTGAACTGGTTCGAGAGCCGGCCGCTGTTCGGGAAGCGCATCGTGGTGACCCGCGCCCGGGAGCAGGCCAGCGGCTTCCTGAAACGCCTGACCGAGCTGGGGGCCGAAGGCATCGAGTTTCCGACCATCGCGATCGCACCCCCGGAATCCTGGGACCCGCTGGATGAGGCCATCCGGTCGCTGGAAGCCTACCACTGGGCCGTCTTCACCTCGGTGAACGGGGTGAAGTCGTTTCTCGGGCGGCTCGCAGCAGCCGGCAAGGATCTGCGGGACCTGAAAGGGCTGAAGATCGCAGCCATCGGACCCGGGACGGCGGAGGGGTGGGAGAGCCGGGGGATTCGGCCCGACCTGGTGCCCGGGGAATACCGGGCCGAGGCCCTGGTGGAGTTTTTCCGGACCCGCGATCCGCAGGGCATGAAGATCCTGGTTCCGCGCGCGGCCAAGGCCCGCGAGGTCCTGCCGCGGGAGCTGGAAAAGATGGGCGCCCGGGTGGACGTGGTGCCGGCCTACCAAACCGTGCGGCCGGAGCAGGACAGCGAGGCGGTCCGGCAGGCCCTGCAGGCGGGCCGGATCGACCTGGTCACCTTCACCAGTTCGTCCACGGTGGAGAACTTTCTGTCCATGTTCGGCGGCCGGGCCCCGGAGATTGTCGAGGCCCTCGGCGCGGTGCCGATCGCCTGCATCGGCCCGATCACCGCGGACACCGCCCGCCGCAACGGCCTCCAGGTGACCCTGGTGCCGGAAGACTACACCATCGAGGCGCTCACCGAAGCCGTCGTACGGTTTTTCGCCCGCTGACCGCGCCTGGCTACTCCTCGTCGGGTCGGATAAGGCAGCGGCAATCCTTGAATTTACCGCTCGGCTCGAATGGAATCCGGTCCACCAGCGCTATCTGAAAGCCCGCTCCGGGACCCAGCCTCGGGCTCACGGTGTCGTGAACGCGCTGCAGCTCCTCGGCAGCCGGCGGCCGCAGGGGCGCCAGCCGCAGCGTGAAGCGTGTGCTTGGTCTCCTGGAGCAGTTGAAACTGGTCCAGCCAAGGGATAGGCTCGGTAATGATGGGCAGGGCGACTTCCAGCGGGTGCACCCACCGCCCGTCGGGGAGCAGGAAATACTCGCGCACCCGTCCCGCAATTCCTCGGAATGTGGAAAAAGGTTGGCCGCAGGGGCAGCTGTCGGAGCCTTGCTCCACCATGTCCCCCATGCGGTAGCGAATGAAAGGCATGGCGTAGGAATGCAGGGCCGTTATCACCACCTCCCCGGTTTCCCCCTCCCGAGCGGTGCGGCCGTCTCGCACGACCTGTGCGATCACGTTGTCGTCGCAGACATGGTACCGACCGGTTTTCGAACATTCCCAGGCAACGATGTTGCATTCGTGGGCCCCGAACACGTCGAACACAGGCACCGCAAACACCTGGCTGATGGTCCGGCGCTTGGAGGGTGTGAGGGCCTCTCCGCCGCAGGTGACATACCGGAGTTTTCGGCCCGTGAATCCTCCGGCAGCGCGAGAAGCAACCCGCGCCACGGCGCCGGCGTAGCCGGAGATGATGTCCGGGTCGATCTCTTCCAGACGGCGGCAGATCGCCTCAGCGGGCTGCAGGCAGTCCACCGGGTAGGTGCGGTGGACCCCCGCTGTGTGACGCAGGCGGGTGAGGAAGCTGGTCCGCTTTTCGCCCGGGATCGCGGCCACGGCCACGTAGGCCGTCCGGTCCCGCAAACGCCGCCCGAACTGATGCTGGGCGCGGATTCGGAACATGTTGATGACATGTTCTTCCAGGGGGCTTCTGCGTACCAGGAACGGCCGGCCGGATGATCCGCTGGTGACGCGGACGACCAGCCGTTCGGGCTTGACGCCTCGATCGAGAATGTCCTCCAAGGGAGAGGTTTTGAGGTGGTTTTTCTCAGTCAGCGGGATCTTCCACAGGTCATCGGCGGTTTGAATATCTCCTGGCCGGATTCTGTTTTGATCGAAGAGTCGGCGGTAATAGGGGACCCGATCGTACGCGTGACGCACGAGGCAGCGCAGTTTCCTGTTCTGAAAGGCAACGATCTGCTCTCTTTCCATGTGGGGGTGTTTCCACAGGCTGGAGAGTGTGTGAAGCAACTCTTTTCTCATCATCGCTTGGCACTCTCCCCGATCAGGAAAACAGCTGTCAATCCGAGAACACGGTCGGAAATCACGGAATGTCGGCTCCCAAGGGCATCTTCCGGCGGCCGGTCGGCGCACCGGGGCCGGTTGCGCCGGGGTGGTGAGTGCAGCGCCCGTTCCGGGCCGAGGCGTCTCAATCCGCCAGCCGGTGTTTCTCCCGCAGCCGGCGGGAGAGGCTCCGGATGAGGGTGAAGGCTTTCTCGACTGTCTTTTCGCCGTCAGGATTGACCAGGCAGCAGGTGGCCGGTGAGAGCAGGCTCCGGGCGAGCAGCAGCTCTTTGTCGATCCCTTTGCGCCCGAGGGCCGTCCAGATCTCCTCGAGCCGGGTCTCAAGGGACTCCAGGTTCTCCTTTGCGAAAGGCTCGAAATTGGTTGGGGCGATGCCCCAGACCAAACCGGCGCCGCGGTCCAGGAACTTACGGATGGCAGGGGCGTAGTTCACAAACACCTCGCCGTTGGAGTACACGTCCAGGGACAGGATGTCGAGGTCCAGGCTGAGCAGAAAATCCCAGTCCGGATTGCCGCACAGGTGCACCCCCCGCGGCCGATCCACCATGGCGAAGAAAGCCTCCAGGTCCGCATGCGCGGCCACGTCGCCGTAGCCGGCCATGGCGCTGAAGAGGAACTGCAGGCCCGGCTCGTCCACGAACATGAAAGCGTTGGGGTTGCGCTCCCGAAGCCTTGCCAGCTGCACATTGATCCGGCGCGCCATGAACTCGAGCATGAAGGGCCGCACCGTGTCATCGAAAAGGATGGGCCGGTCGTCCTGATCGGCCACGTTGAGCCCGAAGCTGATGGGCCCTTCGAGCTGGCCGCGGATGGCGGGGCGGTCGGCGAGCTCCAGCTCCAGGAAACGGTGATAGACGACCGAGTAGGTCGGGCTGATGTCGAAGTAGGCCGGCTCGTCGAAACGGGACATGGCCTCCTCGACTTCGGCGATGAACTTGTCCATGGAAAAACGCAGCGTCCGCCGCTCCAGGTCCAGCAGCATGCCCGGGAAGTGCTCCGAGGCCTGCACGTACATGTCCTCGTGGTAGCTGTAACGGGGCAGCTGCGGCCAGAAGGGGATGTCGAGGGTCAGGGCCGTCTCGAGCGCGCGGTCCACGTCGGTATGGGGCATGACGGCCATGGCCGTGGTGAGCAGATTCCCGGGTATGGTCATGGTTTGGCCGCTCCAATGGGAGCACAGGCCCCGGATCGGGCTCTACCCCTGCGACGGAGGCAACCCTCCGAGGGCTTCGCCCCGTTCCAAAGTGAACACCGGGACCGGCTGGTCGAGGCCGCGGATGGCGCGCAGAGACTCCCGGGAAGCCTGGTAGAGAGATCCCAGTTTTTCCCGCACCGCCCGGCTGATGAGGATCTGGCCGGAGGCGGCCTCGGAGGCCAGCCGCTGGGCGAGGTTCACGTCCGAGCCGATCACGGTGTAGTCCAGCCGCTTGTGGGAGCCCACGTTCCCCAGGAACATCTCGCCGCAGGTTACTCCGATCCCGATCCCTACCTGGGAGAAGATCGGAGCCCGGCCGGCCCAGTGGGCCTGAAGCCGCTCGAATTCACCGGCGATCTGCAGGGCGGCGCCCACGGCCGCCTGCTGGGGTTCGCGAATGGGAATCGGCGCCCCGAAAATCGCCAGCGCCGCGTCCCCCATGAACTTGTCCAGGGTCCCCTTGAACCTGAAGATCACCTCGCTCAGCAGGTCGAAGAAATCGTTCAGAAAGGACCGCAGGGTCTGAAGGTCCAGTTGCCGGACCAGCGGCGTGAAATTGCGGATGTCGGCGAAGAGAACCGTGATGATCCGGATTTCCCCCACGTCCAGGGGGTTGTGGCCGTGGCTGATGAGCACCTCCGCGATCTCGGGCGCCACGTACTGCTCGAGCAGGGTGCGCATGCGGATGCGCTCTGCCCGCTCCTCCATGATCCTCAGGTTCTCGAGGGCCATGACCGCCTGGCCGCAGATGACGGAGAGGGTTTCGATGTCGGCCTCACTGAAGGGGTAACCGCCCTCCAGCTTGCTCACGTTGAGAACCCCCAGGGTCCGGTCCCGGGCTTTGAGGGGGAAGGAAATGGCGGCTGCGATTCTGGCGATCCTGAGGTGGCCGGCGAAGCGGGGGTTGTCCTCCGGCCCGCCGTTCAGGATGAGGGGTTCGGCCCGCTGGAAGACCCAGCCGGCGATCCGGTCGCCCGGTTTGGTCTGGACGCCGGCAGCGGTTTCGTCGAGACCAATGGAGGCGGCGATCCGCAGGCGGTCACGGGTCTCGTCGTAGATCATCACCGAGATCCTCTGGGCGCCGGTGAGCTGGCCCACGGTCCGGATCAGCTCTTGGAAAATCTCGCCCCGGTCCTGCGAGCGGATAAATTTCTCGCCGAGGTCAAACAGCGGGATCAGCGTTCTGAGGCGGGTGTTATCGTCGAGCAGGGCTTTCTTCCGGAAGGCCTCCTCGACGGCCTGGACCAGGTCGGTGGGGGTGAAGGGTTTTCTGACGAACCCGATGAAACCGGACTCCATGGCCTGGATGGCGGTTTCCACCGTGCCGTGGGCGGTGATCAGGATCCCGATCAGGTCGGGCTGCCCCTGCCTGAGCGCGGCGAAGGTCTGCAGGCCGTCCAGGCCCGACATGCGCAGGTCCAGCAGGGCCAGGTCGAAGCGCTCGCCGGCCGCGGACCGAAGCGCCTCCTGGCCGCTGGCGGCACCGCGGACCGCGTACCCCCGGCTTTCCAGGACCTCGCTGCACAGTTCGACGATGATGGGCTCGTCATCCACCACCAGGATGTTTCTGGAGATGCCGGTCATGGCTCTTCTGGCCTGAGGAAGGCGGATTCCGCCGGCAGGGTGAGTACGAACCGGCTACCGCGATCGGGGCTGCTTTCGGCCCGCAGATCACCGCCGTGGGCCCTCGCAATCCCATGGCTCACGTACAGTCCCGCGCCCGATGGGCCGGTTTCGGAGCCTGGATCGCCGAAGGGGTCGAACATCTTTCCCAGCTCCTCCGCGCCCGGGGTCGGCCCGTTGTTCTCGATGAGCACCTGAATCCGGTCCGGCAGGGCAACGGAACTGAGCCGCAGCCGTCGATCCTGGGGTCCGGCCGGAGCGGGAGCGGCCGCCGCCGCATGCAGGGCGTGGCTCAGCAGGCTGTAGCAGACCTGCTCCAGCTGTACCGGATCGACCAGGGCCCGGCAGGGGGTTTCGGAGAGCTGGAGCTCCAGCCGGATCCCGGCTTCGGAGCGGCGCCCCTCCACCAGCGAGAGAGTCCGCTTCAGCAAGGCGTTGAGATCCGTGGAAGCCCGCTTTCCGGGCCGGGCAGTGCCGAAATCCAGCAGCTTGCGGGTGATCTCACCCGCTCGGAGGCTCTCGGCATGGATTTTGCGGATGGTCCGGCGGACCCGGGCTTCTTCCCAGTCGCCGCTGAGAAGCAGATCGCTGTAGCCCACGATGCCGGTCAGCGGGTTGTTGAGTTCGTGGGCCACGTTGACCGACAGCTCGCCGAAAGCGGCCATTCGGGCCGAGGCCAGCAGCTGCACCTGGGCCTCCTCCTGGCGCCTGAGGGCGTCCCGCAGCTGGGCGTGGGAGACCTGGAGGTTGTCGTAGAGCCTGGCGTTTTCGACGCTGTAGGCCACCTGCTGCAGGAGCGTCTGCAGAAACTGGAGGTCGGAGTCGTGAAAGGGCGGCTGTTGCCGGCTACGGCCGAGGACCATGAGACCGATGGAGGTCCCCTTGGCCAGGATGGACAGGTGGAGGAGGCGCGGTGTGCCCAGGTCCGGCCGGTTCAGCGGCTTGAGCTCGGGCGCTTTTTCCAGGTCGTCCACCACCAGCGGGCTCTGCCGGTGGAAAACGCGGCCGGCCAGGCTTTCCGCCGCGCCGGCGGGGAGGTCTTCCTGGAGTCCGACCGGCGAGCCCGGCGAGACCGCCACCGTGACCAGGGTCTCCGGTTCCCTGGCCACGGCCAGGTAGCCGGAGCCGGCGTCCACGGCCCGCATGGCCCTCGAAAGGATGAGGGCGGCGATTTCTTCCAGCTGGATGCTGCGGGACACCAGGTCGCGGATCTCGTTCAGGGTGGCCGCCTGGATGGCCCGGACCCCGAGCTCGCCGGCGGTCTGCTCGAGCTTGGACAGCGTCTGGCTGAAAGCATCCGCGATCATGGCCAGCTCCCGGGTCTGCCCGGTGCCCTGGACGCGGCTCAGCCCGCCCTTCTCGCCCCTGAGCGCGGTGGCGGAAAGGCCTTCGATGTAGTCGGCCATCCGGCGGATGGTGACGTAGCCCGCCAGGACCAGCAGCAGCACGAAGGCCAGCAGCAGGCTGGCCAGGGTGGTGGGAAAGCCGCCCACGTTCAGGTAGAGGAAGATGAAGACCAGGAGGGGAATGCCGCTGAGGCAGGCAAAGGCCACCTTCAGCTTGATGCGAACGCTTTGAAAAGCCGAATAGTCGCGGGGATGCGCCGCGAATGGCGTCGTGTCTTCCATGAGCGCGCCGGTGAGTCGCCCCTTTCCGATTGCGCAGCCTGCAGCCGCGCTGAAAGGGTAGCAACCCGGTCGCGACAAGGCAAGCGGAAAAGGGCCTATCCCTCCAGGCGGCTCAGGATGCGCTCCATCTCGAAGAACAGGTCCTGCTCCCGCACGATGCCGATGACTTTTCCCTCCCTCGCCACGGCCAGCCGCCGGCGGTTGTGGCTGACCATGAGGTAGGCCGCCTCCAGGCAGCTGGCCTGGTGGTCGATGGTGAGCGGCGAGGGGGACATGATCTCCTCCACTTTTTTTCGGGCCACCCGCCCGATTTCGCTGGCCAGCATGCCGCTCCAGAACAGCGGCGAGTACTGGATGGCGTCGGCCGTGGAGGGCTTGGGGGCGCTCAGGTAAGCCGGCATGACGGCTTCCATGAGATTGCGGATGGTCAGGATCCCCAGGATCTTGCCCTGATTCCCCAGCACCAGGATGGACCGGTGCCCGGTTTCCATGATCCGGCTGGTCGAGAAGCTCGATCGGAAGGACTCCTTCAGCCTGGCGATGGCCTCCCTGACCGTCTGGCCGGCTTCCACCGTCGTGTACTCGCCGATCGGGATCATGACCTCCGTCAGGCTGCTCTCCTCGGCCGGGGCACCCTTGCCGCGGTGCCGGTGGGCCTCGTTGATCTTGGCCGCCAGCAGGTCCATGTCGCACGGTTTGGACAGGTAGTCGAAGGCCCCCTCGCGGTGGGCCTCGCGGGCCGAGGGCAAAGCCCCATGCCCGGTGAGCATGATCACCGGCATGTCGGGCGATCTCTTCAGGATCTCCTTCAGGACTGCGTGGCCGTCCATGCCCGGCATCTTGATGTCCAGCACCACCACGTCGGGTTGCTGGCCAAGCTTCTCCAGGGCCTGTTCGCCGCTGGCGGCCAGGAGCGTGTCAAAGCCCCGCCGGTTGAGGATCTTCCGGGTGGTCTCCCGGAACTGCTCCTCGTCATCCACCATGAGCACCCTGATTGTCTTGGTCATCTTGCTTTCTCCTTCCGGCTTCTATCCCTGCTGTGAGCAGTCTTCTCGCACGCTTCCCGGGAGCGCTCAGAACCCCGGCAGCCCGGCCCAGCCCAGCCATCTCCAGTAGGTGGCGGCCATCAGGGTCAGACCGGCCATGTTGATGAACCACATGATCAGGCCCACCCGCAGGAAGTCCTTGGCGTGCAGGTAGCCGCTGGCATAGACGATGGCGTTGGGCGGCGTGCCGATGATCAGGCAGTAGGCAAAGGAGGAGGCGATCGAGGTGCCGATGGCCACCATCGGGATCATGGAGGTGCCGGGATGGACGATGCCGGCCATGGCCAGGTTGACCGGGCCCACCGCCGCGCAGGCCGGCCCGTCTGCCATGAGCTGGGTCACGAGGCCCACGATGGTGTTGCTGGCGAGCAGCAGCCCGATGCCTTCGCCCACGCCCAGGCGGGTTGTCAGCTCCACGATGGAGCGCGCGATCCAGTAGGCGCCGCCGGTCTCCACCAGCACCCGGCCGAAAATGATGGCCCCCGCGTAGAGCCACACCACCCCCCAGTCCACCTTGGTCTGGTAGTCGCGCCAGTTGACGATCCCGACCAGCACGTAGGCCACGGCGCCCATGACGGCGAACACCCCGATGCCGAAGCGGATGCCGGTCAAATCATAGATCAGGCTGCTCTCGGTGACCCAGCAGAAGAGCATGATGAGGAAGATGATGACCGCCAGTTTCTGCTGACGGGTCCACTTCCCGCCGCCGACCCGCTGGACCTCATCGCGGACGAAGTGCATGGCCTGGCCGAGGTTGCGCAGGCTGGGGCTTGAAACGCCAGTTGATGACCACCCAGGTCAGGGGCAGCATGAAGGCCAGGAAGGGGACGGCGTAGAGGCACCACTGGGCAAAGCCGATGACGATCCCGAACATGTCCTCGGTGTAGCTCATCATGATGATGTTGCGGGCCGCGCCGGAAGGCACCAGCGAGCCGCCCAGGTTGGCGGCCATGGCGATGGTGATCATCAGCATCTTGGCCAGCTCCGGGTCCTCGTCCCGGGACGCGGCGGTGGTCAGGGTGTAGAGGGTGATCCCGATGGGCAGGAACATGGCCGCCAGCGCGTGGTCCGACATGAACATGGTCAGCGGCGAGATGACCAGGAACAGGATGAGGGTGACCCAGCGGATGTCCGGGTTCTTCAGCCGGCCGAACATCATCATGGCGATGCGCTTGTCCACCCCGGTCTTGGAAAATGCCACGGCGAACATGAGGCTGCCCATGATGAACCAGGTGGCATCCGACCAGTACAGGCTGGCGACCGTGTTGCGGTTCACGATCCCGGTGGCCATGGCGATGATGCCGATGCAGAACGGCACCATGGGCAACGGGATGGCTTCGGTGACGAAACAGAAGACCACGAACAGCACGATGCCGACCGCCGCCTTGACCTGGAACCCGGCCTTTTCAGCCCTGGGCCGCTCGGTTTCCTTGAGTTCGTCCAGGGAGAGCTTTTCGGTCCTCAGTTCGTAGCCGCGCCTGAGCAGGTCCTCGAATTGCTCGACCGCCATGCCCTTGGCAAAGGCCATGACCTGCTCGAGGTGCTCCTTGGTGCTCGGAATGTTGTTTTCACGGCACCATTTCTCGCTGCGCTTGAGGAAGGTGGCATGGCGGAAGGCGGATTTCTGGAGGCTTTCCTCCATCATCCGGACCATCTGCACCTGCCACTGGGACAGGTCCCGGGTGGGGGTTTGGAAGAGCTCCTTGGCGAAAAAGTCCTGCACGTACTTGGGGCCGAAGGCGTACTCGACCCCCACGTCCAGCATGCCCTTGGGAGTGGGGATGAGCAGCATCAGGATCAGCAGCCCGACTGGGAGGCTGACCATCTTCCAGCTCACGTATTTGTCATAACCCGTGGCTTTGGTCTTCTTGTCCTGATCAGACATGGGGTTCCCCTTTCATTGGCCGCAGCGTCCGGGCCGCAGCGGGCGCGGCCGGGATTCAATCCACGAAGCCCTGCCGCTCAATTGCGGCGACCGGCCTTCGGAGCGCATTGCGCCGTTGCCGGAGGGCGCTTCGTGAGGAGCGGGCTCATCCGCGTTCCTTGAGGATGTCCCGCGGGGATTTCATGTAGGTCCGGGCCTGGGCCAGCCGGATCTTCTCCTCGAGCCGCAGGCGCTTCTCGAAAGCCTCCTGGGCCTTTTCCACCAGGGCCGAGACGTCGGTCGGCTTCATCAGATAGTCGGTGGCGCCGCTCTTGAGGCCATCCACCGCCGACTCCACGGTGGCGTGGCCGGTCAGCATGATGACCTCCACCAGCGGATACAGGCGCTTGATCTCCTTGAGGGTTTCGATGCCGTCCATGCCCGGCATCTTGACGTCCAGGATCACGACGTGCACGCCGTGGCTGCGCAGCTTCTCCAGGGCTTCCTGGCCGCTGGAGGCCGTGAGCGCGTCAAGGCCCTTTTTCTCCAGGAGCTTCTTGGTGGTGGCGAGAAACCGCTCCTCGTCGTCCACCAGCATCAACTTCATCTTTTCCATGTCTTCCCCCCTGCATCAGAATGATCGGATATCTGGATGGCTTGATAACCCCGTATTTCAGTCCCTGCCGCTCACGCGCCTCCCTGAAAGCCGGGGATCGGGCGCCGGGCGGCCTGGCTCATGCCGCGGGCAGGTGGATCCTGAAAGTTGTCCCGGATCCCTCCTCCGTGTCCACCTCCAGCGTGCCCTGCAAGCGGTGGACAATGCCGTAGCAGATGGAAAGCCCCAGCCCGGTCCCCTTGCCCACCGGCTTGGTGGTGAAAAAGGGCGAGAAGATCTTTTCCAGGTTCTGGGAGCTGATGCCGCAGCCGTTGTCGCGAACGAAGATCTCCACCCCGCCGCCGTCCCGCGCCCCGGCGCCGATGGTCAGTTGTCCACCTTCGGAGCCGTGCCGGACGGTGATGGCGTCGATGGCATTGTTCAGCAGATTGAGCAGCACCTGCTGGAGCTGGGCCGGATCCCCCTGGATGGGGGGGGTGCTGTCGGAAACCTCCTGCCGCAGCACGATCCCCTGGACGTTGGCCCGCTTGGCGATCATGGCCGTCAATTCGGGGATGAGTTTACGGAGGTCGATTTCGCTGATCAGGGCCTCGCTCTTGCGGCCGAACTTCAGGATGCCCTGGGTGATCTCGGCGCAGCGGCCGATCTGCAGATGGATCTGGGCCATGCTGTCGTGAAGCTCGTCGAGGTCTTCCGAGGGCTTCAGCTCACCCCGCTCCTTCATCTCGCCGAGCAGCACGTCAATCAGGGCCTGCTCGTTCTTGATGATCTGCAGCGGGTTGTTGATTTCGTGGGCGAATCCGGCGGCCATTTCCCCCAGTTCGGCCAGCCGGCCGGCCCGGATCAGCTGGTCCGAGAGGCTTTCGCGATCCCGGTCCATCTGTTCCATGAGCCTCACCGTGCGGTCGGTGAGGTAGAAGGCCAGGGCGATGATTCCGGCCCCGCCCAGGATCATGATGATGGCGATCAGGTAAACCGCCGAGCGCAGGGCGCCGAAGGCATCGGCCTTTTCCTGGCGGATGACCAGCAGCCAGTCCTTTTGCTCGAGCCAGGTGGTGGCGTAGAGATGGGTCGACCCGCGGGCGTCTTTTTCCATGAAGGTGCGGATGCCGGATCCGGCCTCGGGTCTGTGGATCAGATCGGGGTGAGGTTCCATCAGGCCGCCGCCGGAACGGCGTTCGGTCTGGAAAAATCCCTCCTGGCTGAGGATGTAGGCTTCGCCGGTCCGCCCGAGGCGCACCTTCTTGACCAGGTCCTTGAAAATCTGGGTGTCGATGGTCGCCCGCAGGACCCATTTACGCCCCGCCTCTTCCCGGGCCAGGGCGACGATGAAATGGGGAACCCGCCGGAACCCCAGAAAGACGTCGCTGACGTAGTGACCTTTCTGCAGGACCTCGCGGAACCAGGCCTCCTTGCCGTAGTCCCTGCCCACCAGCTTGTAGGGACCCTGATAGTTGACGTGGATGCCTTCCTCGTTGAAGAACCCCAGATCCACGAAGGCGTTGGTCTGGCGCTGCAGAAGCTCGAAGATCTGAAACAGGTTGCCCGGGTCGCCCAGCGCCTCGGGCGGAAACGCGTTCAGAATGAAGGCCAGGTCCGTCCGGCGCTCGCTGAGAAAGTCGTCGATCATCTGGCGGTGGTCTCCCACGATCCGTTCCAGGCTGGCGACGGTGCTGGTTTCCAGCGAGGTGGCGAAGTAGTAGTACCCGGTTCCGAGGACCAGGAAGAATGGAATCAGGGGCACCACGATCATGGAGGCCAGCAGGCGGTTGCGGATCCGGGCTTGGGACTTGGGCTTCATGGCCGAGGTCGAATTCCTCCTCTTTCAGGGCATGATCCAGCGCGCTTCGTTCGTTGCCGGCGAGGCCCGGTTCGGGCCTTCCCGCCGGCTTGCGCTGCTTGTCGGCATCCCGCGCAACGGCATGGCCGCGCCCGGCGAACACGGGTATCCGTGGCAACCTCCGTGCCAGTCCGGCGCGGGCGGTCATGATTGCTAAGTGGTTGAATTCGCTGAGGCTGAGAAGGCGGTCCGGCGGGCGGGCTGTCGGCGTTCTTTACAGCCTGTAAAGGGACCCGCCGGCCGGAGAGTCGGCCGGGCGGCGTCCGGCATCCAACGGACAGTTCAAGGCCTGCGGTTTGGGCGGGCTTGGGCGGAAAAAAGGCCGCACCCGGGCGGCCGGGCCGGCCTGCGCCAAGACGTTTCGGTCCG
This sequence comes from uncultured delta proteobacterium, assembly GCA_963704245.1. GTDB lineage: Bacteria > Desulfobacterota > DSM-4660 > Desulfatiglandales > Desulfatiglandaceae > CAVPHJ01. Next base: position 61,228 of record CAVPHJ010000005.1, read on the forward strand.
GAATCACCAGTAGCGCAGCAGTTTCTTGATCTGGGTGGCCCGCGCTCTTCTGGTCCTCGGTGTCCTTTTTCTCGAAGGCCTGGACCAGCTTGGCGAAGAGATCTTCGAGTTTGATCGGTTTCAGCAGGTAGTCGAAGGCGCCCAGCTTCATGCCCTCGATGCTGGTCTCCACCGAGGCGTGACCGGTGAGCAGCAGCACTTCGGTGAGCGGGAAGGTCTTCTTGATCTCGCGCAGGGTTTCGATGCCGTCCATGCCGCCGGGCATCTTGATGTCCAGCAGCACCACGTCGTAAGGCAGCTCCTTGAGGGCCGCCAGGGCCTCTTCCCCGCTGACGACTCCCTTCGAGTTGACCCCCCGCTTGTTCAGCCGTTTCACCAGGGTCTCCAGAAAGTCCACCTCGTCATCGACCACCAGGATACTGAAAAGATGGATTCCATCCGCACCTCCTTTCCGCTATTTTTTCTCCGGGAAAACGATGGGGACCTTGACGGCGAAGGTGCTGCCCTTGCCCACCTCGCTGTGACAGGTCAGGCTGCCTCCCATCTTTTCCACGATGTTGTAACTGACCCAGAGCCCCAGCCCGGTTCCCTTGCCCGCCTGCTTGGTCGTGAAAAAGGGGTCGAAGACCCGCTTCTGCTGCTCCGGCGGGATGCCCGGGCCGTTGTCGGTGACGCGCACGTGCGCCTCCTCCCCGACCTTGCGGCTGCTCACCTCTGATTAGACCATCTTTGCCGATGGCGTCAATCGCATTGGTGAGCAGGTTGAGAAACACCTGCTGCAGCTGGGCCTGATCGCCGGCGATGATCGGCAGATCGGCGGAAAGCCGTGTCCGGATCTCGATGTTGTTGATGCGGGCGTAGTTTTCGCAGCAGGCTCAGGGTCTGGCGGACGGTGTCGTTGATGTCCACGTCCTCCAGCCGGGGCTCCATCCTGCGCGCGTAGCCCAGCATGCCGTGGACCATCTTGCGCGCCCGCTCCACGTGCTCCTCGATCTTGCGGATCGGACTCTGGAACTCCTGGAGGTTCTTGCTGCTGCTGAACTCCTCGTCGGCCAGCAGGTCCTCCATCCAGCCCGTCTTCTGCAGGATCACCGCCAGCGGGTTGTTGATCTCGTGCGCCACGCCGGCCGCCATCTTGCCCAGCGCGGCCAGCTTGTCCGACTGCACGAGCTGGGAATTGAGCTCGTTCATCCGCTCGATGGTCTCGCGCAGGCGGCCCACGGCTCAGGCGGGTGGTGAACACCGTGGTCAGCACGATGGCCAGCACGCCGCCGAGGATGATCAGCGATCTCGACGTTGCGCGTGGCGAAGAGCGCGCGCATCTCCTCGGGTCGGGTCCTGGCTGATCACCAGCAGCCAGTCCTTCATGCGCAGCCGGCTGCCGGCGTAGAGCAGTTCCCGGCCCCGCTCGTCGGTCGCCAACTCGAACGACCGTGATCCTGCCGCCGAACATCGAGGTGTCGAGGCGGACGGGCGAGAGGATCTCGCCGCCGAAGACGCGGCTGCGTCTGGAGCAGCCCGCCCCGGTTGAGGATGTAGGCATCCCCGCTGCGACCGATCTGGGCCGGCCAGCACGAGGGCCGAAAGACTGTCGGGGTCGATGGTCGCCCGCAGGATCCAGCGCTGGCCGCCCTCGTGCCGGCGCACGGCGATGATGAAGTGCGGCGACTGCCGGAAACCCATGTAGACGTCGCTGATGTAGAGGCCCTTGCTCATGACCTCGGCGAACCAGGTCTGATCGTAGTAGTTGAGCCCTTGAAGCTCGTAGGGACCGATGTAGGCGACGGTGCTGGCCGGCCGAGTCGATCACGCCCAGATCGACGAAGGCGCCCGGCGCTCATGTTCATCACCTGGAACACCTGGGCCAGCTTCGCTTCCTGGATCATCTCGCCGAAGGAGTGGGTGTCGGCCATGGCCCACAGGATGGCGACCCGTTCCTTGAGAAAAAGGTCGACCGCCTCGCCCTGCGAGCGCGGCCCGATACTGATCTGCTCTTCGACCTTCTCCCGGTAGATCTGCGCGAAAAGCGCTGGTAGATGGTGACTCCCAGCAGATCAGCGGAGCAGGAGACCAGCAGGAATGGATGATCTTACGCTCAGGGTGAGCAGGATGATCTTCCTCTCGCAAGCTCGGTGGTACCAGGGAGGTTTTCAGGGCGGCGTCACACCAGCCCCAGGATCTTCCACCAGACCCCCGCCACCAGCACCAGCAGCGCCAGCAGGATCGGGGTGGCCACCGCGCCGGCCTTGGTCAGGTCGGAGGCCTTGAAGTAGCGGTAGCTGTAGGCGATGGCGTTGGGCGGGCAGCCGATCACCAGCAGCATGGCGAAGGAGGTGGCCATGCCCAGGCAGAGGGCCAGCACCCTGGGATCGACGCCTTCCAGCTGGGCCATGGGAATCACGATCGGCAGGATCAGCGCCGCCGCCGCCACGTTGGCCATGGCGTTGGTCACCAGCGCGCCGAACACGCCGACCCCGACGAAGAGCAGCAGCCAGCCGCCGCCCTGGACCAGCGGGAAGAAGAGGTGGGCGAAGTAGTCCGCCGCGCCCGAGTACGCCCATGGCCAGGCCCAGGGAGATGCCGCCGCCGAAGATGAACAGCGCCGTGCCCCACTCCAGGTTTTCCTGGATGTCCTCCCATTTGAGGCTCCCGCAGCAGGACCAGGGCCGCGACTCCCAGCATGCCGGTGACGGAGTAGTCGATGCCGTGCAGGCCCTTGGTGAGCCAGAGCAGGAAGGTGAACCCGATGACGACCAGTGTTTCTCTTCTCGGCCGGTGTCCAGGGGCCGAGTTCTTCGTCGGAACTCCGGCAGCTTGTAGTGGCTCTCGGGCCGGTAGACCAGGTAGACGACGGCGACCGCCACCGGCACGGTGACGATGGCCGCCGGCATGGCGATACTTGATCCAGTCGAAGAAGGTGATTTCGATGCCGGTGAATTCCTTGAGGAAGGCGGCCGCCACCATGCAGCGGCCGCCGCCGATCAGGGTGCCCATGCCGCCGGCACGAGCAGGCGAAGGGCAGCGAGAGCATCATGAACTGGGCGGTGTTGGAATGCGGCGGGATGCCCACGGCGCGCATCAGGGGCAGCATGGTGACCAGGCCGATGGCGCAGGCCGCGGCGTCGTGCATGACGCCGGAGGCCAAGCCCAGCCCGATGGAGATGATGAAGGTGAAGCGCACCACGCTGCTGCCCGCCTTGCGGATGATGAAATAGCCCAGGCGCTTGGTGATGCCTGCCTTTTCCAGGGCGATGGCGAAGATCAGGCAGCACATGATGAACACGACCACCGGGTGCATGTACGGCGCCCAGGCGTCCTTGACGTCGAACGATGTCCAGGACGACCAGGAAGACGCCGATGCAGATGGCGGTGATCTCCAGCGGGATCGGCTCGGCCACGAAGAGAAAGATGCAGGACGGCCAGCACGGCCAGGAACCGCTTGGCCTTGGGCGAGAGGCCGTCCACGTAGCCGATCTCCACCTGCTTGAGCTCAACCTCGCCGGCGGTCTGCTTCAGGAACTTGGCCGTGGCCTCCGGGGTACCCGGGTTCCGGGCCTGCAGGGTGTAGGTCCCGGGGGTGGGTTTTTCCTGCGGAACCACGACAAAATGCTCGCCCACCTGCCGCAGCAGCTCCTGGGCGGGGTCGCCGGAGACCTTGAACTTCGTTCCCTCCGGTCGCGGGAGCAGAAGGACGCCAATTCCGAGCATCAGGGCTAGACCGAGCTGGAACCACTTGTTCTTGAAAACCATCCCTTTTCTCCTCCTCGATCACATTGCGACCGGGCGGCGCGGGTCAACCCACGCCGCGGGCGATCGGTTCATGCCAGGCAATGCCCGTGCCAAACCGGGGTGCGCTGCGGACAACCGGAAACCGCTGCTGCGCCTCGGGTTGAAGACCCCGGCGAAACGTCTCGGCGGATCGCAGGCCTTGACGGCTGTCAACTTTCTTTCCAGGCTGTAAAGTGCCCGCTGCATGTCTCAGGCCGCCTCCCCGGGCGCGGGAGGGGCCTTTTCCCCGCCGAGCAGGCTCTGCAGCTGCTCCAGGATCTTGGCCCGGTAATGACGGACGGCGGTTTCGTTGGCCATGATCATGTCCAGTTGGCGGGTGTGGATGGTCAGGTGGCCGAGGATCTTCAGCCGGGTCAGCATGAAGTCGACCGGGTGGTCCTGGACCCGGGCGTCGAGGTGGTCTTCCTTCAGCGCGACCCGGAAGCCGAATTCCTCCAGGATCTCCCGGATGAAGTGCACCCGCCTGAACCGCCGGTCGAAATCCGCGGCGCCGCCCTTGAACAGAAAGCTCAGGTAGTTTTCCTCCAGCCGCTCGCCGACCAGGGCCTCGACCTCGGAGAAATGAAAACCCAGGCGCGAGGTGAGGCTGCAGTAGTTTCTGGAAATCATGAAGTAGTTGCGTTGCCCGTAACTCGAGCGCACCCCGGCGACCAGCGCCCGGTTGGCGGTGGCCTCGAACATCACGGACAGGAAGCCCTTGCCGTCCACCGGCGGCGGACCTTCCCAGGGAAAGGCGGTGATGCCCTCCCAGAGGGCCAGCATGGGCAGGGAGACGATGTTTTCGAGCTTCACCTGGCGCCCGCCCACTTCCTCCCGGAAACCGTCGTCGAGGTTCAGCACCCACCACTGCATGGGCACCTGACACACCAGCTGTTTGCTGGAGCGCTCGGGAAAATGATGGTCCCGGCCGAACTGGAACATCTCCTCGACGACCTTTTCGTGGCAGAAGCGGGTGATGTCATGGAGCGTGCGGCAGTTGCCGGGGGTGAAAGCGGGCGCGTCGGGGTCGAGCAGGTTCAGGGGCACAACGTGGCGCGCGATGTCCGTGAGCAGGGCGCCGACGGGGGTTCCCTCCATGGGGTGCGGTTTTTCCGGGGCGCGGCTCAGCAAAGCCTCGATGCGACCCGCGTGGACCCGGCCGCGGTCCGCATCCAGCGTGACCCATTGGCCGGGCTCGAGACGCTGCAGGGCGCCCTGGATGCCGAAGAGCGCCGGTACCCGGAACTCCCGCGCCACGCTGGCCAGATGCCCGGCCACACCGCCGTGCTCGGCAATGACGCCGGCCGCCCGGCCCAGCAGCGGCGCCAGACGCGGGGCGGGATAGACGGCCGCCAGGACCGCGCCCGCCGGAAAGAGGAGCAGGTCGGCATCTTTTCTCACGATGAAGACGGGCCCGGCCCCCGTTCCCGGACTGGCGGTGACGCCGCCTTCCAGGAGCGCGGGGGGCGCGTCGGGTTCCCGGTCGGGCGAGCGGTCCGCTCCCGCTGCGGCCGGCAGAGGACGGCTCTGGAGAACGATGACGGTCCCCTGCGGGTCGATGGCCCATTCGATGTCCTGCGGCGTGCCGTAGTGCTCTTCGAGCCGGATCGCCAGAAGGGCGATCTCGAGCACCTGGTCATCCGTGAGGGAGGCCCGGGATTGCCGGTCGCTTGCGATTTCCCGGCGGATCAGCCCCTCGTCGGGATGGCAGCGCAGCTGGTGGGTCTTGACGGCGATTTCGCGGCGCAGCACGCTCGGGCTCGACTCCCGCGATGTGACGAAGACATCGGCATCCCCGGTGCCGTCCACAACCGTCTTGGGAAGCCCCCAGACCGCATTGACCACCAGGGTGTCGTCCCGCGGGTCGATCGGGTTTCGCGAATAGACCACGCCCCCGGCCGTGGCATCCACCATCTGCAGGCAGCCCACGCTCATGGCGATGTCCTCGTCGCGCAGGCCGCGGTTCAGCCGGTAGGACATGGCGGTGAGGCCGTAGAGACTGGCCACGATCTCGCGGTACACTCGGCCGATGCGCCCCGGGCTCACATTCAGCTCGCTCTGGTATTGCCCGGCAAAGGACGTCCCCTCCAGGTCCTCACCCCGGGCGCTGCTGCGCAGGGCCAGGGTGAGCTGCGGACCGGCTTCACGGAGCAGCCGGTCGGAGTGCTCCCGAATGGCGGTCTCGAGGTCTTCCGGCAGCGCGGAGCCGATGATGAGCTGCTGGATCTGGGAACTCACCCGGTAGAGCTCGTCCAGGTCCTCGGTTTTCGCGATCTGCAGCCGGCGGGCGATCTCGGCCTGGAGCTCGTTGTGCTCCAGGAATCGCCGGTACCCTCGGGTGGTGATCACAAATCCCCTGGGGATCGCCCGGCCGATCCGATTCCCGATTTCTCCCAGGTTGGCCATTTTCCAGCCCACCAGGTCGGCCGAGCCCTTGTCGGTTCGCTCGAGCGGAATTACCAACGGTCCTTCGGTCTCCTGAGCGGAGGAAGCCTCCAGCCGGCCGTTGATCTGCTGCTGGATCTCCCGGAAGCGGTCCTGAAGGGCGTCGTACTTCCCGGGTGCCAGCTGGCTGATGTAGCGGACGATCTGGAAGACATCGGTCGAAACCCGGGTGCACCAGGCGCGGATCTGAGGCATGCCGAAAGGGCGGGTGCCCCGCAGGGCCTCTTCCATCTCGGCCATCGTGTCCAGGGCGGCGCTGTTGGCGCTCAGCAGCAGCTTGAACTGCTGGTAGCGGTTGCGGAAGGCGATCCGAAGCTCCTCGGCATCCTGTTCCCCGGCTTGCCGTTTCCCGGTAAGCGACTCCCAGAGGTGACGGATCAGTCGGCGCATCAGAATAAGGCAGCTCCCGGCGCCCAACAGGCAAGAAGGCCGGAAGCGTCACCAGCAGGAACGCCTCCGGCCCCGAGGAATCGACGAACGGGTCGGCCGGGGCTAGTGTTCCAGCCTGAGACCCGATCCCTCGAACATGAACAGAATCGCGAAGCCATACCACAGGGTGTAGATCACGTAGAAGACCAGGGAAAAAAACACCGTACCCCAGCGGTCGCCGATTCTTCGGGGCTCGATCTGGTAGTAGTTGTAGGACGATTCAACGGCCTTTTTCACCACCAGCGCGACGGCCTTGGCCTCCTTGAACTTCTTCTGCTTGCTCAGGTCCTTGTCCATTTCGTGGAAGGCCTTCCACCAGTGGTAGAGGACCCGCTTTTCGTCATAGCCGTATTTGCCGGAAACCTGCTGGCCCTCGTTGCGGTACATGAAGTCTGAGTCCGTGAGGGCGTTCTGCAGAATTTGGCCCAGATCCCCACTCACCTTCAGTTGAGACCCCGCGGCCGCCACCTGCGCCCCCGCGGCCGCGAACAGGGACCGGGTCTGTTCGGCCATCTCCGGGCTGTCCAGTTTCAGGGTGACGCTCACCGGCTGGCCGGCATAGGGCGCCACCTCATCCTTGACCTTGGGAATGTAATAGGCCGAGCCCTTTGAGATGGAGTTGTACAGGTTGTCCAGGTAGTCCAGACCGTTCATCCCGGCGTAGAGCGGCATGAAGAAAAGAACGAGCACGACCAGAAACGCGGCCAGCATGCCCGTACCCAGGTAGAGTTTGCCCTTGGATCCCCTCATCTCCGCGCCTCCTCTCCCTTGAGAACTCCGATGTTCTTGATGAACGTGCCGATGACCCAGACGCCGAAACCGCCCACCACCAGGAAAAAGGCGTAGACTCCGATGCTGTCCAGAAACGCCCCCAGCTGCTTGGAGATGGGGAGCAGCTCCATGTCGCCGAGCTTGCCGGGCAGGGCAAAGATCCGGTTCACGAAACCCGCCAGAACGGCCATGGCGTAAAAGCCGCGGATCGTGATCCCCTTGACCACCTTGGTCACCATGGCTCCGATCTGGATGCCGATGAGGCTTCCCAGCAGCATGCCCATGGCCAGGGTGTAGAAAATGAACCCGTAGATGGCGTATTGGGTGATCGCGGCATAGCCGGCGGTGAACACGATCTGGAAGATGTCGGTCCCCACCGTGGTCATGGAGGAAACGCCGAGCACGTATACGAAAATAGGAAAGGTCAGAAAGCCTCCCCCCACGCCCATGATGCCGGCCGTCAGTCCCACCAGGGCTCCGCTGAGCACCAGGAACAGCCACGAGATGCTGCGGCCTTGGGGCGTGAAATCGTGGTCGAATTTCACCATCGGCGGCAGCTTGACGGCCTGGATTTTCTGGGGCAGGTTGCCCATGTCGGTCCCCTCGTCCTTGCCGTGTGCCCCTCCGCCGTGCGCGTCGCCCCGGCCTCCGGCCTTCCTGGCTTTCAGGAAGTCGGAGAGGGCATAGAAACCCAGAAAGCCCAGCATGAGAGCGTAGATGGTGGTGATGAAGGCATCGCTCAGGACTGGGTTGATTTCGTAGAGCACCCGGTTGATGAGCCCGCCGGCGGTGGCCCCGAGGATGGCGCCGATGAGAAAGACCGCGGCCAGGGGAACCGAGACGTTTCCGAGCTTGCGGTGAATCACGCTGCCCATGATCGCCTTGGCGAAGATGTGAAAGAGGTCGGTCCCGACCGCCAGGATTCCCTTGATGCCGGCGCTCATGAGAGCCGGGGCGATGACGAACCCCCCCCCGGCGCCGATGCACCCGGTGATCAGGCCGGCGATCAGGCCGATCAGGATCGAGGTCACGAAGATCCCGGTGGAATAGAAAGCCGGGCTGTAGGCCTTCTTGCCGCCCAGGAGTTCGGGGAGCGTTTCACCGAGCTGGTCGGCAAAGGCGATCCCCCCCAGGACGATCGGAACGAGCAGCAGGCCGAGCAGAATCAGCCGCTTGCGGTCTCCGAGGATCGTTTTGGAAACCTCCAGTTCCCACTGCGCATGGGCACGGGCGCCCATCATCATGAACTCTCCTGCCTGTCGTAAGAACCTCATCGCCTTTCACTCCTGTCGAATGGGGGGATTCCGCCGCCCGGATGCCTGGGCTCGGCCCGGAAAGGTCATTCTGCCGGACGCTTGCCGGATGTTCCGGTTTCCTTGTTGAGCCGGCCCTGTTTCTCGGACAGGGCTTTTTTTTCGTGGGCGTCCTGAAGGCGGTAGATGAGGGTGTCCAGACGGATCGGTTTCATGAGGTAGTCGAAGGCCCCCTCTTCCATGCCCTCCATGGCCGCGTCCATGTCGGCGTGCCCGGTGAGCATCAGGACTTCAATGGCGGGATGGCGGCGTTTGATCTCGCGCAGCGTCTGGATTCCGTCCATTCCGGGCATTTTCACGTCCAGCACCACCAGGTCGGCCTGGTTCCGCCCAAGCCAATCCAGGGCCGTTTCCCCGCTGCCCGCCCCAAAAGCCGCAATCTGACGCTTATTCAGACGCTTCAGCAGCGTCTCCAGAAAGTCCGCCTCATCGTCGACCAGCAAGACCGTGAATTCAGACAACCCGGGCTCCCGTCCAAGATTTTGCCGTCCCGACTCTTGGAACCGGCGCCTATCACTTACACAAAATCCACCAAGGCATCAACCAAAAAGAGCATGTCGAGGGGCGGGGGAGGGATCCGGGGGGTCAGGCGGGGGGGACGCTCAGGAGGTCGTGGATGATCCGCTTGAGGCTTTCCACGCTGTCGGCCGATTTTTCGACAAAGGCGGCCGAAGCGCTGCAGGGTTTGAGATCGGTCTGCTGGGAATCGAGCGCATGGCAGACGACGGGCAGGGGAGGAGTCCGGCTGGCGATTCTTTCGAGGAGTTCGACTGCATCCGCATCCGGCAACTCCGGGTCCAGCACCAGGAGATCCAGCGCCACACCCGGCCGGAGACTTTCCAGGACCTCCCGTGCGCTGCCGGCCAGGCGAACCCGGTACCCCTCGGCGGTTATCTCCCGCTTCAGGAATTGCCGGACGCGCGGGTTGCGGTCGGCGATGAGAATGGTGCCTGTACAGGACACAGGGGGCCTCGGCCTGAACCATGCGGTTCAGGGATAGCCGGGACCGCTCCGGGTCGCCAGAGCTGGAGGCCGGGAACGGGCGCCTGCCAGCGCGAAAGCCGCCGCGCCGAGGCCCGTTCCCGGGGGCCTGCTACTGGTAAATCTCCCGGCGGTTTTCCCGGTGATCGATCATGTACAGCAGGGTGGCCTTGGCCTGCAGCTCGTCCTTGAGCTTTTCGAGGCTCGGGCGATCCACATTGTACGCTCGGATATAGATCTTGCGGAACCCCTTGGGCACCCGTTCGTAAGAGGTCAGGATGCTCACCATCCGGCCGCCGAACTTGCGGATCGCATCGGCGATCTCCTTGATGGAGCCCGGCCGGTCTTCGATCTGGACGGCGAACTGAACTCCCCGCTTTCCGACGCCGGTCAGGGAAATGAGCACCCGGAACAGGTCGGTCTGGGTGATGGTGCCGACAACCTGGCCTGCCGAGTCTACCACCGGGGCACCTGATATCTTGTGTTTGAGCAGTACCTCGGCCGTTTCCTCCACCGTGAAGTCGGGCGGCACGGTGACCGGGTTCTTGGTCATGATCTCCTTGATCTTGATTTTGGAGACCAGGTAGAGCAGCTCGTGGATTTCGAGCACGGTGGCGTCCGAGGCCGAGGCCCGTTTGAGATCCCGGTCGGTGACGATTCCGACCAGCTTCCCCTTCTGGAGCACCGGCAGCATGCGGATGTCGTGCTCCTTGAGCAGCTTCATGGCCTGCTGCATGGAGTCGTTGACGTCAACGAAGACCACCTTTGTGGTCATCCAGTTCTTGACCAACATGGGTTTTTCCTCCTGATCGGGATGGCGGCCGGCGGGTCCGCGGGTGAAAAATCCGGATCCGCTGCGGTCCACGGATTTCAGCCTTCGTACCGGAGGCTCGCTCCGGGGGGGTCAGAACCTGTAGCTGGCTACGGACAAGGTCCGGGTCCTCTCTCTGCCCTGCGGGTTTGCGTCAGTCCCCCCGGGGGTGCGGGGGGCCGTTCCGCAGGATCTGTGAAAAGCAACGCCCGTGCCAGCCGGGACAGAGGGCGGCAGGGGATTCAACCTGCCGGAATAAAAGGCAGTAACCGGAGACGGGCACGAGGCCGGAGACCTGAGTCGGGACGGGTGCTGTCGGGTTTTTTTACAGCCTGTCAACCGGGCAGGGGGAGGAGCAGGCCGGGAAGGAGGATCAGGGATCCGGGGTGTCCTCCCGGATGGAGGTTTCGAACCGCAGCCGATACCGGTCGATTTTGGCGTGCAGGGTGGGCCGCGACAGCCCCAGGAGCTTGGCGGCTCTGGAGCGGTTGCCGCCGGTGAGGGTGAGCGCCTCGCTGATCACCAGGCTGGCAAAGCGCTCCATGCAGGAATCGAACAGGGCTTCCGCTTCTTTGCCGGTGATGGCCCGGCGCACCCATTCCCGCAGCGCCTGAGTCAGGCCATCCTCCTCGGCCGCCCGGATCGGCGACCTCTCCGAGATGAGCTGGGAGATCTCATCGACGTTCAACGGGCCCCCGCGATTGAAAATGAGCGCCTTCTTGATGGTGTTGGCGAGTTCCCGCACATTGCCGGGCCAGGGATAGGCTTTCAGGACCGCGCTGGCTTCGGCCTCCATTCCCGGGTTGTCGGCTTCCACCTCGACGGCGTACTTGGCCAGGAAATAGTCCACCAGCCGGGGGATGTCCTCGGCCCTTTCCCGAAGGGGCGGGAGCCAGATGGTGACCACCTTGAGCCGGTAGTACAGATCCTCGCGGAAGCGGCCCGCGGCAATGGCGGCTTCCAGATCCCGGTTGGTGGCCGCGATGATGCGCACATCCACCGGGATGGTTTCCCGGCCGCCCAGTCGCTCGATGCTTTTCTCCTGGAGCAGTCTCAGGATCTTGGCCTGGATGCTGGGGGGCATGTCGCCGATCTCGTCCAGGAAGATGGTGCCCTTGTGCGCCTGTTCGATTTTTCCGACACGCCGGTGGACCGCGCCCGTGAAAGCGCCTTTTTCGTAGCCGAAAAGCTCGCTCTCGAGCAGACCCTCGGGAATGGCGACGCAGTTGATCACCAGGAAGGGGGTTTCAGCTCGCAGGCTGTGCTGGTAGACGGCGCGCGCCACCAGTTCCTTGCCCGTCCCGGATTCGCCCCGGATGAGCACGGTGGCGTCGGTGGGCGAGACCCGCCCGATGGCCTTGTAGACCTCCTGCATGGGCCGGCTGCGGCCGATGAGGGCTTCCCGGGAAGCCTCTGCCGGGGACACGTTGACGCTCACCGGCGAGCGCATGAACCGCCCGGCCTCCAGCGCCTGCCGGATGATGACCAGCATGTCGGGGATGTCGAAGGGTTTGAGCACGTAGTCGTAGGCGCCCAGCTTGGTGGCCTCGATGGCGGTTTCGGTCGTGCCGTAGGCCGTCATGATGATGACCGGGAGCTTGGGTTCCAGCTCGTGGATCCGGCGAAAGGTCTCGAGACCGTTCATGCCCGGCAGCCGCATGTCGAGGATGATGAGATCGGGAACCCGCTGGCGGACCATCTCCAGCCCGGCTTCCCCGGAGGCGGCGCTCTCCGTCCGGAGACCTTCCTCGGAGAGCAGTCGGGTGAAGCTCCGGCGGAGCTGGTCGTCGTCATCGATGATCAGAATTCGGTTCACCGTCAGCCTCCTCCCGGGTCGGCCGGGCTGCAGTTGGGGACAGGAGGCGGCGCCAGAGTTCCTGCGCCGCGGGATTCAGCCGCCTCAGCGATCCTGAGCGGCCGCGGGCAACCGGATCACGAAAACGGCCCCGCCGCCCGGCCTGTCTTGCAGCTCGATCTTTCCCCCGTGCTGCTCGATGATCCGGGCGGCGATGCTCAGCCCGAGGCCGGTCCCCTCCCCCTTGGTGGTGAAGAACGGCTGAAACACCCGGCTGCGCAGGGCAGGCGGTATGCCCGGCCCTTCGTCCCTGATCTGGATGCGGATGCCGGGAGCGGACCCGGGAGCCGTGTCGGCTTCTTCCCGGATCTCGATTTCTCCCCCCTTTTCCATGGCCTCGCAGGCATTCACCACCAGGTTCACGATCACTTCTTTCAACTGCTCGGGATCGGCCTGGACGTCGGGCAAGGCCTGGGAACGGACCGTGACCAGCCTCACATCGTAGGACTGCAACCGGTGTTTCAGAAGCTGGAGAGCCGAATCCACCGCATCCGAAGGGTTCATCCGCTGCATTTTGAGCTTCGGCGGCCGGGCGAATTCCAGAAAGTTCTGGACGATGTTGTCGATGTGCCGTATCTCCTCGGAGATGACCTCCAGGTCCTCCTGCTGCGACGGTCTGAGGTCCTCGCTGCGGCTGAGCGAGAACAGCCGCATCTTCACCGAGGTCAGGGGGTTGCGGATGCTGTGGGCGGTTCCGGCGGCCAGCTTTCCCATCAGGGCCATCTTTTCGGACTGCAGCAGCGTTTCCCGGCTCCTGGCCAGTTCGAACTGGGTCTGCTCCCGGTCCTCCAGGAGACTCCGAACGCTCCGGCTCAGGGCCCGGACCTCATCGCGGGGCCGGGCGGGGGTTCCCTCCGGACCGGTTTCGTGGACCAGGTCGCGCACAGGTTTCAGGATCCGCCGGATCAGGATGAAGGCCATCAGGATCCCGAGCAGAAAGACCAACAGGATCGCCGTGGCAGCTACCAGGCGGAGTTTCTTGGCCTGGCTCTGAGTCTCCAGCCTGAGGGCTTGGATCCGGTATTTGTGGACGGCCTTGTAGGCGTCGCAAAGCTCGAGGATGCGGAAGAACCGCTGGCGCACCTCCTTGTGCAGCTGTGCGCCGCCGTCACGGTCGCCCCGCAGGTACCGGGCGATCACCTGGTCCTTGGAGCGGATGTATTGGCTGTACTCGGCTTCTATGCGGTCGACGGCTTCGCGTTCCTCCTGGGACTCGGCCGCGGACCGCGCCTCCGTCAGACGGTTGTCGAACGCTTGCCGAAGGGCTTCCAGCTGCTTCAGCCAGCGGGGGTCCCCCTCCAGGAAATAGTAGGAGACCAGTCCCTTCTGATTGACCAGGGCCGTTTCCAGGGCCTCGGCCGCCTGGAAGGCGGCGATGTTGCGGTCCAGGACCCTGGCGAAGAGATCTTCCATGCGGTAGGTATACCAGACCATCACCAGGCCGCCCACCAGGGTGATGGAGATCAGACCGGCGAGGATCAGGTATATCCGTTCCCGGAGGGTGACCCGGTTCCACATGGATCGAGTTTCAGTCTGCGCGGTCCTGGGGTCCTTACGGGCCCCGACGGCATTTCCCCGGCTCAGAGCTGGCAGGCCTTCATGGTCTGGAAGACGTGCTTGAACACGTCGGTCAGCCGCAGGATGCCCGTAATGTCCTTGCCCCGGGTGACCAGCAGGGACTGGTGATGACCCATGACCAGCATGTGGATGGCTTCCCCGATCGACGCATCCTCGCTTACGAACTCCCCTTCGCCGGGCGTGTGCATGAAGTCCTTCACCCGGAGCTGGCCCGCTTTTGAACAGACATCCGTGAAAGGCTGGGCAAAAAGGCCGTAGCGCTGCTGCATGGACTTGAGGAACTGCAGGCTGAAGCCGCCCCGGGCCAGCCGGGTGGTGTCACCCAGTTCGGCATACTTGGGTTCCAGGGCCCGCAGGACATCCAGCTGACTGATCTTGCCCGCGACCCGGCCGTCCCGGTCCAGCGCCAGGATGGCGCGGTGCAGATAGTGATAGCGCGAGCGGTCGAGCTCTTCCTGGGCTGTTTCCAGCGCCAGGACCGCTTCGTACAGGGTGGCCTCCTGGGAGACCGTGGCGTACTCCTCAAGCGGCACCATCAGATCGGACACTTTGATGGTTTCCATGACCTGCCTCCTTGCATTCAGATACGTGCGGCCGCCGCTCAGCCGTTCATCAGGCGGACGACGGCGTTGTCGGAAAAATAGTCGATGATGTTCAGGCAGCCGTAGTCCTGCTGGATCCTGAACATGCCCGCCAGGTCCACTCCCAGCGCGCCGCACAGGAGCACCCGGTTGACACCGCCATGGGCGACGATGGCGATGTCCTTGTCCGCCTGGGCCGCCAGGATACCCTGGAAGCAGGCGTTCACCCGGCCGGCGAACCCGGCCAGCGATTCCCCCCGGCCGGGCGGTGCGAAACCGACCAGGTCCTCGGCGCGGCGGCTCAGCTGCTCGGGGAAGCGGTCCCGGATGTCTTTCAGGTTCAACCCCTCCCAGTCGCCGAAGAACATCTCCCGCAGCTCAACCAGCGAATGCAGGGGCACGTCGTGATAGCGGGCGATCATGCGGGCCCCCTGCAGTGAGCGCTGCAGGTCGCTGCAGTAGATGGCGTGGAGGGGGGCGAAGCGCAGCCGCTCGGCGAGTTGCTGGAGCTGAAGCATGCCCGTGTCGGTTAGTTCGGCATCCGTGTGACCGTAGACCGGGTAGTTCTCGTACCCCCGGGTCTGCCCGTGGCGGATGAGATATAATCGGTTTGCCCGCTTCATGGCGCTGGATCATAGTTTTTGGGCTTGGCATTGTCAACGGAATTGGGCAATATGGCAATAGGTGGGGAGGCGGATAACTCTCGATGATGAAAAGGAATCCGGGTCATTCCCGGGGCTGTCGGGGCTGCGCCCGGGGGGCGGCCCGGGGAAGGCAGGGAGAAGACATGGCCGAGCGCGAGTGCTTCGGTATTCTGCAAGAGGTGTTTCCGGAGGGTGAGGCGGGCCTGCGGGAGGTGAGGGCGGGGTGCTTCGCCTGCCCGGAGCGCAAAGGGTGCCTGCAAGAGGCCCTGGCCACCCGGGAGGGCCTGGAGTTCAGGGACCGGTTGCTGGACCGCTCGGCCGAGCGCGGGGTGATCGGGTTTTTCAGGCGCTGGTCCGAGAAGAAATCGCTTGCCCGGCTCATCCGGGAGGGCGCGAAAGAGCCATGAACCTCGAGCTGCAGTGCCCCCACTGCGGGTACACCCGGAGCGTGCCGCGCGAGCGCATCCCGGCCGGCGTCCGCGGGGCGACCTGCCCGCGCTGCTCCCGGCGCTTCGAGCTGGCGGGCGCCGGGGCGGCCTGTGACGCGGCCGGCGGCCCGCCCGAAGTCGACGAAAAGACGCAGCCGGCCTGGGAAAGGCGCCCGCAGCTCGGGCTGGCGCCGGCGATCTTCGGCACGTTCAGAACGGTGCTGTTTTCGCCGGCCCGCCTCTTTCAAGACCGCAGCTTCCGGGGTGGGTTCAGGGAACCGCTGGCCTTCGGTCTGCTGGCCGGGGCCATGGGGGCCATGTTCGGCCTTTTCTGGCAGTTTGTCCTGGTCGCCGGGGGGATGAGCGAGCGGGGCGGGGGTCTGCTCGCGCATCTGACCGTGGGCCGGGTGTTTCTGCTGCT
Source organism: uncultured delta proteobacterium (assembly GCA_963704245.1). Lineage (GTDB taxonomy): Bacteria > Desulfobacterota > DSM-4660 > Desulfatiglandales > Desulfatiglandaceae > CAVPHJ01. The sequence continues at coordinate 77,253 of CAVPHJ010000005.1, forward strand.
GCTGGTCGTCATCCCGCTGGCGGTCACGATCGGGATGCTGCTCTACAGTGCCGCCGTGCATGTCTGCCTGCTCGTGGTGGGGGCGGGGAAGAGCGGTTTCGAAGGGACTTTCCGGGTTGTCGCCTATTCCCAGGCCGCTCAGCTGTGGACCCTGATCCCGCTGGCGGGCGGCTGGATCGCCCTGGGGTGGCAGTTGACGGTGCAGGTCATCGGCCTGCGTGAAGTGCATGCGAGCAGCTACCTGCGCCTCGTGCTGGCGGGGCTGATCCCGCTGGCGGTGCTGTTGCTCCTGGCGGCCCTCCTGTTCCTCCTCCTGTATGAAGTGCTCCTCCGGCCGTAACCCGGGCCGCAACGTTTGAGCACAGCGTGCCGAACCGTTAGAGGAAGCTCCGGAAGCAGTACCAGAGAGATGTCCCTGGAGACGCGGAAATCCGAAATCCGAATATCAAAACCCGAAACACAGCCAAGGTTCAAATGACAGAAATTCAAAACAGCGAGGGGAGCTCATCTGACCAGTTTTCTTTGCGCCGTTTGGAGCATTGGAATTTTGATATTGTTTCGGATTTCGGATTTGGTGCTTCGGATTTATTTCCCGGCCCTGACTTGCATTTCCCGGACTGAAGTCGGCGCTTTGAAACGATGGAGCGTTCGTCATATCCATGCGAGGCGAGATGAAACCCAAGCTTTTTCCGGCAAACCGGATCCAATACGAGGATTTCCTGAACCCTGCCCAGCTCGAGGCGGTGATGACGCTTCAGGGTCCGGTCCTGGTGATTGCCGGCGCCGGCAGCGGCAAGACCCGGACGCTGGTCTACCGGGTTGCGCGCCTGGTGGAAAGCGGGGTTCCGCCGGAAGCCATTCTGCTCCTGACCTTCACCCGCAAGGCGGCCCAGGAGATGCTGGACCGGGCCGCCGGGCTGGCCGATCCCGGGTGCCGCTTCGTTTCCGGCGGCACCTTTCACTCCCTGGCCCACCGGGTGCTGCGGGTCCACGCCGAGCGCATCGGGTTTTCCAGGGGGTTTGCGGTCCTGGACCGTTCCGACATGGAAGAGGTGCTGCACTCCCTGCTGCCGGACCTGCACCTGCCCAAGGGGCTGCCGCGCTTTCCCAAGCGCGGCACCCTGGCCAGCATGCTGAGCAAGGCGGCCAACCTGGAGGAACCGGTCGAGAAGTGCGTGCTCGATGAGTACGGCCAGTTCCTGGAGTTCGTTCCGCAGATCAATCGGCTGGAAAAGCTGTATGCCGATTACAAGCGAACCCACCAGATGATGGACTATGACGACCTGATCCTGCACTTCCGCAGCCTGCTGGCCGCGCAGGAGGAGGTCCGGGGCGAACTGAGCCGGCAGTACACCCAGGTGATGGTGGACGAGTACCAGGACACCAACCGGGTTCAGGCCGACATCGTGCGGTGGCTGGCCGCCGATCACCGCAACGTCATGGCGGTGGGGGACGACTCCCAGTCCATCTACTCCTTCCGGGGCGCCGACTACCGGAACATGTTCGATTTCCCGCGCCAGTTTCCCGAAGTGAAGATCATCAAGCTGGAGCAGAACTACCGCTCCACCCAGCCGATCCTGACTCTGACCAACGCCATCATGGCGCAGGCGCGCGAGAAATACACCAAGTGCCTGTTCACCGAGCGCGGCGGCGGAGAGCCGCCGAAGGTCGTGGACACCCGCTCGGAGCCGGAGCAGGCGCTGTTCGTGTGCCGTCAGATCCTGGAGCGGCTGCACGCCGGACACTCCCTGCAGGACCAGGCGGTGCTGTTCCGGGCCGCTTACCACTCCTTCGAGCTCGAGGCCGAGCTGACGCGCCAGGGGATCCGCTATGTGAAGCACGGGGGCTTCAAGTTCCTGGAATCGGCCCACATCAAGGACTTCCTGGCCTGCCTGCGGGTGGTGGTCTTCCAGGACGACGCGGTCAGCTGGATCCGGGTCCTGCGGCTGGTCAGAAACGTGGGCCGGAGCAGGAGCCGGGCCATCATGGAGTGGATGGGGGCCGCCCAGGTTCCCGCGGAACAGGTGGGCCAATGGCCGGGCGCGGGCAAGGCGGAGCGCGAACTGAAGTCGCTGGGGAGCCTGCTGGCGGCGGTCAAGGCGCGGGTCAAGGCTCCCGAGCAGGCCGTCGAGCAGGTGATGGCCTTTTACCTGCCGCGGCTCAAGGAGCGCTACGACGACCACCCGCGGCGCCAGAAAGAGCTGGAACAGCTGATCCCCATGGCCGCCCGCTACGGCGGGCTGCGGGGTTTCCTGGACGATCTGGTGCTGGAGCCGCCCAGCAGTTCCCAGGACCTGGAAACCGGCGAGGCCGGAGACCTGCTGACCCTGTCGACCGTGCATTCGGCCAAGGGCCTGGAGTGGCCGGTGGTCTACATCATCTGGGCCATGGAGGGGCGCTTTCCGCCCGCCCGCGCCTGCCAGAACCCGGCGGCCCTGGAAGAGGAGCGGCGGCTCATGTACGTGGCGGCCACCCGGGCCAAGGATCAGCTGATTGTCGTCTATCCCGGCCAGGAATACCTGCCGGCCTGGGGCGGGTATCGGAACCCGGGCGGCGGAAACGGGCTCTCCTCCTTTCTCCAGGGGCTGCCGCCCGGCGTGCTGGTCCAGGCCTCGGCCGGCGCCTGGCAGGGGGCCGAGGAGGTGCCGGCCGGCCGGTCCGCAGGCGGAAGGGCGTCCCGCCTTGCGGGAGCCGGAAAAAAGGGGTCGCCGGGGTTCGGCCCCGGGGACCGGGTCCGTCACCCGGCCTTCGGCGCCGGCGTCGTGTCCAAGTTTGTGGACGGCGACAAGGTGGAGGTTTTCTTTCGCAGCGCCGGCCGCAAGCTGCTTCACCTTCAGTACACGACCCTCGAGAAGACCTAGCGAGGCCGACGGGAAACGGCGATCTGCGGCGTTATCCTCACCTCTCGTCATTGCGGCGTACTTCACGGTACGCCTCATTCCTCGAGGTTTCGGATGCCTTGCATCTGACCATCTCCGTCGGCCTCGGGACATCAGAGCGTCAGACGCTGGGCGCAGTCGGCGTCGAGGGAGACACGAAGCAGAGGCGCAGGTTCGGGCCGGAGGAGTCCCCACGCAGCCCAAGCCGCCAGAAACGATGCCAGCCCGGTTCGGTCCGGCGCTCTGCCTGGATCCTCGGTTTGACAGGTGAAGTGCGGGACGGCTATCCCTGCAGGGCCGCCTGCAGGTCGGCGATCAGGTCGTCGGGGTTTTCGATGCCCACCGACATCCGGATCAGGGTGTCGCTGATGCCGAGCCGCCGCCGCTCCGCCGGCACAAGCCCGGCGTGGGAAGTGACGGCCGGCCGGGTCAGCAGGGTCTCCACCCCGCCCAGGCTGGGGGCGATGATGGGGATCGTGGTGCGGGCCAGGAAGCGTTCCGCCGTTTCCAGGTCGCCCTTGAGCTCGAAGCTCAGCATGCCGCCGAAGCCGTCGAAGAGCCGCGACGCCAGCGCGTGGGCCGGGTGGTTCTCGCAGGCCCGGGTAGTTCACCCGGGCCACGGATGGGTGCGATTCCAGAAACTCGGCGATTCGAAGGGCGCTTTGGCTCTGGAACCTGACCCTCAGGGCCAGGGTCTTCAGGCCCCGGTGCAGCAGAAAGCAGGCGTGGGGATCCATGGACCCGCCCAGGTGATTGAGGCGGTGGGTGATCGCGCTCGACCCAGGCGGCCGAACCGATGACGGCGCCGCCCACGATGTCCGAGTGGCCGTTGAGGTACTTGGTGCAGCTGTGGATGGACAGGTCGAACCCCCATTCCGGCGGCCGGAAATGAATCGGACTGGCGAAGGTGTTGTCGATGAGCGAAACCAGGCCCTGCTCCCGGGCAAAGGCCGCCACCGCCTGCAGGTCGATCACCTGCAGCAGCGGGTTGGTCATGGTTTCCACGTAGACCGCCCGGGTGGTGGGTTTCAGCTGGGCCTTCCAGCTGCTGGGATCCGGCCCGATGAAGTCGAAGAGGATCCCGTAGTCCCCCAGATCCCGGGTGATGAAATCGTGGGTGCCGCCGTAGAGGTTGCCCTGGGCCAGCAGGTGGTCTCCCGCCTTGAGTACCGTCAGCAGGGTCGTCGCAATGGCGGCCATGCCGCTGGCGGTCACCAGGGCCGCTTCGGCGTTTTCCAGCGCCGCCAGCTTGCGGTGCAGCACCAGGTGATTGGGGGTATTGTTCAGCCGGATGTAGCGCAGGTCGTCGTAGCTGGTTTCGCCGGCGTATTCAAACATGGCGGACTGAAAGATCGGGAGGCAGACGGCGCCCGCCACCCGCGGTTTCAGCTCACCGGCGTGGATCAGCTTGGTCTCGATGCGTTCAGCGTGTCTGTTCATTCTCGGCGGCTCCTCTGAGGTTCAGTTCCAGGAACAAGGCCCCCGCGATCGGGTTGTGACAATAAGGTGCGATTTCCCGGAACCCGAGCGCGGCGTAGAGCGCGCGGGCCCTGGCCATGGCCGGGACGGTGTCCAGGCGCATTCGACGGTAGCCCATCCGGCTGGCCTGCGCAATGATCTTCTGAGCCAGGCATCGGCCGATGCCCAGGCCCTGGAACCGGGGCCTGACGAACAGGCGTTTCATCTCGCAGGCTCCCCCGCCCAGGCTGCGCAGCGCCACGCAGCCGGCTGTCTGCCCGCGCCGGCAGGCGAGCAGCAGGCACCCGGCCGGGGGGGCGTAAATGCCGGGCAGGGATTCCAGTTCGGTCCGGAATTCCTGAAACCCCAGATCGAAATCCAGCGAGCCGGCGTATTCCTCGAAGAGCTGTCGGATGAGCGCCAGATCCCCGGCGGATGAGGCCGGCCGGAGGATCAGGCGGTCCGGCTCTCTCTTGGTTTCAGTCGCCATTTCCCAGTTCGCCGTCTCAGCAGTTGACAGGAACCGCGGCCGGGGTTATCAAGGAATCGGAGTCAATCATGAGAATCCGTCTCAACCTGTATGCCTCCCTGTCCCGGTATCAGCCGTCAGCAGCGGCGGGCGACCCCGAACTGGCGGAGGTGGCCGAGGGGGCCACGATCTCCGAGCTGCTGGGGCAGCTGGGCGTTCCCGCCGATGCGGTGAAGGTCGTGTTTCTGAACGGCGTCCACGCCAAACCCGAGGCGAAGCTCAGGGAAGGGGATCGGGTGGGGGTCTTCCCGCCGGTCGCCGGCGGCTAGGCAGGCTGCCGCAAAGCGCTCATCTGCGGCGTTGTCCTCATCCCTCCTCACTGCGCCGTACTGCGCCGTACGCCTCGTTCGTCAAGATTTCGGACGCCTTGCATCTGGAGCACTTTGCGGCAGCCTGCTACTCTGCGACCTCGATTCTCATCTCAAGGTCTTCGTCCGCGCGGAATGCCTCGGCCATCTCGAGAGGCTCGATGCGACGCTCATCGATCCAGGCGCCGCGGAGGCCGCGCAGGGCCTCTTCCCCCTGCCCCAGAACGCTCTTCAGTTCCCTGCCGCTGATCACGACACCCCTTTCGAACAGGCGGGGTCCCAGCTCGCGGATGAGCACATTGAAGAGCTTGAGGGTCAGAAAGGCTCCGCCCTCGGCGTCCCGGCTGGTTCCGGGGGCATGGGAAATCTGGTAACGAAGCGAAGCGAAAAACCCGGCGCGCCGCAGGGTGGCGCCCGCCAGCCCGGGCATGGGTCCCGAGAGGGCCAGCACGGCCCCCGGGCCCAGACGGGCGGCTTGGAGGTCGTCCACCGGTTTGCCGTCCAGCAGGACGGTCTGAACGCGCGCCTCCACGTAGGCCGGATCCAGGCCCAGCTCCTGGCACAGGAATTCGCGGATACTGGCCCCGGAGCGCAGCTGATACCCGCACCCCGGTCTGCAACAGCGGGAACCAGTGGCGGAAAGCGGCCGGTTCAATCTGCAGCTGGACGCGGTGCATGCGGGCGCGGCTCCCCCAAACGAAACGGGGCCCCGGAAGGGGCCCCGGCCGTTAATGCGTCAGGTTTAGAAATTAAACACCGAGTCCAGATCCTTGTCCGACACCTGGAAGGTGATGTTGTGGGGCGGCAGCGGCTCTTTCTGGAAGAACTCGGGCAGCCGGTCCTGCTCGGCGGTGAAACCGGCGCGGGCGTTGAAGTCCCTTTCGTTCCGCAGCACCGACTGGCCGAGCGCGAGTCAGTCATCGGCGGTCAGGCTGAGACCGTAAAGGCGTTGAGCATGTCGAGCAGGGCCTGAAAGGTTTCCGGCTGGTCCCTGATGGCAAAGGCGATGAACAGGCACATGCCGGTGGAGTCGATGGCCGCGGTGGCGATCTGGAGGTTTCGCGACAGCTCGACCTGGCCCTCGGGGGTCAGCGGGTCCACGTCGCCGCCCACCTTCAGGATGTTGGTGGCATGACGGCGTAGCCGGCGGTGTGGTCCGCCCCCATGGTGGTGGTGGCGTAGGTCACGCCGATGCCCTGGATCCCGCGCGGGTCGTAGGCCGGCATGGCCTGGCCCTTGACCACGGGCACGCGCTCGACCCCGAAGACCTTGCCCGGTGACGGCCGCGCCGCTGCCCAGCATGCGGCCCAGGGGCGTTCCCTGACCCACCTGCTTGACCAGGTCGATGGCCGCCTGGGCGTCGCCGAACTTGGCCAGGCCGGCGTCCATGGCCACCGCCACGGTGGCGCCCATCTCGATGGTGTCCAGCCCGAAGTCGTCGTCCATCCGGTCCAGCCGGGCGATGGCGTCCAGATCGTCGATGCCGCAGTTCCCGCCGTGGGCCCAGACGGTTTCGTATTCCGGCTGCTTGGTCACGTAGTGGCCGTCCTTGTCGTGGAAGATGCCGGAGCACCGGATGATGCAGCCGCGGTGGCAGCCGTGGGTGGCCGAGCCCGCCGCGGGCGGTTTCGGTCTCGGCCTGGGTCTCGCCGCTGATGGCCGAGCAGCCGTCGAAGCGGCCCCACAGGAAGTTGTGGGTCGGGTAGGCGCCGGCCTCGTTGATCACGTTGGTCAGGACGTTGGTGCCGTAGGCCGGCAGGCCCTTGCCGGTGGTGGGGTTCTTCTTCAGGCCCGGCGACCCACTCCTTGTTGGCGGCCTTGAACTTCTCCGGGTCCTTGGGCGGGCGCATCTTGGCGCCGCTGTCGTCGATGACGATCACCTTGACGCCCTTGGCACCCATGACCGCGCCCACCCCGCCGCGGCCGGCATGCCGGGTGGGGCGCATCTCCATGTCGGTGCAGGCGATGGAGGCCGCCGCCAGCTTCATTTCGCCGGCCTGGCCGATGGACATGCAGCTGACCTTGTCGCCGTGCTCGGCCTTGATTTTTTCCACCAGGTCATAGTTGCCGAGCCCCTTGAGGCCGTCGGCCGGCGTGATTTTGACTCCGTCGGGGCTGATGAGCACCTTGTAAAGCGCGCCGTCCTTGGGTTTCCCTTCCAGAACCACGGCCGCATACCCGAGCCGGGCCAGCATCTGGGACGGCTGCCCGCCGGCGTTGGCTTCCTTGATGCCCCCGGTCAGCGGGCTTTTGCAGCCCACCGAGAGCCGGCCCGACATGGCGGCGATGGTGCCGCTCAGGAGCCCGGGGGCGATCACCAGCTTGTTGTCCTCACCCAGCGGGTGGCAGAGGGGCGGGACCTCTTTGGACACGATGGCCGATGTCATGGCCCGGCCGCCCAGGCCGGCGTAATCACCGAGGGGCGTCTGGCTGACCTGGGGTCCGCCCTCGGCACTCATGTTGATTCTCAGGATTTTGTCCATGGATGCCCTCCTTTGGCGACAGGTTGAAAGAGATGCCCATTGGCTGCGCTTGGGCAATAACGGCCGTCTCCGGTGTGCACCGGAGCCGCGCTCCGTCGGTCGCAGCGGCCATGGTAGCCGCGGCCGGCATTGGGTGTCAACGAAATTCAGGAATATTCAATGGTTATATCATTTCTGACATAAGCCCGGAGCTATGGCCGAAGCGGTTTCTCGAATCGCATCACTAACCAACCCTGTGCGGTGACGTTTCGAGGAAGCCAAACTTGGCGCTTCAGACCGATCGCTTAACAGCGAGGGCTGAGCTTAAACGTTGGCCATCTATGAAATTGACAAATCTTATCGATCATGTTACTGTAATACGAAATAATATCGATGGAGGTTTTGACATGCAAACTGTAACCGTATCACCGAAGTATCAAGTCGTCATACCAAAGGCCGTCAGGGAGTCCTTACAGCTTCGCCCCGGTCAAAAAATGCAGGTCGTAGAATATAATGGGCGGATCGAACTTATTCCAGAACGAGATATTAAAGAGCTCCGCGGGTTTCTGAAAGGCATAAATACGGAGTTCGAACGAGAGGAAGAGAGAGTATGAACATTGTCGATTCTTCAGGTTGGCTTGCATATTTTGCAGACGAACCGAATGCCAAGCATTTCCTAACCCCTTTGAATGACACGGCTTCGCTCGTTGTCCCAACGGTAACGATATATGAGGTCTTCAAGGTAGTTCTCCGAGAGTCCAGTGAGAATGAAGCATTACAAGCAGCCGTTGCCATGGGAAAAGGAACGGTTGTGGAGCTAACAGCTTTACTGGCGATTAATGCCTCAAAACTAAGTCTAGCGCACAATCTTCCAATGGCTGACAGTATTATTCTAGCAACCGCAAAACAATTCGACGCTACCATTTGGACTCAAGATTCAGATTTCATAAACATAAGCGATGCGAGGTATTTCCCCAAGAAATAAAAGAATGGCCAAACTGTCAGTACACCAGACCCGTGTTTCGCCGGCACTTCACGCCGGCAGGTGACCCTTCTCTTCCTTCTCCTTCAGCGCCCGGTAGACCCGCTCCGGGGTCAGGGGCAGTTCCCAGATCCGCACGCCGGTGGCGTCGTAGACGGCGTTGAGGATGGCCGGGATGGTGGGCATGATGGCGCCCTCGCCCACCTCCTTGGCGCCGAAGGGTCCGTTGGGCTCGTTGCTTTCCACGATGATGCAGTCCACATTGGGCATGTCCAGGGCGGTCGGAATCTTGTATTCCCCCAGGCTGGCGTTCAGGATGCGGCCCTTTCCGTCGAACTTGACCTCTTCCAAGAGCGCCTCGCCCAGCCCCATGGAGAGCGACCCCTCCATCTGGCCCTCCACCGAGGTCCGGTTGATGGCGAAGCCGCAGTCGTGGGCGTCGGTCATGCTGTCCACGGTGACCTTGCCCGGTTTCCAGGTCCACGCTCACTTCCACCACCTGGGCCGAGCAGCCGTAGGCCGGGGAGGTGCCGACGGTGGCGCCCTTGAACTCGCCGCCCAGCTTGGCGGGCTTGTATTTCCCGGTCCCCACGATGGTGCCCCGCTCCAGGTAGGCCATCCGGGCGGCTTCCTTGAAGGTGAGCGGGCCTTCGGCCGGGTTGTCGGTCCAGCCGCGGTGTTCCTTGACGTAGCTGACCCGCAGGCCGGTGAAGTCCGGCTGGCGGCCCTTGAAAACGATCAGACCCCGCTTGACGTCCATTTCCTCGATCGGCATCTGTCAGCAGATCGCGGCCAGCACCTCCAGCACCTGCCGCTTGACGTCCTCGGCCGCCTCCTTGGTGGCATGGCCGGTCATCAGGGTCTGGCGGCTGGAGTAGGCCCCCAGGTCCACGCTCAGGTCGGTGTCGCCGGAGGTCACCCGGACGTCGGCGAGCGGCACCCCCAGGGCCTCGGCGGCGATCATGGCCATGGCCGTGTCCGATCCCTGGCCGATCTCGGCCGAGCCGGTGAGCACGTGCACCGTGCCGCCGTCTTCGCTCAGCTTGATCACCACCGTGCAGTGGTAGGTGTCGGAACGGTAGATGGGATAGCCGGCACCGGAGACAAAGAACCCGCAGGCCATGCCGATGCCCTTGCCTTTCGGCAGCTTTCCCTTCTTCTCCTTCCAGCCGGAACCGTCGCGCGACCGCCTCGATGCATTCCTTCATGCCGAGGCTGCTCATATTGAAGTCGTTGCAGGTCACATCGCCGGCCTCCATGATGTTCTTCAGCCGCAATTCCACCGGGTCCATGCCCAGCTCCTCGGCCAGACAGTCCAGCTGCTGCTCCAAGCCGGCCCGGGCCGCCACGCCGCCGTGGCCCCGCTGGGCGCCGCAGGCCGGCTTGTTGGTGTAGACCCGGTAGCCGTCGTACTTCATGTTGGGCAGCTGGTAGGGCGCCGCCCAGCAGGGAGCCGGCGTAATAGACCGTGGCGATGCCGAAGCTGGCGTAGGCCCCGCCTTCCAGGTGGCATTCGTTCTCCAGGGCCATCAGGGTGCCGTCCTTCTTCACGCCGGTGGTCAACGTGTGGAAGAACTGGTGCCGCGCCGCGGGAGTAAAGGAACACCTGCTCCCGGGAGTAGTTCATCTTGACCGGCTTGCCGGTCTTCATGGAAAGCAGGCAGGCGCTCAGCTCCAGCGGCGAGGCCGCCGCCTTGGGGCCGAAGCCGCCGCCCACGTAGGGTTTCACCACCCGCACCTTGCCCACGGGCAGCCCCAGCACCATGGCCACCGTCCGCTGCACGTAGTGGGGAGCCTGGGTGGAGGTGTAGAGGGTCAGCTGCCCTGAAGGTCGAAGTCGGCGATGCAGCCGTTGGGCTCCAGAAAGCCGCGTCCTGGCGCTTGTTGAGGAAGGTGTCGGTCCGGATCAGGTCGCACTGCTTGAAGGCCGCCTCCACGTCCCCGAATTCCTGGTGCACCTCGGCGCAGAGGTTGCCCGGGAAGCGTTCGTGGAGCTGGGGCGCGCCTTCGGCCATGGCCTCCTCGGGGGTGAAGACGGCCGGCAGCTCTTCGTAGTCCACCTTGATCAGGCTGACGGCTTCCAGGGCGGTCTCCAGGTCCACCGCGGCCACGGCCGCGATCTCGTCCCCCACGTAGCGGACCTTGTCGTGGCAGAACAGGGTCTCATCGTAGCGCGCCGGGCTGACCCCGTAGGGCACCAGGCCGGCATCCTCGGCCGTGACCACCGACCTCGACGCCGGGCAGGCGTCTGGCGCGCGAGGTGTCGATGTGAAGGATGCGGGCGTGGGCGAGGGGGCTTTGCAGCAGGGCTCCGTAGAGCATGCCGGGCAGCGACAGGTCGTCGACGTACTTGGCCCGGCCGGTGGCCTTGTCCGGGGCATCCAGGCGCGCGGCGCGCCTGTTGATGACGTCATATTCGCTCATGGATCTCTCCTCTCTGCAGGGATCAGGATCCCTGGGGAATCGTTCGGTTCGGAGGCGGTTCGCTCACATCCCGGATGGCCTCGACGATCTTCTGGTAGCCGGTGCAGCGGCAGAGGTTGCCGGAGATGGCCGTGCGGATTTCGGTTTCGCTCGGGTGCGGGTTCGGTCCAGCAGGCTCTTGGCCGAGAGGATCATGCCCGGGCTGCAGAAGCCGCACTGGATGGCCCCGTGATCCACAAAGGCCTGCTGAATGGGGTGCAGCCCCTCGGCGGTTTCGAGCCCCTCGATGGTCAGGACCGTCGCGGCCGTCGGCCTGCACGGCCAGCACCAGGCAGGAATTGACCGCCTTGCCGTCCAGGAGCACCGTGCAGGCGCCGCAGTCGCCCACGTCGCAGCCCTGCTTGGTTCCGGTCAGGCCCAGCTCGTCGCGCAGCAGGTCGAGCAGGGTCTGGTTGGGCTCCACGGCCACTTCGTACACTTTGTCGTTGACGGTGAGGCTGATGAGCTTTTTCATGAACGGTCTCCGCTAGTTCTGGGTGGCGTCGGCATGGGCGGCCTGCAGGGCGCGCCGGGTGAGCACGGCCGCCATGGCGCGGCGGTACTCGGCCGAGGCGCGGTGGTCGTCGATGGGTCGGCTGTCCCGGGCGGCGGCCTGGGCGGCCTTGGAGAAAAGGGCTTCCGAGGGTCTTTCGCCGATGAGGGCTTCTTCGGCCGCGCGGGCGCGGATCGGGGTCGGGGCCACGGCCCCCAGCACGATGCGGGCCGAGCGGATGGGGCCGTCGCCGTCTTCCAGGGTGATCCGGGCGGCCACGTTGACCAGCGAGATCTCCAGGGTGTTGCGGACGCCGATCTTGCAGTAGCCGCCTCCCGTGAGGGGCGGCGGGTTGTCCAGCAGGATTTCGGTCAGGAGTTCGTCCGGTGCCACGACGGTTTCCCCCGGACCCTGGAAGAAATCATCCAGCGCCACGGTCCGCTCGCCGGAAGCCCTGCGCAGCACCACCCGGGCGCCGTAGGCCAGGAGCGGCGGGGGCAGATCGGCCGCCGGCCGGGCCGTGACCAGGTTCCCGCCCAGGGTGGCCAGATTGCGGATCAGGGGCGAGCCCAGGCTGGCCGCGCCGGCACCCAGGGCGCTGAAACGCAGACCGATGGGCTCCGAGACGGCGATCTCCGCCGCCGTCAGGCGGGCACCGAGGCGGGTGGCGCCGTTGACCAGGGAAACCGCCAGCAGCTCGTCCAGCCGGGAGACGGACACCACGTGGCGCGGGGCGAGCAGCTTCTTCTTCATGTTCACCAGCAGGTCGGTTCCGCCGGACAGCAGCCTGGCCTCTGATTTGAGCTCCGCCAGGATCTGGCAGGCTTCCTCGATGGTGGCGGGCTCGTGAAAGTCGAACTTGGGCAGCAGCATGGCGCTCAGTCCTCCGTGTTTCGGGCATCCTCGCCCCAGCGGTCGAACAGCGCGTGCTCGATGCCGAGGTAGTCGAAAATTTTTCCGATGGTCTGGTCGATGATGTCTTCAATGCTCCGGGGCCGGTGATAGAAGGAGGGGATCGGGGGCAGGATGTGCGCCCCCAGGTCGGCGGCGGCCGCCATGAGCTTCAGGTGGCCCTTGTGAAGGGGGGTTTCCCGGACCACCAGCACGAGTTTGCGCCCCTCCTTGAGGGTCACGTCGGCGGCCCTCACCAGCAGGTTGTCGTTGTAGGAGTGGGCGATCCCCGAGAGGGTCTTCACGGTGCAGGGCACCACCACCATGCCGCCGGTCAGGAAGGAGCCGCTGGCCAGGGGTGCGGCCAGATCGCGGTTGTCGTAGTGGCGGCTGGCCAGCGCGAGAACCTCGGAAGGCTTGTAAGGGGTCTCGATTTCCAGGTTTCGCCGGCCGGCCTCGGAGATCACCAGGTGGGTCTCCAGCCCCCGCTCGCGCAGGTGCTTCAGGGTGCGAACCCCGTAGATGACCCCGCTGGCTCCGGATATGCCGACCACGATGCGTTTTTGGGGGCTTCCATCCCGTCCTCGTGCCGTTCGCTCAGAAGATCTCCAGGGCCGCTTCCACCACCGCCCGGGCAAAGTCCGGGTCCTCCAGGTTGGCGTCCACCTCCCGGATCCGGATGTCGGCTTTCAGCAGCCCGCGCAGGGCATGCAGGAAGGAGCGGTCCTCCTCCGGATCGTAGGTCGGGTTGCCGGGCGCATCCACCGACGACCATCCCCGCAGGGGCACAATCAGCCGGACCGGGGCCGTGGCCGGGTTCAGCTTGGCCGCGAACGCGCCGGCCACCTGCCGCAGTTCATCCGGCGAGAGCCGCAGCCAGGTGCGGTACTTGTCCAGGTCGTATTTCCGCCGCTCCTGGTACTCGGGCTTGTAGCGGGACTTGGCCGGCGTGATGTGGTTGACGCTGCAGGTCGAGACGACCTGCGGGATACCCGCCCGCCCGGCCGCTTCCAGCCGCTCGGGGCCGGCATCGCGCATGAAGCCGAAAAGATGTTCCCCCACCCCGCCGGGGGCCAGATCCACCACGCCCTGGAAAAGCCCCTGGGAGATCATGTCCTCCATGGCCCGGTCGCCGATGCCGGCCGCGGAAAAGCCGATGACCTGGAACCCGGCCTCTCCAGGGCGCTGCGCACGCCGGCGGCGCACTTCTCGCAGGGCCCCAGCATGGTCAGGGCGATGGCTTTGCTCTGGTCGGCCCGCGGCGAAGTGACCGGGCCCTGGATCATGCCGGCCACGGCGCAGGCCGCCCGATCGAGGACATTCCGGAGCGGTCGCGTCAGCCCGGAAATCTCGATGACCGAGTGGAAAAGCGCGATGTCGCCGGTGCCGATGTAGCGGGTGGAAAGCCCGGGCAGCGCAGCGGTGGAAGATATCATGAATTTGGGCAAACCGAAAGGGAGGGCTCGCATGACCTCGGTGGCCATCAGCGACCCGGTGGAGCCGCCCAGCCCGATGACCCCCTGGATGCGCCCCTGGGCCTGCAGCTCCTGCGCGAGGCGGGCCGCGCCGGCGATGACCTGGTTGGTGATGCGGGAGCGCTCCCGGGAGGCATGGATTTCCTCCAGCTGCTTTCCCGCCGCCCGCGGCCACCTCGACCGGCGGGATGTCGGCCGGGACCGCCGAGGCGGCGAGCCCCTGCGCCGGCCGCATGGAAACGTCCATGAGCAGGGTCGTCAGCCCGAGGGACCGCATCCTGTCCCTCAGGTAGACGGTTTCCGGACCCTTGGTGTCCAGGGTGGAGACGATCAGGACGGTCTTTTCCATCTCTGTGGGCGCCTCGCGGTCGGGAAAAACAGTCCTAGGGTCGCGCCCCGACCTTGTCCGCAATCTCCTTCTTCAGGGTCTCCTTGTTGACCTTGCCGGAATCGCCCACGGTGGGAAACTCGGCCACGATTTCCAGCCGCTCGGGGAGCTTGAACATGGCCATCTTCTTGCCTTTCAGGAACTCGACCATTTCCTCGAAAGGTGAACTTCTGGCCGGCTTTGGGGATCACGTAGGCGCAGGCCCGCTCGCCCATCTCCCTGTCCGGGTAGCCGACGACGGCCACCGAGGCCACCTTGGGATGATCGTTGAGCAGGCCCTCGATTTCCGCCGGGTAGATGTTCTGGCCGCCGCGGATGATCATGTCCTTGGCGCGGCCCAGGATCCAGAGACAGCCCTGGTCGAACTTGACGATGTCGCCGGTGGTGGTCCAGCCGTCCGGGTCGAAGACCGTGGCGGTCAGTTCCTCGTCCCGGTAGTAGCCGGCCGGTGCATGGGGCCCGCGGAAATAGAGGACGCCGGGTTCCCTTCCGGGACCTCGCTTGCCCGTTCTCGTCCAGGAGCCGGACCTTGTTGCCGGGCAGCATCCGGCCCACGGTCCGGCGGCGCAGGTCCTTGGAATCCTCCACCCGGCAGCCGGAGACCGACCCCATGTCCTGGGTGCCCAGGTCGCTGGTGATGGACGCCCCGAAGGCCTGTTTCGGCTTCCTCGGCCATCTGGGGGGAAAGATAGCCGCCGGCCGACCGGATAAACCGCAGGGAACTCAGATCGTACTTGGAGGTGTCGGCCTCCAGCATCCGCACCAGGTGGGTGGGCACCACGCCGATGGCCGTGGCCTTTTCCTTTTCGATCAGGGCCAGGGCCCCTTCGGGGGAGAACTCCTCCAGCATGACGGTCTTGGCCCCGGCCAGCGGGGCGGCAAAATAGGTCAGGGTGCCGGCCGCGCCGCCGGCATGGGGCGCAATGGCCATGGTGATGTCGTCCTTGTTCAGGTCCCCAGATGTCCACCCGGCCCTTGGACGTGCAGACCCGGGGGGCGGTGGGCCATTCCACCAGCTTGGGAAGTCCGGTGGTTCCGGAGGTGGTGGTGAGCAGGGCCACATTCCAGATGGGATCCAGCCGCCGGGCGGCCAGCAGCGCCTTCGTCCATCGGCTTTGCGGCCCGCTCCTGGGCCAGTGCGAGTCAGGGAATAGGTGCCTGCCGGGGCCGAAGCCGGAACCTCGTCGTCGAACAGGAAAATGTATTTCAGATGCGGGAACTGCTTCTGCAGCCCCGCATACATGTCCAGGTAGTTGAATTTGCGGTAGACATGGCAGAATGACCACGGCGGCGGCCTCGGTCCGTTCCACCATGTATTCCAGTTCCCGCTGCCGCAGATAGGGATAGACGGTCAGCGAGATCAGGCCGGCCCGTTCGCAGGCGATGCGGGCAAGAAACCCGTACACGCTGTTGGGCGACTGGATGATGATCCGGGCGAACTTGGGGATTCCCATTTCGACCCAGGACATGGCGATGGCGTCCACCAGCCGCTTGGCCTCGGCCCAGGTGAGCCGGTATTTGGAATCCACCAGGGCTTCCCGGTCTCCGAATTCCCGGGCGTTGCTGTCCCAGAAATCATAAAAGGTCTCTCGGTCCAGTACCCGTCGCGAACGAATTCGTTCACCATTTCCTCTGTGTAGCGAATCGGTTTCATGACGGCCTCCGTTGAGTACGAATTAGGACGGTCGAGGTCGATTGCCCGCGGCTCGGTTCCCAGAAGGCGCCGAGCCGCGGGCGAACAGAGGTGCATGCGGCTTACTTCAGACCCCAGCTCGGACCATCGCGCCCTGAACCTTCTTGACCATCTCCGGATCCAGCTCGATGGGAATGGGCTTTTGCTTTCCAGTCATAGGGGATGGTGGCATCCAGCAGGAGCCGGCCGGTGATTTCCCTGGCGTTGATGGGCAGCGAGGGATCCAGCGGCGTGGACGCGGCCGCGCTTGATGACCTGGGAACGGTTGGGCTGGAAGCGGAAGCTCAGGGCGTACATCACCCGCGGGATGTCCCAGGGATCGATGTCTTCGTCCACCACGATGACGGTCTTCAGGCCGTAGGCGCCCATCTCGGTGGAGATGGCCGCGGTCAGCACCTGGTCGGCGTGGCCGGGATACATCTGTCTTCATGGAGATGATGGCCAGGAACCGGCCCGATCCCTCCGGCGGGCAGTAGACGGCCTTGATGCCCGGGATCTTCATGGCCACCAGCTGCTGCCAGAGGGTGGCGCCGTAGGAGAGGGCCATGGTCATGTGGGTGTCGGTCACGGCCCGGCCCACGGTGGTGCCCCAGAGGATCGGATTGTTCCGATGGGTGACGCATTTCACATCGATGAAATTGCGCGGATCGGTGCCCACGCCCGAATAATAACCGGTGTATTCGCCGAACGGACCCTCTGGCATGAATTTGTCGGCATCCACCTCGCCTTCGATGACGATTTCGGCATGTGGCCGGGATGGGCAGGTCAACGGTCTCGCCCTTGACCACCTCGATGGGTTCGCCGCGGATGGCCCCGGCCACGATCGTATTCCGATACAAACGCCGACACCCGCGCCGCTCCCAGCAGGAAGAGCAGGGGATCGCAGCCGATGACCGAGGCCACCGGCATGGGTTTCTTCCAGGGCCTGGTATTTCTTGAGCATGATGTCGGCGTGCTTGCCCTTGATGAACTGGGTGCCCAGATCTTGTCCTTGTCCAGCAGCTGCAGCCGGTAGGTGCCCAGGTTGACCCAGCCGGTGTCCGGATCCTTGGTGATGACGAAGTGGGCGGTGCCGATAGAAGCGGCCGCCGTCCAGGGGGTACCACTTGGGGACCGGGAACTTGAAGAGATCCACCTCGTCGCCCTTCAGGATGTTTTCCTTGCAGGGGCCGCTTGTCCACCAACTTGGGCGGAACCTTGGTCTCGCCCTACTTCCACCCAGAGCCGCATGAGATCCACCAGGGTGGACTCCAGCGGGCATGCCCATGATGAGGGCCAGCCGCTGGGTGGTGGTGCAGACGCTGGTGATGACCGGGGTGGTGTAGCCTTTCACGTTTTCGAAACAGCAGGGCCGGCCCGGCCTTCTCCTCGTTGAGCTTGGCGATGTGAGACAGCTCCAGGTTCCAGTCCACTTCGGCCCTGATCCGGTGGAGCAACCCCTTGTCCTCAGCCTGTTCGATGAAATCCCGCATGCTCTTCATGGTCGCGTTTTCCTCCTCTTTCATGTTTGACCGGAGGACATCCGTCCTCCGGCACGGCTCTGCTCAGGTCCCTCCTCTTGCCCCGCGCAGAGGCGAGGAAGGACGCGGCCTCCTCCAATGAGGCGGCTCAATGGGCCTGCGCTGTCCAATGCACTCCCCGGCCCGGGGAGGCGGATTCCAGATGGGATGGCGGGCTGCTACGGCGCGGAAGACGCTAGTCCGTCAGCTTGATCCGCTTCATCGCCTGCTCCATCAGAAGCTGATAACCGGTCTTCTTGCCGATCAGGGGCTCTTTGCGGCGCTGGCTCCAGACGGTTTCCGGGCGTGCCTGGACGATGAACACGCTCTCCGGAAAGGCAAAATCCCTGTCGATCGCCCATTCCACGTCCATGGGGCAGCCATAGTGGCGTTCGATCCGCTTGGCCACTGCGACGAGTTCCCGGATTTCCTGGTCCTCCAGGCAGCAGGCCCCCTGCAGATCTTCGGCCACCCCGAGGTGCACCACTTCATCCTGCTCCGGGTCGTGGACGCACTGGATATGCTTGGTCGAAATTGTGCGCTGCGAAATCTCCATGACCACCTTGTCGACGACGAAATGGTCGGGGTTCACCTCACCGGACACCACCGTTTCGCCCAGGCCCCAGCTGCCCTCGATGACGACCTTGGACGGGTCGCCGTTCATGGGGTTGAGGGTGAATATAACGCCGGCGGAGCGGCTGTTGACCATCTTCTGAACCCCGACGCTGATCAGCACCTTGTCGTGCGGGAAACGGTTCCGGATCCGGTAGCCGATGGCGCGGGCCGTAAAAAGGCTGGCCCAGCAGGCTTTCACCCGTTCCACCACCCTGGGCGCCCCCTGCACCCAGAGATAGGTGTCCTGCTGGCCGGCGAAGCTGGCCGTCGGCAGGTCTTCGGCGGTGGCGCTGGAGCGCACGGCCACCGGCAATCCTTCCAGGCCGCACTGCTGGCAGAGCCCGCTGTAGCCCTGGACGACGGCTTCTTCGACGTCCCCCGGCAGGGGGGCCCCGCGGATGAGTTCCCGGGCCCTGGCGCCGGCGGCGTCCAGGGCTGCAACGTCGTCGGCTTTCAGACCGGCCAGGGCTTCCTGCAGAGCGTCCTGGATCCCCCCCGCGGTGATGAAGTGGAGATAGCTCGCAGTGGTCACGGCAAACCCCGGCGGCACCCGGATGCCGGACCGGATCAGCTCCCCCAGGCTGGCGTTCTTGCCGCCCACGACCGGCAGCGAGCTGCGGTCGAGATCTCGGAAATCTAGAACAAAGTTCATGAGTTGCCTTCCGTTATAGGCCTTTCCGGCAGGCACGGGGCCTGCCGGAAAGGCGGTGCGCCGGCTGGCAGTCGCGGCGAAGCCCGGGATGAGCTACCCCGCGCGTTTGACGATCGTCACCACCCCGGTGTCGCCGTCCACCCGGACGATGTCTCCGGTCTTGATGACCGACGTCGCGACACCGGTCCCGGTGACCGAAGGGACACCGTACTCCCGGCAGACGATGGCCGCATGGCTGGTGAGTCCGCCGATGTCGGTGACGGCGGCCTTGATCTTGGTGAAGACCGGCGCCCAGGAGGGGTTGGTGGAGGGCCAGACCAGGATTTCGCCGGGCTGGAGATCCACGATGTCCTTGAGCAGCTTGAGCACCCGGGCGGGCCCTTCCGCCACGCCGGCCGAGGAGGCGAACCCCTTGATCTCGGACACGTCCTCGGCGTCTGACGCCCTCGGCGCCCTTGAGCCACTCCTTGACCTTGTCGGTGGTCACCCCCCAGAGCATGACGGTGAAGGGTTCGGCCACCTCTGCCGGCGGCACGCCCAGGGCGGGCGGCTGGGTTCCAGTTGCCTGGCCGCTTCCAGGATCTTCTTGCGCTTTTCGGCCTTGGCCTTGTAATAGGCGCCGCGCAGCGGGATGTCCACGCCCAGGGCCCAGCCGGTGGCCAGCTTCGGTGAGCAGTTCGGGGATCTCGTAGCGGTTGAACATGAAGATGTCGTCCACCTCGGTCAGCATCCCGTTCTTGACCAGCAGCTTCCCGAAGCTCCCTGATCTTGTCGAACCAGATGGTGTGGAACCAGTGCTCCACCCAGAACAGGTGGTCCTCGGCATAGCGGTAGATGGTGCGGATGGTGTTGTAGGCGTCGTCAAAGGCCTTCCGGTCGTCGTCGGTCTTGATCAGCCCGCGGTATTCGGCGACGATCTCGTCTCGCTGCGTGTCGATCTCGTCCAGGGAGCGCTCGATTGTCTCGCCGTCTTCCAGCCGTTCGATATAGCTCTTGATGTAGCTGTAGGGGATGCTCCGGGTGGGTGAGCCAGCTGCCCTCGTGGTGGAACCAGCCGCTGCCGCAGGAGACGTAGAACCAGGGGTCCTTGGCCTTCTCGTATTCCTCCAGCCAGTGCCTGCCGTCCGGGGTCTTGCCCAGCTCGCTCATCTTCTGCTTGGACGGGCGGTCGCCTTTGAGGATGTCGGCGACGCCGCGCGCGACTGGCGGCCAGCCGGGCCAGCCGGCAGAGCTCCTCTTCCGGGCGGAACATGGACACGTAGGCCCCGGCCACCATTTTGCCGATGGCGCTTTCGCTGATGCCCGGAAAGAGCTTGCGGGCCACGTCGGCGAACATCAGGTAGGCCAGGTAGGTGAGGTTCAGCATTTCGAAATGATACTGCCAGCCCTTGAACATCATGTTGACCAGCCTGTCGAAGGCCTCGATGAGGTCGTAGGAGACATAGCAGCCGGTCGGCGCGGGCAGGACCTGGTCCTCGGGGACGAAATTCGGGCAGTTCGTCGGGAACCTTGAGCGCCTCCATTTCCTTGCCCAGGGCCTGGAACTTGATCAGCCACTTGTCCCACAGCTCGTCGTAGTGCTCGAACACGTAGAAGACCCGCTTTGCCGAAGCGCTCGGCCTTTTCGCCGATGATCTCCTCCGGCGGCGGGGCAATGGCGCAGATGTACAGGTAGCAGCCCAGCATGCGCTGGGCGATGCCCTGGGCCGGCGGGATGCAGAAGACCCGGGTGGTGTACTGGGACAGGGCGATCTGCCAGGCCTCCTGGAAGATCAGGTCCAGGGGCGGCAGGGTTCGGGGGCATGGATCTTGTCCTGGTACCAGAACTGCTGTTTTTCCCAGTCGGCCCGATGTTCGGAGAACAGATAGTGCGAGGGGTACATCTCCTCCCAGCCCTCGAGCTCCGGCGGAACCTGAAACTCGTGGGGATCCGGAAACCTTCCTGATTTCTGATCTGCCATCTCTGTCCTCCCGTTCTAAAGGTTGATAGGAATTGGAAGGTCCATGTGCCGGGTCCGGACACCTGCAAAGCACGAAGAAAGGCGATCTGGCTGAATCAGGTCAAAAGCCCCGCCCTGCCGGCCGGGGAGCGGTCGGGAAGGAAATTCCAGGCTCTCGGATGATCGACTGATAATGGGCCATCTTCCCCCATGTAGAATAGGGTGTCAAATTCATTTTTCTTATGGTATTCATAACCTGGGCTTATGGATTGTTTCTGCCATAAGGGTGGCTTAGGGTTCTCGCAGGGAGCGCCGTCGGCATGCTCAACCTGAATCAGCTGCGGGTTTTTTACGAGGCCGCCCGCCTCATGAACTACACCAAGGCGGCGCGTAAGCTCTCTGTTTCCCAGCCGGCCGTGACGGCCCAGATCCGTTCGTTTGAACAGCACTGCGGCATGAAGCTCTTCAAGCAGCGGGGGCGCAGCAAGCACTTGACCGAAGCGGGCAAAACCCTGTTTGAATACGCCGCCCGGGTTTTCAGCCAGGAACGGGAGATCGAAACGGCCATCGAAGAGTTGCGCGAGCTGAAACGCGGCGTCCTGCGGGTGGGGACCGCCAAGACCTATGCCCGGTACTTCATGCCTCTGCTGGTCACCCGCTTTCACGAAGCCTATCCTCAGGTCAGGATCTTCCTGGATGAGGGAAGTTCGCGCGACATGACCCTCAGCCTGGTGGAGTTCCGCAACGAGCTGGCCGTGATCGCCAGGGCGGAGGAGCATCCGGACGTGTGCTTTGTCCCCTTCAGCCAGGAGGAAATTGTGGCCATTGCCGCCGCCGATCACCCGCTGGCCGGGAAACGGGCTCTCGGCATCCGGGACCTGGCCGGCGAGCCGATCATCATGAAAGAGGCCGGCTCCGGAACCCGCAAGCTGGTGAATCAGCTCTTCGCCCAGAGCCGCACCGTGCCTACCGTGCTCATGGAGACCAGCAACACGGAGTTCATCAAGCAGCTGGTGCAGCGCGGCGAGGGGGTCTCCTTTCTGGTCAGGGAGGCGGTGGCCCTCGAATTGAAGGAAGGAAAGCTGGCGGCGCTGGCCCTGGGGGGGCGCAAGATGCAGCTGGACGTCAGCATCGCGTACCTCCGGGGGCAACATCTCTCCCCGCCGGCCCAGGCCTTTCTGGAGTTGCTGGGCCGGGTGACCCCGCTGAACCGCAGCCCCCAGGGCATCGGCGCCCTGATGGCCGGCATTTTGGCGCAGCGCCGCTGAGCCGCGGCCGGGGGAGGCTCCGGCGGCCGGGAACCGAAGACCCTCAGGAGGATCAGGCATGCTTCCCGTGGAGTTCGACCTGAAGGCGCTGGAGTGCCTGCCGCTGCCGGAGGAGGAGCTGTCATGAAGGAATGCCTGCCGGCGGTCCGTCTGCCGGGTCCCCGGGATGTGGACATGGTGCTTCCAGCGGGGATTCAGGGTCAATTCTCCGAACGGCCGGAGGACGATCCGGCCGATGAGATCATGGTCCATTACACGGTGACCGAAAACTGCCCCTTCAGCTGCCGGGGCTGCATCAACGCCCTGACGGCCGGGCTTGAGCAGGATGGCAACCGGCGGCGGGCAGCGGCCGAGCGGAGCGCGGAGGAACTGGAACGCGACATCCGCGGGGTGGCGCAACTGATCCGGACCAGCGGCCGGCGGAGAGCCGTCGTGGTGTTCTACGGCGGCGAGCCCATGCTGCGCCTGGCCGACATGAACCGGGTCTTCGAGCGGCTGGGCGGGGAGGTGGGCTCCCGGGTGGAGATCCGCTACGCCGTGGTCACCAGCGGGCACTACCTGGAGCGGGCGATCGAGCAAAGCCCTGACCTGGCGAGGCGGATGTGGCTTACGGCGGTGTCGGTCGACGGCACCCGTGCGCAGCACGAGGCCGCGCGCCGCGGGACGTCGCTGGCGACGATTCGGGGTCAGCTCCAGGCGTTCAGCCGCGTGCGGGAGGGCCAGGTGCTGATCTGGTCCACGCTGCGTCCCGGCATGAGCCTGTGGGACTGCTTCGAATCTTTCCTGTACTTCCGGGAAAGGCGGGAGGCCGAGCACTTCTTCTGGCACTGGAACGAGGCCGAGGGGCAGGTTTCCGACCTGCCCGGCCACCTGGAGAGATACGACCGCGATCTGCGCCGCATCATGGGGGTCTACCTGGAACACCTGAGCCGCGGCCGGCTGCTCTCCCTCGTGCACGTGAACGAGCTGCTGCTCTACCTGCTGACCGGCGCTCGGCGGGGGACCACCGCCTGCGGGGTGGAACGGATGGCGAATTTCGACATCATCGGGGACGGCAGGGTCCATGCCTGCGCGGATCTGCCGGAGGCCATGAGCATCGGCCGGATAACGCCCTCCGGCCAGGTCAACCTGGACCCGGGGGCGCGCGAGCGCCTGGCCGGCATCGTGGGCTACAAGGAGACTCTCGGCTGCCCGGACTGCGGGGTGGAGCCCTATTGCGGCGGTCGCTGCCCGGTGCAGGCCCACACCGGCGGAATCGAGCGCGCCCGGCAGTATTGCCATCTGATGCGGCGCCACGTGGCGACCGTGAAGGAGCACCTGGGCCCGCTGGTGAAGGGCCTGGTCGATCAGGGAATGGGAACGGAAGACCTCCGGCGATCGTCGCGCTATGCCCGGTATACCGACGTCACCCCATGAGCGATAAGCCCAACATCCTGATCCTCGGCGCCTCCGGGGGTGTGGCGGCCGCGCTGCTCCCGCGGCTCGCGCGGGAGCGCGACGCTTTCGGGCGGCTGCTGCTGCTGGACCGCAGCGACGGCCTGCTGGCGGACCCGTATCTGCCGCACGGCGAGCTGCGTTACGAGTTCCAGCAGGCCGAGATCGACCTGCGAGCCGACCCGGCGGGTTTCGCCGAACGGCTGCGGCGATATGCGATCAGCATCCTGATCGATCTCAGCCTGCACGAGACGCGGCCGATTCTCGAAGCCGCCGACCGTCTGGGAGTCAGCTACCTGAATACCGGCGTGGCCAATGCCAGGGGTGAGAGCTTTTTCCAGGTGGTTCTGGAGCTCCACGGCCCCAGGACCGACGGCTGGTCGGCCCCCCACATCCTGTGCGCCGGAATGAACCCGGGGATCGTCAACCTCTGGGTCCGGCAGGCAGTCGAGCGCCACGGCAGCCCGGAGGCCGTGGTGCACTTCGAGTACGACACCGCCGAAGCGCTGGACGGCTGGCGCCCGCTGATCACCTGGAGCCGGGAGACGTTCCTGGACGAGATCCTCAACGACCCGGCCGGCCGCATGGCCGGGCGGGACCGGTTCTTGGCCCTTCACCCCAATCCCCTCAAGCACCGCCGGAGCATGCGGGACGTGCTCAGACCGGTGATGCAGCTCGAGCGCGATCCGCGGGGCTTCCTCCTGCTCCACGAGGAGAACGTCACCATCGCGCAGACCTATGATGTCCCCTCCAGTTTTCTGCTGGCCCTTGACCCGCGTACCATGGATTACCTGGAAACAGAGTACGCCCGCCACGGCACGGTGGCCCCGGAGCAGCTGGCGCTGGGCGACAACCGGCGCATCCGGCTCAAGGGGGAAAACACCATCGGGATCATGCTCGACTACGGCGCCCGCCGGTTCCACCGCTGGAACACGACCTCCCAGCAGGGCCGGGGATCGAGCGGCAGCTGCCGTCAGGTGGCGGCCGGGGTGCACGCGGCGCTTTTCACGCTCCTGGAGGGATCCCTGCAAAGGCGGGTCTATTTTCCCGAGGATCTGTACGGGACACGCTTCGAACGGCTCGCCGAGGCGAACCTCCCGAGTTGCACGCGGTGGGTTTGAGACGGTCTTGCCTGCAGGTTCATCGGGCAGGCCTGCCGCCTCGAGCTCATCGGCCGCCTCCTGCCGACGTGAACCCGTTCAGGGGCCCGATTGTCTTGCGGAGCAGGATCTCCGAGTGACCGGCGACGACATAGTCCCTGAGTTCGCCCACCACCTCGTATCCCAGCCGCTTGTACAGCTGCCGGGCACGCGGATTGAAGGACGACACGCAGATGAAGACGTTCGGCCTTTCGCGGAAGATCCTTTCCTCAGCGAACGACATCAGCCGGGTGCCGACGCCCCGCTCCTGCCGGCCGGGGAACACGCCCAGGCTCTGGACATACCCGGTGAAAGGACCCTGCATCTGGAGAATCGCGAAACCGGCGATTTGATCTCCTGCAATGGCCAGGTAGATTTCCTTTTGCGGGTCCTCGAACATGCCCAGCGACTGCTCGAAGGTGCGACCGAGGGTGATCCACGGTTCGGAGGAGGCCATGAATGCGGCGCACACCCGTGCTTCTCCCGCTCCCTGCAACTCACGTACCTCAAGTCCCGGGATGTCGGCTGGTCTTTCGAAGCGCTGCGCCATGACAACCTGTTGGGTTGGTCCTCTACGTCTTGACCATCAAGGCCAGGCCCACGCCGATCATTGCGGTGCCGCTGGCGCGGTTGAGGTTCCGCATCGAGCGCGGGCTGCGCAGATGCCGGCTCACGCGGGATGCCGCCAGGGCATATCCCAGCAACACCGAGCCCAGCACCGCTACCACGATGGTCACGGCCAGCAGCACCTCGGCGCCGCTCAGGTGCCCGAGATCCAAGAAGGTGGGCAGAAACCCGAGGTAGAACAAAATGACCTTGGGATTCCCCAGGGTGATCACGAGCCCGCTCAGGAAGTCGGTACGGATCCAGGGCGGGCGGCCGGCGGGCGTGCCGGACGGCCGCACCGTCCAAAGGCGATACCCCAGCCAGAGAAGATAGCCCGCCCCCGCAAAGCGCACGACGGCGAAGAAATCCCCGAGCACCTCGGCCACGGCCGCGAGGCCGTAAATGGCCAACAGCAGGAAGATAAGATCGCCGAGCACCATACCGGCGGCGAGCAGGGCGGCGCGGCGGAACCCGGATGCCAGTGCCCGGGCGGTGGTGGCGAAGACCCCCGGCCCGGGGCTGACGGCCAGCAGGAACAGGGCTCCGGCCAGCGCGGCGGCGCTATAGGCGGTCATGGACTTTGGCTCCTGAAGGGCCGGGAAAAGAATCTGCCGGGGGGGGCGTCAACTCCCGGGACATGAGGTTCAGCCGCTGGCGCGTTTTCCAGCCGGCGGATTCCCAGAAGGCGACAGCCTCCCCGTTGTCTCTCAGGACGAACAGGTGGCACTTGCGGATCCCCTGACCCTGCAGCGCCTCCAGGGCCCTTTCCACCAGGCGCCGGCCGAGGCCCTGCCGGCGGAAGGCCGGGCCCACCGCCAGGTGGTGGAGGTACCCGCGCCGGCCGTCGTGTCCGGCCAGCACCGCCCCGCACACCCTTCCCGCCGCCAGGCCCACGAAGCTCATGGACGGGTTGCGGTCCAGGTAGGCCTGGATGTTCTCCCGCGAGTCGGCGTCGCTGAGGCCGAGACCCTGGGAACTCTGCCACAGGGAGAGGACATCTTCGAAATGGTCGATGGTGAACGGGTGAATCGTTACGTCCAAGCTTCTGCTCCGTGGCGATGTGTCGCTACCGAGCGGTAAATTCGCGCCAGGTTGTATCAGAGGACTCCTGCCCGGGTCAACCGCCCCGCGAAGGGCTTTCGCGGGCCCCGACCCTATCCGTTCAGCCGCCACAGGGCCAGATTCAGGAAGGCGGCGTAAGAGACCCAGCCAAGATAGGGGATCAGCAGGGCCGCGGCCAGGCGTCTGACGCGCCAGAAGAGAACTATAGTTCCCAGCGCGAGCACCCACAATGCACCCAGGTCCAGCAGGGCCGCGCCGATCTGTTGCCGGCCGAAGAAGAACCAGGACCAGAGCGCGTTCGGAACCAGGTGAACCAGGTAGCACCCCAGGGCGGGCGCGGCCGCCCGACATTTCTGCTCCCGCCAGACCAACCAGGCGGCCACTGCCATCAGGGCATAGAGCAGGCTCCAGACCGGGCCGAAGAGCCAGGAGGGCGGTGTCCAGGAGGGCTTGATCAGTCCGGCATACCAGGCTCCCGGCAGGAAGCGGCCGCCGAAGGCTGCGACAGAGCCCACGATGGCCAGGCTCGCCAGCAGCGCTGCCGACGAGGCCATACGGCCGGGCCGGGGTCGTGCTTCCGTTTCGGCGTTCATCGTTCTCATCCTCCGCAAGGCCGCGTGGGGTCCAGGGCCGCAGAAGGCAGGTCATGACGCAGCTTTTTCCGCGTCCAGGAACTCATCGACGCTCCGCACGGCCGCATAGCCGGCTCCCAGGGCGGCCATGAAGGCGCCGTGCACGTCCCCGGCCGCGATGGTGCGGCCCTGGAACTGGAGATCCCGGGTCGCGCAGGCGTCCTGGATGACCACGCAGCTGAACCCCAGATCGGCCGCGGCCCGCACCGTGGCGTCGACACACATGTGGCTCATGGCGCCGCAGATCACCAGCCGTTCGATCTGCCCTCCGCGGAGTTCCTCGAGCAGCCGGGTCTCCCGGAAGCCGTTGGCGTGATGTTTTTCCACCACCCTGTCGCCGGGCAGGGGTTCGACGCTGGGGTGGATTTCGGCCCCGGCCGTGCCGGGCCGGAAAAAGGGCGCCCGGTCGCTCGCTGCAACGTGCCGGACATGGATCAAGGGCCAGCGCTTCTCCCGGAAGAAGGCCAGCAGCCGGGCGGCGTTGGCTGCCGCCGCCTGGGAGCCGGCCAGTTCCATCCGGCCGCCGGGGAAATAGTCGTTCTGGATGTCAACCAGCAGCAGGGCGGTGTTCATCTGCATCTCCTTTCCTTTTCCGCCGCGCCCGGCGGGTGAAGGCCGTTGCGTAGATGAGGCCGTTCAGGGCGATGACGGCCGCACCCATGGCCAGCTGCACCTGGCGGGTCAACCCCGCCGGGTAGACCAGGGGCAGCACGTATTGATCGATGAATCCGGCGGAATCGGCGCTGCGGCCGGCGGCCGTCCGCAGCTGGTGCTCCAGCAGCGTGAGCGGACAGAACCAGCCGGCCAGCTCGACGGCTGCGCCCCAGGCGGCGGCCGGGATATGCAGCCAGGCCACCCTGGGCCACTTGAAAAGAAGCAGGCCGCCGAGCAGCACGAACCCGATGTAGCCCAGGTGGAGCACCACCAGGAGGTCGGCGAGAATCCCGAGCGGCATCCGTTTCATCCTGGCGCCCCGGGTCGGTCCGGGAAGGTCAGGGTTTTTTCCGGATCGACACGATCACCGCATCCTGGACCGGCCGGCTGTCGGGGCCCACGGCCACCTGGCCGATGCGGTCCAGGACCTCCAGGCCCTGGACCACCCTCCCGAAAACCGTGTGCCTGCCGGCCAGCCACTCGGTGTCCACCAGATTGATGAAGAACTGGCTGCCGTTGGTGTTGGGGCCGGCATTGGCCATGGCCAGCGCGCCGCGCACCGGCGGGTGGGGAGAGCCCTCGGGGCTGTAGCGATAGCCCATGTTTACCAGCACATCCAGCACGGACGATTCGTCCAGCAGCCGCTGCACCTCGGCGCGCCGCTGGTCCAGCTCCTGCTGGGAGCCGATGCCCAGTTTCTGGAGCAGCGGCCGGATGACCAGGCGCTGGAAATCGGCCTGGCTCTGGATCATCAGGGAGGGGTGCGGCCGGCCCTGGGCGCTCAGGGCTTTCTGCTTGTCCAGCCCCAGGGCGACCGCATTGATTTCATCTTCGAACTGGTAGCCCGGGCCGCCGGTGCCGTTTCCCAGGGGGCACCCGCCCTGGATCATGAAATCCTTGATGACCCGGTGGAAGGCCAGCCCGTCGTAATAGGGCCGCTTCACCTTCTGGCCGCTTTTGGGATCGACGAACTCCTTGCTGCCCTCGGCAAGCCCGACAAAGTTGGCGACCGTCTTGGGCGCCTCGGCGGCGAACAGCTCGACTTCCATGTCGCCCAGGCTGGTCTTGATCACGTACACCGGATTAGGATTTCCCCCCTTGTCGGCGAGGGCGGACCTGGCGCCGCCGTTTCCTGCCAGCAGAGTTCCCCCGATCAGACAGAACAGAAACAAGTTTTTCATTCGCATGCCCTTTCTTCTTTGGTTTGGGTGAGGTCCTGCAGCCGCAATCACTGCCGGGCCCCGGGTTGCATGAAACCCTGCGCCGACGGCAACCCCGCGGTCAGAATGGCTAGGCCGGCGGCCCCTCGGACGCCGACCTGCATCCCTTTCATCCTAGAGCCCTCCCCGACAGATTGTCAAACGCCGAGAAAAGCCCAGGCTGTCAATCGCCTGGGCCCGGTGTACCCGAATGCAGCCGGATGTCGGTTCATGACCCCCCGGCCGCGGGCGCACCCAGGCCCCCCGGCGTCTTCCGTCAGGATCGAGGTTGTGCTAAAGCCTTCAATACGCTACCTTCCCTCTGCGGCCGCGGTTCGGCCGGACTTTTTTCGATGACAGGAGGGAAACGATGAGTTCAGTTGTGCTGTACCAGCGGGAAGGTCGCATCGGGCGGATCACGCTGAACCGGCCGGAGGTGCTGAACGCCATCAACGGCGAGCTGCCGGGGGCCCTGGCCGCGGCAGTGGAGCGGGCGAATGCGGACGACGGGGTGCACGCCATCGTGCTTTCAGGCGCCGGCCGGGCCTTCTGCGCCGGCTACGACCTGACCCTCTACGCCCAGGGCGGCGGCGGGAATGACGTGATCCAGGAGATGCCCTGGGACCCCATGCGGGACTACGCTTTCATGATGCGCAACACCGAGCATTTTATGAGCCTTTGGCGCTCCCACAAGCCGGTGATCTGCAAGGTGCACGGCGCGGCGGTCGCCGGCGGCAGCGACATCGCCCTGTGCTCGGATCTCGTCGTGATGGCCGAGGATGCCCGCATCGGCTACATGCCGGCCCGGGTCTGGGGCTGCCCGACCACGGCCATGTGGGTGTACCGGGTGGGGGCGGAGATGGCCAAGCGGCTGCTCTTCACCGGCGACACCATCGACGGCCGGGAAGCCGAGCGGATCGGCCTGGTCTGCAAGGCCGTGCCGGCCCGGGAGCTGGATCAGGAGGTCGAAACCCTGGCCCGCCGCATTGCCGGCGTGCCGCGCAACCAGCTCATGATGCAGAAGCTGATGATCAACCAGGCGCTGGAGAACATGGGACTGCGGAACACCCAGATGCTGGCCACCCTTTTTGACGGGATCACCCGCCACTCGCCGGAGGGGTTGAACTTCAAGCGGCGCGTGGAGGAGAAGGGCTGGAAGCAGGCGGTGCGGGAGAGGGACGAGGGCACCTTCGACTGGACTGCGGACAAGCCCATGAAGGGCGAGGGCTGAACCCGGCACTCAGGCTTCTTCGGAAGGGAAGCGGGTCCAGTTCGTGAGCCTAAGCCCCTCTACTCTTCTGAAATGTCTGATGTTGTTGGTTGCCAGCACAAGGTTGTGGGTCAAGGCGCAGGCCGCCACGCACAGATCGAAGTCATCCAGCGGAGTCCCGGCTCTTTCCAAATTGGCCTTGGTTAGGCCAAAGACACCGGCCGTTTCCTCTCCGACCGGCAGGACCTCAATCCTTTTTTCCAGCGCCCGGACCTTAGCCAGGTTGCTTTCGACTTTCCGTGACTTGTAGGCGCCGTAGTAGAGCTCCATCAGGGACACGGCGCAGATGTTCAGCGGGTCGTTAAGATGCTCCCGGAGATTCAATACGGCAGCTTCCTGGCCTTTGAGGATATAGATGATGGTGTCGGTGTCGAGCAGATACATCAGAGTCCTTCGGTGAGCTTCCTGGAGGCTCTGCGGGCCTTCCTGATCTCGCTCACGATCTCCGGGGCCTGCCGTTCATCCTCCCAGGATCCGGAGAGATCCAGGAGTGCCTCGGCCGACGTCTTGCTCGTTTGCCGGACCTTGCGCTTGGCAAGATACTCGCGGAGCAGGAAGAGAACCTGCTGGCTAACGGAACGGTTTTCGGCGGCAGCAGCCGCCTTGATCCGTTCGTAGAGCTCATCCTGAACACCCTTGATCTGCAGGTTGGCCATCTCGAACTCACCTCCTTCCCCCAGTGTTCATGAAAGAATAATAGGATTTCATGACAATATCAAGGCCCAGTTCCCCTGGCCGGGTGCATTTTCGCTTGACAAAAAGCCCCGGCAGGGACGAATTGAATGTCGAATGTCGAAGTTGTTCGGGGCCATAGGCTGTCGGCCACTTCAGCGTTCGATGTTCGTCATTCGAAATTGGCGGTTCAAGAACGCTCCGTGACAGATGTGCGGGGGAAAAGCTGGGGGGATTGCAGAAATCAAGGGGGGAGGTTGTGCCATGGCCCTGAACCTGGAAGCGATCGGACAGAAAATCGGACCTTTGAGCCGGGACTACACCTGGAAAGAGGTGGTGCTCTATGCTCTGGGCGTCGGGGCCGGCTTCGAGGAGCTGGACTATGTCTATGAAAACCGGCTGAAGGTCCTGCCGAGCTTTGCCATCGCAGCCATCTACAACTTTCTGGTTGAAGCAGCCCTGAAATCCAATGCGGATCTGACCGGCGTCCTGCACGGGGAGCAGGACATGCTCTTCCACAGCCCGATCCCGGCGGAAGGCACCCTCACCACCGAGGGGGCCGTCACCCACCTCTACGACAAAGGCGAAGGCAAGGGCGCCCTGGTGGTCGCGGAGGCGGACACGCTGCACTCCAACGGCCGGAAGCTTTTCACCAACGTCTTCACCCTGTTCTGCCGCCGCGACGGCGGCTTCGGCGGGGAACCCGGACCCAGTGAGAGCGTGGAGTTCCCGGAACGGGCCCCGGATTTCGAGGAGCCGGCATCCCCGTCCGTTGATCAGCCGCTGCTCTACCGCCTGTCGGGAGACCTTTTCGGTCTTCACGTGGACCCGCAATTCGCCAAGGCCAGCGGCTTCGAAATGCCCATCATGCACGGACTCTGCACCCACGGCTACGCCTGCCGGGCAGTGATCAGGCACCTCTTCCCCGGCGAACCGGAGCGCATGCGCCGTTTCCGCGTGCGTTTCAGCCGCACCCTGTACCCCGGCATCCCGATCACGACCCAGATCTGGAAGATGGAGGAAGGCCTGGCTCTGTTCCGCACCCTCAACGCGCAGAACGGGGAAGTGGTCATCGACCGGGGGGTGGTGGAGTGGCTGGGACGGGCCGAAATGGAAAGGCGCGCCCGGCTGGGGGCGATCCATTTTGACGACCGGGTGGCGATCGTGACGGGAGCGGGAGCGGGGCTGGGCCGGGCCTATGCGCTGGAGCTGGCCAAGCGCGGTGCGAAGGTGGTGGTGAACGATCTGGGCGGTGGGCGTGACGGCCGGGGCGGGTCGCGGGGTGCGGCCGACGAGGTGGTGGCGGAGATTAAGGCCCTGGGCGGGGAGGCGGTGGCGAGTTACGACTCGGTGGCGAGCCCGGAGGGCGGCGAGGCGATTGTGGCCAGGGCGCTTGAGGCGTTCGGGCGGGTGGATATCCTGATCAACAATGCGGGGATCCTGCGGGACAAGACGCTGGTGAAGATGGAGGCGGGGAACTGGGACGGGGTGCTGGACGTGCATCTGAAGGGGGCGTACAGCGTGACGCGGCCCGCGTTTGTGAAGATGCGGGAGCAGGGGTACGGGCGGATCGTGCTGACGAGTTCGGCGGCGGGGTTGTACGGCAATTTCGGTCAGACGAACTATTCGGCGGCGAAGCTGGGGCTGGTGGGGTTCATGAACACGCTGAAGCTGGAGGGGGAGAAGCACGGGATCAAGGTGAACACGGTGGCGCCGGTGGCAGCCACCCGGCTGACGGAGGACATTTTTCCGCCGGAGATGCTGGAGAAGCTGAAGCCGGAGTTCGTGGCCCCGCTGGTCCTCTACCTGTCCTCCGAGCAGTGTCCGGTGACGGGCGGGATCTACAATGCCGGTATGGGGTACTTCAGCCGCGCCGGCGTGGTGACCGGACCGGGAACGGTGATCGGCGACGGCGTGGCGATTCCCACGCCGGAAGCCGTCGCTGCCGCCATGGCTGAGATCAAGAGCCTCTCCGATGCGAGAGAGTATCCCAACGCGACGGCGGCGTTCGCGCCGATGCTGGAGGCGTTGAGCGGGAGAAAGAAAGGCGCAGGGCGCGAGGCGCAAGGCGCAGGGAAAGACGGTGCCGGAGGCGGTTTGACGGTTCAGGGGATCTTCGAGCAGCTGCCGCAGGCCTTCCGGCCGGAGAAGGCCGCCGGGGTGGAGGTGGTGTTTCAGTTTGCCATCTCCGGGCCGCAGGGGGGCGAGTGGGCGGTGGCGATCAGGGAGGGGCGCTGCGCGGTGGAGGCGGGCAAAGCGCAGCGGGCCGACACCACGATCCGGATGGCGGACAAGGACTTTGTGGGCCTGATCAGAGGCGAGCTGAATGCGATGAGCGCGTTCACGGGGGGCAAGCTGAAGATCGAAGGGGATCTGATGAAGTCCCAGCTCATCGAGAAACTCTTCAAGTTCTGAGGCGCAAGGAAGGACAGCTGAAGGCTCCCGGCGTAAAGCTTCCCAGCCGGTAGCAATCAAGGAGCGGGAACATGATCGGGATCACGTCCTACGGCGGTTACATCCCACGGCTCAGGCTCAACCGCATGAGCATCTACCAGAACATGGGCTGGTTCGCCCCGGCCATCATCATGGTGGCCCAGGGTGAGCGGTCCTTCTGCAACTGGGACGAGGACAGCCTGACCATGGCCGTGGCCGCGGCCCGGGACTGCCTGGCCGGAAAGGACAAATCCACGGTGGACGGCGTCTTTCTCTGCTCCACCACCCTTCCCTTTTCCGACCGGCTGAACGCCGGCATTGTCAAGACGGCCCTCAACCTGAAGGACGAGATCCATGCCGCGGATTTGACCTCGGCGCCTGCGGGCCGGCACCACCGGCCTGATCGAGGCGCTCTCGGCGGTGCGCAGCGGCGACCGTCAGCGAGGTGCTGGTCACGGCGGCGGACAAGCGCGAGGCCAAGACGGCCTACTTCTACGAGATGTGGTTCGGCGACGGGGCCGCCTCGCTGCTGGTGGGCGAGTCGCGATGTGATCGCCGAGTTCCTGGGCTCCCACACGGTCACCTACGACTTCGTCGATCACTACCGGGGCGCCGAACAGACAGTACGACTACATGTGGGAGGAGCGCTGGGTCCGGGACGAGGGCTACTCGCAAGCATCATTCCCGAGGCGGTCGAGCGGGCTGTTCAGCAAGCTGTCCATCACCATGGACGATGTGGACACAGCTGGTTTTCCCCTGTTTCTTCAAGGCCGAGCACCGCAAGATCGCCAAGAAGCTGGGCGCCGCCCCGGACAAGGTGGTGGACAACCTGCACGAGGTCTGCGGCGAGACCGGCGCGGCCCACCCGCTGGTCATGTTCGTCCAGGCCCTGGAGGAGGCCAAGCCCGGGCGACCGGATCCTGCTGGCCGGGTTCGGCCAGGGGTGCGACGCCCTGTATTTCCGGGTCACCGAGAAGATCAGGGACCTGCCTGCCCGGCAGGGGATCAACGGGTCGCTGGCGAACAAGAAGACGGTGGACAATTACACCAAGTTCCTCAAGTTCCGGGATCTGATCCAGACCGAGATGGGCATCCGGGCCGAGGCGCCCACCCAGACGGCCATGACCGTGCTCTGGCGCAAGCGGGACATGCTCCTGGGCCTGGTGGGCGGCAAGTGCACCGAGTGCGGCACCCCGCAGTTTCCGCGGATGGACATCTGCGTGAACCCGGACTGCCGGGCGGTGAAGACCCAGGAGCCTACGAGTTCGCCGATGTGCCGGCCCGGGTCAAGAGCTTCACCGGCGATCTGCTGGCGGTTTCCGTGGATCCGCCGGCCATCTACGGCATGGTCCAGTTCGAGGGCGGCGGCCGCTTCATGGCCGACTTCACCGACTGCGAGCTCTCCGAGGTGCGGGTGGGCCAGCCGGTCGCCCTGTCGTTCCGCCGGCGCTACACGGACAAGGAGCGCGGGTTCACCGGCTACTTCTGGAAGGCGGTGCCCGTGCCCGAGACCAGCCGCCTGCCGCCAGGGCGGAAGAGGGCATCCGCTTCGACGGCCAGGTGGCGATCGTGACCGGAGCGGGCGCGGGGCTGGGCCGGGCGTATGCGCTGGAGCTGGCCAAGCGCGGGGCGAAGGTGGTGGTGAACGATCTGGGCGGGGCGCGGGACGGCCGGGGCGGGTCGCGG
This sequence comes from uncultured delta proteobacterium, assembly GCA_963704245.1. Lineage (GTDB taxonomy): Bacteria > Desulfobacterota > DSM-4660 > Desulfatiglandales > Desulfatiglandaceae > CAVPHJ01. The sequence continues at coordinate 112,035 of CAVPHJ010000005.1, forward strand.
GGTGCGGCCGACGAGGTGGTGGAGGAGATCAAGGCCCTGGGCGGCGAGGCGGTGGCGAGCTACGACTCGGTGGCGACGCCCGGAGGGCGGCGAGGCGATTGTGGCCAGGGCGCTTGAGGCCTTCGGCCGGGTGGACATCCTGATCAACAATGCGGGGATCCTGCGGGACAAGACGCTGGTGAAGATGGAGACCGGGGAACTGGGACGGGGTGCTGGCCGTGCATCTGAACGGGGCGTACAACGTGACGCGGCCCGCGTTTGTGAAGATGCGGGAGCAGGGGTACGGCCGGATCATGCTGACGACGTTCGGCGGCGGGGCTTGTACGGCAATTTTGGTCAGACCAACTATTCGGCGGCGAAGATGGGGCTGGTGGGGTTCATGAACACGCTGAAGCTGGAGGGGGAGAAGCACGAGATCAAGGTGAACACGGTGGCGCCGGTGGCGGCCACCCGGCTGACGGAGGACATTCTCCCGCCGGAGATGCTGGAGAAGCTGAAGCCGGAGTTCGTGGCCCCGCTGGTCCTCTACCTCTGCTCCGAGCAGTGCAGCGAGAGCGGGCTGGTCTTCAACGCCGGCATGGGCTACTTCAACCGCGCCGGCGTGGTGACCGGACCCGGAACCGTGATCGGCGAGGGGAAAACAATCGCCCACCCCGGAGGAGATCCACCGGCACTGGGAGGCGATCAACGATCTTTCCGATGCGAGGGAGTATCCCAACGCGACGGCGGCGTTCGGCGCCGATGCTGGAGGCCTTGAGCGGCGCAAAAGAAGGCGCAGGAGGCGCAAGGCGCAAGGCGCACGGAGGCGCTGCGGCGGCGGGTCAACGGCAGGGGGTCTTCGAGCGGATGCCGCAGGCATTTCAGGCGGAGAAGGCCGCCGGGGTGGACGTGGTGTTCCAGTTTTCCATCTCCGGGCCGCAGGCGGGGCGACTGGGACGGTGGCTGATACGGGAAGGGGCCTGCTCGGTCTGAGCCGGAAGGGCCGAAGCGAGCCGACACCACCATCAGGATGGCGGATCAAGGATTTTGTGGCCCTGATCCAGGGCGAGCTCAACGCGATGAGCGCGTTCACCGGCGGCAAGCTGAAGATCGAAGGGGACCTGATGAAGTCGCAGCTCATCGAGAAGCTGTTCAAGTTTTGAGCTGTCGGACGAGCGCGAGGGAGAGGCAATATGGCGACAGGAATCAGGGACAAGGTGGCGATCATCGGCATGGGCTGCACCCGCTTCGGCGAGCGGTGGGACGTGGGCGCCGAGGAACTCATGGTGGAGGCCTTCACCGAATGCCTCGCGGATGCGGGCATCGACCGGAACGAGATCGAGGCCGCCTGGCTCGGCACCTGCATCGAAGAGGTCAACGTGGGCAAGAGCGGACTGCCGCTCTCCACCACCCTGCGGCTGCCCTTCATTCCCGTGACGCGGACGGAGAACTACTGTGCCAGCGGCACCGAGGCCTTTCGCGGGGCGGTCTATGCGGTGGCCTCGGGGGCCTACGACATCTGCCTGGCCCTGGGGGTCGAGAAGCTCAAGGACACCGGCTACGGCGGGCTGCCCAACCCGGGGTCCAGCTTCGGGTCGCTCAGCTGGCTCTGGTGTCCCAACATGACGGCCCCCGGCGCGTTCGCCCAGCTGGCGACGGCCTATGCTGCCAAGTACCGGGTCCCGGAGCGAGGAACTCAAGCGCGCCATGGCCCAGGTCTCGGTCAAGAGCCACGCCAACGGCGCCCTCAATCCCAAGGCCCACCTGCGCAAGCCGGTCACCGTCGACCAGGTCATGGCCGCGCCCATCATCGCCCATCCCCTCGGCCTGTTCGACTGCTGCGGGGTGAGCGACGGGGCGGCCTGCGCCATCGTGACCACGGTGGAAAAGGCCAGGGACATGGGCATCAAGAAGCCGGTCACGGTCAAGGCCCTGCAGCTGGCGCTCAGCAACGGCGAGGAGATGGGCTACAACGACTGGGACGGCGACCACTTCATGACCACCGCGCGCTGCAGCCGCAAGGCCTACCAGGAGGCCGGCATCAAGGATCCGCGCAAGGAAATCAGCATGATGGAGCTCCACGACTGCTTTTCCATCACCGAGCTGGTGACCTACGAGGACCTCCACATCTCGGAGCGCGGGCAGGCCTGGCGGGACGTTCTGGACGGCTTCTACAATCGGGACGGGAAGATCCCGGCCAGGTGGACGGCGGGCTGAAGTGCTTCGGGCACCCCATCGGCGCCTCGGGCCTGCGGATGCTCTACGAGATGTACCTGCAGCTGCTGGGCCGGGCCGGGGAGCGGCAGCTCGACGACCCCCGCATCGGTCTGACGCACAATCTGGGGGGCTTTCCGGCCCAGAACATCTGCAGCATCGCGATCGTGGGGCGATACAACTCGTGACCGGAAACAAAGCAGGCGTCAGGCGTCGGGCGTCAGGCATCCGAGGCTAAGTTGTCTGACCGCCAGTCCAGCAAGCAGTAACACCGGCGACAGGGGGTGGTTGGGTTTTCAGCCGCGACTGCCGGAAGGGCGCTGTGTTTCCAGGCTTGGCAGCGGGGGAAGCCGGTCAGAAAAGGGGGATGTCGAATGCCGAATACGGAATGCCGAATATCGAAGTTGCTCGTGGCCGACAGCCGTGAGCCACTTCAACATTCGGAGTTGGTGATTCGAAATTCTGCGGTTTCAAAACAGCTTCCGAGGCCCGGTTGCGCCTGATGCCAGACGCCGACGCCTGAAGCCTGAGACGGAGTCTCGCACATGGATTTTCAGCTGAGCAGGGAGCAGGCGGATATCCTGAAGGCGGCCGAGGAGTTCGCCCGGGGTGAGTTCGACCCGGACCTGGCCATGGACCACGATGAGCGCCAGGAGTACCCGGCCGCTCTCTGGAGGAAAGCCTGCGAACTGGGCTTTGTCGGGCTGCACTTCCCGGAGGAAAGCGGCGGCGCGGGCTACGGCCGGGTCGAGAACGCCCTGGTCGCGGAGGCTTTCTGCCGCCGGGACTCCGGCATCGGTATCTCGCTTTCCCTGGCGGATTTCGGTTCCGAGCTGATCCTGCGCCACGGGAACGAAAACCAGAAAGCGCTCCTGCCGCGGATCGCCCAGGGCCGGGAGATCATCACCGTGGCGCTGCTCGAGGGCCCGTACTCGCTCAAGGAGCTGCACACCTCGGCCCGCAGCACGGACGGCGGGTACCGGATCGAAGGGCGGAAGAGTTTCGTGCCGTTCGGACAGCTGGCCGGCCACCTCATGGTGCTCTGCCGCAACGGCGGCGGCCGGCCCGCGGGGCAGTCGATATTCCTCCTGGAGCAGGGGCGGCCGGGCATGAGTGCCCGAAGCATGGGCCGGCGGCTCGGGATGCGGATGATCCCGATGGAGGAACTGGAGTTCGCCGGAGTTGCGGCCCCCCAGGCAAGTGTGCTCGGGGAGCCGGAGCAGGGGGCCCGCCAGGTTCGCGGGTTCCTGGCTGAAATGCGGGTCGAGGCCGGCGCCATGGGTGTCGGCATTGCCCAGGGGGCCTTTGACCGTTCGCTGGAGTACGGCCGCCGCAGGGAACAGTTCGGCCGGCCGATCGTGAAGTACGAGGCCATCCGCAACAAGCTGGCCGACATGTGCGCCGAGGTGGAGCTGGCGCGGTTGGTCGTGCGCAAGGCAGCCTGGTCGCTGGATTGCGGCCGGCCTGACAGCCGCGCCGTGGTTCTGGCCAAGCTGGCGGGTTCAAAGGCCGCCTTCCGGGTGGCCTCCGAAGCGATCCAGATCCACGGCGGCCTGGGGTACATGGCCGAGGGGCAGGTGGAGCGTTTCTACCGCGACGCCAAGGCCCTCGACCTTTTCCTGGAGCCGTCGCAGGTGCAGCGGGAGCTGCTCGCCGATCTGGTCATTGACAGCGCCGGCTGACACGCGGCGGCCCTGTGCCCATGGAGGTGTCAAGTTGCCTTGGAAATCCTGAACTACACCGAAGAACACCGCCTCTTCCGGCAGGGACTGCGGGAATTCCTGCAGGCCGAGGTGACCCCCCAGGCCCTGCAATGGGAGGAGAGCGGCATCGTCCCCAAATCCGTGTGGCGGAAGATGGGCGCCCAGGGGTTCCTCTGCATGCAGGTGCCGAAGGAGTACGGCGGCCTGGGGGCGGATTTCCTCTATTCGGTCATCATGGCCGAGGAACTGGTCCGGACCGGCTCCACCGGGCTGGCCGCGCCGCTGCACAGCGACGTCATCGTTCCCTACATCACCGCCTATGCCTCGGAGGAGCTCAAGAGGAGATACCTGCCCGGGCTGCGTGTCGGGCGACCTGGTGACCGCCATCGCCATGACCGAACCGAACGCCGGCAGCGACCTGGCCTCCATGACGCACCAGCGCGGTCGAAGGAAGGCGACCAGGTGATCATCAACGGGCAGAAGACCTTCATCAGCAACGGCGTCAACTGCGACCTGCTGGTTCTGGCGGCGCGGGACCCCGGCGTGGCGAGCCCCTACCAGGGCATCGACCTGTATCTCGTGGAGGCGGGCACGCCCGGGTTTGAGAAGGGCAAGCGGCTCAAGAAGATGGGCTGGCACAGCCAGGACACGGCCGAGCTGTACTTCACCGACTGCCGCCGTTCCGCGCGACAACCGGCTGGGGATCAAAGGCAGCGGCTTCATGATGCTCATGGAGAAACTCCAGCAGGAGCGCCTGGTCTGTGCCATGCTGGCGGTGGCGGGCGCCGAGTTCACTCTGGAGCTGACCATGCGGCACTGCCGGGAGTGCGAGGAGTTCGGCCGGCCGCTTTCCAAGTCGCAGTCCACCCAGTTCAGACTGGTGGAGATGGCCACCGAGGTCAAGCTCGGCCGCACCTTTCTGGACAAGCTGATCGCCGACCACATGGAGGGCAAGCACATCGTGGTCGAAGCCTCCATGGCCAAGTACTGGACCACCGACATGGCCATGCGGGTGGCCGACGGCTGCCTGGAACTGCTGGGAGGCTACGGCTGCTGCGAGGAATACGCCATCGCCCGCATCTGGCGCGACACGCGGGTGATGTCCATTTTCGCCGGCACCAACGAGATCATGAAGGGCATCGCGGCCAAATTCATGGGGTTGTAGGGGCACCCGGCCAGTACGGTGGACAAGGAAGCGTTGCGCGAAGCGCCGCTGAAAGCGAAAGGAGAAACCGCAGATGAATCCGAAAGCCGTGATCACATGCGCCCTGACCGGCGTGCTCACCGACCCGGCCGTGCACCGCGTGCCGGTGACCCCGGAGGAGATGGCGGAGCAGGCCGGGCAGGCGTTCGACGCCGGGGCCTCCGTCGTGCACTGCCATTTCCGGAACCAGGCGCCGGGGCTGGGGCATTTGCCCACCTGGGACCTGCCCGGCGTAGGAGCGATCCTGGAGGCCATTCGGGCGCGGGTGCCGGAGATCATCATATGCATGAGCACCGGCGTGGTGGGACCGGATATTTCGGGCCCCCTGGCTTGCCTGGAGACCTTCAAGCCCGAGCTGGCGGCCTGCAACGCGGGCTCGCTCAACTATCTCAAGCTCAGGAGCGACGGATCCTGGGCCTGGCCGCCCCTGGTGTTCGACAACCCGGTCGAGAAGGTTCAGCAGTTCCTGAAGGTGATGCGCCGCAACGGCATCGTTCCCGAATTCGAGTGTTTCGATACCGGCATCGTCAGGAGCGTCGGCCTGTATCAGCGTAACGGCATGTTCGAGGGGCCGGCCCACATTTCGTTCATCATGGGGGTGGCCAGCGGCATGCCGGCCAAACCCGAGTGGCTCCCGCTGCTGGCCGCCGAAATGCCGGCCGGCAGCTTTTACCAGGTGATCGCCATCGGCCGGGAGGAAATCTGGCCGCTGCACCGCAGGTGCGCGGAGCTGGGCGGCCACGTGCGCAGCGGACTGGAAGACACCTTTTACCTGCCCGACGGGAAGAAGGCCCGCAACAACGGGGACCTGATCGAGGCGCTGGCCGCACTCGTCCGGGAGGCGGGCCGGGACATTGCGAGCCCGGCCGAAGCGCGCGAAATTCTCGGTTTGCGCCGTCCCTGAAACCCCGGGGAACCGGACGATCCCCCCGCGCAACAGCCTTGGCGGGAGTCGCCGGCTGTTAATTCAGACCGGGAAGCGGTGCGCTTTGTGGTATACGGACAGCAGAACGAACAGAACTAGCGGAGGACTCGATGGCAACCAAGCTGGACAGGCGCTTTGGAACGGTGGCGGTGGAGAAGGGGTACATCACGCTTCAGCAGCTACTGGAGGCGATGAACATCCAGATCATCGACGAGATCGAAAACGGCCGTCACCGCCTCATCGGCGCCATCCTCTATGAGCGAAGGTACATCACCGGCGAGCAGATCAACGAGGTGCTCGCTTCCCTGGGCAAGCGGGACAACTGACTCCCGGCCCTGCCGGTCCGAGCAGCGGGCGGTTGCACCCCCGGCTGGCGATCTTACCTTTCTCATGAGATCTATAGGTAAAACCCGCTGCGAGGAGGTGTTTTATGGAGAATCTTTGGTCCCGGAGGGACATGATGAAAGGTGTCGGCATGGCTTCACTGGCCCTGGGCCTGGGGAGCGTGTACGGAGCGGCGCAGGCATCGGCCGGCCAGGAGCCGGCCAAAGGCAGGCCTTTGGGCGAGTGCCGGCTGCCGCCCCTGCCCTATGCCTATGACGCCCTGGAACCCCATATCGACAAGGCCACCCTCACCATCCACCACGACAAACACCACGCCGGTTATGTGCGCAACTTCAACCTGGCCATGCAGAAGCTGGAGGAGGCCCGCGCCACCTCCGACTACGCCGGGATCAAGCACTGGTCGCGGGAGTTCGCCTTCAACGGCTCGGGCCATGTCCTGCACTCGCTCTACTGGGCCGGCATGGCCCCCAAGGGCGGGGAGCCGCGGGGCGAGGTTCTCGCGGCCGTCGAGCGCAGCTTCGGCGGCTATGATCGTTTCAGCAAGCAGTTCGAAGCGGCCGCCAATGCGGTGGAGGGAAGCGGCTGGGGCGTGCTGGCCTATGAGCCCTACATGGGAAGCCTGGTTATCCTGCAGGCCGAAAAGCACCAGGACCTGACCCTCTGGGGCGCCCTGCCGCTGCTGGTCTGCGACGTCTGGGAGCACGCCTACTACCTGGGGTATCAGAACCGCCGGTCGGAATACGTGCGCAACTTCATGGGGATCATCCACTGGGAGGAAGTGGCGCGACGCTACGAACTGGTGCGGAGCCTGGCGGGGTACCGCTGATCGGGCTGGCAGGCGGCGTCTTCTCCGCCGGATCAGAGGATCTGGCTGAGAAACAGCTTGGTGCGCTCGTGCTGGGGGTTCTTGAAGAAGTGCTCGGCCGTGCCCACCTCCACGATCTGGCCGTCGTCCATGAAGATCACGCGGTCTGAGACCTCCCGGGCGAACCCCATCTCGTGGCTGACCACCACCATGGTCATGCCTTCCCGGGCCAGGGTCTTCATCACGTCCAGCACCTCGCCGATCATTTCCGGGTCCAGCGCCGAGGTCGGCTCATCGAACAGCATCACCTTCGGGTCCATGGCCAGCGCCCGGGCGATGGCCACCCGCTGCTGCTGGCCGCCCGAGAGGTTGTCCGGGTAGGCATTGGCCTTGTCCTGGATTCCCACCTTGTTCAGCAGGAACATGGTTTTTTCATCGGCTTCCTTTTCAGGCCGTTTGCGGACCACCTTCTGGGCGAGGGTGACGTTTTCCCGCACCGTCTTGTGGGGAAACAGGTTGAAGGACTGAAAGACCATCCCCACCTCGGCGCGCACCTTGTTGATGTTGGTCTTGGGGTGCAGCACATCGATCTCATCGATGAAAATATGGCCGCTGTCCGCTTTTTCCAGCCGGTTCAGGCACCGCAGGAAGGTGCTCTTGCCGGAGCCGGACGGACCGCAGACCACCACCACCTCGCCCTTTTCGATGCGGGTGGACACATCGATCAGGGCCTTGACCTCGTGGGGCACGTGAAAGGTCTTGTAGATGTTGCGGACCTCGATCACCGGATGGCCGTCCTCCTTTCCAGCCACTGCACGAACATGGACAGGGTAAAGGTCAGCACCAGGTACAGCAGAGCGGCCATCAGGTAGATTTCGAAGGGCTGCAGACTGGCCGTGACCACCTCCCGGGCCGCTTTGGTCAGTTCGCGGATGGCGATGATCCCCAGCAGCGAGGAGTCCTTGATGAGGCTGATGAACTGGCCCGCCAGGGGGGGCAGGATGCGCCGCAGGGCCTGGGGCAGGATAATGTGGCGCATGGCCTGGGCATAGGTCATGCCCAGGGACCGGGCTGCTTCATTCTGGCCGCGGTGGATGGACTGGATGCCGGCCCGCACGATTTCGGTCACGTAGGCGCCGGCGAAGCAGGAGAGCGAAGCCACCCCGTAGGTGACGCCCGAGATGCTCCCGATCCCGTAGACGGACAGCAGGTCGTTCACCACGGTGCCGATCACGAAGTACCAGATCAGGATCTGCACCATCAGCGGCGAACCGCGGATCAGTTCGATGTAGACGATGGCGCTCCACTTGAGCGCCGGGTTGGAGGAAATCCGGCACAGGCCGCCGATCACGCCGATGATCACGCCGAAGATGGTCGCCAGCACGCTGATCTTGAGGGTGAACCAGAGACCGATCAACAGGAGCCCGGGCGCCCACTTCGTGTAGCGTCCCAGGACGTCCCCGGGGTAGACGAATTCGCCCTCGGCCACCCTCAGGCTGACGGCCGGCGCCTCATAGGATTCCGTCCCGTCCAGGCCCTTGACGGTGACGAGCGCCTTGTCGTCCCGGATCTGGATGGAAGCCACTTCGCCCTCCACCGCGGAGGCGATGACGAAGTCCTTCTCGAAGGCGAAGTAGATGGGGATGCGCTCCCAGCGCCAGACATAGGCGATCTGCTGGGTGGCCAGGTAGAAGAGCCCGGCCAGCACAAGCACCCCGAAGCAGAACACGGTCACCCACAGGTTGTAGCGGGCGGGGCGCTCACTGAGCTTGGTTTTCCTGGCAGCGTTCATGGCGCGCGCTGGCTCGTCAGCCGGGCCGGCCGGACCCGACTCAGACAGGTCCGGCCGGCCGGTTCAATCGGCAGCGGGCGCTGAGGCCCGAGTCCGAGGTCTATTCGAGCTCCTTTTTCCACTCGGAGCCGATGATCCACTTGTTGTAGACCTGCTCGTAGAAGCCGTCGCCGCGGGTCTGGTGCAGGAAGTTGTTCAGCCAGTTCAGGAAATCCGGGTCGCCCTGGTTGATGGCCCAGGCCAGGGGCTCATAGGTGAACGGTTCGTTCAGGAAGACGGTCTTGCCCTGACCCTGGCTTCCGTAGAGGAACCCGCAGAAGGGCAGATCGTAGACCAGGGCGTCGGCCTTGCCGTTGATCACCTCCAGGCCGGCTTCGGCCTCGGACTCGAAGGCCTTGTAGGTGGCCCTGGGGATGAGCCGCTTGATGGCCTGCTCGCCGGTGGTTCCCTGCCGCGAGGTGAGGATGTACTTGGGATCGTTCAGGTCCTTGTAGGACTTGACGGTTCCCTCGTGCTTCTTGTTGAGCAGGATGGTCTGGCCCACCGTGATGTAGGGATCCGCGAAGAGCACCCGCAGATTCCGCTCCTGGGTGATCGTCATTCCGCCCATGATGATGTCGAACTTGTCGGTCATCAGCGACGCAATGATCCCGTCCCAGGCGGTGTTGACCGGCACGAACTTGACGCCCATGGCCTTGGCCATCCGCCGGCCGTAGTCCATGTCAAAGCCGATGAACTCGCCCTTCTTGTTGGTCATCTCAAAGGGCACGTAGCCGGATTCGAAGCCGACCCGCAGCTCGCCGCGCGCCAGGATTTTCTGGATCGTCGACTTCTTGGCCAGCTCGATGTCGGCCGCCAGGGCCTGACCCGCCACGAGGCAAGCCAGCGCCAAACAGAGCACTACGATTCCGAACCTGCGTTTCATCTTTTTCCTCCTTTTTTGAATGAAATGGGGTTAGCGGAACAGTCTAATGCCGCCCGGGCCGCCGCGGGCCTCCGCCGACAACCGGACGCTGGGTGCGTTGGACGGGCTCAAAGAAGCCACGGCGCTCGGGAACCATCCAGGAATGAGGTGCAAAAGAAAACCGGTTCTGTGTTCAGCAAAACAGGTTGTGTTTGCCAGAAAGAAAATTATCTCTCGGAACGCTGCAATCCATGAGCGAAAGGATAAAGAGGCAACAGACGCCAAGTATAGGCAGAGGGGCGGTAGGAGTCAAGGCAAAAGGCCTCACCCGCGGATCAGCGGCCGGGTGAGGCAGGTGGGACCGCCACCGCCCTTGATGCAGATTTCAGCGCCCTGAAACTCGTGCACCTCCGCCCCGGCCCGCACCAGGCGATCGCGGGTCCGCGGGTTGCCCTGCAGCAGGATGCACCTGCGGGGGGCCATGGCCAGCACGTTGCAGCCCATGGAGGCGAACTCCTCCTGGGGTACCTCGATGAGTTGAAATCCCCGCGCCAGCAAAGCCTCGCGGAAGGGGATGGGCATGAGCGGCGAGTAGACAAGGGCCAAATCCCGATCGATCGGGCTCAGGATCGACATGAGGTGAAAGACGTCGCCGGGGCCCTGCCAGTGGGGCAGCGGGACCACCAGCAGTTCGTCTATGAGGCCCTGAAGGAGGACTCCCAGCTGCCGGATCCCTTCGTCGTTGGTCCGGTAGCTGCGGGCCACGGCCAGGGTGCGGTCGTCGATCCAGGCCGCGTCTCCGCCCTCGAACCGTCCCTCTCCGGTGATCGCGCCGTGGATCGGGATCCCCAGGGCCTCAAACGCGGCGGCCTGGGCGGCGGGCTCGGCCGCGCGTTGCGGCTTGCCCATGCTGCCCAGGATGACACCCTTTTCGCAGACCAGCGAGGCGTCCCGCACGTAGAGGGAGTCCATCCCTGTCCCGCTTGCCGCCGGCAGGAAAGTGAGCTTGGCCCCGAAACCCGCCAGCTGGGCGCTGAAGCGGTCGTACTCCGCCACGGCGGGTTCCAGCTCCGGCGGCCCCAGGTAGCGGAGTCCCTGCCAGTGCTCCTCAATGGTGCGGCGGTCGACAAAGGCTTCGCGGGCGTGCTTCAGGAGGAGGTGCCGGACGGGAGCGACTTCCGACTGCAGAAACCGCCCCGTGCCGTTGCAGACTTTACAGCTCACGGGGCATCTGCTATGAAAGCGGCCTCTGCCGGCCGGACAAAGGCGTGATGAGGGAAAGAGCCAGACAACTCGGGGTGGATTTCCTCCTGCTGCTGGTCACCGTGTTCTGGGGGGCGAGTTTTATCGTCGTCAAACAGGCGGTGGCGCAGGTGGAGGTGTTCGCGTTTCTCTGCCTGCGCTTTTCCCTGGCTTTCGTGCTCATGCTCCTCATCTTTCACCGCCGCCTCCGGCCGCGGGACGGCCGGGCCCTGGCCGCGGGTTCCGTTCTCGGCCTGCTGCTCTTCGGGGCCTTCGCTTTCCAGACCTGGGGTTTGACCCTGACCACGGCCACCAACGGCGCCTTCATCACCGGGCTCAACGTGGCCATGGTGCCGATCCTGTCCCTGATCCTCCTGCGCGAACCGCCGGCCCGGCTGGCGCTCGGGGGCGTCGGGCTGGCCTCGGCCGGGTTGTACATCCTGACCGGCATGGGTGCCGGCGACTGGAACCCGGGGGATCTGCTGGTCTTGGCCTGCGCGCTGTGGGTGGCCTTTCACATCCTGCTGACCGGGCACTACGCACCCCGGCTGGATCCCCTGGCGCTGGCCACCTGGCAGCTGGGCACGGTGGCCCTGCTGAGCCTCGGGTTTTCCGGGTTCCGGGGGAGCCTGACCCTGGATCTGCCTTCCTCGGCCTGGTGGGCGGTGGGCCTGACCGCGGTGCTGGCCACGGTGTTTGCCTTTGCCGTCCAGACCTACGCCCAGCGGACCACCACGCCCACCCGGACGGCCCTCATCTTCACCGGCGAGCCGGTCTTCGGGGCCCTTTTCGCCCACCTCTACGGCGGTGAACCCCTGCTGGGCCAGCATCTCCTGGGCGGCGGCCTGATCTTCCTCGGGATCCTGCTGGCCGAGCTCCGGCCCCAGTCCTGGCGCAGGCCCTGACGCGGGCCTGCCGGCCGGGAAGGCGGCCTCAGGCGAAGGACTGTTTCAGGTATTCCCGCAGCCGGGTTTCGAAGTCCAGATCCCAGCCCCCGTGATACACGATGGAGGAGGCGATCTCGCTCGCCAGGATGGCCGACTTGTGCTTGGGCGGCAGCTTCTTCACCCGCGCCTTGAACTTGGGCGTGTTCCGCACGAAGGCCGGCAGGTGATCCAGGATGGCCCGGTGGAACAGGGGCTGATCCGCCAGCTCGGGGCGCGCCTGGAAAAAGGCGAACAGCCGCGCGTAGTGCTCGTTGATTTCCCGGCTCAGGGCGTTGCTGATCTCGGTGTAGAGCAGGCTGCCCTCGTTCTCGCGGTAGCGCTTGAGGATCAGGTTGATCTCGTCTTCGGCCCGCTTGTCCAGGATCCGCAGCACATCCGCCACGTAGGCCTGCTTGTGCTGCAGGAACTCCTTCTCGCTCATGAGCAGGTTGGCGATGATCTCGTAGGACGAGGAGATCACGCCGCACTTGTTGGCCGAGGCGTCCCGGAGCACCATGATGCCCCGTTTCTGAAGCTCCACCCGCGCCTCGGGGGTGATGTAGGAGTTGGCCCCCTCGGAAATCACCCGCGCGGTGGGCCGGCCGTTCTTGGCGAACAGGCGCTGCCAGTTGTTCAGGTCGATGGTCTCCGGCCGGCCGCCGCAGGGCAGGAAGAGGTCGGCCGGCACCGAGAAGATCAGGTCGTCGAGCTCCCGGTGAAATTCGTCGGGCGTGACCCAGGTTTCCACCACCCCGGTTTCGGTGCGGATGACCTTGCGGTGCAGTTCGCGCAGGCCGTCCTGCTTGCGGTCGCGCCGGGAGAGGGTGAACCCGCCCACGTTAAGCGCCTCGGGCTTGAAGGCCACCACGTCCTGCTTGAGCAGCAGCCGGGCCAGCTCTTCCCGGTTCACCCCCTGGGGGTCGTAGACCGCGCCGGACCCGGCGACGATGCTCCGGATTTCAGCTTTCGGACAGCGCTGCAGCAGCAGCGCCATGGCGTTGCCGGCCACATCGCCGTTGGTCCCGCCGGTGATCTTGACGGTGAAGCGGTCCTGGTGGATGTCCACCCCCAGCTCGCGCATGGCGATTTCCGCGAACTTGACCACGCCCCGGGAGGTGACGCCGTATTCCTTGTGATTGATGCCCACCTCCTTGCTGCTCATGATGCCGATGCCCAGCTGGTAGCCGCGCTTGACGGACTGCCGGGCGATGAGCTCGATCATGGCATCGTGCATGTTCTCGTCCGGGCCGAGCTCGATGGGTTCGTCCTCGCCGTAGTAGTCCACCACCCGGGGGTCCTTGGCCCGGCCGTTCTCGGTCACGAAAATGTCCAGGAAGGCGTTGATGAAACCGTACTGGAGCTTGTACAGCCGCTGGGTGACCGCTTCTCCGGCCGGGGCGTCGGCGGCGTCCAGCACCACCACCAGCTTGGAGCCGCCCTCGTAGATGTCCTTGTTCTTGAGGTGCTGGGTGTGGGCCAGGACGAAGTTCTCCCGGAACAGGGTGTTCATGTTGGTATGGTACTCGTCCTGGGTGCGGCAGATGATGGTTCGCCAGCCCCCGCGGGCGATGTCGGAAAAGCCGATGTGGTAACCCGCCCCGTGACGGCCGAAGAAGAAGGTCACCCGGAAAGGCGCGTCCGGCGGCAGGTCGGAGGTGAATTCCGGGCCCATCTCCGCGAGGTAGGCGGGAGCCAGGCGGAAAGCCAGGGCGTGTTTTTCCGGCACGAAGAAGTTGGTCTTGAGGCAATGGCGGATGAACAGCAGGCAGGTCTGGAAGATGGTTCGGCGGATTTCATCCAGGTAGCGGTGCCCGGTGTTGTAGTTCTCGATTTCCTCGTTTGCCTCGCGCAGGGCTTTTTCGAAGGCCGCCTGGCGCTTGGTCACATCCGGGTCGAAACGGGTCTTGAACAGGCGGATCAGCCGCAGGGCGATGTCGGGGTCGGATTGAAAGGCGCTCTTGACCGCCTCGAGGTTGAAACGGTCCGGCTGGTTGTGGGCCAGCGCGGTGTGGCAGAAGGCGATGAAGGCGTTGGTCAGCGAGGCTTCCTCGCCGGTCATGATCCGGTCGGCCACGTAATGGGTGTAGGTGCTTCGGGTGGTGGAGAGGATCTGGGTGTTGTAGAGCTCGATCTGGAGGGCCCGGAAAAGCTCCGAGTCCTTCGATATCGGCGCATTGTCGCGCGGGGTGACGTAGAAGGTCCCGAGGAAATAGGGATGAATCCCGGTGTTGATGATCAGGCTGTAGGAGCGCCGCACCCCGATGTTGAGGCGCTGAAAGACTTCGCTTACCTGGGTCAGGAAGCCCCGCTGCTGGGGGTTGCCCACCGAGAAGAGCAGCCGCGATTCCCGGTGGCGGGTCACCTGGGGGGTTTCTTCCACGTCCAGGAAAAGCCCGTCCCGCCGCCGGCCCTGCAGGTAGATCCAGAGCACCCGGGCGATGCGTTCCGGCGGGGAGATCCGCACGTAGGACTCGTTGTTGAGCCACAGGAGCTTGAGCACCCGGTCCAGTTCTTGAAACTCGAAATCCGGGTACAGCTGTTTCATCGTGTCCAGCACTGCCTTGCGCGCGCCGCGCGGGATCCTCACCTCGCCGGTTTTCAGGATCTCCTCGGCGCGGCGGCGGTCGAACTCGAACCGCTGGATTTCCAGTTCGCTTTCCGCCCCGGGGATGGGTTCGTAGGAGTGGGTCATCTCCGCGTAGGAGATCTCGCGCTCCTGAAGGGTGCGCAGCGTGTCGTAGAGCGACCCGGGAACGTCGAGGCGGGCCACGATCAGCTTTTTTTCCTCGTCGCTCAGCGAGACCTTTCTCTGCTTCGGCACCAGGTGAAGGCTGCCGGCCAGATTGACGATGGCCTCGATTTCCTCCTTCATGGTGATGAAGAAATAGGGGTGCATGTTGGCATACAGCCAGTCCAGGTTCTCCGCTGCCTTCTGCAGGTGGACGCTCATGTGCCGCTGGATCTTCCGGAACACGGCGGCATCCTGGGTGGACAGCGCCTCGAAAAGCTCTTTCTGCAGCATTCGGATACGGTCCATGGTTGGGCTCCTTTCCGCCGCTATTCGACGAACTGCAACAAATCTTATAGTCAAGTTTGGAAGTTGCGTCAACTGCGGGGACGGGCAGCTGCAGATCTCATTCGCTCCGCCGGCCTTTGGTCTCCAGTCATTCCAGATCGGCCAGATCCTGCTTGCGACCGGAGGCCCTCTTGTGCCGGGTAAGATGACGGCGCGAAAGGACTGCGGCAGGCTGATCGGCGAAGCGCGTTTCAAAGCGTTCGGTCCAGGCCTCGGAGAAGTCCACTGCGCTGATCGCGGCGAGCACATCAACGCGGAGTTCTGCGTTTGACCTCAGCGATTCATTCCAGCGCAAGAAATGAGCCCGGGTGGGGGTCCAAGATACCCTTGACAAGGGCCGGGCAGAGGGTGACAGAATGAAACGCCGCGGAGTCAAGAACGGCTGGGCTGCCTCGCGGGCCCTGTCCGAAGCGGCTTCGAACTCTGAAGGAGGGGTCTCATGAAACCACGCCGTTTTGTCCTGAAAGCGCTTTTCCCGGTCCTGATCCTTTGCGGATGCGCCGCCGAGAAAGAGCGCCTGTCCGTGGAGCCATCCGCCCAGACCTACTTCCAGGAATCCTATGAAGAATGCCGCGCCCGGTTCCGGTCCCTGGCCGGTGCTTTGGAAAAAACCTCAGCCGGTGGCCTCCGGCACGAAATACCCGTTGCGAGTCGGAGTGAAAGCGAGCTGAGCCTGGATCTCCTCTACCTTCCGGCGCGCCAAGCCCGGGAACGGCTTCTGATCCTCTCCTCCGGGGTGCACGGCATCGAGGGGTTCGCGGGCAGCGCGGTGCAGCAGATGTTCCTGCGCGAGATCCTGCCGCAGCTCGACACGAGTCGAATGGGGGTGCTCCTGATCCACGGCCTGAACCCCCACGGTTTCAAGCACTTTCGCCGGGTTACGGAGAACAACGTGGACCTCAATCGGAACTGCGATGTGGACCGCGCACTGTTTTCCAGCGGGAATGAGGGCTATGCTAAACTCTCGGATTTCCTCAACCCGGAAGAACGGGTGAGTCTGGGTTTCTACTCCGGCCCGCTCTTTTTCGCCCGCGCCATGCTCAAGATCCTGCAGGCGTCCATGGGCAGCCTGCGGCAGGCAATCCTGCAGGGGCAGTATCAGTTCCCCCGCGGGCTTTACTACGGCGGACAGGACTTCGAACCTCAGATCACCGCCCTTCGACCGCTCCTGGAGGAAATCCTGGCCGGCTATACCATGGTCCTCACCATCGATCTGCACACGGGATACGGAGAGCGCAACCGGCTGCACCTCTTTCCCAACCCGGTCGCCGAGCCGCAGGTCCGACAGGCGCTCGAGCGCGTCTTTGAGAATCATCCGATCGATTGGGGGGACAAAGAGGGGTTCTATACCGTGACCGGAGACTTTGTCGGTTTTATCGGAAAACTGGCCCCTGGCAGCCTGTTTCTCCCGATGGTCTTCGAGTACGGCACCCTGGACAGCCAGACGACCCGCGGCGCCATCCGCTCCATTCACAATATGATCCTGGAAAACCAGGGATTTCATTACGGTTACGAGGACTCCGGGGACGAACGGGAGGTGAAGCGGAGGATGCGTGAGATGTACCTGCCCTCCTCGCCGGAATGGCGCTCGGAGGTCATCCGTCAGGCGCGCGAATTGCTGCCTTCAGCCCTTGGCCGCTTTCAGGCCCTGAATCCGACGTCGTAAGCCGCGGTCCAGCTGCGGCCGGATCCTGAGAAAGCTGAAGGAGGGCTGATGCCAAGGAAATAGAACCCAGACCCGGCTGCTGCCTATCGCGAGTTGACATTCTCCCTGGATCGGGTTACTGTCTGGACAGTCTAGACAGATATGATTCCAAGGAGGTGCAGGCCCATGGGACGCTGGCAGCTTCAGGAGGCGAAAAACCGGTTCAGTGAGCTGGTTGACCGGGCCCTGGCGGAGGGCCCCCAGGTGGTGACCCGGCGGGGCACGGAAACCGTCGTGATCCTGTCGGTGAGGGAATATGAAAAACTGGCACGGCGGGACGAAGATCTGGTGGGCTTTTTCCAAGCTTCGCCGATGCGGGGGGTCGAGCTGGACCTCGAGCGCGACCAGGAGCTGGCGAAGGGAAGTGGAGTTTTGAGCTATCTCCTGGATACCGGCGTGCTTTCGGAGCTGGTCAAACCAAGGCCGAATGCGAAGGTGGTTGAATGGGTGCGGTCCTGCCGGGAGGATGACCTGTTCCTCTGCAGCCTGACCATCGGGGAGATCCAGAAGGGGATTGCGAAACTGCCGCGGTCGCGGAAAAAGGAGGATCTCCAGAGGTGGCTGGAGAAGGATCTGCTCAGGCGTTTTGAGCGGCGGATCCTGGCGATCGACACGGCCGTCGCGATTGCCTGGGGCCGGGCGGTGGCCGCCGGTGAGGCACAGGGGCGGAAAATCCCCGTCATTGACGGCCTCATCGCGTGCACGGCGCTGGTCCACGACCTGACGGTGGTCACCCGAAACAGCGAACACATGCGGATGGCCGGGGCGCGCCTCCACGATCCCTGGGCCTAGTCATCGGTCTACGAGGTCAAGAATGAGGTTTTGGCCAAGCGCGGCTGGTACAACGTGATCCGCGACAGCCTGCAGGTCAAGGAAGCGATCGGCGGCGACGGGGAGCGGCGCCGGCGCTCGGATGATCAGCCAGCCCAAGCGTTCCGGGGTGTTCTTTTATATCGAACACTAGGGGCGTGTCAAGAGAAAATCATGGGGACTTGGATCTTCTTTCAAATATCAGTAAGGTGGGTCAGTTTTCGGTGGACGTTTCGAAACGGTTGATACCAATGAAAAAAGATCTGACCCCGGATTTGGTTACAGGTTCCGCCAGGGGACCGCTTCAAGGTGGTCCGCCAGACGCTGCGGCGCCGAGCAGCGACAAACAACGAAACCGCGCCGTGCCTGTTGCGGGTATGACAGCGTTGGTAAGCTCAGGCCGCCTTCAGCTCGGTCCAGATCTGATCGTAGATCCGAGTCGCCTCGCCCACATCCCTCAGGAACTCGAGCCGCGCCATGACCTCGGGCGGCGGATAGATGCCGGGATTGTTCAGGTCTTCCGGGAGGATGTGCCGCTTGGCCGCCTCCACCGGGGTGGCGTAGTGGACGAAGTTGGAGATTGCGGCTGAAACCTCCGGCCGCAGGGCGTAGTTCATGAACACTTCGGCCGTGTAGGGGTGGGGAGCACTTCTGGGAATGACCAGGCTGTCGTCCCACACCTCGCAGCCCTCCCGGGGGATGCAGTATTGGATATCCTCGTTTTCTTCCCGGGCCATCAGGGTGTCTCCGACCCACAGTTGCGACAGCCAGACCTCGCCTGAGATCAGGAGGCTCTTGACCGGAGCCGAGATGTAGGCCTTCAGCAGCGGCTTCTGCTCCATGAGGAGTTTGCTGGCTTCCATGAGCTCTTTCCGGCTGGAGGAGTTCAGGGAATAGCCGAGGAGCTTGAGGGCCGCCGAAAGGACCGAGCGCATGTCGTCCAGCATCGTGATTTTGCCGCTGTTCTCGGCGGTCCAGAGGGATTTCCAGCTGTCGACGCGGCCGTTCACCTTTTCCGCGTTGTAGGCGAAGCCGGTGGTGCCCCACTGCCAGGGGACCGAGTGCTTGCGGCCGGGATCGTAGGGTGGGTCCAGGAACTGCGGGGAGACGTTTTTCAGATTCGGGATGTTGCCGTGTTCGAGGGGCCTCAGCAGTCCCAGGTTCACCATGATCTCCACCATGTACCCGGTCGGAACCACGATGTCGTAGCCGGTGGCGCCTGACTGCAGCTTGGCCAGCAGCGCCTCGTTGTCCTCGTAGGTGTCGTATTGCACCCTGACCCCGAACTCCCTTTCGAAGTTCGGGAGCGTTTCCGGGGCAACGTAGTCGGACCAGTTGAAAATGTTCAACTGCCTGGACAGCTTGCTCCGGTCCACCTGTTCCGCGCAAGCCGCCCGGGGCCGAAGGTCGCCGGCGAGTTGCAGCGTGCCCGACAGGGTCAACCCCAGCGCCAGCGACCGCCGGATGAATTCCCGGCGCGTCAGGGCCCCTGCGGCACGCGCTTCCTGCAGCTGGTCGATGGTGTCTCTCTTCAATGTCGGTTCCTCCGTGGGTTGGCCTCGACCGGCCTGAGACAAGCGGAGGCATCAGCGCTTCCGCTGCAGTCGGTCGGATGCGGTGATCAGGAGAATGGAAACGAACACGATCAGGGCGCTGAGCGCGTTGATCTTCGGGGAAACGCCGAATCTTACCATGGAATAGATCTTCAAGGGTAGGGTGGTGGAACCCACGCCGGCCACGAAGAAGGTGATGACGAAATCGTCGAAGGAGAGGGTAAAGGCCAGCAGGGCGGCGGCGACGATCCCCGGCAGCAGCTGGGGGACCGTGACCCTGAAGAAAGCTGTCCATTCGTCGGCCCCCAGATCCATGGCCGCTTCCTCGAGCGAGCGGTCCATGCCCTGCAGCCGGGCCCGCACGATCAGCATGACAAAAGGGATGTTGAAGGCCACGTGGGCGATGATGATGGTCTTGAGCCCCAGATTCAGGCGGATCAGCACGAAAAAGATCACCAGTGAAATGCCCACCACGATCTCCGGAGTGACAATCGGCAGGAAGAGCACGCCGTCAAAAACGGCTTTTCCCCGAAAGCGGTGCCGGAAGAGCCCGTAGGCGGTGAGGGTGCCGATGACGGTGGACAGGAGCATGGCCGCCAGCGCCACGATCAGACTGTTTTTCAGGGCATCGAGCACCAGCGGATCCTGGATCAGCTTCACGTACCAGTCCCAGGTGAACTCCTCCCAGACCACGGTGAAGCGGGAACTGTTGAAGGAGAAGGCGATCAGGACGCAGACGGGCAGATAGAGGAACAGGAAACAGAGTCCGGTCAGCAGGCTCACCGCGCTTCCTCCAGGGCTTGCCGGCCGCCGGCGAACTTCAGGTAGGAGAACACGGCCAGCAGGACGAGGCTCATGAGAATGAAGGAGGCCGCGGACCCGAAGGGCCAGTTCCTGGCCGGCCCGAACTGGAGCTGCACCAGGTTGCCGATCATCATGGTCTTGGCCCCGCCCAGGAGATCCGGGACGATGAAGGCGCCCACCGAGGGGATGAACACCAGCAGCGACCCCGCCAGAATGCCGGACTTGGTGAGCGGGACGGTCACCTTCAGAAAACGCCACGCGGGCGTGGCGCCCAGATCTTCGGCGGCTTCCAGCAGGGAGGGGTCCAGTTTTTCGATGGAGGCATACAGGGGCAGGACCATGAACGGCAGGTAGACGTAGGTCAGGCCCAGGAGGATGGCCCCCTCGGTGTAGAGCAGGGTCAGGGGTTCCTGGATGAGGCCCAGGTATTGGAGCAGAAGGTTCAGCAGGCCCGTGTCCCGCAGGATCAGCATCCAGGCGTAGGTGCGGATCAGGTCGCTGGTCCAGAAGGGCAGGACCACCAGCAGCAGCAGGACGTTGCGCCAGCGCCTGCCGGCGCGGGCAATCCGGTAGGCCATGGGGTAACCGATCAGCAGCAGGATGACCGTGGTCGTGAAGGCGATCCGTAGGGTGCGCAGGAGGATTCTCAGGTACAGGGGGTCCAGGAAACGGGCATAGTTCTCCCAGGTGAAGACCCAGGTCACCCCCCCGTACAGGCCCCGCTCCAGGAAGCTGTAGACCCCCATCAGCAGCAGGGGCAGAAGGAAAAAGAGTCCGATCCAGAGGATGCAGGGTGAGAGGATCCCCAGGGCCCGGAGACGGCTGTGACGGTGAAAGAACTTGAGCAGCCGAATCCTCAGGAAGGCGGATGTCATGGGTCCTCATCCCGGAGAAGGACGCTGTCGTCCCGGTGCCAGCTCACCAGAGCCTGATCCCCGACGGCAAGCTCCGGCCGGTGCCGGGCTGCGGAACCCTCGTTTTTCAGGATTGCGGTGACGGTTTCCCGTTCGGAAAGTCCGATCAGGTAGTGAATGGAGTCCCCCAGGTAAAGGCGGGCGCTCACCCGCCCGGCCAGCCGGTTCCAGGCCCCGGGCGGCGCGGGATCGCACTGCAGGCGGAGCTTTTCGGGTCGCACCGAGAAACGGACCTGCTCGCCGGGTCGGCGTCCCGGGTCCGGCGAAAGCCTCAGATCCAGGCCGCCTGAGGTCTGCACCCGAAGTTCCCCGTCGCTGACGGCCGTGACGCGGCCTTCGAAAAAGTTGGAGAGCCCGATGAAATCCGCCACGAACCGGGTCCGGGGAAGCTCGTAGATCTCCTCCGGGGTTCCGACCTGCTCCAGGCGGCCGCGTTCCATGACGCCGATGCGCTCCGACATGGTCAGGGCTTCCTCCTGGTCGTGGGTGACGTAAACGAAGGTGATGCCCACTTTTTCCTGCAGGCTTTTGAGCTCGAGTTGCATCTCCCGGCGGAGCTTGAGGTCCAGGGCGCCCAGGGGTTCGTCCAGCAGCAGGACTTCAGGCCGCAGGATCAGCGCCCGGGCGAGGGCCACGCGCTGCTGCTGGCCGCCGCTGAGCTGCCTGGGGTAGCGCTCGGCCAGGCCTCCGAGGCGCACCAGCTCCAGGGCTTCGTCCACCAGCCCGGCGATCTTTTCCCGGGGCGTCCTTTTCCGCTCCAGGCCGAAGCGGATGTTCCCGGCCACGGTGAGGTGGGGGAAAAGGGCGTAGTTCTGAAAGACCGTATTGACGTTTCGCTCGTAGGGGCGCAGCCCGCGCACGTCCGCGGCGTTGATGAGGATGCTGCCCTCACTGGGGGTCTCGAATCCGGCCACCAGGCGCAGGGTGGTGGTTTTGCCGCAGCCGCTGGGTCCGAGCAGAGAGAAGAACTCGCCGCGCCGGATCTGCAGGTTCATCCGATCGACGGCTTTGATTTCGCCGAAGCGCTTGGTGACGTTTTGCAGTTCAACGGAGATGTCCATGGCTGGTTACCGGCGACCGCGGGACCGAATTCCCGATCCGGGGCCGCACTCGGCCGTGGAAACGAACGCTCCCCGGTCCGTCTCCTGCGCACCGCGGTCCAGACCCCGGTGGGAAGCCCCGCACCCCGCCGCGGGTCTCGCCCTGGCAGAAACGCTACATTAAGCATGAGCCCTGAACGATTTCAAGTCTTTTGTCCGCTACCGGGGCATCGGGCCGCCGGGGAAAGACCGGTTGACAGCCTATCCTGGATCGGCTACACGGGAGCACCCGCAGGGCGCTGTGGGCAGGGGAAGGGAGGGGGCCGGGCGCACGAACCATGAGAGCGGTGTACCTGAAACTGGCGTTGACCGCCCTGTTCTGGGGCGGCACCTTTGTGGCCGGCAGGATCGTCGCGCTGGATGCCGGGCCGTTCTCGGCCTCGTTCCTGCGCTTTTCGGTCGCCTCCGTGCTGCTGGCTTTCCTGATTCTGGGGGAGCCGCTGACCCTGTCCCTGGTCCTGGGCGCGGCGCTGGTCATCTCCGGCGTGTACCTGACCAACCGGGGCCGGTGAGGTTCTCTGGCGGAGGGCTCAGGACGCTCTTTCGTGACAGTGATAGCAGCTGCGGTAGGGCGCGTCTTCGGAGATGCCCTCCCGGGCCAAGTTGTGGTGGCAGTTCTTGCAGTTCTTGTGATAGGCGACGCTGAGCTTGCGGGCGCGGCCCTGGTCTTTCAGCGGGCTGTGGCACTCGATGCACTTCCTGACCGCGTCCTCATCCTGCCACACGTTCTTGCCGTCCTGGTAGTCGTGGTGGCAATCACTGCAGGCCACGTCGTAATCCTCGTTGTGCGCCAGGTGGGAAAAGCCTACCGCGCCCTTGCGATCCGGCTGGTAGCCCGAGGTGTCGATGACGAGATCGTCGGGCATTTCCTGCTGGCCGGCCATTCCCGGCAGGCGGGAAAAGGTCAGAACCAACCCGATCGCCAGAATGAGGAGCGGCCCTAGGATCCCGGCCGCCGCGCGGCCTCCGGAACCCGGGAACCCCCTCACCCTGCGTCCGCAGCCTTCTCGTCCTGGTGCCGGCATCTGCAGCCCTCCTCTTTCCGCGTCCACTGTGCCTGCCGGGCGATCGCTGCTTTCCCTCGGCCCATCGCCGCGGGCGTCGCCGACAGGAGCATTAGAGCAGGTTGGCAACGCTTTTTCAATGGGGGAAGCCGTGAAAAAAAACAGGAATCGGACCCAGCCGGTCTCTGGAGCGGGGCGGGGATGAGGCGGCGAGGAGCCGGACAGACATCGAGGACTTCCTTATTCAGGCTCCGCATCCAGACCGAAACCGGAATCAGCCACGGGTTGACAAACTGTTCAGCTGCGCATACAGTGATGTCGATGTAATTCAGGAGGTGAACCATGAGTACAGCCGTATCCGTCAGATTGCCCGAAGCCTTGGCCGAGCAGCTGGATGTAATTGCTGAAGAAACGGAAAGGCCGCGATCCTTTATCATCCAGAAGGCCCTGGAGGCTTATATCGAAGATTACGCCGATCTCCAGATCGCCCTCGACCGCCTCAATGACAGGACGGATCCTGTGGTTTCCGGGAGAGAGCTGAGAAAACCCCTTGGCCTGTAGAGTCGTTTACAAGAAATCGCTACACAGGGATCTGAAGAAGCTGCCCAAGGCGGAAGCCGCTCACATCCTGGAACGAATCGAGTCCGAGCTGTCCGGAAGCCCGGAAGGCCATCCGGTTCTCAAGGGGCGTTTTGCCGGGTTGCGGAAATACCGTGTCGGAGACTACCGGGTGATCTACGCGCTGCTGGAGGGCGAGGTCCTTGTGCTCAGGATTGCACACCGAAAGCACGTCTACCGGGGAGAGACGTAGTCCCTGCTCGGCCCCCGGACTTCTTCTGCAAAGGATCTGAAGGAGGCATATCATGGCCGATCCGCGTGTCACCGTCCGCTGCACAAGGTGCGGGGTGCTGAACCGCGTTCCGGCGGCCAGAATCGGCGAAAAACCGGTCTGCGGCAAGTGCCGGTCGGCGCTTCAGCCGGCCGCGTCAGGCAGGCCGGTGGAGGTCACCGACGGCAATTTTGCGCAGGAGGTCGTCTCGCACCCCGGTGCGGTGCTGGTGGATTGCTGGGCGCCCTGGTGCGGGCCGTGCCGCAGCCTGGCGCCGGTCCTGGATCAGCTGGCCAGGGAGTACGCCGGCCGGCTGAAGGTCGCCAAGCTCAACACGGATGAAAACCCGCAGACCGCTGCGCGTTTCGGCATCCGCAGCATCCCGACCATGCTGCTTTTCAAGAACGGGGAAAAAAAGGACACTCTGGTGGGCGCCCAGCCCCGTCAGGAGATCGAGCGCCGGCTCCGGAGCGTGCTGTAGCGGCGGGATACGCCCGACCGCGGCGACAGGCCGGTTGAAGCAAAGGAAAGATCCTGTGGCTCAAAGGATATCCAGGCCGATATGCGGTGCCATGAGATCGAAATCCCGGTGGTGATGGACGACCTGCAGGCCGTTTTCCACGCAGAAAGTTCCGATGATCACGTCAATGGTTTTGCGAACCGAGACCCCTCTTGAGCGCAGCAGTCGGTAGTTTGCGGCGGCTTTTTCAGCTACGGCGAATCCCACCATTTCATGTGCAGGCAGTGCCAGCAGCAAGCCGGAGACCTCTCTCCTGTGCCGCGTCGAACGGATGCCCTGCAGAATCTCGCAGTAGATCAGATCTCCTACGACCACCAGATGTTCCTGCAGGCAACGGTCCACCTTGTCGGCCACGACAGGATTCCCGTCCCGAAAATATTCGATCCACGCAGAGGTGTCCACGATGACCACGTTTCAGTCCTTTCTCATCCCCTCCAGGTCCCCCTGCCAGTTCACTTTTCCCCTGAGCCGGCGGAGTTTTCGTTGCCCGTTCATTTGAATGAGAAGCCTGAGCCCTTCCTCAATCGCTGATTTCTTAGTCTTGAACCCGCCTGCCTCTAGCGCACTTTTCATCAATTCGTCATCGATCACGACATTCGTTCTCATGGCAGCTCTCCTTTATGTGTATAGATCATACACATTGAAGCAGGAAAAGTAAATCGCGGCAAACTGATGCCTTCCGCCGACGGGACCCGTTCTTGGGCCGGCAGAGAAAGAAGACCAGCGAACCCCCGGGCTGCCACTAAAGCCGGCGGTGAGGACGCGAGGATGCGCTGTCGGCACATTCAGCCGGAGCGACGGAGGGTTCAGGAACGGTGGGCACCGGCCTGTTGCCGGAATTCATCCATGATGGCAACGCTGCTGCTGGTCCCCAGCCGGCTGGCGCCGGCAGCTAGCATGGCCAGGGCGTCCTTGAGCGTTTTGATGCCCCCGGCGGCCTTTATTCCGAAGTCCGGTCCGACCGTCTCCCGCATGAGCCTCACATCCCCGACCGTGGCACCGCTTTCGGCAAATCCGGTGGAAGTCTTGACAAAGGCCGCTCCAGCCTCCACGCAGAGAAGGCAGCCGCGGCGCTTCTCGGGCTCCGAGAGAAAGCAGTTCTCCAGGATCACTTTCACCGGGCAGCCGGCAGCCGCTTCGACCACGGCGCGGATATCGTCCGCCACTTCCCGGTCTCGCCCCTCTTTCAAGGCCCCGACCCGGATGACCATGTCGATTTCCCGGGCCCCGGCCTTGACCAGCTCTCTGGTTTCAAAGGCCTTGGTGACAGCGGAACTCGCCCCCAGCGGGAACCCCGCCACGGAGCATACCCACACGGCGGAATCCCTCAGTCGGGCCGCGGCCTCCGCGACATGCACCGGATTCACGCAAACCGTCTTGAAACCGTGTTCGAGAGCTTCCGCGCAGAGTCGGCGCAGGTCGTCGCGGGTGGCGGTGGGTTTGAGCAGGGAATGGTCGATCGTGGCCGCCAGTTCCTGGGCTGTGATCTTCATGGGGTTTCTCCTCCGGGCTTACGGCCGTGCCGCCGCGGTTCTGAAGTATTCTCGCAGGTTCTGTTCGGAGATGAGCTCCGGCGCCGTATCGGGTACGCCAAAATAGTGGATCACCAGGTCCGGCCTGCCATCGTTCAGATTCTTCTCCGTTTCGAAGAAAAGCATCCGGCGGCCGGTCTTGTCCTGAAAGGAGGTGCGGCTGCTCCTGACGAGGTTCTCTTTTTGCATACCCCGGCCTTCCACCAGGGCTTCGACCTGGGAGGTGAAAGGATCCACCGCCAGAACGCTGAAAAACCGGAAACGCTCCGAGGTTGTGACGATCTGAATGCAGACTTGGGAGGTGGCCTCGTCGTCCCCTTTTAGAACCGCCCAGAGAACTGAGAGGCCCTCGACTCGGAAGACCGAATCCGCACCGTGATGCTCAACCTGGCCGCCGGCCCTAACGGGCGCTGTAAAGGCACAGCTCAGGCCAACCAGAAAAAGTATCGCAGCAAAATGGCGTTTCATTGGAGTATCCCCTATTCCTTGAGAATCCGAATGCCTTCTGCTTGCAGCCGAACCCCGACCCGCTGGCCGGCAGAAAAGGTTCCGCGGCCGAGCGGATCGTAGGCGGTGACACTTACGCTGCAGCCGTGGATGTCCAGCAGGTACTCCACCTTCTCACCCAAGAAAGTCTGTTCGAGAACGGCCGCCTGCAACATGCTTTCTTCAGCGGTGCCGAACACCTCCACCGTTTCGGGGCGGAGATAGACTTTCAGGCTCTGTCCGGTTGCGAGGCCGGCTGGGGCGTCGAGAACACGGTATGCCGCGTCAAAGATATCCAGCGTGACCCCACCGTCGAAGACCTCCGTGACCTGAGCCGGGAGCGCATTGATCTTGCCGATAAACCGGGCCACGAACTCGGTGGAGGGTCTGAAATAGAGCTGCTCGGCCGTGTCCACCTGGACGATTCTGCCCCGCTCCATCACCGCGATGCGGTCCGAGATCGCCATCGCCTCCTCCTGGTCGTGAGTCACGTAAAGCGCTGTTATGGCTAGGCGTTTCTGCAGCCGTCGGATCTCGCCGCGTGTCCTCACACGGAGCTTGGCGTCCAGATTGGACAGGGGTTCGTCGAAAAGCAGGACCCGCGGCCGGATGACCACCGCCCGGGCGAGAGCCACCCGCTGTTGTTCCCCGCCGGAGAGCTGGTGCGGGAACTGGTGTTCGTACCCCGCCAGACCCACCAGTTCCAGGACTTCGGTCACGGCGCGGCTCATCTCAGGCTTGGGGGTGCCCTTGACCTTCAGTCCGTAGGCCACGTTCTCGTGGATGGACAGGTGGGGGAAGAGCGCATAGTTCTGGAAAACAAAGCCGATGTTCCGCTGGTTGGCCATGAGATCGGTGACGTTCTCGCCGCCGATGGTGACGCGGCCTCGCGTGGGGTGTTCGAAACCGGCAACCATGCGCAGGGTGGTGGTCTTGCCGCAGCCGGAGGGGCCGAGAAGGGTCATCAGTTCCCCGGGATTCACTTCCAGGTGCACGTCATCCACCGCGGTGACCGTGCCTTTCACCCGGTGCTCGAAACGCTTGGTGATGCCGTGCAGACCGATGTTGACTGCCTTCACGCTAGCCTCCAAGGATATTGGCCATCTCAGGGGCGCCGGGCTGGCGGAACAGTTTGAGCAGTGCACTGATGGCGGCCAGGACCACAAAGACGATGAGCACCACCAGAATGGAGAAGGCGGCTGCCACGCCCAGTTCGAGCTCAGTCATCTTTTCCAGGATGCGCACGGTGATGAGGGTCCAGTTGATGGAGATAAGAAAGATGGTGGCGCTGATGGCGGTCATGGAGCGGATGAAGACCACCCCGAGACCGGTGAAAAACCCCGGCAGGATCAGGGGCAGGCTGATGCGCCGGAAGGTGGTGCCGGACCCGGCGCCGAGGCTGAAGGAGGCCTCCTCGATGCTGGGGTCGATCTGCTGAAGGATGGCGACGGTGGAGCGGATGCCGGTGGCGCCGTACCGAAAGACATAGCATGCGATAAGGATGACCGCCGTGCCGCTGAGGGCAACGGGCGGATCGTTGAAGGCGACCAGGTACGCGATGCCCACGATCGTGCCCGGCAGTGAATAGTTGATCATGGATACGATCTCCAGGGTCTTGCGTGAGAGGAACTCCCGCTTGGCCACCAGGTAGCCCAGGACGACGCTGTAAATGCCCCCCAGCGGCATGCCTACGCCGGCGATGATCAGCGTGTCGCGGATGGCCTTGAGGCCCTCGGTGAAGACGACCCGGTAGTGGTTCCAGGTCACGGTGTGGTTGGCACCGAATGCCCGGACGATGGAGGCGTAGAACAGCAGGACATAGAAATAGAGGATGAAGACGCAGACCAGCAGGCAGACCCCGAGAAACAGGTGTCGTGCCCAAGGAGCTACGCTCTTGATCATGGTCTGGGCGCCCGCCTTGCCGGTGATGGTCACGTAGTAGCGGCGGCTCACCCAGTAGCGCTGCAGCAGGAAAACCGCGAAGGCCGGCACCAGCAGGACGAAGGAAAGTACCGCTCCGCCCCTGAGATCGTAAAGCCCGGTGATCTGCAGATAGGCCTGGGTCGGCAACACCGGAAAGCTGTTGCCCGCCAGGATCAGGGGAGTGGCGAAGTCGGCCAGTGAGGCGGCGAAGAGGAGCAGGAAGGCATTGGCGAGGCCGGGCACGGCCAAAGGCAGGGTGACCGTTCGAAACACCCGCCAGCGGGAGCTGCCCAGGCTGAAAGCCATATCCTCGACGTTGGGGTCGATGTGGGCAAGAATCGCCTTGAGAGTGAGGTAGGCGATGGGGAAGTAGGTGATGGTCTCCGCCAGCAGAGTGGTGTGAAGCCCGTAGGCGCTCACGCCCTTAAGCCCCAGGAGGCTGTAAGTGATCAGGCCCCGCGGCCCGAAGGAGAAGATAAAGGCGATGGCCGTCGTAAAGGGTGGCGAGATGAGGGGCAGAATGATGGCCGCGTCCAGGAAGTGGGTCCAGCCTCGCGAAAGATTGGCCCGCACCGCGGTGTAGGCGAAGAAGAAGCCCAGCGCGGTGCCCAGGACCCCGACCAGCGTTCCGAGCAGCAGGCTGTTCCACAGGGCCTGGCGCTGGGCGGGTTCGGCGAGGATCTCCAGGACGTTGTTCAGGCTGAAGCGGCCGTCGGCCTCGAAGGTGAGCAGCAGCATCCTCAAAAGGGGAAAGAGGATGAACAGGAACAGGAATATCCAGAGAACGAGGACGCTCGTGGCCAGAATCGGATCTCTGAACGACCTGAGCAGGGCGGGTGTTGGCTTCGATGCAGTGGCGTGGGCGCCCATGGGCCTCTGGGAGCGAAGAGAGCGGCCGGGGGCCCCCGAAAAGACCCCCGGCATCAGGATGCTGTCCGCCCGTGAGGGCTAGGGCAGAACCTCGTTCACCCAGCGCTGAACCACCCGCTTGCGGTTCTCGCCGGCCCAGTCGCTGTCGATCGGGAAAATGTTCGCTCCCTTGACCACTGCAGCCAGGCTGGGCTCGATCTCCACGGAGGGGTGAGCCGGAATGAAGTTGATCTTGTAGGTCGCGTAGAGGTTCTGCATGGCCGGGCTCGCGGCCCAGTCGATGAGTTTCTTGCCCAACTCCGGGTTGGCCGCTCCCTTGAGAAGGGCGATTGCCTCGACCGTGGTGCCGATTCCCTCTTTGGGGAAAGAAATGGCCACGTCGTAACCTTCCTGCTGGGTCTTCAAGGCATCCACGATGAAAAAGATGCCGGCGCCGGCCTGCCCCATGCCCACCGGGATCGTGCCACCGCCACCGCTCTTGGTGTAGACTTGCACGTTCTGGCGCAGCTTCTTCAGGTATTCGAATGCCTTGTCCTCATCCCGGTTGTGCACCTGGATGACCGAGAAGATCCGGGTGACGGCAGTCCCGGAGGTGCGGGCATCCGCCATCTGGATCATCCCCTTGTACGCCGGGTGGAGGAGGTCGGCCCACGAGGCCGGGGGTTGCAGGTTGTGCTCCTGGAGAAATTTCCGGCTGCTCATGAAAACCAGCGGGTCATCGGCGATGCCGACCCAGTACCCTTCGGCGTCCTTGAAACGATCCGCCAGGGAGGCGAAGGCGGGGGGCTTGTAGGGCTCGAACACGCCTTCCTTGATGCCGGCGATGTGCGTTTCGACCGGGCCTCCGAAAAGCACGTCCACCCGCGGGGTGTTCTTTTCGGCGATGATCCGGGCGAGAGCCTCACCGGAGGAAAAGCGGAGGAAATTCACCTTGACGCCCGTCGCCTTCTCGAACTCCTCGAACATGGGGCGTGCCCAGTTCTCGGGCCAGATGGAGTAGGCGTTCAGGCTGGCGGCACTGGCCGTTGCCTGCAGGGGTAGGGAGACGAGCAGCGCACTGAACAGGAATAGCAGCAACCCTCTCTTCATGGCCGAACCCTCCTGAGCATGAGATATGTTTCTGGAAAGCCGCATTTTTCTGGGTCGGAGTGTAGGGGTAAGGGTCTGGAATGTCAAGCACCGAAGGGACGAGCAGAGCAGCCTGAGCGAACCGAGTTCATCGGACAACGCCCGCACGGCGTGACGCCCGGCGAGTACCGGCAGCGGGGGCCGGGGCAGGGCAGGTGGAGCACGACCGGCAGCTCGGCGCCCCGGGGGGTCTCAGCGCGCGAAGCTGGCCGCGTCGATGTCCAGCATGACCGAGGCCTTGACCGCCGCCGGCAGGACCCCGATGCAGTTCTTGATGCTCCCGGCAATGTCGGGAAAGGCGAGATGCTGCTTCAGGAAGGCATCCAGCGCCCCGCTCTCCTTGCGGAGCATCTCGCGGGCCACCGCGTGGGTGCAGAGCGGCATCCCGCCGTGCTTCAGGAGCAGGTGGGCGAAGGAGAGGGCCGTCGTGATCAAGGGCAGGATGGAGACCGCCGGCAAGCCGTGAGCCCGGCAGAGCTCGGCGGCATAGATGGCGTCCACCACCGCGTGGTGGATCATGAAACCCTGGTCCCAGACCTGGTCGCGGACGCCTTTGCTGAGCGCCACGTCCCACTGCCGGGTGCCGCCGGCCCCGTTGTTGAGGAAATCGAAAAAACCGGCCTGCTCCGGACCGCTCAGGGTTTCCCCGAAGCACTCGGCTTTGAGCGCTGCGGCCGAGCAGATGCCCAGCAAGCCGTTGAAGACCATCACCTGGCCGATGAGCTTGACTTCGGCCCCGGCGGTCACCCGCGGACCGAAGAAGCGCGGCTTGCCGATGGCGTTGAGAAAGGGCTCGAGCCGGTTGAACAGGGCAGGGTCGCCACTGGCCAGGATGAGCATGGCGGCCGCTTCAGCTCCGGCCGGGCCCCCGGTCAGGGGGTAGTTGGCATAGGCCAGGCCCTGGCCGACCAGGAATTTGTGAGCCGCCTGTACGAACTCCGCGCTCACCGTGGAGAGGTGGAGCACGAAGGGCGGGGTGCCGCCCGCCTGCTTGAGCAGGGGGGCCAGGGTGCGCAGGATCTCGTAGTCATCCCCGTTCTTGCCGGCGCAGATGACGACTCCGTCGAAGGCCCCGTCGCCCACCAGGGCCTCGAAATCGGCAACCGGTTCTGCACCGTGGGCCTGCCAGCGCGCACGGCCGGCGTCGCGACGCGGATCGCGGGTCCCGCGGTCATGGATTCTCAGAAAGCGTGCCGGCCCTCCGGCCGACAGGTGCTTGGCTGAAGGACTGAGCATATTCCCCAGCGCGCCGACACCAACCAGTGAAAGGGTCATGAGGCAGCTCCTTGGTGGTTCATTATAAGTTGTGGTGCCTTTCGGGGAAGGGGGGAAGCCCCTCGCCTTTCATGGTCGCCGCGCGCTCTCAGCGTTTGATGATCAGCACCGGTTTGCGGGACTTCCGGGCCACCTTGTCCGACACCGAGCCCAGAAACATCTCCTCCACGTTGCTCTTGCCGTGCGACCCGATGACGAGGACCGAGACGTCTTCCTCTTCCTCGGCTCTCAGGATCTCCATCACCGGGTTCCCGATCTCCACCCGGGTCAGGACCTCGAAGCCGGCCTGCCGCAGCCCGGCTGCGACGGTCTCGAGCTCGGCTTCCGCCTCAGCCACGATCTTCTGCTCCAGTTCCACGCTGCTGGCGGTCGCGTAGCGTTCCAGGGCTTCCATGCCCCGGCGGTCGATCACGTGCAGTGCCACGACCCGCTTAGCCCCTCCCTCCTTGAGCTGCCGGATGTAGGCCAAAGCTTTCTGGGACACGTCCGAAAAATCCGTGGGGTAGAGAATGGTCTTGAACATGCTGGGACTCCTTTGCGCATCGGCGGAGGTCCGGCACCGGCGACCCTCTTCAGTGCAGGATTTGACTCAGGAACAGCCGGGTGCGCTCGTGCTGCGGGTTGTGGAAGAACTCCTCTGGAACATTCCCCTCGACGATCTTGCCGAAATCCATGAAGAGCACGCGGTGCGCCACGCTGCGGGCAAAGCCCATCTCGTGGGTGACCACGATCATGGTCATGCCCTCCCGGGCCAGGTCGATCATGACGTCCAGCACCTCCTTGATCATTTCCGGGTCGAGCGCCGAGGTCGGCTCGTCGAAGAGCATGACCTTGGGCTGCATGCACAGGCTGCGGGCGATGGCCACCCGCTGCTGCTGGCCGCCGGAGAGCTGGCCGGGGAATTTCCTGGCCTGTTCGGCGATGTGGACCTTGTTCAGGTAGTGCATGGCCGTTTCCTCGGCCTCGGCTTTGGGCACCTTGCGCACCCAGACGGGGCCCAGGGTCAGGTTTTCGACGATGGTCAGGTGCGGGAACAGATTGAAGTGCTGGAACACCATGCCCACTTCGGTCCGGATCTTCTCGATGTTCTTGATGTTGTTGGTCAGCTCGATGCCGTCCACGACGATCCGGCCGCGCTGGTGTTCCTCCAGCCGGTTGATGCAGCGGATCAGGGTCGATTTGCCCGAGCCGGAAGGCCCGCAGATCACGATGCGCTCCCCTTGCTGGACAGTCAGGTCGATGCCCTGCAGCACGTGGAAGTCGCCGAACCACTTGTGCATGTCGATGATTTCGATGATGGGTTCGCCGGTCCGGCTGCGCTCGATGCCGTGCGTTCAAGCGTTTCTCGCTTCGATGTTCATCACTCTGACCCTCTGCACTCGCAGGCCCGGCGACCCGCGCGATCATCCGGTGGACAGCTCCCGTTCCAGCCGGCGGCTGTAGTTGGACATGGAAAAACAGCCTGCAAAATACAGGATGGCGATAAAAAGATAGGCCTCGCGGCTGAAGCCCATCCATTCCGGATTGCTGAGGACCGACTGGGTGGTCTTGAGCAGGTCCCAGAGCGCGATGATGACCACCAGCGAGGTGTCCTTGAAGGCCGAAATGAGGATGCTCACCGTCGGCGGGATGACGATCTTCAGGGCCTGGGGCAGGATCACCAGCCGCATGGTCAGGTAGTAGTTCAGGCCCAGGGATTCGGCCGCCTCGTACTGCCCGCGGCTCATGGCCTGCAGCCCGCCGCGGACCACCTCGGCGATGTAGGCGGCGGTGAACAGAATGATGGCCACCTGGGCCCGGAGGATCTTGTTGAAGGTAACCCCTTCCGGCAGAAAAAGCGGGAAGATGATCGAAGACATGAACAGCAGGCTGATCAGGGGCACCCCGCGGATCAGCTCGATGTAGACCACGCAGAGCAGCTTGACGCCCGGCATCTTGGACCGCCGGCCCAGGGCCAGCAGGACGCCCAGCGGATAGGCGGCCGTGAGCCCGAAGACCGACAGCAGCAGGGTCAGCGGCAGCCCCCCCCACTGGGTGCTTTCCACGGACGCTAAGTCCGAAGAGCCCCCCCTTCATCAGCAGGCCCATGACCGCCAGGCCGGTCAGCCAGGCGTAGGCCAGCCCCTTGTTCCAGTGATCGCGGTTGCGGCTGTAAAAAAGCAGGCCGAAGAGGACGAGCATGGCCAGCAGCGGCCGCCACTGGGAGTCGTAGGGATAGAAACCGAACAGGATGAAGCGCAGGTTGGTGGTGATGATGGACCAGCAGGCCCCGGTCGCCTGGCGGCATTCGGCGCCGGTGGTGTTCCAGGCGCTGCTCGAGGAAGGCCCACTGAAACAGCGGCGGCACGCTTTTCCAGAGCAGGAAGAGCGTGATGCAGCGTGAGCAGGGAGTTGAAGAACCCGTTGAACAGGTTGCCCCTCACCCAGCCGATGATGCCGACACTGGTCACCGGAGGTTTGACTGTGTCCGCCGGGTCGTTCGAAGGGTTTCCGCATGCCGCTATCTCTCCACCAGCGCGGATCTCTTGTTGTACCAGTTCATGAAGGCCGAGGTGGACAGGCTGAAGAACAGGTAGACCGCCATGATGAGCGCCACCCCTTCGATGGATTGCCCGGTCTGGTTGATGGTGGTGTTGGCGACCGAGACGAAATCCGGGAAGCCGATGGCCACGGCCAGCGAGCTGTTCTTGGTCAGGTTCAGCATCTGGCTGGTCAGCGGCGGGATGATCACCCGCAGGGCCTGGGGCAGGATCACCAGGTTCAGCACCATGGCCGGGCGCAGTCCGATGGACATGGCCGCCTCGGTCTGGCCGCGGCTCACGGACTGGATGCCGGCCCGGACGACCTCGGCCACAAAGGCCGCCGTGTAGAGCACCAGCCCCAGCAGCAGCGCGATGAACTCCGGGCTCACGGTCACGCCGCCGCGGAAGTTGAACCCCGCCAGCCGGGGCACGTCCATGGCCGTGGGCGCGCCGTAAGCCAGCCAGACCAGCAGCGGCAGGCCGACGAAAAGGGCGGCGGAGACCCGGAAAACGGGAAAGCTCCTGCCGGTGCGCGTCCTGCCGTCGCCTGGCCCAGCGCCGCAGGAGGTAGATGATCAGGCAGCGCGGCCGCCAGAGGCCAGGAGCATGTACTGGTGGGCCGGGTGGGACGTCCGGGACGGCGAAGGCCACCCCGCGGTTGCACAGGAATACGCCCTGCGAAGGGGTTGAGGGCCTGGCGCGGCGACGGCAGGCTTTCGTAGAAGATCGCGTACCAGAAGAACAGCTGCAGGAGCACCGGGATGTCCTGCATCACTTCAATGTAGATGGCGGCCAGCTTGGCCACCAGCCAGTTGGTGGAAAGCCGGGCGATGCCGACCACCGTGCCCAGGAGGATGGTCAGCACAATGCCGATGAAGGCCACTTTCAGGGTGTTCAGCGCCCCGACCAGGAGGGCCCGGCCGTAGGAGTGGGCCGCCGAGTAGGGGATCAGGGATTCGCCGATTTCAAAGGCGGATTCCTTCTGCAGAAAGCCGAACCCGGTGGCGATGGTCTGCTTGTTGAGGTTGATCAGCGTGTTGGAGACCAGGTAGTAGGCCAGCAGGCCCACCAGGGCCAGGGTAGCGATCTGGTAGAGGATGGCCCGCTTTTTGGGGTCCAGCCAGAAAGGAACTCTTTCTGCGGCAAGGCTTTGGTTCATGGACCTACGCAGGTGCCGGTCCGGGCGGCGTTCAGATCAAGGAGGAATCGCAGCCGGGCGCGGCACCCCAGGCTGGCCAAGTCGAGAGGGCAGGTGCCCCGGCTGCGGGGCACCTGCCTGGGGGATCACCGGAAGGGCGCGGCGTACATGAGGCCGCCCTGCGTCCACAGGGCGTTCTGACCGCGTTCCAGACCCAGCTTCGTGTTGACGCCCACGTTGCGCTCGAAGATCTCGCCGTAGTTGCCCACCTGTTTGATGATGTTGTAGGCCCAGTTCTCGTCCAGGCCGAGGGCCTTGCCCATGCCCGGCGTCACCCCCAGGAAGCGCTGAATCTGGGGGTCGGTGCTCTTGAGCATCTCGTCCACGTTCTGGGAGGTGATGCCCAGTTCCTCGGCTTCGAGCAGGGCCATCACGGTCCAGTTCACGATGTCGTACCACTGATCGTCGCCGTGGCGCACGACCGGTGCCAGCGGCTCCTTGGAGATGATCTCCGGCAGGATGATGTAGTCCGCCGGGTTGGGGGCCACGGCCCGGTGCGCGGCCAGCTGGGAGGCATCGGAGGTCAGGCAGTCGCAGCGCCCGGCGAAGAAGGCCTTGTTCAGCTCGGCGGTCTGCTCGATGACCACCGGTTTCCAGTCCATCTTCATGGCGCGGAAATAGTCGGCGACGTTCATCTCGGTGGTGGTGCCGGGCAGGACGCAGACGGTGGCGCCGCCCAGTTCCTTGGCGCTCTTGACGCCCAGCTTCTTGGGGACCAGGAAGCCCTGGCCGTCGTAGAAGTTCACGTGCGCGAAATTGAGCCCGTTGGTCGGTTTCGCGGGTCAGGGTTTGGGTGGTGTTGCGGCACAGGACGTCGATCTCCTTGGACTGCAGCGCCGGCAGGCGCTGCACCGCGGTCAGGGCCACGAACTTCACCTTGTTCGCATCGCCGAACACGGCCGCGGCCACGGCCCGGGCGGTATCCGCGTCCAGGCCCTGCCACACGCCCTTTTCATCGGGCATGCTGAATCCGAAGACGCCGCCGTTCACCCCGGCGATCAGCTCGCCGCGGGCCTTGACCGCATCGAAGGTCTCCCCGGCCAGCACCGGGCTCGCCAGGAGACACACAAGAGCCAGCAAAAGGGTGCCCATTCGAATCAGTTTCATCTGTCTCTTCCTCCTTTCAGGCTTGGGTTCAGTTTACGGGCTGCCTGACGGCAGGCCCCCTCGCAACGCGATTGCCCCGTCGAACGGAAGGCGGGGCCAGTCGGAAATCCCATTATCTCGATAGCATGGAGCTGACCGGTCTTTTCAATGAAAAACGCCCGCGGCAAAGGAGCCTCAGCCGGGACGGGACCGCCGACCAGGCCTCACGCCTGCCGGTCAGGCACCCGCACGACTCTGAAGACGGCCTGGGCGATGGTGACCAGGTCTCCGGATTCGTTTCTGATTTCGGCCCGCACGAAGTTCAGGCGCCCGGTCCGGTGGACGGAGCGGGCCTGGCAGGTGAAACGCCGGCCGCGGGCGGGAGCCAGGTAGTCGATGTTCAGGTTGAGGGTCGCACAGTTATACCCGGGCTCGAGCTCGGAAAAGGTGGCCCAGGCCATGGTGGTGTCCAGCAGAATGCCCAGCACCCCGCCGTGGGGCTGCCCCTCGAAGGGCCAGCAGAGCTGCGGATTGGGCTCCAGGGTGACGCTGGCCCGGCCTTCGGCCGCCTCGTGGACGTGGATGCCGACGGCGCGGTAGAGGGGGTTGTCGTTGAACTGCGCCAGCTGCCCGGCGCTCATCCCGCGACCGCCCCCGGGGTAGGTTCCCAGGTTCACGCCTGCTCCTTCCTCCCCTGCTCCACAGGCCGGATGCCCCCGCTCGCAGGCGCCCTAGTCCGCGGCCAGAGCCTCGAGGGCCGCCGGGAAGCGCTGCCCGGCTTCATAGGCCTCGCGCAGATGCTCGGGGTGCTTGAGCACGTCGCCCTCGAAGTCCAGCCCGCGGTAGAGAAGCGCTTCCCAGAGTTCCATGTCCAGCACGTCGAAGAAGTACCGGATGGTCAGCAGGGCGCCGTCGAAGAGTTTCTTGCCCCGGGTGGCACCGACCGAGATGAACAGGCCGCGGCGCCTGGCCTGCCATTGGCCGTAGGGGACTTTGTCGATCCAGTATTTCCGGACCCACTGGGATTGGCAGCGGTCGATCAGGGTCTTGGTGTGGGCGCTCACGGAGTAGAAGAAGATGGGCGAGGCGAGCATGAGCCCCCGGGCCGCCAGGATGCGCTCGAGCACCGGTTGGAAGTCGTCCCGGATCACGCAGCGGCCGGTTTTCCGGCAGCCGTAGATCTCGAGGCAGGGGCTCAGCTGCAGGTCCCGGAGCACGATTTCATGTACCTGGGCACCGGAGTCGCGGGCGCCCCGGACCGCTTCTCCGAGCAGCCGGGCGGTATTGCCCTCGCGCCGCGGGCTTCCGTAGATGGCGACGATATCCGACATCAAACGCTTCCCCGGTTCCGGTGAGTCGGCCCGTGCGGGCGGGCAGGGCCCGGCCCACGATTTGCGGACAGCCGGAAGACCGTGGTATAGGTGTTCCGGGAGATTTCCCGGCGGTGGGACGGGCAGGAAACACCGCCGGAGCCTGACGACGGCATCATAGTGGATGTGTGGAATGCAGTTCAAGGGAATTCGAATCCTTTGACCGGAAGCCCCGCCGCCGGGGACCCGCCGAAAAACAGGAGGGAGGAATGAATCCACAGCTGGATCGCAAAGTTTTCCGGGACTTGAGCTACGGTCTGTACATCGTCAGTTCGACCGACGGCGGGCGGATCAACGGGCAGGTGGTGAACACCGTCATCCAGGTGACCTCGCAGCCCGCGCGGGTGGCCGTGATCATCAACAAAGAGAACCTGACCCACGAGTTCATCGCCAAGAGCAGGGTCTTCGGCGTCTCGGTGCTGGAAGAATCCGCGCCGGTCACCTTCTTCGGCCCCTTCGGGTTTCGATCCGGCCGCGACGTGGACAAATTCGCCGGGGTCTCTCATCGGATCGGCGGTACGGGCAGCCCATTGATCACCGAGCATGTGTTGTCCGTCCTGGAGGCCAGGGTCTTCGATCAGATCGACCTGGGCACCCACACGGTTTTCATCGGCGACGTGACGGATTCGGAAGTCCTGAAGGGGGGACGGCCGCTCACCTACCACTATTATCACGAGCAGCTGAAGGGCAAGTCGCCCAAGAGTGCGCCTACCTATGAGCCGCCCGGAAAGCCGTGAGCGTGCCGCCCGGCCGGTTCCGAGGGGCTACTTCCGCCAGAACTCGGGTGTGAGGAGCACGATCACGGTGTAGATCTCCAGCCGGCCGAGCAGCATGCAGAAGATCAGGACCCACTTCCCGATCACGGGCACCTCCAGGTAGTTTCTGACCGGACCCACCAGGCCGAGCCCGGGGCCGATGTTGCCGATGGAGGCGGCCACCGCGGAGAGGGCCGAGATCATGTCCAGCCCGAGGGCCGCCAGGCACAGGCTGGCCAGGATGAAGAGTCCCAGGTAGAGGACGAAGAACCCCCAGATGCTGCTCAGGATTTCCGGGGGCACGGGCCGGCCGGCGAGCTTGACGGAAGTGACCGCGTGGGGGTGGATGAGGCGGAAGATCTCCTGGTAGCCGTGGCGTACGAGCAGCATCACGCGCATGATCTTGATGCCGCCGCCGGTGGAGCCGGCCATGGCGCCCAGAAACATGCAGCCCAGCAGGATCTGCTGGGACAGGGCCGGCCAGCGGTCGAAATCCGCCGTGGCGAACCCGGTCGTGGTGATGATGGAACTCACCTGGAAGGCCGCCTGGCGGAAGGCTTCCGCCAGCGAGGCATACACCGAGCCGTGAACGTTCCAGGTCACCAGGGCCGTCAACATCGCCACCAGCAGCAGAAAGACCCGGCACTCCGAGTCCTGCCAGAACACCTTCCAGTCCCCCCGCAGCAGGCGGTAGTGAAGCGAGAAATTGATCCCCGCCAGGAGCATGAAGACGATGAAGACGGTGTCGAAATAGGGGCTGGCATAGTGGGCGATGCTGGCGTTCTTGGTCGAGAAGCCGCCGGTGGCCAGAGTGCACAGGGCGTGGCAGACGGCGTCGAAGAGGTCCATCCCGCCGGCGGCCAGCAGCAGGACCTGCAGGGCGGTGATGAGCACATAGACCCGCCACAGGGTCTTGGCGGTCTCGGAAATCCGCGGTTTCAGCTTGTCCATCACCGGGCTCGGTATTTCGGCCTTGTAGAGCTGCATGCCGCCGACGCCCAGCAGGGGCAGGATGGCGATCGAAAGCACGATGATGCCCATTCCTCCCAGCCACTGGGTGAGGCTGCGCCACAGGAGGATGCCGGCCGGGAGGGCTTCGATGTCGCTCAGGATGGAGGCCCCGGTGGTGGTGAACCCGGAAACCGATTCAAAATAGGCGTCGGTCACGTCGGGGATCGCGCCGCTCAGGAGGTAGGGAAGCATCCCGAACAGGCCGGCCGCGACCCAGCCGAAGGTGACGACGGCCACTCCGTCGCGGTGACTGAGCTGGACCTGGCGCTGGGAACGGCCGGCCAGGAACAGAGCCAAACCGAGCCCGGCGGTGAACCCCGCCGAGAGGCTCAAGGCGCGCGTGCTGCCGTCCTGCAGCCACGAGGAGACAAGCAGCGGCGGGAGCATGGCGAGCCCCAGGAAAAAGAGCAGAACCCCCACCAGGCGCGTGATGGCCAGCAGGTGCATCAGAAGTATTCCAGCTTGACCGTGAGGAGTTTTTCGAGACGGCGCACGACGTTGCGAAGGGTTACGATGATGAGGTGATCCCCGGGCAGCACCACCGTGTCGCCGCGGGGGATGAGGATCTCCTCCCCCCGCACGATGGCCCCC
The DNA here is from genome assembly GCA_963704245.1 of uncultured delta proteobacterium. Classification (GTDB taxonomy): domain Bacteria; phylum Desulfobacterota; class DSM-4660; order Desulfatiglandales; family Desulfatiglandaceae; genus CAVPHJ01. The sequence goes on from CAVPHJ010000005.1 coordinate 152,136, forward strand.
AGCAGGGCGCCCTTGGGGAAGTTGACCCGGGCGAGGGGCTTGTGGACGATTTCCGAGGTTTCCAGCGCCTCGGCCTCGATGGCCTCGGCGTGCTCTCCCTTGAGGGGGGCGACCGAGACGATCTTGCCGCGGCGGATGTGCTGCAGGATGGCGCGCACCGCCGCCAGGCGGGGGCTGACCACGGTGTCGATGCCGAGGGTGGAGACCAGCGGGATGTAGCTCAGCTTGCTGACCCGGGTGATGGTCTTGCGCGCCCCCAGGCCCTTGGCCAGGAGCGACATCAGGATATTGTTTTCCTCGTCGTCGGTGAGCGCCACCAAGAAATCCACCCCGCTGACGTTCTCCTCCCGCAGCAGGTCCTGGTCCGTGCCGTCGCCGTGGATGACGATCACCCGTTCGAGCCGCTCGGCCAGGGCGGCGCACTTCTCGGCGTCGCGTTCGATGATCTTGGTGTTGATCCGGGTATGATCCAGCGCTGCGGCCAGGGCGGCGCCGGTCTGCCCGCCGCCCACGATGATGACCCGGTGCGGGGTTTCCTCCGGGAGGCCGAAAAAACGGAAAACCTTTCCCAGGTCATCTGTAACGACGGTCACGTAGACCAGATCGCCGGCCATGACCCGATCTTCGCCCCGGGGGATGATCACCTGTTTGCCGCGGATGATGGCTCCGACCAGCACCCGGTCCGGATGCTCCCGGAAGGAAACCAGCCGGCGGCCCGCGAAGGGGGAATCCTTGCCGAGGGTGAAGCCGATCAGCTTCACCCGCCCGCCCACGAACTCGATGACGTCCGAGGCCCCGGGCACCACCATCAGGCTGCGGACGGTCTCCACCATGGCCGACTCGGGGTTGATGATGCGGTCGATCCCCAGCAGATCCGGCCCGAGGAGGGATTCCTCGGCCAGGTACTCGGGGTTCCTGACCCGCGCCACCTTGACCAGGGCCGGGTTCAGGTTGCGCGCCAGCAGGCAGGCGATGAGATTGACCTCGTCGCTGTCGGTGGCCGCCACCAGCAGATCGGCCTCCCGGATGCCGGCGCTCTTGAGCACGCTGGGACTGGTGCCCGAGCCCAGGTGGGCCTGGACATCCAGGTTTTCCGCGATGCGCCGGATCTGCTGGGGGTCCTTGTCGATGAGGACCACGTCCTGGTCTTCTTCGGCCAGCCGCTGGGCGATATGAAAGCCGACTTCGCCGGCACCGACGATGATGACTCGCAAGTGGATATCTCCTGCCGCCCGGATTTTTTCCAGCCGGCTGCCGCTGCCGGCATCCGGGTCTCCCGGGCCCAGGGCCCGAACTACGGCCAATGCTTAGTCCAGGCGGCCCTGAAAGTCAATCCGCGGGCCGGGGCTTGCACGGGAGGCGCTGGACACCCCAAGATGGGGGTGATATAGAGAGTTGCCCTGGCCGGGAGCGGCGGCCGGCATTGGAAATGCCCGGCGGGAGCGGCCCTGCCGGAGCAACCCGCCAGCCGTCCCGGAGCGGGCGAAGCGGAAAAGACCGCAAATCGGCCTGGGGCGCACGGGGCCTTTACACACCGATGCACTATTCTTCCATAGCGAACGTCCTGGGCAAGCTGCTGATCGTCACCGGCAGTTCCCTGGCCCTGCCGCTGGTCTGCTCGCTCTACTACCGGGAAGACGACCTGCTGTCGCTGCTGGTTTCCGGGCTCCTCATCGCGGGGATCGGCCTGCCCCTGTGGTGGCTCAATCGACAAAAGTCACGAGCTGGACACCAAGGACGGGTTCTTCATCGCCGTTTTCGGCTGGATTCTGATCTCGGCCGTTTCCGGCCTGCCCTTCATGATCCACGGATCCATCCCCTCCTTCACCGATGCCTTTTTCGAAATGATGTCCGGCTACACCACCAGCGGGGCCACGATCCTCACCGACATCGAGGTGGTGCCCCACGGGCTGCTGTTCTGGCGCAGCCAGACCCATCTGCTGGGCGGCATGGGCTTCCTGACCCTGACGGTCATCTTCCTGCCCCACGGGCATGGGCGGGCTTCGCATCTTCCGGGCCGAGTCGAGCCCCGGCCAGGTGATCACCAAGGAGCGGTTTCAGCCCCGCAACCGGGACACCATGATCTGGCTCTGGGGGATCTACCTGGGGCTGAACCTCCTGCGAGACCCTCCTGCTGTGTCTGGGCGGGATGTCGCTTTTCGATTCCCTGTGCCACGCCTTCGGCACCGTCTCCACCTCGGGCTACTCGCCCAAGAACGCCAGCATCGGCTACTATCGACAGCGCCTACTTCGACTGGGTGATCATCGTGTTCATGTTCCTGGGCGGCATGACCTTCATGCTCTTCTATCACCTGCTGAAGGGGGACTGGCGCGCCCTGAAGATCAACACGGAATTCCGCTGGTATGTGGGGTTCCTGCTGTTCTTCTGCGGCGTGGTCTCCTGGATCCTGTGGAAGGAGAGCACCTACGCGGCCTGGTGGATTCCATCCGCTACGCCACCTTCCAGGTCATGTCGCTGCTGACCACCACCGGGTTCACCACGGCCGATTACGAGCAGTGGCCCCAGTCGGCCCAGATGTTCCTCTACGCGGTCTGCTTCATCGGCGCCTGCGCCGGATCGACCACCAGCGGCATCAAGGTCGTCCACTACGTGCTCATCTGGAAGTTCATGGTGGCGGCCATCAAGAAGATCTTTTTCCAGCCCATGGCGGTGGTCTCCATCCGGCTCAACCAGCGCCCGGTCGACCCTCAGATCATCGATCTCGCCATCTGCTATTTCATCGTCAACATCTTCCTGGTGCTGGCCGGGGGCTGCTTCATGGTGCTGGTGGACGACATGGACTATGTCACCGGCATGAGTTCGGTGATCGCCACCCTCATGAACATCGGCCCCGGCTTCGGCACGGTGGGGCCGTCGGAGAACTACGCCCACATCTCCGACGTGGGCAAATGGTTTCTGTCCTGGAACATGCTGGTGGGCCGGCTGGAGATGTTTTCGGCGCTGGTCGTGTTCTACCCGTCCTTCTGGAAGAAATGAGCCGGCCGCCGAATGGCCGGCTTGGGCGCGGTTATTCCAGGAACAGCTGCTGGACGTCTTTGAGGTGCAGCGAGGCGCAGACCACGATCACCGATTCATCCCCGTGGATGTGGGTGTCGCCCACGGCGATCCGCCACTCCTCGTCGCGGAAGATGGCGCCGATGATGATCTTGCCGTGGTAGGCCGGATCCAGCTTGGAGAGCGGTTTGCGGGTGATCGGGGAGTCCGGGGCAGCCAGGATTTCCACCACTTCGGCATCGAACCCGTGCAGGTGGGCCACGGAGAGCAGTTCCCCGCGGCGGATGAATTTCAGGATCTCGTTGCCGGCCAGGATCTTCTTGTTCAGGGCGATGTCCGAGCCCATGGTGGCCGCCAGCACCAGGTACTCTTCCTTGTTGACCAGGGCGATGGATTTTCCCTGCCGGCCGGGGGAGTCCTTCTGGGTGCTCATCAGATGCTTGGCCAGCACACAGCTCATGATGTTGGTTTCGTTGTTCGCCGGTGGCGGTGATGAAGGTGTCCATGTCCAGCAGCCCGGCCTCGATGAGCACGTTCCCATCCGATCCGTCTCCGTGCAGGATTTCCGCATTCCGCAACCCGGCAGACAGCTCCTGGGCACGCTTCTCGTCCTTCTCGATCAGTTTGACGTCGAAGGTCTTCTCCAGCAGCTCGGCCACCCGGCGTCCCACCAGGCCGCCGCCCAGGATCATGACCCGGTGACGGTGCTGCTGTTGCACGCCGGTCAGGGCCATCAACTTGGGCAGGTCTTGGTTCCCGGCCATGATGAAGACCTGATCGCCGGGCAGGATTTCATGCCCTCCGCCGGGGATGATGGTGCTGATCCCGCGTGCGATCGCAACCACCCGAAAGGGGAATTCGGGATGCTCGCGCGAGATTTCTTTGAGTTGCTTGTGGGCCATCAGCGAGTCGTCCTGGATACGGGTGGCCATGAGCTGAATCTGGCCCTCGGCGATGTCGATGATCTCGTTGCCGGCGCGCAGTTTGATCAGCCTGACGATTTCCTGGGCGGCCAGCTCTTCGGGGTGGATGATCAGATCGATCTTCAGGTCCCGGGCAGTGAGGATGGAATCCTCGGTGCCGAACTCCAGCGAGCGGACCCGGGCGATCTTGCGCGGGATGCCGAAACGGTCGGCGATGATGGAGGCCAGCATGTTCACGGCGTCGTTGTCGGTGACGGCGATGAGATAATCCATCTTCCCCGCATCGGCTTCGCGCCAGCAGCCGATGCTCATGGCATTGCCCTGGATCAGCCGGGCATCCAGGCGGCCGTCGGCGTGGCGGATCAGCCCGGTTTCCGCCTCGATGACGGTGATGGCGTACCCTTCGTGCACCAGGCGTTTGGCCAGGTAGTACCCTACCCCGCCAAGCCCCAGGATCAGGATGTTTTCCGAGGTCTTGCTCAACCGGCTCCCCTTTCGCTCATCGGTATGCAAGCAAGCAGTCCCGTTTTGGCGGGGCTGCACGCCGTTTCAAGTGCATTCTTAGGAGAGGTGCGCGGAAATGTCAAACCCCGGGCCCGGCGAGGCGCCGCATTGGCGCGCAGAGGGCACCGTTTCACCCTCAGGTTCAGGAGGAAATGGGAACGGGAGTCGATCCGGGGTCACGGAAGACCGGCGGGTGCAGCGCTTCGAAGACCGGTCCTGGACAGGCCGCCGGCGGGATGCTATACAATGAGACCTGGTCCCGCGCGGGGCCGTCTCCAGAGCGTGCGCCGCGGCGGGTGCGCCCTCACGAAGGCATGAGCATGAGTGAGTCCCCAGAGGTTCAAAGGCTCAGGGAATGTGTGGATCGCTTTTCCACCGCCCGGGTCCTGGTGGTGGGTGACATCATCCTGGATGAATACGTCTGGGGGGATGTGAGCCGCATTTCGCCGGAGGCGCCGGTCCCGGTGGTCGATGTGCGCGACCAGACCAGGGTGCCGGGCGGAGCGGCCAACGTGGTCGTCAACATGGCTACCCTTGGCGCCCGGCCGCTGCTCTGCGGCGTCATCGGCCAGGACACGGTGGGCGATCAGCTCCTGGGTTTCCTGGAACGGACGGGGTTGAGCACCGCCGGGGTTTTCCGCGACCCGACGCGGCCGACGAGCATCAAGACCCGGGTGATCGCCCACCACCAGCAGGTGGTGCGCTTCGATTGCGAGAGCCGCAAGCCGGTCGGACCGGAGAACATCGGGAAGATCCTGGAGTTTGCCTCCCGGCACCTGTCCGGGATCGACGCCGTGGTGATCTCGGACTACGGCAAGGGCGTCGTATCCGCGCCCCTGATGAGCGGAATGAAGGGGCTGGCGGCAAAGCGGCCGGTCAGGATCGCGGTGGATCCCAAACCCGGGAACTTCGAGCATTACCGTGGGGTAGACGTCATCACCCCGAACCATCACGAGGCCGGCCGGTACTGCGGTTTCGAAATCGTCGATCGCCGGAGCCTGGACCAGGCCGGCCGGCGGATGCTGGCCGAGCTGGCCTGCGGTTCGGTGCTGATCACCCAGGGCAAGGAAGGCATGACGCTGTTTGAGAACAGCGGCGCCATCGTCCGGATCCCCACTGTCGCGCGCAAGGTCTTTGACGTCACCGGTGCCGGGGACACGGTGATCGGAACCTTTTCCCTGGGGCTGGCCACCGGGATGGACCTCAAATCGGCCGCCTTGCTCTCCAACGTTGCGGCCGGCATCGTGGTGGGCGAGGTGGGGACCTCGGCGGTCAAGGCCGAGGAACTCAAACGCGCCATCAACGGGGCCACCCTGGGGCTGGAAACGGCCGGAGAGAAGCCGCGGGCGTGACGCAGGACCCGAGCGGATATGAGCCAGCTGCGTGAACCGGCGCCGGTCAGACTCCTCTGCAGCCTGCTGTCCGCGGACCGGGCCCTGATCCTGCAGGGTATCGCGGAAGTCTCGCAGAGCTGCGGCCCGGCGGAGTGGATGAGCCCGGAGCTGGCGTTTGACCGCACCCGCTATTACGAGGCGGAATTGGGTTGGCCGCTGTGGCGGCGGTTCGTGTTTTTCGAGTCCCTGGTGCGGAGCGAACAGCTGGTGGAGGTCAAACTGGCGACCCATGAGCTGGAGCAGCGCCATCTGAGCGCCGGGCGGCGGAGCGTCAATGTGGACCCGGGCTATCTGTCGGCGGAAAGGGTCGTGCTGGCCACCGGCAAGAACTACACCCACCGCATCCATCTGGCCCGGGGCATCTTCGCGGACCTGACCCTGATCTTCCACCAGGGCAGCTACCGGTCCCTCGACTGGACCTACCCGGACTACGCGGACCGGGACACGATCGGGATGATGAACGCGGCCCGGCAGCGCTACCTGGCGCAGCTCCGGGGGCAGCGGCAGGATGCGGGATAGACTTGGGGTCCGAACCGCGCTGAGCGGAGGGAGGCAGGAGACGTGTTGCGGAGCATGACCGCCTACGGAAGAGCGGAACATCAGCACGAGGGCCTTGCCTTTGTGGTGGAGATCCGCTCGGTGAACAGCCGCTACCGGGATGTGCTGCTGCGCATGCCCAGGGAGCTGCAGGCGCTGGAGAAGGAGCAGAAGGATCTGATCGCCGCCCGGGTGGGCCGCGGCCGGGTCGAGGCGAGCGTCCAGCTGCAGAGCGACGGGCAGGCGGAAGTCTATGCGCTCAAACTCAACGAACCGCTGGTGGAGTCCTATTTCAAGATTTTCGATCAGCTGGCCGAGCGCTGGGGTCTGGATCGTGAGATCCGGCTCGACACCCTGTGCCAGATGAAGGACATCATCATTCTGGAGCCCCGCGACCGGGACCTTGAAAAACTGAGGCCCGGGCTGATGGCGGCGCTGGAAGCGGCCCTGGTTTCGCTGGATGAAATGCGGAGCCGGGAAGGGGCAACCATCGAGGCGGATCTGCGCGCGCGGCTCAGCGGGCTGGCGGAGCAGGCCGCCGCGATCCAGGAACGTGCCCCGGGGCTGGTGGCGGCCTATCAGGACCGGCTCAAGGAAAATGTGCGACGGCTGCTGGAAGAGGTGGCCTGCGACGAGGGGCGCATCGCGCAGGAGGCGGCCCTGTTTGCGGAGCGCTCCGATGTCACCGAAGAGCTGGTTCGCCTCGGGAGCCACGTCGAGCAGTTCCGCACCTACTTGAGCGCCGCGGAGCCTGTGGGACGAAGACTGGATTTTCTGGTCCAGGAGATGCACCGGGAGGTCAACACCCTGGGGTCGAAAGCCTCGGACGCAGGCATTTCGGGGATGGTGGTGGAGATGAAGGCGGAGCTCGAGAAGATTCGCGAGCAGATTCAGAACGTGGAGTGAAAGGAGGGCCGGGCATGAGCCCCAAGTTGATCAACATCGGCTTCGGGAATTCGGTGGTGTCCCATCGCGTGGTGGCGATCATCTCGCCCAACGCGGCGCCGGTCAAGCGGCTGCGGGACGAGGCGCGCCAGGAGAACCGGCTGGTGGACGCGACCCAGGGCCGGCGGACCCGCTCGGTCATCATCACGGACAGCAACCACGTGATCCTGTCCTCCGTGCAGTGCGAAACCATCGCCCAGCGCTTCAGCCCCAACTGTACGCTCACCCAGCGCGATCTCGAAGCCTAGACCATGCCCGGGCAGCTCTTTGTTATCGCGGCCCCGTCCGGGACCGGCAAGTCGACCGTCATCGCGGCCGTGCGCGCGAAGATGACCGGTCTGGGGTATTCGGTGTCCCACACCACCCGGGCTCCCCGAAAGAGCGAGCAGGACGGGGTGGCGTACCATTTCGTGGGTGAAGCCGCGTTCCGGAGCATGGTGGAGGCCGGGGAGTTCGTGGAATGGGCTGAGGTCTACGGCCGACTCTACGGGACCTCTGCGGCGGCGATCCGGGGACAGCTCGGCAGGGGGCTGGACGTTCTGCTGGATCTGGACAGCCAGGGGGCCAGGAACACCCGGGCGCAGTTCCCGGGCACGGTCCTGATCTACCTCCTGCCGCCCTCGCCTGAGGTTCTGGCCGAACGCCTGCGGGCGCGCGGGACGGAGGCCGAGGCCGAGATCCAGACCCGCCTGACCCAGGCGGCCCGGGAGATCCGGGAGTGCAGCTGGTTCGACTTCCTGGTGATCAACGACGACCTGGCGGCGGCAATCGCCGAGGTCGAGTCCATCATCCGTTCCGAACGGTGCCGGACGGCCAGGCGCCTGGCCATGGTGGCGGAGCGTTTCGGCTGTTAGGGCGCATCCGGCTTTTCCCGCGGGCGGCTGAAGCCTCCCCCGGGCGGGTTGAGAAGATTGCATGCAGCCCACAAGTCCCCATCTGATTCCCGGGTTTCATGCCGTGCGCGAGGCTCTGCGGGCCGGAGGCGGGCTGGGGGAGATCTGGGTTTCCAAGGACCGGGGGGCGCCCCGGGTCAGGGAGATCCTCTCGCTGGCCGACGAGCACAAGGTTCGGGTCCGTTTCAAGAGCGCGGCCGAGATCAGCCGGCTGCTGCCCGATTTCGCGCACCAGGGGATCGTCGGGCTGGTACGCGAATACGCCTATGCGGGGCTGGAATCGCTGGTGGAGGCCGCGCTGGGCGACCCGGACGGGGCGCTGCTGCTGGCGGCCGACCACATCACCGACGAGGGCAACCTGGGGGCCCTGATCCGCAGCGCGGCCTTTTTCGGGGCGCACGGCCTGATCCTGCCCAAGGACCGTTCGGCGCGGATGAGCGCCCGGGTCCTCAAGCGGTCCTCCGGCGCCCAGGCCCACCTGCCCGTTGCGCGGGTGGTGAACCTGGGCCGCGGACTGGCGGAAGCGAGCTCCCGCGGCATTTGGATCGTGGGCGCCTCGGGCGAGGGCAGCGTCTCGGTCTGGGATTTCGACTGGCGGCGGCCGCTGGTCCTGGTCCTGGGAAACGAGGAGCGCGGACTGAGCCCGTCGGCCCGCAGCCGCTGCCATGCGGTGGTCGGCATCCCCGGCCGGGGGGCGGTGGATTCGCTCAACGTGGCCGTGGCGGCGGCCGTCATTCTGGCGGAGATCCGCCGCCAGCGGAAGGCGGGTGGCGGGTGAGCGTCCGCCGGACGAGCCGGCGCACCCGCAGCAGCTCCCACAGCATGCCGGTTGAATCCCTGAACAGGCGGACCCTGGATTCGGGCGAGTTGATCCAGGTCACCGGCAGGGCCTCAATGCGGTAGCCCAGGCCGCGGGCCAACAGCAGGACCTCCACGTCGAAGGCAAACCCGTCGAGCCGCTGGCGCGCGAAAATCGCCCGGGAGGCGGCCTGCCGGAAGGCCTTGAAGCCGCACTGGGTGTCCGGAAGACCGCGGATGGCCAAGGCCTGGACCAGCCGGTTGAAGAACCGGCCCATGGCCTCGCGCACGGGGTGCTGGCGCCGGAGGAGGAGGCTGCGGGTGTCGGCGCGGGAGCCGATCAGGACGTCGGTTTCGGGTTGGCGCGCGAAGCGGGCCAGGAAGGCCGGGATCTCGTCCAGCGGTGTCGAGAGGTCGGCATCCATGAAGAAGACATGCGCGCCGCGGGCTCGGCGCATGCCGCAGCGCACCGCATAGCCCTTGCCGCGCTGGACCCGGTTGTCGATCACCCGGAAACGCCGGTCCCCGGCGACCGCGGCGCGGGCCAGCTCCAGGGTCCCATCGGCGGACCTTTCCACGACCACGATCACCTCCAGGGCATCCGGGTCCGGGTCGAAAAAGGCCTGGATGCGGCGCAACGAGCCGGGCAGGCGCCGGGCCTCGTTGTAGGCCGGAATCACCAGGGACAGGTCCATCGATTTCCTTTCTCTCAGCGGCCCAGGGTAGCTTTCGCTTGGACGAAATGCCGTTGCCATTTGAGCAGGACCCAGAGGGAATGTGGAAGGTCGGGCAATCGAATGTCGAATGACGAAGGGGAAGCTCGGCCATCATCTTGGATCCACTTCTGCATTCCTCTATTCCTTGTTCGACGTTCTGCGGTTCAAGCGCGCTTCGCTGGTCACCCGGGGGTGTCCCCTGGGAGCCCCAACAGCGATGGCGGGGCCTTAGGAGTCACTCCGCCGGGAGATGGAACAGATGGCCGTCCCCGAGCAGGGACTCGGTCCGGCCCGGCGCGACCCAGCTGAGGCGCATGATGGCCCCGAAGTGCTGATCGAAATACTTCACCCGGATGAGGTGCAGCCCCGCCTCCAGGTCCACTTCCCCCTCCACCCGCCGTAGTCCGTGTTCACCGCCGTTGTCCACCACCAGCCGGTCGTCGAGATAGAGCCAGGAGCCGTCGTCAGACTCGCAGGCGAAGCGGTAGCGGCCTTTTTCCGGGGCCAGCAGGAAACCGGACCACTCTATGCTGAAAGGGGCCCGAAGGGGTTTCTCCTCCTCCCGGTGAAAGGCGAAGTCGATCCTGCCGTCGACCCGGGTCTCCCGCACCCCTCCGGCAAAACGGCTGCCGGCGAAAACCTCTCCCTGCAGGCCGGGCCTCAGTCTGGCCCGACTCGGGCCGGGGTCCCGGCTCGCCAGGGTTTCGCTCCGGCGGGCCTCCGGGTCGGGTTCAGCCACTCGAAAGTACAGCGTCAAGGAGGCGCCGGGTCTCAGCCGGTAGTGTTCCTTGCTGAAGCGGCCGGTCAGCTTCCCGTCCAGGACCTCCTCCTGCAGGCTCTCGGCAATGATCAGGGGCGCGTCCGGGACCTCGACCATCCGGCCGTACCAGAGGGCCTGCCGGAAGTCCCGCAGGTACCAGGGCAGGGGCCAGTATTGGGGTGAGGCGACCAGGATCCGGGTGTCAGGGCCCTGAAAACTCTTTGCCAGCTCGCCGACGCGGCTCACCAGCTGGCGCAGGTCCCGGTAGGTCTGGACGTACACCAGGCCGCGGGTGTCGTCGTCGTAGTCCCGGAATGAGAGGGCGAGGGCCTGGTGGGCCGGCCGGATCAGGGTCAGGGCGGCCAACAGGGGCAGGGCGAAGCGCCAGCCGCGGCCGCTCCGGGCTTCCCAAAGTTCCTGCAGGCCGCGTCCGGCCAGCAGCGCCAGGGGCAGCAGCATGTTCAGCGCCAGCCAGGGGGTTTTGTAGGGAATAGCGGAATACATGAGGGTGGTGAGTAAGGCCCACGCGGCCGCAAAAACCGTCGTGGCGCGGCGGGCGATGAGGCCGAACATCGCCCCCAGGAGTCCGAAAAGGAGGATGGGTCCATCGTTTCTAAACATGATGTCTAGAAAATAGATGATGGGTTTGGTATGCTCCGAGCGGACCGTGCCGGTGGCGAACCATTGGCCGAAGGCGCTGAAAAAGGACCCGATGCCGCTCAGGTGGGTGAAGAAGCTCGAGAAGAAGACGGCGATGACGGCCGCGAAGAGGCCGGCTGCCGCCAGCCAGGGCCAGGGGCGGGCGGCCCGGACGACCAGCGGGTGCTCCGCCAGCCTGCGCGCGGCCTCCCGGAACCGGCTTGTGGCAGCCGTTTGGGATCCGGCGGTGGAGAGCAGCTGCACCAGGCCGCAAAGCGTCAGGGAAACAGCCCAGACGGCCAGGGTCAGGACGGCGGTTTCCTTGACCGTAAACATGAGGCCCAGGCAGACGGCGCCGAGACAGAGAAAGCCGGTCCTGCCGGAGCGCCCCCAGCGATGCAGACAGACAAAGGCCGCGAGGGTGAAAAAAACAAGGTAGATTTCGTGGATGTTGTCACGCGAGTAGTAGAGAAACGAGGGCGAGAAGGCCAGCAGGGCCATGCTGAAGCAGGTTCCCAGCCGTCCCAGCCAGGCCCGCAGGCCCGTTACCAAAGCCACCAGCAGCGTTCCCAGCAATGCCGGGGCCAGCCGGAAGGCGAAATCCGCGACCTGCGGGTCGCTGGCCTGAAAGAGGGAGGACTTGAGGCCCAGCAAGCGCAGCGGAATGAAGGTCAGGTAGTAGAGCAGCGGGCCGTGATAATTGTGGGGGTCGTAGCGGTAGACCCCGTGCTCGATCAGCCGGAGCATGAAAAGAGCGTTCACCCCCTCGTCGTGATGCAGGGGTCGCAGGTCGAGCTGATAGAGCCGCAGGGCGGCGGCCGCCAGGATCAGGGCAGCAATCAGGATCCGGTAGAGGTTTTCGGTCCGCTCAGACTTCATTGCCGCACCCGGTAGATGAATACCCCGTCCCGGTCGTAGGCTGTGTCCAGGATGTGGCGAAATTTCTCGAGCCCGGCCGGGGGGTATTTCTGCTGTTCCAGGGAACCGACCACGACGTAGGTCACCCCGTAGCGGTATATGACCTCCAGCGCGTCTTCCGGGTCCGGGCTGCGGTAGAGGCAGTCGATGTCGGCGCCGCGCCTGCGGACCTCGGGCCAGTCATCCCGCCAGCCGGCTTCGTGGTTGCCCCAGCCCAGGACCGTGGGCACGCCGGCGAAGGTGGCGAAACGGGAGTGCCAGGAGTAGGCGTGTCCGTGGGATTCGAGTGTCACCGGCACGCCACGGATGTCCTGCTTCAGCCATTCGATGGCGCGGCAGTCGGCAGGGTGAGCCCGGCAGACGTCCCGCAGGCCGTCGAGGCTCCGTTCGCCGCGGAATCCGCCGGTGCGGGTGTAGGTTGCGGAAACCGGGTAGATCGACCCCAGGGCCAGCACAGCGACCACTGAAGCCCATCGGGCCAGCCGCCCGGCCGGGAAGCGCCGTGGGCGACCGCGGGCGCGGACGGGCGGGCAGAGGGCAAAGGAAGCCGCCGCCGACCAGACGACCCACATCTCCAGGTAGACCTTGAAGACGGTGTTCATCCGTTCGAGCTCTCCGCTGTAGTGATCGTCAACAAATAGGAACTCGCAGATCAGACCGAAACCGGCCGCCAGCGCGGCGATCAGCAGCACATAGGCGCGCGCGCCGGCCCGGCCGCCGGGGGGGGGCGGAGAGGCGTTGGAATCTGCCAGACTGGCCCAGGCGGCGGCTACGCCTGCCAGCAGGAGACAAAGCAAGTAGAGCCAGGTGGTCTGCCAGAAGACCAGCAGGCAGCCGGCAAAGGAAAACATGGTGAGCATGGCCTTTTCCCGGGTTCTGCCGTGGAAAAGACGGTTCGCGAGGACCGTGAATGCCAGAACGGCCGTGACCGTGAGCTGGAGGCCGAAGAGCTGGAAAAAAGCGCTGAAGTCCGAGCGCGGGCCGCTGAACAGCCGGACGGCGCGGCCCTGCTCGAAGTCCGCCAGGAAGGGCAAATAGGCGGCCATCCCCAGCAGGAAGAGGGTCAGCGGCGGCAGCAGGAACCGCAGCCGGGATAGCAGCGACAGGTCTTTCCGGCGCAGGGCGACGCAGGCCCAGGCGGCGAAGATCAGGGCACTGTAGGCCGCGTAGTCCCAGGTGTGGACCGCCACCAGGGAGCCGGCGAGCACCGCCTGGAGAAGCAGCCCGAGGCAAAGGGCCGCCCGCCCGCGTCGCTCGTCCGGGGGGCCATCCTCGCGGTACAGTATATTGAGGCTGAAGAAAAACGGGATCATCACCAGCGGCAAGGCGATCACGTAGGGGTGAAGGTCGCCGAAGAGGAAACTGAAATAGGGGAACTCGTTGATGGTCCCCGGGATCACCCGCGAGCTCGCGAACCAGTCGAGCTGAAAAAGCTTCCGCGGGCCCAGAAGCTGTACCAGCCCGTTCAGATTACCCATCAGCAGGATCATGAAGGCCGTGAGCAAGCCGCCGGCGAACCGGCGGGTGAAGTTGTAGCCCAGCCCGAAGGCGGAGGCGCAGAGGCCGGCATGGAAGAGCCCGACGGCGGCGTTGAACAGGACCGGCAGCGGGAGGCCGGAGAAAAGGTGCAGGACGGCCACCAGGGCGTATCCGAAGTAGTAGTAGTTCACCCTTTCTCCGGAAAGCCAAAGATCCCAAGGGGGGAAGGTGTCGGATCGCAGGACCCCCTGCACCATGGCGTAGTCCATCATCCGCTCGCTGTCCGGGTCGATGGCCGGGTTGTGACCGACCACGGCCAGGAAGAAGAGCAGCGAGAGCAGCAGCAACAGTTCTGAAACCAGGATGTAGCGCGCGTTTTCCTTTAGAAAGGGCTTGATTTCCGACCATTGGGCCAGGTACCCGGCAATCGCCGCAACCGCCGCCAGGGCGCCGGTCAGCCAGAGGGTCGCCGGCCGGAAAGGGACCCCCGCGTGAGCGGCCAGCCAGGCCGGGTAGGTGAGGAGCAGCAGTCCGGAGAACCGGCTGATGGCATAGCCGCGGTCCGGCAGGCGGCGGCAGACGAAGAACAGGGCCGGGAACCCCACGGCTCCGGCCAGCAGCATGACCGGCCAGATGCGGATCAGGACGGGGACGAGCATGGCAGGGCCCTCATCCGCGAGGGCTTTCCCCGGCTGGGAGGGGAAACCCGGCAACGGCCCCCGCGGTCTGCAGCGCCTTGACCAGGGCGCACAGCGGCAGGCCTACCACGTTGGTGTAAGACCCGGTGATGCTTTCCACCAGGAAGGCGCCGATCCCCTGGATGGCGTAGCCGCCGGCCTTGCCGAAGGGCTCGCCGGTGGCCACATAGGCTTCGATTTCGGCTTCGCGGAGCGGCTTGAAGCGCACCCGGGTAGAGACCGCCTCGCTGTGGCAGGGGGAGCGGTGCGGGTCCAGCAGGCAGAAGCCGGTGATGACCTGATGCTCGCGGCCGCTCAACAGCCGCAGCATCCGGCAGGCGTCCGCAGTTCCATCGGGCTTTCCGAGGATGCGGTCGGTGATCACCAGCGTGTCGGCCCCCAGGACCCAGGCCTTTTCGAAGGCGGCGCCGACCCGGGAGGCCTTTTGTTCCGCCAGGCGGCGGGCGACGCTCTCCGGCGGTCCCTCCGGCAGGCGCTCCAAGACCCGGCTTTTCCGGGCGCGGTAGGGCAGACCAAGCTGCCTCAGCAGCGCCTTGCGGCGGGGGGAGCCGGAAGCCAGAATCAGGGGGTTTTCCGGACTGATAGGCGCAAAAGGCATGGCACCGAGCGCTGGGCGCCGCCCGTTCAGGGCAGGCCGAAGAGAAACACGGTGTTTTCCGCGGTTCGGGATGCCACCTGTTCGGGCTTCAGGTGTCTCAGGCGGGCGATCTCGGCCGCGGTGTAGGTCACGTAAAGGGGCTCGTTGCGGCGGCCCCTTTTCGGCACCGGCGCCAGATACGGCGCATCGGTCTCGATGAGCAGCCGCTCCAGCGGGATCCCGGCCGCCACTTCCCGCACGTCGGCGGCCTTCGGGTAGGTCACGGTGCCGGGGATGGAGATGAAATACCCCAAGGCGATATATTCCAGGGCCAGCTCCAGGTTTCCCGAAAAACAGTGAATAACCCCCTGGCGGGGACCCCTGCCTCTTCGCGCGAGCCGCGGCAGCACGTCGGGGTGGGAGTCGCGGGCGTGAATGATGACCGGCAGGCCGAAATCCGCCGCCAGTTCGAGCTGGCGGTCGAACACGGCTTGCTGGTCTTCCCTGGGGGCGTAATTGCGGAAGTAGTCGAGGCCGATCTCACCCCAGGCAACCACCTTGGGTTCCCCGGCGATACGGGCGAGCTGATCGAGTTCGGGCGGGCCGCAGCTGCCGGCTTCGTGGGGGTGGCAGCCTGCAGTCGCAAAGAGGGCCCCATTTTCACGGGCCAGTTCGACGGCCTTCTGCGAGCTAGCCGCATCGATCCCGATGGTGATGACCGCCGTGAGCCCGCCGGCCAGCGCGCGGTCGATGACCTCCCGGCGGTCGCCGTCGAATTCGGGCATGTCCAGATGGGCGTGACTGTCGATCACGAGACGCCTCCCAAGTCGCCGCTTTCCTCGAGCTTATAGTCCATCCGGCCGCCTTTCGCAAATCCCATTTCGGGGACGTTGTTGACTAACTAAACTTTTCATGATTCTCAGCTGGAGCAGTTTGCGGGTCTTTCGTGCGGTTGGGGGTTAGATTATACTTTTTCGTCCTGGCAAAGAGAAAAGTTTAGTTAGTCAACAACGTCCCCTATGTGGAATTCGCTTGAGTATTTCTGGGAATGGGCTAACATCCCAGCGGTTGGGTGCCGATCTGAAACAAGAGCAGGGGGCGGGAAACATGGCAGCCTTTTTCCGCGAAAAGGGGATCGCGGTCGTCCGGAAGCGGTCCCTCGAGGAGCAGCTGGAGTACCAGAAATGCCTCAACACGATCATTACCCGCATTCACTCGGCCCGGGACACCAACGACATCCTGCTGAACCTGCAGGCAGAAATCCTGAGCCTGTTCGATGCCGACCGGATCACCGTCTACGCGGTGGATGCGGCCCGCAAGGAGATCGTCTCCCGGGTCAAGACCGGCGACGAGATCAACGAAATTCGGGTACCCATCAACCACGCCAGCCTCTCCGGGTACTGCGCCGCCAGCAGCAAGGTGCTGAACATCCTCGATGTTTACAATGACTCCGAACTGCAAGGCATCGACCGCCGGCTGAAGTTCGACCGCAGCTGGGATCAGAAGACAGGCTACAAAACCACCCAGGTTCTGGCGGCCCCGATCGTCTATGGCAAGTACATCCTGGGCGTCGTCCAGCTCATCAACAAGAAGGGGGAGAAGCGTTTCACAGGCGAGGACGAGTCCTCCCTGGCCGACATCGCCAACGTGCTGGGGGCGGCTTTCTTCAAGAACCAGCGGCTGGCGCAAAAGGCCAAGCGCACCCGTTTCGACCACCTCATCACCAACAACATCATCTCCAACGACGATCTCAGCGCGGCCATGAGCCGGGCAAGGAAGGCCGGCAAGACCGTGGAGTCGGTGCTGATGCAGGATTTCCAGGTCTCCCGGGAGCAGATCGGCCGGTCGCTCAGCCACTTTTACCGGAGCCGTTTCATCCCCTTTGACGACAAAATGCCGATTCCGGGGGAACTCCTCAAGGGCCTGCGGGTCAACTACCTGAAAAGCAACGTGTTCGTGCCGGTCGGCAAGACCGGCGAAAAAGTCGCCGTGGCCATGGAGGATCCGCACGATCTGCTGGTCAGGGATGCCATCCAAAAGGTGCTGCCGGCCAAGGAGTACGAGTTCGCCGTTGCCCTGCGGGAGGACATCCTGAACATGATCCGGATGTTCTTCGACGTGAAGCGGTCGGGCCTGCTGGGCCAGTCCGGGACGATCGAGGACATCCTGGGCCGCCTGGAGCCCGGCGAGGAGGAACACGAGGAGCAGTACGAAGGCCTCTCGGAGAACGACAGTGCCATCGTGCAGCTGGTCCACAAGATGATGATCGATGCCTATCACCGGGGCGCTTCGGATATCCACATCGAGCCCCGGCAGGGGAAGGAAAACGCCCTGGTGCGGTTCCGGATCGACGGGGTCTGCCAGCTTTATCAGACGATCCCCTATACCTATAAGCGGGCCGTCGTGTCGCGCATCAAGATCATGTCCGACTTGGACATCGCGGAGAGGCGTCTGCCCCAGGACGGCAAGATCAAGTTCAGGAAGTACGCACCGGTGGATCTGGAGCTGCGGGTCGCCACCGTCCCGACCGCCGGGCAGAACGAGGATGTGGTGATGCGCCTGCTGGCCGCGGGGGAGCCCGTGCCGCTCGAGAAGCTGGGGATGCGTCAGCTGGACTACGACGCCTTTCTGGAGATGATCGAGAAGCCCTACGGTCTGGTGTTGGTGGTGGGCCCCACCGGCAGCGGCAAGACCACCACCCTGCACGCGGCCCTGCGGCGGATCAGCACGCCCGAGAACAAGGTCTGGACCGCAGAGGACCCGGTGGAGATCACCCAGGAAGGACTGCGTCAGGTCCAGGTGATGCCCAAGATCGGACTGGATTTCGCGACGGCCATGCGATCCTTCTTGCGGGCCGACCCGGACATCATCATGGTGGGCGAGATGCGCGACCATGAGACCGCGGCCATCGGCATCGAGGCCTCCCTGACCGGTCACCTGGTCATGAGCACCCTGCACACCAACAGCGCGCCGGAAACCCTCATGCGTCTGCTGGACATGGGGATGGATGCCTTCAACTTCGCCTACGCCCTGCTGGGGGTATTGGCCCAGAGGCTGGTCCGGACCCTCTGCCCGGACTGCAAGGACCAATACCGGCCGAGCCAGGAGGAGTTCGACGCTCTGGTTAGGGCCTACGGGGAGGGCTTCCAAGACCTGGGCTGCGGGCCGCGGGAGGATCTTTTCCTGTTCCGGCCCGCCGGCTGCCCGAAATGCGGTAACACCGGGTACCGCGGACGGACGGCCATCAACGAGCTGCTGGTGGCCACCGACGAACTCAAGAGCCTCATTCAGAGCCGCGCCAGGCTGGACGAGCTCAGGCAGCAGGGTATGCGGGACGGCATGACGACCCTGATGCAGGACGGCCTGAGGAAGGTGTTTCTTGGCCTGACGGACTTCACCCAGGTGCGCAAGGCCTGCATCCGCTAGTTCCGCGCCGCCGGTTCAGGGTTCGATCCCGATTTCGATCCCGATTTCGATCCCGATCCCGATTTCGACTTCCCGGACTCCTTGGCCTTTCGCCCGGGTCATTTCCGCGGCCTTGTGCCTTGCGCCTTGCGCCTTTTTTTCCGCATTCCACATTTCGCATTCCGAATTTCTTTCTAGGGGTATATCCCGGCGTGCAGCAGGCCGGCGGTTTCGGGCAGCCCGAACAGGATGTTCATGTTCTGAACCGCGCTGCCGGCCTGACCCTTCACCAGATTGTCGATCAGGCTGACCACGATCAGCTTGTCCGTGCGCTCATCCACATTGACCGAGAGGTTGCAGAAGTTGCTCCCGCGCACATGGGTGGTCAACTGGGGCTGGTCGGGGCCGAAAACCCTGACGAACGGTTCCCCGCGATAGAAGGCGCGGTAAGCCTCGAGCGCCTGCGCCAGGCCGTTGCCCTCGGCAAGCTGAGCGTAGATGGTGGTCAGGATGCCCCGGCAGAGGGGCACCACGTGGGGGGTGAAGGTGATGACGACCCGGTCGCCTTGGAGCAGGCTCAGCTCGCGCTCGATCTCGTAGACGTGCTGGTGGCCGGAGACCTTGTAGGCGTTCATGGCATCGTAGCGGGCCGGGTAGTGAAACGTGGGGCTGGGGTTCTTGCCGGCCCCGGACACGCCGGTCTTGGCATCGCAGATGATGGAGCCGGGGTCGATCAGAGCGGCCTGCAGGGCCGGCGACAGCCCCAGGATGCAGCTGACCGCGAAACACCCCGGGTTTCCCACCAGCCGGGAGCCGGCGATCTGCGGGCGGTGGAGCTCCGCCAGGCCGTAGACCGATTCCGGCAGCAGCCCCGGGGAGGCGTGCTGCTGGGGTTTCCCGATCCGCGCCGCGTACCCCTGATAGGTGGGCAGATCGTTGAAGCGGAAGTCCCCGCTGTAGTCAATGACCTTGACCCCCCGGCTGAGCCACCCGGCGGCAGCCTTCTGGCCCACCCCGTCCGGGGTGGCGAAAAAGACCACGTCGAAATCCTTCGGACAGTCGGGAGCCTCCGGATCCTGCAGCGGAAGATCGCAGAACCCTTGCAGGTGGGGGTAGATTTCACTGATGGGCTTGCCCACCCCCTGCTGGTCGATCAGGGCCGCGATCTCAGCCTGGGGGTGGTTGAGCAGCAGCTCGATAGCCCCGCACCCGCCGTAGCCGCCGGCACCGATGATGCCTACTCGCACTTTGCTCATGGCCGTGTAACCTCACTCGCAATCAGATATTGAAGCGGAAATAGATGATGTCGCCGTCCTGCACCACGTACTCCTTGCCCTCCAGCCGCACGAGCCCGGCTTTCCGGGCCTCCTGAAAGGACCCGCTGGATTTCAGGTCCGCGAAGGGAAGGGTCTCGGCCCGGATGAACCCCTGCTGGATGTCGGAGTGGACTTCCCCGGCCGCGTCCAGGGCGCTGGTCCCCTTGGCCACCGGCCAGGCGTGCGCCTCGTCGGCATTGGCCGTGTAGAAGAAGATCCGGCCCAGGACGGCAAAGGATTCCCGGACGATGCGCTGCCGGGCCGGCGTGCCGACGTGATAGGCCTCGAGGAACTCCCCGGCTTCTTCGGGGGACATGGCGGCCAGCTCGGCCTCCAGCCGGCCGCGGACCGCGATGAAGCTCACTTCGGCCGGCAGGGGCTCCCAGCGCGGAAGGCTTTCGTCCTCGTCGTGATTGTTGACGATCACGAGCATCGGCTTGGCCGTGAGAAAGGTGAACCCCTTCAATACCGGATGGCCGGCCAGCTCGGCAAAATTGCGAAGCGGCTCGCCGCGGGAAAGCTTCTCGTGGCAGGTGTTTACCAACTCCTGCTCGTCGCCCTCGGGCTTGCGACCCTTGCGCCGGTCCAGTTCGATCCGCTCGAGGCGCTTTTCAGCCACCGCCAGGTCGGCCAGGATCATGTCCTCCTCGAGCCGGTGGAAATCGGCCTCCGGGGAGGGCGGGATCCCAGCGGCATCCGGGTAATTGCGTATCACCGGGAGGAGGGCGTCACAGACCCGCACCTGACTCCACAGGGCACTCTCGGCCTTGGCTGCGGGCAGCCCGCCAACGTCGGCCGGGAGCAGGTATTCCAATTTGGCAGGGGTTTGCTTCTTGGCCTGATAGGCCCCGGCGATGAAACCCAGGCGCTCGTCCTGCAGGGCCGCAGTGGCGATCCGGGCCTCGGTGCGGGCGGCGGGCGGCTCGGGTTTCTCCCCGCCGACACCACCGAGGACGCTGAACACCGTGAAACGACCGGACTGTGGGAGGCCGATGAGACCGAACCGCATGGCGCACGCCCCGCAACAACAGGTGAACCGGAGGCATTTCCTCCAGAGTTCCTATCATGGCCAGATCGCATACGAAAAATCAAGCGGCATGGTGTTTTCAGTGCCCTAGGCGTTCCGTCGGAGGAGGACATAGATGGCGCCGGTGCCCCCGTCAAAGGGGCGGGCGGTGGAAAACGCCAGGACGATTCTACGGGCGGGCCCGCGGCTCAGCCAGCCTGGCAAGCGTTCCTTCAAGACCGGGATGTGGTTTGCGGAGTTGAGCCCGCGCCCGTGGATCACCAGGACGCAGCGCAGGCCGACCCGATGACTGCGTTGCAGGAACTCCCGCAGGCGATCCTCAGCGGCCTGCTGGGTCAACCCGTGCAGGTCCACATGGTCCTGAACCGGGAAATGCCCCTTCCGCAGCCGGCGCATGATCTTCGGGTGGAGGCCGGGAAGGCTGCCCTCGATGTACTCGTCGCTGAAGGAGATGTCCATCTCGGCCACCCCGCTGACCAGGTCCGAGAGCTGCGTGAGGGCCTCCAAATCCTCATCCCTGGCCGGGCGGGCCGGCCGCAGAGCGGGGTTCGGCTGCAGGACCAGACGTTTGCCGGTTGCCAGCGGCCGGACATCCGCCATGGCCTGCCGGAACCCGTTCTGATCCTCCGGCGGCGCGGGGGGCTGAGCGGTCGGTTCGGTGGTTTCTTCCGGCGCCGGGGGAGATTCCGCCTGGGACAGCCGGGGAACGCTCGTGAGTACCGGGTTGAAGAGCTCCGGCTGCCGGGGAGACGGCGGCGGGGGACGGTCGGTCTTCCTTTTCCTGCGCCGGGGCATGCGGGAGCCTGAGTCCTCATGGAGGAGGATGATGGGGGTTGCAAACGGTTTGCCGGAGGTATTATAACACGATCCCAGGAAGAGGCCAGGGCCTCGGGCGGCCGACGCCCATCTTCTTAGAAGGGCTCGTGCGCCCGAGACGGCCGGAGAAGAGGTGCCATGGCGAGAATCGATGACTACCGGACGGCGCTGGCGCTGGCCAGGGAGCAGCTCACTGCCCGT
The DNA here is from genome assembly GCA_963704245.1 of uncultured delta proteobacterium. GTDB lineage: Bacteria > Desulfobacterota > DSM-4660 > Desulfatiglandales > Desulfatiglandaceae > CAVPHJ01. The sequence goes on from CAVPHJ010000005.1 coordinate 173,698, forward strand.
GACCCGCAGCACGTCGCGCGGCTGAGCGGTGCCGAGTTCGGGGAAGGTGCCCCTGGCGGGAAGACGGTGGAGCTGCGGTTTCTGAACCGGCCGCTCACCGTGGCCTGGCCCGGGCTGGGCTGCGCGTTTCGGGATTCGGGCGACGAGGTGCCGATCCAGCAGCAGATCCTGCTGTTCCATTACCTGCTGGGTGCCGGGGGGAGGGCAATCAGTGGCCGGTGGATCGCTTACCAGGAGGTGCCGGACGGCAAGTTCTATCTGGACGCGTTCCTGAGGCGCAGCAAGATCCCCTTTGTCCAGGCCTTGGGTGCCCGGCCGGAGCTGCTGCCGGAGCTGGCCGGGAGGGCCTTCGGGGCGCAGCCGATCCAGCAGGGGGACGTGGGGGTGGAGGTGCGCGCCCTGCCACTGGTTCCGGTGGCCCTGATCCTGTGGCGCGGGGACGAGGAGTTTCCGCCGGAGGGGAACATCCTGTTCGACGACAGCATCGTCCACATGCTGTCGGCAGAAGACATCGCCTGGCTGGCGGGCATGGTCGTCTATCCGCTGGCGGGCATGGCCAGAACCGCCCGCGGGGCGGATTCCGGAAAGGCCTGATCCGAGGAGGGGAGAACGATGGCTTCAGAAAAGGTACTGGTGGGGGTGGTGATGGGCAGCGCGTCGGACGGCGAGGTGATGCAGGGCTGCCTGGAGGTGCTGGCGGAACTCGGGATCGGGTATGAGGCGCGGATCCTGTCCGCCCATCGGACCCCGGGCCTCAGCCGGGAATTCGGACTGTCGGCGTCCGGCCGGGGGCTCGAGGTGATCATCGCCGGCGCCGGCTGGGCGGCCCATCTGGCAGGCTTCATGGCCGCCCACACCCTGCTGCCGGTTATCGGGGTCCCCATCGATTCCTCGCCCCTGAAGGGCCTCGATGCCCTGCTGTCCACGGTCCAGATGCCGCCCGGCATACCGGTGGCAACGGTGGCGCTGGGAAAAGGCGGGGCCCGGAACGCAGCCGTGCTGGCCGCCCAGATCCTGGCGCTCAAATACCCGGACATTGCCGGACGGCTGAAGGCCTACCGTGAAGGTATCACCCGCAAGGCCGCGGCCCAGCAGAGCTTTCCGGCGGGCGCGTGATCTTCCCGGGGGAGGAGTTGCAGAGCGGCCCAGCCATGCCCGGCGCCCCGGTGATCCCAGCCGGCACGCCCCCGGCTCTCGAGGCGGCCCTGGCCAGGGCGGTCGCCTGCCTGCGGCAGGGGGGGCTGCTGGCCTACCCCACCGAGTCCTTCTACGGCCTGGGGGCGGATGTCTACAGCGAGCGGGCGCTGAAACGCCTCTTCGCGGTCAAGCAGCGGGCGCGGAACCAGCCGATCCTGATGCTGATCCCCTCGCGGGAGAGCCTGGGCCGCTACGTGACGCGCGTCAGTCCCTTGGCCGGCGAACTGATGGACGCCTTCTGGCCGGGGGGGCTGACGCTCGTGTTCGAGGCCGCCGCCGGCCTATCCCCGATCCTCACTGCGGGCAGCGGCCGGATCGGCGTGCGGCTGTCGAGCCACCCGGTGGCGGGCGCGCTGGCCCGCGCCCTGGGAAAGCCGATCAGCGGCACCAGCGCCAACCTCACCGGGCAGCCGGCCTGCCGCACCGCAGGGGAGGTGAATCGCTCGCTCGGGACCCGGCTTGACCTCATCCTGGACGGGGGTAAGACTCCCGGGCAGGCTGCTTCGACGGTGCTGGACGTGACGGTTTCGCCCCCCCGGATCCTGCGCGAGGGCATGATCTCCGCGCAGCGGCTGGCGCCTTTTACAAAAACATCTTGAACTCACGGGATGATTTCAGCATAATACACCGCGTGCCTTCCCTGAGAACCTGCTTGAGGGCAAGCCGGGAGCAGCATACCTTTTTCCCCAGTGGGCCAGCCCACTCAGATGCCGCGGAGAGCCATGTCCAAAATCCTGGTCATCGAGGAAGATCGAAAGTGGCGGGAATTTTTCAAGGAAGCCCTTTCTCCCCCGCATGATCTCCACTTCTGGCCCGACGGGCGGGGCGCCCTTTCGCGCCTGCGACAGGAAGACTACGACGGCGTCCTGCTGAGCCTTCAGGGCGAACCCGAGGAGGGTTTCAGCCTGCTGGGGCAGATCAAATCGGTCTGCCCCCACTCCCAGGTCGTCATCCTGAGCGAGGTGGAAGAGGCCGGCCTGGTGGTCCAGGCGGTCAAGGCCGGCGCCTTCGATTTCCTGGTGAAGCCGTTTACCCGGGAGAAGATCCGGCTGACCGTTGAACGCTCGCTGGAGACCCGGCAGCTGAAGCACGAGATTGACTATCTGCGCCACGAGCAGGACATTGTCTACGATTTCGACCGGATCGTGGCTCAAAGTCCGGCCATGGCGCGAACTTTGGAGACCCTCAGGAAATTCGCCCGCACCGACTCCACCATCCTGATCACCGGCGAAACCGGCACCGGCAAGAGCTTCCTCTCGGGCTCGGTGCACTTCAACAGCAAGCGCAAGGGCGGCCCTTTCATCAAGATCAACTGTGCCAACATTCCCGAGACACTCCTGGAAAGCGAGCTGTTCGGCCACGAGCGGGGGGCGTTCACCGGCGCCAACAAGACCCGGGTGGGCCGGCTGGAGCAGGGTTCCGGCGGAACCGTGTTTCTGGATGAAATCGGCGAGATGACGCCGACGCTGCAGGCCAAACTGCTGCGCGTGCTGGAAGAGAAGGCCTTTGAGCGGGTGGGCGGCAACCGGACCATCCAATCGGACGTGCGCGTCATCGCCGCCACCAATCTCGATCTGGAAAAGCAGGTGACCGAGGGAAAGTTCCGGGAAGATCTCTACTACCGGATCAATGTCCTGCGGGTGCACCTGCCCCCGTTGCGGCAGAGAAAGCAGTGCATCGAACCCCTGGCGAACCTGCTGCTCGGAAAGACCTCCCGGACCCTGAAGCGGAACATCCAGGGCTTCACGCCCGAGACGTTCGAGAGCCTGAAGTCCTATTCCTGGCCCGGCAACATCCGGCAGCTCGCCAACACCATCGAAAGGGCCGCGATCCTGGAGGAGTCTCCGCTGATCCAGCGGGAGAACATCGTCCTGATCCAGCCGAGCACCATGGACCGCTCAATGGAATCCCCGGCCGCCCGGCCCAGGCATTCCCTGCGGAGCCAGGAAAAAGACATGATCCTCAAGGCGCTGGAGGAGAGCCTGTGGGTCCAGAAAGATGCGGCCCGCCTGCTGGGCATCAGTCCGCGCACCCTCAACTACAAGATCAAGAAGTTCGAGATCGTACACCCCCGCTGGCGAAAAAACCGGTAGCCGGTTCTAGACCTCGCAGATCTCCTCCGGGAAAAGGTTGAGGCTCTGCATGCCGCGCTCCGTGACCACGAAGGTGTTCTCGATGCCGACGACGCCGCGCCCGGGGAAGACGAACTTGGGCTCCAGGGCCAGGGTCATGCCGCTCTCGAGCAGTTGATCGCTGTTGCGCCCGACGACGGGCCACTCGTCGATTTCGAGCCCGACCCCGTGCGCAATGAAAGGCACCGGATCGGGATACCCCATGAACCCCTCCTCAAGACCCGCCCGTTTCACCACGTCCAGGGCACACTGGTAGAGGTCGCCGGCCCGCGCCCCGGGGCGGCCCCGGGAAGCCACCGCCTGGCGGACCTCCAGCATCGTATCGTGAGCCCGGCGCAGGTCGTCCGCCAGCCGGCCGAGGGAGAAGATGCGGGTCTGGTCGGAGATGTAGCCGCCCACGCTGGAGGCGTAGTCCACCACGATGGGCGACTGCGGGGTGATAGGGGCTTCCCCCCCTCCCTGGGAGAAAAAGGGGCCGTAGCCCCGGCCCCCGGTGGGACCGGGGGCATCGCTGGGAACCGCCCCGGCCGCCCCGGCCAGGATGTGGCCGTAGACGCACTCCAGGTTGAACCCGCGCGTGCGGACCAGGCCGGGGTGCCCCCGGCGGCGATAGAAGCCCTCGGCCCGGACGGCGAGATCGCTCTCGCTGGCCGCTTCTCCGAGGAAAGCGGGGATGCGCCCGAAGAGCTCGTCGGCCATTGCAGCGGCCCGGGTGATGAGGGCGATTTCGTGGTCCGACTTGACCATGCGGGCCTGGCGGATCAGCGGGGCGATGTCCACGAGTTCGGCTTTCGGGAACAGGCGCCGGTAGCCGAGATACAGGCTGGCGGGCAGCACGTCGAGCTCGAGTCCCAGGCGCCGGGGAAGCCGGCCGGCGTGCTCCCGGATGAGGGCCGGGAGCTCCCTCAGACTCGAAAGCCCGGCGATGTGTTCAAGCGGGGAATCGGCTCTCGCCCGCACGAGGCTCCTCTTCACCAGGAGCAGGGGGGCGCCTTCGCTTCCGACCCAGAGGTGGGCGTTCTGGTCGCTCCCCGACAGATAGAGCACATCGGTCTTGTGGAGCAGCAGCATGCCGTCCAGCGCCTGCTCCCGGAGCCGCTGTTGCACCCCGGCCAAACGGCCCTGAAGTTCGTTCCTGAATTCCGCCTCTTTCATGGTGCCCTGCCTTTCACCGCCGGGTCGGCCGCCTCGCCGGCCGGCGGGGGTTTGTAAGCCTTTCTGACCTGCTCCGTGTACCAGTCGATCTGGCGGCAGATGCCTCGCACGATGCGGACCTCCCTGGCCCGCAGAGGCAGGCGGGCGAAGAAACGCCGCACGTTCAGCATCCAGTGCTCGGGGTTCTGGGGATTGATGAAACCGATCTTCTGCAGGACTTGGGACAGGTGGGCGTACATGCCCTCCAGTTCGAAGCTGTTGGCCAGTCGCGGCGGCGCATCGGCCGGAGCGGGGTTGAAGGCCAGGAAGATCTCGTAGCAGACGATCATGACCGCCTGGGCCAGGTTCAGCGAGGCGAACTCGGCGGTGGGTATGGTCAGGATGGTGTGGCAGAGTCGCAGGTGGTCGTTGGACAGTCCGCGGTCCTCGGGTCCGAACACAAGGGCCACCCGGTTGCGGCGCGAGATGGGGATCAGCTCCTGGGCGAGCTGCCGCGGCTGGGTCAGGGCCGGGCGCAGGGACCCGGTGCGGGCCGTGGTGCCCACCACGTGCTGGAAAGGCCCGAGCGCCTCGCGGAAATCGTCGTGGACCTCCATCTGCTCGACGATGTCGATCGAGGTGCCGGTGGCCATCTTCAGCACCCGCGAAAGATCGCAGTTTCTGGGTTGCACCAGAACGAGCCGGCGCAACCCCATGTTGTTCATCGCCCGGGCGGCGGCCCCGATGTTTTCCGGGATTTGGGGCGCGACCAGCACGATCGCGATCTGATCCAGGTGAACTCTATTCACGGCGCTGGAGGACCCTCAGGATTTCGGCGGTGAGTTCGTCGCTGTCGAGGGCAAAGGTCACCGTGCCTTGCTGAATCTCGAAGAAGACCAGCCGGGAGTCGTGCTGCCGTGCCACCTCCTCCAGCAGCGCCTTGAAGCGCCGGGCTTCGGGGTGATCCGGGCCGTCGACTTCTTTCGGGAAGAGATCCACCTCGATGTAGCCGGCCGAAGACATGGACCTGTTGCACCTTTCGCTGCAGACCGACGGCCTGCTGTTTTTGCAAATCAAAGCCAATATCACATGATGAAGTGGGTTCGCGGGGAAAAAATAACGCCGGAAAACGCGCGCGTCAACGATCTTGGGCTTCCAGCAGGTTCAGGGCCTGTCCGATCAGGTCTGCGGATTCCGGCGGGCTGGCGGGATCAAAACCGACTGCGGCGGCTCGGAAATGGGGATGGATCGGGGTTCCCTCGAAGCGGAAGGTGCGCTTCTCGAGGGCCTCCCGGATGCGGCGGCAGAGCAGCTCCGCCTGCTCGGCGGGGGTGAAGGGCAGGATGACGGCGAAGGTCCGGGCGTCGCAGCGGCAGGGAAGGTCCGTTTGCCGGCAGAGTTCCCTCAGGGCCTGCCCGGTCTCGCCGGCCACGAAATCCGCGACCGCCGCTCCGAACTGCCCTTGGAGGCGGTCGAGATGAGCGAGCTGCAGGCAGAGCAGCGAGAGGGGCATCGGGTGGCGGCGGGCGATCTGCTCTTCCCGGGCGAGCATCTCCCGCAGGAAGCCTTGGTTGAACAGGCCGCTCGCGGTGTCTCTCACGTTGGCATCCAGGTAGCACGCGGTCAGGGCGTCCAGGCGGTCGCAAAGCTGGCGCAGCAGGTTGAAGAAAAAACGGTGGGCGGTCGGGGGGTAGAGCCACTGGAGGCGCTTGATCATCCTCTCGTTGATCTCCAGCAGTTCGGTCGGCGCGCTGACCATTACCGTGGCCGACCGCGCGCAGGCCCGGATCATGCCCATTTCACCCACGACACCGCCGCTGCCGACGGTGTTGATGTGCTGACTGGCCTCGCTGCCCGCAGCGGAGCCCGTCGGCAGATCGACCACCTGCAGCTCCCCCGAAATCACGGCGTACATCGAATCACTCCGGTCGCCTTTGCGGAAGAGCACCTCGCCCCGGCGCTGCGACCGGAGGGTGCCGGCCATCAGAACGTAGTGGACCTGGGTGCGGGAAAGACCCTCAAAGAGCGGGATCCCCTCCTGGGGATCCCTGCCCAGCTTGAGGCGCAGCAGATCCCACAGGGTGACCAGTTCGACCCGGAGCATCAGGGTGGGGAGCAGGACGAGGTCGGCGACCAGCGCCGAGAGCATGACGGCCACCATGAGCAGGCCGAAGACGGCGGTCGGCTTGAAACTCGAAATCATCAGGACGGAAAAGCCGAGACTGATGGTCAGAGTAGTGCCGAGGATGGGTTTGCCCATCCGCAGGACCGTGTCGCGCATGGCGCGGCGCTTGTCCAGGTCCCGTTTGAATTCTTTGTTGTAGCGCACCAGGTAGTGGATGGTGTCGTCCACGGCCAGGCCGATGGCGATGCCGGCGACCAGGCTGGTTGCCATGGAGAGCGGAATCCCGGCCCAGCCCATGAGGCCGAAGCTGACGATGATCGGGAAAAGGTTCGGGACCATCCCGATCAGGCCCACCTTGGGGGAGAGGAAGAGCGCGAACATGATGAGAAAGACCAGAACCAGGGTGAGGAAAAGGCTCTTGATCTGTCCCTCGGTGAGGAGATGGCCACTGCGGGAGATCACAACTCCGAACCCCGTGACCCGGGCGGTGAAAGCCGGGGGAGTGTCGGGCACCGGGTACGCTTCGACCTTCTGCTGGGTGGCGAGAAAGTCGTTCGAGCTGGACAGGTGGGTGCGCAGCAGGATGTTGGCTTGCGCCAGGTCAGGGGAGGCGAAGGTGGCCAGCAGGTCGCTCCCCAGCAGGGTCTTGAGGCTGTTGAACAGCATGCGGATTTCGAAGGCCTGCTCCGGCAGCCGGTGATGGGCTTCGTCGAACCGGTTACCGGCATAGTTCACCAGCTTGAGATAATCGACGATCGAGATGCTCTTGTCCACGCCGGCTATGGTTTCCAGGTACCGCTGGAACTGCTCGATGTGGTTGAGATTGGCGGGGTGCTCGAGAAAATCCTCCTGCCCTCCGTCGATCACCACGTTGAGCGGGAAGCACCCGGCCAACTCCTGGTGGATGTCCCTGAAATGCCGCGCGACCTCCGTTTCGGGCTTGAAGAACTCCACCGGGTTGGTCTCGACCTGGATCCGGGCGATTCCCAGGAGGCCGGCCAGGGTCACGAGACCTACTGCGACAAACGTGGCTCGCTGATGAAGGAGGTTGAGCCGGACGATCCGGGAAAGGAGCGGGCGCAGCCAGTCGTCCCAGGCGGATTCCGGACCGCGGGTCCGCTCGGGCAAAGGGAGCAGGGCCATGAGCGCGGGCATGAAGGTCAGCAGAAGGAAGAGCAGGGCCAGGATGCCGAAAGAGCAGAAGAGGGCGAACTCGCGGATTGCGGGGATCCGGTTGAGCAGCAAGGAACCCAGCCCGATGGTGGTGGTGAGCACCGCGAGGGTGGTTGGAAAGCCGAGTTCCAGAAAACAGGCGAGCGTGACTTCCGGCGGGGTGGAGCCCTCTTGTGCCGCGGCGCAGTACTCCGAGAACACATACATGCAGTAGGCGGTGCCCACGGCGATAAGGAACACCGGCACGATCATGGTCAGCATGGAGAGCGCCGTTCCGCTCCAGGCCATCAGTCCGAAAGTCCAGAGGAGGGCCAGCAGAACGGCGCCAGCCGGCAGCAGCACCCCCCGCAGCTTCCGGAATAGGAGGAACAGCAGCAGGGCGATGAGCCCGAAGGTGAGAAACGGCAGCCGTAGGAAATCCCGCTCGGTGAATTGAGCCAGCGCCCGGGACACGTTGGGCATGCCGATCTGGTAGAGACTCAAAGGGGGCCAGTCGCCCCCGATCACCCGGCCGACCGAGTCGACGATCCGATCCTTCTCGGCACCATCTCCCAGAACCAGGGTGATGGCTGTGGCGCGGCGGTTGCGGGAGAGGAGATTCCGATCGACCAGCGAGACGGGGCCGATGATGCGCTCGAAATCGGCTAGGCTCCAGGCGCCGGTGCGGTCCATGGCCTGCCGGATGCCCGGCAGGCTGAGCACTCTTCGGACCCCCTCGATATTCCCCAGGGCGCGTGCCAGTTCGCCGATCCGCTCGAAAACCCGGGGTTCGAAGAGATTGCCGTATTCCACTTTGGCGACCACCAGGATGATCTCTTCGGAACCGAAGCGCTCCTTGAAGGCCTGATAATCGGCCGTTTCCGGCATTTCCTCGATGGTGAGGTCATAGATGGAGGTTTGAAAGCGAAGCTCGGGAAGCCGCCAGGCAAACAGCAGGGTGGGGACCAGGACCAGGATCAGGACCGGCCAGGGGTGATGAACGACGAAGCTGAGCCACCGACGGAGGTCCGGAGTCCGGGAAATGCGGGTCATGGGGTTCCGCCCGGGCGACCAAAAGTATCCCTCGGCCCCGTCAGGGGCCGAGGGATACGGGTTTGCGGGAAGGTTACACCGCCCTGATCTTGTACACCTCGTTGGACTGGGGATCGATCACGTGAACGCCGCAGGCGACGCACGGGTCAAAGGAGTGGACGGTCCGCAGGACCTCCAGCGGGCGCTTGGGGTCCGCCACGGGCGTTCCGATGAGGGCCTCCTCCACCGGTCCGAGCTTGCCCTTGGTGCACCTGGGACCCAGGTTCCAGGTGGAGGGAACCACATACTGGTAGTTCTTGATCCTCCGTGCTCGATGACGATCCAGTGGCCCAGCGAGCCCCTGGGAACGTCGTTCAGGCCCACGCCCGATGCGCTCTGGGGCATGGTCCAGGACTGGTAGGTCTTGGCATTGCCGTTCTTGAGGTTGTCGATCAGCTCCATGATCCAGCGCTCCATGGCATCGCCGATGGCCACGGTTTCGATGCAGCGGGCCGCGGTCCGCCCGAGGGTGGAGAAAAGGGCGGCTACGGGAATGCCGAGCTTGGCGGCGACCGTGTTGACCAGGTCCTGGATCTCCTTCTTGCCGCGGGCATAGGCCACCAGCACCCTGGCGAGCGGCCCCACCTCGCAGGCCTGCTCCTCGTAGCGCGGGGCCTTGAACCAGCTGTATTTGGCGTCGGTGTTGTAGTCGCCGTGCTGGGGCTTGGTTTCCCCGTTGTAGGGGTGCAGGGCGGCCTTGCCCTGGTACCAGGCGTGGGCCACGTGTTCGGTCACCTCTTCCTGGTCGGCCATTTTGACGCCGTTGAGGTCGCGGTTCAGGATCACGCCGCGGGGCATGAAAAGGCTCTCGGGCTCCTTGTCGCCCTCGGGGAATTCCCCCCAGGCCTGGAAGTTGGTCGTCCCCCCGATCGCGCCCCAGTCCTTGTAGAAGGAGGCCACCGCCAGAACGTCGGGCAGGTAGACGTTCTTGATGAAATCCTGGGTCTCCTTCCAGAGGTACAGGAATTCGGCGATCCGGTCCGGGGTGAGATCCTTGACACAGGTGACGCCGCCCACCGCCAGCGACTGGAGGTGGGGGTTCTTGCCGCCGAAAACGGCGTGCATCCGGGCCGCCCGGGCCTGCAGGCGCAGCGCCTCGATGTAATGGGCGGCCGCCATGAGGTTGGCCTCGGGGGGCAGCTGATAGGCCGGGTGGCCCCAGTAGGCGTTGGTGAAGAGGCCCAGCTGGCCGCTGTCCACAAAGGTCTTCAGACGCTGCTGGACATTCCTGAAGTAGGCAGCGCCGCCCCAGGGCGCGTTGTTCGCGTTTTCCGACAGGGCGGCGGTCTTCCTGAGATCGGCGTTCAGGGCGCTCACCACGTCCACCCAGTCCAGGGCGTGGAGGTGGTAGAAGTGGACGATGTGGTCGTGCTGGAACTGCGCGCCGTGCAGCAGGTTTCGGATGATACGGGCGTTGTCCGGGATCTTCACGCCGACGGCGTTCTCGACTGCCCTCACCGAGGACAGGTAGTGGGTGTACGTTCAGACCCCGCAGGATCGCTGGGTGAACAGGGGGGCGTCCCGCGGGTCTCTGCCCTGCAGGATGAGCTCGATGCCGCGGAACATCTGGCCGGAACTCCAGGCATTGACCACCTTGCCCTCGGCCACCTCCACCTCGATGCGCAAATGGCCCTCGATTCGGGTAATCGGATCGATCGTGATTCTCTTGCCCATGGTATCTCCTCTCTTTCAAAAAGGGTTCAAGCGAATTCACTCTCCAGGTCCCCCCGGCAGGTTAGCCCTGCTCAAAGAAGGGCGACATCTCGTCCCAGAAGTTGGGCTCGCTGCAGCCGATGCACGGATGGCCGGCTTCCACGGGCCAGCTGGTCCCGTCGTTGAATTTGGCGATCGGGCAGTTGTTGTAGGTGTCGGGCCCCTTGCAGCCCATCTTGAACAGACAGTAACCCATGGCCGCCTCTTCGGAGCCGAACTCCTCCACGAACTCGTCGTTTTCGTAGTGACTTCTGCGGGGACACTGGTCGTGGATCGTTTTCCCGTAGGCGAAGAGCGGCCGGCCGAGCTCGTCCAGCTCGGGCAGCTTGCCGAGCAGCAGGTAGTTGACCACGGTTCCCACGAAGTTGATCGGGTTGGGCGGGCAGCCCGGGATGTTCAGGGTCTTGAGGCCCAGGGCCTCGCCGACCCCCTTGTAGCCGCCGGGGTTGGGTCTGGCCGCCTGAATGCCGCCGAATGACGAACACGAACCGAGACAGATCACGGCTGCCGCCTTGGGGCAGACGTCCCTGGCGATCTCCAGGAAAGTCCGGCCGGCGATCTTCCCGTAGGCGCCGTCGAATTTTGTGGCAATGGCCCCTTCGACCACGCAGATGAACTTGCCTTCGTGCTTCTTGACGGCCGCCTGCAGGGCGTCCTCGGCCTGGTGCCCGGCGGCCGCCATGATGGTTTCATGGTACTCCAGGGAGATCGTTTCCAGGATCAGCTGGTCCAGGTAGGGATACATGGACCTGAGGAGTGCCTCAGAGCAGCCGGTGCACTCGGCCAGGTGCAGGTAGATGACCGGCGGACGCTGCGGGGGGGCGGCAAACACCTCGGCCACCCTGGGGACGAACGAGGAGGAGAGCCCCATGGTGGCGGTGAGAAAACCGCAGTACTTCATGAAGTCCCTTCGCGAGATCCCCCTTTCCTCCAGTTTTTCGTAGAAATGCCTCATTTCCTCCTTCATTCGCCACCTCCCTGTTCTTGGATGTTCATGCCGGAAGCCATCGACGGCTGCAGAACGTCACAGCGGGGCTGGGGGCCGGAAACCCCCCGGTTTCCGGCCTGCGGGTTTTGGCCACGGATTTCGGCAGACAGGTTCGCAAAGCGCTGAAGACGGGGAATAGCTGCCTGTTGTATGAACCTGTTACGGGTCTCATAGGATCGGGAGGGGAGAAAGATGGATGACGAAAAAAACCGAATTCACGTCACGTCCTGCTTATACATAGCGCATTTGCAACATGTCAACCAGAAAAAGGCCGGCAGAAGGCGTCCCCATCCGACTGTACCCGGATGCCGCCGCCCCGTGCGCAAGCCCGTCGGATGTAAAGAAATATCAGCGGCTTGAAACGGGGTTCGGAGGTTTTCAAATCCGGACAATTGATGTACCATGAGCCGGGTGGTTTTAGCCGGGGGGACCTGTCCGGCAAGCTCTTCGCCGAGGAGGCGGATCAGGGATGCGAAATGGGTGAGTGGGCAAGAAGCGGGTGCATGCGGACCGGGCTCCGGAGAGTTGTTCTGCTGGCGGCGCTTGGCAGCGGGTTGCTGGGCTGCCAGGAGAGCCCCGAGAGGGGCGGTTCTGCCCCGCCCGGCGTACCGGGCGTGGGCGGGGAGGTGATCCGGATCGGGTCTTCGCTGGCCCTGGGCGGTCATGCCGGCTACCTGGGGACCCAGACCCTCCACGGCGCGCTTTCCTACATCCGGCACGTGAACGGGCAGGGCGGTATCCACGGCCGCCGGATCGAGCTCATCGCCTACGACGACGGGTACGATCCGCCGCGCTGCCTGGCGAACACCCAGAAGCTGATCGTCGAGGACCAGGTCTTCGCCCTGTTCAGCTATGTGGGCACGCCGACGACGGTCAGGATCATTCCCCTGGTGACGGAAGCCAGGATTCCGCTGGTCGGCATGTTCACCGGCGCCAACGCCCTCAGGGAGCCTTTCCAGCGCTACCTGATCAACGTCCGGGCCTCCTACTACCAGGAGACGGCCGCCGCCGTCCGGCACCTGGTGGAAGACCTGGGGATCCGGAAGGTGGCCGTCTTCTATCAGTACGATGCCTACGGATTCGACGGGCTCAAGGGAACGGAAATCGCCCTGCAGCGCCACAACCTGACGCCCGTGGCGCGAGGGAGCTACGTGCGGGGCACGTTGAACGTAGGAGGAGGGGCTGGAGCGGATCGAGCGCTCGGGCGCCCAGGCGGTGGTCATGATCGGCACCTACGATCCCTGCGCCAGGTTCATCAAGCTGGCCAGGCAGAAAGGGTTCAACCCGATCTTTCACAATGTCTCCTTCGTGGGCGCGGACGAGCTGGGCCGGAAGCTGGGAAAGGACGGGGAGGGCGTCATCGTCACCCAGGTGGTTCCTCCCCCGGAACTGCCCGAGACCCGCACCCTGCTCTGGGGCGCCGGGGAATACGCGGAACTGCTGAAGCGCCACTTCCCGGAGGACCGACCCAATTTCGTCGGCCTGGAGGGATACCTCAACGCCCGGGTGCTGGCCGAGGGGCTGCGGCGGGTCGGGCGGGAGCTGAATCGGGAACGTTTCATCGACGCCCTTGAATCGATCCAGAACTACGACCTGGGTATCGCCAACACCCTCACCTTCAGCCCGCAGGATCATCAGGGCCTGGAAAGGGTCTATTTCACCCGGATGGAGAACGGCCGGTTCGTGCTCATCACGGACTGGCAGAAGATCCGGCGCGAACGGGAGATCCCGGGCGCGACTTCCGGGCGGATCAGCTTCGGCGAGCGCGATCACCAGGGGCTGGATCAGGTGTATCTCACCCGGATTCAGGGGGCAAGCTGGTTCTCATGCCGGTCTGGGACTGATCAGCGGTCCGGCCGAAGCCTGCACGTCACGCCATGGAAAGATTCCGGAACCTGAGTCTCAAGAACAAGATCCTGTTCTCGACCCTCGGCGTGATCGTGCTGCTGAGCCTGGGGATCGCGCTGGACACTCGGCTGGTGCTGGTTTCGGGATTGACCTCCGAGCTGAAGACCCGGGGGGTGTCCATCGCCCAGAGCATTGCCGACCGCGGCCGGAGCTTCATCCTCACCGGGGACTCCCCCAATCTGGTGAGCCTGGTCTTCGACGCCGCCCAGCTGGAGGAGCGCAGAAAACTGGTTTCCTACATCTTCATCGCCGACAGCGACCAGCGCGTCCTGGCGCACACCTTCCTGCAGCCGTTCCCGGAACCCCTGCGGCTGGCCAACCTGGTGCCGGTCGACCGGCCGCAGCACACCCGGCTGCTCGGGATCAGCAACCGCCAGGTCTACGACATCGCGGTTCCGGTGTGGGAGGGGATCTACCAGATCGGGACGGTCCACGTGGGTCTGAGCAAACGGCACATCGACCACCTGGTGCGCAAACTGGGGTTCACCTACTTCGGCATCATCGGCGCCATCATCATCCTTTTCTTTTTCATCAGCCAGTGGCTGGCGGGTTACATCACCCGACCGATTTCGGAGCTGACCAAGCTCGCCGACGAAATCAGCCGGGGAAACCTGGAGGTCCACCCCGGTCTCGGCAGTCAAACCCGCTGCTGGGAGGTGAAGAACTGCGGGAAACTGGACTGCCCGGCCTACGAAAACGCCGATTTGCCCTGCTGGTACGTGGATGAGACCCACTGCGCCGAAGGGCCACCCTGCGGGCTCGCGGAAAAACCGGGGACCTGCTTCGGTTGCGATCTGTACCGGAAGCGGGTCAAAGATGAGGTCCGTCAGCTGACGGACGCCTTTCTGCACATGACCGACCGGTTGAAGATCTCCCAGATCAAGATCCGGGAATCGGAAGAGAAATACCGCTCCCTGTTTGTCGGCGGACCCAACCCGGTTTTCGTGGTCGACCGGCGGACGCTGACCATCCTGGACGCCAACCCGCGGGCCGAGGAGACCTACGGGTACTCCTTGACGGAACTCAAGGGCAGGCCGTTTGCCGAGCTGTGCCTGGTGGAGGAACAGGACGGGCTGGCGCCCCTTTTCGCCGCCGAGGCCGAGGGGCAGTGCCATCTGGCCTATTCGCGGGCACGCCATTACCGCAAGGGCCGCCACCCCTTCTACGTGAACGTCTATGCCTGCCCGGCGCGCTACGGGAAGCGCGAGGCGCTCATCATCGCCACCACCGATATCACCGAGGTTCTGGAAAAGGACGCCCAGCTCATCCAGGCGAGCAAGATGACCACCCTGGGGGAGATGTCGGCCGGTATCGCCCACGAACTCAACCAGCCGCTGAACGTGATCAAGATGGGCAGCGAGTACCTGCAGATGCTGATCCAGGAGCGGAAGGAGGTCCCCCAGGCCGAGCTGTCCCAGGTGGCGGTGGAGCTCAGCGCCCAGGTGGACCGGGCGGCCCAGATCATCCGGCGGCTGCGGGAGTTCGGCCGCAAGGCCGATCTCAGCCGGGAGGAGGTGGACGTCAACGTCGCCGTGGGCGACGTGCTGGCCATCATCGGGCGGCAGCTCCAGCTGCAGGACATCGAAATCGAGCTCGACCTGCAGGAAGGCCCACGGCTGATCATGGCTCACAAGAACCGCGTGGAGCAGGTCCTGTTCAACCTGCTGACCAACGCGCGGGACGCCCTCAACCAGCGGAAGGCCGTTGAAGCCGACTCCTTCGTCGCCCGGGTCAGGATCAGGACCCGGGAAACAGACGATCAGGTCAGACTGACGGTCACCGATAACGGCATCGGGATACCCGGCCCGCTGCGGGAGAAGATCTTCGAGCCCTTCGTGACCACGAAGCAGTCCGGCAAGGGTATGGGCCTCGGGCTCTCCATCACCTACGGCATCGTGAAGGAGTATGAGGGTCAGATCGTCCTCGCGAGCGAGGAGGGAGCGGGCGCCACGTTCGAGCTCGTTTTCCCCCGTGTGCCGGCCGGGAAAAGGGGCAGCGGCGAGCAGCCCGCGGAAACCCGGGGAGGAAGCCGCTGATGTGGGCTATTCCCAAAGACCTGGGATTGCGGCGCTGGCTCACGGTGGCCGTCCATCGTCCCGTGGCGGTCCTGACGCTGTTCGGCTTGCTGACTTTGCTGCTGGCGCTGCAACTCCCGAAACTGCGCTTCCAGAGCTCGGTCTACGATCTGGCCATCGAGGGGCTGCCGGAAACCGAGGCCTACGCCCGCTTCAAAACGCTTTTCGGGACCGAGGAGATCATCCTGGTCGTTGTCCGGACCGCCGATGTCTTTGCCGAAGGGACCTTCGAGGCCCTCGGCGGGCTGTCTCGGCAGCTCACGGAAATCGAGGGGGTGCGGCGCGTCATCAGTCTGCCGAGCATCCGCAAACAGATGGATCTCACCGCGAGATGGTCGACCGCCGAGTTCCGGGAGGTCATCCGCCCGCTGGCGCTGTTTGAGAAAAACCTGGTTTCCGCCGACGGCAAGGCCACCGTCCTGTCCCTGGTGCTGGAGGACATCCAGGAAAAAGGCCGGGTGGTGGCCGCGGTGCGGCAGGTCCTGTCCCAGGCGGCTGGAGGACTGTCGCCCTATCAGATCGGCCTCCCGGTGGTCTCCGCGGCGCTGGCCGAGTCCATCGAACGGGACTTCCTGACCCTTCCGCCGCTGGCCCTGCTGGTCATGGCGGCGATCCTGTATGCTTTCTTCCGCAGCCTGATCGCGGTGGTGGTGCCGGCAGCCTGTCTGCTCATGGTCCTGGCCTGGACGCTGGGCTGGATGGCCTTGAGCGGGACCCCGCTGTCCATGCTGACGATGATCGTGCCGGTGTTTCTGATTGCGGTGGGAACGGCCTACAGCCTGTACATCCTCTCGGAGTACGCACGGGCGCTGCGCGACAGCGCCTCTCGCCGGGAGGCCGTCTTTCGGGCTTTTTCGAGGACCGGGTTCCCCACCGTCCTGGCGCTGGCGACCACCGTGGTTGGGCTGGCATCCCTGCTGCTCAACCGGATCCCGGCCATCCAGGAATTCGCCCTGTTTTCCTGCCTGGGCATGATCGGCCTGCTGGCGGTGCTGCTCGGGTTCCTGCCCGCCCTGCTCCTGACCCTGCCGGCCGGGAACCTGGGCGGAGCCCGGCCAGGCGGTGAGCTGCGCTGGCTGCAGCAGGCCCTGGCAGGCGTTGTCCGGCTGAACCTGCGTCACCAGAAGCTCACGCTTTCACTGGCCGCCCTGGCGGTCGCGTTCGCCGGGGCCGGGGTGTTGCGGCTGAAGATCGAGACCAACCCGATTTCCTATTTCAGGCAGGATGCCCCCGTCTATCGTCATTTCCAGGATGTCCGCCGGGACCTGGCCGGCAGCTTTCCCATGAACGTCGTGCTGGACGGCGGCGCGGAAGACTTCTTCGAGGATCCGCGCCAGGTGGCGCGGATCGCCCGGGTGCAGGAGGCGCTGGAGACGGTCCCGGGCGTGGACAAGGCGATTTCCTTTGCCGACTACCTGAAACTGGTGAACTATGTGACCCATCGGTTCGACCCCGCCGGCTATCGCCTGCCGAAGGAGGGCTACGAACTCCGGATGCTCATGAACAGCTACAAGAGCCTGCTGGGACAGGACCTGTTCGAGAGGTTCATGAGCCCGGACCTTTCCCGTACGACCATCCTGCTGCGCACTCACCTGGCCAGTTCCCGGGATTTCCTGGCGGCCCGGGAGGAGATCCGGGACCGTCTGAAGAGTGCCGGCCTCGCCGACCTCGGCGGGCAGGCGACCGGGCTCGGACTGGTGATCGCCCAAAGCAGTCACCTGCTGGCCCAGGGCCAGATCCGGAGCCTGTCCCTGACGCTGCTGGTGATCGCCGCGCTGATGCTGCTGCTGTTCATGTCCGCCAGGGTGGCGCTGATATCGCTCCTGCCTAACCTGTTTCCCATCATCGTCTGCTTCGGCCTGATGGGCTGGCTGGGGATCGAGGTTTCCCCGGTCACCAGCCTGATTGCCTGCGTGGCGATCGGACTGGCGGTGGATGACACCATCCATTACCTGTTCCGGTACAACCGGGAGTTCAGACTGGACGCGGACAAGGACCGGGCGCTGCGCGACACCGTCGCCGGTGTGGGACCGCCCATGGTGTTCACGACCCTGACGATCAGCCTGGGCTTCGGGGTGCTCCTGCTTTCGAGCTTCAAGCCGACGGCTCTTTTCGGAGCCCTGATGATCGTGACCATGGGCTCGGCCCTGATTGGGGACCTGATCCTCCTGCCCTCGCTGATGCTTCACGTGGGGCTTGTCACGGTCTGGGATCTGCTCAAGTCCCTTTCCACCCTCGATCGGATGTCGGATGCCGTGGCGCACGAACTGAACCAGCCGCTCAACGCGATCAAGATGGGCAGCGAGTTCCTGAAGATGGGTCTCGAGACAGGGGGGGAGATCCGACGGGAAGAGCTGGCCCAGGTGGTCGGGGAGATCGACCGGCAGGTCGACCGGGCCGCCGAGACGATCAAGCGCCTGGGCCGGCTGGGCCGGGCGGCGGAACCGGAACTTCAAAAAGTGGACATCAACGAGCCGATCCGCGACGTGCTGGAGGCCATGGGCCACCAGCTGGCGGTGGACAACATCACGCTCGGGCTGGATCTGGCCGACTCGCTGCCGCCGATTCTCGCCCGCCGGAGCCGGCTGCGGACGGTGATCTTCAACCTGGTGACCAACGCCTGGGAAGCGATCCTCAGGAAGCGCAAGGGGATGCCCGGCGCGGGTCCCCATTCAGTGAACGTTCGCAGCGCGCTGGAGGGGGGCAGGGTCAGCGTGTGGATCACGGATACCGGTATCGGTTTTCAGCCCCACGAGCGGCGGCGGGCTTTCGAGCCTTTCTTCTCCACCAAGGAGACCGGCCCGGGAAAAGGCCTGGGGCTTTCGGTGAGCTACGGCATCGTGAGGGACTACGGCGGCAGTATCCGGCTGGAGAGCCGGCGGGGCGAGGGCACCACCGTCAGGCTGGCCTTCCCGCGGGCGCCGTTCTAGAAACGCGGCTGCCGGCCCGGGAAAAGCCCCCAAAGGAGGTTCACGTGGACAAGATCCTGGTGATCGACGACGAGAAGCCCACCCTGGCCATGTTCCGGCTTTTTCTGGCCGCCTACGGCTACGAGGTGCTCACGGCCGAGAACGGCTCCCAGGGCCTGGAGCTGTTCGAGAGGGAACGGCCCCCTATCGTGCTGACGGACATCAAGATGCCGGGAATGGACGGGCTGGGCCTGCTGAAAAAGATCAAGAGCATCGCGCCGGCAACCGAGGTGATCGTGATGACGGGGCACGGCGATGCCGACCTGGCGGTTCAGGCCCTGGACCTGGACGCAACCGACTTCATCCACAAGCCGATCCAGCGGGCCGCGCTGGACGCAGCCCTCGGCAAGGCGCGGGAGCGGATCGGCCGACGAGGTCCCCGGAGTGCGTGAGGATCACTTCCGAACCTGTCCGGCATCGAACCGCCCGGCGCAGAGAAAGACCTGTGTTGTACGGCTTTCCTGCGGCGGCATGCGAAAAAAGTTGTCAGGTGGCTACAATATAGTTACAATATGACCATCCCGCTCGGCCCCCGCGGCCGAGCGGGAAAATCGATGGCGGAGATTTCGTATGCCTGGAATCCTGAGAGGATCCGTGCTGGTGGTCGGCGGCGGCATCAGCGGGATGCAGTCGGCGCTGGACCTGGCCAATTCCGGATACCGCGTCTACCTGCTGGAAAGCAGTCCCTCCATCGGCGGGGCCATGGCCCAGCTGGACAAGACCTTCCCCACCCATGACTGCGCCATGTGAATCATCTCGCCCAAACTGGTCGAGGTCGGCCGGCACCCGAACATTGAATTGATCACGTACGCAGACCTGGAGTCGGTGGAAGGGCCTCCGGGCGATCTCAAGGTGCGGATCCGCAAGCGGGCCCGCAGCATCCGGGCGGAGCGCTGCACGGGTTGCGGGATCTGCGTGGAGAGCTGCCCGGTCGTCCACGAACCGGTGCTCGCCGGGCCGCCCGGCGGCAGGCCAATGCCTCCGGCGGGTTCCTGAGCCCTTAGCGACGCCATCCCGGACTCCCGCCCTTCTGACAGAGGTGAATCCAGCCCATGGAAGCAAACGCACAGATCGACTGGGACCGGATCGAGCGGATCATCGAGCGCTACGATGCCGAACCCGAAGCGCTGCTGATGATCATCCAGGACATCGGCGACGTCTACCACTACCTCCCCCCCGAGGTGGTCCCGATGCTGGCCCGGCGGCTCGGGGTGCGGGAAAGCGTGATCTACAGCGTGGCGACCTTCTACAAGAGCATCAGCCTGGAGCCGCGCGGCAAGTACCTGGTCCATGTGTGCCGGGGGACGGCCTGCCACGTGCGGGGCGCCGAGCGGGTCATGGAGGCTCTGCAGGACACTCTCGGCATCCGGGAGGGGGACACGAGCGAGGACCGGCTTTTTTCGCTCGAGGCGGTTCGCTGCCTGGGTTGCTGTGCCTCCGGTCCGGTGATCATGGTGAATCAGAACACCCACGGCGGTCTCGACCGCGTGAGCGTGGTGCGAGTGCTGGAGGACTACCGCAAAGATGCTTCCGCATGAGGCTCGGCCGCGGGCAGGGATGGAAAGGCTGACGAGCCGCGCAGCGCTCGAACGCTTTCGTGAGCGGCTGCAGGCCCGGCGCGCGGAGGAGCCCCGGCCCCTGATCTCGATCTGCGGCGGCTCGGGATGCGCAGCCTACGGCACGGACCGGATCCATGAGGCCCTGAAGGCGGAGCTGGAAGCGCGCGGACTGGAATCCGCGGTCGACGTGAAGCTGACGGGGTGCCACGGGTACTGCCAGAAGGGTCCGCTGCTGGTCCTCTATCCGGAGGGCGTTTTCTATCCCCAGGTCAAGGAAGAAAACCTCCCGGAGATCATCGAGAAGACCATCGGGCGGGGCGAGGTGGTGGAGTCCCTGGCCTTCCGCGACCCGCTCACCCGGAAACCGGTCACCCACGAGCGGGATATCCCCTTCTACCGGCTTCAGCAGCGGGAGGTCTTCGGCCTGAACTCCCGCATCGACCCGGCCCGGATCGAGGACTATATCGCGGAGGGGGGCTACCGGGCCCTGGCCAAGGCGCTCTGGGACATGACCCCGGAGGCGATCGTCGGCGAGGTCAAGCGCGCCGGTCTGCGGGGGCGGGGGGGCGGCGGTTTCCCGACGGGCGCGAAATGGGAGAGCTGCCGCCGGCATCCGGAGCCGCGCTACGTGATCTGCAACGGCGACGAGGGGGACCCCGGCGCCTACATGGACGGGGCGCTGATGGAGGCCAACCCGCATTTGATTCTGGAGGGCATGATCATCGGCGCCCTGGCGCTGGCGTCCCACGACGGCCACATCTACGTGCGCCACGAATACCCGCGGGCCGTCAGGAGCCTGACCACGGCCGTCGGCCAGGCGCGGGCCCTGGGGCTGCTGGGGCGGGATATCCTGGGGTCAGGGTACGATTTCGACATCCGGATCAGCCGCGGCGGGGGCGCCTTCGTCTGCGGCGAGTCCACCGCCCTGATGGCCTCGCTGGAGGGAAAGCCCGGGCGCCCGCGGGCGAAGTACATCCACACGGTGGAAAAGGGCTTCCGCCAGCAACCCTCGGTTCTCAACAACGTGGAAAGCTGGGCCAACGTGCCGCTGATCATCAACCAGGGCGCGGACTGGTACGCCTCCATCGGCACCGAGACCAGCAAGGGCACCAAGATCTTCTCGCTGGTGGGCAAGGTGGTCAACACCGGCCTGGTGGAGGTGCCCATGGGGACCACCCTGCGGAAGATCATTTTCGACATCGGGGGCGGTATTCCCAGGAAGAAGAAGTTCAAGGCGGTGCAGACCGGCGGCCCATCGGGGGGCTGCATCCCGGAGCAGTTTCTGGACCTTCAGGTGGATTTCGACGCGTTGGCCAAGGTCGGCTCCATCATGGGGTCGGGCGGCATGATCGTCATGGACCAGGACACCTGCATGGTGGACGTGGCCCGCTATTTTCTCGACTTCCTCAAGGAGGAATCCTGCGGCCAGTGCAACCCCTGCCGGGAGGGGATCAAACGGATGCTGGAGATCCTGACCGGCATCTGCGCCGGCGAGGGCCGGCCGGGCGACATCGAGCTGCTGGAAGAACTGGGCGGCATGATCAGGAAGTTTTCCCTGTGCGGCCTGGGAACCTCGGCGCCCAACCCGGTTCTGACGACGATCCAATACTTCCGCGGGGAATACGAGGCCCATATCCGGGACCGGAAGTGCCCGGCCGGGGTATGCAAGCCCCTGTTTCATTACGAAATCGATCCGGCCGGCTGCACCGGCTGCCGGCTGTGCGCTCTCAAGTGCCCGCAGGAAGCCATCAGCGGTGAGAAGAAGCAGGCGCACAGCCTGGATCAGGCCAAATGTGTCAAGTGCGGCATCTGCTACGAGGCCTGCAAGTTCGAGGCGGTGTTGATCCGGTGACGCCCGCCGGCCCCTGGGCCGGAACCGGGCGGGGAAAGTGAGTCCGTATGGTTCGTTTCAAGCTCAACGGGCAGGAAGCTGAGGGACAGGAGGGCCAATATCTGCTGCCGGTCGCGCGGCAGCACGGGGTGGAGATCCCCACCCTCTGCCATCATCCGGTCCTGGAGCCGGCCGGCCTGTGCCGCCTCTGCACGGTGGCGGTCTTCGACGGCCGGCGGACCCGGTTCGTGACCGCCTGCAACTATCCCATCTGGGAAGGCATGGAGGTGTTCACCGACACCGCGGAGGTTCATGCCGGGCGCCGGCTGATCGTGGAACTGCTGCTGTCCCGCTGCCCCGAGGTCCCGCTGCTCCAGCGTCTGGCCGCCCGCTACGGCATCGAAAAGCCGCGGTTCACCCCGGAAGGAGACGACTGCATCCTGTGCGGGCTCTGCGTGCGGATGTGCGAGAAGGTGGGGGGCGGTGCCATCAGCCTGACCGGCCGGGGCGTGGAGATGGCGGTGGACAGCCCGTTTCACGTTCCGACCGAGGTTTGCCTGGGATGCGGGGCGTGCGCTTCGGTCTGTCCCACCGGCCACATCCGGCCCCGGGAAATCGCCCGCCACACCCTGCGGCCGATCCCGTCGGAGTACGACGCGGGCCTCAGGGGCCGAAAGCCGATCTACGTTCCCTATGCCCAAGCGGTGCCCAACACGCCGGTCATCGACCGCGCCCGCTGCATGCATTTCAAGACCGGCGAGTGCCGGATCTGCGCTTCGGTGTGCGGCATGGACGCCGTCGACCACGAACAGGCGGACGAGATCCTGGAACTGAGCGTGGGCGCCGTGATCCTGGCCCCCGGCTCCCGAACCTTCGATGCCGGCCGGATCCGGGCCTACGGGTACGGGAGGAGCCCGGACATCCTCACCGCCATGGAATTCGAGCGCCTGCTGTCCGCCTCGGGCCCCAGCGGCGGGCAACTGGCCCGCCCCTCCGACGGCCGGGAACCGCGCAAGATCGCCTGGATTCAATGCGTCGGGTCCCGCGAGCTGCATCATTGCGACCACGGCTACTGCTCCTCGGTCTGCTGCATGTATGCGATCAAGCAGGCGGTCATCGCCAAGGAGCATGCCGGGGGGGAGCTGGACTGCGCGGTTTTCTACATCGACCTGCGCACCCCGGGGAAGGAATTTGAACGGTACTTCAACGACGCCCGGGACAAGCACGGGGTCCGTTTCATCCGCTCGCGGGTGCCGGCCATCGAGACCGGCGCCGGAAACCGGCTGACCCTCCCTTACAGCGGCCCGCGCGGCGAGGTGCAGGAGGAGGGGTTCGACCTGGTGGTGCTCTCGGTGGGGCTGGAGGCGACTGAGGAAACCGTCGAGCTGGCCCGCCGGCTGGGCGTCGAGCTCACGCAAGGGGGCTTCGGCCGGGTGAGTTCCTTCTCGCCGGTGCTCACGTCGCGGCCGGGGGTGTACGGCTGCGGAGTGTTCCTGGGTCCGAAGGACATTCCGCAGTCGGTGATCGAGGCGGGCTCGGCGGCGGCCTGTGCGGGGGCGCTGCTGGCGGATGCGCGCGGCGGGCTGGTGGAGGCGCAGGAAGTGCCGGCCGAGCGGGACGTACGCGGCGCTCGGCCGCGGATCGGGGTGTTCGTGTGCCACTGCGGGACGAACATCGCCGGCGTGGTGGACGTGAAGGCGGTACGGGAGTATGCGGCGGGGCTGCCGCATGTGGAGTACGTGGCGGACAATCTCTACAGCTGCTCCCAGGATACCCAGCGCGGGATGGCCGAACTGATCCGGGAACAGGGGCTGAACCGGATCGTGGTGGCGGCCTGCACACCGAAGACCCATGAGCCCCTGTTTCAGGAGACCCTGGTGGCTGCGGGACTCAACCGGTACCTGTTCGAGATGGCCAACATCCGCAACCAGGACAGCTGGGTGCACCGCGAGGACCGGACCGGGGCAACCGCGAAAGCCAAAGACCTGGTGCGGATGGCAGTGGCCAAGGCGGTGCTCATGGAGCCGCTGGAGGAGGCCGAACTGGAGGTGAACCCGCGGGTGCTGGTGGTGGGCGGCGGGGTGTCCGGGATGACGGCGGCGCGCAACCTGGCGCTGCAGGGCCACGCGGTGTGCCTGGTGGAGCGCGGCGGGGCGCTGGGAGGCCAGGCGCGGCACCTGTACCGGACCTGGCGCGGGGAAGACGTTCAGCGGGAGCTGGGCGAGCTGATCCGGGAGGTGGAGGAGGATTCGCGGATCGAGGTGCACCTGGAATCCGAGCTGGAGACCGTGGAAGGCTATGTGGGCAATTTCCGCAGCACGCTGCGCCGGGGTGAGACCCGCCAGGTGGTGGAACACGGGGTGGCGGTGCTGGCCACCGGGGCGCAGGAGACCCGGCCCGCAGAGTATCTCTACGGCGAGGACGCCCGGGTGGTGACCCACCTGGAGCTGGATCGGCGGTTCGTGGCGGCGGATGCCCGCCTGCGGGGGCTGAGATCGGCGGCGTTCATCCAGTGCGTGGGGTCCAGGGAGCCCGAGCGGCCCTACTGCTCGCGGGTATGCTGCACGCACGCGGTGGAAAGCGCCCTGGAGCTGAAGGCCCTCAACCCGCGGATGCAGGTCTACGTGCTCTACCGGGACATGCGGACCTACGGGGAGCGGGAGCTTCTCTACCGCAAGGCCCGCCTGGCCGGCGTCCTGTTCATCCCCTTTTCGAAGGACCGCAAGCCCCGGGTTTCGGCGTCTCCGGATGCGCTGCAAATCGAGGTGCTGGACAACGCCCTCGGCGAGGAGGTGGTGCTCAGGGCCGATCTGCTGGTGCTGGCGGCGGCGATTGCCGGCGGCGGTGAGCAGAGCCTGGCGCGGCTGTTCAAGGTGCCGTTGAACGAGGACGGGTTTTTCGTGGAAGCCCACGCCAAGCTGGGACCCTCGGAGTTCGCGACCGACGGGGTCTATCTGTGCGGGATGGCTCACTACCCCAAGCCGATCGACGAGTCGGTGGCCCAGGCCCAGGCGGCCGCCGCGCGGGCGGTGACGTTGCTGTCGCGGAAACGGGTGCGGGTGAGCGGGGTGGTGGCCCGGGTGGAAGCCGGGGCCTGCAGCGGCTGCGGAGTGTGTGTGAGCCTTTGCCCCTACTCGGCCCCTTCCCTGATGTCCTCCGGGCGCCACGAGGGCCGGGCCGAGGTAAACCCGGTCTTGTGCAAGGGCTGCGGCCTGTGCGTGGCGAGCTGCCGGTCGGGGGCGGTACATCTTACGGGGTTCGGGCAGGAACAGATCATGGCGATGATAGAAGAAGTGTAGGCGCAAGGGGGGCATCAGGCGTGAGGCATCGGGCATCCGAGGCTTGGTATGGGGTGAGGCGGCGAAGGGGTGAAGCGGAGAGAGGGCGAGGTACAGACTTATGAGTGATTGGCAACCGAAGGTGACGACGTTTCTGTGTCACTGGTGCAGCTACGGGGCGGCCGACCTGGCCGGAGTGGGGCGGCTGCAGTACCCGGTCCATTTCCGGGTGATCCGGGTGCCCTGTTCGGGCCGGGTGAGCCCCAAATTCATCCTGGCGGCGCTGAGGCACGGCTCCGACGGGGTGTGGGTGTCGGGGTGACACCCCGGGGACTGTCATTACCTGGAAGGTAATTACTACGCGCGTCGCAAGTTCGTATTGCTGAAAGGTCTGCTGGAGCACGTGGGGCTGGAGCCCGGAAGGGTGCATTTCTCGTGGATCAGTTCGGCGGAGGGGGTGAAGTTTGCGGCGGTGGCGCGCGAGGTGGCCGCGGCGGTGGAGGCGCTCGGGCCTTCCGGGCGCCTGGTGAAGCTGCGGGCTGAGGTTGCCTGATGCAGGAGTACACAACCAGGATCCGGGAGGTGGCCGGACGCCTGCTTTCAAGCGGCGAGGTGGAGGCGTTCATCGGGTATCGCCGCGGCACGGTGCCGATGCTGAACCGGCCGGTGCTGATCCGCGATGCGGGATCGGTGGAAACGCTGTGGTGGGACAGCCATTGCGGGCTGAACCTGTGCCGCTACGTGCGCGGGATAAAGGGCCGGGTGGCGGTGCTGGCCACGGGCTGCAACTCGCGCAACCTGGTGACCCACATCATCGAGAACCAGGTGCGCCGTGAGCAGCTGTACGTCGTGGGCGTGTCCTGCCGGGGGATGGTGGACCACCGTGCGGTCGGGCGCGCAGTGGACGGCCGGGAGATCCAGGAGGTCAGCGAGGAGGGGGAAACCCTGCGGGTGGCGGGCCCGGGGTTCGAGGAGCGCCTGGAGCGGCAGACCCTGATTCAGGGCAACTGCCGGGAGTGCCGCCATCCCAACCCGGTGTTCTACGACGAACTGGTGGGCGAGCCGGTGGAGGTGCCGGAGAGAACCGAGCTCTACCGGGACGTGGAGAGGGTTGAAGGCATGGAGCCAGAGGCGCGCTGGGGGTTTTTCGAGCGCCTGGTTTCCCACTGTATCCGCTGCTACGCCTGCCGGGAGGCATGCCCGCTGTGTTACTGCCCGGTGTGTTTCGTGGACGAGAGCCGGCCGCAGTGGCTGGGGAAGAGCGTGGACCCCACCGACACACTCACCTTTCACCTGCTGCGGGCCTACCACTGCGCCGGGCGCTGCACGGACTGCGGCGCCTGCGAGCGGGTGTGCCCGGTGGGGATCTCGGTCCGGCAGTTCACCCGCAAACTGAACCGCGATGCGGAGCGCCTCTTCGGCTGGGAGGCGGGACTCACGCTGGAGGAACGTCCGCCGCTGGATGTCTACCGGCCGGAGGACTATGATGGGTTTATCAAATAAGGGCGCAAGGCCCAAGGCGCAGGGCGCAAGCGGAATGCGAAATGCGAAATGCGAAAAGCGAAAAAGACGGTAGTCAACGGATTGCCGTCGACGGGGGCCTGAGACTTCGTGCTGGTTTATCCTGGTTCACCTTGAGCCTTGCCCCTTGCGCCTTGGGCCGAAACGTTGGAGCCCTCTGGAGACAATGATCTCCCGCCCGCCGTTCGAAGGTGGAGTCTGAAAGGAAGCCCGCTGATTCATGCAGAAGGTATTTGACAAGGAAGGGTGGCTGGAAACGTTGCAGGGACTGCAATCCCGGTATAAGGTTTTCGTGCCGGTGCGGGAAGGGGATTTCTGGGCTTTCCGGGAGTTGAGCGCGGGCAAGCGGCCGGCCTTTGACTACCCGAACAGCCGCCTATCGCCGAAAGCGTTGATGTACCCGCAGTCCGAGCGGCTGCTGGAGTGCCCGGTGGTCCGGGGGGAAGAAGGGGCCCGTGTGTTGCGGGAGGTGAAAAAAACCTTCGCGCCTCAGGCGATCGTGGGGCTGCGGCCATGCGATGGGCGGGCCTTTGAGCTGGTCGGGCTGAACTTCGAAGCGGCCGGGTGCCGCGACCCCTGGTGGGTGCGGCGCCGGGAGGCGAGCACGCTGGTGGGGTTGGGATGCAGAAAGCCGTGCCCGGGGTGCTTCTGTACCTCCACCGGCGGGGGCCCATATGACCGGCAGGGGCTGGACGTGCTGCTCACCGACCTGGGGGAGGGGTATCTGGCCGAGAGCCTGACCGAGAAGGGCCTGGAGTGGCTGGAGTGCGCCGGCGGAGGCCGGGAACCGGAGGAGGAGCAGGCGGCAGCGGCGCGGCGCCTGGCCGCCGAGGCCGAGGCCGGACTCGACCCTGCGGTGGTCTTCGACCGGATCGGGTCAAGGGGGGTCCTGGAGCTCTTTGATGCCCCTTTCTGGGAAGAGGTCTCCTTCGCCTGCCTGAGCTGCGGGGTGTGCACCTATCTGTGCCCGACCTGCTGGTGCTTCGACATTCAGGACGAGGCGGCCGGAGGCCGGGCGGAGCGGATCCGCAACTGGGACTCCTGCATGTTTGCGCTTTTCACCCTGCACGGCTCGGGTCACAACCCGCGCCAAGAAAAACTCCGCCGGGTCAGGCAGCGGTTCATGCACAAGCTGCGCTATTACCCCGAGCGCTACGGCCGGGGGGTGCAGTGCACGGGCTGCGGCCGCTGCGTTCGCCACTGCCCGGTGAACATCGACATCCGGGAGGTGGCGAAACAAATGGCCAATTCGGAAGGCGAAATGCGGAATGCGAAATGAAGAAATGAGGTCGGTTGAGCGCCTGCCGGCCGCTGGGGGATGGAGACGAACCGCAGAATGCCGAATGATGAATACCGAATGTCGAAGTGGTTGCCGGACCCGCGTCTAGATGCCACTTCGTGATTCGACATTACCCGCCTGCGCGGGATTCGACATTCGACATTCGCTTTTTTCTGAGCGGTTTGGAATTCATTTGTGGCTGCGCTGATCGGCGGCCGTGAAGGAGAGTGTTGATTGGAGAAACCCGCGTTGGACAACCCCTACCTTCCGTACCCGGTCAGGATCGCGGAGGTGGTCGACGAGACCGAGGACCGCAGCCTGAAGACCTTCAGGCTGGTCTTCGTGGACCCGGCCCACGAGGCGGCCTTCGGGTACCTGCCGGGGCAGTTCGCCGAGCTGTCCGTGGCCGGCAGGGGCGAGGTGCCCATCGGCATCGCCTCCTCGCCCACCGAAAAAGGGCACCTCAGCTTCACGGTCAACCGGGTGGGCGTGGTCACCACGGAGCTTCACCGGATGAAGGCCGGCGACCTCATCGGTCTGCGGGGGCCCCTGGGTCGGCCCTACCCCTGGGAGGAAATGGAAGGCCGGGACGTGGTGATCATCGGCGGGGGCTTCGCCTTCACCACCCTGCGCTCGAGCATCGTCTACCTGCTCGACCCCCGCAACCGTGCGCGGTTCGGGGACATCACGGTGGTCTACGGCGCCCGCAGCCCTGGCATGCTGCTCTACCGCCCCGAGCTGGACGGCTGGGGGCAGCGCGACGACCTCCGGATGCACATCACGGTGGACGCCACCGACGACCCGCAGTGGAAGCACCACACCGGGTTTGTGCCGGCGGTGACCGAGAAGATCCTGCACCGCTCCGGGGACGCCTACGCTTTAGTGTGCGGGCCGCCGGTCATGATCCGCTTCACCCAGCCGGTGCTGGAAAAGCTGGGCTTTCCGCCGGAGCGCATCATCCTGAGCCTGGAAATGCGCATGAAATGCGGCATCGGCATGTGCGGCCGCTGCAATATCGGCCGGCACTACGTCTGCAGGGATGGTCCCGTCTTCTCCCTCGCCCAGCTCAGGCAGCTGCCGCCGGAGTACTGAAGGACCCGCGGGGCCGGGGAGGCGGGGAAAGCTTGCAGGATGACGGCGGTCGGGTTACAAATAGGCGCGCGGCCGGTCTTTCGCGGCCGCCGGCGCCTCTGTGGAGATGACAAGGGGTTCCCATGGCCAAGATATTTCTGGACAAAGCGGATCCGCACTTCCGGGAGGAACTTTTGCGGCAGCCGGGCGGCGAGAAGATCGCCGCCTGCTTCATGTGCCGGACCTGCACCGCCAGCTGTCCCATAACCGCCGCGGATGAGCGCTTCAACCCGTTCCGGATCATTAGGCTGGCGCTCTACGGGCTGCGGGAGGAGGTGCTCGCGAGCGACTTCATCTGGCTGTGCTCGAGCTGCTACGCCTGCCAGGAGCGCTGTCCGCAGGGGGTGAGCATCACCGACTTCATGACCCTGCTGAAGAACCTGGCGGTCCGGGAGGGGCACATGCCCGCCGGGGTCAGGACCCAGATGGAAATCATCAAACGGGAGGGCCGCATCTACCCCATCGATGATTTCGACAACAAGAAAAGGAGCAAGATCGACCTCCCCTTGCTTCCCACCTCGTGCAAGGTGGTGAAGAAGCTGTTTCCGGAGGCGGAGGACCCATGAAATACGCGCTCTTTCTAGGATGCACGATCCCGGCCCGGGCGAGGAACTATGAGCTGTCCGCCCGCCGGGTGGCCGGCCGGCTCGGGATCGATCTGGTGGACGTGCCGGAATTCATCTGCTGCGGGTTCCCCATGAAGAACATCGATCGGGGTGCGGCGGATGTTCTGGCCGCAACCAACCTCGGCATCGCCCAGCAGAAGGGCCTGGCCGTGTGCACCCTGTGCAGTTCCTGCACCTCGGCGTTGACCGAGGCATCCCGGCATCTCGCTGCGGACGGCGCTGCCCGGGGCCGGGTGAACGAAAGCCTGGCACGCGCCGGGCTGCAGTACCGCGACGAGGTCAAAGTCCGCCATTTCGCCCGCATCCTGCTCGAGGAGGTGGGCGCCGGGAAGATCCGGGACCAGGTGGTAAGGGACCTCGGCGACCTGAAAATCGCCATCCACTACGGGTGCCACTACCTCAAGCCGTCCGAGGTTTTCGACGGCTTCGACGAGGTGGAAAACCCCGTTTCGATCGAGCTTCTGCTGGCCGCCACCGGTGCCCGCGTCGTGGACTACCCGGGCCGCAAGAGATGCTGCGGAGGGCCTGTCCTGCCGGTCGACCAGACGGTCGCCCTGGCGCTGACCAGGGAAAAGTTGGACGACATCCGCGACGCCGGTGCGGACGCCCTCTGCCTGGTGTGCCCCTTCTGCGCGGTGATGTACGACGGCAACCAGAAGAGCATCGAGGCCGAGACCGGCGCGAGCTACAATCTGCCCGTGCTCTACCTCACCCAGTTGCTGGGGCTGGCCCTGGGTTTCGATCGCAAGGAACTCGGGCTGAACATGAATGTGGTGAAGACCAAGCAGCTGCTGGCGCGCTACTTCGGGGAAGGCTCCGACTGAGCGGGAGCGCCCGCCCGAGCCCTCCGGCCGGTTTCCGGCCGCGCAGCGGGGTCCAGTCTCTGACCGGCTTCATCGAAGCGCCGCGCGACCGACCATTCGAACTCCTTGCCTAAGAACTTGCGGTTTTCCTTCAGGTAGGCTCTCATCTGCGCCCAGTAGGCGTCCAGCTCCGGGGGGTGCTCCAGGGCTGCGAGGCGCTGTTCGATCTCCAGCGCTTTTCCCCGCCTCAGCCGGTCCTTCCTCAGTTCGTAGAGGTCGTTCAGGCGGTGGAGCTGGTCCGCGCTGAAGCCGACTTCCCAGCCCCGTTCGATGAACTCCGTGTTGAGCCGCTCCAGTTCCCGAAAGGTCGCGGCGAGGTTCATCCGCTGCCCCGCTTCGGCCAGGATCCGGCCGGTCATCTCCCCCAGCCGATCTTCGTAAGCCCTTTCCAGCTCCTGTTCATAGTCGTCGGTGTGAAAGGGATACCGCTTGAGGGAACGCAGGGCGTTGTGGAAGTAGTTCTTCAAGGGGTTCACATCCTGGATGCGGCCCATATGGGCTACTTTGCGGGCCATGTTGATCCGGTCCCGGAAGTCCACGGTGATCACGCCGGGGAAAGCGCTTCTTCTGAGGCTGAGGCCGCTGCGGGCCTCGAAGAGGTGGTTCAGCAGGGGTTTGTTTTTCCAGATGTGATCCACGGACAGTCCGTTCAGAAAATGGTTCAGGGCCTCGTAACGCTTCTTGATGCGGGTGCTCAGATCGAGGTAGCTGAGGTAGACGGGATGGCGCCCCGGCTCGGTTCTTTCCGCCCCCAGCAGCCCGATGAGCAGCAACTTGATCTGGTTTTCGTAGTTGAGGTAGCTCCGCACCTTTTCGAAGGCCAGGATGCGCACCCGATCCGGGTAAAGCTGCTGCAGCAGGAAGTGGCGGGACTCCTCGGGCAGGCCCTGCAGCGTGCTGTAGATGCGGGAGGCCTCGAAGATTTCTTTCTCGAAGGAGGAATAACCGATGTCCGAGAACCGGCGGCGCTTGTAGATGAATTTGAGCGGAACCTTCACCGCCAGGCTGGCCAGGTCGAAGAAACCCACATAGTGGTTGCCCCACAGGCGGAAGATGCGCTCTGTGGCAAAGATCATCTTGCCGGCCCGCAGGCGCTCTGTAGGGTCCAGGGCTTCCCAGCGTTCGGACACCAGGTAGCTCGCCGGGGCGACGTCCTCCGGTAGGCCGTGCTGGAGAAAGGCTTCCAGGGCGAAAAAGAGGCTGCCCAGCTGACAGTAGGTTTCCTCGAGGTGCGAATCGAAAGCCAGATGACCGGTCAGCACGCCGTGGCACAGCGCCCGGATCTGCAGCAGCCAGCTGGCCAGATCCTCCAGGATCAGGCCTTCGCGGACCGCCGACAGGGCGATGAAGGCCGAAAGGAAAAAGGCATCGAAGAGCTCCAGGCTGCCTTGC
This sequence comes from uncultured delta proteobacterium, assembly GCA_963704245.1. Lineage (GTDB taxonomy): Bacteria > Desulfobacterota > DSM-4660 > Desulfatiglandales > Desulfatiglandaceae > CAVPHJ01. The sequence goes on from CAVPHJ010000005.1 coordinate 205,663, forward strand.
GCCAGGATTTCCGGCAGGGCGCTGAAGGATACTTCTCCCTTGACGATCTGGTGCAGCAGGCTGTGGTGGCGGACCAGAAACAGCAGGTATTCCCGTTCACGGCCGGTGATCCCATACCGCTCGGCAATTCCCTCTCGGGTGATGAAATGCGCCGCCGCCGCCCCGTAGTCCGCCGGGTTGAAAGCAGAACCGGGCTTGTCCCTGAGCCCCGGCAGACGACCCAGCTCCTGAAAAACAAAGGACTTGGTCAGGGCCCGGAAAAGCTCCTTGTTGGCGCTCAGGCTGACCACGATTTCTTCCAGTTCCTCAAGCTGGTTTTCGCTGAGACCCACAATGCCGGTGGCCAGGGGGCCGAATTCCCGGCGGGCCAGGCTGTGGAGAAACCGGATGTCCTGAAAGTCCTCCCGCGTGTGGCTGAAGAGAGCCTGAAACCCCTGCGTGCAGCGGATGACGTGTTCGCTGGCCGGGGCCGGCGCCGGGTCGACGCCGCCGATGGGGATGGCGGCCAGCGACATGAATTCGGGCAGCAGAAAACCCAGCACGCTCGGGGTGTGGGTGTAGAGGAGCCTCAGGTTGCCGTAGATGTCCGCGGGCTGGAAAAGGACGTCCAACAGCAGCCGGCGCAGCTGTCCCCGCAGTTCATCGTAACGCTCGAACCAGTCCTGCTGGCGGCCGGGCAGGTGCGCCGGGCGGGCGGGGTTGTGCAGCAGCCTCAGATGACTCTGATGAAAGCTCTCCAGGCCCGAAAACAGTTTTTCCAGCCTGCGCAGGTCCGCCACCGGCACCGCCGGCAGCCGGCGGCCGGTGATGCGCCGGATCAGGCTCTGAAGGCTGGAAAGCCAGTCATCCATGTCCAGACAGGCGATTTCGAGGGCCTGGGTCCCCGGATGCCGCCGCAGCTGGAAACCGGTGCCGGCGATGAAGGCGGAGCCGTGATCGTAGACCTGGGCGCCCAGCTGGCGGATGAAATCGGGGTCCAGGTAACGGGTGTTGACGGCAGCGGGCCTCCTCTGCGACCTTGCCCACCCAGGCCTCGGTCTGGTCGGGCTCGGTCTTGGCCAGAATGGGGTTGAAGTTGATGGTGGTGCCGCGGGCGGCCAGCACCGTGATCCAGAGCAGGACAAAAACCTGACGGCTTTCCAGGCGCTCGAAAAGGTGGCCGGTGCCGTGGAATTCCATGTCCAGGAACTTGCGATAGAGGGCCGGGACCTGGAGGGGGTCGGATTTCAGGTGGCGGTCTTCGAATTCCGCGATTGTGCGCACCAGCGCCGCCACGTTTTCGATCCGGGCGGCCAGCGCTTCGTCGTACTCGGCCAGGATCTCCTTTTCCCGACTTCCCTTATGCTGCAGCTCGGACCAGCTGTCCAGGAACTCGAAAAGGTTGATCATCTTGAGGGTCTTGCGGATGACCTGGTTGCGCAGGCCCCCCAGGGCGCTGGTCTTCTCGTCCAGCAGGCCTTTCCAGTCCAGGTCCCGGTTGGAAACCACCCGCACCGCGGACTCGTAGAGATCGAAGAGTTCCGCGACCTGCTCCTGGGTGAGGGGCGCGCCGCGGGCGGCCTCGGTCTCGGCCAGGGTCATCAGGCGGCAGAAGCGCAGCAGGTTGACGGCCCGCCGGGATTCCAGGGTGCGGGCCCAATCGCTGAAAGGCTTGAGGGTTTTCTCGGTCAGTTTCCCGGAGAGAACCCGGCCCATGGGCGTGTGTCCCAAAGAGATCAAGAGCAGCTCACTCAATTCGTCCTGCCGGAAACCGTAGAGCGAGAGAGCCTCCAGATTGCGGATCAGGGGCGTCTCGGGGCCTTCGATCCGGTCGGGATTCAGCAACCCCCGCAGTTTGTCCAGCCGGTCGATGCGCGCCAGGAGCCTCAGAACGGTGTTGAAAGCCGGGTAGCGCCGGTTCTTGTTTTCCAGCGGCTGGCGCAGTCGGTCGAAGTAGACGCGCGGCAGTCCCTCGTAGGTGCCTTTTTTCAAACGCGCCACGACCCGCAGGGTTCTGACGACGAACTCCAGCGAGTCCCGGTACTCGGCCAGCAGCTCCGGCTGGCAGCCGCGGAGCCGGGATTCGGCCACCTGCTTCCTGATGCCGCCGATATCCGCGGGCACTCGTTTTTTCTGCCCCAGGTAGACCAGCAGATCGTGCGGTTCGTACCCCGGGGAGGAAAATCGGGAGCGCCATTCCTCCTGCACCAGCGGGTTGACCAGGGGTCTCAGGAATACCTGGTCGTAGCAGGAGGAGAAAGCGCGTTCCCAGGATTTGGCCTGGTCACTCGGATAGGGCTGCTCGGGGAGGGGGAAATCCAGGTAGGGCAGCTCGGCGATTTCTTCCAGCGGAATTCGTTCGACGGGCCTGCCCTGCAGCAGACGCTCCAGTTCCTCGGGGGTGAGGTAGAGCCCGCGCAGGTATTTCTGCAAATCGAAGAGGTTGACTTCCAGTTCCCGGCCCTTGAGCGCGTACCTTTTTCTGGTTCTGAAGATGTGGGTGAAGAGGGCGAAGTGCTTGAGCTCCTGCTCGGTCTCGAAGAGGATTTGCACGGTGCGGCTGGTCGGGTTGACGTAGTGATCCGCGATCACGAAGAGCTCGCCGTCCGGCTTGAGCAGGCCGTGGATCTTCCACAGCAGGTACTGGGTGTACTGTCCGGCTCGCTGGCCTGTCAGCTTCCTGGCCGGAACGCGGCAGAAGCCCTCCATCCACAACGTTTCCAGGGGGTCCCGGGCCAGGATGACGAGGTCCAGGGTGTCCTCGCAGCCGGCCACTCTTCCCAGGGTGTCCAGGGGGATGAAAAGGTGCTCCTTGAAGCGCAGGGACAGCTCGTGCAGCGTCAGATCGTCGCGCCGGCACAGCACCCCGACCTGCTGGTGCTCGGTGAGGTACTTGCGGCAGTGAAACTCGATGACGCCGGCCATCTCCTCGACCCGGGCCCGGATGCGGGTGAAGGTTCGGGAAACCCAGTAGACGGGGATGAGATAGTAGGGCTTTCCGAGGCTGGAGATCCTCACCAGCAGGCCCAGTTTCCGGTAGACGCGGTTCAGCTGGCGGTGGTGTTTCAGAAGATCGGCGGGGTCTTCGGTGGTGAGGCCCTGCAGCAGCCGCGCTTCCTTGGGCGGTAGGCGGTCGTATCCCTCGACCAGGCCGAAACCGTAGGCATTGCCGCCGTAGCGGCTCGGGATCTGGGAGGGATGGTTGAGGGCCACCCGGGTTCCCATGGGAACATCAGCGGGATCGATACCCAGAACTTCGAACTCTTCGGGCCTGACGAAGCGGAGGGATTCCTGCAGCCAGAAAGAATCGGTGGGCAGGGAATCGGAGAGATCCATCTAAAGCCAGCGTTTGCGACGCTTGTAAGACTTCACGTCCTTGTAGGACTTGAGGGCGCCGGAAGCGGCGGTGCCCAGATAGAATTCCTTGACGTCGGGATTTTCGCGGAGCTCGGCGGCCTTGCTTTCCATGACGATCTTGCCGTTCTCCATCACATAGCCGAAGTGCGCGATCTGCAGGGCCATGTTGGCATTCTGCTCCACCACCAGCAGGGTCGTGCCCTGCTCCCGGTTGATGCGGCGGATGATCTGGAAGATCTCCTTGACCAGCAGGGGGGCCAGCCCCAGGGAGGGTTCGTCCAGCAGCAGGAGCCGCGGGTGAGCCATCAGGGCGCGGCCGATGACCAGCATCTGGAGTTCACCGCCGCTGCAGTAGCCGGCCAGGGCTTTGCGGCGGGCCAGCAGGGCCGGGAAGTAGCCGTAGACCAGTTCCAGATCCTTCTGATAGGGCTTTCCCCAGCGGGTGGCGGTGCCGACCCGCAGGTTTTCCTCCACCGTGAGGTATTTGAACTCCTGGCGCCCCTCCAGCACCTGGATGATGCCCTTGCGGGTGATCTCTTCGGGGGAGGAGTTCTGGATCGGCTTACCGTCGTACTCGATGCCGCCCTCGGTGACCTTGCCGTTTTCGGGCTTCAGGATCCCGGAAATGGCCTTCAGGGTGGTCGTCTTGCCTGCGCCGTTGCTGCCCAGAAGCGAGACGATCTGCCCTTTCCGCACCGTCAGGGATACGCCTTTCAGCACCTGGATCACGTCGGAGTAGATCACGCTGATGTTGTTGATGAGCAGTCGGATGTCGTTTTCCATGCAAAGATCCTAGTCCCGCGTCTCACTAAGTTCAGCGCCATGAACCGGCAAGGCAGAATCCGCTAATGCTTGCCGGATAAATGGCCCACTTCCCAGAGACGCGGAAATCCAAAATCCGAATATCGAAACTCGAAACAAATTCGAATGACCTAAATCCAAATGATCAAAACGCCTAAACCCGAGTCCCGCCGCTCTTGTTTGGAATTTTGAGCATTGGGATTTTGATATTGTTTCGGATTTGGTGCTTCGGATTTAGGTCGTGGTTCAGCCCTCCAGATAAGAAGATATATGGCCAAAATCGATGACAGAACGCATGAGACGCAGCGCTGGACCCCCATCAGAAGGAAAACGGCCACAGCCTGAAACTGGAACGCAGGATGCGCCAGACTTCGGCCAGCCCCTTGGGCTCGAAAATGATGAACAGGACGATGGCCAGCCCGAAGACGAACTCCCGCAGGGGAGCGATGGTGATGGCCACTCCGGTGGACACGCCGACGTTCATCAGGTACTGGGTGATGTGGCTCAGGATCTCGTTCAGGCCCACGATGAAGACGGCGCCCAAGATCGAGCCGGGAATGCTGCCGAGACCGCCGATGATGATCATGGCGATGAACTCCATCGAAAGCCACAGATTGAAAGGCTCGGTGGTGATGCTCATGTTCAGGTAGGCGAACAGGGCGCCGGCGAACCCGGCATAGAAGGAGCTGATGGCAAAGGAGAGCAGCTTGTAGAGGAAGATCGGGATGCCCATGCCTTCGGCGGCCCGGTCGTTGTCGCGGATGGCGATGAAGGCCCGCCCGAAGCGGGTGCGCACCAGGTTGACGGCGAACCAGGTCGTGACGGCCAGGCCGCCGAAGACCACGTAGAAGAAGGTCCGGTCGCCGCGCAGGTTCAGGCCGAACAGGCGCGCATCCGACAGGATGATGCCCTCCGCGCCGCCGGTCAGGCTTTCCCACTGGACCAGGACGTACATGATGATGAACTGGCCGGCCAGGGTGGCGATGGTCAGGTACAGGTGTTTGAGGCGCACCGAGGGCAGCCCGAAGAGCATTCCCACGGCGGCCGTCATCAGCCCGGCGGCCGGCACGGCGGCCCAGAAGGGGACCCCGAGCTTGGAAGCCAGGATGCCGGCCGTGTAGGCCCCCACGCCGAAAAAGGCCCCGTGCCCCAGGGAGATCTGCCCGGTGTAGCCGATCAGCAGGTTCAGCCCGACGGCGCCGATGGCATAGATCCCCACCGTGTTGAGGATGTAGAGGAGGTAGGGACCGCAGAGGAAAGGCAGCACCCCGAAGAGCAGCGCCAGGCCGACCAGCATCCAGAGCCGGCCGAAGTCGGTCTCGAAGATGGTGAGTTCCTGCTGGTAGGATTCCCTGAAGTTCCCGCAGGGGTGAAACTGAAGTTTCCTCATCCAGTGCACTCCGATCGAACCATGTCAAACCCGTTCGATTTCCACCAGTCCGAACAGACCGTAGGGCCGGACCATGAGGATGAAAACCAGAACGATGTAGGGGATGATCTCCCGCAGGGAGGTCGAGATGTAGCCGCCGGTGAAGGTCTCGAGCAGACCGATGATCACGCCCCCCAGAATGGCGCCGCCGATGCTGTCCAGCCCGCCCAGGATCACCACCGGGAACACCTTGAGTCCGATGGAGCTCAGGCTGTGGACGTTGACGCCGTTGATGATGCCCAGCACGATGCCGCTCATGGCGGCCACCAGGGCCGCGATGGCCCAGGACAGGGCGAACACCCGTCTCACATGCACCCCCAGGGACAGGGCGGCCGGCTGGTTGTCCGCCACCGATCGCATGTAGATGCCCTGGGAGGAATACTTGAAGAAAAGGCCGAAGACGATCAGGAAAAGGATGCCGATGATGAAGGTGGCCACGTAAACCGACGGGACGAAGATGGCCCCCCACTGAATGGACAGCCCCTCGGGCAGGAAACGGGGGTAGGAGTGGATGTCACCGCCGAAGACGAAGAGCAGGAGACCCTTGAACATGGCCGCCAGGCCCACGGTGAGCATGATGACCTGGATCAGGGCCTCGCCGATCAGCGGCCGCAGGAAGAAGCGCTCGATCACGAACCCGAGCGCGAAGCTGCCGATCAGGGTCAGGGCGAAGGCCAGGACGATGGGCAGCTTGGCCCAGGCCGAGAGCACCAGGAACAGAAAGGCGCCGATGGCCAGCAGTTCGCCGTGGGCGAAGTTGAGCACGCTGCTCGACTTGAAGATCATCACGAAGCCCAGGGCCGAAAGCGCGTAGAGAAAGCCCAGGGAGATCCCGTTGACCAGAAGCTGCAAAAAGAATTCCATGCGCTGCCTTTTCCCCTGTCAGACGTTGAGGATCTTGACGGTTGTTTCGATGGTGCCCACCGTGCCGTCCCGGTAGCGCACCTGGCCCTTGACCGGGAGCTCGCGCCTGTCCGTGTACATGGCATCGATCAGGTCCCTGTATTGCTGGAACACGAATTTCCGGCGCACCTTGCCGGTCCGGGTCAGTTCCTCGTCATCCGCGTCCAGCAGCTTGTAGAGCAGGATGATCTTGCTGAGCTGCATGGGCAACGGGAGCTGCTTGTTCACCTGCCGGACTTCCTCGCGGATCAGTTCCTCCACGGCCGGCTGCTGGGCAAGATCCGTGTACGTGGTGTAAGGGATCTTGTGGTCCTCGGCCCAGTTCCCGACGTTGCCGAAATCGATGTTGACAAAAGCGGTCAGATACGGCTGTCCCTCGCCCCAGATGACCGCCTCCTTGATGTACGGGCTGAACTTCAGCCGGGTTTCGATGAAGTCCGGCGAAAAGGCCTCGCCCTCCCGGGTGCGCATGATGTCTTCCTTGCGCCCGATGATGAGCAGGTGGCCGTCGTCGTCGAAGTAGCCGGCATCCCCGGTGTGGAACCAGCCGTCCTTCAGGGCGGCGGCGGTGGCTTCCGGGTTCTGGTAGTATCCCACGAAGACCGACTTGCTGGCCACCAGCACTTCCTGGTCCTCGGTGATCCGGACCTCGGTGCGCGGGAGCGCCTTGCCCACGGTTTCGGGTTTGACCTCGCCGTCGGGCTGCACCTGGAAGATGCCGCCGGCCTCGGTCAGGCCGTAGCACTGCTTCAGGTTCAGCCCGTTGGCCCTGAAGAAGCGGATCACGTCCGGGCTGATGGGGTGCCCGCCGGTGTAGGCGGCGCGGAAGTTGCGGCAGCCCACCCGGTCCATGAGCGGCCAGGACACGACGCGGGTGAGCGCCCAGTACCAGAACCTGAGCCCCGCGGGGAGCGGTTTGCCCTGGGACTCGAGGTCCACGACGGCCGCGCCCACGCTCTGCGACCGCTCGTAAAGGCGGCGCTTGACAAATCCCGAGTCGCTGATTTTCACCCGGATCCGGGAAGCCAGGTCCTCCCAGAAACGCGAGGAGCTGACGATGACGGTCGGCCCGATTTCGCGGAAGTCCTGCACCGCGGTTTCGAAGGTTTCCGGAAAGTTCATGGCCAGCCCGCCGGACAGGGTGATGCCGACACCCCACATCTGGTCCACGATCCAGGCGGTGGGCGTGATCGAGATCCAGTTGTCGCCGATGCCGATCGGCGCGGTTTCCAGCCACTTGCGCGCCATGTCGATGATGTTTTCGTGGGAAAGCATGACCATCTTGGGCGCGCCGGTGGTGCCGGAGGTCATCAGCATCAGCGCCACGTCATCCGGCTTTCCCTCCCAGAGCTCGCGGTTGAAGAGATCCGGCTCCTCGCCGTCGAGCTCCTCCCCCAGGTCCAGCAGCTGGGCAAAGCTGATCAGCCAGGGGTCGTCCCGGTAGGTGCGCATCCCGGTGGGGTCCACGTAGATCACGTTGCGCACGAAGGGGAGCTCGTCCCGCAGCGCCAGGAGCTTGTCCACCTGTTCCTGGTCCTGGGCGAAAACATAGGCGGCTTCGACCCGGTTGAGCCCGCCGATCAGTTCCTTGGCCACCGCCGAGGTGAAAAGCGGCACCGTGACCGCTCCCAGGGCCTGGGCGCCCAGCTCGCTGAACAGCCATTCGGGGTGGTTGTCCAGGATGAGCCCGACGTTTTCACCCCGCTTCAGACCCAGGGAGTGCAGGCCCAGCGCCACGTGCCGGGTGTAGTCCAGGTATTCGCGCCAGCCGTAGGTCTGCCAGATCCCGTAGGCCTTTTCCCGGATGGCCACCAGACCGGCCTCCAGCCGGTCGGCCTGGCGCAGCAGGATCTGGGGAAAGGTGTACTGATCCAGCGATTCCAGCGTCTCCGGGTCGATCCGCCTGATGTCAGAAAGCCTGTTTGCCATTTCCTGTGAACCGGGATTCCTCGTCGCCCGGCCTAATCGATGGCCGAGGTGTCCCCGAGATAGGCCTTGATCACCTGGGGGTGATTCTGCACAAAATCAGGGGTGCCCTCCGCGATCTTGACCCCGAAATCGAGCACCGTCACCCGCTGGGAGATACTCATGACCACGGACATGTCGTGCTCCACCAGGATCATGGTCTGGTTCCAGGCCTCGTTCAGCTCCACCAGGAACCGCACCATGTCCTCTTTTTCCTCCAGGGTCATGCCGGCAAAGGGTTCGTCCAGAATCAGGAGCTTGGGTTCCAGGGCCAGGGCCCGGCCCAGTTCGACCCGCTTGCGCATCCCGTAGGGCAGGGATCCCACGAGCTGCTTCCGGATGGACTGCATCTCCAGAAAATCGATGAGCTCCTCCAGGATCCGGCGGTGCCGCACCTCCTCGTTGCGCACCGAGCGGGCGAACACGCCGGCCGCGCCCACACTGTAGCGGCAGTGCATGTGGCGGGCGAGCAGCATGTTGGACAGCACCGTCATGCCCGGGAAGAGCTCGATGTTCTGGTAGGTCCTGCCGATGCCGATCTTGGTCAGATGATGGGTGGAGTGCGGGTGATGTCCTGGCCGTTGAAGAAGATCTGGCCCTCCTGGGGCTTGTAGTATCCGGTGATGCAGTTCAGCAGGCTGGTCTTGCCCGCGCCGTTGGGTCCGATGACGGCAACCAGTTCGCCGGTCCGGACGGTGAGGTCGACCTTGTTGAGCGCCGTGATGCCGCCGAACTTCAGGGTCAGCTCCTTCACCTCCAGCTCGGCCCGTCGTTGCGTCGGGCCGAGCCGAGGCGAAGATACTGGGTTCACCGCGAAAGGCTTTCATTTGATCAGGGTGGCCTTCTCCTGACCGGGCTCCCAGAAGGTGGTCAGCGGGGTGAAAGTCTGATCCTCGTTGATCTTCACGATCCGGGCCTTCCACGAGGCGCTGTGATCCGTGTTGGTGTAGGTGACGTTCGGGATGAGGCCGCCGAAGTCCTCGTTGTGGAAGGTCTCCAGGGCCTGATTGATCGTCTCGCTGTTGATGTTCGCCGAACTTGTCATGGGCCCGCTGGAAGGCCCTCTCCATGATCATGGCGATGATCACCCCTTCCCAGTAGGAGGCGTCAAACTTGTCCACGGTCTTGTAGCGGTCCCAGAGTTCCTGCATGACTTTCATGCCCGGCGTGCCGTCGACCGGCAACCCGCCCGGGAACTGCATGTGCATCCGGTCGCGGATGAGGCCCTTGCCGCGCTTAAAGAAATCCGGGTCCGTGGAGGTCCAGGTCCCGAAGAAGGGCACGTCGTAGTTGACGCGGTCGGCCGATTGAAGGGCCATGATGATAGACGAAGGAAGGCACTGCATGAAGATATACTCGGCCCCGCGTTTTTCAGCCGCAGCAGCTCGGTGTTCAGATCCAGGCTCGCGGGAGGAAATTCCTCGATAGCCACGATGTTGACGTTGTTCTTTTCGGCGTATTCCTTGCTGGCATCGTGAATGGATTTGCCGTAAGCGTTGTTGTAGGTCAGGAGCCCCACCTTGGGCGCCTCGGTGCCCTTGTGGATGGTGCGGATGTATTCCAGCACCGCGTAGCTGTCCATCGTGTAGGCGCCGAAAGGCAGGTAGGCGTAGTCGACCGGCGGTTTGAGGATGCCCTGGTAGGTGGAGTAGTTGATGTTGGGGACCTTGTATTCCTGGATGATGGGTTTGGCCATGATCCCGGAGCCTGCATCCCAGGTGGCGATGATGTCCATCTTGTCCTCGGTGCAGAACTTCTTCACGAACTTGACGGCTTCAGGGACCTTGTAGGCGTGATCGACGATGGTCAGATCGATCTTGTTGCCGCCGATGCCGCCTTTCACTTCATTGACATAGCGGAAGTAGTCCTGGTGCCCCTTGGCATGGAACTGACCCCACGTGGAGGCCGGTCCGGTGAGGTTGATGACGGCTCCAACCTTGATGTCCTTGGCAAGGGCTGTCGAGAAGCCGATCAGGCCGGCTGCTGTCAGAACCACCAAAATCAGGAAGAATCTCTTGCGCATGGGTCCCCTCCTTGCTGATGGTTAACGCCACTGGTCCTTTGTTTTTCCAAACATTCACCGTGTTCGTTCGATCACCAACCTTTCCTTAGGGGTTTGGGGTTTCAGGCAGAGCCTATCTCTAAAGGATTACCCCCGGGTTGTCAAGCGGGAAGAACCCGGCGGGCGAGGGCGGCGGAAGCGGCAAAAGCCTTGACAGACCGGGAAGCGGGTGGTACGCTGATTTTGAATGAATAGTCATTCATCCGTCTGTGCCGATAGGGTTCGCGCTGCGGGGCAGGGAGGTCAGGGTTTGGGGCTGCCCGGCCCGGTGCGCGGGCGGAGAAGGGGGAAAGCGAGGGAGCATGGCCAAGCGCAGGAATCACGAAAAGTACCACCGCATCATCCAGGCGGCCACCAAGATATTTGCCCAGAAGGGCTTCTACCACGCCAGGATCTCCGAGATCGCCAGGGAGGCGGGGGTGGCCGACGGCACCATCTACATCTACTTCGAGAACAAGGACGACATCCTGATCTCTCTCTTCGAGGAGCAGATGCAGGCCGTGCTGGACAACATGGTGAGCGCAGATCTCCAAGGAGGAACGGATCCGGTACGGAAGCTTGAGCGATTCGCCCTGACTCATCTGCGGCTGATCGAGCAGAACAAGAACATGGCCGAGATCATCCAGGTGGAGCTGCGCCAGAGCAGCAAGTTCATGAAGGAGTACAAGAACGAGAAGTTCGCCCAATACCTGGATCTGATTGGCGAAATCATCCGCGAGGGCCAGAAGAAGGGGGTCTTCAGAGCGGGAGATCATCCCCGGCGTGGCCAAAAGGGCCTTTTTCGGGGCCCTGGACGAGATGTCCCGGTTTTGGGTGTTGTCAAGCCGCAAGCGGTATGATATTAAGACCGCGGCGAAGCAGATCAGCGGTTATTTTACCAATGGTATTCTGGTTCGATAAGGGAATCCGGAGCGATTCCGGGTTCGAGCCTGAAAGGAGGAAAAAGTGAATATTATCGTTTGCTTGAAACAGGTTCCGGATACGGAGACCCAGATCAAGATGGCCGCCGACGGCAAGTCCATCGTGACCGATGACATCAAATGGGTGATGAACCCCTATGATGAATTCGGGGTGGAAGAGGCCTTGCGGATCAAGGAGAAGCTCGGCGGTGAGGTGACCGTGGTGGGCCTGGGCCCGAAAAGGGTGACCGAGTCCATCCGCACCGCGCTGGCCATGGGGGCCGACAAGGGGATCCTCATCAGCGATCCCGGCCTGGAGGGCAGCGATCTCTTGCGGTGGCCAAGGCGCTGGCCGCAGCCATAAAGACCTCGAGTGTGACATGATTTTCACCGGACAGCGCGGCGTGGATGACGACATGGGCGTGGTGGGCGCCTCCCTGGCCGAGCTCCTGGAGATCCCGCATGTCGGCCTGGCCGTGAAGGTGGAGGTGGCCGAGGACGGCCAGTCGGTGAAGGTGCACCGGCCGGTGGAGGGGCAGACCCTGGTGATCGAGTCCAGCCTGCCGGTGCTGATCACCGCCCAGAAGGGCCTGAATGAACCCCGATATGCCTCCCTGCCCGGGATCATGAAGGCCAAGAAAAAGCCGCTCGAGGAGAAGACTCTGGCGGATCTGGGGTTGAACGCCGCGGAATTCGGTCAGGCCGCCCGGAAAGCTGAAGATCGTGGAGCTGACCCCGCCTCCCCAGCGGAAAGCGGGCAAGATCATCGAGGGTGAGACCCCGCAGGAGAAGGCGGCCGAACTGGCCAGGCTGCTGCACGAAGAGGCCAAGGTCATCTAGGCCGCAGACCGTGACCGTTTCTGAAACCAGAGAGCTAAGGAGAAGGAGATACAAATGGCACAGGGAGTCTGGACAATTGCGGAGCAGAGAGACGGAGAATTCCGAAAGGTTACCTATGAAATCGTCAGCGAGGGACGGCGCATCGCGGATGCCTTGGGCCAGGATCTGACGCGTCGTCCTGCTGGGCTCCAACATCAAGGACAAGGCTGCGGTCCTGGGGCAGTACGGCGCGGACAAGGTCCTGGTGGCCGACGATCCAAGGCTGGACCGACTACACCACCGATGCCTATGTGGCGGTGATTTCCGCAGCTGGTGAAGGCCGGTGATCCGGCCGTACTGCTGATGGGGGCTTCGGTTCAGGGAAAGGATCTGGCGGCCCGGCTGTCCGCCACCCTGGGGGTCGGCATGGCGCAGGACTGCACGGCCTTTGCGGTGGAGGACGGCAACCTGGTGGCGACCCGACCCATCTATGCGGGCAAGGCCTATGCCAGGGTGACCTTTGAGAACAGCTGGCCGCAGACTGGCCACCGCCAGGCCCAACGTGATGAGCATCAACGAGCCGGATCCGGCCACGATCGGCCGAAGTGCTGGATGCGGCCTTCCAGCTCGACGACGGCGCTCTGAAGACCAAGGTCGTGGACGCGGTGAAGGACGCCAGCGGCAAGGTGGATCTGACCGAGGCCGACAAGATCGTCTCCGGCGGCCGCGGCATGAAGGGTCCTGAAAACTACAAGATCCTGGAGGACCTGGCGGAGGTCATCGGGGCCAGCGTGGGAGCCTCGCGCTCGGCGGTGGATGCCGGCTGGCGACCCCACTCGGACCAGGTGGGACAGACCGGAAAGGTCGTTTCTCCGAACCTCTACATCGCCTGCGGCATTTCCGGGGCCATTCAGCATCTGGCCGGCATGAGCACCTCGAAGGTGATCGTGGCGATCAACAAGGACCCCGATGCCCCCATCTTTCAGAAGGCGGACTATGGGGTGGTGGCGGATCTTTTCGAGGTGGTGCCGGCGCTGACCGAAGAGGTCAAGAAATACGCGGAGTAGTAAGCCGCGCCCCCCGCCCGCGCCGGGCGGAGCAGAGCAGTTCGAAGGCACCGGCGGTCCGGCCGCCGGTGCCTTCGGTTGTCTTGTTGTACCCTGGGGATTTGGGGAACAGGCTTCGCCTTCAGGTGATGACTTTGACTCGATAAATCCGAAATCCGAATACCTAAATCCGAAACAATTTCAAAATCCAAATGTCCCAATGTCCAAAACAGTCAGCGGCGGCATGACGGATTAGGCTCACAACGCGTTTCGGTCATTGAGATTTTGGTCATTGGGATTTGTTTCGGATTTCGGATTTGGTGCTTCGGATTTGTGTCCCTAAGTCGGCTTACAGTCGACGGTCTGAAGCCGCTGCCTTGAGGCGGTGGATCATTCACTTCAGGGTTCCTGCCCCAGGAGCTCCAGGAAAGCCTCCAGCGACAGCGCCCGCAACTCCGTGGAGAAATCAGCGTCGCTCACCCGCTCTCCGGGCCCCCCGGCAGCCGGCCTCAGCCGCATCAGGCTTGCCCGGTCCGGGTGCTCCAGCCACTCGGCAACCAGCCGGACCGGTCGGCGGATCTCGGGAAGCTCAGCCCACATCCGCAGGGCCACTTCCTTGGCGTCGCCCGCGGCCAGGTGGGGGGCGGTGAAGAACCGGTCCAGCAGCACGGGCAAGGGGGCGCCGGCTTCGCGATCGATCAGGTTCCTTAATTTCTGCAGATGCGCAGCCCGGTACGTGGGCTCGTCCAGTCCCCGGCTGAGAAGCCCCTGGGGCAGCAGGACGCCGTACTTCAGCCGCAGCGCGGGGTGGCCGCGCACAGGCTCCGGCACCCAGGGCACCAGGTCCGGATCCGCCGTGAGCGCTGCCGAGGCGACGGCGGCCGGGCGGTCGCTTTCTTGGGGCCGGGGCAGCCCATCGGCCCCGGCGGGCTGCTCGAGCAACTGCACCCGCATGCCGGGCCGCAGGGCGATAAACTCGCCCTGCGGGGTACGCAGCCCGACTTCGTGGTGGCCGCAGCAGGGGCACTGGCGGGGTTCTATGAAACCGCTTTTCATCATAGGACCCTTTCCTAACCCAGGCGCCGGGAGGGCGCAAGGGAAAAAGGCGACGCATTATTTGGTTGACAGGCAGAGGCTTTTTCCTGGATCATACCTGGATAAATTCCGGGGCGGTGTAGCTCAGTTGGTCAGAGCATGCGGCTCATATCCGCAGAGTCACTGGTTCAAGTCCAGTCACCGCCACCAACAGGATTTCCGCTTGATTTTTCCCTTCCCGGTCTTAGGTTCCCGAATAACCCTTCACCTAGTGAGGCTGGCTTCGAATGGAGACGTGTTCCTTCCGGCAGGATGATCTCCGGACCGTCGGAGAAGCTCTGGGCATCGCAGAGGACGCGACCGGGAACTTTTTCAAGTTTTCCTCCGGGCAGTGGATGCGTCATCGCTTTCAGGTCGGGACACTGGGCTTGTGGGGCAGGGACAGGGTGGTGGAGAACGCGTTCGCAGTTCTGAATCGCGAAAAAAGGACGGCCGGGGAGTACGGTCCGCCGAGCAGGGTCAGGGACCTCTACTACATCTGGCTCCAGGATCCTCTGATTCTTGAGGCGCTGCAGCGCGACCCGCAGCTGCATCTTCTGCCCCTGATGCTCTACGTGTTCACCCACGAACTGATCCACATTGTGCGGTTCTGCGGCTTCAGCCAGCGCTTCGACGCCCCTGAGAAGGACAAGGAAAAAGAGGAACGGATCGTCCATCGAATGACCTACGAGATCCTCGGCCGGCTTTCGCTGCCGAGGCTGGACCACGTGCTTGAGTCGTACCGCGGGCAGCGGGTATGCCGGCTGGCCGTGTGAGACGAATAACCGGCGGGAGGTGAAACATGCCGATCTACGAATATGAATGCACAAAATGCGGCTTCCTCAGGGAGGTGATGCAGGGGTTTTCGGATCCCCCCCTGACCCGCTGCGAAAGCTGCCGGGGCAAACTCCGGAAACTGATTTCCCACAGCGCCTTTCACCTCAAGGGGTCGGGCTGGTATGTCACGGACTATGCCTCCAAGTCGAGCTCCGGCAAGACGAGCGAGTCCGGCTCCGGAAACAGCAGTCCGACCAACGAAGCGGGTTCAGAAAAGCCCGCCAAGGAAACCGGCGCCGCGACAAAGTCCAAAGAGGCCGCCAAGGAATAGCCTTTTCCGGGGAGCTCCGGGGGTTGAAAGCAGGTATGGTGCGATGAGAAGGTTCGACAGCCAGAAAGAGCAGGACAAGCTGCTCAGCCAGATCGAGCGGCAGGAGCGGCAGCAATCGTTCCAGCGCGATCGGTTCATGCGGTTCAAGCTGACGGAGCTCCACAACCGCCTTTCTCAGGTTCTGCTCATGGAGAAGGTCCTCGAGACCGACCAGCCGGCGGCGGTCTCCGACCTGATCCTCAAGGGCCTGAAGCAGATCATTCGGAGCTCCGAGTTCGATTTCCGGTACTTCATCTCTCCCATCCGCGACCTCGTGGCCCACCCGGACCCCTATGTCCTCTACATGACCCAGTACATTATGGAAGTCATGATCAAGGACCCGAGCGTGATAGAGGTCTACGGGACCGACGTCGACATCTACAACACGGTGAAGGAAGTCTTCACTCAGGTGAACCAGCGTTTCGACAAGGCGGAAGCGGACGTGAAAGCTCAGCTGGCCGCCAACAAGGCGCTGCAGCCCGGCACCCGGGACTACGACCTCGCCATGGATCAGCTGATGCGCAAGAAGGTCGGCGATCCTCAGACCGCGTAGCCCGCTGCAAAACGCCCATCTGTCCCGCCCCGGGCGGATTACCCTCATTCCTCGTCAGTGCGGTCCTGCCTTTGGCGGGATAGGCTTCGATTCCCGGGATTTCAAAAGCCCTGCATCCGGGCATTCTCCGTCAGCCTATGCGTGAGCCGGTTCAGGGACCGGCTTCCGGCCTCCATCGGCCGGGTAAAGCCGGCCCTGCCAGGTGTCCCTTTCCTCCAGGGTTTCCCGGATCAACTTCAGGTTGTTCGACTTCTCGGCGGCCCATGCCGGGGCGAGCAGCCGGTTTCGGGGCGGATCGCCGGTCAGGCGCTGGACAATCATTTCCGGCCTCAGTCGCTCCAGAAAATCGATAGCCAGGCCGGCGTATTCCTCCCGCTCGAGGCAGCGCAAACCGCCCTGCCGGTAAAGCTCCGCCAGCGGGGTGCCTGCGAGCACATAGAGCAGGTGGATCTTGACACCCCGGACCGGCAGGCGCGCCAGGAAATGGGCGGTTTCCATCATCATGGCGTGGTCCTCGCCCGGGAGGCCCAGGATCACGTGGGCGCACACCGGCAGTCCCCGATCGGCGGCCAGGCGGGCGGCGTTCTCGAAACAGGCCGAGTCGTGGCCGCGGTTGATGCGTCTGAGGGTTTCATCATGGCGGGACTGCAGCCCCAGTTCGAGCCACACCAGGTGTTCCGGCTGAAAGGCGGCCAGCCGGTTCAGGATTTCGGTATCGATGCAGTCCGGCCGGGTGCCCACGGAGAGCCCCACCACGTCCGGATCCTCAAGGGCTTCGTGGTAGAGCCGGGCCAGCAGCGGCAGGGGGCCGTAGGTGTTGCTGAAGGACTGAAAGTAGGCGATGAACCGGCGGGCGCCGTAGCGGCGGCCGAGGGCCTGCTTAGCGCGTGCGACCTGCTCCCGGACGGAAACTCGATGATCGACCATGCCCCCGCTGCCGGATCCCAGGCGGTCGCAGAAGAGGCAGCCCAGCCGGGACAGGGTGCCGTCCCGGTTGGGGCAGTCGAGGCCGGCGTCCAGGGAGATCTTCTGGACCCGTTCACCGAAGATTTCCCGCAGATAACCGTTGAAGTCGCGGTAACGCTGGGATGATCCGGCCACCCGGTTTTCCCTCCTCCCTGAAGCACCATAGGCAAGCCGCGCCCGGGTGTCAATCCGCCGGTCGCCGCCGGATTTCGGGTGGCAGCCGGCCGCGGTTGTGGTAGTATCGCTGCGGTTCGGAAGAGCCGGTCCGCGGGAGTGCGGGCCGCAAGGTAAAGAGCGGAACACCCGATATGGAAAAAACACCTGCCATGACGACCGGCGACCTGACCCCGGCGCCCTGGGAAACCCTGTTCGACCCGGCTGCGCTGGCCGTCATCGGCGCCTCTTCGGGCTTTGGCAAGTGGGGCCAACTGATCCTGACCAACATCGTTGCCGGCGGGTTCAAGGGCCGCATCTATCCGGTGAACCCGAAGGAGAAGACCCTCTGCGGCCTACCGGTGTATCCGCGCATCGAGGATGTCCCCGGGCCGGTGGATGTGGCCTTCGTGACCACGCCGGCCGAGAGCGTTGCGGAAGTCGTGGCGGCCTGCGGCCGCCGGGGGGTCAAAGGCCTGGTGATCATCAGTTCCGGGTTCAGCGAAACCGGAGCGCCCGGAGCCCGGCTGGAGGAGCAGGTCGGCGCCCTTTGCCGCCGGGCGGGCATGCGGCTGGTGGGTCCCAACACCATGGGGATCATTTGCCCCTATGCCCGGCTCTTCGCCACCGGCAGCCACACCCGGCCCCGCCCGGGCGGGGTAGCCTTCATTTCCCAATCCGGGAACCTGGGCAACCAGCTCATCCACTGGGCCGAACAGCAGGGGGTCGGGGTGTCGCTCTTTGTGGGCTCCGGCAACGAAGCTCTGGCCGACTGCACCGATTTTCTCGAATACCTGGAGCGTGAGCCCCACACCCGCATGGTCGTTCTCTATCTGGAAAGCGCCGGTGACGGCCGCCGCTTCCTGGAAGTGGTCCGCCGGGTGAACCTGCGCAAGCCGGTGGTCGTGCTCAAGGGGGGCCGCACCGAGGCGGGCCGTATCGCGGCAGCCTCCCACACGGGATCCATGAGCGGGGATGCCGCGCTTTTCCGGGCGGCCTGCCGCCAGGCCGGGGTGCTGGACGTGCGGTTTCCGTGGGAGCTGCTGGATCTCTCGGCCGGCTTTTCGGCGCTCCCGCTGCCCCGCGGGAACCGGGTCGGCATCGTCACCCTGGGCGGCGGGTGGGGAGTGGTCACCGCGGATGCCTGCAACAACCGGGGCCTGGTCGTGCCGCCCATTCCCGGGCACGTGGTGGATGCGATCGGCCGGTACCTGCCGCCCTTCTGGAGCCGGGGAAACCCGGTCGACCTGGTGGGCACCCGCGATCTGGAAGTGCCGCTGGTGGCGGTGGAGGAACTCCTGAAATGGGAGGGGGTGGACGCCGTGATCAGCCTGGGGATCGTCGGTCGCCTAGAGATGGTCCGGCTCCTCATCGGATCGACCCGGGCGGCGGATGCCCAGGTTTCGGAAGAGTTCCTGGCCGGCGTTGACGCCTTCGCCCGGGACTATGAGCAGCGCTACATCGCCCGGGTGGCCGAGCTGATGGAGATCTACCGGAAGCCCGTCATCGGGGTTTCGCTGACCAGCGGCGCCGAGGGCATCGTACGCCCGGTTCCCGGGCGGCGCTACAGCGGCGTCTTCTACCAGAGCCCGGAAAACGCCGTCAACGTGCTGGCCCGCATGGCGGCCTACCGCAAGGCGGTCGCGGGGCGTCCGGGCGCGGGCTGAACCGGGATCGGCAGCTGCGCTGGCGCCCTTGCCGGGTTGCCGGCCCAAACAGGGGAGGAAAACATGCCGCTCACCAGAATTGAAGTTCGCAGGAGCCGCACGCCCGAAGAGGTGGCTGCGCTGATCGAGGCCGTCTACCAGGCCCAGCGGGAAGCCCTCAAGCTGCCGGAAGGCGATCGGCAAATCCGCTATGTGGAGCACAAGCCCGAGCATTTCGCGGTGGGGCCTGGAAAAACGAAGAACTACACCGTGGTTGAAATCACCTTGTTTCCGGGCCGCACATTGACCGCGAAACGCAATCTTTACCAATCCATTGTCCGCCGGTTCGGTGCGATCGGCATCGCTCCATCCGATGTTTTCGTCGTCCTGAACGAGCCGCCGCTCGACAATTGGGGCATCCGCGGCGGCATACCCGCATCCGAGGTGGATCTTGGTTACGACCTGAAGGTCTGAAGCCCTTGCGCAGTAACTCAGTCGGCCGGCACCGGTGCGCCGGAATCCTCCGCCGGGTCGCGGCCGAGGGAAACGGGAACGAAGGAGGAAGCGCATGAAGAAGATGGACGCATCGTCCCGCCTCATCCTGCAGCGGACGTCAAAAAGCGAGATCGCGGCCGGGATCACGGTGATCACCCGCGGCGAGGGGGTCTACGTGTTTGACCAGGAGGAGAAGCGGTACCTGGACCTGGTTTCCGGCTGCACCCGCCCGGTGCACGTGGGCTACGGCCGCCAGGACCTGGCGCAGGCCGCCTACGAGCAGATGTGCCGGCTGCACTACTTCACTCCCATGCAGTTCGCGAACCCGCCGGCGCTGGAGCTGGCCGACGCCCTCAGCGGGATTGCCCCCGGGGACATCAACCGCTTCCTGTTCGTGTGCGACGGTTCCGAGGCGGTGGAGTCGGCCATCAAGCTGGCCCGGCACTACCACGACGGCCGGGGGGAGAAGAAGCGTTACAAGGTGATCTCGCGGCGCGGCGCCTATCACGGGGTGACCGGGGGCGCGCTGCGGGTGTTGGGCACCGTCCTGCCCATGCGCCAGATCATGGAGCCGCTGGCTCCGGGAACGGTGTTCGCTGAGTCCCCCTACTGCTATCGCTGCCCGCTGCACCTCACTTACCCGGCCTGCGATCTGGCCTGCGCCCGGGACATCGCCCGGTTCATCGAGTTCGAGGATCCCCAGCAGGTGTCGGCCTTCATCGGCGAACCCATCCAACAGGGCTTCGGGGCCCTGCCGCCCCCGGCCGAGTATTGGGGGATCGTAAGGGAGATCTGTGACACCTACGGGGTGGCGCTCATCGTCGACGAAGTGATCTGCGGTTTCGGCAGGACCGGAAAGTGGTTCGGCATCGAGCACTTCGGGGTTCAGCCGGACCTCATGACGATGGCCAAGGGGATCACGAGCGGGTACGTGCCCCTGGGCGCGGTCGGGTGCCGCGACCGGATCATGGCGCCCATCGAAACCCTCAATCACCTGCACACCTACGGCAATCACCCGGTGGCCTGCGCCACGGCCCTGAAGAACATCCAAATCCTCAGGGAGGAAAAGCTGATCGAGAACTCCCGGGCCATGGGGGCCTATTTTCTCGAGGCCCTGAAATCGCTTGCCGGGCACCCGATCGTGGGCGAGGTGCGGGGTACCGGGCTGTGGGCCGCCATCGATTTCACCGCCGACCCGCGGACCCGGGCGCTGCTGCCCATGGAACGGCTGACGAGGCTGGTACGCCGGGCCAAGGACAAGGGGCTGCTGGTCAAGCTCATGGGCCCGGCGCTGGAGTTCGCTCCGCCGCTGATCATCCAGCGGGAGCAGATCGACTGGGCCGTGCGGGTCCTGGATGAATGCCTGCGCGAGGAAGTCAGGGAGACGGCTGCCTAGGCCGGTTCGCTGTTCGCCTCCCTGAGCCGGTTGAGGCGGTAGTAGATCCCGCGCAGCGCCAGCAGCTCCTCGTGGGTGCCCTGCTCGCGGATGCGGCCGCGGTGCATGACCAGGATGCGGTCCGCGTGGCGGATGGTGGAGAGCCGGTGCGCCACCACCAGGGTGGTCCGGCGGGAGACGATCCGGGAGATCGCCTGCTGGATGAGCAGTTCGGTTTCCGGGTCCACGCTGCTGGTGGCCTCGTCCAGGATGAGCACCTGAGGCTCTGCGGCCAGGGCCCGGGCAAACGAGAGCAGCTGCCTTTCCCCGGCCGAAAGCGTTGCCCCGCCCTCGCCGATTTCCTCGCTCAGGCCGCGCGGCAGCCGCTGGATGAGGGGCCAGGCGTTGGCCGCCCGGACGGCCGCCTCGATGGACCGCTCCTCAAGCCCCTCGCGGCCGAGGGCGAGGTTGTCGGTCAGGCTGCCGGCAAAGAGGAACACGTCCTGCATGCAGGTGCCCACCCGGCGGTGAAGCTCGGCCTGGGGCCAGTCGCGCAGATCCGCCCCGTCCAGGGTGACGCTGCCGCGCTCCGGATCGTAGAAACGCTCGATCAGGTTGACCAGGGTGGTCTTGCCCGACCCGGTGGGCCCCACCACCGCGACCATCTCTCCGGGCCGCACCTCGAAGGACACCTCCTTCAGCACCGGCCGGCCCGGGTCATAGGCAAAGCTGACGTCCTGAAAGCGGATGCGGCCCTCGAAGCCCTTTGCGGCCGGCCGGCTCTGGTTTTCGGGCATTTCCTCCCGCAGGTCCATGAACTCCAGGATGCGCTCGGTGGAAGCCATGGCCGACTGCATGATGTTGTACTTTTCCGAGATGTCGCGGATGGGCTTGAAGAACATCTGGATGTAGCTCAAAAAGGCCACCAGGGCCCCGAGGGTCAGCTCCTCGCCGATGACCTTGCCGCCGCCGCGCCAGATGAGCAGGGCCACGGCAAAGGCCGCGAAAAGCTCCATCAGCGGCATGAACACCGCAAAGACCCGGATCTGCTTCATGCCGGCCAGGTAGTTCTCCAGGTTGATCTGCCCGAAGGCCTCCATCTGAAAGCGTTCGGCCACGAAAAGCTGGATGATGCGCATCCCGCTCAGCCGCTCCTGAAGGAAGGCGTTGATCTTGGCGATCGTGGCGCGCAGTTCCCGGAACGCCTCGCGCGCGAGGGTGCTGAAGAGGAAGGTGATTCCGAAGATGAAGGGGATGAGGGCGAAGCACAGCAGCGCCAGGCGCCAGTTCAGATAGAGCAGCACCGCCAGGATGCCGGCCAGGATAAAGACGTCCTTGAAGATGGTGATGATCACCGACTTGAACATCTCGTTCAGGTTCTCGATGTCGTTGGTCACCCGGGTGACCAGCCGGCCGACCGGCTGGCGGTCGAAAAACCGCAGGCCCTGGGACTGCATCCGGCTGAAAAGCTGCAGCCGGATGTCCTGCATGATCTGCTGGCCGGTGAGCTCGAGCAGGTAGTACTCGGCGTAGCCGAGACCGAAGGACGCGAGCAGCAGCCCGAAGAACAGGAGACCCACCCACAGGACGCCCCGCAGGTCTGCGGCGCGGATCCGCAGGATGTCAGGCGCCGGCTGGGCGTTGAGCCAGGCGTAGCTCACCATGAACGCGCCGTCGGCCGTGGCCTGCGCCTCCGCTCCCCAATCCGGAGCCGGCCGCCGGGCCAGGGCTTCCGACGGGATCCGGTAGAACCGCTCGGGCTTCAGTACCCCCCGCGACCGAAGGGTATGGAGGTCGGCCGGGTCGATGCCCTTCAGGTCCAGGTGCGAGACGAAGTAGAGTGCCGGGCGGAGGGCGGGCAGCAGCTGCGGACCGACCCTGCCCAGCAGCGCCTGATCCGAAAGGCTCCGGGGCTCCTGAAATTCGACCCGGTACCAGGAGGCCAGGATGTAGCGGTCGATGGCGATCTTGGAGAGATAGGGCAGGGTCAGGTCCAGCAGCGTGATCAAGATGGTCAGCATCAGGGCCCGGGCGATCAGAGCCTTGTAGGGCAGGGCGAAGGGCGCCAGCCGCCGGAGCAACCTCAGGTTGTAGGGTTTGCCCAGCCGGCCTTCTTCCATGTAGCCGTACTCGCCGTACATGATCAGTCGAACCCGTTTTCCAGTTCCTGCAGCAGCAGCTGGCGTTGGTAGAGGCGCGCGTAGGTGCCGCCCCGCTCCAGCAGTTCGCGGTGCGAGCCCTGTTCGATCAGTCGTCCCCCGTCCAGCACCAGAATTCGGTCGGCGCGACTGATGGTCGAGACCCGGTGGGACACGATCAGATTGCAGCGTTGCCGCCGCACCCGGAGCAGATGGTCCAGGATGGCGGCCTCGGTGCGGGTGTCCACCATGGAAAGCGGGTCGTCCAGGATCAGGATCGGCGGGTCGCAGAGCAGGGCCCGTGCAAGGGTGAGCCGCTGCCGCTGGCCGCCGGACAGAGTGATCCCGCGTTCGCCGAGCAGGGTGTCGAGGCCGGATTCCAGCTCCCGGATCTCCTCCCAGATGCCGGCGGCTTTCAGGCTGGCCTCCAGATCCTGTTCCCGGATGTCGGGGCGGCCGAAAAGCACGTTGTTGCGGACGGTGTCCGAGAAGAGGAAGCTCTCCTGGGTCACGAACCCGATGGCCTGCCGTAGTTCCGGGAGCGGGACGGAGCAGATGTCCCGGCCGCCGATGAACACCGTGCCCGGGGGCACGTCCCACAGGCGCGGAAGAGCCTGCAGCAGGGTGCTCTTGCCTGAGCCGACCCGGCCCACCAGGGCCACGGTCTCGCCGGGGCGCAGCCCGAAGCTGACCCCCCGCAGGACGTCCTCGGACTGCCCCGGGTACCGGAAGGAGAGCCCGCGCACCTCGATGTCGCCCGCCGGCGGACCGGGCTGGGCCGGGGTCGCGGGGCTTCGGATCTCCGCGGGTTCCTCCAGGATGCGGTTGATGCGCCGCATGGAGGCGGAGCCGCGCTGAATGAGGTTGGTGACCCAGCCCATGGCCATCATGGGCCACGTCAGCAGGTTGAGGTAGCTGGTAAAGGCCACGAAATCGCCGGTGGTGATCTGCCCCAGGATGGTCAGCCGGCCGCCCAGCCAGATGACGATGGCCAGGCCGGCGTTGGTGACAACGGCCATCATGGGAAAAAAGAAGGCCAGGGTCCTGGCCAGCTTCATGTTCTCGGACACGTAGCGGCGGCCCTCCTGGGCCACCCGCTCCTCAGCCCAGGCCTGGCGGTGAAAGGACTTGATGACCCGGATGCCGGAGAAGGCCTCGCGGACCCTCTCGGTCAGCTCGGCAAAACGCGCCTGCACGCTCTCGAACCCGGAGGACATCCGCCGGGTCAGGAGTGCCGTCAGGCCGACGATGATGGGCATGGGGATGAGGGCGATCAGGGTGAGCCGGACATTGATGGACAGCATGAACCCGATGGCGGCCAGTCCCAGCACCAGGCCGTCGGTCAGCGCCACCAGGCCCATGCCGGTGGCCATCCGGACCGCGTTGATGTCGTTGACCGCCCGGGCCATCAGGTCCCCGGTGCGGTTGCGCAGGTAGAAGGACGGGCTGAGGGTCTGGAGATGGGCGTACATCCGATTGCGGAGCCCCTGCTCCACGTTGCGCGAGTACCCGAAAATGAGCAGCCGCCACAGGTAGCGGAAACCGGCCATCAGGAGCGCTATGGTTACAATCGCGGCCCCGAGCCGGAGAAGCCCCGGCAGGGTGGCCTGCTTCTGGGTCAACAGATCGACGGCCCGCCGGATGACCTGCGGGATCAGCAGCTGGAGGAAGTCCACCAGCAGGAGGCTCAACAGCCCGATCAGGATGGCCCAGCGATGGGCGGCGAAAAAGGGTTTGAGGGGCAGGCAGTTCCTGCGGATTTCCGAGAAGGGGCGCGCCAGGCGGATCATGCAACACCATTAGCCATGGGGGGCAAAGTTGTCAATCGCCCGGCGGATGCGGCCCGTTGTTGCCGGACTTGATATTTTCGGCCGCGGTGACTATGGTTGAGCCATTGTAACTCACGCGGGCGGGATCGGGCGGACCCCGGTTGCCGGCAGCCCGGACGTGGCTCGGACATGAAACGAAGGGAGATAAAACGATGGAACAGTTGCCGATTAAGATCTACACCCTGAGCACCTGCAGCCACTGCAAGGCCACCAAGACGTTCCTGGGTGAGTGCGGGATCCAGTACGATTTCACCGACGTGGACCTGCTCAGCGGCGACGAAAGACAGCGGATCCTGGACGAGGTCCGGGCGTTCAACCCCAAGTGCTCGTTTCCGACGATTGTCATCGGCGAAAAGGTGATTGTGGGTCACAAGGAGGACGAGATCAAGGAGGCGCTCGGCTTATGAGCCAGGTGGAGAAGCTGTACGAGTCCCTGAAAGGCATTCAGGAGCCCAAGGGATACTCTTTCAGCCGCGACCGGCAGCGGGTCGATGAGCTGCTGGAGGCTCTGCTCAAAAACCGGGAACGCTACGGGTACATGGTCTGCCCCTGCCGGCTGGCGAGCGGGGAGCGGCAGCAGGACGCCGACATCATCTGCCCCTGCGCCTACCGGGAGGCGGACGTGAAGGAGTTCGGCAGCTGCTACTGCAATCTCTACGTCTCGGAGCAGTGGAACGCGGGGCAGGTGCCCCACGTCTATGTGCCGGAGCGCCGGCCGCCCGAGAAGATGGGGTTCTGAGGGCTTGGCCTTCGAAATGGGAGAGTCGCTGCTCAGACTGCTCTTTTTCTGGGGCGGCCTTCTCTTTTTCCTGATTCTGGAACTGCTCCGGCCCTACCGGGTCCCGTCGGTTTCCAAGCCCAAGCGCTGGGCCCACAATCTGGCCCTGGCCCTTTTCAACACGCTGCTGCTGCAGGCGGCGTTCGGGGCGTTTACGGCGGCCACGCTGATCCATGTGGGGCGGAACCAGGTGGGCCTGCTCCACCTGCTGGCGGCGCCGGTCTGGCTCGAGCTGCTGCTGACGGTGGCCTTCCTGGATTTCATGCTCTACGTGTGGCATCTGCTCAATCACGAGGTGCCCCTGCTGTGGCGGTTCCACCGGGTGCACCACACCGATTTGAACATGGACGCCTCCACCGCCACCCGGTTTCACGCGGGCGAGCTGGCCGTTTCGGCGGTGATCAAGATCGCCCTGATCTATCTGATCGGCGCGGATCTGCGGGGGCTGGTGCTTTTCGAAACCCTGACCGTTCTGTGCGCCCAGCTCCATCACAGCAGCCTCAAGGTCCCGGCCTGGTTCGAGCGGCTGTGGTGGCCTCTGTTCGTGCCGCCGTCCATGCACCGGATCCACCACTCGGTCGTAATCCGGGAGCGGAACACCAACTACGGGGTGATCTTCTCCCTCTGGGACCGCCTCCTCGGCACCCTCCGAAGAGACGTCGAGCAGGCCCGGATTCGCATCGGCGTAGGCGGCCACATGTCAAGCGCAAAGCTGACGTTCCCCCATCTGCTGGCGATGCCCTTCACCCGGGCGGTGCGGTAGGGCACCCCGCGGCTGTCCGCTCCGGCGCAAGCTGCCGTGGGGTTTTCAGTCGGGCGGGCGCGACAGGATGCGGATCGGCCCGTAAAAGGCGCGGGCCACTCCGGCGGTGTTGTCCGTGTCGGTCATGAGCGCCACCGCGCCCGCCTTGGGCGGATCCTGGCCGAAGAAACGCCGGTAGTCCAGCAAGAGGTTGCGGGTTTCGCGCACCCAGCGGCCGGCCTGCTCCGGGCCGCTCCGGAGGGCGATCATCACAGCGTTGGCGGTGAAGGGGTTAGGGACCGCCTCGCCCGCGGGCAGCCGGTTGGCCCAGATGTAGCTGACAGCCCGCGTCTGCCAGAAGAAGAGGGCGGGGAACACCACGTAGACCCGGGCGGCATAGTCGTCGCCGTCCTTCCGGCGGGCGTCACCGCCGGTAACGACGCCCTCCACCTTCCACCACCAGCTGAGGAAGGGATACTGCCGGGGATCGTAGGAGATCTCGTAATACAGGGCCGAGGCCGAGCCCCGGCTGAAGGCCTCGAGGTGGGGGAAGGGCTCCCCGGTTCTGACCCGGTACTCGGTCCGCCCCTTGAAGGACTTCTCCTGCCAGCGCGGGGAAAGACCGGCGCGGTAGTCGTCCAGCAGGATTTCAGCCGGGGCGGCCGGCTGCGCCGGACAGGGACCCGCCAGAGCGAGGCAGAGCAGAATTGCGCCGGCCAGCCCGCGGCCCGGCGCGACCGATCGTTTGGGCAGTCCCAAGGAAGGCCTCCGCAATCAAGGGCTGTTCCAGGAGTGACATGGAGTTACTGAGCAGCATAACCGCCGTGCCGGCGCTGGTAAAGGTGTTCGGCATCTTTTTCCTGATTTTGGGGCTCAACCGCCTGCGGCTGACGCTCAGCCTGTGCCTGCTGGTGGGGGCCCTGGCCCTGGGGTTCTGGATGGAGCAGAGCCCGGCCCAGCTGCTCAGGAGCGCCTGGGGCAGCCTGAGTCGGCCCCAGACGGTCAGCCTGGTGCTCATCGTGGGGTCCATCCTGGTCTTGAGCCGGCTGATGTCGGAAAGCGGACAGCTGGATCGGATGGTCCGGAGTTTCCAGGGGATCTCGGGCGACCAGCGGACCGCCGGGTCGGTGATGCCGGCTCTGGTCGGGCTGCTGCCCATGCCCGGCGGCGCTCTCTTCTCGGCGCCGATGGTGGAGACCGCCTTTGACGGGCAGGCGGTGAGCGGCGAGCACAAGACCGCGGTGAACTACTGGTTCCGGCACATCTGGGAATACATCTGGCCCGTCTACCCGGGCGTGATCCTGGCGGTGACCCTGCTGGAGGTGGAGACCTGGCGCTTCATGGCCGTCATGGCTCCCATGACGTTTCTGAGCATCCTGGCCGGTCGGGTGTTCCTGCTGCGCCCGCTGGCGAAAAACTCGCGGAATGTCCACCCGCCTAAGAGCTGGGCGGCGCTGCGGGCGTTTCTCTGGGAAACCATGCCGATCCTGGTGGTGGTGCTGGTGATTCTCGGTTTCACCGCGCTGCGCGCGCTGCTCGGTCTGCTGGGATTGCCGCTGCGGATCGTGAGCCCTTTGCCGGTGCTGCTGGGGATCCTGGCCTCCCTGATCTGGGTCGCCCGGGTGAACCGCATCCCGGCCGGCCGGCTGCGGGCGGCCCTTTTTTCCCGCAACCTGATCCCGATGATGGCCCTGGTGGCGGTCATCATGGTCTTCAAGGGAGTGCTCGAGGACAGCCAGGCGGTGATCCAGATCCGGGACGAGCTGGTCGCCTACCACATTCCCCTGCTCCTGATCATCATCGTTCTGCCCTTTCTTTCGGGCCTCATCCTCGGCATCGCGGTGGGTTTTGTGGGGGCCTCCTTCCCGTTGGTGATTCCCCTGCTGCACACGACTTCCACCCTCGACTACCTCTCCCAGGCAGCGCTCGCGTTCACCTTCGGTTTCATGGGGATGATGCTCTCGCCCATGCACCTCTGCCTGCTGGTGACCAAGGATCATTTCAAGGCCAGCCTGCTGGGAAGCTACCGCCATCTGCTGCTGCCGGTGCTCGCCGTGATGGCCTCCGCCATGGCCCTGTACCTGATCTCAAGGCTGCTGTAAGCCGGCCTGAAGCGGACCGAGTTGGATAGAGTGGGTGTAGATTGATGATGATCAGGGCCGCAACGCCGCGGACGCGTTCGAAATAGAAGTCCTTGCAGCGGGAGCCTCCTGCCACGTTCTACAGAGTCGTCAGGGCCGGCACGATCACGCGGCTTCTGAGGATCTGGGATCCTTGTTGGATGGGTTCAAAACGCCGGATGTATGACATTGGCGATCCTTCAGGGGCGAAATGGGGATCCTCCCGCGTAAGGGCAGCCCCGGTTCTCAGGTCCACGCAGGTCTTGTCGACCCCCTTGACCCTGAAAGCGACTTCAAAGAGCCCGCGGTTGAAGTTCTTGGCGCCGCGGCGGATGAAACGGCCCGTGTTCGGTCCGACGTTCAGCCGCTCGATCATCGTGCTCTGCACGGCATTCTGAAGGCAGGCGGCATGGGTGCGGTCCACCCAGTCCAGAGCCCACAACGACCCCACAGCCGCGGCATCCAGTTCGGCTTCCGCCACGAGTTTAGTCTCGAGGAGGTCCACGAAGAAGGCCAGCGACTCCGCCATGTCCCAGACGCTGATCTTGATACGGTCGATGCCCTTGTCGATCACGGATGTTCTCTCCTTGCCGGGAGGGACCGGCGGGTGGGTAAAATGCACTTAATATTATATTTAATCAGTCATGTTCTACGGGTTTTGGCAACCGGGTTTCGGTGCGCAAGTTTTTCTTGACAAACTTCCGGAGATCAAGGATTAAAGTAATAACAACCATACATTTGTTCCCGGGTCGGGATTCCCGGCACGGGAAATCGTCCGTTGGGCTGAAGGAGAGGGAGGCGCGTTGGCAACCAGTTTGAGATGTGTCCGCCGGGGCTAGGCAAATGTCGGTGACGGCCAGCAGATGTACTACGCGAGCATGGGGACGGGCTACCCGCTGATCCTATTGCATCTATCGTGGTGGAGCAGCCTGGAATTCGTGGATGTGATCCCACTTCTGGCCAGGGAATATCAGGTCTGAGCGCTGAACACACTGGGGTTCGGGTTCTCGGTCCCGGCTCCAGAAGGCTGGGTGCCCTCGGACTGCACAGATGCCGTGGTGCGCTGCATGGACGCCCTGGGCCTTGAAAAGGCACATTTCTCAGGCCAGCACACCGGCGCATTGCTCATGGCCGATCTGGACGCGCGGCACAAGGAGCGATGCGACTGCCTGTGCTACGGGAGTTTGGCGATCTACGACGAGGAACTCCGTAAGAGAAAACACGCCCTGCGCCGGATGATCGGCCACAACCGCGCCCCTACGCGAGTACCTCCTCCCGGTGCCCGACCCGTTACAATTCAAGGATTGCAGCCGTTGCCCGGACGGTGAGTAGCCTTCGAGCGGACCGGGCGGATGCGCCGGCGACTGAGGAATCGCTTCCTGCCGGCGGTCCGGCAACGCGGAAAGAGGAGAGGGGGAAAGGGAAGCCAAAGGGCCGAGGGCAATCCCGGAAAGAGGGAGGTGGGCAGATGTCCTGGAAAGAGATCTACGAGCAGCGCCTGTGCTCTTTTGACGAGGCCGTAGGGCACATCCGCTCCGGTGACCGGGTGGTCCTCGGCAGCGCCTGCGGCACGCCCGAAGACCTGATCGACGCCATGCTCAAGCGGACCCATCGAGCTTCGCGACGTGGAGCTGGTGGCGATGGTTTCCACCGGCAAGAGCGCCTACGCCCGGCCCCAGTACGCCGGGGCTTTTCGCCACAATTCTTTCTTCGTGGCGCCCAGCACCCGCAAGGCGATGGACGAGGACCGCTGCGACTACACGCCGTGCTTCTTCCAGGAGTTCCCGGGCATCATGCAGGAACGGCACTCTGCCCTGCGACGTGGCCATGATCACGGTGACCCCCCCGGACAAGGTCGGCAACTGCAGCCTGGGCATCTCGGTCTGCTACGACTACACGGCGGCCAAGGCAGCCAAGAAGGTGATCGCCGAGGTCAACCCGAACATGCCCTTCACGTTGGGCGATTCCTGCCTGCACGTCTCCGAGATCGATCACCTGGTCTGGACCGAGCGGCCCATCGTGACCGCCCCGCGGCCCCAGATCGGAGAGGTCGAGAACAGGATCGGGCGCTTCTGCGCCGAGCTGATCAAGGACGGCGACTGCCTGCAGCTCGGCTACGGTGCTCTGCCGGATGCGGTACTGGGTTTCTCGGACGAGAAGAACGACCTGGGCATCCACTCCGAGATGATTTCCGACGGCGTCATGCAGCTGGTGGAGAAGGGTGTGATCACCTGCGCGCGCAAGAACTTCAAGAACCGCAAGATTGTCATCACCTTCGCCATCGGCACCCGGGAGTTCTACGACTGGATGAACCTGAATTCGATGATCGAGATGCACCCAGTCGAGTACATCAACGACCCCAACATCATCGGCAGGAACGACAACATGGTCTCGATCAACTCGGCCCTGTTCGTCGACCTGCTGGGGCAGGCGGCTGCCGACATGATGGGCGCACGCCAGTACGCCGGGATCGGCGGGCAGGTGGATTTCATCCGCGGCTGCCGGCGATCCAAGGGCGGCCGCAGCATCCTGGCGCTGGCGGCCGCCTCTTCGGACGGCAAGCGCTCCCGCATCGTGCCGACGCTGGATCCCGGCCAGGCCGTGACCACCTCGCGCCAGGACATCGACTACGTGATCACCGACTACGGCATCGCTCACCTGCGGGGCAGGACCGTCAAGGAACGGGCTCGCCTGTTGATCGAGGTCGCAGCACCGCAGTTCCGCGAACAGCTGCGGGAGGAGTTCAAGCGGATCTACGGCCGGGACTGAGGCCGTTGACTTGGCGGAGCAACCCTCAGGAGCCCCCACCCGAGACCTTTTGAGGAAGAGATCATGAGTCTACCACCGTTTGAGTACCTGGCTCCCCGGAGCACGGGCGAGCTGGCCGAGCTGCTGGCGACCCGCGGAGCCGGGGTCCGGATTCTGGCCGGCGGCACGGATCTCATCAATGACATGGCGCAGGGGGAGATCCGGCCCCAGGCGAGTCATCGACATCAATCGTCTGGCCGACCTCAGGGGAATCCAGTACGAGCCGGACAGGGGCCTGAGCATCGGGGCCACCACCCGGATCGAGGAGATCGAGCGCTCGGCGGAGATCCGGGACCGCTATTTCTCCCTGCACCAGGCCGCGCGCGAAATCGGTTCCCCCCAGGTGCGGGCCATGGCCACCCTGGGCGGCAACAGCTGCACGGCCTCGCCCTGCGCCGATACCCCCCCGCCGCTGGTGACCTTCGGAACCACGGTAACCTTGGCGAGTCGGAGCGGAAGGCGGGAGATGCCGCTTGAAGCCTTCATACGGAACAATCGAATGACCGCCATCCGGAGCGAGGAGTACCTAGAGCGCTTTCATCTGCCGGAGCCCTGGCCTCATTCGGCGAGCCGCTATGCCACCCTCACCCTGCGGGCGGCGGTGGAGATCGACATCGCCAGCCTGGCGGTCAACCTGGCGATGGAGCCGCAGAGCGGCACGGTCGCAGAAGTCCGGATCGCCATGGGAGCCGTGGCCCCCGTGCCCCTGCGGGCCCGGCAAGCGGAAGAAATCCTGCGGGGGCAAGAACCCACTGCCGAGATCATCGCCCGGGCAGCCGCAGAGCTGCGGCGAGGAGAGCAGGCCGATCGACGATCATCGGGCCTCCGCCGGCTATCGCCGGCACGTGATCCGTATCCTGGCGGCCCGGACCCTGTCCGAGGTGGTGGCCGCCTGAGAGAGGGGCCCGCGGCTCCAGCTGCAGGCCGAAAGAGGTTGGGAGAGATGAAACAGCTGATTCAGCTCACGATCAACGGGATTGACTACGATACGGTTGTCAGCCCGGAGGATCTGCTGACGACGTCCTGCGCCGAAGCTCGGGCTGACCGGCACCAAGAAGGGCTGCGGCCAGGGTGACTGCGGCACCTGCACCGTGCTGATCGACGGCCGGCGCGGCTCTGTCGTGTCTCACGCTGGCGATGGCCTGCCAGGGCAGGCGGATCCTGACCATCGAGGGCCTGGAAGAGGGCGGGCGCCTCGATCCCATCCAGCAGGCGTTCATCGACAAGGGAGCCATCCAGTGCGGGTTCTGCACCCCTGGGATGGTCATGTCGGCCAAGGCCCTGCTGGACGAAAACCCAACCCGACGCGGGACGAGATCAAGCACGGCATGTCGGGCAACCTGTGTCGATGCACCGGGTATGTGAAGATCGTCGAGGCAGTGGAGGAAGCGCTCGCCGGCGGAACCGGCCGGCCGCCGCAAAGGGAGGGGATGATGCCGGAAACGCGGCGTGAGTTCAGGGTCGTCGGCAAGAGCGTGCCCCGGGTGAATGCCGCGGACAAAGTGCGCGGCAAGGCCCTCTTCACGGATGACATCGCTCTGCCGGGGATGGTGTACGGGAAGATCAAACCGGCCGACTGTGGCGCACGCACGGATCCTGCGGGTCGGACGTGAGTGAGGCCCGTCAGCTGCCCGGGGTGCTGGCCGTGATCACCGGCGACGAGTGCCCGCACGCCGTTTTCGGTCAACAACTACAAGCCTACCGAACGGCCGCTGGCCGGGGACAAGGTCGTCTACTACGGCGAAGGGCGTCGCCGCCGTCGCCGCCGTGGACGAGAAGACGGCCGAGACGGGCGCTCGACCTGATCGAGGTCGAGTACGAGGAACTGCCCGTCTACTCGACCCGCGCGACGCCATGCGCCGGGATGACGTGCGCATCCACGACTGGGCCGAGAACAATCTCGAACTACGAGGGCAAGCAGCAGTTCGGGGACGTGGACGACACCCTCGAGAAGTCGCACGTGGTCGTGGAGAACGGCTTCTACTCCTCCT
The DNA here is from genome assembly GCA_963704245.1 of uncultured delta proteobacterium. Lineage (GTDB taxonomy): Bacteria > Desulfobacterota > DSM-4660 > Desulfatiglandales > Desulfatiglandaceae > CAVPHJ01. Next base: position 238,738 of record CAVPHJ010000005.1, read on the forward strand.
ACACCCACTGCGGGTTCCTCGAGCCCCAGTCGACCGTGGCCGACTACAACCCCGGCACCGGCCAGCTCACCGTCTACACGTGCAACCAGCTTCCCCACTACCTGCAGCAGACCATCGCCCGCACCATCGATCTGCCCGATGGAGAAGATCCGGGTGGTCATCCCGACGGTGGGCGGGGCCTTCGGCGGCAAGACCGAGGCGACGCCGTCGTGCCTCGTGGCGTGCCTGCTGAGCCGCAAGCTGGGCCGGCCCGTGAAGATCACCTACACCGGCGAGGAGGTGTTTCTGCAGAACAAGGGCCGCCATCCCTGTCACATGAAGATGAAGATGGGCTTCGACGCCGCAGGGGCACATCACGGCCGTCGACTTCGACTGCCTGCTGGACGGCGGCGCTCACAGCAGCTGGGGTTTCGTGGTGATGTGGTTCATCGCGGCGCTCACCCACCTGCCCTACAAGCTGCCCGTATGTCCGCTACCGGGGCAGACGGATCTTCACCAACAAGCCCACCCCCGGCGCCCAGCGCTGCCTGGGGGGCGTGCAGGTTCGGATCTGCGTCGAGAGCCTGCTCGACATGGGGGCCGAGAAGCTGGGGATCAGCCCGTGCCGGGTACGGATGCTCAACGCGGTGGAGACCGGCTACAAGACGCCCGACGGTGATCGAGGTCCGGCACTCCGAATTCAAGAAGTGCCTGGAGTCGGTGGCGCGCCGCTCGAAGTTCGACGAGAAACACGGCAAGCTGCCCTACGGGCGCGGCATCGGCATGGCCGGCGGCCACTACAGCACGGGCGGAGCCTTCCTGCTGTACCCCAGCTACCGGCCCCACTCCACGGCCAAGATCCGGGTCGACACCGAGGCCGGGGTGACGCTCTACATCGGCGCCACCGCCATCGGCCAGGGGGCCGCCACGGTGCTGTGCCAGATGACGGCCGAGATGCTCGGAGTCGACTACCGGGACGTGCACCTGGTCTGCCAGGACACGATGCTGGCGCCCTATGGACAACGGCACGTACGACAGCCGCCTGACCTACGGCGCCGGCCACGCGATCAAGCAGGCGGCCGCTGGAGGTGCGCCGGAAGCTCTTCGAGGTGACCGCCGCCACGCTCGGCCGTACGGCCGGCGATCACCTGGACTGCGCCGCAGGGGAGATCTTCTCGATGCTACGAACCGAAAAAGAGGATGCCCTTCGAGAAGGCCGTCTATCAGTACTTGAGCGCGGTCGGTCGCGCTCTTCGGCACCGGGGAGTACACCCCGCCGCAGCCCAAGGGCGACTACGAGGGAAAGCTCATCGGGCCTTCACCGGCCTTCGGCTTCACCGCACAGGTGGCTGGAGCTGGAGGTCGACCCGGAGACCGGCAAGATCAGGTCGTGGGTTACTGGGAGGCCGGGGACTGCGGCATGCCGATCAACCCGATGGCGGTCGAGGGCCAGGTGGAGGGAGCGATCTCCATGGGGCTGGGGGCGGCGCTGTTCGAGGAAATGGTCGATGGATCCGAGCGGGCGGATGCTCAACCCCAACTTCCACGACTACAAGATGCCGACCGCCCTGGACATGCCGGTGATCGACTCGGAGATCGTGGAGAGCTACGACCCGACGTCGGCCTTCGGCAACAAGGAGGTCGGCGAGGGGCCGGTGGGGCCCGTCATTCCTGCCGTGCTGAACGCGCTCTACGACGCCGTCGGAGTCCGGTTGACTGAGGTGCCGCTGAAGCCGGAAACCGTCCTGCGGGCGCTTGGCAGACTATCATGAGGCGTGAGAGAGGGAGGGTTTTCCCCCTGACCACATAAGACCTGCTGATTAAAGGCGGGGATCTGGTCGTTCCCTACCTGGGTGTCCGCAAGGGCGACATCGGCGTTCGTGACGGGAAAATCGCCGCCATCCAGACCGATCTGCAGGCCGAGGATGCGGCCAGCGAGTCGGCTTCGGCCGCCTCCGGCGGCGTCACCTGGAGCAGGTGGAAGTCAAGCACCTGCTGATGATTCTGGAAGACGCGCTGGGGATCCGGGCAACCGAAGCCCAGCAGTCGGTGGAGGCCACCATCGCAGATGCAGAAATCGCTTCCCTGCTCGGGATTCGGGTCGGCGATCCGCTCCTCAAAGCCGAGCGCACCGTGTTCGATGAAAAGCAGCGTCCGGTGGAATACGTGGCGGTGCAGTACCGGGCCGACAAATATGCGTTCAGCATGAAGCTGAGACGCCAGCAAACCAAGCATTCCGCCGGATGGGGGGCCGCCTGAACGGCAGACGGGCCGGGCCCTCTCTTTGGCCCCGGTGGAAGGGGTGACATAGGAGCAAGGCATGTGGTTCAAGATGACGCTGACGGTGGCGCTGCTGCTCTTCCTGATCGGCCTGACCCATCGGGTGGATGCATGGTTTCTGCGCACCGTGGGGACCGGCGATCGGAGCATCCCGGTGAGCCGGCGTTTCGGCAGCGGCCTGAAAGGGCTCCTGCGGGTTCTGTTCAGCGCCCGGATCTTCCCGCTGTTGGGTTCCGTGCTGCTGGACGTTCTTCTGCAGGGGCGGATCCTGCGGGACGAGCGCGACCGCTTGGCGTGGGTGATGCACTTCGGCCTTTTCCTGGGGTTCCTGCTCCTGCTGCTCGTGCACGCCCTGGGAAGCACCCTCTGGGTCACCCTTGACCCCGGCTACCAGCCTACCCTCGACCCCTATCTCTTTCTGCGCAACCTTGGCGGTGTCCTCCTGCTGACGGGGCTCGTGCTGGCCTTGTTTCGACGGGTGAAGCATCGCGGTACCGGATCCGGACCACGGCGGCGGATGTCTGGCCCATCGCACTGCTGGCCGTAATCGTCCTGTCGGGTTTTCTGCTGGAGGGGCTGAAGATCACCAGCCAACGTGAATTCCGAGCCATGGCGCTGGAATACGGCATCGGATGTGCCGGACAACGAAGTGGCGGTCCTGGAGGCCTTCTGGGTGTCGGAATACGGCCTGATCCCGGCGGCCGGGAAAGGGACGCCCGGGGCGCAGGAGCTGGCCCGCGGGCGGGAACTGCACGAGCTGAACTGCCTGGGCTGCCACTCCCGGCCGCAGGCGGCCTTCGTTTCCTACCCTCTGTCGCGCGTGCTGCTGCCGGTGGCGGCGGCACTGGACCGCGGCGGGGTTGTCACGGTTCTGTGGACCGTGCACTTTTTGGCCTGTTTCGCCTGGGACTCGCGTACCTGGCCTTCGGCAAGATGTTTCACATCATCAGCACTCCTGTCAGCCTTCTGGTGGCGGCGCTGGCGCCGGCCTTCCGAGAGCTCCGCGGCAGCCGCAACCCGCCAGGTCATCGAACTGGACGGCTGCAGTCACGGCGGGGCCTGCCACGAGGCCTGCCCGGTGCGGCAGCGACGGATGGAGCGCATCGAGAGCGCTCAACCCTACGCGCCCCATGTTCGACTACGTGGGGGGGAAGATCTGAATGCCGACGCTGGGTAGCCGGGACGGTCTCTGCGTAACCGGGGAGGAGCCGACGCGAGATCGGAGGAACGAGCATGCTGGCGGATCGAGACAAGATCATCGAGGGCGGACGGATGTCTGGGTGCCCACGGTGTGCGCCGGATGTTACAACTGCTGCGGCATCCTGGTTCACCGCGTCGACGGCAAGGTGGTGGAAGTCAAGGGCGACCCCAAGGCCGCCAACTCCAAGGGATACATCTGCGCCAAGGGCATCGTGCGGGCCCTGGATGTCCACCATCCGTCCCGGGTGACGCGGCCTCTGAAACGGACCAATCCCGAGAAGGGCATCGGCGTGGACCCCGGCTGGAAGGAGATCACCTGGGACGAGGCGATGGACACCGCCGTCCGGGAGCTTGCGCGGATCCGCAACGAAGACCCGCGCAAGCTCATCCTGTCCCATTTCGACATTTCCGGCTACCGCCTGAGCGGCGCCTTCGGCCGGGCCTTCGGCACGGTCAACATGCACTGGAACCGGGCCGACTACTGCGGCTCGGCCTCCCACCCGGCCTGGCTGATCACCAACGGCACGCTCAACTCCGAGGTGGACTTCGAGCGCTGCAAGCTACGTCGTCCTGTGGGGCACCCAGCTCGGCCACATGGTCAACACGATTCGCTGTCTCAGCGGGCGCGGCACTGGCCGACGGACGCCGCCGCGGGCACAAGCTGGTCGTGGTCGACCCCTTCTGCTCCAACGCCGCGTCCAAGGCCGACGAGTGGCTGCCGGTCAGGCCGGGAACCGACGGCGCGCTGGCCCTGGCCATGCTGCACGTGATGGTGCACGAACTGGGGATGTATGACGTTCCCTTCCTGAAAGCACCAGACCAACGGCCCCTACCTGGTCGAGAGCCGACGGCCACTACCTGCGGGACGCGGCCAGCGGCAAGCCGCTGATCTGGGACCTGCAGGACGGGCAGGCCAAGACCTTCGACGCGCCCGACCTGGCCGACCCGGCCATCGAGGGCCGGTTCGTCGGTGCCGGGTGACGCCGTGCAGGCCGTCCTTCCAGGTGCTGAAGGACCATCTGGCCGACGATCGATGTGGAGGAGATGTCGCGGGTGTGCACGATCCCGGCCGAGCGGATCCGGCAGGGTCACCCGGGATTTCTGCGAGGCGGCTTCCATCGGCAGCACGATCGAGATCGACGGGCACACGCTGCCGCTACCGGCCGGCCGGGATCGACTACAAGCGCGGGCGCGGCCGCCCACAAGGGCGGCATGAACAGCTGTTTTGCCATCCACATGCTGAATCTGCTGGTGGGTGCGGTGGACGTGCCCGGCGGCCAGCGCGGGGTCAACCCCATCGGCCCCTACTGGTCGGCGGGCGTTTCCGGCGACGGCCTGGTGGTGCCGTCCGATTTCATCGCCAAGTACAACAAGCCCTATCCTGGACGGCAGGCCGCGGTACCGCAGACGCTGGATCTGCAGGAGCTGTTCCCGGTGGCGCTCTTCACCCGCGGCCTCTATCCCCTGGGGATCGAGGAGCCGGAGCGGTTCGGCATCCCGTACCGGGCGGAAGCCATGATCCACGGCCGCACCAACCTGATGCTGAACAGCCACGATCCGGCCGCCATGGCCGAGACCCTGAAGCCGGATCCGCTTCCAGCTCTCCATCGGCCAGTTCATCGACGAGACCACCGAGTTCGCGGACGTGATCCTGCCGGACGCCCACGACTTCGAGCGCTGGGAAATGTTCCCGGCCAACGACCCCTACGCCTTCATCGCTCCGGGACCGGGGCAGTGGTATTTCCTGGCGCGCCAGCCGGTCACCGAGCCCCCCGGGGATGCCACCCCCTGGACCCAGGTGTACCTGGAACTGGCGGAACGCCTGGGGATCCTCGCGGAGATGTACCGCCTGGGCAACGAGATGTGGCACCTGGGTGAAGCCTATCGGCTGGACACGGCCAAGACCTACACGGTGCGCGACATTGCCGAGCGCCAGGCCCGGACCATTTTCGGGAGCGACTTCCGGCTGGAGGACCTGAAGGAGACCTCGAGCCGCGTGCTGCGCGACAAGACCGTTGCAGGAGGCCTACCCGCGGATGTTCATGCACTCCCGGGTTCCCGTCTACCTGGAATACCTGCTGGATCAGAAGGAAGAGGTGCGCCGGGTGATCGAAAAGCTGGGGCTGCCATGGGATCTTTCCGTCTACAGCCCCGTTCCGATCTGGATTCCCTGCGAAGGGCAGGCCGACGATCCGGAGTACGACCTGATCGCGACCAACAACAAGGTGCCGACCCACCAGTTCTCGGTCACCACGGAGAATCTCTGGATCGACGAGATCGCGTGCAAGAGCCCATACACCTACAACGTGATGATTCACACCAGCGTGGCGGCGCGCAAGGGGCTGCGGACCGGCGACTGGGTGTGCGTGGAATCGCGCTACGGTAAGTACACGGGCCGCCTGCAGGTCACGGAATTGGTGCATCCCGATTGCGTGAACGCCAGCGGTTCCTTCGGTCACTGGGCCAAGGGACTGCCCGTCAGCCGCAACAAGGGTGTCATGCACAACGCGCTGCTGCCCAGGCCGACGATGGACCGCATCGATGCCCTGAGCGGTCAGATCGACATGTGCGTGCGCGGTGAAAATCTGCAAGATCGAGGACTAGAGGGATGGGCCGCTACGGGATGATCGTGGACCTGAAACGCTGCGTTGGCTGCAATGCCTGCGTGGTGGCCTGCAAGTCCGAGCACAACACTCCGCCCGGGATCCTGCAGACCACCGTGCTGGAGCGCGAGACCGGGCAGTTTCCGGATGCCAACCGCATCTTCGTGCCGGTGCTTGTGCAATCATTGTCGAACACCCGGTCTGCGTCGAGGTCTGCCCGACTCGGGCCACCCGCAAGCGGGCCGACGGGATAGTCGTCATCGATTATGAAACGTGCATCGGCTGCGGCGCCTGTATCGAGCACTGCCCCTACCGGGTGCGCGATCTGGTTCGCGAGAACCGGACGCATGTATCCGGACGGCCGAACCGTCTTCGAAAGGCCGGTTCATCAACGCATTCTGAACCGCGTGGCCACCAAGTGCGATTTCTGTTACCACCGGGTCGACCGCGGAGAGGTGCCGGCCTGCTGCGAGGTCTGTCCGACCTCGGCGCGTGTTTTTGGCGATCTGTCCGATGAGGGCTCCCCCGCCAGCCGCCTGCTCCGGCAGCACAGCGGCTGGCAGATGATGCCGGAGCGGGGCACCCAACCATCGGTCTACTATATCGGCTAGCCTGTCCCTCGAGGACCGTGCCTCGATGGGGAAACGGCAGTTCTCATGAAGGCTGCTGGCGAACCGAGCAGGCAATCACACCAGCTAGAAGGAGGGAAAGATTATGGAGAGAGGGATTCGAGCGCTGACCATCGTTTGGATGCTGGGCCTGTGTCTTGTCGCAGGACCCCTGGGGGCGGCTGAAACGTACAAGATCGGGGCCGCCCTGCCACTGACCGGCCCGGCGCAGTTCCTGGGCGAAGCCGAGCGCGAGGCCATGAACATGGCCATCGACCAGATCAACGGCCAGGGCGGGGTCAACGGACAGCAGTTGGAGGTCCTTTACGTGGATACCAAGGCGGACGTGAACACCGCCATCTCGGTGGTGGAGAAATTCATCAACCGGGACCGCGTGCCGGTGATCATCACTACCGACAGCAACTCGGCGGTCGGGACGATGGACATCACCGAGCGTGCCAAGGTGATCCATCTCAGCGTGGCCCGCGCCGACGTGTTCACGGCCAAGGGCTACCGTTATTGCTTCCGCAACCAGCCCACCAACCAGATGCTCATGGAACAGTACATGAGAGACCTGGTGGAGCAGCTCGGGACGAAGAAGCTGGCGATTCTAGTGGCCAACTACCCCTATGGGCTCTCGGCTTTGGACGGGCTGAAGAAAGCCAGGCTGGCATCCATCGAGATCGTCTACGAAAACCACTTCCCCATGGAAACCGCTGACTTCACCCCGTATCTGACGGCGATCAAAGGCTCCGGAGCAGATACCCTGGTGCTGATCTGCGTCGAGCGTCATGCGATCGGAGTGGTTTCCGTTTCAGGGAACTGGGGTTGGATCAGAGCGGGATCCGGCTGGCCGGTGACGATCATGTGGTGGAAAAGGCGGTGCTGGATGCGGTGGGTGAAAAGGCCAACGGAGTGTTTGCCCAGCTCGTGTACCATCGCACCTTCAACCAGGCCGCCGAGGATTTCCACCAGGCTTTCAGCGCCAAGTACGGCAAGGAGCCCGGCAGCATCCTGCATGCGCTTGGGTACGCGAACGTCTATGCCATCTACCACGGGTTGAAGGCGGCGGGCACCAACCAGAGCAATGAAGCCCTGGCCGATGCGTTGCGAAAGGTGCGCTACGACAGCCCGCTGGGGTCTAACGCCTACTTCGACAACAACGGCCAGCTGCAGGGCGCCTCCGGCCGCCTGGGGCAGGTGGTGGCCGGAAAGCTGGAGGTGAACCCGGCCAAATGGACGCGCTAGCGTTTCTTGAGGCCTCCGCGATCGGCTCCGGACACAGAGGGTGGGAGGGCCGGTCCTGATGCGCAAGTTCGGCCGCGCTCCGCGGGATGCGAGGATCTAAGTCGCCTTTCATCCCGCGTGGCCTGCGGCAGCGGAAATCAGCGATATGCCAAGCCTGGAAACGACTCTGCAATGTATCCTGAACGGGTTCGTGGTCGGCAGCAGCTACACCCTGGTGGCCATCGGACTCACCATGATCTTCGGGGTGCTGCACATCCCCAACTTCGGCCATGGAAACCTGCTCATGCTAGGAGCTTTCCTCGCCCTGTTCGCGTCCAGGTTTCTGAATGCCGGCTATCTGGGAGCGCTGGTTCTGTCCGTCGTCCTGATCACCGGCCTGGGAGTGCTTTCCTACCTACTTCTGTTCCGGCCGGTGAGAAACCACCCGCCGCTCAACCTGCTAATAATCGCCATCGCGCTCTATTTCTTCCTGGAAGCCTGCGCGATTTTCATGACGCGCGGCCAGTCGCTATGGGGCTCCATCCCGGTCCCTTGGGAAGGAGCCGTCCGGTTTGGCGGGCTGACGGTGAGCAAGCAGGAACTGCTGCTGCTTGCTCTTACCCCGCTGTTGCTGTTTGGTACCTACTGGTTCATCTATCGCACCCGACTGGGCAGCACAGTCCGAGCGGTGGCCCAGGATCCTCTGGCGGCGGCGCTGGTGGGGGTCCGCGAGGACCGCGTGATGATTGTCACCTTTGCCCTGGCCTCGGCGCTGGCCGGCGCGGCCGGTGCCCTGGTGGGCGGCATCCCGGGGCAGGCCATTACCCCCACAATGGCCTCCATGCTGACCGCCAAGGCATTCATCATTGTCATCCTGGGGGGGTTGGGCAGCATGACCGGAGCCATCATAGCCGGGTATCTGATTGGGCTGACGGAGAGCGTGGGGGCTGGACTGCTTCAGGGCTACATCCCGATACTGGGCAAGGGCTATGCGGACGCGTACGCTTTTATCCTGCTTCTGGTCCTTGTGGTGATGAAGCCGCAAGGCCTGTTCGGTAAACACTGAGAGGAACCGGTGTCTAGGAAGAAACCGCAAGAGACCTCCGGGTCACGGACCGTCGGAGAATCTTTTCGTATTTTGCCGTCTTGGCGCTGGCCCTGGTTCTGCCCTACCTGCTGGGCAACGACTACTACATCCACGTCGCGGCCAAGACAGCCATCTGGTGTGTGGCGGTTCTGGGGTTGGGGATTCTGGTGGGGCTCACCGGTCAGGTTTCCGTGGCCCAGGCCAGTTTCGTAGGGATCGGGGCCTATGCCTCGGCGCTGCTGGCGCTCAAGGCCGGGCTCCCTTTCATCGCCTGCCTGCCCCTGGCGGGCCTGCTGGCGGGCTTGCTGGGCCTACTGGTGGGCTACCCGTTTCTACGGCTGAGGGGCCACTACTTCGCCATATCCACCCTGGCTCTGTGCATCCTCATGGAGCATATCTTTTCCAACTGGCGGTTCCTAACGTTTGGTCCGGCCGGGGTGACCATGGGGCCCGGCCAGGTGTCAGGCGTCCCTTTCCCATCCTTCTCTCTACCCCTGGCCGGGGAGTTGGTGATCGACTCGAAGCGTTCCCACTACTACCTGGCCCTCGGGGTTCTCTGCCTGGCGGTCTACGTCATGCGCCGGCTGCTGGTCAGCGCGGCCGGCCGGGCCTTGGTCGCCATGCGTGAAGACGAGGATCTGGCTCGGGCAGTCGGAGTCGATCCGACCCGTTACAAACTCTTTGCTTTCTTTCTAAGTTCGTTCTTTGCCGGGGTAGCTGGGAGTCTGTACGCCCACTACGTGGGGTTCCTGAGCGCAACTTCCTTCAATTTTCTGGAATCGTTCTTCTTCCTGATCGCGGTGATCATGGGAGGAAAGGACTCCATCGCCGGGCTGATTGTCGGCGCGGTGTTCATCAACCTGCTGCCGGAGCTGCTGAGCTTCCCGGCCTCCGCCTCGCTGATCAGCGCGCTTTCCATGGCCATCCTCGCCCTGATCCTGCTGCTGGTGATCATGTTCCTGCCTCGCGGTCTGGTGGGGCTGGGCCGTTTCTTCAGGAGGGAGAAGGATGGGGGCCGCTGAAGCCCTGCTGAAGACCGAGGGAGTGTCCAAACGCTTCGGCGGTCTGGCGGCACTGAGCCAGGTGAACATCACGGTGAACCGCGGCGAGATCGTGGGTCTCATCGGTCCGAACGGCTCCGGCAAGACCACCCTGTTCAACTGCATCTGCGGTTTCTACCAGCCGGAAGAAGGCCGGGTGCTCCTTGAGGGAGAAGACTGCACCGGCATGGCCCCGCACCGGATCGCCCGCCGGGGGTTGAGCCGCACCTTTCAGCTCGCCAAGCTCTTCTACAATCTCCCGGTGCTGGAAAACGTGATGCTGGCCCGCCACCTGACGCGGCGGCAGGGGTTCCTGGCATCACTCGCGGCGACCCGCGCCTACCGGCAGGAGGAGCGGGCCGCCAGGCGCGAGGCCCGGCGGCTGCTCGATCTCACCGGGCTGAACGACCATCAGGACCGGATCGCCCGCGAACTGCCTTACGGCTCCCAGCGGCTTCTGACTCTGGCGATCGCCTTGAGCTCCGAACCGGCGATCCTGCTGCTGGACGAGCCGACTGCCGGGATGAACCAGGAGGAAGCCGGCAGGCTGACGGAAATCCTGCTTGCCATACACGGCCAGGGCAAGAGCATTTTCCTGGTTGAGCACAACATGCGCTTCATCATGGGCCTCTCGCAGCGGATGGTGGTGCTCAACTACGGACGGGTGATCTGCGAGGGGATGCCGGGGGAGGTCCGCGCCGACCCGCGCGTGATCGACGCCTACCTGGGAAAGGGGTTTGAATGTTCTTCGAGGTGAGCGATCTCTCGGTCAGCCGCGGCCCGATCCGGGTGCTGCGCGGGGTGAGCCTGACGGTGCAGGAAAAGGAGATCGTTTCCCTGATCGGCGCCAACGGGGCCGGCAAGACGACGCTGCTCTTCAGTCTGGTGGGGCTGCTGCGGGCGCAGGCCGGCCGGGTGACTCTTCTGGGGAATGACCTCACCGGGCTGAAACCGGACCAGGTGCTGCGGGCGGGTGTGGCCCTGTGCCCGGCGGAGCGACACGTGTTCTCCGACATGACGGTGCTGGAGAACCTGAGGCTCGGGGCCGTGACCCGGGGCGACCGGGCGGGAATCGAGCGGGATCTGGACCGGATGTTCTCCTATTTTCCCCGGCTGCGGGAACGCCGCGCCCAGAAAGGCGGAACCCTGAGCGGAGGGGAACAGCAGATGCTGGCCATGGCCAGGGCGGTGATGGGCAGCCCCCGCCTCCTGCTGCTGGACGAGCCCTCGTTGGGGCTGGCGCCCATCATCATTGAGGAAGTGGGCCGCCTGATCGGGGACCTGAACGACGGAGGCACCGCAATTCTGCTGGTCGAACAGAACGCCATGCTGGCGTTGAAGGTTTCCCGCCAGACCTACGTTCTGGAACTGGGGCGGATCGTGCTGGCGGGTGTCTCGCGCGACCTGGCCAGCCAGGATGCCGTGCGCAAGGCCTTCCTGGGCGAATGAGAGGGCGGGCTGGGCGGCCGGGGCGGGCGGTCCAGCCGACCGGTCCCGGGGGCGGTGAACTAGCGCGGCGGGGTTTCGATCTCCCGGACAATGAAGCCCGAAGTGCCCACGAAAACCTGGTAGGCCTGCGGCCGGCTGGAGGTGTGAAAGACTGCATTGCCGTACACCGTGCTCACCAGGGGCATTCGGGGGCCGAACTCGTAGAGGCGGCGCCAGAAGGGGTGGTCCTCCTGAGCCACCAGGGAGTGGATGGTGGACGGTCCCTGTTTCTCGTCGGCGGTCTTGAGATAGCGGCCCCGCAGGCGGGTCAGCCGGTAGCGGGTGTGGAACCCCAGGAAGTTCAGCAGCGGGTCCCACTTCAGGATGTCGCCCTCGATCATCCATTGATCGCCGCGGATAAAGAAGTTGCGGGCGGCCCCGGAGTCCGGGAAGGAGACCCGCAGCACGGCGCCCGGCCCGGCCGGGGAGGCTTCCAGGGGCTGGGCCGTGATTTCGGCCACCGGCTGCTCATCATTGAACGTCTGGTAGGCGCGCAGGAAGAACCCGAAAAAGAGCAGCAGCCCGAAAAAGGCGGTCCAGAGAAAGATCAGGCTCAGATTCCGCAGGCTGGCCAGCAGGCCGGGTGCAGGGACGGCCCGGCCCCGCAGTTTCAGAGCGGTGCGGTGGAGACGCCGGGAGAGGAAGAGCAGGAAGAAGAGCAGGCCCAGCAGCAGGCCGGCGCTGCTGCCGTAAACGACGTACTCGGACCAGGGGGATATCAGAGTTTCGAGCATCGGGATCGGAAAAACGTTGCGGGGTTGGCGGGAAACGAGGCCGCGCTCCGGTCGAGGGGGCGGCGCTGGTCCCGCATATACGGCCGGCCCACTGTAGAATGAGCCCGGCTCCCAAGTCAAGCACGGAGCCGGGGGGTGAAAGGAGGGGCGGATGGCGATCAGCAAAGTGGGCGTGATCGGCATGGGAACCATGGGGAGCCAGATCGGCATCGTCTGCGGCCGGGCAGGCTTTGAAACCCGGATGGCGGAGGTCTCTGCCGAGCGTCAGAGCAGGGGCCGGGCGCAGATCGAGGGTTTCCTCCGCGCCCAGCAGGAAAAGGGCCGTCTGCAGCCGGGGGAGGCCGAGCAAATTCTGGCGCGGATCCGGGCGGGCACGGACCTGGAGGCCGCGGCGGCCGAAGCGGATCTGGTCATCGAGGCGGTCCCCGAGGACATGACCCTCAAGAAAGAGGTCTTCCGGCGGCTGGACCGCAGCGCCCCGGCTCACAGCATCCTGGCGAGCAACACCTCGACCCTCTGGATCAGCGAAATGGCCGCGGCCACCGGACGGCCGCAGAAGTGCATCGGCACCCATTTCCTGATCCCGGCTGCGCTGACACCGCTGGTGGAGGTGGTGCGCGGTCTGCAGACCTCGGATGAGACCCACGCGGCAACGGTGGGTTTTCTGGAGCGCTGCGGCAAGGAAACGGTCACGGTCATGGATTCGCCCGGCTTTGTCATCAACCGGCTCTACCTGCCCCTGGTCAACGAGGCCTTCCTGACCCTGGAGACCGGGGTGGCCTCGGCCGGGGACATCGACCGCAGCTGCGTGCGCGGCCTGGGATTCCCGCTGGGGCCGCTGGCGGCAGCGGATGCCTTCGGCCTGGACGTGCTGCTGGCGTGCATGCAGACTTTCCAGCGCGAGCTGGGCGAGAAGTACCGGCCGGCACCCCTGCTGGTCAAGCTGGTCAGGGCCGGCCGTCTCGGCCGCAAGAGCGGCCGGGGGGTGTATGCGTACCAGTAGGCCTGCGCCGCAGGAACCGCCCGACCGCTGCGCCCGTCTTCTCGAGCGGCCTCGACATCCTGCGCCATATCTGCAATAGTCCGGCGGGTGGCCGGGATCCGGTCCGGAATCGGGGGCGGCCATGAAATGAGTGGAGGCCTTCGCATGCGGGGATCGGCAAAAGAGAAGAAAGGGAAGGCCGCAGCCGGCAGGGCGGGGCGGAGCCTTCTGATCGGGGCGGCGCTGCTTCTGCTGGCGCCGTTTTCCGCCTGGGCGCTGGAAAACCTCACCGCCAGGGAGATCCTGGACCGGGTGGACGATCTCTTCCGCGGGCAATCCGGCCGGGGCAGGATGACCATGAGCATCCGGACCGAGCACTGGGACCGGAGCCTGACGCTGGATTTCTGGAGCGAGGGCAAGGACAGGTCCCTTTTCCGGATCCTGGCCCCGGTCAAGGAAAAGGGCACGGCCACACTGCGGGTGGGCAACGACATGTGGAACTACCTGCCCAAGGTCAACCGGGTCATCAAGCTGCCCTCCTCCATGATGTCGGCCTCCTGGATGGGGTCCCATTTCACCAACGACGACCTGGTCAAGGAGAGCCGCATGGCGGATGACTTCGATTTTGAAATCACCCGCGAGGGCATCGAGGAGGGCCGCGCAATCATCCACATCGCCTGCCGCCCCAAGCCGGAGGCGGCCGTGGTGTGGGGGAAGGTGGTGGCCGTCGTCGAGCGCGACACCTGGCTGCCCCGGAAGCTGCTCTACTATGACGAGGACCTGCGCCTGGCCCGGACCATGAGTTTTGCCGAGGTGGGCTCTCTGGGGGACCGTACCCTGCCCAGGCGGGTGTGGGTGGTGCCGGAGGACAAACCGGACGAAAAAACGGAGGTCTTCTACGAGAACATTGTCTTCGACGTGCCGCTGCCGGAAGACACCTTCTCCCTGCGGACCCTGCAGCGCTGAGGAGGATCCCCTGCCATGATGGTCCTGCGGTATGCCTGGCGGAACATCTGGCGCAACCCCCGGCGCACGGCCATCACGGTCGCGGCCATCGGCCTGAATGCCGCCATCCTCATTATCAGCTATTCCCTCATGGACGGCATGATGGCGCACACGGTGGCCAACGCAACCAACCTGGTGACCGGGGAGGTGCAGGTGCACGGCCCCGGCTACCTGGCGGACCTGTCCCTGTACAACACCCTGAAGGACCCGGAAACCATTCTGCGCTCCCTTGCCGGCCGGGGTATCCCGGCCGTCGCCCGGGGATACGGCTACGGCCTGGTGGCGCGCGGGACCAAATCGGCCGGGGCCCTTTTCTGGGGGGTGCAGCCGGCCACGGAAAGAGCCGTGTTTCAACTGGCCGAGCACACCGGCCGGGGCCGATTCCTGCCCGACGAGGCCCGCAAGGGGATCGTGCTGGGCAAGAAGCTGGCCCGCAGCCTGGACGCGGATCTGGGCTCCGAGCTGGTGGCCGTGGTGCAGGCCGCCGACGGCTCCCTGGGAAACGATCTCTTCGTGGTGACCGGGGTCCTCAAGGCGGCCGGCGATCAGCTGGACCGCAATGCCGCCATCATGCACCGGGACGATTTCGAAAGATTGTTCGTCGCGGGGGGCCGCATTCACGAGATCGCCCTCAACTCCCGGGGCGAGATGCCGCTGGCGGCGCTCGCGGCCGCCGCCCGGGAGGCGGCCCCGGGCGAAGAGGTGAAGACCTGGCGCCAGCTCATGCCCGCCCTTTCGGACATGGTGAACCTGATGGATGCCGGCATCTGGATTTTCGGGATGATCTTCTTCATGGCCGCCGCCCTGGGAGTGATGAACACCATGCTCATGGCGACTTTTGAAAGGATCCGCGAATTCGGCATCTTGAAGACCCTCGGGGCGACCCCCTGGCGTATCCTGCGGGACGTCACCGCCGAGGCCTTCGTGCTCGCCCTGGTATCCAACCTCCTGGGCGCTCTGCTGGGGGTGGCGGTGTCCTATTACCTCCAGCTGGAAGGCCTGGACATGACGCGTTTTGCGACCGGCGACGTGAGTGTGGCCGGCGTGGCCTTCGACCCGGTCTGGCGCTGCGCCATGAGCCTCAAGACGGTACTGCTGCCCCTCATCGTGATGTGGGCCGTCTGCCTGATCGCCTCCCTTTATCCGGCCGCCATCGCCGCGCGGCTGGACCCGGTGAGGGCCCTCAACCATGTCTGAGGAGGCGGCAGCGTGATTCTGCGGCTTGCATGGCGGAGCATCTGGCGCAGCCGGCGGAGAACCCTGATCACGGTGAGTTCGATCGCCTTCGGCCTCAGCTTTGCCGCCTTCTTTATTTCACTCTCCGAGGGCGTCTACGAGCAGATGATTGACCAGATGGTGCGCATGCAGGCCGGCTACATCACCTTCGAGCACCCGGACTACGCGGCTGCGCCGGCGGTGGACCTCTGGATCGAGGTGCCCGAGGGGCTGCGGGCCGAAGTCGAGCGCTGGCCGACGGTGGAAAACACCAAGCTGCTGGTCCTCGGGCAGGGTATCGCCAAGTCAGGGGCCGGTAACGTGCCGGTGGCGATCATGGGTGTGGAGCCCGCCGCGGAGGCGGCCAGTTCGCCGCTGGCACGGAACATCGTGGCGGGCGACTATCTGGAGGGCCGCGGCGAAGCCCTGGTGGTCGTCGGCAGCCGGATGGCCGACAAGCTGAATCTGCGGGTCGGCAGGAAAATGGTCCTCGCCACCAACAACGTCCGGGGCGATCTGGTGGAGGAGCTCTGCCGGGTGAAGGGGATCTTCAGGACCGGCTCGGACGAAATGGACGCCTACGTCCTGCAGATGCCCATCGACTTCGCCCGGCGCCTCTTCCGCCTGCCGCCTGCCGGCGCGACCCGGATGGGTGTGGTGCTCAGGGACTCGGAAGACCAGGGGGCGGTGCTGGCTGCCTCGCGCCGGGCGGCCGGGCGGTTCCCCATGGCCGTCATCCCCTGGCAGGAGGTCCTGCCCGATGTGGCCTCCTACATCCGCATGGACAAGGGGTCCAACCTGGTCTTTCAGGCGATCCTGATCTTCCTGATTCTTTTCACGATCTTCAACACCATCCTGATGTCGGTGCTGGAGCGCAAGCGCGAGTTCGCCATGCTGCTGGCCCTGGGGACCGACCCGCGCAAGCTGCGCCTGCAGGTCTTCCTGGAATCGGTGTTTCTGGGCCTGATCGGGTCGTGCGCAGGGATGCTGATCGGGGGCACAGCCGTGTACCTGGCCCACCGCTACGGCATCGACCTGACTTCGCTGATGGGCGAGTCGGTGAACATCTCGGGCTTTGCTCTGAGCACCAAGCTGCACGCCAAGCTGTCCCCGGCGGTCCTGCTCTGGACGGCCGTTGTCGTCTGCGGGGCCACGGCGCTGCTCAGCCTGATCCCCATGCGGCACGCCACCCGGTTCTCCATCACCGACACCCTGAGGTGAGGACGGGGAAGGAGGGTTTCATGGATGACACGATCGTTCAGGTGCAGGGACTGGTCAAAGACTACGGCCGGGGCGAAGTGGTCACCCGGGCCCTGCGGGGGGTGGATCTGAGCCTCGGGCGGGGGGAGTTCGCGGCCATGGCCGGCCCGTCGGGTTCGGGCAAGAGCACGCTGCTCAACATCATCGGCGGGCTGGACCGGCCCACCGCGGGCCGGGTGGAGGTGGCAGGCAAGGATCTCGGCACGCTGTCAGGCTCCGGCCTCAGCCGCCTTCGCCGGGACCGGATCGGGTTTATTTTTCAGGCCTACAACCTCGTCCCGGTGCTGACCGCCATGGAAAACGCCGAATACGTGCTCATGCTCCAGGGCGTCCCGGTGGAGGAGCGCAGGAACAGGGTAGGGGCGCTGCTGGCCGAAGTGGGTCTGAGCGGTCTCGAAAACCGCTTTCCGCGGGAGCTCTCGGGAGGGCAGCAGCAGCGGGTGGCCATCGCCAGGGCCATCGCGGCGGAGCCGGCCCTGGTGCTGGCCGACGAGCCCACCGCCAACGTGGATTCCAAGACCGCCCGGGGGCTGCTGGAGCTGATGAAGACCCTCAATGAGCAGAAGGGCGTCACCTTCCTCTTCTCCACCCACGACCACGCGGTGATGAAGCTGGCCCGCCGGCTGCTGGTTCTCAAGGACGGCCGCTTCGTGGGGGAAGCCGGAGCGGGCGAGACCGGCACGGCCTGAAAGGCTGCGGCCCCTGATCATTCAAGGACTGAAGGGGGGGTCCCATGTGGGATGCGTTGCTGTGGCTGTACATCATCAATGCCACCCTGCTGATCGTCCATGAAATCGACTCCGCCTACTGGCGGGAATGGGAGCTCTTCGGCCTGCGGGGCGGCCTGGAGGGATTCCTGGCACTGCACCTGCCTCTGGTGTTCGTCATCCTGTGGGGGCTGCTCCAGACCGCCAGGCACACGGTGCCGGGTGCGGTGCTGTCCCTGGTCCTGGCGGCCGGGGGGCTCTTCGCCTTCGGCATCCACACGTTCTTTCTCCGGCGAGGTCATCCCCAGTTCCGGCTGTGGCTCTCCAGGGCGATCCTGACGGGCACCCTGATCGTCTCGATCCTGCAGGGAGCGGTGGGGATCCGGGCCCTGGTCAGCGTCCTGAGTACACCATGAGATGGTCTGTCGGTCTGGCGCTGGGCCTGCTGTCCGTGCTTTTCACGGCCGGCCGGTCCGCGGCGCTGGTCGGCGACAGCCGGGGCGCTTACAGCCTGGACGGCAGTTTTCGGAGCGTGGGCGCCGTGGCCCGCAACTACGATTTCCCCCTGCTCTTCGGCCAGGGCAACGTCCAGGACGAGTACCTGCAGCACCTGCTGCGTTTCACCGCCGGGGGGCGGCCGCGGGAAAACCTGGCCTTGGAGCTTCACCTGGTCCAGAGCCTGACCTACGCTTCCTCGGGCGCGGCGCCCGGCGCGGGCGGATTGGACCTCTCAGCCGCGAAGACCCGCTACCGCGCCGTTGATGATACCCGGGAATGGGTCAGCGAGGAGCGGGAGCAGGCCAGCCTCTGGCTGGACCGCTTCAACCTGAGGCTCTCCGGCGCCTGGGCCGACCTCACCCTGGGCCGCCAGGCCCTCACCTTCGGCAAGGCCTACTTCTGGAACCCGCTGGACGTGTACCTGCCCTTCGACGCGCGGCAGTTCGACCGGGAGTACAAGGCCGGGGTCGACGCCCTGCGGCTCGACGTCGCTCTCGGGGACCTTGCCGGCGTCACCCTGGTCGGGGTGGTGGGCCGGGAGCTGGATTTGCAGGGCGGCTACGCGGGCAGCGACCGGACCGTGGACGCCTCCTGGTACGGCTCGTCCGTGCTGGCCCGCTGGTTCACCCACCAGAAGGGCTGGGATTTCGCCGTGCAGGGAGGCAAGATCTACGGCGGCTGGCAGCTGGGGGGGGCTCTGGTGGGGGAGCACCGGGGTCTGGAGGTGAGGGCGGAGGCGGCCTTCTTCCGGGCCGACAGCGGCCCCGCCCTGCCGCCGCCGCTCGAGGGCGACCTGTTCGAGGACGCGCTCACGGCCGTCCTCGGCCTGGGGCACCGCTTCGACAACAGCCTGACGCTGCAGGCGGAGTACCTCTACAACGGCGGCGGCGGATCCCACGACCTGAGCGCGGCGCTGCTCCGTTTCCGGAACCAGGCCCTCCTGCACCTGGGCAGACATCTCGCCGGCTTCCTGATCTCCTATGAAATCCTGCCGGTGCTCGTCGGGCAGTGCGCGGCGATCTATTCCCTGACCGATTCCTCCCTCCACGTCCAGCCGACCCTGAACCTGTCCCTGTCCGATAATTCGGCTCTGCTCCTGGGGGCCGCCTTGAACCTGGGCGCCCGCCCGCAGTTCGACCTCTTTGAGGGGCTGCGCATCCCCAGCGAGTTCGGCGCCTATCCGAGCCTGATTTTCGCCGAGATCATCGTGTACTTCTAGTCAATCGGCGCCGGCTTTCGGATCGCCCTCAGTGGCGATAGGGGCCGGGATCCTCTTCGTCAAATTCCTCCTCCAGGTCTTCCCCTTCCATGAGCGCCTCTGCCATGCTGAGGGCCTCAATGGCCGCCTCAGCGATCTCCTCGTCCCCATCCTGGGTGAGTTCTGCGAGCAGCGCGGCGGCTTCTTCCGGCCGCACTCCGGCGGCGGCTTCGATCGCGGCCAGCCGCAGGTCCCTGTCGCTGTGCTCGGATGTGAGGAGATCGGCCAGGTGCGGCCAGGCGGCATTGATTTGCCAATTGCCGGCCGCGAGGACCGCCTGAAAGCGGATATCCGAATCACGGGCTTCGAGCGCTTCGAGGATCTGCTCCTCGAAGCCTTCGATGAAGCGCATGCAGAAGACCGCGGTGAGCGTCCAGTCCTCGTCGCTGTCGGCATAG
Organism: uncultured delta proteobacterium; assembly: GCA_963704245.1. Lineage (GTDB taxonomy): Bacteria > Desulfobacterota > DSM-4660 > Desulfatiglandales > Desulfatiglandaceae > CAVPHJ01. The sequence goes on from CAVPHJ010000005.1 coordinate 258,307, forward strand.
GCAGTCCTCACGGTCTCAGGGTGCCAATCCTCCGGAGCGCGCACCGAAGCCTCCAGGGCCCGGCGCCGGGTTTCCTTGGGAGCCCCGGCATCCATGAAGACCTTGCGCAACGTTTGCCGAATCCGGTGAAATGTCTGCTCCGATATCGGCAGGTCATCGGGGTCCTCGAATTCCTCGAGGTCGCCTTGCTCGAGCACCGGCCCCAGCGAGATGGCCGCCTGGCCCCGCAGTTTAGCCGATGCCGCGTCGCTGGGGACGAGGGCCAGCAGGGCCTCGGCCAGTTCGTCGTTGATGACGCTGTATTCGCTCGCCAGCCGCGCGGCCAGCAGTCGCTCGGATTCATCGGCCTGGTCATTCCGCAGAATCTCCAGGAGCAATTCGTCCGCGTCTTCCGGCCACTCCCAGGAAGGGATGTCCTTCAAAGCACTGATGTCCACTTCTCTTCTCTTCGCCTCGCCTGTTTTGCCATGAATTCAGGTGGTCCTCCCAGCTCCTGCCGGCCTTGACATCCGCGATCAGGAAACGAGCCCCTTGGTTGTCCGAGGGGTTCAGCCTCAGCATTCGCTCGAAAGCGCGGCCCGCCTCCTCAAAACGACCCAGGCGCCAGAGGCAAAGTCCGTAACCCTCCAAGCAGCGCAGGAACGGACGGTTGTCGATGAAACCCCAAAGCAGCACCCCATCGAATTCACTGCCGAGCGAAAGCTCCCCGATGTGCAGGCCGACTTCGTAATGGCGGATGGCCGTCTCCGGCGTCCTGTCAAACACAAGGTTGCCGAGGTGGGCATGCGCATCGAGGCAGCGCAGGTCGGATTGGCAGAGCCCCATGAGGATTCGGTGCGCTTCTTGGCGGGCGCCCGCCTGCTTGAGATCGTTGGACTCCAGAATGGGGTCGGAAAATGGATCCTCGGGGTGCATTCCCGGCAGCACCTGTTCCATCTCGAATTGGGAACGCGGCCCGCGGGCGATGATCGGCTTGGCCCATTCTTCGACCGGTTCGTCGTCCTCGCCCCAGTATTCGGCTTCTGGATCCCACAGACCCCTGTCATCGAGCCTTAACGGTACCAGGCCGAGGGCAGCCATATCCAGCCTAGTGGCTTGAATTTCACCGGACAGATAGGGGTGGCCGGCGTACCTCCACTGTTTCTTAGGCGTCACCGTGACGATTTCTCCCGGCACCAGGTCGTAAAGCCCGCTTGCACGCAAGGTGATGAAGCGATCGGTTCCCGGAACCCGGCAGCTGGCCGCACGATCCTTTACCGCGAGGACGATAAGCTTGACCGGCCCGCTTAGGTCGAGGTCTTCCGCTTTGGCCTTGTGCTGCCGCCTGCTCCGCGAGGGCGTCGGCTTGGATTCAGGGAAAGGATCGAGTCCGAGCCATTTGCGGTAGGCTGCGAGGTAGCGTGCGGCTTTGGAGCCTTGAGAAAAGACAACCTCAGAAGCCGCAATCACGTGCTCGGAGCCATCCTCGCGCCGGCATGTTGCGGTCAGCCCGCGTCGTTCATTGCCGTCAAAGTCAATCAGAAGAACCGAAACTGGTTCGCCGATCACAAAGCCGTCTGCCGGCAGGGAAACTTCGTCCTCCAGGATTTGCCGAAAAGCCCATAGCTGCTCGTCCACACCATAAGCGTCGAGCGTAATCTCGGCGATCAATGCGTCCAGGTCGGCGTGGTCCATTTTCTCACTCCGTATGCTTAACCTTTGCGGTCACGAGGATTCAGCGGAACCGACCGTTCCGCTCAGGCCGGGCAGCCTAAACTTGAGCGTCACTTCACCGGTGTTGCGGTCGATGCTGAGCAGGCGGCCATCTCCGCTGGTAGGAACCAGAGGAGTTCCGGTGGCCATTTCCACCAATCCGCCGAGAAAGGCCATGCCCTGATTCAGGACCGCTTCGAGTTTTTCCGGAGAATGGGCTGGAGGGGCGGAGTGTGGAGCAGGCGTTTCTCGGTCCTTGGCAATAAGATCGTCGGCGAGCCCCTGCTGGAGGTTTTCGCCGCCGCGGATCATGGTTTCTTCGGCTGCCACGTCCAGGGGTTGGTTCTCGGCCGCCTGCAGCGCCTGGGGGTTGAGATAGTAGGGGGCATCATCGGGGATTTCATCGGAGGGAGACCCCTCGGCCAAGGGTATCAACGGTTCCTCGTTAAGCATCTCGCGCAGGCGGTTCAGCAGCTCCACCCGTTTTTCCTGGGTAAACTCCACCACATCGATGCCGCCGTCGAAGACGCCTTTGAACAGGTCGGCCTTGAGCTGCAGGCCAGCCAGGATCTTCTCCTCGATGCTGTTCTTGGCAACCAGGTGGATTACGTTGACGCAGCGGCTCTTCTGGCCGATGCGGTTCACCCGGCCGATGCGCTGATTTATCCTTGCCGGACTCCAGGGCAGCTCGAAATTGACGACACAGTCGGCGGCCTGCAGATTGAGCCCGGTGCCGCCGGCATCGGTGGACAGGAAGACACGGCAGTCCGGGTTGCGGGTGAATTCATCGATGAGGGCCTGACGTTTCTTGACCGGGATCTTGCCCGAGAGTTCCACAAAGGAGATTCCCGCATCCGACAGGTGGCGGGCAATGAGATAGGTCATGGTCGTCCACTCGCTGAAAATCACCATCTTCCGGCGGTTCTGGACCACCAGTTCATCCAGGATGCCGTCCAGCTCCTTGAGTTTCGGGGAAATGTGCGTCTTGCGGTCGATCAGGTAGGTGGAGTTGCACACCATCCGCATGCGCAGGAGCAATTCCTGAATGCGTCGGATGTCCATGGGCGTGAGGAACTTCTTGTTGATCAGCGGCAGCAGGGCCTGCATGTAGCCGCTGTGGATTTCCCTCTGTTTCTGGTGCAGATCCAGGTAGTAGGTGTTTTCCACGGTTTCCGGGAGATCCTGCAGAACCTCTTCCTTGCGTCGCCGAATCACCACCGTCTTTAGCCGCTCATGGAGCTGGTCAAGATTCCGGTATCCAAGGATCTTGCCGGCTTTCTTGCGGCTGAGCATGAAATGGTCGGCAGCAAATTGCCAGAGCGGGGTCAGGAGGTCAGGATCCAGAAACTGCACGATGGAGTAGACATCGTCCAACTTGTTCTCGAGGGGGGTGCCGGTCAGAACCAGTGCATGGCAGCGGGGAATCGATTTGACCGCATCGGCGGTCTTGGTCGAGAAATTCTTGATTCGTTGGGCTTCATCCAGGATCATGAGGTCGGGCTTGAATCGTGACAGCACCAGTGACGTCCCTGAGAACCGCCTCGTAGTTGGTGATCTTGAACTAGGCGCCGTCGCCCTCATAGATGGCCTGCCGTTTGCGGGGGGGCCTTCCACGATCAGGGCTCTGTGGTTCGTGAACCGATCGATCTCACGCTTCCACTGCTCCTTCAATGACGCCAGCGTCACCACCAGGACCTTCCCGAACCCGAAGATCTGTTTTTTCAGCATGGCCAGCGCAATCGCCTGAAGCGTTTTGCCGAGCCCCATCTCATCGCCGATCAGGGCTGCGGGCTTGAAGAGTGCAAATCGTATTCCTTCGCTCTGGTAAGGGTAGGGCTGGGTCTTGAGTTCCAACGGCGGTATGGCGGCCGCTTCGGTCAGACGGGTCGATTTCGCGGCGCTGAAGCTCGTTTTCGATTTGCCGGTACACCTCTTCGTGAATCCGCACAGCCTTCACCGTCGCCAGGGCGTTGGCGGCGGGAAGAAGAGTCACCGGGTCTTTGCCGGTGAACTCCCCCGAGGGCGAAAAAAGCGGGCCAAGTACCCCGCGCAGGCTCCTGCGCCCCTGCAGCGGTTTCTCACAATAGAGGCGGGGGCATTGCGCTTGGGAATCCCAATAGATGTCCGCAAAAGGAAAACGCTCCTGGCCGATCCGCGTCTTGAAATCCCGCTTGCGTTTGAAGTAGTTGGTCAGGTGGAGGATGTGCTTGCAGGTGCCAAGCCGGTTGACCTGGAAATCCGGACAGCTGCAGCGACCACGGCCGGCAGCCGGATCATGCAGGGCGGCGACGTATTGTTTGCCGGCGGCCGTCTCGAGCAGGTGTTCTCCCTTGTAGGTGTCCCCCTCGGTGACGGTGAACACCTCGGTGCGGGCCCGCTTCCGGCGGTCCTCGAGCGCTTGCGCCCGGATCTCCTCCGTCGAGAGCCAATCGCTCCGCTCAGCCTCGTCATCCTCCGGGGACCTCCCCGACTGGCTGTCCCAGCGCTCCAGTATCCCCCGGGCATCCAGCAGCACTGCCACCACGTGCTTGCAGCCCTCTCCCGGATACGGGCAGGTGCAGGAGAAGCGCAGGTCTCCGTTTTGGATCTGGATCCTGGTTTCGTAGTCCCCGTAGCTGCCGTCCACGTGATAGGTGAATTGCCCGTTTTCAGGATCAGACTCCTTCAGAAGGAAGGCCCCGTTTTCGAAAAGCGAGAGGCCGCGCCTGAAAATCATTTTTGAATCGGCCACCTGTCGCCGGATCCGGTCTGTCGTGAGGTCTGCCATGCTGTCCCACCCTCCTAACTTACTGGCAGGGCGCTGTTTTTTCTAGGTGTGCCTTGCCCGCGGTTCAAAACCGCAGCATTACGTTAGCGCCAATGCGATGCCGGGTCAAGAAGCCACCAACCGTGGGGACGCCCGTTACTTATTGATTTATTCCTAAGTTCGGACTAGAAAATGAGTATGCCGCGTCAATCACGGATAGATGCCCCTGGGGCCGTCCAGCACATCATGGTTCGGGGGATCGAGGGGAAAGCGATCTTTCGGAGCAACGGGGATCGTGAGGACTTCCTTCATCGACTCGGACGATTGCTGCTTGAGACGTCCACCTCCTGTTACGCTTGGGCGTTGCTTGACAATCATGCCCACCTGCTTCTGCGGACGGGAATGGTTCCCGTCGCCCGTCTGATGGGGAAAGTTCTGACCGGCTACGCGGGGAGCTTCAACCGCCGATATCGCCGCCACGGCCACCTTTTTCAAAACCGATACAAGTCCATCCTCTGCGAAGAGGATCCATACCTGCAAGAGCTTGTGCGCTATATTCATCTCAACCCTCTTCGGGCCGGGCTGGTGAAAGACCTTGAACAACTGGAGGACTACCCTTACTCCGGGCATTCGGTGCTGGCCGGGCGCAGGAAGAGCGATTGGCAGGACCGCGAGTACGTGTTGAGTTGTTTTGACCGAACAGAAGGGGAAGCCAGGAAGAAATATCTCTTGTTCGTGTCAGAGGGCGCCGAGAAGGGGAGTCGCCCGGAACTGGCAGGCGGGGGGATAATCCGTTCTGCGGGGGGCTGGAGGGAATACAAAAAGCTGAGGGGGTCAGGCGTAAGATTGAAAGGCGACGAACGAATCCTGGGGGGATCGGAATTCGTGGAGCGGGTGTTGAGAGAAACCGAGGAGCAGTGGACGAAGAAGACGCTGCTCAAGAAACGGGGCGTGGATCTTGGACGGGTAATCGAGAAAACCGCGGCTCATTTCGGGATGGAGCCGGAGGAACTTACGTCCGGCAACAGGTCCCGGGGAATCGCGAGGGCACGTGCCGTCGTTTGCTTTCTTGCCGTGCGCCGGCTCGGATTGACGTGCGCCGAGGTGGCGAAGGAACTGAACGTAAGCCCTTCAGCGGTCAGCCGGTCAATTATGCGTGGGCGGAAAGGCCTGAAGGCGGACAGCCTGGAGGAGCAAATATTGAAAAGTCAATAAGTCACGCCCGTCCCCATATTTGTCATGATTTTCGCCGAGATCATCGTGTACTTCTAGTCAGTCGGCGCGGCCCGCCGGCGCAACTGAAGGTCGGGAGAAGAAACCCCTTGGCTCGCTGACTTTTTCCCGAGGGCCGCCGGCAGGGGGATTGAGAGGACGAGCTCCCGTTTAGGAACGGCCGGAAACCAGGGATCGGGAAAAAGGACTTGATCGAAAGGGGAAACTGGCCTAAAGTTGGAAAAAGCGAACCGGGATGCCGATCAAGCGACTGAAGCGGTTCACGCCCCAAGACCTTTTGCAGGACGCTCGACCTCCTACTCAAGCTCAACCTCGCGGCCCGCTGAATCCCGCTTTCTGAAGGTCTTCTCAGCACAACCGGGACGTACGAAACCCTTCCTCGCTGGATGCATTTTCTGAGCCTGCAAGTCCCGCGTTCGTTTTTTTCCACAAGTGCTGCCGGCAGCTGCAGGTTGTATCCGGAGACGTTCTGCAGCCGACTGCCCGGCAGCGGCCCGGCGGAGATGAGCCGGGAAAGGAGGTGCTTCCCATGAGGAAAACGAGAGCTTGGCTGTTGGCGCTGTTGTGGTTGGCAGTGGTCGCTCCAGGCATGGCGACCGCCCAGGAAGAGATCACTTTCTGGACCACGGAGGTGGAACAGGATCGGCTCGCCGTTCAGGAGGGGATCGCGGGCGATTTCGCGGCGCGGACCGGGATCACGGTTCGCGTGGTGCCGGTGGAGGAAAACCTGCTGGCCCAGCGGATCACCGCAGCTTTTGCCGGCCGATCGCTGCCGGACGTGATCTATCACCCGATCGATTTCACCATGGGATGGGCAGAGGCCGGCATCCTGGACAGCCATGCCGCCGGCGCGGTGATCCAGGAGCTGGGAGCCGGGACTTTTGGGGCCGGCACCTTGCAGCTGGTGAAGAGCGGCGGGGGCTACGCGGCGGTTCCGGCGGACGGCTGGGGCCAGCTCCTGCTGTACCGCCGGGATATGTTCAGCGAAAAAGGCCTGCCGGTCCCGGATCGCTGGGAACATATCCGGCAGGCTGCCGCTGCCCTGCACAACCCGCCCCTGATGTGGGGGTTCGAGGTGGCCACTGACCCGGGGCAGACCTACACCCAGCAGGTGTTCGAGCACTTCGCCCTGTCCAACGGGGCGCACCTGATCGGTCCCGACGGCCGGGTGGCCCTGGACACCCCTGCGATGATCGAAACGCTGGAGTTCTACGGGGCTTTGAGCAGATTCACCCCGCCGGGGAACCTCTACTGGCTGCACACCCGGATGGATTACCTCTCCGGGCGGGCGGCCATGATCATCTGGTCGCCGTTCATCCTGGATGAACTCTCGGGGCTGCGTCGGGATCAGCCGGTGGTGCCCGACATCGCCAAGGGGGAGCCGGGATTTCTGGCCCGCAACACCGGCTTCGTCACGATCATCAGCGGTCCGCGGGGAAGCGCGCAGTACGGCCAGATCAGCTATCTCGGCATCACCCGCGACGCCGACCGCAAGGCTGCCGGGCAGTGGGTGAAATTCCTGCTGAACGAGGGGTATCCCCGCTGGCTGGGAATGGCCGCCGAGGGCAAGCTGCCCGTGCGCAAGGGGACTGCGGATGAACCCTCCCGCTTCATCGAGGGCTGGATGGAGCTGGAGTTCGGGGTCACGACGCGGGCCAGGATCTCGCAGTTCTACGGCCCGGAAGTCGTCAGGAGCATTGTCGCCGGGGTGGAGGGTTTCGACCGCTGGGGTTTTGCCGCCGGTCGCGGGGCCCTGGTGTCCAAGATCTACGGAACCAAGGTGATTCCCGAAATCCTCAAGCGCTTTCTGGACGGGGAGCTCGATGCCTCCCAGGCCGCCCGGCTGATGCAGGAGCGGGTGCAGGCGCTCGAATAACAGGGAAGGGGTCGGATTTGACCTGTGGCCGGATCTGACCCCAAGTGAACGGTTATGGCGGCCCGAGCGAGTTCGTTCCAGGACAGGGAGGCCAGGCTGGCCTTCTGGTTGGTGCTGCCCACCTTTGCCGTGGTGCTGGCGTTCGTCCTCTTTCCTGTCGCCTGGAACATCTGGCTCAGCTTCAAGCCGGTTTCCCTGGCCACCCTGCGGGACCAGTCGCTGTGGGATTGGAACCTGACCCTCGCCAACTACCGCAAGCTCCTCCAGGACCCCGACTTTCTCCCCGTGCTGTGGGCGACGCTGACCTACACGCTGGGGGGCAGCGCGCTGTCCATCCTGCTGGGCCTCGCGGCGGCCCTGATCGTGCACGAGGAATTTCCCGGCCGGAACCTCCTGCGCGGGCTTTTCATCTTCCCCTACGTTGCCCCCGTGGTGGCGGTCACCTTCGCCTGGAGCTTTATTCTCGACCCGCAGCTGGGGGTCCTTAACTGGCTGGCCGTGAAGAAAGGCCTGCTCTCCCAGCCCATCCCCTTCCTGTCCCAGCGCTGGTGGGAGTTCCGGGTTGCCGGCCTGGCCGTCAGGATACCCCTGGCCCTGGGGATGGCGGTTCTGTTCGAGGGCTGGAGATACTTCCCCTTCGCCTTCTTGTTTATTCTGGCCCGCCTGCAGGCCATCCCGGCCGAGCTCTACCGGGCCGCAGCCGTGGACGGGGCCAGCCCGCTGCAGCGTTTTCGTCACATCACCCTGCCTCAGCTGGCGACGGTGCTCTCCACCCTCTTCCTGTTCCGGTTCATCTGGACCATGAACAAGTTCGACGACATCTTTCTGCTGACCAGGGGCCAGGCCGGTACGGAGGTGCTCACGGTCAAGGTCTACGACTACGCCTTCGGTGAGTTCGACATCGGTGCGGGCTCGGCGGTGGCCATGGTGCTGTTCGGGATTCTGAGCGTGTTTCTGCTGCTGTACTTCGGCTGGATCGGCCGCGAGGCCCGGAGTGCGGGACCATGAGCCGGGAGCAGTTCGAAAGGGGCCTGCTCCGGGTCCTCAAGGTGCTGGCCGGAGCCATCTTCCTCGGCGGGGTGGCCTTCCCATTTTACTGGATGGTGGTTTCCTCCCTCAAGCCCCTGGAGGAGATCCTCCTCGACCCGGGCAACCTCGGCTTGGGGCGTCTTGACTTCGGAGCCTATCCCGAGGTGCTGCTGGGGCACGGCTTTCTGGGCCAGATCGCCAACACCCTTTACGTTGCGCTGGCAACCGTGGCTCTCACGGTGACGCTGGCCACCCTCGGGGGCTATGCCGTCACCCGCCTGCGTTTCCGCGGTCAGGCCGTGATGTCCTACGGCATCCTGCTGATCTACATGTTCCCGGCGATCGTGATGGTGATCCCGCTCTACGTGCTCTTCTCCAAGATGGGGCTCCGCGATTCCCTCCACGTGCTCATCCCGGTCTATCTGGCCCAGACTCTGCCGGTGGCCCTCTACATGCTTCGCAGCTACTTCCTGAACCTGCCGGTGGAGATCGAGCACGCCGGGCTCATGGACGGCTGCACCCGGCTGGGCGTGATCTGGCGTATCGTGCTGCCCCTCTCGGCGCCCGCCCTGGCCAGCGTCGCCCTCTACACCTTCATGATCGCCTGGAACGAGTTTCTGTTCGCCTTCATGTTCCTGGACACGCCCGCCAAGTTCACCCTCTCTCGCGGCGTGGTGCAGCTGGCCGGCAGCGTTCACCTGTCCAAGCAGCTCGTGATGGCCGCTTCCGTGATCGTGACCGTTCCGGTGCTCGTGGTTTTTCTCTTCTTCGAGCGCTACCTGGTCCGCGGGCTGACAGCCGGGGCCACCAAGGGGTAGGCATGGCATCTTTGAGTCTGCAGAGGGTGAGCAAGAGGTTCGGCCGGGTCAGCGCCCTGGCGGGAGTTGACCTGGAGGTCGGGGACGGCGAGTTCTGTGTTCTCCTGGGGCCTTCCGGCTGCGGCAAGAGCACGCTGCTCAACATCGTGGCCGGGCTGGAGGCCCAGGATCAGGGCACGGTTCGGCTGGACGGGGAACCTGTGGATCACCTGGCCCCGCGGGATCGCGACATGGCCATGGTGTTTCAGAACTACGCGCTCTATCCCCACATGACGGTGGCCGAGAATCTTGGTTTCGGCCTCCGCATGCGGCGGGTGCCCCAGGCGAAGATCCGTGAGAACATTCTGTGGGCCGCCGAGCTGCTGGGCATCTCGGACCTCCTGCAGCGCAAGCCCCGGGAGCTGTCGGGCGGCCAGCGCCAGCGGGTCGCCATGGGGCGGGCCCTGGTGCGCCGGCCCCGGGTTTTTCTGCTGGACGAGCCGCTGAGCAACCTGGACGCGCGCCTCAGGGCCCGGGTGAGGGTGGAGCTCAGGGAACTGCACCGCACGATCCGGGGCACCATCCTCTATGTGACTCACGACCAGGTGGAAGCCATGACCCTGGGCGACAAGGTGGTGGTGATGAAGGACGGAGTGATCCGTCAGTGCAGCCCGCCCGAGATCATCTACGCCCGGCCGGCGGACACGTTCGTCGCCTGCTTCATCGGGAGCCCGGAAATGAACCTCTACCGCGGCCGACTGCTTCGAACGGGGGCTCGCCTCTGCTTCCAGGGGGCCGGGTTCGACCTGGATTTGACCGGGCTGACCCTGGAGGCGTATGATGGATATGAGCTTGAGCTTGGCGTGCGGGCCGAAGACGCGGCAGTGGCCGAGGCGGGATCCGGCCAGGTCCGGGTGCGGGCCGAGCTTGTCAGCAACACCGGGGCGGAGCAGTATCTGCATGCCCGCATGGGCCGCGAGAAGATCACCCTGCGCCTGGCCCCGGGAGCGGATTACGAGCCCGGGAGGGAGCTGGGCGTGAACCTGAATCCCGGAAAGCTGCACCTCTTCAGGGAAGGCCGCCGGCTGCCCCAGGCTTCCTGAAGGACGGTTTGCGTGCTTCGGAGAGAAAAAAAGGAGCTCGCTTCGTGAGAAAACCTTTTGAGACTGGAATCAGGTGTCTGCCGATCGCGCTGGCGCTGCTGGTGATCGGCGGCTGCGCCACCCCTTTTACCCAAGAGGGCCTGCGGCAGACCGAGCCGCGCATCCGCTTCGAGGATCTGGCGCGCGATCCGGTCGCCCACCGGGGCCGGGTGGTCCTGGTCGGGGGCGACATCATCGCGGTGGAAAACCGCAGCGGGGAAAGCCTGCTGGCGGTGCTCCAGAAGTCCCTCGATGCGCGCCATCGGCCGGCGGACGAGGATGTCTCCCAGGGCCGCTTCCTGATCCGGGTTGCGGGGTTTCTGGACCCGGCCATCTACCGGCACGGGAGAAAAGTCACCGTGCTGGGTCCGGTGCTGGGGTGGGAGGTCCGGCCGCTGGGCGAGATACAGTACACCTATCCAGTGATCGGCCGGCAGGAGATGCAGCTCTGGCCGCTCGAGACCGGCTACCCGCCGGGCCCGCAGTGGCACATCGGCATCGGTTTCGGCCTCGGGTTCTGAGGAGGCAGGCATGAGAAACAGGCAGGGTCTGTGGTTCGTTTTGGTTCTCTGGGGCCTGGCCGGATGCGCTGCGGCCCCCTGGACGGTCGGGCGGCCGCCAAAGGAACCCCAGCCCCCCTTTGCCGAGCTGCTGGCCGACCCGCAGGCCCACAGCGGCAAGGAGTTCAGGCTGGGCGGGGTGATCGTCGGCAGCGAGGTGAAAAAGGACGGAACCCTGCTGGAGATCTACCAGACCCGGGTCGACCAGCAGGGCCGGCCGGTGGACCTGGATGTGTCCGGCGGGCGCTTTCTGGCCCAGCACCGCGGGCTGCTCGAGAGCGAGATCTACCGCAAGGGCCGCCGGGTGACGGTGCAGGGGACGGCCCGGGGGCAGGTCGTGCGCAAGCTGGGCGATCTCGACTACCGGTATCCCTACCTGGAAATTACCGATATCCGCCTGTGGGCAACCGAGATCCGCGTCCCGCCCGACCCCTGGCCTTTTACTGGGGCGGGCCCTGGTGGGGGTGGGGCTACCACCGCTACCCCTGGCACCCCAGGCACCGTCCCTACTGGCGGCCCTGAGACCTCCCGCACCTGAAGGGCTGCGGTTTGCGAAAGTCGGGCAGGAAAGGCAACGGCCCTTCAGCGCGCAGCGAAGGGGGAAACTGCACGTAGAGCTGTTCGAACCCCAGGTCGCGGGCGCGGTCGTACACCCGCTCGAACTCGGCGTGGGTGAGACGCAGGTCCAGCGCCGGCAAGGCAGTCGGCCGCACCGGGTGGTACTGGGACATGAGGCTCACGGGCAGGTGCGGGCCGAACTCGACGAACAGCATGTCCAGCGCGCTGAGGGAGTTCTGCACCTGGCCCGGCAGGATCAGGTGGCGCACCAGCACCCCCTTGCGGGCCGCCGGCAGCTCCCGCCGGCGGAAGCGCAGGAAGCCCTTCTGGCGGACCATCTCGGAGACGGCCGCGAGCGCCACGGCGGGGTAGTCCGCGCAGCGCGACAGGGTGGCGGCCAGTTCCGGGTCGGCGTACTTGAAATCGGGCAGGTGAATGTCCACGCAGCTCTCGGCGAGCTTCAGCATCCGGATCGACTGGTAGCCGGAGCTGTTGAAGACCACCGGCAGGTCGCAGCCGTCGCTGCGCAGCAAACGGACTGCCGCGCGGATGTGGGGCAGGAAGTGGTCCGGGGTGACGAAGCTGATGTTGTGCACCGGGTGTGCCCGGATCATGCCCCGGATCAGCTCCGCGAGTTCGACCGCGCTGACCGCCCGGCCGAGTCCGTCGTGGGAGATCTGGTGATTCTGGCAGAAGGCGCATTTGAGGGAGCAGCCGCTCAGGAACACGGTGCCCGAGCCGTTCCGGCCGGAGATGGGCGGCTCCTCGCCGAAGTGCGGACCGACGTAGGACACCCGCAGCCGGTCGCTTTCACCGCAGAAGGCATGCTGGGCGTGGTCGGCGCTGCGATCCGCGCGGCAGTCCCGGGGGCAGAGGCGGCAGACTCGGTAAAGGGCGCTGAGGTTCATGGCCTGTGCATGATAGGGTTTCGGCGCCCGCTGTTCAAGAGCCGAGCCCCTGGAAAGCCAACCCATAACGGGTAACGGATGACCAGCAACCGACGGGGAGCCATGGCGCTCGGTTTCGGAAAGCTGCTGCTCGCGCTGCTGGCGCTCGGCGCCGGATTGCTGGTCTTCTACCCGCAGATCGAAAGGTTCTTCGTTTTCTTCCCGGACAGGGATTTCGACGTCACGCCGTCGGAACTGGGGCTGAACTTCGAGGATGTCCATTTCCCCACCGCGGACGGTCTCAGACTGCACGGCTGGTTCTTCCCCCTGGAGGACGACGGCCCGGTGCTGCTCTTCTGCCATGGCAACGCGGGCAATATCTCCCACCGGCTGGAAAACATCGCCCTGCTCCTGCAGCAGGGAATCCAGGTCTTCATCTTCGACTACCGCGGCTACGGCCGGAGCCCGGGCCGGCCTTCGGAGCAGGGTGTCTACTTGGACGGTCTGGCGGCCTGCGACTGGCTGCTGCGGAAGAAGGGGGTCCCGGCGGAGCGGATCACGGTCTTCGGCCGCTCACTGGGCGCGGCGGTGGCCATCGAGGTGGCGCTGAACCGGCCGCTGCGCTCCCTCGTCATCGAGAGCGCTTTCACCAGCACCCGCGAGATGGCGCGCACCATGCTCCTGTTCTGGCCCCTGTCCTTTGTGCTGCCGGCCCACTTCGACAGCCTGGGGAAAATCGTGCGGGTCACGGTCCCGAAGCTCATGCTGCACGGGGAGCGGGACGAGATCGTGCCGTTCGAGATGGGGCGGAGGATCTACCAGGCCGCGCGGGAACCCAAACGGTTCCACCCGATCGAGCAGGCCGGGCACAACGACACCTATCTTGCAGGCGGGACAAAGTATTTCGAGACGCTGGCGGGTTTGTCCGGAACGCGGCTTCCGGAATCGATCCAGCTGATGGCGGCCGTGTTTCCAGATCAGGAACTGAGGGATTTTTCGCAAGATCAAGGAAATCAAGGAATCACGAGGAGGCGTGCAGGGTATTGCACGCCGCACAAGTGATTCCGCCGATTGACGCCGGGATTGCGGAAAAGAGCCATTGCTGGCTGGAAATCAGTTGAAGTTCTTGAGGATGAGCTCCCCCAGCTCCTTCGACCGCTGGGTGGCGGCTTCCACGGCGTTGATCAGTGTGGTGCGCAGCCCCCCCTTTTCCAGGGTGTGCAGCCCCGCGATGGCGGTCCCGCCGGGCGAGGTCACCCGGTCCTTCAGGCGGCCGGGGTGCTCGCCGGTCTCGAGGAGCAGCTTGGCGGCTCCCAGGACCGTCTGGCTGGCCAGCAGGATCGCGTCATCCCGGCTCAGCCCGACCTTCACGCCGGCGTCGGCCAGCGCATCCACGATGACGAAGATGTAGGCCGGACCGCTTCCGCTCAGGCCCGTGATCGCGTCCATGAGGGTGTTTTCCTCGATGAACACGGTCTTGCCGACCGAGTCGAAGACAGCCTTGGCCAGCTTGATGTCGTTCTTGAGCACGTGCTGCCCGGCGGCCACGGCGGTGGCGCCCTCGCGGACCATGGCTGCGATATTGGGCATGGTGCGGATGAGGCGCAGTTCCTTGCCCAGCAGGGCTTCGATGGCGGTCAGGGGGACGCCGGCGGCGACCGAGATGACCAGTTTCGTCATGTCCAGCGCATCAGCCGTCTCCCTCAGCACCGAAGCCATGATCTGCGGTTTCACCGCATAGATGACGATCTCGGAAGCCCTGACCACCTCGCTGTTGCTTTTCTTGACGGTGACGCCGTACGTTTCCCGGATCCGTTTCAGGGTCTCGGGCCGCTTGTCCGAGCAGATGATGTTTTCCGGCTGGGAGGAACGGGAGTGGATCAAGCCCCCGATCAGCGCTTCTCCCATGTTTCCGGTTCCGATGATGCCGATCTGTCTGTCTTTCAGCATGTCCCGTAGTCTCCTGCGTTCTGATCGTGTTTCGGGCGCTCCAGACGGCCCCTGCACGGGCAACAGTTTAAAGTCCATATCGCCGGCCCAGTCAAGGGAAATGTGGCCGGCCGCAAGGATTGGGGAAGGGCCCGCGGGCATCAGGGGTGTTTACAAAAGCGGGGCAGATGTACTACACGGAGTCAGACGGATTGCGAAGGCGCCGGATCAGGCCGCGCCGCCTTCGGCCGAATGCGGGAAAGGAGCGAACCCATGGATGAGTTGAAGGTGAAGGAGCTCGGGACGCTGAGCTACGAACGGCCGCAGGTGAAACAGGGCTACACCGACCAGACGCTGCGGGTGGATCTTTCGGAGGGCCGGATCGAGGTGAAGCCCGTTCCGGAGGAGGTGAAACAGAAGTTCATCGGCGGCAAGGGGTACGACCTGTGGCTGCTGTGGCAGGCCGTGAAGCCGGAGACGAAGTGGAACGACCCGGAAAACGCCCTCTGCATCGCTTCGGGCCCCCTTGGCGGGACGCCGCTCTACCCCGGCTCGGGCAAGAGCATCGTGACCACCCTCTCCCCGCTGACCGGCATGGTCATCGACTCCAACGTGGGCGGGTATTTCGGTCCCTATCTCAAATTTTCCGGTTTCGACGCGCTGGAGGTGCAGGGGAAGTCGGACCGCGAAACGGTGATCTTCATCGACGGCGTGGACCAAAAAGTCCGCCTGCTGGAAATCGCCGGCCTGCCGGCCGAGGCGCATGAGGTGTGCGCCCTGCTGACGGCGCACTTCGGCGCGGACAAGCCCCGCAGCATCTCCGTGGTCTGCACCGGGCCCGGTGCGGGGAACACCCTGTTCGGCTGCCTGAACTTCTCCTGGTACGATGCGCGGCGCAAGCGCGCCCGCTACAAGCAGGCCGGCCGCGGCGGCACCGGCACGGTGTTCGCCGACAAGGGCCTCAAGGCCATCGTGGCCCGCTGGGATACGGTCACCCTCGGCAGCAACAACCCGGCCGACGAGGCTGCCCTCAAGGAGGTGGCCAAGCTCCACACCAGCGAGGTCGTGGAGCTGGACCCCAAGCAGAACGAGATGGCCCGGGTCGGGACCACCCATCTGGTGACCATCATGAACGACTACGACCTGCTCCCGACCCACAACTTCCGCTTCGGGCAGCACCCGGAGGCGCCCAACATGGGTGCCGAAGCCTTCCGGCGCATCTTCGACAAGGGCTTTGACGGCTGCTGGCTGGGCTGCACCGTGGCCTGCTCCCACGGCGTGCGCGACTTCGTGCCGCTGACGGGCGCCTACCGGGGCCGGAAGGTCTTCGTGGACGGGCCGGAATACGAAACCATCGCCGGCTGCGGGTCCAACCTGGGGATCTTCGACCCCTACACGGTCATCGAAATCAACTTCTACTGCGACACCTACGGGCTGGACACCATCTCGGCGGGCACCGCCATCGCCTTTGCGATGGACTGCTACTCGCTGGGGCTGATCAACCGGGAGCACACCGGCGGCCTGGATCTGAACTTCGGGAACCGGGCCGCGGCCCTGGAGCTGATCCACCAGATGGCCCGGGGGGAAGGCTTCGGCCGCATCGCGGGGCAGGGCGTGCGGCGCATGAAGCGGATTTTTGCCCGGGACTACGGGGCCGACGAGGCGCTGCTCGAGGACATCGGCATGGAAGCCAAGGGGCTGGAGTTCTCCGAGTACATGACCAAGGAGTCCCTGGCCCAGCAGGGCGGCTACGGCCTGGCGCTCAAAGGGCCCCAGCACGACGAGGCCTGGCTGATTTTCCTGGACATGGTGCACAACCTCATGCCCACCTTTGAGCAAGAAGGCCGAGGCGCTTCACTGGTTCCCCATGTTCAGGACCTGGTTCGGGCTGTGCGGGCTGTGCAAGCTGCCGTGGAACGACGTCATTCCCGAGGACAACAAGGAGACCCGCGAGCCGGCCAAGGTCATGAAGCACGTGGAGTGGTACGCCCGCTACTTCAGCGCGGTCACCGGGCGCGCGACGGAGCCCGAGGACCTGATCAGCATGAGCGAGGCGGTCTACAACTTCCAGCGCATCTTCAGCCTGCGCATGGGTTTCGGCCGCCGCGCGCACGACCGGATCCCCTACCGGGCCATGGGGCCGGTGACGGTGGAGGAGTACGAGTCCCGCCGGGAGCGCTACGACAAGCAGTTGAGCGAAGAGCACGGGGTGGAGGTCGGGGAAAAGAGCAGCGCGGAAAAAGTCCGCCTGCTGCGCGGCTTCCGGGAGGAGATGTACGGCAAGCTTCAGGATGCGGTCTACCGGCGGCGGGGCTGGACCCCGGACGGCGTTCCGACCCTGGCCACGGTAAAGCGGCTGGGGATCGATTTCCCCGAGGTAATCGAGGTGCTGGAGGCCGGCGGCGTCAGCGAATGATCAGGGTCGGCGGGAAATCCATCCCCTGGCGGCAGGGGATGACGGTGGCGGAACTGCTCGAGGAGCTGGGTGACGACTACCCCTACGCCGTGGTGCGCATCGGCGGCCGCAGCGTGACCCGGCCCCATTTCCCGGAAACGCCGGTGCCGGACGAGGCCGAGGTGTTCCTGGTGCCCATGATCGCTGGCGGCTGACCCGCCTGACCGGGTATCAGGAGCGCTTTGTCGTCGGCCGAGACCTCGGCGGCGGCCAGTTCCTTGACCGTCCTTTCCAGCGACTCGAGGTTTTCCACGTTCAGGCACGGGATGGCGGAGTCGATATCCTTGAGCATGTTGGTCAGCACCTTCTTGGGTCCGACCTCAATGAAGAGGTCGGCGCCGTTGGCGATCGCCTTTTCCACGCTGCTGCGCCACTCCACCGAGGTGAAGATCTGGTGGAACAGCTCCTTCCTGACATGGGCCGGATCCACGATCGCCTCGGAGCTGGCATTGGCGATCACCGGGGTCGAGGCGATATAGATGACGGTTTTCCCGAGGGTTTCGCTGAACCGTTCGGCCGCCGGCTTCATGAGCGGGGTGTGAAAGGGGCCCTCCACCCGCAGCACGGTGGCCAGCTTGCCGTCTTTTTTCAGCTTCTTGGAAAGCTCGCTGAGGTTCTTCTTGAAGCCGCCGACCACAACCTGCTTGCGCGTGTTGTTGAGCGACATGTAGACTTGGAAGTCCCGGCAGGCGTCCGCCATGCCCTGCAGTTCCAACTCGCTGTCCTTGTCCACCACGGCCATCAGGCCCGCGTCGGGGTAGTGGTCCGAGAACTCCGTGATCAGGGTGGCCCTCTTCTGCACCAGCCGCACGGCGGTCCTGAAATCAAAGGCCCCGGCCACCAGCAGGGCCGTGTACTCCCCGAGGCTGTGCCCGGCCAGGAAGGAAGGCTGCAGGCGCACGCCGCACTCGCGGCAGAACTCCTCGAACACCCGGTAGCAGGCGTAGCTCGCGACCATCACCGCCGGCTGGGTGTAGATGGTCTTGTCCAGGTCGCTGCGGTGGATGAACTTGCCCAGCGTGGGCGCCTTGAAGCACTTCTCGGCCATGTCGTAACCGAGAATCTCGCTGGCCTCCTGAAAGATCCGGCGGGCCAGGTCGAAGCGGTCGTGGAGGTCCTTCCCCATGCCCACGTACTGTGAGCCCTGCCCGGGAAAGACCATGGTCAGCTTGCGATAGGGCATCTTCCTCGCTCGGCCGCTGCGGGCGCGGTTGCCGAAATTCCCATCAGGGTGAGGGTCAGGGTAGAAAAAGGATCGGTTTTTGTCAACATTTGCTTGAGGTTCGCCGCTGAAGCGCGACCGGTTGGGCTTGCTGGGGCGTCGGATCTGGGCTATATTGCCGCCGGTTGACGAGGGGTGAACCCTCATCCTTTCTCCGGCGCCCTGCGGCGCGGGCCGCTGCCGGGGTGAGGGGGTGAGGAAGAAGGCCGGATGTCCGGAGTCGGTTCGGCAGGCGTGTTCCGGATTTCCGAGTAGGGAATCGGGGTTTCTTGTTTCCGGCACGTCCGGGCGGGGAGGGAAAGCGGCATGCGAGGACCTGCGAGGCTGATCAGATCCGGCAAGGTCCCGGGGCTCGAAAACCGGGGAGCGGTGTACGAATGGGAGCAAGGGAGCGCCTACCTGATGGTCGACCGGGTGCGTTTCGAGGGCCGCCCGGGAGCGGTGCTCTGCTACTGCAACCCGCCGGTCCACCAGGTGGGGAACCCCGGGCTGGACGCCTGCCTGGAGGGGCTCGAGAGGGTCTCTGAGGAGCGCGGAACCTTCGAATTCCTGCTGCTCTGCGGGGCTAACGACCCGGTCCACGCCGGCGGCGATTTGAAAGAGAGCCTCACCAACCTGGACCGTACCCTAGAGACCCGGCGGGAACTGGAAAGCCGGGCTGCGGCCGCCGAAGAAATCGACCGGCTCTATGACTGGGCCGACCGCCGGCTGGAGAAGGGGCGGGCGCTCCACGGCAGCCTGCGCCGGCTGGCCGGCCGCATGCGTCTGGTCGCCGCCTGCGGCGGCGGCACCCGCTACGGCGGCTCCGCCGAGATTCCGCTCATGGCCGACTATCTGGTGGGGGATTCGCGCAGCGGCATGTGCTTCAGCGAGGCCATGATCGGCCTGATTCCCGGCTGGGCCGGCGTGGCGCGCGCCGTGATCAAGGCCGGTCCCCAAAACGCGGCCTGCATGGCCGGGACCTGCGCCGAGGTCAAGGCTCCCCGGTTGCAGGAGATCGGAATCTACAACACGGTGGTGGAGGTGCCGCTGGCCTTCCCCAGACGCAGCCGATCGGCTGACCCCCGGGCCGACCAGGCCGCCTACGCCGAAGCCCTGGAGCGCCACGACGAGGAAACCGGCCTGCTGCTGCTCCCGGCGGCGCTACGACTGGCCGCCTGCCCGGCGGAGGAAATCCCGCGGGTGCCCAGCGGGCAGATCCCTGCTCTGGCCCCGCCG
Source organism: uncultured delta proteobacterium (assembly GCA_963704245.1). Lineage (GTDB taxonomy): Bacteria > Desulfobacterota > DSM-4660 > Desulfatiglandales > Desulfatiglandaceae > CAVPHJ01. The sequence continues at coordinate 277,651 of CAVPHJ010000005.1, forward strand.
GAGCGGATCTCCGCGGAGGTGGAGCGCCGCCGGAATCCGCAGAACTATGCCGACCTCTGGGGCCGGCCGCTCAAGGACCTGCGCGCGGAGATCGCCGAGCGCGGGCGGCCGCTGGCGCCCCAGTCCGTCGAGGCCCTCGAAAAGCTGCTCGCGGCTTACGACCCCGAAGGGTTCAATGAGCTCGCCTTTGTCCGGCAGGAGATGGAGGCCGACGCCCGCCTGTACCGCGACCCGCGCCTGCGGGCCGGCCTGACGGCCACCCTGGAGCAGACCGTGGCGGACTACCGGCTCCAGGCGGACTCCCCGGCAGCTTGATGAAGAGCCGGCCGGCCCGGGAAAGCCGAGAAGGCGCCGGAAGGGTGAATCCGGTTCAGGCTTGACAATTTCCCGACGGATTGTCTACAGTTACGTTGTAGCTGGATCATAGCCACATCGGATGTGAAGCAGCTGCAGGGGACTGCGTTTTGCGCCGTTCCCTGAACCGATCCCGAGAGGAGTCTTACGCATGAGCGTGCCCCCCGAGTTCCTTCGGCAACTCGCCGAAATCGTAGGTCCGGAGAACCTTTTCGACGACCGCATCGAGTGCCTGTGCAATTCCCGCGACATGTCCGTGCACCAGGGAGTTCCCGACGCCGTCGTGTTTGCCCGCAGCACCGAACAGGTGGTCGCCGTCATGAAGCTGGCATCCCGGGACAAAGTCCCGGTGGTCGCCCGGGGAACCGGCAGCAGCGTTACCGGCGCGGTCCTGCCGGTGAAAGGCGGGCTCCTGCTGGACCTGCACCTCATGAACCGCATCCTGGAGATCAACCGGCAGGACTTCTATGCGCGGCTCGAGCCGGGCGTCCTCTGCCTGCAGCTGAACACCATTCTGGCCCGGGACAAGCTCATGTTCCCGCCCAACCCGGGCAGCGAGGCCATCGCCACCATCGGGGGCATGGTTTCCACCAATGCCAGCGGCCACCGGGCCGTCAAGTACGGGACCACCCGCGACTACATCAAGGGGCTCAAGGTCGTCCTGGCCGACGGGACGGTGGTCGACACCGGCACCACCGCCCCCAAGACCTCGCTCGGCTACGACCTGACCCGCCTGTTCAGCTCGGCCGAGGGGACCCTCGGCATCATCACCGAGGTGACCGTCAAGCTGGAGCCCAAGCCCGAATACGGCGGCCTGGCCATCGCCGTCTTCGGCGACCTGAACTCGGCCGGCGACGCGGTGACCGAAGTGACCACCTCGGGCATCAAGCTGGCCGGCTGCGAGATCATGGACAAGTTCAGCCTGAAGGTGGTGGAGGAGGCGCTCGGCCGGGACGTGAGCCGGATCGAGGCCCTGCTGATCATGGAGGCCGACGGGGTCAAAGACGTGGTCGTGCGGGACATGGAGCGGATCGAGCAGATCTGCCGCAAACACCAGGTGCAGGATTTCGAGTGGACCGACGACCCGGCCCGGCGCGAGGAGATGATGCTGGCCCGCGGCCGGCTGGTGCCGACCCTTTCGCGCATCAAGCCCGGCAACCGCCTGATCCCGATCGCCGAGGACTTCGGCGTGCCCTCCACCAGGATCCCCGAAACCATCCGCCGCGCCCAGGAGATCAGCCGCAAGCACAATGTCCTGATCACCACCTTCGGCCACGTGGGGGACGGCAACGTGCACACCACGTTCGTGGCCGACGTGCGCGACCGGGAGGAGTGGAAGCGGCTCAAGGCGGCGGCGGAGGAGCTGGTCACGACCGCCATGGAGATGAAAGGCACCCTCAGCGCTGAGCACGGCACCGGCCTGACCCGCGCGCCCCATATTGAGAGCCAGCTGGGCACCGGCATGCAGCTCATGCGCCGCATCAAGCAGGCTCTCGACCCGGACAACATCCTCAACCCCGGCAAGATGAACCTGGAAGAGGGCGGGCGCCCGGCCGACATCTTCGACCACTTTGCCTTCCAGCCCCTGCTCGAGCACCCGGAGGGGGTGCGCTCCTACGGACGGAAGGTGGACGACGAGGTCCTGGCCTGCATCCACTGCGGCTTCTGCCGCCTGGGCTGCCCGACCTTCAGCGTCACCCAGCGGGAGTCGCGCAACGCCCGCGGCCGAAACGCCCTGGCCTTTCAGTACCTGAACGGGACCCTGGAGCCTTCGGAGGAACTGGCCCAGGCCTTCTACACCTGCACCACCTGCCAGGCCTGCACCTACTTCTGCCCGGCCCGCATCAAGGTGGATGAGATCGTGGAAGGGGTGCGCCGCAAGCTCTACCAGTCCGGCTTTGCCCCCGCCCCGGTGAAAGCGGTGCGCGACAACATCGTGCAGACGGGCAACGTCTTTGCGAGCGCCAAGGCGGACCGCATCGAGATCTACCCGCCGGAGTTCAAGGAAAAGATCGGCCGGCAGGGGCTGAAACCGCGGGCCGAGACCCTGCTCTTCATGGGCTGCGTTCCCAGTTACCTGGACATGAAGATGGTCCCCAGCCTGCTCAAGCCGCTGGCGGCGGCCGGGGTGGATTTCACCACCCTGGGCACCGAAGAGGGCTGCTGCGGCTTCCCGCTTTTCCTGATGGGCACGGAGGAGTTTGAGGCCCACTCCGCAGAGGTGCTGGAGCGGATCAGAGCGACCGGCGCCCGGGAGCTGGTCACCCCCTGCTCCGGGTGCTACAAGACCTTCAGGAAGCTCTATCCCGGGCTGGCCGAACTCGGGGTCGAGGTGTACCACTCGGTCCATTACCTGGAGAAGCTGGTGCGCGAGGGGCGGATCAGGCTCGAGCGGAAGCCTGGGCAAGCGGGTCACCTACCACGATCCCTGCGACCTGGGCCGGGCCTTCCAGATCTTCGAGGAACCGCGCAACCTGCTCAGGCAGATTCCGGGCCTCGAGTTGGTGGAGATGGCGCGCAACCGGCTCCAGGCGCGCTGCTGCGGCGGCGGCGGCGGGGTGCAGGCCAACATGCCCGAAATCGGCGTGGAGATGGCGGCCGAGAGGGTGCGGGATGCCCTGGCCGTGGGCGCCGAGATCATCGTTTCGGGCTGCGCGGCCTGCAAGGACAACCTGCGCAAGGGGTCCAAGGCCATCCCGAAGGACGAACGCGGCAAGATCAAGGTCATGGACATCACCGAGATCGTGGCCCAGGCGATGGAATAAGGCAGGCGTGGGGCGTCAGGCGTCAGGCATCGGGCGGGTGCAAGAGGCAAGGCGAACGCAAGGTGAAATGTGAAATCGACGGAATTCGCGGGAGTGCGTCAGGCTTCGAGGTCTCGAAGCGTCAGAGGCCGGATTTCGGCATCGGAGGGCTGCGAGAAGCGGCGGAGAGGATCATGATGGAAGACAGGAAGCCGGAGCGCAAAGAGCTGGCCGCAACCGCAGCACTGAAAAAACTCATGGCAGACCACTTCCAGGAGCTGGACGAGGCCGCCCGGGACCGGTTCCCCGAAAATCGCCTGGTGCACCAGCGTGGGGCCGGCCGAGCTGCTGCGGGGATGGGCTTTCTGGTCTACTTCCCCGAAAACCACGGCGCCATGCTGGGTGCCACCCGCATGGCCGCCGACCTGATCCCCTACGCCAACGCCGTGGGCTATTCGCCCGACATCTGCTCCTACCTCACCAGCGACGTCGGCTCCTTTCTGCAGAAAAAGACCCCGCTGACCTCGGCCTACGAGATCGAGTCCGTGCCCAGGCCGGACGTGCTGGTCTTCAACACCAACCAGTGCCGCGACGTCCAGGACTGGTTTTCCTGGTACGCCCGGGAGCTGAAGGTTCCCCTGCTGGGGGTGCACACCCACCGGGAGCATCGGGCGAGATCCGGCCCCACAACGTGCAGGACATTGCCAGTCAGATCGAGGAGCTGGTGCCGGGCCTGGAAGAGGTCAGCGGCCGAGCGGCTCGACATGGATCGCTTCAAGGAGGCCGTGGCCGATTCCCGCCGGACCTCCGAACTCTGGCGGGCCTGCCTGGAGTCGGCGGCGGCCGTCCCCTCGCCCTGGACCTTTTTTGACGCCACCATCCACATGGGCCCGGCGGTGGTGGCCCGCGGCACCCCGGAGGCGGTGGACTACTACGAGCTGCTGCTGGCCGAGCTGAAGGAGCGGATCGACGGGGGCGTGGCGGCGGTGGAGGGCGAGAGGCACCGGCTCTACTGGGAGGGGATGCCCATCTGGGGCAAGCTGCAGGTCGCTCTCGGAGCAGTTCTCAGCGCTGCAGCGCCTGCGTCGTGGCCTCCACCTACTGCAACAGCTGGATCTTCGACCAGCTCGACCCCGAGCGGCCCTTCGAAAGCATGGCGCGGGCCTACACCGAGCTTTTCATCGTCCGGGACGAGGCCTACAAGGAGCGCTACATCACGGGACTGCCATGCGCTGTACCAATTCGACGGCATCATCTTCCACGACGCCAAGACCTGCCCCAACAACTCCAACAACCGCTACGGCATGCCCGAGCGGCTCGAGCCAGCGACCTGGGCATCCCGGTGCTCACCATCAACGGGGACCTCAACGACCTGAGGTGCTACTCCGAAGAGCAGGCCAAGACCAACATCGAGGCCTTTATCGAGCAGCTGGAAGAGCGATCGGATGACTGAGGCGGTCTATGTCGGGGTGGATGTGGGGGCCTCGCGGACCAAGGTGGCGATCCTGGACGGTGATCGCCGGCTCGTGGGCCATGCGGTCATGACGCTCGGGAACCGATTTCGCGGCCGCGGCCGAAGCCTGCCTGGAACGGCCCTGCAAATGGCCGGGCGCTCCCGGAGCGAGGTGGCGGATTGCTTCTCCACCGGCTACGGCCGCAAGAACGTGCGCCTTCAGCCGGGAGACCCGAGACCGAGATCGGCTGCCACGCCAGGGGCTGCTATCACTACTTCCCGCATGGCCATGACCATTATCGATATCGGCGGCCAGGACAACAAGATCATCAAGCTGGACGCCCAAGGGCAGCGGCTCAGATTTCAAGATGAACCGCAAGTGCGCGGCCGGGACCGGCGCGTTTCTCGAGGAAATGTCCCTCGCGGCTGGACATCCCCCTGGAGGACATGGACGGTCTGGCCCGGCCATCGCGCCAGATGGTGGAACTGGGCAGCTACTGCACGGTGTTTAGCGGGCACCGAGGTGCTGGAGAAGATCCGCCAGGGGAAGCAGGTGGCCGACATCGTCAAGGGGCCTCTTTTTCTCGGTCATCAAACGGGTGCTGGAGATGGACGTTCTCGACCGACCGGGTGGTCATGACCGGCGGCGTGGTGGCCCACAACCCCTTTCTGGTGGAGATGATGCGGGAGATCACCGGTCGCGAAATCCTGGTGCCCGAGCACCCGCAGTTCACGGGCGCGGTGGGGGCGGCGCTCTTCGCGCATTGACTAGCCGTTTCGCCCGCGGCGACGATGCAAGTTTCCCGGATTCGGGACAGGAGGAGGTCGAGGACATGACGATCAGCAAATGGATGCACGTGGGGACGGTGCTGAAGATGAATGCCGTCAATTACCCCGACAAGCTGGGATGGCAGGACAAGCAGCGGGAGTTCACCTTCAAGGAATGGAACGAGCGCTCCTGCCGCCTGGCCAACGGCCTGGCGCGACCTGGGGGTCGGCCACCAGGACACCTTCGCGGTGCTGGCCTACAACCGGGGAGAGTGGATGGACATCTACGCCGGCTGCGCCAAGGGCGGGCAGATCGTGGTGCCTATCATGTTCCGGCTGGCAGGCCCGGAAATCGAGTACATCGTCAACCATTCCGAGTGCAAGGGCTTCATCGTGGAGGCCCCCTTCGTGGAACTGATCAACAGCATCCGGGACAAGCTGCCGGTTCCCGGGGACGCCTACATCTACCTGGGCGACGGGCCGGTTCCGGACGGCTACGTGGGCTATGAGGACCTGCTGGCCACGCCTCGAGGCCGAGGAACCCGAGGTTCATGGTGGATGCGGCGGATACCTGGACCGTCATGTACACCTCCGGGACCACCGGCCGGCCCAAAGGGGTGATGCGCACCCACGAGAGCAACCTGGCCCAGTACTTTCTGAACAACATCAACATGGGCGTGCGGCCCGACGGACAAGGTCATGCTGGTCATGCCCATGTGCCACGTGAACTCCATCTTCTACTCCTTTCCCTACACCCTGGTGAGCGCGCCGGTGTTTGTCTACAACATGGTGAGCTTCGACCCCGAGGACCTGCTGCGGACCATCGAGCAGTACAAGATCACCTTTACCTCCCTGGTTCCCACCCACTACATCATGATGCTGGCCCTGCCCGATGAGGTCAAGCACAAGTATCGACGTCTCCTCCATCCGCCAGCTGCTGATCTCCTCGGCCCCGGCCCGAAAGGATCTCAAACTGGCCATCATGGACTACTTCAAGAACGCCGAACTCTGGGAGGCCTATGGCAGCACCGAAGGCGGCCTGGTGACCCTGCTGCAGGCCCGAGGACCAGTTCAAGAAACTGGGCTCCATCGGCCGGGAGATCTTCGGCACCGACCGGATCCGGATCCTGGATGAAAACCGCAAGGAAGTTCCGGACGGCGAGGTGGGGGAACTCTTTTACCGGACCCCCATGCTGTTCAAGGAGTACCTGAAGGAACCGGAAAAGACCCAGGAGGCCTTCGACAACGGCTGGTCGTCGGCCGGCGACATGGTGCGACGGGACGAGGACGGCTACTATACGCTGGTGGACCGCAAGGCCAACATGATCATCACCGGCGGCGAGAACGTCTACCCCTCCGAGGTGGAAAGCGTGCGTGGGGGCCCACGAGGCCGTCAAGGACATCGCCGTGATCGGCATTCCGGACGAGAAATGGGGCGAGTCCATCAAGGCGGTGGTCGGTGCTGCACGATGGGCATGAGCCGAACGAGACACTCGCCAAGGAGATCATGGATTTCTGCCGGGGGAAACTGGCCGGCTTCAAGCGCCCCAAGACCATCGATTTCGTCAGCGACGAGAACATGCCCAGAACCCCCACGGGGAAGATTCTGCACCGCATCCTCAGGGAAAAATACGGAAAATGGAGCGACGCCTGATCGCCGAACCCGCATCAAAGCGAGGAGAATGCCCATGTTGACCAAAGCGTACATCCCCTACAAAGGCTACTACTCCACCCCCTTCTGCCGCTGGCAGGGCAGCCTGGCCAACGAACATGCCTGGTGCTGGCGGCCGAGACCTCCAAGCGCTGGCTGGCCCACAAGAACTGGGACCCCAAGATGTTCGACTACCTGATCCTGGGGATGACCATCGGCCAGCCCCAGTGGTTTTACGGCAGCCCCTGGGCCGCTGCCCTGATGGGCGCCGACGGCATCCCCGGCATGACCATCAGCCAGGCCTGCACCACCTCCACCACCTGCATCTACCAGGCGGCGGCCGGGATCGAAATCGGCCTTTACCACAACGCCTACACCCTCATGACCGACCGCTGCTCCAACGGCCCCCACACGGTCTGGCCCAACCCCAACGGCCCGGGCGGCGAGGTGATCTCGGAAAACTGGCTGATGGACAACTTCGACCGCGACCCCTGGGCCCGCAACGCCATGATCCAGACCGCCGAGAATGTGGCCAAGCGAAGCGGGCTTCACCCGGGAGCAGTGCGACGCCCTGACGCTGCGGCGCTACGAGCAGTATCTCGATGGCCCTGGCCGACGACCGGGCCTTTCAGAAGCGCTACATGTTCCCGGCCGAGGTGCGGCTGTCCAGGAAAAAGACCCTGCTGGTGGAAGAGGACGAGGGGGTGATGCCCTGCACCCGGGAAGGGCTGGCCGGGCTCAAGGCCGTGCTGCCGGAGGGGATCCACACCTTCGGCTCCCAGACCCATCCGGCTGACGGGAACTGCGCGCTGGTGGTGACCACCCGGGAAAAGGCCCGCGAGCTGAGCGCCGATGCCGGCATCGAGGTCCAGGTGGTCTCCTACGGGTTTTCCCGGGCCAAGAAGGGTTTCATGGCCATGGCGGTGGTGCCGGCAGCCAAGATGGCGCTGGACAAGGCCGGGATCAACATCCGGGACGTGAAGGCCATCAAGACCCACAACCCCTTCGTCGTCAACGACCTCTACCTGGCGCAGCAGATGGGCATCGACGCCGCAGGGTTCAACAACTACGGCTGCTCCATGATCTTCGGCCACCCCCAGGGCCCCACCGCCGGCCGCTGCATCATCGAGGGCATCGAGGAGGTGGCCATGCTGGGCGGCGGCTATTTCCTCTGGGCCGGCTGCGCCGCCGGGGACACCGGCGCGGGAATGGTGCTCAAGATCGGCTGACCGGTTTCGAGTCCCCCGTCACAACCCGCCACCCGGCCGACGGCCGGGAATTCGGGCAAGGGACCGCCTCCTGCGGGAAGCGGTCCCTTCCGTTTGGCGGCGTTGACCGGGCCGCAGCATTGCCCTATGCTGGCGGCACCATGAAGATCCGAGAGGAACGACCCACCGACGGCCTGTTTTCGGGACATCCGGCGGGAATCCGTTTCTGGAAACAGGAGCAGCGGATGAGCGATGTGATTTTCCAGGCCCTGGGGGGCCTGGGCATATTTCTGCTGGGCATGAAGATCATGTCCGAGGGCCTGCAGAAGGTGGCCGGGAAGAAGATGCGCCAGATCCTGGCCATGGTCTCCAACAACCGGGTGATCGGCTGCGCGGTGGGGACCATGGTCACGGCGGTGATTCAGAGCTCGAGCGCTTCCACCGTGATGCTGGTCAGCTTCGTGGACGCGGGCCTGATGACCCTGGTCCAGGCGATCGGTGTGATCCTGGGGGCCAACATCGGCACCACGGTCACGGCTCAGCTGATCGCCTTCAAGATCGAGCAGTACGCCCTGCCCGCCATCGCGGCCGGCGTTTTCCTGAAGTTCTTCGTGGGCCGCCGGAAGTGGAAGTATATCGGTGACGTGCTGCTGGGTTTCGGGCTGGTCTTCTTCGGCCTGGCGACCATGAAGGCCGGGTTCGCTCCCTTGAAGCATGACCCGACCTTTATCTCGTTTTTCACCCGCTTCCAGGCGGACCACCTCAACGGGATTTTGCTGTGCGTGCTGGTGGGCACGGCGCTGACCATGATCCTGCAGAGCTCGAGCGCCACGGTGGGGATCACCATGGCCCTGGCGAGCCAGGGCCTGCTCAATTTCGAGGCCAGCGTGGCCCTGGTGCTGGGCGACAACATCGGCACCACCATCACGGCCGAGCTGGCCTGTATCGGGGCCGGCCCGGCGGCCCACCAGACGGCGCGGGCGCACACGCTGTTCAATGTCATCGGCGTGATGAACATCGTGATCTTCTTTCCGCTGTTCATCCGGCTGGTCAGCTGGGTGACCGGCGCCATGATGGACATCGGCCCGCCGGACCTGCTGGTGGCCGGCGAAAAGCCGCATATCGCCCGCTACATCGCCAACGCCCACACCCTGTTCAACATCGTCAACGCCGTGTTCTTCCTGGCGGTGCTGCCCTACCTGGTGAAGGTGGCCGTCTGGTTGAGCCCGCGGGAGAAGGCGTCCGCCGGGGTCGAGGAGCTGCGGCACCTCAAGTTCATCGACACCAAGTACATCGACACCCCCTCGGTGGCCATCGGGCAGGCGCGGGCTGAGGTGATCCGGATGGGCGGAGCCGTCATCCTGATGTACGCGGATGTGGTGCAGGCCATCCGGGAAAGGAAGCTGGAAAACCTGGCCAAGTGGCGCAAGCGCGAGGACCCGGTCGACATCCTGCAGCGGGAGATCATCCAGTTCCTGGTCCAGGTCATGCAGCGGCCCATCAGCGCGGAGGAGTCCAAGGAGGTGGCCTCCCTGATGCGCATGGCCAACAACCTGGAGCGGTTCGGCGACGCGGTCGAGGAACTGGCCCAGCTCGGGGAGGAGCTGATCGAGCAGGGGCTGGAGGTCTCCGAGGGCGGGCTGCAGGACTACGCAACCATCGCCGAGCGGGTCGACCGGTTCGTGAAGCTGGTGGTCGCCGGGATCCAGAAGGAAGACCTGGGGATCATGGCCGAGGCCCAGGTCCTGGAGGACGACATCGACCGCATGCGCGAGGAGATGCGCGGCAACTACATCATGCGGCTCCAGAGCGGGGCCTGCACCGTGGACCCGGGCCTCATCCTGGTGGACATGCTGACCGCTTTCGAGAAGATGGGCGGCTACTGTTTCAACGTGGCCCAGGCCGTGGCAGGGGTGAAGTGACGGGCCGGAGCGCCCGGCGCCACTGCGAGCGCTGCGGGGAGTGCTGCCTGGGCTCGAGCCCCACGCTGCAGCGGGAGGATGCCCGCCTGCTCAGGGAAGGCGTCCTTTCCCGCGACCGCGTTTACACCATACGGCCGGGGGAACTGGTGCGCGACAACGTCAACGCCGCCCTGGTAAAAACCGAAGGCGAACTGCTCAAGGTCCGGGAGCGGGACGGCGGCGGGGGCTGCGAATACTACGACAGCGGCGCGCGGACCTGCCGCATCTACACGGATCGCCCGGGGCAGTGCGCGGCCCTGGCCTGCTGGGATGCAGCCGAGTTCCGGCGGGTCTACGCCGGCCCGAAGGCCGCCCGGGCGGATGTGGTGGAGGACCCGGTGCTGCTGCGGCTGATAACCGAGCACGAGGAGCGCTGCAGCCACCGCGCCCTGGGCGACCTGACCGCCCGGATCCCGCGGGAAGGCGAGGCGGCCGTGGCGCGGGTCCTGGAAATGCTGCGGTTCGATCACGGGCTGCGGCAGCTGCTGCCCCGACGGCTCGGCATGGCGCCGGCGGAGCTGGACTTTTTTTTCGGCCGGCCCCTGACCCGGACGATCGTCATGTACGGCCTGCAGGTGGTCCGCGAGCCGGACGGCTCCTTCCTCCTCACCCGCCTCGACCCGCCCAGCTCACACAGCCCTGAAGCCTGATGCCTGATGCCTGACGCCAAAAAGAAAGGGCGGGGTTTTCCCCGCCCTTTCTTTTCTTGGCTGCGGCTCAGCCTAGAACAGGCCGGTCACCTTGCCGGTCTTGACGTCCACGTCCACCCGCCGGAAGGCCGGGTCGGAGCTGGTGCCGGGCATCAGGCTGATGGTGCCGGCGCAGGGGCAGAGGAACTTGGCGCCGGAGTAGATCAGCACGTCCCGGATGGGCAGCGTCCAGCCCTTGGGCACGCCCTTCAGGGAGGGGTCGTGGCTCAGGCTGAGGTGGGTCTTGACCATCATGGTGGTGTATTCGTTGTACTTGGGGTCGGCTTCCAGCATCTTGGCCTTGGCCTCGGCTTCCGCGGTCCAGGACACGCCGTCGGCGCCGTAGACTTCCTTGGCGATCTTCGCCACCCGGTCGCGCAGCTTCGTTTCCACCGGGTAGAGGAACTTGAACTCGATCTTCTCGTCGCAGGCTTCCTTCACCGCTTCGGCCAACTCCAGGGCGCCGTCGCCGCCGTCGGCCCAGTGGGTGGACACCGCGCAGCGGGCCCCGGCCTTTTCGGCGTGCTTGCGGACCAAGGCGATCTCGGCCTTGGTGTCGGTGTGGAAGCAGTTGATGCAGACCACCGGGTTGATGCCCGCCTTGCGGATGGTGTCGATGTGGTGGACCATGTTCGGGATACCCTGTTCCAGCAGTTTCAGGTTTTCTTTCTGGTAGGCCGGATCCAGAGGGCAGGCCGGCCACGACCTTGGGGCCGCCGCCGTGCATCTTGAGGGCCCGGATGGTGGTGGTCAGGACCGAGACGTGGGGCTTAAGGCCGCTGTAACGGCACTTGACGTTCCAGAATTTCTCAAAACCGATGTCGGCGCCGAAACCGCTCTCGGTCACGTGGTAGTCGAACAGCTTGAGCCCGATGCGGTCGGCGATGATGGAGGACTGGCCCACGGCGATGTTGGCGAACGGACCGGCGTGGACCATGCAGGGCTGGTATTCGGCCGTGCACATCAGGGTCGGGTTGATGGTGTTGCGCATCCAGGCCGTCATGGCGCCGCCGACTTCCAGGTCGCCGGTGGTGACCGGCTTGCCGTTCTTGTCAAAGGCCACCGTGATCTCGTCCAGCCGCTTGCGCAGGTCGGCCAGGTCGCTGATGATGGAAAGGATGGCCATCAGCTCGGAGGAGACCGCAATCCCGAACCGGCTCTGCATGGTGTAGCCGTCGTAGCGGCCGCCGATGCCGATGATGATGTTCCGCAGGCTCTGGGCGCAGTAGTCGATGATCCAGCCCATTTCCACCCGGGTGGGGTCGATGTCGAGGCGGCGCATGCCGGTCAGGCGCTTGAGCTGCTCGTCGTTGTAGTTGCGCTCGTGCTGCATGCGGGCGGTCAGCGCCACCATGGCCAGGTTGTGGGCGTTCATGATGTCGTTGATGTCACCGGTGAGACCCATGGAGAACTCGGTCATGGGGATGAGCAGCGAGTTGCCGCCGCCGGCCGCCGTGCCCTTGATGTTCATGGTCGGGCCGCCCGAGGGCTGCCGCAGGGCCCCGCCGACGTTCAGGCCGATCTTGCCCAGGCCCTCCATCAGGCCGCAGGAAGTGGTGCTCTTGCCCTCGCCCAGCGGGGTGGGGGTGATGGCGGTTACCTCGATGTACTTGCCGTCCTTCTTGGCCTTGAGACGGTCGATGATCTTCAGGAAGTCCATTTTGGCGATCCTGCCCATGGGCAGGATCTCGTCCTTCTCGAGCCCCAGCTTCTCGCGCCACTCTTCCGGGGTGGGCATGTTCGCTTCGGCTGCCTCGGAAATCTGCCAGTCCTTCATCTCTACTGCGTTGTAAGCCATGAATCCCCTCCTCCTTTGTGATGGTTGGTTGCGGTCGGGGGCCGGCCTCCTCAGGCCGGCCGCACCGTAGCCTACCCGGTCTGCTTGAGAAATCGTTCACTAGCAGAAAAGAAATCGGTCGTCAAGCGTAATCGGGTTCAATCGTTCACAGGCCTGAAGCAGGCAAGCCGGGTGCCGGGGGTCCTCAAGGGCAGCGCAAATCACTCCGCCGCGAACGCCTCCAGGGCCCGGCCCTCCAGTTCCCGGATGCGGTCGCGCAGCGCGGCGGCCTTCTCGAACTCCATCTGCCCGGCCGCCTCCTTCATCCGGGCGGTCAGATCGGCGATGGCCCGGTCCAGCTCCTCGGCGGTCCGGTAGGCGGCCGCCTCTTCGGCCGCCGCGGGCACGGTCACGTAGTCTGCCTCGTAGACCGACCCCAGGATGTTGTCGATGTCCTTGCGGATGCTGGTCGGGGTGATGTGGTAGGCCTCGTTGTAGGCCAGCTGGATCCGGCGCCGCCGGTCCCCTTCCTCCATGGCGCGCTGCATGGATCCGGTGACCTGATCGGCATACAGCAGCACGGTGCCGTCGCACGTTGCGGGCCGCCCGGCCGCAGGTCTGGATCAGCGAGCGCTCGGAACGCAGGAAGCCCTCCTTGTCCGCGTCCAGGACGGCCACCAGAGAGACCTCCGGGAGGTCCAGCCCCTCCCGCAGCAGGTTGATGCCGACCAGCACGTCGAAGACGCCCAGCCGCAGGTCCCGGATGATGCTCCATCCGCTCCAGGGTCTTGATGTCCGAGTGCATGTAGCGGACCTTGACGCCCAGGTCCGCATAGTACTCGGTCAGGTCCTCGGCCATGCGCTTGGTGAGGGTGGTCACCAGCACCCGCTCGTTGCGGGCCACCCGCTCGCGGATCCACCCGAGCAGGTCGTCCACCTGGTTCGACGGCCGGCCGCACGACCATTTCCGGGTCGATCAGGCCGGTGGGCCGGATGATCTGCTCGGCCACCCGCTCGGCCTTTTCCAGCTCGTAGGGGCCGGGGGTGGCCGACACGTAGATCGACCTGCTTCACCCGCGCCTCGAACTCCTCGAACTTGAGCGGCCGGTTGTCCAGGGCCGAAGGCAGGCGGAACCCGTACTGCACCAGGGTCTCCTTGCGGGAGCGGTCGCCGCGGTACATGCCCGTCGAGCTGGGGCACGGTGATGTGGCTTTCGTCGATGATCACCAGGAAGTCCTGGGGAAGTAGTCCAGCAGGGTGGGGGGCGGCTCGCCGGGCTCCCGGCCGGTGAGGTGCCGCGAGTAGTTCTCGATGCCGTGGCAGTAGCCGATCTCCAGCATCATCTCCAGGTCGAAGCGGGTGCGTTCCTCGATGCGCTGGGCCTCCAGCAGTTTGCCCTGGGCGCGGAAAAACTCGATCCGTTCCGTCCAGCTCGTCCTTGATCCGGTCGGATGGCCCGCTCCCGGATGTCCGCGGTGGTGACGTAGTGGGTGGCGGGGTAGATGGTGATGCGCCGCAGCGGCCGGATGGTCTTGCCGGTGAGGGGGTCGATTTCCTGGATGCGACTCGATCTCGTCCCCGAAGAACAGTGATCCGCACGGCGCGGTCCTCCTCGTGGACCGGGTAGATGTCCAGCACGTCGCCCCGCACCCGGAAACGGCCGCGGTAGAAATCCACGTCTTCCGCGTTCGTAGTGGATCTCCACCAGCTTCCGGATGGCGTCCTCGCGCGGCAGCATGCGGCCCTGCTCCAGGTACAGGATCATGTCGTGATAGACTTCGGGGGAGCCCAGGCCGTAGATGCAGGACACGCGAGGCCACGATGATCACGTCGTCCCGGTCCAGCAGCGAGCGGGTGGCGGCGTGGCGCATCTTGTCGATCTGCTCGTTGATGTGGGCGTCTTTCTGGATGTAGGTGTCGCTCTGCGGGATGTAGGCCTCGGGCTGGTAGTAGTCGTAGTAGCTGACGAAGTACTCGACCGCGTTGCGCGGGAAAAAGCGCCTGAGCTCTCCGAAGAGCTGGGCGGCCAGGGTCTTGTTGGGGGCGATCACCAGGGTGGCGCGCTGGACGCGGGCGATGACGTGGGCCATGGTGAAGGTCTTGCCGGAACCGGTGACGCCGAGCAGGACCTGGTGGTTCAGCCCGGTCTGCAGGCCTTCGGCCAGACGATCGATGGCCTCGGGCTGGTCCCCGCAGGGCTTGAGATCCGTGACGATCTCAAACATCCGGTCTCCACGGGTCCCCTGCGGTCCGTCCTCGATCACGACGCCCATCGCCTTGAGGCGCTCCCGGATCTCGTCGGCCCGGCCCCAGTCCCGGTGCGCGCGCGCCTGGGCGCGTTCCTCCAGCAGGGACTCGATCAGGCCGCTGTCCAGCGGTTCCTGGGCCCGGGCGAGCTCCTCGGAGAGCTCTTCGGCCTCCCCTTCCAGCAGCCCCAGGGTCCGGCCGGCCAGCAGGATCTCCCGGCGCGTTTCCAGCAGCCCGGCGCGGCCGGCCTCGTCCGGCGCGCCGTCCAGGGAGTCCATCAGCCGGTTCAGTTCGCGGACCTTTTCGAAGATCAGGCCGACGGCCCCGGCCGTGTTCAGGTCGTCGTCCATCAGGCGCACAAACCGGCCGATCAGGGAGTCTTCCGCAGCCTCGCTGAAGGCAGCCGGCAGGGGCAGGGTCCGCCCTTCGGCTTCCGGTCCCAGCAGCTCGTTCAGCCGCTCCAGGGTGCGGTAGATCCGCAGCAGGCCGGACTGCAGGTCGAGCACGGCCCGGCGGGTGAAGTCCAGCGGGCTGCGGTAGTGCTTGGACAGCAGGAAGAGCCGCAGCACCTCGGCCGGGTACTCCCGGAGCGCGTCCCGGATGGTCAGGAAGTTGCCCAGGGACTTGGACATCTTCTCGGAGTCCACGGTCACGAAGCCGTTGTGCACCCAGTAATTGGCGAACTCGCCCTGGTGGACGGCCAGGGACTGGGCCCGCTCGTTTTCATGGTGCGGGAAGAGCAGATCCTGGCCGCCGCCGTGGATGTCGAAGCAGGGGCCGAGGTAGTGGCTGCTCATGACCGAGCATTCGATGTGCCAGCCGGGCCTCCCCGGGCCCCAGGGGCTCGGCCACTGCGGCTCGCCGGGCTTGGCCCCCTTCCAGAGGGCGAAATCGGCCGGGTGGCGCTTCTTCTCGTCCACCGCGATCCGGCTGCCGGCCTGCATGTCCTCCAGGCTGCGGCCCGAGAGCCGGCCATAGGAGTCGAGCCGGGTCACCTCGAAGAAGACGTCGGAACCCTCCACGTAGGCCCAGCCGCGCTCCACGAGCAGCGCGATGGTCTCGATCATGACGGCGATGTGCTCGGTGGCCCGGGGCTCCACGTCGGCATGGAGCACGCCGAGCCGGCCCATGTCCTCGTGGAAGGCTTCGATGAACTCCTGCGCCAGGGCCGCGGGGTCTTTGCCCAGCTTGCGGGCCCGCTCGATGATCTTGTCGTCCACGTCGGTGAAGTTCCGCACGTAGGTGACCTGAAACCCCAGGGCGCGCAGGTAGCGCACGAGCACGTCGAACACGATCGTCGAGCGCGCATGCCCGATGTGGCAGAGGTCGTAGACCGTGACCCCGCAGACGTAGATGCCCACCTGTCCGTCCTGCAGGGGCCGGAAGTCCTCTTTCTGCCGGCTGGCCGTGTTGTACAGTCGCAGCGCCACTGCCTCGCTCCTCAATGCTTTGATCGGGTGGCGCCGGCCGCCCCGGCAGGCGCCAGGCTGACCACCGCGTAGGCCGCCATTCCCTCCCCGCGGCCGCAGAAGCCCATGCCCTCGGTGGTGGTCGCCTTCACGTTCACCCCCTGGGGCTCGACCCCCAGCACCCCTGCGAGCCCCTCCACCATGGCCGGGATGTGCTCTGCCAGCCGCGGCTCTTCGGCGACCAGGGTGGCGTCCAGGTTGTGGATCCGATACCCCGCCCTTCTCACCCGGATCATCACCTGCCCGAGCAGCTCGAAGCTGGCGATGTCCTTGTAGGCGGGGTCGCCGGGCGGAAAAAGGCGACCGATGTCGCCCCCGCCCAGGGCGCCGAGGAGGGCGTCGATGACGGCATGGGTCAGGACGTCGGCATCCGAGTGGCCCTCCAGTCCGCGCGGGTGGGGGATGGTTACGCCGCCCAGGACCAGGGCCCGCCCCTCCGCCAGCCGGTGGGCGTCATAGCCGAACCCCACCCGGAATCCCGCCTCCTCCGTCATCATCCCCTCCAACCCGCCGGATCGCCCTGGATAAATCCGAAGCTCTAAATCCCAAATCCGAAACAAATTCAAAATCCCAATGCCTCAATGACAGAAACGGCGAAGGGCTGGAGGAATCCGGTCCCCTTCAGCAGTCCATCGTCCGTTGACCTCTAGTGTCACCTGCAGCCGGGCCTCGGACGCCTGACGCCTGATGCCTGACACCTGACACCGGCCTTGGTTTCGCATTTCGCATTGCCTGACGCCCGACGCCTGTTCTTAGTGACAACTGCTGCAGTTCCCGCTCGAGCAGGAGGCGCAGCTCGAACTGCCCTTGGAGGGAGTGAAGCTGTTGCTGCTCTTGAACGCACAGGCCGAGAGCAGCCGTTCCACCTTGCGGCCGTCGCACTTGGGGCAGGTGACGGGATCGTCTTTCCGCAGCACCAGGGTTTCGAAATCGTCACGGCACTTCAAGCAATGGTACTCGTAGATGGGCATGGTTTCGAATTACTCCTTTGCATTCCGCCCTGCTGCCAGGCTTTCCAGCACGGCGGCCGCCAGCAGGGGGAACATGATCTCGTGGTGGCCCAGCAGCTCGAAGCCGCGGCCCCCCTCCAGGGTGGGGCGCTGCACCACGTTGGTGAGCGGCCGGTACTGCCGCAGGAAGTCCATGTTCACGGTGGTGAAGTCGCGCACCGGGTACCCCAGGTTGCGGGCCAGGCTCAGCGCTTTGAGAAAGACTTCCGGCAGGATCACGGCGGAGCCCAGGTTGATATGCACCCCGTTTTCCAGGGTGGAGACCAGCCGGGCGAAGAGGCGGAAGTCCAGGTGCGACGTGCTTCCGATGGCGCCCCCGTCGGCATCGGGGTGCAGGTGGATGATGTCGGTGCCGATGGCCACGTGCACCGTGACGGGGACACCTAGCTCGTGGGCCCGGGCCAGGATGCTGAGGTGGTTGAACGGGAACCCCTCCCGCCGAAGCCGGTCGCCGACCGACTCCCCCAGGCCCCGGCCCGCCCGCGCCCCTTCGGAGATGGCCCGGTTCAGCAGCTCGCCGGTCTCCCTGGCCATGCCGAAGCGGCCGGCCCCCAGTTCGGCCGCCACGTCCTCGGAGGTATGCCCGGCCATGGCCAGCTCCGCATCGTGGATGATCCCGGCGCCGTTCATGGCCACCCCGCTCAGGATGCCGCGTTCCAGCAGATCCACGATGACCGGGTTGAGCCCCACCTTGATGGGGTGGGCGCCCATGGCCAGCAGGATCGTCCGGCCGGCGGCGGCCGCCCGCGCGATCCGGTCGGCGACCTCGTGCAGGTCGCAGCCGGCCAGGATCCGGGGCAGCGCGTGCCACCACTCCCGGAAGGCGGAGCCCGGCGTCCAGGCCCGGCCGAACTGCTCCACACTGACCTTGCTCCGCCGGTCTTTCAGCGGGTAGGTCTTCAGACCCTCCAGGGGCAGCGGGGCAAGCTTTTTCGTCTCACGGTCGGCGGGCATCAGTCCTCGGCGTGACGCTGAAAAAGGATATAGTCCACCAGGTGGCAGATGAGATGCCCAGCCAGCAGGTGGGCCTCCTGGACCCTGGGGGTCACCCGGCTTCCGGCGATCAGGGCCAGGTCCACCAGCGGCTTGAGCTTGCCGCCCCCGCCGCCGATCAGGGCCGCCGTGAAGATCCCCATTTCGCGGGAGGCGCGGGCCGCCGCCAGCAGGTTGGGCGAATTGCCGCTGGTGCTCAGGGCGAGCAGCACGTCACCCGCCGCCCCGAGGGCCTTCACCTGCTTGGCGAAGACCTCCTCGAAGCTGTAGTCGTTGCCGATGCTGGTGAGGACCGAGGTGTCGGTGGTGAGCGCCAGGGCCGGCAGCGGCGGTCTTTCCAGGCTGTAGCGGTTCACGAACTCAGCGGCCAGGTGCTGGGCGTCGGCCGCGCTGCCGCCGTTGCCGCAGAGCATCAGCTTGCGGTCGGAAGTGAAGGCGGCCGCGATTCTCTGGGCCAGTTGGGCGAGCTTGGCGGAGTTCTCCCGGATGAAGCCTTCCTTCAAGGCGATGCTTTCCGAGAGCACGTCGCGAATGATGTCTTCCACCGGCCTCCACGCCCGGCAACAGCCCGGCGGCACAGGATTTTCCTGCAAAATAGAACCTGCCGCGCGGTTTGTCAATTCACCTGAGCGGTGCGCAAGGCGGCTCCCCGGAAAGACCGCGGGCCGGCGGTTTCCGGGGCGCCCCCCCGGAAAAGCCCGAAAAAACGCGCTGTCCGGCCTTTTTTCCGGTTCTTTCCTGTTGAAAACGCCTATGGCCTGTGCTAACTAGGGGTTGCTGTCCACACGGGCAACCATTTCCAGACAGCCCTTGCATGAGCGCTTGCGAACAGATACATTCAGGTTTTGATCGGCCATTCTGCTTGAGGAAAGGGAGGACAGGAGGGGAAGTCTTGTTCTCAGGGAGGTAGAGAGGCGTCAATCTTTTTCGTCACAGTGGGAGGGGGAGACCATGACAAAGGCTGAGTTGGTTTCAACGATTGCAAAGGACTCGGGGCTGACCAAGGCGGATGCGGAAAGAGCTTTGAAGGCATTTGTGGACGTCACCAAGAAAACCCTGAAGAAGGAAGGCAAGCTGGCGGTGGCCGGATTCGGCACCTTCGTGGTGAGCAAACGCAAGGCCCGCAAAGGCCGGAATCCCCAGACCGGTGAGCCCATCAAGATCAAGGCCAGCAAGGCGGTTCGTTTCAAACCCGGCAAAGCGTTGAAGGACGGTGTTTGAGACGCTGCTCATCCACCCCTTTCGGACTTCAGTCCTCCTGAACCGCAACGGGCTCCCCCCAGGCAGGGAGTCCGTTGCGGTTTCTACCGCGCCAGCCCCGCCAGTTCCCTGACCGCTCTGGCCACCGCGGCCAGTTCCCGCTCCTGCACCGTGCGGACGTCCAGCAGCACCCGATCGCGTTCGAGCCGCGCGATGATCGGCGGGTCCCAGGCCCGCAGCCAGCCCTCCATGCGGTGGGCCGAGAGGCGGCCCGGCACCAGGGCCAGCAGGCGGCTGGGAAGCTCCAGCAGCGGCAGCGCGCCGCCGCCGGGGCGCGAGACGCCGTCCACCAGTTCCAGGGTGAAGTTCCCGGTCTCCGGCTTGCCGATCCTGCGCTTGAGCCGGCGCGCCTTGCGGACCATGGAACCGTAGGGCTCGAACATCATCCGCAGGGTCGGGATCTCCCGCCGGGCCGTCTCCTCGTCCCGGTACAGGCGCAGGGTTTCCTCCAGGGCCAGCAGCGTGAGCTTGTCGATCCGCAGCGCGCGGCTGAACTGGTTCTTCCGCACCGCCTCGACAAGGTCCCGGCGGCCGAGGATGATGCCCGCCTGGGGCCCCCCGAGGAGCTTGTCGCCGCTGAAGGTGACCAGATCCGCACCGCTCGCCAGGACCTCCTGGACCGTGGGTTCCTTGAGCAGCCCCCACTTCGAAAGGTCCAGCAGGCACCCGCTGCCCAGGTCCTCCATGACCGGGATCCCGTTTCGTCGACCGAGCTGCGCCAGCTCCGCCAGGGGCACCTCCTCGGCAAAACCCACCACCTGGTAGTTGCTGGTGTGGACCTTGAGCAGCAGCGCGGTGTCCGGCCCGATCACCTCCTCGTAGTCCCGCAGGTGGGTCTTGTTGGTCGTCCCGACCTCGACCATCCGGGCGCCGCTCTTGCGCATGACTTCCGGGATGCGGAAGGAGCCGCCGATCTCCACCAGCTGGCCGCGTGAGACCACCACCTCCCGGCCCCAGGCCAGGGTGTCGAGCACCACCATCACGGCGGCGGCGTTGTTGTTGACCACCATGGCCGCCTCGGCGCCGGTCAGCTCCCTGAGCAGTTCGGACACGTGAGTGTAGCGGCTCCCGCGGCGGCCCTCCGCCAGGTCGAACTCCAGGTTGCTGTACCCGCCGGCGATGCCGGCGAACCGCGCCAGCACCCGGTCGGCCAGGATGGAGCGGCCGAGATTGGTGTGGACCACCACGCCGGTGGCGTTGATGAGCGGCCGCAGGCTGGGGCCCGAGATCTGCTGCAGGCGCCGGACGGCGCGCTCGGCAACCGCCCCCGGCTCCAGCAGCGCCTCGCTGGCCCGGCCTTCGGCGATCTCCGCCCGCAGCGCGGCCAATACCTCGTGGATCGCCTTGAGCACCAGGCTGCGGGGAAAGGCCACGAGGGCCTCATCCAGCCGCGGGTGCGACAGCAGGCGGTCGACTGCCGGGATCTTGGGGTACAGGGCACGGGGGTCGGCGGTCATGGGCTGCCTTTCTCCTTCCGGAGCTACGGGTTCAGGCTGTCGAAGGCCTCCAATATAAGGGAGTTCGGCGCGACGGTCAAACCCGAAGCGCAGGCCTCCGGCCCGGATCCGCGGGAGTGCGGAGCGCGGAAGGGACTTGCCAAAACCTGCGGAATGGTGATAATGAGGGGATAGTCAATGGTGGGTGTAGCTCAGCTGGCAGAGCACTGGGTTGTGGCCCCAGCGGTCGCGGGTTCAAGTCCCGTCACTCACCCCATAAATATCAAGGGCTTAGCGGATCGCAAGGCCCTTTTCTTTTTGGCCGCCGTTTCGTCCCCAGCGCCAGCCCCAACACGCAGGACAGAAAAACCGAAGAGAATCTTCGTCTTTCCGCGTTGAAATGCCAGGCTCGACCGAACCGGGCCCGGTGGAAGCTCTGTCAGGCGACAACGACTGCCGTTGTTCCGCTTGACACGTGTCACGTGACGCGATACATCTCTCCCCGTGATCAAGACTTTCGCAGACAAGCGGACCGAGGAGCTCTACCTGACTGGAAAGGCCAAACGGTTCCCTCCGGATGTGGCCAGACGGGCCGCGCGCAAGCTCGAGTATGTGGACCTCGCGACGAGCCTTCATGACCTCAAGGTTCCCCCAGGCAACCGATTGCACCAGTTGGGGGGGGATCGCGAGGGCCAGCACTCGGTCTGGGTCAACGACCAGTGGCGGATCTGCTTCCGGTTCGAGGACGGGGACGCCCACGACGTCGAGATCTGCGACTACCATTGAAATGAGGTGTGAGATGAGTATCGCCAACACGAAAGAGATGAAGCGCCGGCCCACCCATCCCGGCGAGATGCTGCGCGAGGACTTCCTGCCGGACTACGGACTCACGGCGACCGGGCTCGCCAGCGCGATCGGAGTGTCCCGGCAGTCGGTCAACGAACTCCTGCGCCAGCGTCGCGGGGTTAGCCCGGAGATGGCGCTGCGCCTGGGCAAGTTGTTCGGCAACTCACCTGCATTCTGGCTCAACGCCCAGCGCGCGGTTGATCTGTGGGACGCGGCGCAGGCGATCAAGGATGACGTTGCCGGCATCAAGACGCTGCGTGTTCGCCTGACGAACACCTCCAGCAACGGGTGCGCTCCGGTCGAGTATGCGCGATAGGCAAGAGCCGCCGGGCGAGATCTTCCGGCATCCTGAAGTCCTCGGACCGCAACCCCTGTTTTTTCATGGGCCGGCGGTAGAAGGGGACAGTCTGATAGGCATGCCGGATGATCGACTGCAGCCGCTTCCGTTGCACCCTCTTAAGCCGCGCCACCGGCCAGAAAGGCGCTGCTCTTTCGCGCCGGATCTTCCAGGCCAACACAGCGGAATTGATCACCCGCCGGATCAGGGGGGCTCTACCCACCTTGCGGCTCCTTCAAATCGTCCGGGGCGTTCCAGTAGCCTTCGAAGACCGAAACAAAGTCCCGGGATTTCCCGTATCGCGTGCGGTCAATGCGGTCCACATGGCGCACCGTCAAGAGGATCTCCCCATCCAGATCCCGGTGAAATCGGTCGGTGAGCCGAGCCGTCATGGCAGTGCGGTCGGCCCCGGGCGCGGCGATGACTCTGGCGCTGAATCGGGCCGGCGATTCCTGCACGACCTGGTACTGCCAGATCTCAGGCTCGTCCAGGAACGGCGCTTTGGCCACCAGGGGGTGGACCACTCGCCCCGAGGGCAATCGCACCGAGTCATCCCGGCGGCCTGGGGGATGTTCCAGCAGCGGGAGTGAGCGGCCGCAGCCGCACGGCTCGGTTTTCCAGCAGGCCAGGTCCCCCAGTCGGTAGTTCAACAGAACTTGAGCCCGGTTGACCAGGTTGCTGACGACCATCTCCCCCATCTGCCCAGGTGCCAAATCCCTCCCCTTCTCGTCGACCACCCGGATCGAGTACAGATCGATGTTGGTATGCAGCCCGATATGTTCCTCGCACTCAAATCCAATCTTGAGGGCTTCGATGGCCTCGTAGGCGGAAAACACGGGAATATTGAAAAGGGGGTATCGGTTTGACTCCAGTGGCCACAAGATGTAGTGTTTGGTCATGGAGGATTTTCCTGGCTCGTTGGCGGAGTTCGAGGAGCGGTTCGCGACCGAGGCTGCTTGCCTGGAATACCTGGCGGGCCTTCGCTGGCCGGACGGCTTTGTGTGCCCGCAGTGTGGGGGGAGTGGAGCATGGCGGACGAACCGTGGGCTGTGGCATTGTCACCACTGTGGCGTGCAGACTTCCGTAACCGCCGGCACGATTTTCCATCGCACTCGCAAGCCATTGCGTTTGTGGTTTCGCACGATGTGGCATATCACCACGCAGAAATACGGTGCCAACGCCCTTGGTCTTCGACGAGTCGTTGAGCCGGGCTGCTATGAGACCTCCTGGCAGTGGTTGCACAAGCTCCGAAGGGCAATGGTTCGGCCAGGACGAGATCGACTCTCTGGCTGCGTTCAAGTAGACGAAACCTATGTTGGTGGCCGCAAGAAAGGTGGTAAGCGAGGCCGAGGGGCAGAAGGGAAAGCTCTGGTCGTCATCGGCGTTGAGGATAAAGCGCCGAAGGGAATCGGACGGATTCGCCTCCAGCATGTACCGGACGCCTCTGCAAAGAGCCTTGGGAGCTTTGTCCAAGAGATGATTGAACCGGGGAGCGTGGTCCGGACAGACGACTGGCAGGGATATGCCAGCTTGCCGGCTTTGGGGTATCAGAGGGAAGTTCTCCCCCATATGGAGCTTAAGCTTCCTCATCTCGTTGCTTCTCTGCTCAAACGGTGGCTCCTTGGCATATACCAAGGCGCAGTCAGACCCACGCACCTTGCCTACTATCTGGACGAGTTCACATTCCGCTTCAACCGCCGCGCGTCGCGCCAACGCGGCAAACTCTTCTATCGACTCGTACAACAGGCGCTAATGGTGGACCCTGTGCCGCACAAGGAACTCAAAGCGGAAATCCCCTCCGAAGAGGATTTCGACGACTTGAAATTGTGACACCACAACATATGGGGGTCACTGGAGTCGAGCCGATACCCCCTTATTGAAATTCCTCTCAATGATGCGCCGTATGGGGGCTGGCAAGGCGTCCGAACTGTAGGTGATGACCCGGGGCTTGTGAAACTCCCCCCCGCGCCGTGCCAGGTAACCAAAGTGAATGGCCAGGTAGGACCCCAGGCTGCGGATCACGTCGGGCTTGAATTCATTGATCATCAGGAGGTTTCTTTCCGGCGGATCCAACACCGAGAGATACTGCCGCCGGATGGGCATTCCGGAAGGAACCCAGACTTGGGTCCGAATGATTCTCTGAAAGACATTGTCGGCGGAAATGGGCGCTCCAATCACGGTTTCCCGGTAGCCGTAGCGCCTCCCCAGCAGGGGCAGGAAGGCCGCCCGCTCCCGCTCACCGTGGGCGGCGTTTTGCAGGATCGCTTCAACCGGATACAGGGTCGCTCGGGGATGGCCGGTGCTGCCCGAAGAAAAGAGTCGAACGCATGCTTCGGGCGAGTAGATCTCGGAGATAAACTGCTCCGGCTCAGCGCGCAGCTCTGCCGGGTCGATCAGGGGGAGCCGTGCCAGATCGGCTGCCGTTCGAAAGTCAGAAGGACGGAGATTGAGCCGGTCCAGGGTCCGGCGGTAGTAGGGCACGGTCCGGTGGGCGTGGCGGAGAATCCCCCGCAGACGTCTGCTCTGAGCCGCCAGGATGGTCTTCAGCGGCCGGAACGGCCAGCGTGCCTGTCCCCGCACATGCCAGGCAAAATAGGTGGTGCCTTGCAGGCGCCGCCAGAGCGGTTTTTCCTCTTCAATGGGTGACTCCATATCGTTGTCTGGCGGATCTGGTCCATGCCCAGTCTAAAGCGGCCCCTGCATCGCCGCAAGCAGGAGCTGCGGAGGAGCTGTGCTCTGCGAGAGTTGCCTTTGGGCGAAGCTCATCAGACCCTCTCCTGCTCGGGCCGCCCGTATTCCTCTCCGCGCTCTTTCACAACCCCGGCTGAATACCCGGCGAAACCCCCGCCGACTTCCCGCTGCGGGATGAAATCAGGGTTTGAATGATCCGCCACTGCCTGCCCAGCTGATCGCCTCCGGCCCTGGCTGCAGCACTATCACGGGCCATGACTCAAAGTCCGGCGCCGGTCTCCGTGCGGGTCAGCCGTCCGGACATCACGTTCACCAGGGCCCAGATGCAGTCCAGCGGCAGGTGGCGGTCGGTGCCGGCGTCGAACGTGATGGTGAGGCTGGCCGGGAACTCCTCATCGGCGGTGTACAGGGTGGCCGCCATGAGGACCTTGGGCAGGGCCAGCAGACGGAAGGCCGCATCCCCGCCTTCCATGGGCGCGGCGCCCAGCGCGGCGGCCGCCTCCAGGAAGCCTGCCGGGTCGAGGCCGAAGCGTTCTTCCACCGGCGCGGTGAGCAGGGCGTGCGGGCCCCTGAAGAAAAGCTCGCCCCCCTTGAATTCCCGCACGGTGATCATGCGGCCCGCAAGGCCGGTTTCCGCGGCGTGGGTCAGGTAGCCGCCCAGAACCAGCCCTTCCTGGAAACCCAGGCGGCGGTCGTCCGGCGTTGACCGCATGTCCGTCTTGCCGGGGATGACGAGGCACTGGCGCCCCAGGAACGGTACGACGTACGCCCCGTCCGCGGGCCGGTATGACACGCCGGCCCGCCGGCAGGTTTCAAAGGGGTCGAGGGCGGCCAGGTCCGCCCACAGCTCCCGGGGCAGCTTGTCCAGGCCGCGGTACAGCCGGTTCTCGCCCGGATCGGCGGGAAGATCACCTTTCATGGGTTCACATCCCCTTCGTTTTCGGGAAGTAACCGCACCGGCCCCAAGGGGACCGTCCTACCCGGGAAGAAAGCCCCCCGGATACGGAAAACAAGTCTGTCACACCGGCGGTATAGTCCAGCCTTGATGGAATCCCGGTCATGGAGCGGGAAGAACCTTCCCCGGCTTTGACCGCATCTGTCACACCCCCCTGCTACGATCTGAATCAAAACCAGGCAGGAGGATGCGCAAGCCATGGTTTATGTATTCTCACTGAGGGCCATCTCAGCCGTTTACTCCTACCCCTTGGGCGCGAACCTAATCGGAGCTCGGCGAACGGCTCTGTGCGGGCAGCCGGGTACTCCAACCGGCCCTGTTTCAGCCTCCGATTGTCTATGTAGTGAACCGAAAGAGAGCGAGTGTCAAGAGCGGCATAGCGAACTTGTGGAAGAGAAGCCTTTTGTGCTATGAATAGGCCGAATACCCTCCCGCCGAGCAGCCCAACCGACGGGATGTACTTCTTCCATGGCTGTCTCGGGTTGGAGGTGCTACGTTGCAACTTCATCGGACTGGGGCGCCATAGAGCAGCGATATGCTCATCGCGGGCGCCAGTCCTTGGATTCGCATGGTCAAGCACATCGTATTCTGGACTTTGAAGCCGTCTGCGGACGGGCGCTCGGCAGAGGGCAACGCTCTCGAGATGAAGCGTCGGCTTGAGACGCTCAACGGAGGCATCCCCGAGTTGATTCGGCTTGAGGTCGGCATTGATTCCAGCCGTACGGATGCTTCAGCAGATGTTGCGCTGTACTCGGAGTTTGTCGACCAGGCCGCGCTTGATGCGTATCACGTGAACCCTGAGCACCTTGCTGTAGCCGGATTTGTAGGCGAGATCCGCGACTCGCGAACAGTGGTCGACTACCTGGTCTGAGGGAGTTGATATGGCCATACGCCGCTTGCAGCGTTGAGCGTAAATGCCTTCGGCTTTGTAAGAGGAGACCGTTGACCTCCGATGGGGGTACTATTTGAATGGGATTGGGAGAAAGCAGGGCAAAATGCCCGGACCCATGGTATCTCGTTTGAAGAGGCGAGCACGGCATTTCGAGATCCGTTGTCGAGAACGATTCCCGATCCGTTGCATTCTCAGGATGAGCAACGCTTGATACTGATTGGACGATCCTTAGAAGGTCGGCTTGTGGTTGTGGTCCATACAGAAAGGGGCGATCGAATTCGTATCATCAGTGCGAGGCTGGCCAGCAGAAAGGAGAGGTTCAGGTATGAAGAGAATGAAGAGTGATCCGGAGATGCTGGAGGAATACGATTTCTCTGGAGGAGTTCGAGGTAAATATGCGAAGCGGTATGCGGAGGGTTCCAATATCATAGTCATTGATCCTGATGTGGCTGAGTATTTTCCCGACCAAGATTCGGTTAACGAAGCCCTTCGCAGCCTGGCGGCAATTATCAAGCGACAAAAACAGAGCAGAGAACGCCATGGAGAGGGACGCTCGTAGCCTCGCGCCTCTCATGCGTGCGCTCACTCAAGTCAGCCAGCTTGATTCCCATAACGAAGAAAGCCATCAGCCTACCAGAGAAATCCCAACAGGCCTTGGTTATTGATGGTGTGATGGCGTTGACAATTTGCCTTGATGTTTGAATTCCTAGTGTGAAAGCTGGATTTCCTCGATTTGGCATTCAGCCGCCTGAAGGCGTGCGGCCTCGCTGCGGCTTGACATCTCCGTGTAGTCTTGTATGATCTGACCTTAATTTGAATCACTCTCCTCAACCGGTAGCCAAATTC
Source organism: uncultured delta proteobacterium (assembly GCA_963704245.1). Taxonomy (GTDB): domain Bacteria; phylum Desulfobacterota; class DSM-4660; order Desulfatiglandales; family Desulfatiglandaceae; genus CAVPHJ01. Next base: position 305,239 of record CAVPHJ010000005.1, read on the forward strand.
CAGAGCGGCAAGAAAACCTTCGGGAGGAAAGGATGAAAACTGGTTTCCAGAGGGTCGCGTTGAAAGGGCCTCCAGGGATACGTTTGTATCCGGGGGCCTTTCGTATTTTCGCGAGATGATCTCACGAAACCGTTGGAGATTGACTCCGAGGAGTAACGGTAATGGAGTGCCTGAAATGCGATTCCGAAAACGAGGCAGGGGCCAAGTTCTGCAATGAGTGCGGAGCGAAGTTGGAAATCCATTGTCCGCAGTGCGGGAAAGAAAATCGGCCCGGCAGCAAGTTTTGCAATGAGTGCGGCCACAACCTGACCTCCTCATCAACACCACCGCCCAAAGACCTCTCTTTCGACGAGAAACTTGACAAGATCCAGCGTTACCTGCCCCGGGGCCTCACGGAGAAAATCCTTTCCCAGCGTGACAAGATCGAGGGCGAACGCAAACAGGTCACTGTGATGTTTTGTGACATGGAGGGGTTCACGTCCTCTGGTAGCGCAGACTCGGAGCTGAGGAAGCCTACGGGATCATGGACCAGGTCTATGAGCTTCTCATCCACAAGGTCCACGACTACGAGGGAACGGTCAACGAGATGACCGGGTGACGGAATCATGGCCCTTTTCGGCGCACCTGTTGCGCGTGGAAGACGCACCTCAGCGAGCGCTCCGCACTGCGATGGCGATTCACCGCGAGATGGCAAGATTCAGCGACAAAATGAGAGAAGAAAGACAGGGCATTCCGCCGCTTAGAATGCGAGCGGGCATCCACACGGGCCCGGTAGTGGTAGGCACCCTCGGCAACAATCTTCGGGTGGAGTTCAAGGCGGTGGGCGATACGGTGAATCTGGCTTCACGGATGGAACACCTGGCCGAGCCTGGGCTCCACCTACGTAACCGAAGATACCTTTAAGCTGACCGAGGGCTTCTTCAGGTTCGAGGCCTTGGGAGAGAAAGCGGTCAAGGGCAAGGGAGAGCCGGTCAAAGCGTTTCGGGTGATCGCCCCCAACAGCAGGAGAACCAGGTTCGACGTAAGTGCTGAACGAGGGCTGACCCCTCTTGTGGGAAGGGAGCGAGAGATCGAGCTTCTACTTGGATGGTTTTGAGCGGGCCAAAGGAGGCAGAGGACAAGGGTTTTCCGTCATCTCCGAGGCGGGTGTGGGAAAATCCAGGCTTCTATATGAGTTCAGAAAAGCGGTTTCGAATGAAGATGTCACCTTCTTGGAGGGCAGGTGCCTTTCCTACAGCCGAGGGGTGCCATATCATCCGATCATAGACATCGTCAAACAGAACTTTGATATCGGGGAAGATGATGGAGACCTTGAGATCAGGGACAAAGTTACAAACGGCCTGAAGGTATTGAAAGCCGATGAAGCCTCGACCCTACCGTATCTTCTCGACCTGCTGTCGGTTACGGACACTGGCATCGAAAAGAGCCCTTTGAGCCCTGAGGCAAGGAAAACCAGAATCTTTGGGGCATTGAAGAGAATTGTACTGAACGGTTCAGAAATGCGCCCCCTGATCATGGCCTTTGAGGACCTCCACTGGACCGACGGGAGCTCCGAGGAAAGCTTGAAGGACCTACTGGATTCCATTTCAGGTGCCCGGGTGCTTCTAGTATTCACCTACCGACCTGAGTTCGTGCACACTTGGGGTGGGAGGTCCTATCACAGCCAGCTGAACCTGAATCGGCTCTCCAACCGGGAAAGCCTCGCCATGGTATCTCATCTGCTGGGAACTGCGGTTATCGAGGAGAACCTGGAGCAACTGATTCTAGAAAAGACAGAAGGTGTTCCCTTCTTCATTGAAGAACTCATAAGCTCGCTGAAATATCAAAGAATCATCGAGAAGAGAGACAACCAATACTGTTTGGCGAAAGACATTCGGGAGGTGAGCGTTCCTTCCACCATCCAGGACGTAATCATGGCGCGGGATAGATTGCCCTGCTTGAGGGAGCGAAGGCGCTGTGCTTCAAACCGGCTCTGTTGTGGGCAGGGAGTTCAGCCACGACTTGATCCGGAAGGTAACGGAACTCTCTGAAGAGGAACTGCTCTCCAATCTTTCCGCCCTGAAGGATTCCGAGCTGCTCTACGAAAGAGGGATCTACCCTCAATCCAGATATGTCTTCAAACACGCCCTCACCCAGGATGTAGCCTACAATACCCTGCTCAACAAGAGGAGAAGAGAAATCCACGAGAACATAGGGAAAGCACTGGAACAGATCTACAGAGAAAGACTGGAAGAGCTATCTGAGATCCTGGCCTACCATGCTCTGAAAGGAGAGGACTGGGAGCGGGCATACCGGTACAGCAGGCAAGCAGGTCTGAAGGCTTTTTGCCACTCGGCCTACGAGGAAGCCCAAGGATATTTCGAAGATGCCCTCGTGGCGCTCAAGAAGCTACCCCGTGAAAAGGCTCGGATTGAAGAGGAAATTGACCTGCGCTTCAACATGCGCTCCGCACTTCTCCCCGTCGGACGAAACGATGAATGGGGGGAGTGGGTGCGCGGCGCTGAATCTTTGGCCCGAGAAATCGACGATGATGCCCGCCTTTCCAATGTCTTCACCTATCTTTCCTCCTTGCACTGGATCCACGACCAGACTGGAGAAGCAATCCAACTGGGGAAGAAGGCGCTGACTTTGGCCGAGAGGACAGGGGATTTCTCCTCCCAGGTCGCAACCATGCTCCATCTGGGAATCTACTACTTCACAAGCGGCGATTATCTCAAACAGGTGGATTTCCACCAAGAGCTTCGAAGGCGTCTGACGGGCGAGGCTGGATTTGAGCAGCACGGCCTAACGAGTTTTCCAGGTGCCTGGGCACGCAGTAATCTTGCGCTTGGCAGGGCGGAACTGGGGAATTTCGACGAGATTGAGGAGATCAGCCATGAGGCGCTGGCAATAGCCGAACGGGTGGAAAACGCTTTCACCCTGGTCATTACGTATGCCTTATTGGGCATGGCTTATTTGCGCCTTGGGAAAATAAATCCGGCCTTACTGCTCTTGGAGAAGGGCCACGAATTGTGTCATTTTTCCAAAGTCCAGTTCGTGTATCCGTACACTGCGGGAAGCCTGGGCTATGCTTACCTCCTTGCCAATGAACCGATGAGGGCATTAGGCGTGCTGCAGGAAGGGACAAAACCCGGCAACCTCAAGGGTGCTGTGTGGACTGTCCATCCGCTTACTGTACTGGCAGACACCTACCGTGCTATGGGCGAAATGGAACTGGCGACTGAGGCCATATCGAGTGCGTTAGCGCTAGCGGATGAAGGGGAAGAGCGAGGATTTGAGGCTTGGGCTATGCTCATCCAGGCCAGAATCAACGCTGAGGCAGGCAAGTTGGTAGAATCGGAGGACGGGTTTCTGGGCGCATTAGAGCTGGCCTCAAAGCTTTCGATGCGCCCGCTCGCGGCCCATTGTCATGAGGGCCTTGGGCTCCTCCACCTAAGGTCCGGGAAAAGGGAGAGCGCACAGTCCGAACTCGCGGCAGCGATTGAACTGTACCGCTCCATGGATATGAACTTCTGGTTACCGAATGCGGAATCTGCCTTCTTCAAAGTGACCGACCCCGCAGTATCACATGTGCCTAAATAGAACTTCAGGCAGGAACGAAATCCGGGATTCACGGGACGTTGGTACTAAAGAGCATTGCGGGCGGGTTTGACCGCGAGCGGGGGGCTGGTGCTGAAGACCCGCGAATGGTAGTCTACCCAAGACCTCCAACTTCCCTGCCATCCATGCCTATGGGAGAGTGCGAGGCGGGGCGTGACACGGGTGCTGTGGAGAGGGTAAGCTGCCGGTCGGCCTGAATTGTGGAGTCGTCGGAGGGACATCCGGCCGCTGTCCATTTTCAAGAGGGCCAAAAGGGTTTCTCATGCCGGAATCAGAGGAAAAGGGCAGGGTCATCTACACGATCGGGCACTCCACCCATCCGATCGAGAGCTTCATCGGGCTGCTCCGCAAACATGCGGTCACCGCCCTTGCCGATGTCCGCTCCCACCCCTACAGCCGGTACAACCCCCAGTTCAACCGCGAACCGCTCAAGAGCAGCCTGAAGGCGAACGGGCTGGAGTATGTGTTTCTCGGAAAGGAACTGGGCGCGCGGAGCGAGGACCGCACCTGCTACCAAAACGGCCGGGTGCAGTTCGACCTCGTGGCCCGGACCGAGGGCTTCAGGCAGGGTATTGCGCGCGTGCAGAATGGGGTGAAGACCCATTGCATCTGCCTCATGTGCGCCGAGAAAGACCCCATCGCCTGTCACCGGTCGATTCTGGTCTGCCGAAACCTCCGCACCCTGGACATCGATATCCGGCATATCCTGGAGGAGGGGTCGATCGAGAGCCATGAGGATCTGGAAAGGCGGCTCATGCGGACGCTCAGGATCTCGGAGAATCATCTGTTCAACAGCTTCGAGCAGCAGCTCGAAAGGGCCTACGACGTCCAGGCCGGGAAGATGGCCTTCGTGGAAAAAGAGACCGAGGAATCCTGCGGGCAGGGAGAAGGCATCTAATGGAAAACCGGATTGCGCTTTGCACCATCGGGTTCACCAGAAGACGGCCGAGCAGTTCTTTTCCGCACTCACGGCCGCCGGGGTCAAACGGGTGATCGACATCCGCCTCAACAACGTTTCCCAGCTGGCGGGTTTTGCCAAGAGAGACGATCTTCGCTATTTTCTGAAGACCATCGGCGGGATCGAGTATCTCCACCGGCCGGAGTTGGCTCCCACCCAGGAGATGCTGGACGAGTACAAGAAGCGCAGGGGAGACTGGGCGGCCTTTGAAAAGGAGTTCCGCGCCCTGATGTCGGAGCGGAAGCCCGAGGAGCTTGTCACGCCGGAGCTGCTGGACGGCGCGTGCCTGCTGTGCAGCGAGGACACCGCCGAGCACTGCCACCGGCGCCTGGTGGCCGAACGGCTCAAGGAAAAACTGGGCGGTATGAGGCTGTGCCATCTCTGAAGACCATTGTCTGTTTGGCCAACTCGCGGAAGCACGGCGAGCGGTGCATCGCCGGGATCGACCTTGAAACCGGCCGCTGGGTGCGCCCTGTTTCCGGGCTCGACGATGGGCGGGTGCCCCGCGCCAGGCAGCTTGTCGAGGGCCGGGACGTGCAGCTTCTGGACCTGGTACGGCTGCCGCTGGCTGAAACCGGGCCCGACTTCGGCTTCGAAGGGGAAAACCTCTCTCTCCTCCCGGGTGCGTGGAGCGTCGTCGGCCGGGCGGAACCGCGCGAGCTGCTGAAATACTGCTCCAAGGCTGCGGTGATCCTCGAGACCGCCGGCAATTCGATCCCTCTGTCGCACCTGACCTCCCAGCCGCCTGACAGGCGCTGCACCCTCGAGCTTGTCGAGACGGCGGAGTTCACGGTCATGAACGCGGGTCCGAGCCCGGCCGGCGGGAGCAAATGGGATGGGATCGTGCGCACGGCCGCAGGCGCCAGGCTCAGGGCAAGAATCACAGACCCGAAGTACACGGCCAGACTGGAATCAGGCCATCAGCCGGCGGGGCACTGCCTGCTCACGGTCAGCCTGGGCATGCCCTACAGCCCTCCGGACCGGCCCGAGGACGAAGAGCCTTTGTGCTGGAAGCTGATCGCCGGCATCATCGAGCCGGATACGCCGCCCGCGTCTCACGAATCCAATGGCAGAGCGGTCCCTGCCTCCGAGGCCGGATTCCGCGGGCCGGAGCCCCCGTACCCGTTGCCCTTCGATCAGGAAACCCTGCAGACCTCTCTAAAGAAGGTCTTCGGTTTCGACCGTTTCCGCGCCCACCAGGAGGAGATCGTCCGCGCGATACTTGCCGGCCGGGACGTGTTCGTGGTCATGCCGACCGGCAGCGGGAAATCCCTCTGTTACCAGCTGCCCGCCCACCTCCTGGACGGGTGCTGCATCGTGGTCAGCCCGCTGATATCCCTCATGAAGGATCAGGTGGATGCCGCGCGCGGCAACGGGCTTCGCGCCGCCCGCGTGAGCAGCGGGCAGAGCGGGGCGGAACGGATCGCCGTTCTGAAAGCTATTTCGCGGAACGAATTGGATCTTCTATACGTTGCGCCGGAACGTCTCGCAATGGATCCCTTTCTGACCCACCTGAAAAAATGCCGGCTCAGCCTGATCGCAATTGACGAGGCCCACTGCATATCCGAATGGGGGCATGATTTCCGGCCTGACTACCTTCAGCTTTCAAAGCTCAAGGAACACTTCCCCCGCAACACGGTGGCGGCATTCACCGCAACTGCCACCGAAGAGGTGGAGGAAGACACCATCCGGAAGCTCGGCCTCCGGCAACCTTTTCAGGTCCGCGCTTCCTTTGACCGTCCTAACCTTTTGTACCGCGTGGTGCCGAGGGCCGACCTCGACGCCCAGCTTCTGAGCTTCCTGCGCAGCCATCAGGCGGAATCGGGCATAATCTACCGCACCGCCCGAAAAAGCGTGGAAGCCACGGCGGAGCTGCTGGCCGGGCAAGGGTTCAAAGTTCTTCCCTACCACGCTGGCCTCGCGGACGCGGAGCGGGAGAGGAATCAGGAGCGTTTCAACCGGGATGAAGTCGATGTGATGGTCGCGACCATCGCATTCGGCATGGGGATCGACAAACCCAACATCCGGTACGTCCTTCACGGGGATCTGCCGAAGAACATCGAGAGCTTTTACCAGGAAACAGGCCGTGCCGGGCGTGACGGTCTGCGGGCGGAGTGCGTCCTTTTCTTCAGCGCCGGGGACATCCGGAAGCTGCAGTTCTTCTTGAATCAGATTGCGGATGATGAACAGCGCCTGATCGCCTGGAGAAAGCTGCGCGCGATGGTGAACTACGCCGAATTCAACAGGTGCCGTCGCGCACAGCTGCTGGCCTACTTCAGCGAGGAGTATGGTCGCGAAAACTGCGGGGCCTGCGATGTCTGCCTGTCGCCTTCCGAGGAGATCGATGCGACCGCCGACGCGTGGCTCCTGGCCGAGACGGTGTTCTCGACCCGGCAGAGATTCGGGGCAGGGCAGATCGTGGATATCGTCTCGCGGAGTCCGCAACGAAGAAGATCAGGCAATTTCGACATGACGCCCTCCCGGTTTATGGAGCCGGAAAAGACAAGGGCAAGCGGGCACTGGCGGCAGCTCATCGGCGAACTGGTTTGCGGCCGCTATCTTGCCGTCCCGGAAGGTCCGTACCCCGTTCTTCAGCTGTCTGAAAAGGGCCACGCCCTGAGAAAGAAGAAGGTGGGATTCCATTTCCTCAGCCGGGCCACAGCAAGCCGGCCTCAGCAGCCGAAAGCCCTTCCGGATATGGACAAACGGCTATTCGAAAAGCTTCGGCAGCTTCGGGGGCAATTGGCCCTGCAGGAAGGGGTGCCCGCCTATGTGGTGTTCTCTGACCGCAGCCTTATCGAGATGGCGCGGCTGAAGCCGGCCACCCCGGAGGCCATGCTGAGCATACACGGCGTCGGGGAAGTCAAGCTCTCGAAATACGGGAGCGAGTTTCTGGCGGTGATCAGGAGCCGGGATGCGGGCGGTGTTGTGCAAAGCCGCGCACCAGAGGGTCTCGGCATTTCCAGGGGCCGGGGCGCGAAAACACAGGGGGCCCCGAAGGTTCGGGAAGACAACTCGTCAACGGGCAGGGAAAAGGCATACACCGTCGAGGCAACCCGAAGGGTGTTCAAGAACGCCTACAGACCATGGACCGAGGAGGAGGACCGGCGCCTGAAGGAGAAACACCTGGGCGGCTGCGAACTTGCCGATCTCGCGGCATTGTTCGGGCGGAATGCGGGCGCCGTCCGTTCGCGGTTGAAAAAGCTCGGGCTGACGTGAAGTCGGATCATCGCTTACCTGGTCGTCGGCGGCCCACAGGCTTCAGCGTCAACCGGATCCAGGTGTGCGACGCCAGGATCTCTGGTTGCTCGGGCGGGAGGGCAGGGAACCAAGCTGAATCTCCCCGGATGTTTGTCACCGATTCGCCGGTTCACCCGTGTCCGGCCCTTGGACGTCTGAGGCGCGAGGCGTTTCAGGCGGGGCTCACGCTTTCAGGTCCTCCAGCATTTCCGGGTAGGGGCCCGGGTCGGAGCCGGGGATCGGCACGGCCCCGGCCACCCGTTCGTAGAAGCCCGGCTGGGTGTTGGCCGCGCCGATGACAGCATAGGCATAGCCCTCGGCCCGCATGGCAAACAGCGAGGCGAGCAGCAGGGCCGCGCCGATACCCCGGCCGCGGAGGGATTCGAGCACGCCGGTCGGCCCGAAAAAGCCCTTCCAGGTGCAGTCAAAGCAGGCAAACCCCACGATGCGCCTTTGCAGCACGGCGATCCGGCACGACGATCGGCGATCGGCTGAAGGCGGCCTCGCACTCGCTCGGCCAGCCGCTGAAGCCGGCGGTGAAGTGGTCGCGGACAAAGGAGACGACCGCCTCCTTTTCAAAGGCCTTCGCCCGGCGCACGTCCACCCCCAGAGGCGCAAGCGCAACCAGGCGCGCCTTGAGGGCCGAATGCTTCAGGTCATAGAGTTTCACGAGCATATCCAACTGAACTAACCTCCATGCAGCAACTCTGCCTGACCCGGTCTCCCCGCAGGGCAGGCAAGGCGGAGCGGGTAAGGATCTGCGTGGCTTACCGGCGCGCAGCTCACCGGATCAGGACCAGGCCGGGGACTTTCTCAAAGTGCCGGTCCAGGGTGAACAGCGGCAGACCCTGTTGGAAGGCCACTGCCGCGATCCAGATGTCGTTGGTCGGGATGGGCTTGCCGATTTTTCTCAACCCATCCAGAACCACGGCGTAGAACTCGGCGGTTTCAAAGTCTATGTTGTGCAACCGCACCCGCGGGGAATCCAGAAACAGGCCCAGTTCGTCACGGTTCATCTGCTCCTTCCTTCCGGCCTTGAAGCCCGAGAGGAGTTCGCCGATGCTGATCGGTGCGATGCCGATCGCCGCAGCCTGACGCAAGACAGTCACGACTCCCGGGTCCCCCCGCATGGCGTGGGTGTAGATGTTCGTGTCGATCAGGATCTCTCTCATTGCCAGATCTCGGGATCGATCTTCCGCCCCGCGTCGATACGGGATTGAACAGCCTTGAATTCGCCTTCCGACCACTTGCCGAAGAGATGGTCCAGGTCGCTGTGCTCGGCCGTGAAACGCTTGGCCTTGTTCAGTCCCACCCGATCCCTCAGCGTTTCAAGAACAAGCTGGTTGACGCTCTTGCCTTGCTTCTGCGCAAGTTTCTTGAGTTTGAGGCTGAGTTCTTCGTCCACCCTTCGCACGGTGATGTTCTTCACTTTGGCTCCTCCCGAGGATGATATCTCTGAGTGATGGCATTGTGACATCAGTAAGTACCCCTGTCAAGGAAAGCCCGGGCTCCTTGATCCGGGAGCCTCAGGCACTACATTAAGAAAAGAAATCCAATGCAGGAGGAGAGCAGCATGCGAAGCGTATTGATCACCGGCAGCAACCGCGGGCTGGGTTTGGAGTGGGTGCGGCAGCTGGCCGCCGAGAACTGGCGGATCTATGCCACCTGCCGGCACCCGGTGGAAGCCCGGGATCTGCAGACCCTGGCCGCCGGGCACAAGAACATCAGCCTCCACCGGCTGGACGTGACCAAGGTGGACGAGATCCACGCCATGGCGCTGGAGCTCCTCGAGCAGCCCCTGGACATGCTCCTCAACAACGCCGGCACGTATCTGGAGAAGTACGCCGACCTGGAGCTCCAGCACATCGTCTACGACGACTGGCGCTACACGATGGAGGTGAACACGTTCGGGCCGGTGCGCATGGCCGAGGCATTCGCGCCGCAGCTGGCCCGCGGCGAGCGGCCGCTGGTGGCCACGGTCAGCACCCACATGGGCAGCATCGCCGACATCGAGAGCCCCGGCAGCTACTACTACCGCTCCTCCAAGGCCGCCCTGAACGCGGCCATGAAGGGGCTGAGCGTGGAGCTCAAGCCGCGCGGGATCGGCGTGCTGCTGCTGCACCCGGGCTGGGTGCGGACGCGGATGGGGGGCAGCGGCACCGAGCTGCTGGCGCCGGAGAGCGTGCGCGGCATGCGGGCGCTGGTCGAGGCCTTCCGGATGGAAGACAGCGGGCGTTTCATGCGCTACGACGGCGTCGAGATGCCCTGGTGAACCCCGGCCGCGGCTGGCCTGAAAACGGGATCCGCCCCTTACGGTTTGCAAATTGCAGCCTCGGGGTGTATCACTCCCGGAGTCGACCGGGCGCTTTCCCCGGATGGAACCGCCTTTGATCCAAACGCTTTCCAAGTCGCGATTCCTGGCCGGCCTGCAGTGCCCCCTGCGGGTCTGGTACCAGTGCCGGGCGCCGGAGCTGGCCACGCCGCCCTCGCCGCTGCAGCAGGCGCTGTTCGACACCGGCCACGCGGTGGGGAGGCTGGCGACCGGCCTCTACCCGGGCGGCCTGCTGATCGAGGAGGATTACCTCCATCATCAGCAGGCGGTCCGGACGACCGGGGCGGCCATGGACGGCCGGCTCTTCCCGGCCCTCTACGAGGCCGCCTTTTTCCAAGACCAGGTGCGGGTGCGGGTGGACGTGCTGGAGCGGTCCGGGGACCAGGCCTGGAACCTGGTCGAGGTGAAGTCCTCCACCTCCGTCAAGGCGCAGTACTCCGACGACCTGGGGGTTCAATATCACGTCCTCTGCGGGTCGGGCCTGCGGGTGGAGCGGGCTTGTCTGCTGTACATTAACAACGCCTATGTCTACGACGGCCGGAGCCTGGACCTGCGGTCGCTCTTCAGGCTGAGCGACCTGACGCCCCGGATCCGGGCCCTGCAGCCGAGGGTCCTGGCCGACCTGGCCAGGCTTAAGGACGTGGTGGCCCGGGACGAGCCGCCGGCGATCCTCCCTTCGCGGCACTGCCGCAACCCCCACCCGTGCGAGTTCTGGGAGCACTGCACCGGTTCCATACCCGAATTCTGGGTGATGGAGCTGCCCGGCGTTCAGGAGAAGACGCTGAGGGCTCTTCGCGCCATGAACGTGAAAAGCATCCCGGAAATCCCGGCCTCCTTCCGCCTGTCGCGGCTCCAGGAGCGGGCCCGGGCCTGCGTGGTGAGCGGCCGGGAGCATGTAGAAGGATCTCTGGGCCGGGAGCTGGGACGGGTCGAGCACCCGGTTTTTTTCCTGGACTTCGAAACCGTGAGCCCGGCTGTCCCGCGTTACGCCGGCACCCGACCCTACCAGGCGATCCCTTTCCAGTGGTCCTGCCACACCCGCAGCGCCGGCGGGGAACTGGGGCACCGCGAATACCTCTGCCGGGAGGACAAAGACCCACGGGAAGAGTTCGCCCGGGCCCTTCTCGAGGCCCTCGGCAGCCGGGGGACGATCTTCACCTATGCCGGGTACGAGAAGCGGGTCGTCCGGGAGCTGGCGGAACACCTGCCGATGCTGCGCGACAGGCTGCTGGCCCTGCCGGAGCGGTTCAAGGACCTCCACGCGCTGCTGCGGGGCGGCTACTACCACCCGGCGCTGCGGGGATCCTTTTCGCTCAAGGCGGTGCTGCCGGCCGTGGCCCCCGGGATGGCCTACGACGGTCTCGAGATCCGCGAGGGCGGCCAGGCCTCGCTCGCTTACCTCAGGACCCTGGACCCGGCCACCCCCGCCAAGGAGCGCGAGCGGGTCCGGCAGGACCTGCTGGCCTACTGCCGCCAGGACACGCTGGCCATGGTCGTGATCCGCGATGAGCTGATGCAGCGCGCCGGCTGATGCGGGCTCAGCGCCAGTGGCGGTCCACGAAGCGCCGGAGTGCGGCTTCGTAACCCGGAGTGTCGCCCGAGTCGCTGTGCCCGGCCCCTTCTGCGACATACAGTTCGCTCTGCCCGGGCGGAAGACTGTTTTTCAGCTTCCGGGCGAATTTCAGCGGAAACCGGCGGTCCTTTTCGCCGTGGATGATCAGCACCGGCATGGTGAGGGCCCGCGCCAGCCGGGCCGGGCTGACGGAGTCCAGCCGGTTGCGGTAGAAAAGGTTCATGCAGAACAGGATCCCCGGCCCGAAAAGCACGCCGAAGGGCCGGTTGAACCAGCGGTAGAGGCTCAGGAGCGCCTCCCGGGTGTCGGCATAGCAGGCTTCCAGGACCAGCAGGCCGATCCGCTCCGGGTTCCGGGCGGCCGCGATTACGGCCGCGGCCGCCCCGATGGAGTGCCCGTAGAGGATCACCGGCTCCCCGACCCAGCCGAGCACCGTCTCGATGTCCTCGGCGAAGCGCGGCGCGTTCATGAACCGGCGGCGGCTCGAGGCCCCATGGTCCCGCGAGCTGTGGATCACAGCGGTGAACCCCCGGCGTCCGAAACGCCTGGCCCGGGAAACCATGCGGTCGCGGTTGCGGCCCCAGCCGTGGACGAAAACCACCGTACCCCGCGACGGGCCCTCGGGCTCGATGCGCCACACCTCCAGCGATCCGCCTTCGGCGGCCGGGATCCGGGTGTCCAGCACCCGGCCCCAGTCCGGTTTGTCCTCCACCGGGCGGCGCGGGACCTGATGGACCAGGTAGGTGAAGACCAGCGTCAGCAGCGCGTACGCCAGCAAGACCCCGGCAATTGAAGTCATGATCAGCAGCATTCGTTTCCTTTCCTCTGCCCCGTTTGGGGCGGCATCTTTCGCGCCCCCCGCCGCTGCCCCGTCGACCGCCTTACTATGCACATCCCGGCCGGCTTTGACCAGAGCGTGGTGCATCTTTTGTTGTCTGTTTTCAAAGCGGCATGGTACAAAACAGCTGGCTCCGCAGGGCGGAACAGGGCTGCAGCGGGTTAGGATGAAAAGCGCGGCCCTTCCCCGCCGGGGGAGGAAAGGAGCGGGCAGGGGACCATGCGGTTCATTCACACGGCCGACTGGCAGATCGGCATGAAAAGCCCCGGCCTGGGGCATGCGGCCGCCCGGGTGCGGGAGGAGCGTTTGGCGGCCGGCCGCCGGGTGGTTCAGGCCGCCCGGGACCAGGAGGCCGAGTTCATCCTGATCGCCGGGGACCTCTTTGAAGACAATGCCGTGGACCGCGTCCTGGTGCAGCAGGCGGCCGACATCCTGCGGGGGTTCGGCGGGCCGGTGTACCTCATCCCCGGCAACCACGACCCCCTGGCACCCGGGTCGGTCTGGGAACACCCCGCCTGGCGGGCGGCCAACAACGTGGCGGTGCTTGGGGCAGAGGAGGCGGTCGAAGTCCCGGGGGGTGCGCTCTACCCCTGCCCCGTGCGGGAAAAGCATTCGGGCCGAAACCCCACCGGGTGGATTCTTCCGGGCGCCAAGGGCGGAATCCGGCTCGGTCTGGCCCACGGCACGGTGGAAGGCGTCCGGCAGGACGAGCCGGATTACCCCATCCCCCGCGATGCGGCCGTGCGGGCCGACCTCGATTACCTGGCCCTGGGGCACTGGCATTCCTTTGCGGCTTATCCCGAACCGGACGGGCGGATCCGCATGGCCTATAGCGGCACCCCGGAGACCTCGCGTTTCGGGGAACGCGACAGCGGCAACATCCTCCTGGTGGAGATCCCAACGCCCGGGGTGCCCGTGCGCGTGACGCCGCTCAGGACGGGCGGGCTCAGCTGGGTGGGCCTCGCCGAAACCGTGCGCGCCGGGAGCGACCTGGAGCGCTTGCGGCAGCAGCTGGAGGAGTTGCCCGATCCGGCCGTGACCCTCGTCAGCGTCACCCTCACCGGCCTCCTCTGCGCCGCCGAGCAGCCTGAACTGGAACACATCGGTCAGATCGTGATGTCCCGTTTTCTTCACGGCCAGCTGGATGCCTCGGGGCTCCGCCCGGCGCCCGGGGACGACAGCTGGGTGGCGGGCCTTCCGCCGGGCGTGGTGCGCGAGGCGGCCGGGCGCCTGCAGGCGCTGGCGGCCGGGCCGGGGGTGGAAGCGGCCGCTGCGGCCCGCGCCCTGATGGAACTCTACGACATAGCCCAGAGGGTGGCGCGATGATCGTGCGCTCCATTCAGGTCTCGGGCTGGCGGTGTTTTCTGGAGCCCATTCAGGCCGGGCCTTTCGGCGATGGGCTGAACGTGATCCACGCCCCGAACGGTACGGGCAAGTCCACCCTGTTTGAAGTCCTGCGCCGCGCGCTGCTGGACGGTCACCGGGTGAGCGGCCGGGACGTGGAGGCGATCCGGCCCTGGGGGCGGGACCTCGACCCGAAGGTCGCAATCGAGTTCGAGCACGGCGGTGCCGGGTACCGCATCCGCAAGGCATTCCTGGCCGGCCCGTCCGCTTTGCTGGAGCGCCTGGAGGACGGGCATTACCGGCGGCTGGCGGAGGGCAGCGCCGCCGACGAGCAGACCCGTGCCATCCTTTCCGGCAATCCGCCCGGCCGCGGTCTGGCACGGCACGAAAACTGGGGAATCGCCCAGGTGCTCTGGGCGCCTCAGGGCGCACTGCGGCTCGAACAGCTCTCGGGCGACCTGGTGGCCGATTTCCGCTCCATCCTCGGCGACGAGCTGAGCGGCGGGGCCGGGCCGATCGAGCAGGAGATCGAGCGTCGCTACCTGCGGCACTTCACCCTGAAAGGAAAGCTCAAGAGCGGCAAGGACGCGCCCCGGCTGGTTCAGCTGAAAGGGGAATTGGAGCCCGCCACGCGGGAACTGCAGGAGGCCCGGGCCGCCCACAGCGCTTTCGAGGAGGCGGCCAGGCGCGTGGAGGATCTGCGGGCCCGCCGGCAGCAGGCCCGGCGCGAGGCCGACGAACTCGCGGGGATGCTCGTCAAGGCGCGGGAACGGGCCGAAGCTTACGCCGGTCTGACCGCCGAGCGGAAGCAGCACGAAGCCCGCGCCAGGGAGTGCGAGGCCCGCCACGATCGTCTGAAGCAGAGGATCGACCTCATCCGCTCAACCGGGCAGGAGCGGGAGGCTGCGCGGGCCGAAGCGGCGGCGCTGGAGGAGCGGCTGCCCCTGCAGGCCCGGGAGCTGGAAGACCGTAAGCGGGGGGTGGAGCGGGCCAAAGCGGCCCTGGAAGACATCCGCAAGGGCCGAGAAAATGTTGACCGGGCCGCGGAGCTGGCCGAAGAAGGCCGGCGGCTGGTCGAGATCCGGCAGCGCTCGGAAGAAGTGGCAACCCTCGCCGCCCGGGTCGAGGAGGCTGAAAAGCGGCTGGCCGGGCTGAGGGAGGCGCGGGCCGGACTGGCGGCACCCGATGGGGGCACCCTGCGGGCGGTGCGCCAGGCGGTGCGGGAGCGCGACGAGGCGCAGACCCTCATCGATGCCTCCTTGATCACGCTGGAGCTCGTGCCCGCGCAGCCGGGCCGGATGGAGGTGCTGGCCGGCGAGTCCCCGGGCACGGTCGGGCTCGAGCAGGGCACGCCGGTTCAGGCCAAGGGCTCGCCGGAAGTCGTCGTCCAGGTGGGGGGGTTCGGCCGCATCCGGGCCTGGGGCCCGTCTGGCTCCATCGAGGAGCACCGGGCGGCCCGCGCCGGGGCGGAGAGGAAGCTGGCGCAGCTCACCTCACCCTACGGGACCGCCGACCCCCACGAGCTGGAGCTGCGATCCGGCCGCGCGGCCGAAATGGAGGCGCAGATCCAGGCGACCGAGACGGAGCTGAAGACCCTGCTTTCGGGCCGGACGGCCGCCGATCTGGCCCGGGAAGCGGCGGTGCTGCGGGCCGAGGGTGAGCAGGTGCTGAGGCGACACCCGCAGTGGAAGGAAAGCCCCCCCGAACCCCGGAAGCTGAGAGCGCAGGCGGAGTCCCGCAAGAAAGACTTCATCCGGGACGTGGAGGATTCGGAGGCGGCCTGGGACAAGGCCCAGCAGGCCCTGAACGCGGTGAGCGGCCGGATGGACGTGATCGGTGTGCAGCTCGATGAGCAGCGCAAGCGCGCCGGGACCCTCGGCAGGAAACTCGCCGATTACGAGTCGGACGGAAAAGGGCCGGTCGAGCGCGGGAAAGAGCTGCAGGAGGCGGCCGTCGCCTGGGACGCGGCCCGCGGGCTGCTCGAGCAAGTCACGGCCCGGCTCGCGGCCTTCGAGGATGAACCGCTCGGCGTGGCCGATTCGCTGGAGCGCCGGCTGGAGGCGGCGCAGCGGACGGCGGAGCTGGCCCGCGAGCAGGAAAACCGCGAGGAGGCCCGGCTGGAGACGCTCGCGGCCCAGGGGCCCTACTCCCGGCTGGCGTCCGCCGAGGAGCGGGTCGCACGGCTTGAGCGCGAGCGGGCCGACGAGCAGCTTCAGGTGGACGCCGTGCGGCTGCTGCAGGAAACCGTTCAGGCCTGCCGCAGCAGCGCCCTGGCGGCGGTCATGAAGCCGGTGGAGGAGATCGCCAGCCGGACCTTTCAGCGCATCGCCGGCCGCCGCCTCGGTCGTATCCGGATGGCCGAGACGCTGGTCCCCGACACCGTGCAGCCGGATGCCGCTGCCGAGGCCGTGGGGCTGGAGAGCCTTTCGGGCGGCGAGCAGGAGCAGCTGCACCTGGCCGCCCGCCTGGCTCTGGCCGAGGTGCTGAGCCGCGCGGAACGCCAGCTGGTGGTGCTGGACGACGTGCTGACGGCGACCGACGCGGGCCGGCTGGCCCGAGTGCTGGCGGTGCTGGAGGAAGCGGCCGAGCGGCTCCAACTGCTCATCCTGACCTGCCACCCCGAGCGCTACCGGGGCCTGCGTCAGGCAGCCTTCTTCGACCTGGAAGCCCTGACCGCGGCAGCCTCCGCCGCAGCGCCCGTATGAATGGCGGCGCGGGAAGTGCCGGTCACAGCTCTTTCACCCAGAGCATGAAATCCTCTTTCAGAAGGGACCAGGCGCAGGGCTGCAGCATCTGGAGTTCCGGTTCCGATTCGGCGTCATCAAAGTACACCAGGCTTCGAATCACGTGGCCGATATCGCGATTGTCGAACTTGCGTTGGAATAGTTCGAGATACTCCTTGAGTGACCGTCGCGCTTTTATCAGGAAATGCAGATCGACGAAGTCCTTCCGCGATCCCCTCGAAGCCACGGCCGACAGTTTCATGCAGGCGATGTCGTCCTCGCCGGCGATCCGGATTCCGCATTCAGGCCACGGGACGAGGGGCGTGAGCAGCGGGTAGTCGTACCCGAAAAAGCTCACCTGGACGCCGTCCATCTCGATGTACAGGGTCTCATGATCGACGTTGGTTACCGCGAAAGCCGCTCTGCCTGAAGACAGGGTACGGATCAGGGCTTCCACGTTTCCCAGCACCGGCTTGAAACAGTCCAGGTCCACGGAAAGCCGGTGCCCCAGGTGCAGCGCGAGCGCGGTTCCTCCTGCGAGGTAAAACCCCTCCTGAGACAGAGGCTCTGCCAACGTGCGGACCACTCGTTTCTGAGAAGCGCTCAGGACCTCAGGGTGCATGGCGGCTCCACCACACCGCATGGTGTTGACTGCGCCCCGCAAGCCACGCTCGCCACTCGGGCTCCGCGATTCCGCAGATGAGTGCCCAGTAACTCAAATCCCGGGCCGGGAGCACACGACTGCCTCTGGCGCGGAGAAAGGCGGCCAGCTGCTCACGGGAGTAGGTTTCCCGGAGCCACGTCATCGCCTCCCATGTCCCTCGTTCCATGGTGCGGGCCATGATCAGCCAGGCATCCTTGGTGATATCGACGCCTTCCGGGTCGCAGTCCCAGAAAAGCGGGCGCAGGAAGGAGGGCAGGCGGCCCTCGGCAGCACGGCCTCCGTCTTGTTCTGCAGGAGTCATTTCTCTCGGCAACCCTCGACGGTACACTCATTTCAATTGTATCATTTCCTGCCTTGCCCTGCACGCACAATGGCGAGCCGGGCGTCTTTATCCGCGTCCGGGAGGAAATAACGGCTCTCGGTTTCAGCTTATGATCTCCCGCAGTGCGAAAGGGACGCGCGGAAGACGATATTTTTTCTTTGGCGTCAAGCGGCAATGGGGTAGGGTGTTCCCTCGTCCGGACCCTGCGGGAAGAGGCCAGGCGGCTTAGCTGGCTCGAGCTGTCCAAAGACGGAAAGGAACGATACGAGGCTGCACCGACGCCCGCGGCAGGGCGCACGACCATCGGCAGTGGGAGGAGCACGCGATTTGGAATCGGGCGGGATGAGCAACAGAAGCAAACTGCGGGGCGACGGTCCTGTCGCGCTGCCTGAGACGATGGAGGTGTACCGGGGCCGGGTAGAGTGGCACCGCAACGGGATCGCTCTCCTACCCGAGGGCGGAGACAATGAGCCGGGCGTGGTGTATTACGCCGAAAAGACCGGAACTTCGATCGGACACCGTTTCTGCACCTGCGCCGTTTCCAACCGCAAGACCTGCCGCCACCTGCTGACATTCCGGACCTTCTTTCGGCAGGTGGGCGGATCGAAGTGGCTGGAGCGCCAGGCGGCCGAGTTCAAGCAAAGCACCTGGCATGCGCTGGCCCGCATCCTGGCGGATGGGGAGAACGTCACCCCCGAGAGCCTCCGCATGCAGATGCTGAAGCGGACTGCCGGTTCGGAGGAGGACGGTCCGGGGGGGTCGCCGCTCATTCAGGCGCTGGGAGCGGATGGCGAGGAGCGGCTGGCTTACCACTCGCAGGGGGCGGATCAGTTACGTTTCCTGGACCGCTTCGGCATGGCTCCGGGCGAAACCGGCCGGGGCGAGGTGCTCAAGCGACTGGCCCTTCTGACCCTGACCGAGGCCGAACGGTTCATGGAAGACAGGGGGTTCAAGACCCGCGGGCAGGTGTTCGAAGCTAGTTTCTGGTATCGTGCGGCCTATCACGGGTTTCGCGAATGGGGGGCCTCAGGATGCGTGCTCCGGCCGGCAATCGAGGAACGGAGCGGATCGTTTTCTATTGCCTTCGAGGACGGCTCTGGCCGGACGGTGTTGCGGATCACCCTTCCTCGACGTAAGGTCAGACGAGTTTTGGAAGTCCTTCGCCAGGCCCTACCGAACCAGCACCAGATGCCGATCCATCCGTTGCCGCTCAAGAGCATTTTCAAGGTGGATATGAACACGGAGCTGGATTTGGAACTCCGGCCCATGATTCAGGTCCTGCAGGAGGACGGGGAACCCCGCTTTTTCGAGCGGGAGGACCTGGAACGCTTTCGCTATGGGGACCTGATTTACGTGCGCGAGCTGGGAATCCTGGCCGAGCTGGAGCCGCCCGGAGAGATGCAACGCCGTTTCAGTTCCCCCAAGAAGATGGTGCTCAGGAAATCCCAGGTGCCCATGTTCCTGGACACCTACGCAGCGCAACTCCGTGACGGGCGGCTGCTCACCCCAAGTGCTGAACGGCTGAAAGTTTTCACCGACTTCGACAGCCTGGAGATCTCTCCCGGGGCTCTCGAGCGCGACTGGTGCTGGCTCTCGGCCACCTACGGCTTCGGAAACCGGCGGGTTTCCCTCGCGGCCGTGCTTCGGGCCAGGAAAGAAGCCCAGCGCTATATCTCCACCCCCGATGGATGGGTGGACTGCCAGGCCCCGGCCTTCGGGACGCTTGACCCGCTGCTGGAAACCCTCGATGAGCGGGAGATCGGGGGACCGGGGGAAACGGTTCGCCTCAGGAAGCTGGATCTGCTGCGGCTGGGGACTGTTGCCTGGGACCGCGTTTCGGTTGCCGGCAGCAGCCGGCGGGCTGCGCTGCTCAAGCGGATCCTGGCGCTCAGCCCTGTGCAGGAGGCACCTCTTCCCAAAAGGATGACTACCGCCTTGAGGAGTTACCAGGCGCGGGGTCTGGCCTGGATCTGGTTCCTCTTTGAAAACGGGCTGGGAGGCATGCTTTGCGACGAAATGGGGTTGGGCAAGACTCACCAGGTGATGGCCTTCCTGCTGGGGCTGGCGGAGTCCGGAGCCTCCAGCGGGCCTTTCCTGGTGGTGTGCCCGACTACCGTACTGTCGCATTGGGAGCGCAAGATCCGGGAACACATTCCGACGCTCCGGGCGACCGTCTACCACGGCGGAGGGCGCGATCTGGGCGAAGACCTGCGTGCTGCTCCTGTCATCCTCACTTCCTACGGCGTTCTGAGAATGGATGCGCTCGATCTCGAGAGGGTGCAGTTTTCGGTGACGGTGTTCGACGAGATCCAGTACCTCAAGAACCCAGCCACCCAGAGCTACGGCGCGGCCCAGCGGATCCGGGCGGACATGAAACTCGGTCTCACCGGAACCCCCATCGAAAACAACCTGGGCGATCTGAAGGCCCTCCTGGACCTCACGGTTCCGGGCTACATGGGGCCTCAGGAAAGATTTGAACGACTCTACCGCGAGCCCATTGAGGAGCGGGGTGAGCGCGGTGCCCGGGAGGCCCTGAACCGCCTGATTGCCCCATTCGTCCTTCGCCGGCTCAAGGAAAGTGTGCTCCAGGAACTCCCGCCGAAGATCGAGGATACGCGCTACTGCCGTCTGAGCGACGACCAGGTGGCCCTGTACCGCGAGGCGATTTCCGACCGGGGCCGCGGGTTGATCGAGCGGCTGGCTCAGCCTCAGGCGGCGATACCCTATCTGCACATATTCGCTGTGCTCAACCTGCTCAAGCGGGTCTGCGATCACCCCGCCCTGCTGGACGACGACCCACTGGGTTACGAAAAACACCGTTCGGGCAAGTGGGAGCTCTTTCAGGAGCTGCTGAGCGAATGCCTGGACAGCGGACAGAAGGTGGTGGTCTACAGTCAGTATCTCGGCATGATCAGGATCATTCAGCACCATCTGGAGCAAGAGGGCATCGGCCACGTGGTTCTGACCGGTGCCACCCGGGCCCGGGGCGAAGTGATTGCCCGATTCAGCGATGATCCGGAATGCCGCGTCTACGTGGGCAGCCTAAAGGCCGGCGGAACCGGGATCGACCTGATGGCGGCTTCGGTGGTGATCCATTACGACCGCTGGTGGAACGCCGCCAGGGAGGACCAGGCGACCGCCCGGGTTCATCGCATCGGCCAGAGGCAAGGAGTCCATGTCTTCAAGTTGGTCACCGAGGGCACGCTGGAGGAGAAGATCGCGACCATCATCGGCCGCAAGCGCGAGCTCATGAAGAGCGTGGTCGCCGAAGATGACCCCGGGGTAACCAAGGTGTTCACCCGGGAAGAACTCATGGCCCTCCTGGGGGAACCGGAGTAGAAGCGAAAAACTCTGCCCTGGCAGGGCGCGTCGAATTCACAGGAGATCATGGCCAAGGACCCAGCCGACTGCGGCATGGCGCTCATCGAGGGCAACTTTCGCTACTTTGAGCGCTACCGCTCGATCCGCAAAGGAAAGAACCAGGGGGCGTACTGGGTCTGGCCCCTGGCCGAGGGGAGTCGCCCCTGCCTGGTGCGGCCGCAGAACATCAGGCGCTTCCCGCAGGTGAAGGGCCAGCTGAGGCTTTTCTAGCAGTCGGATCCGGAAACCCTAGTCGGGGTCCACCTGCTGGATGCCCTCGAGGCGCCAGAAGGAGTCGGCGGCGGATTCCTCGCGGCTGAAATGCCACAGTTCCCGAACGGCCCTCGCCTCGTCGTCCTCCGCGCTTTCGCGCAGCAGCACGTCGAAGAGCACGCTCGCCACCGTTCGGCCGCCGTCGGTTTTCACTTCCCGGAGCTGAACCGGGAGCGGGAGCAGCGCCATGCACCACGTGCTGATCCGCGGGCGTTCCTACCGGGGGCTGGACTTCGTGGCCCGGGAGCGGGTCCGGGCGGAGATCAGGGAGCGGCTGGAGGGGAACGGCATCCGCTTCCTGCAATACGACTGGGTGTGGGACGAGGAAGATCGCTGCCTGCTGCGGGTCGGGCGATACGCCGACCTGAACGATGCCCGCTGGTGGATCCGGACGCTTCAATCCCTGGAGTTCGAAATCTGCACCCGCACCCGCCTGCCCGGGGACGACCCCTGAGCAGATTTCGGCCGGGCCGCGGGCCGGAACCGCTCATGAACCTGCCTCGCCCGGTTTCCGGGATCGCTGCAGCCTAAAACGGCTCCGCTTCCCAGTCGGCCGGGGAGCTGAGCTGGCCCAGCACGGCCCGGCGGACCCGGTCGAGGCCCTGGATGGCGAGCCAGCGGCGGACGTAGCTGCTGTCCTTGAAGTTCCGGCCGCGTTCCTGGAAGCGCAGCTCCCCGGGGCCGTGCACCGCCAGGCAGGTGGCGCCTTCCAGGGGGCCCAGCAGCGCGAGCCCCAGACCGCCCTCCGGCGCAACCCGCTCGGCGAGCCGCGCCGCGAGGGCCAGAAAAGCCTCGGGGCCGGTCCCGTCCGGGGTTTCCACCCCCAGCTGCCCGGCGGCGGCGGCCGGGTCGGCGGCAAGAAAACCGGCGCGCAGCACATCCCCGAAACCGGCCTTGGTCAGCTCGCCGGCCAGGAGCCCCGCGGTCAGGGTGTCCACCACGCCGAGCGCCAGCCCCCGTTCGGCCAGCAGGCGGCCCACCACTTCGGGCACGGTTTCCCTTTCCACTCCGTAGACGGACACGCCCAGGCGCTCGCGCACCCGGGCCTCCATGGCGGCGATGAGGGCCTGGGCCTCCGCTTCGGTGTCCGCCTTGGCCGTGATCCGTACGTCGGTCTGGCCGGCGTGGGCCGCCAGCCCGACGGTGGGATTGGCGCTGCCCATCAGGTCGCCGATGGCCCGGTCCACATTGCTCTCGCCCACCGCGCAGGTGCGCAGCACGCGCACCCGGGTAGCTTTCGCTCCGCCCAGGCGCTCGGCCAGCAGCGGCAAGACCGCGTGCTCGAGCAGGTACTCCAGCTCCCGGGTCACCCCGGGGAGCACGATCACGAACCCGCGGCCGCCCGTGTCCTCGGCGAGGAAGCAGGGCGCGGTGCCCGCCGGGTTCTCGATCGGCAGGGCCCCCTCGGGGAGGTAGGCCTGGCGTTTATTGTTTTCCGCCATCCGGCGGCCGAAGCTGCGGAAGCGTTCGGCAATCTGGGCCTCCAGCTCGGCGCTGTAGACGAGCCGCCGGCCGGTGGCGTTGGCCACCGCCTGGCGGGTGACGTCGTCCAGCGTCGGCCCCAGGCCGCCGGAAGTGATCACCACGTCCGAGCGGTCGAGGGCCAGGTTCAGCACTGCCGTGATCCGGCCTTCGTTGTCTCCCACGGTGGTTTTGTAAAGCAGGTCCAAACCGATCCCGCGCAGGGCCTTGGCCAGCAGGGCGGCGTTGGTGTCCACGATTTCGCCCAGGAGCAGTTCGGTTCCGATCATGACGATTTCCGCGTGCATCCGGTCCGTCTCCTTCGGCGGCCGCACCCGGCCGCGCAATACGTGTTTTTCTTTCCCCGTGCCCGGGCAGTGTAGGGCTTTTCCAGGGTCCTTGCAACGACTCTCGGGGGGCGCCCGGCAAAGCGGGTGCCGGGGGGGCTAAGCGGGCCTTTTCATCCCGGCCATTTTGCGTTTTGACTCCGGCCCGAGAGATTGGGTACACTTGAAAAAATTTTCCCAATCCCTGCCAGCAGAAAGGCGCCTTGCCATGAGCCGGACCCCCGACATTGCTTCCGCGTTTCGCCGCCCGGGTTCCCTTTGCCTTCTGATCGTGTTCTGCGGCCTGCTCCTGATGGTCTGGCCCTGCGGACTTGCGGCGGCGGGACCCCTCGAGGGCCGGAGCCTGGGCGAGCATCTGGCCGGTCTGCAGGAGCCGCTTCAGCGGCTGTGGGAATACGAGCTGTGGGTCATCGACGGCCACTCCGTGAGCGTGCGGAAGCTGGCGGCGGCCCTGATCATCCTCGTCGCCGGAATGCTGGCGGTCAGGGTGCTGCTGCGGGCCTTAGGCCGGCGGCTGCACGCCCTGCACAACCTCAGGGAGAACACCGCAGCGAGCATCCAGCGGGTCCTCAGCTACTTCCTCTACCTGATGGTGCTGCTCTTTGCTTTGCGGGTGCTGAACGTCCCGCTGGCGGCCTTCGCGTTCCTGGGCGGCGCCATCGCCATCGGGGTGGGCTTCGGCGCCCAGAACCTCATCGGCAACTTCATCAGCGGCTTCATCCTCATGTTGGAGCGGCCCATCAATCTGGGCGACCTGATCGAGCTCGAGGGCGTGGTCGGGCAGGTGGAGGAGATCGGGCCCCGTCGCACCCGGGTGCGGACCGGCGAGAACATCCACATCCTGGTGCCGAACAGCAGCTTCCTGGAGAAGAACATCACCAACTGGACGCTCTCGGACCGCCGGATCCGGGCCCACGTCACGCTGGGCGTGATCTACGGCTCGCCGGTGGACGACGTGAAGCGGCTGCTGCTGCAGGCCGTGGCGGAGGACTGGCAGATCCTGAAGACGCCGGAGCCCTTCGTGCTGTTCACCGACTTCGGCGACAATGCGCTGATCTTCGAGGTGCACTTCTGGATCCACGTCAACAAGATCATCGAGCGGCGGCTGATCGAGAGCGCCATCCGGTTCCGGGTGGACGAGCTCTTCCGGGAAGCCGGCATCGTCATCGCCTTCCCCCAGCGCGACGTGCACCTGGACACCGCCCGGCCCCTGGACGTGCGCCTGGTGGGGGACAAGGCCCCCGCCGGGTCCCCTTCCTGAAATCCCGCCGCAAGGCGGCTGGATTTCAGCCATGACAGGATGTCGGGAGGTGAGGGTCCGGTCTTTGCGCGGATCGATTGAACCATGAAACTCCGACGCATCCTGCTGTTTCTCTCGCTGCTGTCCTTTCTGTCGGCCTCCGGTGCGGCCTACCTCTATTACTCGCAGGTCAGAGCCAGGGCGATCCAGGACGCCGAAAAGGATGCGGCGCTGCGCGCGGAAGCCACCCGGAACCGGCTTTCCGAATTCCTGACCGAAAACCTCAAGGCGGTGAGGACCCTGGCGGGGCTCAAAGATATCCGCCGCGGGGTCTCCGTGGCGGACATTGAAAGCCTGGAGGAGGTCAACCGGGTGCTCGACCACTTCAATACCTCCCTGAAGGCGGACGTGTGCTACCTGATGGACCGTTCCGGCATGGTTCTGGCTTCCAGCAACCGCGACACGCCGGAAAGCTTTGTCGGCCAGGATTACGCCTTCCGCCCGTATTTCCGGACCGCGGTCGAGGGCAAGTCCTCCATCTACATGGCTCTCGGCATCACCTCGGGGATCCGGGGGGTCTACAGCAGTCACCCGGTCTACGGGGATCAGGGGGCGGCCCCGGTCGGCGTGGCCGTCATCAAATCCCCGGTCACTCAGCTCGAAAGGGAGCTCGACCTGATCTACCGGGACAGCGTGCTGGTCACCGACCCGGGCGGCGTCGTCTTCATCTCCAACCGGCGGGAATGGTTGCTGAGCTTCTTCCTGGAGCCATCCGCCGCTGACATCTCCAGGCTGGCGCTGACGCGCCAGTTCGGCGAGAGCCCCTTGGCGTGGAGCGGGGTGAAGCAGCTCGACCCGACCCGCGTGATGGACCGGGCCGGCAGGGAATACCGGATGCAGCAGGTCCCGATCGAGGACTACCCGGGCTGGCATATCATCTTCCTGCAGAGCAGGGTCGACCTTGCCACGCGTCTTTCAGGCCCGCTCGTCGGAACCGTCGGGTATGCGGTGGTATCTCTGTGCTTTCTGGTGGGCCTTTCCGTTCTCCTGCTTTACCTGAAAGCCAGCGGCGAGATCCGGCAACGCAGGGCGGCGGAACGAGCGCTGCGGCGAAGCGAAGAGACCACCCGGGCGCTCCTGAATGCGCCCACCGACAGTGCTCTGCTGCTCGACCCCGACGGAACCATTCTCGCGCTCAACGAGCCGGCCGGCGCGGCGCTGGGCGCCGCCCCCGCTGAACTGCTGGGAAAACGGGCCTTTGACCTGTTTTCCGCCGACGTTGCCGAACGCAGGAGGCGCTACCACGATCGGGTTCTCCGGACGGGCAAAGCGGTGCGCTACGAAGACGCCAGGGATGGAACCTGCTGGGACACGCAGGTCTACCCGGTGCAGGATTCCGGGGAAAAGGTGAGCGGGGTAGCCATCTTCAGCAGCGACATCACGGACCGGAAAAAGGCCGAACAGGAACTCAAGCAGGCCCAGGAACAGCTGACCTGGTACTCCCGGGACCTGGAGATCCAGGTGAAAGAGCGGACGCGGGAGATCGCCAGCATCCTCGAGAACACCCCCGCGGTGGTGTACCTGAAGGACCGGGAGGGCCGCTACCTCATGGTGAATGCCAGGTACGAGGAACTGTTCGGCGTGAGCAGCGAGGCCATCCGGGGAAAGACCGATCACGACCTGTTCCCCCCCGGCACCGCCGGGGAGTTGAGGAAAAACGACCGGGAAGTCATCAACCTGGGCAGACCGATTCAGGTGGAAGAGCAGATGCCGCAGCAGGATGGCGGACACATCTACCTGTCGGTGAAGTTCCCGCTTTACGAGGAGCAGGGGTCCATTCGTGCGGTGTGCGGCATCTCCACCGACATCACGGAGATCAAGAAGGCCCAGGACCAGCTCAGGCGGCTGTCGGCCGGCATCATGGACGGGCAGGAAAAAGAGCGCGCAGCCATCGCCCGTGAGCTTCACGACGAGCTCGGGCAGATGCTCACGGCCCTGCGGATGGACGCGGTCTGGATCCGTGAGTACCTGAAAAGCGGAGCCCCCGGGGTGGCGGAGCGGGCCGGGGCCATGTGCCAGGCTCATCGACCGGAGCATCGACGAAGTGCAGGGCATGGCCATTCGCCTGCGTCCCGGGGTGCTGGATGATCTGGGGTTGACCGATGCCCTGGAATGGTACACGACGGAATTCGAGAAACGCTCCGGGATCGCGTGCATTTTCCGCCAACAGGGGGTGCCGGAGGTGGAGGACACGCTCGGAACCGCGGCCTACCGCATCGCCCAGGAAGCCCTCACCAATGTGGCGCGGCATTCCTTTGCGACCCACGTGGAGGTGAAACTGGAGGCCGAGGCGGAGCGGCTGTTGCTGGCGATCCATGACAACGGGGGTGGTTTCGATCTGCGCAAGTTGAATCAGGCGGAATGCCTGGGGATCGTCGGCATGCGGGAGCGCGCGGCCCTGGTGGGCGGAACGCTGGAGATCCGTTCCGCGCCCGGCGAGGGAACCCAGGTCCGGGTGGAGATGCCCTTGGCAGGGGCCGGGGAGAAAGACCCATGATCAGAGTGCTTCTGGCCGACGATCACCTGGTCGTGCGCGCCGGGCTGCGCCGGATCGTGGAAGAAGCCGGCGACATGGAGGTGGTCGCGGAGGCGGCGGACGGTCTTGAGGCTCTGCGGCTGGCTGAAGAAACCCGGCCCGACGTGGCCGTGATCGACATTTCCATGCCGGGCATGGACGGGCTGGAGGTGGTCAGCCGGCTGCAGGGCAGCTCCGCTGACCTTCCGGTGATTATCCTGACCATGCACGAGCAGGAGCAGTACGTGGTGCGGGGGATCGCCGCCGGCGCCCGGGGCTACGTGACCAAGCGCTCGGCGCCCGAGGAGCTGGTCAAGGCGGTCAGAAAAGTGCACGCGGGCGGCCGGTACCTGACCGAGACGGCCGCCGAGATACTCGCTCTGCGCATGAGCCGGGATTCCCGCCTGGGCTCCCCCCTGGACGCCCTGTCCGACCGGGAGATCCAGGTCCTCAGGCGTCTGGCCCGGGGAAAGACCAACCGGGAGATCGCGGAAGCCTACAACATCAGCATCAAGACCGTTGACACCTACCGTTCGCGCCTGCTGCGGAAGCTGAATCTGCGGAACAACGCCGATTTGGCCCGTTTTGCCATACAGGAAGGCCTCATAGAATCCTGACCCCTTCCCCTTGTAGGAAAAGTCCCTACAGAAGAATCAGAAAACGCCCGATTTACAACCTGTCTCCAATCTGTCCACAATTCGAGCCACACGCCGGCGTCCCGCGGGAAGAGCGGATGCCGGTTGTGCCGGGCGCGTCGGCAAACCGACTTCGTCCGTTCGAAGTGGTTCTGCGCCACCCAAAACGAGGGAGAGGTGAGAGATGAAACACAAGCTGGCTTTCAGTCTGGGCATCATCGGGACGGTACTGGTTGCGGCCTCCTCCATCACGCCCGGGGTCACACTGGCTGCAGAACCGGTGAAAGTCGGCGTGGTGCACTCTGAGAAGTTCCCTTTTGCAAAAATGATGAGAGACGCGTTCCAGATGGCGCTGGATGCGGTCAACCAGGCCGGAGGGGTGAAGGGGAGCCCCCTAGAGCTCGTCTGGGGGGACGATCAGGGGGACCGGCAGATCGGTGAGAAGGTCATCCGGGAACTGGTTGATGAGCACCGGGTCTCCATGCTGGTGGGCGGCTACAGCAGCACCAACACCGTCTACGTGGCCGGAGCAGCGGAAAAAATGGACCGGCCGTTCCTGGTGTGCACGGCGGCCGACGATCGGATCACCCAGCGGGGCTGGAAAAACGTCTTTCGGCTCAACCCGCCGGCCAGCGGGTACACCAAGGGCCTGGAGGAACTCTTCCTGAAGCAGCTCGCTCCCCGATCCATGGCCATCGTCTATGAGAACAGCCCCTACGGCACGGATGCGGCGCTGCGGATGATGTGGTTCTGCCGGGAGCACGACATCGACATCCCGCGGATCATCCCCTACCACAAGGAGCGGCGCAATCCGGAGTACTACCGCCGCATACTCGGCCCCTTGAAAAGCGAGAGCGGAGCGCCGGAAGTCATCTACATGGTCTCCTATCTCAAAGATGCCCTGGCCGTGGTCAAGGAGATCCGCAACCTGGAGCTGCCTTCCCTCCTCTGCGGGGGCGCGGGCGGCTTCACCCATCCCGGTTTCATCGCCGGGCTGGGGGATTCGGCGGAACATGTGCTGACCGCAACGCTCTGGTACCAGGGGATCCGTTTCCCGGGTACCCGGGAGTTTTACGACGAGTACCTGCGGCGATTCGGGACACCGCCGGACTACCACGCGGCCGAGGCCCATGCCGCCTTGCTGGTGGCTGCGGACGCCCTGAACCGCGCAACTGCGCTGACGCCGGCAGCCATCCGGGCGGCGCTGGCGGAAACCGATTTGGAAACGCCTTTCGGGCCGGTCCGCTTCGCTGCCTATGACAAGTTCGGCCGGCAGAACAGCCTGCCGACCCAGGTGCTCCAGATCATCAAAGGCAAGTACGAGTGTGTGTGGCCCCCGGACCTGGCAACGAGCGAGTTCCTGCCGCCCCCCGGCTGGCGGGGCGGGAAGAGCCAGTAACCGGGTGTTTCCCTGTCAACCATTTCGGATGCGAGAGGAGGTCTGGACCATGAGAAGATTTCAGCGCGTCGCGGCAGCTGCTGCGACAGTCCTGTTTGTTGCCGGAGCCTTCGGCACGGAGGCCTGCGCCCGGATGTACAAGTTCTCCGGCGGCCCTTCCGGGGGGACGTTTCAGTACTACGCCAGTGCGATTTCCACCCTGTCCAAGAAGCACAAGATCAACGTTCTGGCCAGCTCGTCGGGCGGGTCCATCGAAAACATCCGGCTCACGGACTCGGGGAAGACAAACTTTTCGGTGGCCTACTCGGGGAACGTGTTCCAGGCCAGAAACGGCCTGATGAAAGGGGATGACCGGAAGTATGAGAACGTGCTGGCCGTGGCCTACTTCTACGGTGCGCCGGCCCAGCTGGTCGTGCGGGCGGAAGGCGCTATCGAGCGCGCCGTCCAGCTCGAAGGAAAGAGGGTGGGGGTGGGAAACGCCGGGTCCGGCGCGGCCGCCAACGCCGAGCTGTTCTTCACCGAACTGGGGATCTGGGACAAGATCGAAAGGAATTTCCTGGGCTACCGCGAGGCCGCCGGGGCCTTCGGCAACCGCCAGCTGGATGCCTTCTGGCTCTTCACCGGGTTTCCCAACGCCTCTGTCATCGAGGCGGCCATGCAGAACGACATCCGGATGGTCAACATCTACCGGGATGCCGACGCGATCGGCATGTTCAAGAAATACCCCTACTTTGCGAGAGTCATCATCCCGGCCAACACCTACAAGGGGGTGACCGAGGATACCATCACCTTTCAGGATTCCACCCTCTGGGTAGCCAACAGCAAGGTGTCGGCGGACATCGTCTACGAGCTGCTGGGCAAGGTGTTCAGTGATGAGGGGCTGGCCTACATGATCAGTGTCCACAAATCGGCCAAGCAGATGTCTGTCGAAAGCGGCATCAAGGGCATCGTGACTCCCCTGCACCCCGGGGCGGAGCGCTTCTGGAAGGAAAAAGGGGTCCTCAAGTAGCCGCGGTCGTTGGGGAACAACCATGGGCGGCGGGACCGACCGCCACCTTTTCCGCGTGTCTCATCCGTTTGTCCCAATCTCAAGCGAGGTGAAAACGTGTACGAAAAACTTCATCGGATAGAAAAGGTGGTTTTCGACGTCCTGGCCGTTGCGCTGCTCGTCTTCTACTGCTATTCAGCCGTGCTGCGGCCCGCCGCCACCCAGTACCACCGGGGGATCTACTGCCTGATCACCTTTGTGCTGGTTTTCCTGCTGTATCGCTCCAAGCCCAAGCTCCTGCGCGTCCTCGATTATACTCTCATCCTGCTTTCCATCTACGTGATCGGATACTGGATATTCAACTTCGAGGCCATCAACTATCGCTCCGGAGCCGAGACACCCGTGGATCAGGCGATTGCCGTGGCCGGCGTGCTCATCGGCATCGAGCTGGCAAGGCGGGTGGTGGGCCTGTCTTTCGTGATCATCGGCTGCGTGCTGATGGCCTATGGGATCTGGGGGCCTTACGTGCCCGAACTCTTTGCCCACCCCGGCGACACCTTTGTGGGGTTGTGCACGACTGTCTTCTACAAGAGCGACGGGATCTTCGGCATCATGGCCAACGTGCTCGCCACCTACGTGCTCCTGTTTGTGCTCTTCGGGGCGTTCTTGGAAAAGTCGGGCGCGCAGCGGTTCTTCATCGATTTCCCGCTGGCGGCGGTGGGCCACCGCACCGGGGGCCCCGGCAAGGTCTCCGTCCTGGCCAGCATGCTCTTCGGCTCCATCTCCGGCAGCGCCATCGCCAACACGGTTTCCACCGGCGCCTTCACCATCCCCATGATGAAGAAAGCGGGCTTCAAGCCCCATGTGGCCGGGGGCATCGAGCCGGCGGCCTCCATCGCGGGCATGTTCATGCCGCCCATCATGGGCGCCGGCGGATTCATCATGGCGGAACTCACCGGGGTTCCCTATTCGCGCATCATGCTGATCGCGATTTTCCCGGCGGTCATGTATGTGTTCAGCGTCTTCATGATGGTGCACTGGGAAGCGAAGATCCACGACATCCGGGGCGAGAAGAGCGCGCACCCGGCCATCGAGATCCTGAAGAGCGAATGGTACTTCACCCTGCCGCTCGTCATCATCACCGCCCTCATGCTGCTCGGCTACTCGGCCGGGTTTGCAGCCGTGATGGGGGTCGTCACCTGCATCGTGGTCAGCTGGTTCAAGCAGGAGACCCGGATCGGTCCGCGGGAATTCGTTCAGGCCGCGCGCTCCGGGGCCGAGAGCAGTCTGAAGATCGGCGCCACCGTGGGCGTCATCGGGATCATCATCGCGGTGCTGACGTTTTCGGGACTCATTCTCACCTTCGCCGACATCGTGATCCAGCTGGCTGCGGGCCGGCTCTTCATCACCATCCTGCTCATCGCGCTGGCCTCGCTGGTGCTGGGCATGGGCGTGCCGGTGACAGCCGCCTATCTCATCACGGCGGTGGTGGCCGTTCCCGCCCTGACGCACCTGGGTGTCAACGAAGTGGCGGCCCACATGATCGTCTACTGGCTCTCTCAGGATTCCAACATCACCCCCCCGGTCTGCATTGCGGCCTTTGCCGGGGCCACCATTGCCAAGGCCAACATGTGGCGAACCGCTTTTTCCGCCTTCAAGTTCGCCAAGTTCCTGTACCTGGGACCGTTTCTTTTCGGCTACGTGCCGGGGTTTTCGCTGGACGGGAGCACCACGGACATCATCAAAGCCTTTGTCCTCATCGTCCTGGGCACCTACGTGTATGCCTACCTGATGAGTTTTCACTGGGTGCATCTGCTGCGGCGGAAGATTTCGAAATAGACTCGGCCGGACGAAAGGAGAGCTCAAAATGGCGGAGAGTTTGTTGGTTGGCAAGCGGGTCCTCATCGTGGATGATGAACCGGATGTCCTGGAGACCCTGACAGAGCTGCTCAGCATGTGCGACCTCGTCAGCGCCGCTAGCTTTGAGGAGGCCAAAGCCCTGCTGGAAGCGCAGCACTTCGATGTGGCGATTCTGGACATCATGGGCGTCAGGGGCTACGACCTCCTGAAGGTGGCCAACGAGCACGAGGTGATCGGCGTCATGCTCACCGCCCACGCCCTGAGCCCGGAGGACCTGATCAAATCGCACCGGGAGGGAGCCGCCTCCTATCTGCCCAAGGACAAGATGTCCGACATCGTCTCTTTTCTGGAGGACATCCTGGATGCCAAGGAAAAGGGCAGAAGCCCCTGGGAGCGCAGCATGGACCGGCTGGCATCCTTTTTCAACCGGAACTTCGGACAGGGGTGGCAGAAAGTGGACCAGGAGTTCTGGGACGAGTTCAAGTTCACCATGGACTGAGGGCCCCGGCCAAGAATTCATCGCATGGCATGCCCGGCCGGAATCAGCAACGGAGGTTAGGTGGAGTGGAAGGTTTTCTGCAAGGGGGGGTGA
This sequence comes from uncultured delta proteobacterium, assembly GCA_963704245.1. Taxonomy (GTDB): domain Bacteria; phylum Desulfobacterota; class DSM-4660; order Desulfatiglandales; family Desulfatiglandaceae; genus CAVPHJ01. The sequence continues at coordinate 337,563 of CAVPHJ010000005.1, forward strand.
AGAACCCGCTGAAGATTCAGGACAACACGTTTCGGGACGGGCACCAGTCGACGCTGGCGACCCGGATGCGGACCGAGGACATGCTGCCGATCGCGGAGAAGATGGACGGGGTGGGTTTCTGGGCCATGGAGGTGTGGGGCGGGGCGACCTTTGACACGATGCACCGGTTTTTGGGGGAAGACCCCTTTGACCGCATCCGGGTTCTGAAGCAGCACATCCGCAAGACGCCTTTTTCGATGCTGCTGCGCGGCCAGAACCTGGTGGGCTACCGCAACTACGCCGACGATGTGGCGCGGCTGTTTGTGGACAAGACCTGCGAGGCGGGGATGGACGTGTTCCGGGTGTTCGATGCGCTGAACGATTTCCGGAACTTCGAGACGGTGGTGGAGCGGATCAAGGCCAACGGCAAGCATTTTCAGGGCACGATCTGCTACTCGCTGACCGAGCGGCAGATGGGCGGGGAGGTGTATAACCTGCCCTACTACCTGGGCAAGGCCGGGGAGCTGCAGGCGATGGGGGCGGACTCGCTGTGTTTGAAGGACATGGCGGGCATCATGTCGCCCTTTGACATTGCGCGGCTGATCACGGAGCTGAAGAAGGAGATCACGATTCCGATCCACCTGCACACCCACTACACCAGCGGGATGGCCTCGATGGTGTACCTGGAGGCGGTGAAGGCCGGGGTGGACATTGTGGACACGTGTCTGGCGCCCTTTGCGCTGCGGACCTCGCAGCCGGCGGTGGAGCCGCTGGTGGCGACCCTGGAAGGGACGGACCGGGACCCGGGCTTTGACCTGGGGGTGCTGCTGGAGATGGGGGACTACATGGAGACCGTGGCCCCGAAGTACCGCGACTACCTGGCCAAGCACAAGATGTCGGTGATCGACACGGGGGTCTTGGCGCACCAGGTGCCGGGGGGGATGATTTCCAACCTGGTGAGCCAGCTCAAGGAGGCCAAGGCGCTGGACCGGCTGGACGAGGTGTACCGGGAGGTGGCCGTCACGCGGCGGGAGCTGGGGACACCGCCGCTGGTGACGCCGACCAGTCAGATCGTGGGGGTGCAGGCGGTGCTGAACGTGCTGTTCGGCAAGTACAAGATGGTGACCAACGAGGTGAAGGACCTGGTCTACGGGCTCTACGGCAAGACGCCGACGCCGATCGACCCGAGGGTGCAGGAGAAGGTGCTGAAGAACTACAAGCGCGGCCAGAGCCCGGTGACCGGGCGGGCGGCGGATTTTCTGGAGCCGGAGCTGGAGAAGGCGCGGGCCAAGATCGGGGACTCTGGCCAAGGACGACTTCGACCTGCTGATCTACGCCCTCTACCCCACCACCGGCGAGCAGTTCCTGAAGTGGAAGTACGGCCTGGCCGAGAAACCCCGGGCGGTCGAACCGAAAACGCTGGAGGACATCCGGCGTGAGGATGAGGCCATGGCGGCCGCCATCGAGCAGGTCTGCAAGACCATGTGAACGGCGCGCGGGACGCGCGATTTCCCAAGGAACAGGAAAGCCGGGATGCGGACCTACACCGCATCCCGGCTTTCTGCTGAATGGAGCGGGGTTGGGGGGGAACTTACCCTCCGAGCTTGGCCATGAGCTCGGCCGCGACTTCCTTGACGCCCGGGCGGCCGTCGAGTTCCACGATCCTGGGCTGCCCCTTCTGCTTGGCCGAGAGGTCCTTGAAGAACAGGATGGCGGCCATGGTGCCGGTCTTGTCGTCGTAGTAGATGTTGTGGCGCTGGTCGATGGCCGCCTCGTCCTGGTCGTCGGAGCGGGTCTTGAGGCTGCCGCCGCACACCCGGCACTTGATCGCCGTTGGGCTTGATGGCGTCGATGTAGATGTTGTTGGGGTGGTTGTTGTCGTTGACGCACAGCCGCCGGCCCATGATGCGTTTCTTGGCGATCTGCCGGTCCAGCACCATCTCGATCACGATGTCCAGACGGATGCCTTCCTTCTCGAGCGCCTTGTCCAGCTCCTGGGCCTGGGTGAGGTTGCGCGGGAAGCCGTCGAGCAGCCAGCCCGTGCGGCAGTCATCGGCCTTGAGGCGGTCCAGGATCATGGGGATGGTGATGCTGTCGGGCACCAGCTCGCCGCGGTCGATGTAGCCCTTGGCCTGCTTGCCGAGCTCGGTGCCGCCCGAGATGTTCTCCCGGAAGATCACGCCGGTTTCGATGTGGGGGATGCCGAACTTCTCCTTGACCATGGCGCCCTGGGTGCCTTTGCCGCTTCCGTTGGGTCCGAAAAACAGGATCTTCATGGTGGTTCCTCCTCTTTTTGGCGCGCGGCCTGTCGGATGTTCGGATTCAGCCAGTGCGTATAGTCAAGATCGCTGCGGGGTGTCAAGGAGTTCGCGGCCCGGCCCAGGAAGGCGGCCATCAGCTCGTGGCCGCGCTCGAAAGACAGGCCCGAGGCCAGCGCGGCCTTTTCGCTGAAACCGCGGCCCGGCCGTCCGGCGCTCGAGTTCGGCCCGGTCGGCCCAGGCAAAGGGGGTGGGTTCGGCGGTGTGGGTGCGCTTGGGAATGGGGGTCAGGTGATCGCTGGCCACCATGACCCGGTAGTCGTCGAAGCGGTTGAGTCCGGCCAGGACGCGGCCCACGACCTTTTCGTCGAAGGCCTCGATGGCCTGGATCTTCTCCCGGTAGTTGCCGCTGTGGCCGCCTCGTCCGGGGCCTCCACGTGCACGAACACGAAATCGAGGTCCCGCGAGCGCCTCGAGCGCCCCGTCGGCCTTGCCGAAGAAGTTGGTGTCCAGGTAGCCGGTCGCCCCCTCCACGAGGATGGGCCGCAGCCCGGCATAGACGCCGATGCCGCTGCAGCAGGTCCACCGCCGAGATGACGCCGCCCTCCAGACCAAAGAGATCCTTAAAGCGGGGCATGCTGCGGGCGGCCGGCCCTGGCCCCAGAGCCAGATGGAGTTGGCCTGCCTTCAGTCCTTTTTGCCGGCGGCCCAGGTTCACCGGGTGTTCCTCCAGGAGGTCCCAGGAACGCCGGATCAGGGCGGGCACCGGGTCGCCGGCGGAGTCGTTCAGGTAGGGGGCCATGTTCTGGCCCGAGCACGTCATGGGGCGGGATGGTGGCGGCCTCCTCCGGGCCCCGGTCCCAGACCAGCAGGTGGCGGTAGGCAACGCCCGGGGTAGATGCTTCACGCCGGGAGCGGTCAGCTCGTGCGCAGGGTGGCGACGATCGCGCCGGGCCTCGGCGGTGGAGATGTCGCCCGAGCTGTGGCTGACCATGACGGATCTCGTCATGGGAGCGGCGATCGAGGGTCACCAGGTTCATTCTGAAGGCCACTTCCGCGGGACGCCAGGCTCACCCCCATGCTGGCCGCCTCGAAGGGCCCGCGCCGGGTGTGGTAGGCGCGCGGGTCGTAGCCCAGCAGGGACAGGTTGGCCACGTCGCTCCCCGGTTCCAGCCCGTCGGGGATGGTGCGCGCCAGCCCGATGCGGCCGGCGGCCACGCGGTCCATGTTCGGGGTGCGGGACGCCTCCAGCGGGGTCTTCCCGCCCAGTTCCGGCAGGGGATAGTCGGCCATGCCGTCCCCCACCAGCAGGAGGAACTTGACGCCCTAGACTTCCGCGGCATGGGGCAGACCCTTCTCCACACGGATGATGACCGGCCTTTCGGGCAGGACGTCGAGTCCGCTCATCACCGAAACGGCCTGATTCACGTTTTTCTCCAGTGCATCGTGGGTGAGCATGACGATCGGCACCGGGCCGTTGATCTCGCGCCCCTTCTGGATCACGCTGGCGATGCTGATGTGGTGCCGGCCCAGAATCCCGGCGATCTTGGAGAGGACGCCGGGTCGGTCCAGGGCGGAAAGGCGGAAGTAGTAGGACGTGACCAGGTCCGCCATGGGCTGGATCTCCACCGGCCCGCCGGAGTGCCCGAGGTGGCCCAGAGGGTGGTCGGCGCTCTTGAGCCCCAGGCGGATCTGCCGGGCCAGGTCCACGATGTCGGAAACCACGGCGCTGCCGGTGGGCCGCCTGCCGGCGCCCAGGCCGTAGTAGAGGTTGGGCCCGACGAAGTCGCCCTCGAGGTAGATGGCGTTGAACACCTCGATTCACGTTGGCCAGGATGTGGTCCCGGGGGATCATGGCCGGGTGGACGCGAGCCTCGAGCCGTCCGCCCGTCTGGCGCGCGATGGCCAGCAGCTTCACGCTGTAGCCGAACTCGCCGGCGAACTGGATGTCCTCGGGGGTGATGGCGGTGATGCCCTCCTGGTAGATGCCGGTCGAAGGGCGACCGGCGCGCCGAAGGCGAGCGAGATGAGGATGGCCAGCTTGTGGGCGGCGTCCGTGCCCTTCCACGTCCAGGGTGGGCGGGTCTTCGGCGAAGCCCAGCCGCACCGCCTCTTCGACCGCCTCGGTCGTAGGGCAGGCCCTCTTCGCGTCATGCGGGTCAGGATGTAGTTGGAGGTGCCGTTCAGGATGCCCATCATGGTCGTGATGCGGTTGGCGGAAAGGCCGCGCTTCACGGCGCCGACGACCGGGATGCCGCCGCAGACGCTGCGCCTCGAAGCCCAGGCCGACCCCGCGGCGGGCCGCGGCGGCATAGATCTCGGGCCGTACTCCGCCAGCAGGGCCTTGTTGGCGGTCACCACGTGCTTGCCCTTTTCCATGGCCTCCAGGATGAACTCGCGCGCTTTGTCGAGGCCGCCGATCAGTTCCACCACGATGTCGATCTCCGGGTCTTCCAGGATGTCGGCGGCATCGGGGGTCAGGACTCCGGGTGCCACCGGCACCCCGCGGTCCGGTTTGCACGTCCAGATCCGCGATTCTCTTGACATGGATCTCGACGCCGACCCGGTCTTCGATCATGGCCCGGTTCTTCATAAGGACCTCGTAGGTGCCGGCACCCACGGTCCCGAACCCGATGATGCCTACGTTCACTCTCGCCATGCTCAAACGCCTCCTAAACCCTATGCCTTCCTGCACTTACCCGGCTTCGCTTTGCCGCCGTATCCGCTTACCGGAAAGCCGATAAATCCGAAGCACCAAATCCGAAACCCGAAACAATCTCAAGATCCCAATGCTTCAATGACCAAAACGGAACCGGGCCGCAATGACTCTGTCCGTGTTTCCTGTCCGGCGCCGCCACCAGCCGCAGACACCTTCTCTCCGATTCCCCCGTCCGCTTGTTCCCGTCAGCGTCCCCAGCCGGGCCGTGGCTGAAGCCTGATGCCCGACGCTCTGTGCACCGACGCCAACCGAATTGCGCCCTGCGCCTTGCGATTCCTGCGCTTACAACTCGGTTCACATCACCTTCTTGATTCCCTGCACGGCCTGCCGGATGCGGTGCGGGTTCTCCACCAGGGCGAAGCGGACGTGGTCGTCCCCGTATTCGCCGAAACCGAGGCCCGGCGAGACGGCCACCTTGGCCTTCTCGATGAGCATCTTGGAGAATTCCACCGACCCCATGTCCCGGTACTGGCTCGGGGATCGGCCCCAGACGAACATGGTCCCCTTGGGCTTCTCGATCTGCCAGCCGATCCGGTTGAGCCCGTTGACCAGCACGTCGCGGCGCTTCCGGTAGGTCTCGACGATGTCCTGGACGCAGTCGGTCAGGGCCGTTGAGGGCGATGATGGCCGCGATCTGGATGGGCTGGAACACGCCGTAGTCCAGGTAGCTCTTGATCCGGCTCAGGGCCAGCACCATGTCGCGGTTGCCCACGCAGAACCCCACCCGCCAGCCGGCCATGGAGTAGCTCTTGGACAGGCTGAAGAATTCCACCCCGATCTCCTTGGCCCCCGGGATCTGCAGGAAGCTGGGGGGCTTGTACCCGTCGAAGACCAGGTCGGCGTAGGCGAAGTCGTGGATGACCATGATCTGGTGTTCCTGGCAGAACTCCACGATCTTTTCGAAGAAGGCCAGGTCCACCACCGCGGTGGTCGGGTTGTGGGGGAAGGAGAGGATCAGCATCTTGGGCTTGGGCCAGGTCTGCTTGGTGGCGGCGAGCAGGTCCTCGAAAAAGTCCCGGTCCGGACCGATCGGGATGCTGCGCAGATCGCCGCCGGCGATGATGACCGAGTAGGGGTGGATGGGATAGGTCGGGTTGGGCGCGAAGACCACGTCCCCCGGGCTGATGGTGGCCAGCACCAGGTGGGAGAGCCCCTCCTTGGCGCCGATGGTGACAATGGCCTCTTCCTCGGGGTCCAGGTCCACGTCGTAGCGCCGCTTGTACCAGTCGCAGATGGCATGCCGCAGCTTGGTGATCCCCATGGAGGCCGAATAGCGGTGGTTGTGGGCCTTCTCGGCCGCCTCGATCAGCTTGTCCACGATGTGCTCGGGCGTGGGGAGGTCCGGATTTCCCATCCCCAGGTCGATGATGTCCTCCCCGCGCCGTCTGGCCTCCATCTTGATCTGGTTGACGGTGGCGAACACGTACGGCGGCAGCCGGCTCATTCTCCTGAATTCCTGCATGCGCTATCCCCCTCCTGCTGGTTCGGTCCCGGATGCGGGTGCTTCGCGTCTCGGTCGGGACCGCCCGTGACGCGCTTTTCCGGCAGGGCCGCGTGATCCCAGCGGAAAACGGCAGTAATCTTTTATTTTACTTCATGAGCTTCGAAAAAGCAAAACGGATAATGAGGCGCCAGCTCTGAAGAGTCAAGGGACGGTTAAGGGATTGTGGGATGAGCAATGAAGGCTAGCCTGGTGATGACGGTGGACTTGGGTAAAAGGGGGTGCATGTCCCGGTGATATGGGGGTTATGTATAAAGATTCTAACTGGTTGTATTGGACGGGGGAACGGATGGCAGGGAAGACAGAGCTTAGGAGGAGTCGAAGCTGAAGCGGACCTGGAAGCGTGCGCGAAGCATCTCTTCGATGGTGTGTTTTGACAGGCGTGCATTGCGCCAGGCTTCCAAGAGACGGAACCCGAGGTTTTTGGCTGAACCGAAGCCTGCCGGGAAGTGCTCTTTGAGCAGACTGCCCTTGGAGAGTAATTGGGCCAAGAGGTGGGCGATCTGCAAGGAGAAATAGAAGATCTTGGCGGCCGTGGGGTCCTTGCTGTAGGCGTGCTGCAATCCGTATCCCCCGTTTTTTTGGACATTGAAGCCCTCGTTTTCAATTTTCCATCGCATTCGCCCTCCCTGAGTGGCTAGCGGTATGACGTTTTTCTCTGAAACAGAGGCGTTGGTGACCCACTTGAACTTGGTGGTTTTGGTCTTGGCCTGCGCATCGGTTTTGGTCTCGAGGCACTCGATCACGTTCAAGGTGTGCTCGATGCCCCGGGAGTCGATATAGGCGATGCGCTCGACCCAGCGGAAGCTTTGTTTGATTTGCCCGTTTTCTCCCGTATAGCGGCGTAATTGGTTTTCTGGCTGAAGCGGCGCCAGGGCAGCGAACTCCTCGTTGAGCGAGGGCAGATCGTGGTCTTTGAGAACGGTCATGAACTTCCATCCGAAGCGGTTGCACAACTCGAAGCTGGGACCGCCGGCAAAAAGCCCGTCGAGGGACAGAAAAATGGGCAGGCGCGGGAAACGTGCCTTGAGTCTTTGGGCCAGCCGGTAGAAGGCCTTGAGTTCGCAGTCCTGCTTGGTGGGGTTTTCGGCGGGGTTTTCGATGAACTCGCTCATCAGAGAAAAGGCCAGACCATTGGGGGTAACCAGCTTGGCTTCCAGGACGTTGTGGTAGTAGAGGGTTTTTCCGTGCTGCGTTTGGGTCAGGCAATGGGGACAGTGCCGTTCGGTAAAGGACAGGGTGCCGGTGCCGTCGATCGCCACGACAAAGTAGGTGTCGAGCAGGCGGAAGGGATACAAGACCTTTTTGCGGATGAGGATCTCCGGCAGGCTGGAGACGACGTTTTGCAGTTCTTCTGGATCAAGTCGACAGAACAACTCGTTGAGCGTGTCTCCATGGGGGAAGGTCTCTACGGCAAACAAGGCCTGAAACTTGGCTCTCGACAGAGCATTGCGTAGCAGAAGTCCGATTTGTCGTCGGGCTCTGAGCTGAAAGAGGAACATCAGCACAGCAGCGAAGGCCAAGCAAGGTAGCGGATAAGTGATCTTAGAAGGAACGCGGGGGTCGGTGACCTTAGAGAACAGAGGGGGGAAAAGAACCAAAGAAGTGCTTGATGAGGTTCAATAAGGCGCTGACTAAATTTTCCTGCTCTTTCTCTTGCTGATCAAGAACTCCCGTTGCGCCTGCGACATCTGGGTGATGAGAAGTTTGAGTCGCTTTCCCTCTTCGACCCATTTGGCTACCTCCTCGTGATATTGCGGTGGCACATAGAGGCTGTGAGTTTTGTTGTTTTCTTTCCAGGTCAGTAAGGCCACTTTGTGGATAGGGCCCTGTGCTGCGCAGCGACAATGGGGATTCCCGCAACGCTTGCGGGTGACGCTCAAAGAAGCCTGCAGGAAAGGCTTGATCCTGCGGATGTGTTGCAGGATCGCTTTCCCCTGCTGGCTGGTCATCGGAGGCCGTGCCATATGGAAAGTATATATACTTTCCATCCAATGTCAACAAGAAATTGTTATCAGTGCGAAAAATAATTATTGCACAAGTCGATATTGATCAAAAACAGCAGTTAATAGACAGGGTTACTGAGCGAAAAAAGTCGCTCTTCAGAGC
>CAVPHJ010000006.1:0-226497 GCA_963704245.1 uncultured delta proteobacterium
CAGTAAAAAAATCTGAGAGACTGGACAAAGAGAGGGGGGGCCGGATTTCCGGCCCCCCCTCTCTTCAGTTATGGGAAGCCCCGCCCAGGCGGGGTTTCCGGTTAATCAAGCGTGTCGATGCCGAACGGCACCACCTCGGACCTGCAGATCTCTCCACCGGCGGCATCCAGAGCCACGGCCTGGACTCGCAGCGGATTGATGCTGACACCAAGGCCGAAGATGGGCAGCGGATCCAACACACCCCAGCCGTCTGCCGGGTTGGTGTCGGTGAAGAAGGCTTCGCAGCGGAACGGGGGGGTAATCACGCTGGGCTCGCAGAGGTCAAAGCGCACTGCGGCCGGCGTGGGGCAGGTCACCGCCGCGATCTGGATGGAGGAGCTGAACACCTGCCCGGATGTCGGGATGATGATCCGGATGCATTCCCCGGTGATCTTGCAGATGGGGCAGCCGAAGCGGTCGGTGGCCCAGCATTCGGGCGTGCCCGGACACCGGTCCCAAGGATCGATCACGCCGTCCCCGTCCGAATCCGGACAGTCGGTGCATCCGCCGATGGTGGCGCAGCTCACCTTGTAAGTCCGACTGGCCGAGAGCCCGCACCAGTTGGCCGAAATCCCGATGGTGTATACCCCGCTCGCATCCGGCTGGGTGGCTGTGCCTCTGTAGGTGCAGGCTGAGTCGGGTGTCAGGGTCACGGTCGTGCAGGCGCCGCTGGTCCCGCAGATGTTGGCCTTAACGCTCTCGCCGACGCCGCAGCCGATGAGCCCTTTTGGCCCGAAGAGCTGGGCCTGGATGGTGATCTTGCCGCCCGCGCAGCTGAACCTGGGGCTGATGTCAAAGGTGCATCTGATCGTTTCGGCAAGGGTCGCGATCAGGCTCGTAAAAGAGGTGCTCGAACGGATCTCGAACCACTGACCGCCCGTGTCGGAGGCGATCTTTTTTACCGAAGCATCATTGGGCCCGATCACGTGGGTCACGACACCTTCTCCGGTCAGTTTGGAGATGACGCCGCCCAGGGTGTTGCCTTCGACGTTGCAGGAACTCCCGTCGGGATGAGGCGGGGCATCCGTGATCACGATGGCGACTTTCTGCCCGCTCCCCCACTTGATGTCGCCGGGCGCCTTGCCCACCGTGTGGGCCAGGGCCGCCAGCAGGGACTCGGGCGTGTCAGCGCCGCCGGTGGCCGTCAGGCTGTTGATCCAGGGACTGAACTGCGCTATGCTGGAGGTCAAAACGCCGCCGTTGTACACCTTGTAAGGAAAGTCGCTGCTGCCGCCGCACGGGCTCCTCGGAAAATCCTTGTACTCCACCAGGCCCAGCCTGGCGGTCACGCCGGCCGAGGCCAGGGTGCTGACGAAATTCAGCACGGCGCTTTTCATGCCGCTGATCTCGCTGCCCATGCTGCCGGTGGTGTCGAACACGAACACGATGTCAGCCGACCTTGTCACCCCCTCACAATACAGGTAGTCCTCTGCAACGTCGCAGAGCGAAATGATACTCAGCCTCTCGGCCGAATCCGGCGCGTCGGTCCCCACGTAGGGCGTCTGGCCCCACTCGTCATCCGTGGCCAGGGCCGTGCTCCAGGCCCCGGCCAGGAACACCAGCCCGAGCACTAGGTACGCTATCCCGGCCCACCTTTTCCTTTTTCCCATGTCCTTTCCTCCATTTCCTGTCGAGCGGGTGAAAAGCCTGGGTTGCCATTCCAACAAAAAAAGCCTGCGCCGGGATCCCCGACACAGGCAACCAAGGACTACGGACAGAGGCTTCTCGACGTTCCGTCGAAGCTCGCCTGATACCCACAAAGCCGCATGACAATCAGAAACCTCTTTGCCCTTTTCAGGGGCCGAGGGACAAACCTGGCACCCATGCTAGACCAGCCGTCAGGGTCAAGTCAACCCTGAAGTTCCTTTTTCCTCCCGCTGCCCGATCTCACCCCCCCCAGCCGCCGGATCCGTGCCGCCACCGCCGCGCCGAACTCCGAGCACTTGACCTCCCGGGCCCCGGGCGTCTGGCGGGCCAGATCGTAGGTCACGGTTCCGGCGGCGATCGTCTCTTCAAGAGCGCCCACGATCAGGTCCGCCGCCTCGCACCAGCCCAGGAAACGCAGCATCTCCACCCCCGAGAGGATCAGCGATCCGGGGTTCACCCGGTCCAGGCCGGCATACTTGGGAGCCGTTCCGTGGGTGGCCTCGAAGACCGCGCAGCGATCCCCGATGTTGGCCCCGGGTGCCATGCCCAGCCCGCCCACCTGGGCCGCGGCGGCGTCCGAGAGATAGTCGCCGTTCAGGTTGGGGGTGGCAATCACGTCATAGTCCTGCGGCCGCAGCAGAAGCTGCTGGAACATGGCATCCGCGATCCGGTCCCGGATCAGTACCCGGCCTTCGGGCGGCTGCTTTCCGAACTTCGCTTCGAACTCGGTTTCCGTGACCGTCAGCTCTCCGAACTCCTCTCCGGCCACCCGGTAGCCCCAGTCCCGGAACGCCCCTTCGGTGTACTTCATGATGTTGCCCTTGTGCACCAGGGTCACGCTGCGCCGCTTATGTTCCAGGGCGTAGCGGATGGCTTTGCGCACCAGGCGCCGGGTGTTGAACTCGCTCATGGGCTTGAGGCCCACCGCGCTTTCCGGGGAAAGGGTCCGGCGGCCGGGAGCAGCCAGCAGACCGTTGACCAGCGCGATCACCTCCCGGGCCCCGGCCGAGCCCGCCGGCCACTCGATCCCCGCGTAGACATCCTCGGTGTTCTCGCGGAAGATCACCACGTCCAGCAGCTCCGGGTGGCGCACCGGCGCCGGCACGCCGGCATAGTGCCGCACCGGCCGGATGCAGGCGTACAGATCCAGCTGCTGCCTCAGCGCCACGTTGACCGAGCGGAAGCCGGCTCCCACCGGGGTCGTGAGCGGTCCCTTGAGCGCCACGCCGCAGCGGGCGATCTCCTGCAGGGTTGCTTCCGGCAGGGAGTGCTCCGGCCCCAGGGTCTGCCTGGCGCTTTCACCGGCCAACAGGCGGCGCCAGGCTATCTTCCGTTTCCCGCCGTAGGCCGCTTGCACCGCTTCATCCAGCACCGGCCGGGTCGCTTGCCAGACATCCGGTCCGATCCCGTCCCCCTCGATGTACGGGATGACCGGCCGCTCCGGCACCTGCGGCCGGCCTTCCCGGTCCCAGCCGACGGTCTCCTCATGTTCGCTGCGGGCTTTCCCTGACTCAGCCATCTTCGCCTCCTCCACCCGGTGCCGGCTGCCCGCCGCCATTCGCGAAGCCTGGCGGCCGGCAACCTAAGCGGCCATTGAACATGGAAACTCCCCCGGAAATCAAGCCCCTTCTCTTTTCCCGGCCGAATTGCTATACAATGAGTCTTCCTGCGCGGAAGCGGCGCAACAGGCCGGAGGGAGGATCCGGGAAATGACGGAAACAGCGAAACTGATCGTGGACGGCAAGACCTACGAGCTGCCGATCGTGGTGGGAACCGAGGGCGAGCGGGCCATCGATATCACCACCCTGCGCCAGCAGACCGGTTGCATCACCCTCGACCCGGGGGCCGGCAACACCGGCAGCTGCGTGAGCAGCATCACCTTCATGGACGGAGAGCGCGGGATCCTGAGGTACCGCGGGATCCCGGTGGAACAGCTGGCCGAGCATTCCACGTTCGTCGAAACCAGCTACCTGCTGATCAACAACCACCTGCCGACCAGGGCCGAGCTGAACAACTTCTCGGTCATGCTGAACGATCACTCCCTGGTCCACGAGGACATGCGGGCCTTTTTCGAGAATTTCCCGCGTCGCGCCCACCCCATGGGGATTCTCTCCCCCATGGTGAATGCGCTGCGGGCCTTCTACCCCGAGCTGCCGGAGAGGACCGAAGAGGAGGAGATCAATATCACCTTCGCCCGGCTGCTTTCCAAGGTTCGCACCCTGGCGGCGGTTTCCTACAAGATATCCCGCGGGCACAAGGTGGTCTATCCGCGCCATGACCTGAGCTACTGTGCAAATTTCCTGAACATGATGTTCGACTCCCCGGTCCGGCCCTACCCGATCGACAACGATCTGGTGGAGGCGCTTAACGCCTTCTGGATCCTGCACGCCGACCACGAACAGAACTGCTCCACCGCCGCCGTCCGGGTCGTGGCGAGCGCCCGGGTGAACATCTACGCCGCCATCTCGGCCGGGATCTGCGCGCTCTGGGGCCCCTTGCACGGCGGGGCCAATCAGGCCGTGATCGAGATGCTGCAGCGGATCTACGAAAGCGGGGGAGACCCGACCCCGTTCGTCGACCGCGCCAAGGACAAGGACGACTCCTTCCGCCTGATGGGGTTCGGCCATCGGGTTTACCGGACCTACGACCCCCGGGCGCGGATCATGAAGGGCATCTGCCACCGGGTGTTGAAGAAGCTGCAGCGCAGCGACCCGCTGCTGGAAATCGCCAAGCGCCTCGAGGAAACAGCCCTGGAAGACCCCTATTTCATCGATCACCACCTCTACCCCAACGTCGACTTCTACAGCGGCCTGGTGCTGCGCGCCCTCGGCATCCCGCTGAACATGTTCACCGTGATGTTCGCCATCGGGCGCCTCCCCGGCTGGATCAGCCAGTGGAAGGAAAGCGTGGATGAAGCGGGCTGGAAGTTGCACCGCCCCCGGCAGATCTATGTCGGGCCCGCGGAGCGACCCTACGTGCCGATGCATGAGCGGAGCTGAAAAAACGGGTGCAAGGCGCAAGGCTCAAGGGGCACGGAAGGGGTAAGCGATACGCAAGAGCGGTGTTAGGCGTCAGGCGTCAGGGCAGCCGGATGCCGGAGGCAACTTCGATATTCGACATTCCGTATTCGACATTCGATATTCGCCTTTTCGCAGAGGGAGTAAATGAAGGTTTGCAGCGTCTCGCGGATGAGAGAGCTGGACCGGCAGGCCGCGGCGCAGTTCGGGATCCCGGAAGAAATCCTGATGGAAAACGCCGGCCTGGCCCTGGGCGCCGTCATTGCCGGTGATATGGGGGTCGAGGGCCGCCGCTTCGTCGTGCTCTGCGGGGTGGGCAACAACGGCGGTGACGGCCTGGTCGTGGCCCGCAAGCTCCACTCCGGCGGCGGACGGGTCAGGGTTTTCGTTCTGGGCGACCCGTCCGGCTTCAAGGGGCCGGCCAGGCTCAACTGGGAGATCGCCCGGCGCCTGGGCCTGGAGATCCGGGAACCCGGCGACCCGGCTGCGCTGGCACGCGAGCTGGCCGACTGCGATGCCATCGTGGACGCCATTTTCGGCACGGGCCTGGCACGCGAGGTCGGCGGTCTCCATCGCGGCGTCATCGAGGCGATCAACGCCAGCGGGAAGCCCGTTTTCAGCGCCGACATCCCTTCCGGCGTCCACGGCGACACCGGTCAGGTCATGGGTGCGGCCGTCCGGGCCGCCTGCACCGTCGCCTTCGGCCTGCCCAAACCCGGAAATCTCCTCTTTCCCGGCTTTGATCTCGGCGGCCGGCTCCACGTGACCCACATCTCCTTCCCGCCCGAACTCTACCGGGCCGAAGACCTCCAGGTGGCCGTCAACCATCCCCCGCCCCTGCCGCCCCGGATGCCGGACGGCCATAAAGGGAGCTTCGGGCAGGCCCTTTTCGTTGCCGGGGCCGCCGCCTACTACGGGGCCCCGCGCTTTGCCGCCCTTTCCTTCCTGAAAGCCGGCGGCGGCTATTCCCGGCTGGCCGCTCCTGCTTCCATGATCCCCTTTCTGGCCGCCCAGGCAGACGAGATCGTCTTCCTGCCCCAGCCCGAAACCGGGTCAGGCAGCGTCGCGCTGCAAAGCCTGGCAGGCCTGCTGGAACTGGCCGAGCGGATGGACTTCGTGGTGATCGGACCCGGTTTGTCCCTGGACGGGGAGACGCAGGAACTGGTCCGCCGGTTCACCCGGGCCGTCAGCAAGCCGCTGCTCATCGACGGCGACGGTCTCACCGCAGTTTCCGAGGATCTGGACAGCCTCCGCCGGCGGTCGGCGCCCACCATCCTGACTCCCCATCCGGGGGAGATGGCCGGACTCACAAACCGGCCCGTTTCCGAGATCCGGGCGGACCGGATCGGGATCCTGCAGCGGGCGGCCCGCGAGCTGAACGCCGTAGTGGTCCTCAAGGGGGCCCACTCCCTGATCGGGCTTCCGGACCAGCGCGTTTTCATCAACCTGAGCGGAAACTCCGGCATGGCCACCGCCGGTTCGGGCGATGTGCTGACCGGCACCATCGCGGCCGCGTACTGCCTCGGGCTGCCGGCGGCCGAGGCAGTCTGCCTGGGCGTCTTCCTGCACGGCTGGGCCGGCGACCTGGCGGCCGCGGAGATGGGGGCCGACGGCATAACCGCCCGGGACATCCTCCAGGCCCTGCCCCTGGCCCTGAAGCTGGAACGGGAAGGCGCCGGCCGCAGCCGCCGCTGCCCGCGCGTGATTTGAGCGGTGGAGCCCTCGGTCCAGGACATCCGGGACGCCTTCGAGAGGTTCCAGGGAGTCATTGCGGCCTCCCCGCTGGTCCGCTCCGGCTACTTCAGCCGGCTGCTGGAAAGCGAGATCTGGCTCAAGCTGGAGAACCTGCAGGAGACGGGTTCCTTCAAGGTGCGCGGGGCTTACAACCGCCTGCTGCGGCTGAGCCCCGAAGAACGGGCCCGCGGCGTGATCGCCGCCTCCGCCGGGAACCACGCCCAGGGCGTGGCCTGGGCTTCCGCCCGGCTCGGCATCCGGGCCTTCATCGTGATGCCCGAGGACGTCTCCCTGCGCAAACTGCTGGCCGTCAAGGATTACGGGGCTGAAGTGATTCTGCACGGCGCCCGCTACAACGAGGCCGCCGCCAAGGCCGAAGCGCTGGCGCTGGAGACCGGCAGGATCCTGATTCCGGCCTTCGACGACCCTCTGGTCATCGCCGGTCAGGGGACCATCGGCCTGGAGCTGGCGGACCGCCTCAACGAGGGCGACGCTATCGTGCTGCCGGTCGGCGGCGGGGGGCTGGCCGCCGGGGTCGCCCTGGCCGTCAAGGACACGAACCCCTCCGTGCGGATTGTCGGGGTGCAGTCCAACAGCTGCCCCTCGACCATCCGTTCGCTGGAGGCGCATCAACCGGTGGCCGTGAGCCCCGGCCCAACGCTGGCGGACGGGATTGCCGTCAATCGGCCGGGGGACATCACTTTCCCGATCATGCAACGCTGCCTGGACGAGGTGGTGGGGGTGGAGGAGGAAGCCACCGCCGGCGCCATCCTGAACCTCCTGGACAAGGCCAACGTGATCTCGGAGGGAGCCGGCGCCGTTCCGCTGGCGGCCCTGACGGACGGCCAGATCACCATCCGGGCCCGCCGCTATATCCTCCTGGTCAGCGGCGGGAACATCGAGATCAACACCATCGACCGGATTCTGCAGCGCGGTTCCATCAAGCTGGGCCGGCTGATCCGGCTCGAGGTGAACGTTCACGACGTCCCCGGTTCCCTCTTGAAGCTGTTGGGTTTCATCGCTAGAGAAAAAGCCAACATCCTGCACATCGAGCATGACCGGCTCGATCTGCAGAACCCGATCGAGGTGAGCCGGGTCGTGCTCAACCTCGAAACCCGCGGTCACGAGCATGCCCGCGACCTGGTGGATAAGCTGCGAAATGCCGGTTACCAGGTACGCCGGGTGCTGTAGGAGGTCGAGGCGCAATGATCTCTCATGAACCGACCGGCCTGGACCTGAACACCTCCGGCATCCGGGTGCTTCTGCGGGGCGGGGGCGACATTGCCTCCGGCGTGGCCTGGAGGCTGCACCGCTGCGGTTTCCGGGTGGCAATCACCGAAATCGCACAACCCCTGGCCGTGAGGCGCGCCGTCTCCTTCTGCGAGGCGGTGTACGACGGCAGGGCCGAGGTGGAGGGGGTTGCTGCGGTCCTGATCCGCAATGCGGCTGAAGCTGCGGGACTCTGGAGCCGGGGTCTCATCCCGCTCTTCATCGATCCCGGCTGCGAGATCAAGAGCGAGCTGAGGCCCCAGGTGCTGGTGGACGCCATCCTGGCCAAGCGGAATGTGGGCACGACCATCCGCGACGCTCCCCTGGTCATTGCCCTGGGACCGGGCTTCGCAACCGGCCTGGACTGTCACTATGTGGTCGAGACCAACCGCGGCCATCATCTGGGGCGGCTTCTCACCGCCGGCAGCGCCGAACCGAACACCGGTGAGCCCGGGCCCGTGCTGGGCATGACCCACGAGCGCGTGCTGCGGGCCCCGGCGGACGGGCGCTGGGAAACCGCCCTGGCCATCGGAGAGGCGATTGAGCCGGGCGAGGCGGTGGGGACGGTTGGGGGGGAGGTGATTCCGGCGGCGATCGGCGGTGTCCTGCGCGGCCTCATCCGCTCGGGGACCCGGGTCGGAAGAGGGCTCAAGATCGGCGACATCGACCCCCGCGGACGCAGAGATTACTGCTTCAGCATCTCCGAAAAAGCGCTGGCCATCGCCGGTGGTGTACTGGAAGGGATCCTGGCCGCCTGTTCCCGAGGCTGATCCCCGGGGAATCCCGGGAATCGCCTCTTGGTCGCGGCGCGGGGCTTACGGCTTCTTCTTCAGTTCGGTCTCGATCATTTCCTCGAAACCCTCGCGGCTGCGATTGGTCAGCAGCTTGCCGTTCACGTAGAGGGTGGGCGTACCGCGAACCCCGACGTCCCGGGCGTTCTGGATGTCGCGGTTGATCAGTTCCTGGATCGCGGGGGATTTCATGTCCGAGTTGAGCTTCTCCATATCCAGCCCCAGGCCGCGGGCCAGCTCCTCGATCTTCTTATCGTCCAGGACCCGGTAGTTTTCAAACAGGAGCTTGTGCAGTTCCCAGAACTTGCCCTGCAGTCCGGCGGCCAGGGCCGCTTCAGCGGCCTGACGGGCCCAGCGATGGTTGGGCAGGGGGAAATGTTTCACCACCAGTTTGACCTGCTGCGGGTATTTTTCGGTGATTTCGTGGAGCAACTGCTCCAGCCGGGCGCAGTACGGTCACTGGTAGTCGTCGAACACGGCGATGATCACCGGTGCGTTTTCCGGGCCCTTGAACGGCAGGCCGCTGACGTCGATCTCCACGATCGGCTCAATCTTGACCACCTGCACCTTGGGGGACGTGCTGCTCATGAGGATCAGCACGTCTTCGGCCGCCGAGTACGCCAGCCGGTCAAAGCCCGCGCCAACGGGCAGGCGATCGGTGACTTTCTTCTGGACGGTGTCGTAGACCAGGAGCTGATTGGGCGTGAGAAAATAGAACAGCTTCCCGTCCCGCGAAACCTCCATGGCCAGCGGCGCGCCATCCAGCTCGAACTCCTGGGTGAACGTCCAACTGACCTTGGCGCCCGCCGGCGGGGCAGCGAGGAGCAAAGGCAATCACAGCCATCCACACAATCATGCAGCGTTTCAGAGTCAAAATCAGAACCTCCCCTCTTTTTTTTCGATCCAGCGGAAAAACCGCCTGAAAATCAATCCCGTCTATTCTAGTACAAATCAGAGCCTTTTGGGAAGCGAATAAACGCCGCCTCCGGCCGGGTTCTTGTTTTCCAACCGTCGGCGCTTTATAATGGGGTATGTGGGCGACATGAATTTCTCTCGCTGCGCCTCCAGCCTCTACGCGAAATGATGTCTATTCCGGTAACCGGACATCCGGGTACAACCTCGCGCGAGGGCGGCGCAGAGAAAATCAGGATTCAGCTGTTCATTCTGCAGGATGGAGCCGGTCCGAAAATACCGGCGGGAGGAGATCTATGAAAGACTTCAGAATCAGATTCCTGGGTATGGGCGTCCTGGTGTTCTTGCTTTTGGTGTGCGTCTCCCCGGCGCGGGCCCAGCTGGGAGACATCCTGAAAGGCGTGCAGAAGGCCATCGGGGTCGGCGGCCTGGGGGGGGGCGGCCTGAGCGAGGGCAAAATCATCGAGGGCCTCAAGGAAGCGCTTCAGATCGGCACCGGAAATGCCGTCAGCAGCGTTTCGCAGGCCGGCGGCTACCTCAACAACCCCAAGATCAAGATCCCCCTGCCCGGAATCCTCGAGAAGACCGAGAAGGTCCTGCGGACCGTAGGCTTCGGCTCCCAGCTCGACGCATTCGAGCTGAGCATGAACCAGGCCGCCGAGAAGGCGGCCCCCGAGGCCAAGTCCATCTTCTGGGACGCGATCAAGGAGATGGACTTCGACGAGGCCAAGAAGATCCTCGGGGGACCCGATGACGCGGCCACTCAGTTCTTCAAGGGCAAGACCTTCGACCGCCTGCGCGAGATCTTCAAGCCCATCGTGCACAGCGCCATGGGGGAGGTGGGCGTCACCAGCCAGTACCAGGCCATCGAAGAGAAAGTCAGTTCCATTCCTTTTGCCGACAGCGTCAGCGGGTTCGACCTGGACAACTACGTGACCGACAAGGGCCTGGACGGGCTTTTCCTGATGCTGGCCGAGGAGGAACGCAAGATCCGCACGGACCCCGCGGCGCGGGTGACCGATCTGCTCAAGGATGTCTTCGGGAAGTGACGGTCTGAGATGCGCCTCGGTATCCTTCTGCTGCCGGCGCTGTTCCTGGCGCTGGCCTCCGGGGCGGGCGGCGCTGGACTCCCGGGGGGCAGCGCAGCGCCCCTGCCGGCATCCCTGGAGCTCGCCGGCCCTTTGGATTTCTGCGGCGAAAAGGTGCCTCAGGAGCTGCCCGACGTCCGGGAGAGGCTGGAAAAAGAACTTCTGCTCATATCCTGGAACCGGCCGCAGGTCATCCTCTGGCTCAAACGCGCCACCCGCTACATGCCCACCATCGACGCCGAGTTGCGGGAAGCCGGCGTGCCGGCGGATTTCCGGTTCCTGGCGGTGGTGGAAAGCGCCCTGCAGCCCCATGTCGGCTCTTCCAAAGGCGCCGTGGGTTTCTGGCAGTTCCTGGCCGCTACCGGCCGCCGGTACGGTCTGAGGATCGACGCCCGCATCGACCAGCGTCGGAATCTGGTTGCCTCCACCCGCGCCGCCGCTCGCTACCTGAGGGAACTGCACGGCCTGTTCGGGACCTGGACCCTGGCCGCCGCCGCTTACAACATGGGGGAGGAGCGCCTGCAGGCGGAAATCCTGGAGCAGGGAGTCGAGGACTACCACCGCCTGTATCTGCCGCTGGAGACCCAGCGCTTCGTGTTCCGCATCCTGGCGGTCAAGCTGGTGATGAGCGATCCGGCCCGATTCGGCTACCATCTGGCGCCCGAAGACCATTACCCGCCCTGGAACGCGAAGCCGGTTCAGCTGGATTGCCCCGATGAAGTCCCGATCCGCATCCTCGCCCACGCCGCCGGCACCCACTTCAAGGCCATCAAGGACCTGAACCCCGAGATCCGTGGGCACTATCTGCCGGCGGGCCGTCATGAACTTCTGGTCCCTGCAGAATCGGCCGCCGGGTTCCCGGACCGTTATGCAGCCGCTCTCCAGCGCTATCTGACCGCCCGCAAGGAACAAGTCTACGTGGTCAAGCCGGGTGACACGCTCAGCGCCATAGCGGTCAGGTTCGAAGTTCCTCTCCCCGCCCTGCTCATCTGGAACCGGCTGGACCCGCGAAAACCCATTCACCCCGGAAACCGCCTCGTCGTCTACCGCCAGGACGCGCGCCAGGTCCTGGAAGAGACCGAGGAATCCGCCGAGAAGTGATGCCGCGACAGTGCAGCATGCGTCACGGGCGCTTCAGGAGCAAAGGACAACATGGTGTTTGAGCATGACGTGGTGATCGTGGGCGCCGGCCTGGCCGGCCTGCGGGCGGCGGTGGAGATCGCCGGCAAAGCCGACGTGGCCCTGATCAGCAAGGTGTACCCGACCCGCTCCCACTCCGGCGCCGCCCAAGGCGGCATAGCGGCCGCGCTGGGGAATGAAGAGCCGGATTCCTGGGAATGGCACATGTACGACACGGTCAAGGGCGGCGATTTTCTCACCGACCAGGACGCCGCCGAGGTGCTCGCCGGGGATGCTATCCGGGCCATCTACGAACTCGAGCACATGGGCGTGCCTTTCAACCGCACCGCGGACGGCAGGATCGCCCAGCGCGCCTTCGGCGGCCACACGCGCGAACTCGGCCGGGCGGCGGTGAGGCGCGCCTGCCACGCCGCAGACCGCACCGGCCGGGTGGTCCTGGACACCCTTTACGGCCAGGCCGTCGGCAAGGGAATCCAGGTCTATGCCGAGTTTCACCTCCTGGACCTGATCCTGGCGGACAACCGGCTGGCGGGTCTGCTGGCCTATGAGCTGGCCACCGGGGAGATCCACGTTTTCCGCTGCAAAGCGGCGCTGCTGGCCACCGGCGGTTTCGGCAAGGTCTTCAGGACCACCTCAAACTGCTTCGCCAACACCGGGGACGGGGTTTACCTGGCGTACCGGGCCGGAATCCCGCTGCAGGACATGGAGTTTGTCCAGTTCCACCCCACCGGCATCTACGGCCTGGGGGTTCTGATCAGCGAAGCGGCCCGCGGGGAGGGCGGCGTGCTGCGCAATGGGGCAGGTGAGCGTTTCATGGAGAAGTACGCCCCCACGCTCAAGGACCTGGCCCCCAGGGACGTGGTTTCGCGCGCCATCAGCCGCGAAGTCCTGGCCGGCCGCGGCGTGGGCGGCCGGGATTTCGTCCACTTGGACCTCACCCACCTGGGCGCCGAACGGCTGGCGGCCAAGCTTTCCGACATCTCCTCCTTCGTGCGCATCTACCTGGGCCTCGACCCGGTCAAGGACCTCATCCCGGTGCAGCCGACCTGTCACTACATGATGGGCGGGATCCCCACCAACCTGGACGGCTGCGTTCTGGACGCCGAGGACCGGGTGGTGGCGGGGCTCTACGCGGCCGGTGAAAGCGCCTGCGTCTCGGTCCACGGCGCCAACCGGCTGGGCTGCAACTCCCTGCTGGACCTGGTCGTCTTCGGCCGCCGGACCGGCCGGCAGATCCTGGCGGATCAGGCGGCCCTGCCAAGGGCCCCGCTGCCGGCACGGCCGGCCCACGCCCTGCAGGAACGAATCCGACTCCTGAAGGAGCGGGGCCGGGGCGACAGGGTTTCCGCCATCCGCGGCACGCTCCAGGAAACCATGACCGAATGCTGCTCCGTGTTCCGGGAGGCCGCCGGGCTGGAACGGGCGGTCGAAACCCTCAGCGCTCTCAAGGCCCGTTACGCCGAGGTGGCCATCGACAACCGGGGCTCGCGGTTCAACACGGAACTGCTGGAGGCCCTGGAGCTGGAATCCCTGCTGAACCTGGCCGAGTCCATCGCGGTGTCTGCCCTGGCGCGCCGGGAAAGCCGGGGCGCCCATTTCCGCGAGGACTTCCCGGAGCGCGACGACGATGGATGGCTCCGCCACACCCTGATCCGCATGGCCCGACCCGAGCCCATCCTGACCTACAAGCCCGTGCGGATCACCCGGTTCGAACCTAAGCCGCGGGAATATTGAGATGGATACTGAAATCCGGATTCAGCGTTTTGACCCTGAGCAGGGCCTCCAGCCCTATTACCAGACCTACCGGGTCGCTGCAGAACCCACCGACCGGATCCTGGACTGTCTGAACCGCATCCGTTGGGAGCAGGACGGCACCCTGGGCTTTCGCCTGTCCTGCGGCCACGGGGTGTGCGGATCCGACGCCATGCGGATCAACGGCCGCTGCGGGCTGGCCTGTCAGAAGCTGGTCAAGGACTTCGCAGGAGGGAAGATCGTACTCGAACCGCTGCCTTCGTTCCGGGTGCTGAAGGATCTGATCGTGGATGTGGAACCCTTCCTGGAGCGGGTCCGCCTCATCCGGCCTTACCTGGTTTCGGCCAGCCCGCCGCCGGAAAAGGAGCGACTCCAAGCGCCCGGGGATCACAAGCCGCTGGAACA
Source organism: uncultured delta proteobacterium (assembly GCA_963704245.1). Classification (GTDB taxonomy): domain Bacteria; phylum Desulfobacterota; class DSM-4660; order Desulfatiglandales; family Desulfatiglandaceae; genus CAVPHJ01. Next base: position 13,795 of record CAVPHJ010000006.1, read on the forward strand.
GGCCATCCGCTGCATCCTCTGCGCCTGCTGCACCGCGGCCTGCCCGGTCACGGGCACGAACCCCGACTACCTGGGCCCCGCGCCCCTGGTCTGGGCCTTCCGCTTCATTTTCGACACCCGGGACGAGGACCAGCTGGCGCGGCTGCGCCGGATGGACGACCCTAACGGCGTCTGGGCCTGCGTGAACCATTTCGAATGCACCCGGGTCTGCCCCAAGGAAATCCCGGTCACCAAGTGCATCAACGCCATCAAGCGCGAAATCCGAAAATCAGGGGAGTAGCGGCTGTGGCTCACCTCCCGGTTCCCCAGTCTCGTCGGCCCGACTCCGACCCCGCTCCCAAGGAGCCGGGGAGGTTCAACCTCGGCCGGGGACAACGATCCTGACCCAGGGGGGCCAAAAAACGGGGCAGCACCTCCAGGCCGTGAGACATCACCGCGCGGAACAAAAGGAGCGCCAACATGATTGAAACCATACAGTTCACCCTGAACGACGAACCCGTGAGCCTCGAGGTCGATACCGCGCGCACGCTCCTGTGGGTCCTGCGTGCCGATTTGGGTCTCACCGGAGCAAAGTACGGCTGCGGCGAAGGGCTGTGCGGAGCCTGCACGGTCTTGCTGGACAACGAGGCCGTCCCGGCATGTCAGACGCTCGTCGGATCAGTCAGGGGAGCCGAAGTGAGGACCATTGAAGGCCTTGCCAAGAACGGAAAGCTCCACCCCCTCCAGCGGGCTTTCATAAAACACGACGCGCTTCAGTGCGGATTCTGCACCCCCGGCATGATCCTCAAGGCCTATGGCTTCTTGTTGGCCAATCCTAGACCGACAAGAGATCAGATCATCGAAGAAATGGACGAGAACCTTTGCCGCTGCGGCGCCCACATCCGGATTGTTCAGGCGATTCAGACCGCAGCCGCGGGGATGAAAGAAGGGGTGCGGTGATGGAAAATCCTGTTCATCCGGGAAAAGATGCCAGTATGACGGCATGTTCCACGCCCCTGAGTCGGCGGGAGTTCTTCAAACGGGTTGGTCTCCTGGGAGGCGGCATTGTCGTCTACCTCACTGTCGGGGCCCCGCGAGCCCCGGCACGCACCCCGCGAGCAGGTTTCATCTCGGGGGCTGTGCCCACCGATTTCAATGCGTTCCTGAGAATCGGAGCGGATAACCGGGCAACCTGTTTTGTGGGCAAGATAGAGATGGGACAAGGCCCCATCACGTCTTTCGCGCAGATGTTGGCAGAGGAACTGGACCTGCCCTATGCGTCCGTGGATATGGTGATGGGAGACACCGCCAGCTGCCCGTGGGACGCTGGAACCTGGGGATCCTTGTCTACGCGCCTCTACGGGAACTTTGTGAGGGAAGCCGCCTGCGAGGCAAAAGGTGTCCTGAAGGAACTGGCATCCGATTACCTGATGTGCCCGGTAGACCGCCTGGTCACCAAGGATGGTGTCGTGTATGACCGGGATCGGCCCATGGACAGGGTGACCTACGGGCGGCTGACCTCCGGGAAAATCATAGAAAGACACCTGAAAAACCTGCCGCCCCTCAAGCCGGCATCCGAATTCACGATAAGCGGAAAACCCCACTTGCGACGGGATGCCTTTGAGAAGGTAACCGGTCGAGCCCAATTTGCGGGTGATATTCGTCTCCGCGGCATGGTGTACGCCCGGATTCTAAGACCCCCGGCCCACGGCGCCAAACTCAAAGCCCTGGATACTACCGCGGCCGAAAACATCAAGGGGATTCAAGTGCTTCGGGATGGGGACCTCGTTGCTGTCCTGCATGCCTATCCGGACGAGGCTGAGAGGGCCCTTGCGAGCATCAAGGCCCAGTATGATCGGCCCCCTGCCGGCGTCAATGACAAAAACATTTTCGAGCACCTGCTCAGGATGGCGCCAGAACCTGCCATAGCCTCCGAAGCGGGAGATCTCCGGGCAGGAGAAAAGCTGGCCGCCGCCGTTTTGGAGGAAACCTACCTGAACAGCTATGTCGCCCATGCGCCCATGGAGACGCATACGGCTCTTGCCGCAATCGAAGGGAACCAGGCCACGGTCTGGGCTTCGACCCAGTCGCCCTTCGGTGCCCAGGGGCTCGTGGCTCAGGCCCTGGGTTTTTCGCCCGAGAATGTCCGCGTGATCGCCCCGTTTGTCGGCGGGGGTTTTGGCGGCAAGGTGGCTTCACTGCAGGCGGTGGAGGCGGCACGCCTGGCCAAACTGGCCGCAAAACCCGTGATGCTGGTCTGGAGCCGGGCAGAGGAGTTTTTCTATGATACCTTCAGGCCCGCAGCGGTGGTGAAAATACGCTCCGGTATCGATGGCGCCGGCGACATGGTGTTCTGGGACTACCATGTCTATTTTGCCGGCCGGAGGGGTTGCGAGAACTTTTATGAGATACCTCACCACCGGGAGGCGGTCCACGGGGAATGGCGCATCGGCCCCGGCATCCACCCTTTTGCTGTCGGCCCCTGGCGGGCCCCTGCCGCAAACACCAATGTTTATGCCAGGGACCTGCACATCCACCTCATGGCCTCAAAGGCAGGCCGGGACCCATTGGAATACCGGCTGAGGCAGTTGAAGGACAGCCGGATGCGGTCGGTCCTGGAAGCCGCTGCAAAGCAATTCGGCTGGACCCCTGCAAAGACCCCCAGCGGTCGCGGATACGGCATATCCTGCGGCATCGATGCCGAGACCTACGTGGCTGCCATGGCCGAGGTTGAAGTGAACCGGGAGACCGGGGGCATTCAGGTCAAGCGAGTCGTGTGCGCCCAGGATATGGGGCAGGTGGTGAATCCGCAGGGCGCCGTCATCCAGATGGAAGGGTGCATCACCATGGGTCTGGGTTATGCGCTCAGCGAAGAGGTTCGATTCAGCGATGGCAAGGTCCTGGATCTCAATTTCGACACCTACGAGATTCCGCGCTTTTCATGGCTCCCCAAGATCGAGACGGTCATCGTGGAAAACCCGGCGCTGCCTCCGAAAGGAGGCGGCGAACCGGCCATTGTCTGCATGGGCGGAGTGCTTGCCACGGCTGTCTACGATGCAACAGGCGCCAAGCTGTTTCAACTCCCCATGACCCGTGAACGGGTCATGGATGCGCTGAAGCGGGGATAGACCGATCTGCAGGTTTGCTAAGGGGTTCCCACTAATTCCCGCTACAACCTTCCTGCACCCATCGCGGCTGCTCCCCCAACCGACCGGCGCTGCGACCGGACACGGCCTGGGTTGCCGCTGCCGCCTTCACTCCAGGTAGGCGGCGCTTTTGAGCTTTTTGCCCAGGTGGTATTCCCGGTGAAGCCTCAGGACCCGATCGACTTCGGTGACCACCTCATCCGTCAGTTCCAGGCCCGCGAGGCCATTCCAGGGGGTTGACTGGCAGAGCTGGATCACCCCCGCGGTCTCGATGCTGACACCCGGGGTTCCGGCCCCCTCCGGCTGACACCCCAGGCAGGCGATGCCGCCTTTGTCGGGCTTGAAGACCGCCCGGCCCTCCCCCTTGTAGACCCGCCGGCACTCTGAGCAAGCCTCGAAGCGAATGGCATATCCCCCGAGCGCCATGGCCCGCAGTTCGAAGGCCACCCTGGCCGACACCGGCTTCGCGCCTTCGGCCAGCATGCCCAGAGCGGCCCGCAGAAGATCGAAGACCTCCTGTTCCGCCACGCCGGTGGGGAAAAGCACCTCGGTGAGTTCCACCAGGTAGCTGGCGGTGGAGAGCCGCGTGAAATCCCGCCGGATTCCGGGGTGAGCGTCCAGCAGCTTCCCGGAATGCAGGAAACAGGGTTTCCCCTCCCCCCGCGGCTCGTATTCCAGGCTGATGAGGGCCAGGACCTCCAGGCAGTTGACAAACCGCTGGCGGCTTCGGCGCGCACCTTTGGCGATGCCCCGGAGCCGGCCCTGGTCGCGGGTGAGAAAACTCACCAGCAGGTCGGATTCCCCGAGCGGCATGCTCCGCAGGATGATGGCCGGCGAGGTGAGCGCGCGCATGGCAAAAACAGGAAGGCCCCACCCGAGTGGGGCCCGGCAGCTTGTTTCCGGCCCTCCCGGGCTGGAAAGCGCCTCTATGTCTGGTCCCCGCCGTGCTGCTCCTTGACCTTCACCCGATCCGGGGTGCCGTCTTTCTGCAGGGGCAGCTGGGCGACGAACTCCACATACTGGGGTTTCTTGAACCGGGCGATCCGTTCGCCCACAAAGTCAATCAGGGCTCTGGCATCCAGGCTTGCGCCGGGCTTCAGCTGGCAGACCGCCTTGATGCCTTCCTTCCACTTGGGATCGGGAACTCCGAAGACCACGGTTTTCTCCACCGCCGGGTGCTGGAGAATGGCCTTTTCCACCTCGGCCGGATAGACGTTCTCGCCCCCCGGCTTGATGAGCTCCTTCTCGGCCTTGCGGCCGGCATAGAACAGGAAACCTTCCTCATCGAAGCGTCCCAGGTCGCCGGTGTGATGCCAGCCCTCGCGGAAGGTGTAGGCATTGTCCGCGGGCAGATTCCAGTAGCCCTTGAACACCATGGGTCCGCGCACCGCGATCTCACCCACTTGGCCCGGCGGCACCGGCCGGTCGTAGTCGTCCATCAGCCTGACCTCGGCCAGCGGCAGCATCCGGCCGGCCGAACCTGGGCGATCGTTGTAGGCACCGAAGGTGGCCACGCAGGAGGTCTCGGTCTGGCCGTACATGCAGTAGAAGGTGCCGCCGACCCGCTTTTGGTACTCCTCGATGGTCTTGGGCGACTCCAGGCCGGCAACCGTCTTGAGGGTGCCGATGTCCCGGCCGCTCTTCTCCTGGGCCTCCAGGACGGAGCCCAGGATCGGGGCGAAGTCGAACATGATGGTGACCTTTTCCTGCTCGATGAGCTCCACCGCCCGGTCGGCGTCGAACTTGCTCATGTTCAGGTTCAGCGCCCCGGCGTGAAAGGCGGAGGTGGCCATGAAGAGGCCGCCCACATGGAAGAGCGGCAGGATGTTCAGATGGATGTCCCTCGGCCCCAGGTGGAAAAAGTAGTCGAAATGCATGTCCGCGCACAGCACGTTGCCGTGGCTCAGCAGAGCGCCCCGGGGCCGTCCGGCCACGGCCGCGGTGTGGATGATGACAAAACCGTCGTCGGTGGCGACTTCCGGTTCTTGAAACTCCGCGCCCTGCCCCTGAAGCTTGCCGAAATCGGCGAACCCCCCCTCGGAACCCAGGTTGAAGCACTGCTGGACCGAAGGCAGCCCGGCCTTCACCTTGTCCACCAGCGGCTGAAACTCCCGGTCCACGAAGAGCAGCTTGGGCCCGCAGTCGTTCAGGTTGAAAGCCACCTCCTCGGCCGAAAGCCGCCAGTTGATGGGCAGTACGATGGCGCCCAGCGCTGCGGCCGCGCCGTAGAGCAGGAAATACTCCAGGCTGTTCTTCCCGAGGACGCCGATCCGGTCGCCCTTTTCAATCCCGGCTTTCTGAAGGCCGCAGGCGAGTCGGTCCACCTCCTCCTTGTACTGCCGGAAGGTGAGGGTGCGGCCGCCATCGGCCTCGAGCCAGGCCCGGTGGTTCCCGAACGACGCGGCGTTGCGATTGACCAGATCATAGAAAGTGAAATCGTAGAGCCCCATGGTTTTTCCGTCCTTTGCTTGCGTCCGCGCGGTTGTTTGATCGGCAGCCGGGCAGGGCCGTCGTGGACGGCCCTGCCGGCGTCGAAACCTACTCTCCGAAAACCCGGTTAGGGGTACTTGATGTTGATCGGCACGACCTTGACGATGCTGTCGGCCATGAAGGTGAAATTCCCGTCCTTCAGCTCAATCGGGAACGCCATGTCCGGGATCTTAGTCCACCATTCCTCGACCTTTTTCCAGGGATCGTCCCCTCTCTGGGCGGCCAGCTCCTTGCCCGCCAGGAGAAACTTGGCCCAGGTCGTGGTGGCGGTGAGGGTCACGTGCATGCTCTTGAAATTCGTCTTGCCGGCCGGAATCCACATGGGGTTGTTGTCGTTCACGACCCGCAGGTCATATCCCTCGAAGAACAGGAAGAACTGGGAGGATTCCTGCAGCACCGGGAAGGGGTTGGGATTGGTGATTTCGAACACAAACTCCAGCGTCATCGGTGAAGACCCGCCGAAGGTGGGGGCCTTGCCCTTTTCCACCTCGGCCTTACCGTAGTGCCAGAAGCCTTCCCAGTAGGACGGCTGGATGGAGTTGAGGACCACTGCGGGCGCTTTGAAATTCGCCGCCGTGGGTTTGCTCTGCATCCCGGCGCAGCCGCCCAGGATGAGGGTCATTGCGACAACCAGAAAAACGATCGGTAGCACTTTTTTCATGGTAGAACCTCCCTGTTGGAAGTCGGAAGGCGGAAGGCCGAAGGCGGAATGGGATACAGCATGCATCGCAACTCCGACCCTCGCAGTCCCCCTTTCCGATTTGGAACATATTCAAATCACGACAGCCACCGCTTTCTGCGCTTGTAGTGTTTGACCTCGCGAAAGCTCTTGCTGCCACCCTTGTCCGAAAGACCCAGGTAGAAATCCTTGATGTCCTCGTTCTGGCTCAGCTTTTCAGAGCTATCGTCCATGACGATCCGGCCGGTCTCCATGACGTAGGCATAGGGGGCCACGTTGAGCGCCAGCTTGGCGTTCTGCTCCACCAGGAGAATCGAAATGTGCTGCTCCCGGTTGAGCTGCGTGATGATGTTGAAGATCTCGTGAATCAGCATGGGAGCCAAGCCCATGGAGGGCTCGTCCAGGAGCACCAGCTTCGGCTCGGTCATCAGGGCCCGGCCCACCACCGTCATCTGCTGCTCGCCGCCGCTGACAAAGCCGGCGATCTCATTGCGCTTCTCGCGCAAGCGCGGGAAAGTAGTGGTAGACCATGTCCAGGCCCTCTTTGACCGAGCCGGTCTTCCTGAGGTGGGCCCCCACCTTGAGGTTCTCCTCCACGGTCAGGTGCTCGAAGACCCGCCGGCCCTCGATGACCTGCACGATCCCCCAGCTTGGCGATATTGGCCGCCCTTTCGTGGTGGATGCGGCGGCCTTCGTACTCGATGGCGCCGTCGGTCACCTCGCCGTCTTCGGTCTTGAGCAGCCCGGAAACGGCCTTCAGGGTCGTGCTCTTGCCCGCGCCGTTGGCCCCCAGGAGGGCCACGATGCCGCCCTTGGGCACCTCGATGGAGACCCCCTTGAGGACCAGAATGACCTCATGGTACTTGACCTCGATGTTGTTGATTTTCAGAATCGCCTCTGACATCATCCAGGATTCCTTTTTCAAGGGTGTCGCCGGGCAGGGGCTCAGGCCCGCTCTACCAGCCGAGCCACTCCTTGTCCCACTTGGCGGAGAACCGCGGGTCTTTCTTGAAATCGACCCCGGCCACCTCCTGGAACTTGCCCTCCTCCCACTCCTGGACCAGGCAGCCGGTGGTGGGCCGGTGGTCGGTCTCGGTAAAGGTGATGGGGGAAGCGCCCAGGCCGATGTCGAAATTCCGCATGGTCTCGAAGCCCTTCTTCATGATGCCGTCGCCGGTCAGATCGCCGGCCTTGTCGGCCCGCTTCATGGCCTCCCAGACGATCAGGGCGTCGCCCCAGGCCTGCACGGTCCGGATGAGGCGGTTTTCCAGCGGCACACCGGGGTTGTATTTCTTGGCGCTCACCACGATCAGGTCCATGTTCTTGTAGTCCTGTCCGAAAAAGGCACATCGGCGTGGCACCCAGAACCCGCACGGCGTCCTTGGCGTTCATGGCCTCGCCGGCCAGACGCGGCAGGTTTTCGTCAAAGCCCCAGTTGTTCACGATGTGATCCGCCCCCAGCCCGAGGGCGTAGGCAGTCCCGGATGGTGGCCGACACAGACATGGTGGTGTTGCCGTGCCAGAGCAGATCGGGTTTGAATTTCTTGAGCGCCATGATCTGGCTCTTGGTGTCCAGGGCGAAGAGAGACACGTTGATGTCTTCACCCACTTCAAAGCCCAGCAGTTCGGCCTGGTTCTTGATGGCCTTGATGGGCGCGGTGCAGTAGGGGTGACGCGAAGTGATAGCTCGCAGGCGAATCGCGGCTTTCTCTTGCCGAAATCAGGGTGTTTGGCCCACTTCTTGTCGAACCAGGCCGTGATGCAGGCCCTGGCGTTGGTCGAGTAGTCCGAGGAGAAAAAGAGATTGTAGCGCGTCTTGGCCGGATCGGTCAGGTGGGCCGAGTAGGAGGCCGAGACGTAGGGGATCTCATCCTTGTTGACGGTGGGGGAGAGGGCTTCCGTGTCTCCGGTGCCCCATCCCATGATGGCCAGCACGCCAATCCGTTTCAGGAGCTTGTACTTGGTGATGGCCTCCGGAATCCGGTAGCCGTAGTCGAACCAGGTATACTTGATCTTGTTGCCGTTCACGCCGCCCTGCTCGTTGATGTACTTGTAGGCTTCGGCCATGCCGAGGGCATAGTCCTTGCCCACGTCCGAGGTGGCTCCGGTAGTGTCCATGATCCCGCCGATCTTGATGTCCTTGGCCGCAGTGACCGTGGCCAGAAACCCGCAGGAAAGCCACCGCCCAGAAAGCTACGCAACAGCTTCAGAAAAATGCTCTTCTTCATAATCTTATCCCCTTTGCTAATGTTCGAAAGAATTCCTGCTTAACCTCAAGTCATCCGAATAAATGCCGGAACCCGGTTTCACCTCCTTTCGCGTAATTCAGGTCTGAACTTCGATAATGCAATCAAATCCTGCCAAGCGCGACATATCGATCCTTTCGAGACTCTGCTTGCCGATGCAAAGCTCGAATCCTGCGTGTCTAGTAAGAAAACGGCCATAGATTGAAGTAGTTCTTGACCTGCCACCAGCGGTAGGCCAGACCATTGGGCTCATAGATCAGGAAGGCGCAGATCGCCAGGCCGAAGGCCATGTCCTTGATGTAGGCAAAATCCATCAGCACTCTCGGGTAATAGCTCGCCAGGGGGATCACCGCCATCTGGAGGAGTTCCATCACCACGACCAGAAAGAGGGAGCCGAAGATAGCGCCGTGGATGGATCCGACGCCGCCGATCAGGATCACGCCCACCAGCCACAGCGACCAGAACCAGGGGAAGTGCTCCGGGCTCAGGGCAGCCGTGTTGCTGACCCAGAAGGCGCCGGCGATGCCGGCCATGAACCCGGCCACAAAAAAGGCCAGCAGCTTGTACCAGACGATGTTGATGCCGAGGGCCTCGGCGGCGATGTCGTTGTCCCGGATGGCCACCCAGGCCCGCCCCACCCGGGAGCGCAGGAGATTGGCCAGGACAATCACCATCAGGGTCAGCAGGACGGCCATGAGGTAGTAGACCCTGCCTTTCCTCGACGATCCAAGGGCCCGATCTTGATGGTCCCGGGCGGAAGGGAAAAGGCCTGGCCGCGGCCGCCGATCTGGCTGACGTACTGGGTCGAGGATAAAATCGACAGTGATGAACTGGGCGGCCATGGTGGTCAGGATGAGGTAGAACCCTTTCACCTTGGCCGAGGGCAGGCCGAAGAGGACGCTCCACAGACCGGCCAGCAGACCCGGCGAGGACGATGCTGATGGGGTAGGCAAGACCCCAGTCCAGCAGCAACTGGGGCCAGGGAAACTGCAGTACCAGCAGGGTGCTCGTATAGGCCCCGACCGCGATGAAGGCGCGCATGACCCAGGGTGATCAGTCCGGTGTAGCCGATCAGGAGCTGCACCCCCAGGGCGCCCATGGCGGTGTAGCCGATCATGGTCCACACGCTGACCCAGTACTCGGTGAAGTACCAGGGGATCACCAGGAAAACGACGGCCAGCAGCAGCATCATCTTCCCCTTGAGGAACCGCGTCTGCCACCAGCCCTGATCCTCTGCATAGTCCTGATGGTAATCACCGCACGGCAGCCATACGCTGGACATGTGGCTCTCTCCTTACATCAGCCTCGTTCGAAATGCCGCGTCGTACACCTAAAGACCCTCCAGAGGTTAGGATCGGCGCAAGGTCAGGCGCAAGGCTCAAGGGGCTGCTTGATCACTTTCCGAATTCGCTCGCATTCCTGAACTTAGCCCTCGCGCTCTTGGGCCTTGCACACTTGCGCCTAGACTCTTTCTATCCTCTCCCAGCCCCACAGGCCATAGGGCTTGAAAAGCAGAAACACCGCCATGAAGACAAAGGGCACGATTTCCTTGACGCCGCCCGGAAAGATACTGATCCAGATAGGTGCCGGAGAAGTTCTGCAGCAGGCCGATGACGATGCCGCCGACAATGGCGCCCGGCACGGAATTCAGCCCGCCGAGGACCACCGCCGGCAGAACCAGCAGGCCCAGATGGCCGACGGAAATATTGATGCCGTTGATGTTGCCGAGCAGGGCCCCGCCCACGCCGGCGCTCATGAAGGCGATGGCCCAGGCGGCCGCGTACACGAAGCGGGCGCTGACCCCGAGGGAAAGGGCGGCGGTTTCGTCATCGGCCGTCGCCTGCATGGAAAGGCCCCAGCGGGTGTACTTGAAAAAGCAGACAAAAACGATGAGCAGGACGATGGCCAGAATGAAGGACCAGAGATAGACCGGCGATAGCATGAGGATTCCCACCACGATCGGTTTGATGGCGAAAACGGCCGGCTCGAAAACCCTCGTGTCCGATCCCCAGATGAAGCCCACCAAACCCCTGAAGAAAAACAGGAGGCCCGACGGTGACCATGATCACGGCCAGGATGGGTTCGCCGATGAGCTTGTCCAGGAAGATCCGCTCGGTCAGAACGCCCAGGACGATACCGACGACCAGGGTCATGACCACGGCCAGCACAAAGGGAATTCCCAGCATGTAGAAGCTGTAGGCCACGTAGGCGCCGATGAGGGTCAGTTCACCCATGGCCAGGTTCAGCACGCCGGAGCACTTGTAGATCAGGACCCATCCCAGGGCGACCAGGGCATAGATCCCGCCCACCATGATGCCGGTGATAAATGTCATCAGGAAAAGTTCCATCGCTCAGCCTCCAACGCGCCGCCGGCTGCCTGCCGCCCATTACCGGCGGACCAGCCGTTGCGGGCAGTCTACACGGTTACCTGGCGGATGGCCAGATCGGTCTTGATGCGCTGTTCCCTGCCGTCCTCGTAGGTGATGGTGGTGTCCATGTGCACCACATCCGCATCCCCGTAAAGCGCGTCCACGATGTCCTTGTACCGCTCTTCCACAAAGGCCCGTCTCAGCTTGCTGGTCCGGGTCAGTTCCTCGTCGTCGGCGTCGAACACCTTGTAGAGGTTGACGAACTTCTGGATCTTGGCCGGTCCGGGAAGATCCTTGTTGGCCTCCTTCGATCTGCTTCTGCACCAGGTCGTAGACCTCGGGCTTCTGGGAGAGTTCCGGGTAACTGGTGTAGTTGATCTTCTTGTCGTCCGCCCATTTTCCCACCACGGCGTAGTCGATGCACATGACCGCTGTGATATATGCCGGCTTGTCGCCGATCACCCAGGCCTCCTGGATATAGGGGCTGAATTTCAGCCGGGTTTCAAGGTACTGCGGCGAAAAGGGCCTGCCGTCCCTCAGGGTCATGACGTCCTTGGAGCGGTCGAAGACCACCAGGTGTCCGTCCTCATCGATGAAACCCTTGTCGCCGGAATAGAGCCAGCCGTCCACCAGGGTCTTCCGGGTGGCCTCTTCATTCTTGTAGTAGCCCAGGAACACGGATGGGCTCCTGGAGAGGATTTCCCCTTCTTCGGTGATCTTGACCTCGGTTTCCGGGATGGGCGTCCCCACGGTGTCGAATTTCACGTCTCCGTCCCTGTGAACGATGGAGATGCCGGCGATTTCGGTCTGGCCGTAGATCTGCTTCAGGTTGACGCCGAGGGCGTGGAAAAACCGGAAATGATCCGGTCCCATGGCGGCGCCGCCCGTGTAGGCAGTGCCGCAGCCGGGACATGCCCAGATGATCCTTGAGCTTTTTCTGCATGGTGATTTGAGCCAGCCAGTTCAGGAACCTCCAGTGCAGGGGAACGGGTTTCTTTTCGAACTTCAGATCGGCCACCCTGTAGCCCACCTTGGTGGCGAATTCATAGAACTTGCGCTTGATCCAGGTGGAATCGATGTACTTCACCTGCACCTGGCGGGTCATGCCCTCGTACAGCCTCGGCGGCGCAAACATGACATGGGGCCCGATTTCGCGGATGTTTTCCTGAGCGGTGTCCGGCTCTTCGGGGAAATTCAGGGTGTAGCCCACCTGAAGGCCGCAGGAGATGGACATCATCTGCTCGCCGATCCAGGCAAAGGGAAGATAGGAGACAAAATCGTCCGTGTCGTAGCAGGGGTCCACGGCCATGAGGTTCCGGCCCATGGTCAGCATGTTCCAGTGGCTCAGCAGCGCGCCTTTGGGCAGGGCGGTGGTACCCGAGGTGTAGAACAGCAGGCAGATGTCGTCGCCGTGGCCCTCGTTGACCAGATTTTCGAAGAGATCCGGTTCCCTGGCATCCAGTTCCTTCCCCAGTTCCTGGATCTTCTTCAGGCTGATGAGGAACGTCCTGCGTGGTAGTTCCGCATGCCCTTGGGATCATCCCAGACAATGATCTTCAGCTTGGGGCAGTCGTCCTTGATGGACAAGCGCCTTGTCCACCTCCTCCTGAGTCTTCCCCCACAAAGAACTTGGCATCCGAATGGTCGATGATGTACTTGACCTCATCCATCATGCAGTCCTGAAAGAGCCACACGCCGACGCCGCCGGCGCACAGGGCGGCCATTTCGGCCCAGAGGCCCTCGGGCCGGTTGTCCCCGATCATGGCCACCTTGTCGCCCCGCTTCAGCCCCAGGCAGACCATCCCGAGACAGAGGTACTTGACATTGTCGTAGTAGTCCTGCCAGGTGAAGGGGATCCAGATGCCGAACTCCTTTTCCCGCATGGCCACCTTGCTCCGGCCGTACTTCTTGCACTGCTGAACAAAGAGCTTGGGAATGGTGAGGTCCTTGGTGATCTCGATCCCGGATCCTTTCATCGGTTGCGCTACCTCCTTGTGGAATAGAGGTCCTCTTCACCCAGGTAGGCCTTGACCACCTCGGGGTTCTTCTGGACCTCCTCCGGCGGCCCGTCCGTGATCTGGTTCCCGAAGTTCAGCACAAAGACCCGGTGCGAGATGTCCATGACCACCCCCATGTCGTGCTCCACCAGAATGCAGGTCACCTTCCAGCGCTCCTCCTCGTTGATATCCAGAATGAACCGGGCCATGTCTTCGACTTCTTCCAGGTTCAGCCCGGCCAGGGGCTCGTCCAGCAGCAGCAGCTCCGGGTTGAGAGCCAGGGCCCGACCCAGCTCCACCCGTTTCTGCAGGCCGTAAGGAAGCATGTGAACCGTGCTTGTCCCGGATGCTCTCGATTTCCAGCAGATCGATGATTTCCTCTTCGATGAAGTGCCGGCTCTGCAGCTCTTCCGCCTTGGTCTTGCCCACGTAGATGGAACCGCTGAGAATCCCGGATTTCAGATGGATGTGGCGGCCGAGACGGATGTTGTCCAGCACCGTCATCCCGCCGAACAGCTCGATCTTCTGGAAGGTCCGCGAAATCCCGAGCGTCGCCCGCTGGTGGGGCCGGAGTTCGTTGATCTTCTGTCCCTTAAAGTAGATGCTTCCCTTCTGGGGCTTGTACAGGCCGTTGATGCAGTTCATCATCACGGTCTTGCCGGCCCCGTTGGGACCGATGATCGAGTGGATCTCGCCCTTCTTCACCTCCAGGCTGACGCCGGCCAGGGCGGCCACCTTGCCGAAGTGCATGTGGACGTCTTCGAGCTTCAGCAAGGTTTCGCCAGCCTTTACTGCAGTCATTTCGCCCATCCTGACGGCCTCCCGAACTCGAGTGCTCGCTACAATGCTGGCTGCGGGGAAAGGGGTTGGAGCGGGACATCGCTCGCGCGGCTTTCGAGCGCCTCTAGCACTTACTTGTCCGCCCGGATCTTGTCAACCCGTTTGTCTGCGGAAACGCCCGGTCAGAAGCGGGTGGTGCGCACCTGGGGCACCAGGTTGCGCCGGCACTGGTTCAGGAAGTACTCATCCGTCATCCCGGCGATGAAATCCCGCACGATGCCCGCCGGCGGCGTCTGGCTCCGATACTCGGCTGACATGCCCTCCAGGTACTCCCGGTAGATGTCGGAACCCTCGTCGCCCGCTTCCAGGTCGCGGAGGTATTTCTCGAAAAGGAGCTGAAACATGAGCCTCACCTTGGGCGTCTGTTCCTTGACCCGCGGGTTCTGGTAGATCCTCTCCTGGTTGAAGTGCTTCAACCGCGCCAGCGCTTCCCCCACCTCGCGGCTGTAACGGATGCGGGGCTGGTCCAGGCTGTTGGCCACCAGATCCTCCACCAGGGTGTAGACGATGGTGCCGTTGGTGTTGCCCAGCACGGCGCTGCCGCCGGCGGGCAGCTCGGCCCGGCTGATCAGGCCGAGGCGGATGGCGTCCTCGATGTCCCGGCCGATGTAGCTGATGGTATCGGCCATCCGGACCACGCACCCTTCCATGGTCATGGGCCACAGATCGTCGCCGGGATCCTCCTGCTTGCGCGCGATCTCGGCCTCCAGGTCCGCAAAGGTCCTGTCCCAGCAGGGCTCCAGCACCTGGCTGTGAACTTCGCCTTCGTGGCACAGGATGCCGTCCAGGACCTGCAGGGTAAGGTTCCAGCCCTTCCCCTTGCGTTCGATCTCCTGCAGAAAACGGATCCCCTGCACGTTGTGACAGAAAGCGCCGATGCCGTGTCCGCGGCAGAGCTCGGAAAGAAACCGTTCCCCGTCATGGCCGAAAGGGGTGTGGCCGATGTCATGCGCCAGGGCGATGGCCTCGATGAGATCCTCGTTGAGCCGCAGCAGGCGGCCGATGGTGCGGGCGATTTTGGACACCAGCTGCACGTGCAGCACCCGGTGGGTGATGTGGTCGTTCTTGATGAGGTAAAAGACCTGGGTCTTGTCGATATAGCGGGAATAGGCCAGGGAGTGGAGGATGCGGTCGGCGTCGATGGAGAAGTTCTGCCGGTGCCCCTGCTCCACCTCTTTCTCCGGCCGGCGGCGCATTGCCCGCGAGTTCAGGCAGGCCCAGGCGGAAAACCGGCCGGCTTCCGAATCCTCCAGGCCCCTGCGGATTTCAAGTAGCTTCGCCGCCCGGTTCACGTCTTGCCGTCATCCTCCTTCTTCTCCCGTCCCCGGGCGTAGGCGTCCTTGAGCTCCCGCCACAGGCTCCGGCCGGCGCGGGCGACCTCGGTGTGAGCCTGATCGGCCACCCTGCGGGACTGCTCCGCCAGCTCGGGCTCGGGCGGCTGGGGCCGGCCTTCGCGCTTGTACTTCCACTTCAGCAGGGCCCGGGTGAGCTTGACTTCGGTCTGGCGACCCAGCTGCTTCACCGTGTCGAGAAGTTCCTCATCCATATTTCGCTTGCTTTTTCTTGCCGTTTTGACTAAAAGTGATAGTTTATCGTTTTCCCGCCCAGGCAGTTCCGGTTGCTCTGCCGACCTTTGCCGCACTTGCGGCAGGGACCTCAGGAAACCGGGGAGGCGCTCGATCGGGGAATCCTTTCTCCATCCGATGTTTTACTAGACATTGGCTCCCGGGTCAACATCGCCCGCGCGACCCGGGGCCGGGCGGCGGGAAACGGTACGTTGGGCGAATACACAGGTCCGGACACTGGCCCCGGTGCCCCAGTGGGGTTCCCGAACCGCCGGACCGAGGAAAAACCGTGGCCGGGAGCCCGCGGGGTTCCCGCAAGTGAAGGAGGAGTAGATGGCAATTATCAACATGAAGGAGTTGCTCGAAGCCGGAGTTCACTTCGGTCACCAGACCAGGCGCTGGAACCCCAAAATGAAACCCTACATTTTCGGCGCCCGCAACGGAATCCACATCATCGATCTGCAGAAGACCGTACGGCTGTTCAAGACCGCCTACGAGTTCATAACCCGCACCGTTTCCGAGGGTTACGGGGTCCTCTATGTGGGAACCAAGAAACAGGCCCATGACTCGATTGTGGAAGAAAGCGAGCGCTGCGGCATGTTTTTCTCGGTGAACCGCTGGCTGGGCGGGACGCTGACCAACTTCCAGACCATCCGCAAGAGCGTGGCGCGGCTGAAGGAGCTCGAAGCCATGAAACGCGACGGGACCATCAACCGCTACACCAAGAAAGAGATCCTGCAGCTGGAGAAAGAGCTGGTCAAACTGGAGAGGAACCTCGGCGGCATCAAGAACATGGATGATCTGCCGGGGGCCGTGTTCGTGGTCGACCCCAACCGCGAGCGGATCGCCGTGCGGGAAGCCCGCAAGCTGGGCATCCCGGTGGTCGCCGTGGCCGACAGCAACTGCGATCCCGATGAAATCGATTTCATCATCCCGGGTAATGACGACGCAATCCGGGCCATCCGGCTCATGTGCTCCAAGATCGCCAACGCCTGCATCGAAGGCCACAACCTGGCCGAGGAGCGCCTGCGGGCCGAAGCCGAGGCGCAGAAGGCAGAAGCCGAGGCGCAGAAGACCGAGGGTCTGGTCGTGCCCGAGGACGGGGGTCCCGGGCCCGAGGTGGTGGTGCTTCCCAAGGGCGAGGAGCGGCGCCCGGAGGTTGAGGCCGGCGCGCCCGAGACGGCCTCGGAGTAGCCATCCGAATCGGCACAGGGATTTCGTCTCTGGCCGCACAGAAAGGGGAATACAAATTGGAGATCGGAACCGATTTGATCAGGACGCTGAGGGAAAAGACCGGCGTCGGCATCATGGACTGCAAGAAGGCGCTCACGGAGTCGGGCGGTGACCTGGAAAAGGCCGTCGAGTACCTGCGCAAGAAAGGGATCGCCACAGCCCAGAAGCGGGCCGGCCGCGTGACCAGCCAGGGGCAGGTGCAGAGCTACATCCACGGCGGCGGCAAGATCGGCGTCCTGCTGGAGGTGAACTGCGAAACCGATTTCACTGCCAAGACCGATGACTTCACCACCCTGGTGAAAGACCTGGCCATGCAGATCGCCGCCACCAACCCGGTGGCGGTGGATCGCGCTCGGATCCAGCCGGGCGTACTCGCCAAGGAAAAGGAGATCTACGCCTCCCAGGCCCGCGAAACCGGCAAACCCGAAAAGGTGATCGAGCGGATCGTGGAGGGCAAGCTCACCAAGTTTTACTCCGAGGCGTGCCTCCTGGAGCAGCCTTTCGTGAAGAACCCGGACATCACGGTTCAGGATCTGATCAACGAGCTCATGGCCAAGACCGGCGAGAACATCCTTGTCCGGCGTTACGCCCGCTACCAGCTGGGTGAGGGAGATGAGTGAGACCCGCCCACGGTTCAAGCGGGTGCTGCTGAAGCTGAGCGGCGAAGCCCTGATGGGCGGGCGGGCCTTCGGGATCGATCCCGAGGTGCTCAAGACCGTGGCCTCCGAAATCGCCGGCCTCCACCACCACGGGGTTCAGGTGGCGGCTGTGATCGGCGGCGGCAACATCTTCCGGGGTCTTCAGTCGGCGTCATACGGCGTCGGGCGGGTGTCCGCCGACTACATGGGCATGCTGGCCACCATGATCAACGCCCTGGCTTTGGGCGAAGCGCTGCAGGGGACCGGGGTGGAAAGCCGGGTCATGAGCGCCATCGAGATGATCGAAGTGGCCGAAACCTATGTGCGCCAGCGCGCCCTGCGGCACCTGGGCAAGGAGCGGGTGGTGATCTTCGGAGCCGGCACGGGCAACCCTTACTTCACGACCGACACCGCCGCCGCTCTGCGGGCCATGGAGATCGATGCCGAAGTCCTGCTGAAGGCTACCAAGGTGGACGGAGTCTACGACGCGGATCCTGAGAAGGATCCCTCGGCCAAGCCTTTCACCCGGCTGACTTACCGTGAGGTGCTGAAACGCAATCTGCAGGTCATGGACCTGACCGCCGTATCGCTGGCCATGGGGCAGCGCCTGCCGATCATCGTGTTCAATCTCCGCCGGCCTGGCAGCCTGTTCCAAGCCGTATTCGAGGGGAACGTGGGAACCCTTGTCACGGGAGATGAGTCATGAAGGACGAAATTCTGGCCGATCTGCGGCAGAAAATGGCCAAGGCCGTGGAGGCCCTGCAGAAGGAGTTCAGACGGGTCCGGACGGGCCGGGCCTCGCCGGCCCTGCTGGAGGGCATACGGGTGGAGTGCTACGAGACCCAGATGCCGCTGGAGCAGGTGGCATCCATCTCAGTCCCCGAAAGCCGTCTGATCACCCTTCAACCGTGGGACCCCTCCATCAGCGGGGACATCGAGAAGGCCATCCTGAAATCCGAATTGGGCCTCACCCCCATGAACGACGGCAAGATCATCCGCATCTCCATCCCGCCGCTCACCGAGGAGCGGCGCCGGGAGCTGGCCAAGCTCTGCCGGAAAATGGCTGAGGAATCCAAGATCACGCTCCGCAACCATCGCCGGGAAAGCAACGAGCTGCTGAAGGAACTCAAGAACGAAAAAGAGATCTCCGAAGATGAAATGTACCGCGCCCAGGAAGAGGTACAGAAGATCACCGATGAGTTTGTCAAGAAGACGGACAAGGTGACCGCGGAAAAAGAGAAGGAGATCATGGAATTCTGATGTAGATGCAGCCTCCTGACTCCGATCGACTGCCCCGCCACGTGGCCGTCATCATGGACGGCAACGGTCGCTGGGCCAAGCGCCGCAATCTGAAACGCGTCCGCGGCCATCGGGCCGGCGCCGACGCGGTCCGAGCCGTGGTCCGGGCGGCGCGGGAGCTCGGCATCCCCTGGCTGACGCTGTATGCTTTTTCGGAGGAGAACTGGAAGCGCTCCGAAAGCGAAGTCCGCACCTTGATGAGTCTCCTGCGGCGTTTCCTCCAGCAGGAGACCGCTGAGCTGCTGAAAAACGGCATCCGGCTGAAGGCCATCGGCCGGCTCGACAAGCTGCCTCCCGACACCCGCGCGGTGCTGCTCGAAACCATCGAGAAAACCGCCGCCAACAGCGGCCTGACTCTGACGCTCGCCCTGAGCTACGGCGGCCGCCAGGAAATCACCGACGCCCTGAGGCGGATTGCGGTGGGGGTCCGGGACGGGGAAATCCAGGTCCGGTCCATTTCCGAGGAACTCATCTCCACCCATCTCTACAACCCCCGGATGCCGGATCCTGACCTGCTCATCCGCACCAGCGGCGAATACCGCATCAGCAATTTCCTGCTGTGGCAGATCGCCTATGCCGAACTCTACATCACCCCCACCCTCTGGCCCGACTTCGGCAAGGAGGAGTTCCTGGCTGCGATCCGCGACTTCCAGCAGCGGGAGCGAAGGTTCGGGGCCGCCGCGGACTGACCCGGAAGGAACCCGGATGCATCTCAAGAGGTTGCTCACCGCGCTGTGCGCTTTGCCGGTCCTGACCGGACTGCTGGTGCCCGAACTCCGCTGGCTGTTTCACCTGGTCCTGCTGGCGGCGGCCCTGATCGGGCTGACCGAGTTCTTCCGAATGCCGGAAAACCGAACCGAAAGACGGCTCGAGTGGGCCGGCTATGCGCTCACCGCCGTGCTTTTCACCGCCGTGTACCTTCGGCACATCGTGCTGCTGCCGGTAATCCTGGCCCTGTGGGCCTCGATCCCGCTGGTGTGCCAGCTGTTCGCCGGCTCCCCGCCCCGGCCCGAGCTGGTCCTGTCCGCCGGCCGGTCGCTCCTGGGGGCGGTCTGGGTGTGCCTGCCGATCGCGCTGGTCCTGCAGATCGAGCTGTTCTACCCCCGGGGAAACTACTGGATCCTGTTTTTGCTGCTGACGGTCTTCGTCACCGACACCGGCGCCTTCTATTGCGGAAGGCTTTTCGGAAGGCACAAGCTCTATCCCGCCATCAGTCCGGGCAAGACCTGGGAGGGGGCGGTGGGGGGGCTGGTGAGCAGCCTCCTGGCAGGGGCCTGGTTCCTGAAAATCCTGGCCCTTGAGCCCCTGGGGGTCGCGGCGCTGGGCCTGATCGCGGCCCTCTCGGTGGCCGGCCAGATCGGGGACCTGGCCGAGTCCATGGTCAAGCGGGCCTACGGGGTCAAGGACTCCGGGAGGCTCCTGCCCGGTCACGGGGGCCTCCTCGACCGCGTCGACGGGGTTCTTTTTGCGGCTCCGGTCCTGGCCGGGTACCTGTGGTTGCGAATGCCATGAGCCGGCCGCGGAACATCGTGATCCTGGGTGCCACCGGGTCCATCGGCGTCAACGCCCTGGAGGTGATCCAGGCGCACCCCGACAGGTACCGGGCCGTGGGGCTGGCCGCCGGCATGAACGTCGAGCTGCTGGCCGGACAGATCCGGGCCGCCCGCCCCCGGGCCGTGGCCGTGGCCGACGAGGCGCTGGCCGAGCGGCTCCGGCGCCTGCTGCCCCCGCAGATCCTTCCCCAGATTTTCTGCGGCGCCCCGGGTTATGGCCGGCTGGCGACCCTGCCCGAGGCCGACACGGTGATCTCGGCCATGAGCGGCGCAGCCGGCATGCTGCCGACCTTCGAGGCGATCCGCGCCGGCAAGCAGATCGCCCTGGCCAACAAGGAAACCATGGTCATGGCCGGTTCCCTGGTCATGGCCGAGGCGCAGCGCCGGGGGGTATCGCTTCTCCCCATCGACAGCGAGCACAGCGCCATCCTGCAGTCCCTGCAGGGTCACCCCCGGGAGGACCTCAAGCGCATCATCCTGACCGCCTCGGGAGGACCCTTCCGGCAGTGGCCCCTCGAAGCCATGCGCGGCGTGACCCCGGCCCAGGCGCTGGCCCACCCCAACTGGAAGATGGGACCCAAGATCACCATCGACTCCGCAACCCTGATGAACAAGGGCCTGGAGGTGCTGGAGGCCAAGTGGCTTTTCCAGCTGGACATGGAGCAGATCGACATCCTCGTTCACCCTCAGAGCGTCGTCCACAGCATGGTAGAGTATCGCGACGGATCCTGCATCGCCCAGCTGGGCATTCCGGACATGCGGGTCCCGATCGCCTACGCGCTTTCCTACCCGCACCACCTGCCGAACCCGCTGCCCTCCCTGGAGCTGGAAAAGATCGGCACCCTGACTTTCGAGAAACCGGACCTCGGGCGCTTTCGCTGCCTCGCTCTGGCGCTTCAGGCAGCGGAGGCCGGCGGCAGCCTGCCGGCTGTGCTCAACGCCGCCAACGAGGTTGCGGTGGCGGCTTTCCTGGAAAACCGGATCCGTTTTCTGGAAATCCCGGATCTGATCGCCCGGACCATGGATACGCATTCCGGGCGCCCGATCCTGGATATCGAGAATGTGATGGCCGCGGACCGCTGGGCGCGGCAGACGGCCGATGGGCTGCTGCAGCGGAGGGACTAATGCCGCGTTTCATACCTTCCGCGCTATGCACCGGCAAGGCGGAATCCGTAGCTATTGCCAGACAAATGCCCCGTTCTTCGGAAACGCGGAAATCCCAAATCCGAAGCACCAACAAATCCAAATGATCAAAACACGAAACCTGTGTCCCGGCGCTCATGTTTGAGATTTTCAGCATTGGAATTTTGATATGGTTTCGAAACCGGGGACCCGCCCGCAGGGTGGGGAGTCCAAGCGCAGCGGGGACAATTTCGGATTTTGATGTTCGGACTTCGGTCCTGCAGCAGGCCGGTCGATTGGACTTTTTTCGCGGCCGGACTTATAGTAGGTTTTGACCCTATTCACCGATGGAGGGCATCTTCCGGCAATTGCCATGCGTTTTCTCATTTACTACATCGTGCCTTTTGCCATCGTCCTGGGCGTTCTGATTTTCATTCACGAACTGGGTCACTTCCTGGTCGCCAAGGCTTTCCGGGTCAAGGTCCTGAAGTTCTCCCTGGGTTTCGGTCCCAAGCTGCTGGGCCGCCGGGTCGGCGAGACCGAATACCTGCTTTCCGCGGTCCCTCTGGGCGGATATGTGAAGATGCTGGGGGAAAGCGAGGACGATGAGCAGCCCCTGACGCCCGAGGAGGAACAACGCTCCTTCGCCCACCAGCACGTCCTGAAGCGCATCGCCATCGTCGCCGCCGGTCCGGCGTTCAATCTGCTGCTGGCCGTCTTTATTTTCATCCTCTTCTACCTCTTCGCCGGCACCCAGGTGATGACCCCCGAGGTCGGCCAGGTGCGCGAGGACTCCCCGGCCTACCGGGCGGGTCTGCTCAAAGGGGACCTGATCGTGTCCATCAACGGGATCCCGATCACGTCCTGGCCCGCGATCAAGGAGGTCGTCGAGAACCGGGCCGGCGAGCGGGTGGAGGTGGTCGTCAAGCGCGGGGAGTCCCTGCTCAACCTGTGGGTGACCCCCGAGGACTCGGTGGTGAAGAACCTCTTCGGCGAGGAGGTCCGGTCCGCCCTGATCGGCATCGTCGCCGCCGGCAAGTTCCGGACGGTCGAACTGAGCCCCTGGGGCTCCGTGAAGGAGGGCCTGCGGAAAACCGGCGAGATCATCTATCTCACCTGTCTGACGATCCTGAAACTGTTCCAGCGGGTCGTCTCCATCAAGACCGTCGGCGGGCCGATCCTGATTGGGCAGATGGCGGGCGAGCTGGCCCAGGAAAGCGTGCTGTACCTGATCCCGTTCATGGCCCTCATCAGCGTGAACCTGGCCGTGCTGAACCTCCTGCCGGTGCCGGTGCTGGACGGCGGCGTGATCCTGTTCCTGCTGGTCGAACTGCTGGTGGGCCGGCCGCTGAGTTTCAAGAAGCGCGAATTGGCCCAGAAGCTGGGACTGGCCCTGCTGATCACGCTCATGGCGGTGGTCATGTACAACGACCTGGCCCGCCTGATGGAGTAGCACCGCCTCTTACAAGCCAGACGGCATGCAACGGCCAAGAGATATCCGCGGATATTACCGGGCCGGGTAACCATTTCTGACAGAGGCGGAAATCCAAAATCCGAAGCACCAAATCCCAAACAAATCCAAATGACCAAAACAAGAAACCATTGTCCTGGATTCCTGTTTGGAATTTTGAGCATTGGGATTTTGAGATTGTTTCGGATTTGTGATTTCGATATTCGGATTTTGCCCGGGGTGCACCCACGTTCATGGGAGGATAGGTTACCACCATCGATGACGGAACTATCTGGACAACGCAGCAGGACGCGGCGATGATTCTGGCTCTCAGCACGGCTTCGCTGCAGTACGGCCTGGCCTTGGTCGAACCCGACGGCGGCGTGAAGGCCGAGTGCTTTCTGAGTGAGGGCGGCGGCCACTTCGGCGGTCTGATGCCGGCGCTGGAATTCCTCCTCTCGCACTCGGGGGTTTCCATGGAGGATATCCGGGCCGTGGCGGTCACGACCGGCCCGGGAAGCTTCACCGGCCTGCGCGTGGGCCTGGCGCTGGCCAAGGGCCTGTGCCACGGTCTGGAGATCCCGGTGCTGGGCGTCTCCAGCCTCGAGGCGCTGGCCCTGCAGGCACCGCAAACCGGGCCGCCGGTAACCGCCGTAATCGACTCCCGCCGCTCCGAGCTCTTTGCCGCCCAGTTCCGCTGGCAGACGGGCGGCCGTCTGCAGCGCAAGACCGAAGACACCTGCTTCCTGCTGGCCGATTTCCCCGCGCGCTTTCCGGAGCCCACGATCTTCGTCGGCAACCATCTGTCCACCCAGGCCCCCCTGCTCCGGCAAGCCCTCGGGCCGGGCGTGCTGCTGGCCCCGGCCCACCTGTGGGGCCTGAAGGCCACCTCGGTGGCTCTCAGCGCCTTGGAGCGCTTCCGGGCGGGCGAATTCGACGACCCGCTCACTTTGACCCCGCGCTATCTGCGGCCGCCCGACATCCGACCCAACCCCATCCCGGTGAATTCCGCCGAGGGCCCCGGCCCGGACTGATTGACAGGGGGACGGGCCGTGCGCGGATAGTGGAATCTGCGAGACTCGGGAATGTCCAACGTCGATCCCTGCCTCCTTGCCGCTTTTGGCCCCGGAGGCCGGTGGTCGAAGCGGAACTTTTCAAGACAAGAAGATTGACAGGCATTCAGGAAGAACTATAATGAGCTTCTCTGGCCCAACCTGAACGGGCATCGATGCCGCCTGGGCGGCATGGGAGTGTCCCCCCGGCCCGATCGCCGGGGTTGCTCCCCGGGGTTTGACTTGGACCGTGCACGAATCGAAAGCAAGTCGCCTCTCGCGAGGGAGGGGCTGCCTTTCCTGGCCATAGCCGGCGGTTTGGCGGCGGGCTTCTGGTATCTGGGGTGGACCGCCCTTTTCGTTTTCAGCCTTGCCCTCTTCCTCTTCGTGGCCTATTTCTTCCGGGATCCCCGGCGCACCCCTTCAGGGGAACCCAACGCGGTGTACACGCCGGCCGACGGCACGGTTCTCCAGGTGAGCGAACCGCCGGCGAACGCCAATCCGCTGGGCGGGCCGGCCGTGAAAGTGAGCGTGTTCATGTCGGTCTTCAGCGTCCACGTGAACCGGGCGCCCTTCAGCGGCCGCATCGGCAGCGTCCTCTACCGTCCCGGCAAGTTCTTCTCGGCCCATCTCGACAAGGCCTCGGAGCAGAACGAGCAGAATACGATCACCCTGGACACCCCTGACCGCCGCAAGATCGTTTTCACCCAGATCGCCGGTCTGATCGCCCGGCGGATCGTCTGCTGGGTTCAGCAGGGGGATGAAGTGGAGGCCGGTCAGCGCTTCGGACTCATTCGTTTCGGCTCGCGGGTCGATCTGTACCTGCCCGGGGACACCCGGGTGGTGGTCAAACCGCGCCAGAAAGTGAAGGCCGGGCAAACCGTGATCGGGTACCTCTCATGAAATCCAGACGTCCGAAGACCAGCCGGAAAAGCGCCAAGAGTCCCAAGCGGGGCATCTACATCCTGCCCAACCTCCTGACCAGCGCCAGCCTGTTCGGCGGGTTTTACGCGATCATTTCGGCGATTCAGGGGCGCTACGAAGCGGCCGCCACGGCCATTCTGGTGTCGTGCCTGTTCGATGCGCTGGACGGCAAGATCGCACGCTTCACCCAGTCCACCAGCCACTTCGGCACCGAATACGACTCGCTCTCCGACCTGGTGGCCTTCGGGGTGGCCCCGGCCGTCCTCGTTTTTCAATGGGCGTTGGTGGGGTTCGGACGGCTGGGCTGGCTGGCCTGCTTCATGTACGTGGTCTGCGGCGCCCTGCG
The DNA here is from genome assembly GCA_963704245.1 of uncultured delta proteobacterium. Lineage (GTDB taxonomy): Bacteria > Desulfobacterota > DSM-4660 > Desulfatiglandales > Desulfatiglandaceae > CAVPHJ01. The sequence goes on from CAVPHJ010000006.1 coordinate 38,723, forward strand.
GCTTGCCCGCTTCAACGTCCAGAAGGACACGATCGAGGCCAACTATTTCAAGGGCCTTCCCATTCCTGCGGCCGCCAGCCTGATCGCATCCATTGTCCTTTTCCTGGCGGCCTTGGGGAAAACCGCGGAAGCCAGACACGCGGTGATTCTCGTGCTGATGTACGGGCTCTCCTTCCTCATGGTGAGCACCGTCAGGTACTTCAGCTTCAAGGAGTTGGACCTCAGGAAGCAGAAACCGTTCAATTTCCTGGTCTTTATCATCCTGGTCTGCCTGGTGGTGGCCTACAAGCCCAGGATCATGCTCTTTTTCGCTCTGACCTTCTATCTCCTTTCCGGACCGGCACTGTTCCTCCACGGCTTGCGCAGGAACCGGGCCGCGAAAAAGGCGGAGACCGCCCGGGAGGCCGAGGTCAGGAAAAGAGCGGTCCAGGGAACCGAAAACGCGGAGCCGGCCGGCAGGAGATGAACGAACCCAGGAGATGAGAATCACCGGCGGGCAGGCGAGAGGCCGGGTGCTGGCCTCGCCCAGGGGGCTCAGGATCCGGCCGAGTTCGGATCGGGTGCGGGAGGCCATCTTCAACCTCCTGGGGCAGGATCTCAGCGGCCTGACCGCTCTGGACCTTTTCTCCGGCACCGGCGCCCTGGGCCTGGAGGCTATCAGCCGGGGGGCTGAGCCGGTTTTCTTTGTCGATGGCGCAGCGGCAGCCGTGAATCTGATCCGGCGCAATCTGTCCCGTTGCGGGTTTCCGGACTCCGGGGTCGTCCTGCGGTGGGATCTGCGCCGGGGATTGCCCGCGGAGCTGCGCAGATCGGCCGGCGGGCTCGACCTGGTATTTCTGGATCCGCCTTATGACAGCGGGCTCATACCGACCCTGGTCAGGGAACTCCTGGATCGGCGCCTGCTCGCGCCGGGGGCCCGAATTGTGGCTGAAACGTCCCGCAGGGAGGCCCTGGCGGTTTCCGGGGACAACCTGGCGGCGATCACGACCCGTGACTACGGCGACACGCGAGTGCGCCTTTTCCAATACGAGGAAGACCCATGACCGTAAAGATCGCGGTTTACCCGGGGACGTTCGACCCGGTCACCAATGGACATCTGAGCATCGTGAAACGCGCTGTCAGCATCTTCGACCGCGTCATCGTAGCCATTCTCCACAATCCGAACAAGGCGCCCCTATTCTCGCTCGAAGAAAGGATCAACATGCTGCACCAGATGCTCGCCGACATGCCCAACGTCGAGGTGGATGCTTTTGACGGGCTGCTGGTGGACTACGTGATCCAGAAGAAATCCAACGTGATTTTACGGGGCTTGCGGGCTTTGTCGGACTTCGAGATGGAGTTTCAGATGGCGTTGATGAACCGCAAGCTGAATCGCGATGTTCAGTCCGTGTTCTTGATGACCGACTACAAGTGGTTTTACACGAGTTCGACGATCATCAAGGAAGCGGCCAGCCACGGCGGCGACGTCAGCGGCCTGGTGCCCAAACTCGTCAACCGCAAACTGCGTCAGAAATACGGTTTCACAAAAAAAACTTGACACCCATTTCCGCTTGCGCCATATTTTCTCCAATAATTCGGCATCTTCGGTGATGCTTCCGGCACCAGAGCGACCATGAGGAGGTTCAGCCGTGGCCTTGACCAAAGAGAAGATTATCGAAAGCATCTATCATCAGGTAGGACTCAGCAAGAGCCAGTCGCGCAATGTGGTCGAAAACCTGTTAGAAATCGTCAAGCAGCAACTGGAACAGGGGGAAGACCTTCTCATCAGCGGCTTCGGCAAATTCATGGTCAAGGAGAAATCGGCCCGGCGGGGCCGGAACCCCCAAACCACCGAGGACCTTCAACTGCGGGCCAGGAGGGTCGTGGTGTTCAAGACCTCCGGGGTCCTGCGGGACAAGATCAACGTCGTGCCTAGAGAGCGACGACAAAGGCGTCCGTAAACCCGTTTTTCTTCAGTTCCTCCCCCACCTGCTCGGCCTTGCTCAGATCGTCGGACCGGAAAACCCGGACTCGGTAAAGCGGTCCGTCCGGGTGGGCCTCCAGAGGCGCCACCTCCACGTACTCGTATTCGTTTCGCAGGCGCTCGGCCATCCGCCGGGCATTGTTCTCATCCCTGAAGGCGCCGATCTGCACGGTGAAAGAGCCTTTTCGCGGATCGCGGATCTCGACCATGAGCCGGTCGCCGAAAGGCGAACGCCAGGTGAGAACCTCTTTGCCCAAGACGGCGATCTCCGCTTCGCAGGTGCCCGGCCCCACGAGATCGATCCTCCGGGCTGCCTCGCGGGACAGGTCGATCACCCTCCCAGGCACGAACGGTCCCCGGTCGTTGATCCTGACGACGGTTTCCTTCCCGTTTTGGAGGTTGAGGACCCGAACCTGGGTGCCCATCGGCAGAGTCTTGTGAGCCGCCGTCATGGCGTCCATGTTGTAGATTTCCCCGTTGGAGGTCCGCCGGCCGTGAAAGGGCGGACCGTACCAGGAGGCCACCCCGCGCTCCACAAAACCCTCCGCATTACTCAAGGGATAGTAGCGCTCGCCGCCGACCACGTAGGGTCGCATGGTCGGCTCCAGAGGTTTTTCGGGCACGATGACGAACTTCTTGGGGGGCGGCCCAAAGGGGGGGATCAGCAGCAGCGGCCGGGCGCAGCCTGCCAGCAGCATCGCCGAGGCGAAAGCCAGCCAGAAGTTCAGCAGCAACCGGGTTTGACGAAAACGCTCTAGCATGAGTCTATTCTATCAAAGAGTGAAAGGAGATCAAGCCGGATCCGAATCCCGGAACGCTGCCGGGCCGTTTTTGGTTGACAGGCAAAACCTTTTTCCATAGATTGGCGTTGTAACTATATTGTGATCACAATGTAGTTATTCTACTGTCCACCGCGAGCCGCGAGGGGGCCGTTCAAAGCATGACCGTGGCAGACCTCTTCGTCCCGGATGCGGCATTCACACCCTGAAAGCGCAGGAAAGAGGCCAGCATGAAACTGAAAGAAAAGATCGCTCTCGTCACCGGCAGCAGCCGCGGTATCGGTCGGGCCGTGGCCCTGGGCTTTGCCCGGGAAGGCGCCAAGGTTGTAGTCAACTACTCCTCCAACGCTCAGGCGGCCGAAGAAGTGGTCGGCGCCATCCGGCAGGCGGGCAGTGAGGCCATCGCGGTTCAGGCCGATGTGGCACGGCGCGCGGATGTGGAGCGGCTGTTCCGGGCCGCCGGGGAGCGCTTCGGGAGGTTGGACATTCTGGTCAACAACGCCGGGTTCACCCGGCCGGCCATGCTGCTGAAAATGACCGAGGAGCAGTGGGACCAGGTGGTGGACACCCACCTCAAGGGCGCCTTTCTGTGTTCCCAGGCCGCAGCGGAGTTCATGAAGGGACAGAACGCCGGCAAGATCATCAACGTCACTTCGGTTGCCGGGATCGCGGGCACCGTGGGACAGGTGAACTACAGCGCTGCCAAAGGCGGCATCATCAGCCTCACCAAATCGGTTGCCCGGGAACTGGCGCGCCACCGCGTCTGCGTCAACGTGATCTCGCTGGGAATCGTGGCCACGGAGATGTCGGAGAAGATCCGCTCCGACGAAAAGCTGAGCGAGATCTACATGAACCGGATCCTGCTCAAGCGTTTTGCGGAAGCGGAAGACATTGTGCCGGCATTCACCTTCCTGGCCTCAAGCGAGAGCGACTACATCACCGGCCAGCTGCTGTGCGTCGACGGCGGGTATGGGATGATCTGATACGGGTGTCAGGTGTGGGGCATCGGGTTTAATTCGGAATGCGGAATGCGGAATGCGAAAAAGGGGGCATAGGGCAGTAAGGGGTAAGGAGTAAGGAGTAATGGAGTAATGCGTAATGGCGAAAGGAGCAGGCAGTAAGCAGTAAGCAGGGCTGGTGCAGCAGAGCAACGATCCCAACGATCCCAACGATCCCAACGGAACAGACCAGACCCACGGAATCAACGAGACAGACGAGACCCACGGAACAGACCGAGATAGACCGAGACCCACGGAACCCGAATGCGAATAGACGGAACAGACGGAACAAACCGCAACTAAAGGAGGGAGAAAGATGGCAGCGATTCCGGACAAAATCCTGACCTGGCAGATGGTTCAGCCGACTTCAAAGAACAAGGAAACCGGCGAGGTCATCCCGGGCAAGATCCAGAAAACCGAGATCCCGGTCCCCGAACTGGAGCGCGGCGAGGTGCTGGTGGAGGTCGCCGGCTGCGGGGTGTGCCACACCGACCTCGGCTATTTCTATGACGGCGTCCCCACCGTCTCCAGCCCCCCGCTGACCCTTGGGCACGAGATCTCCGGGGTGGTGGTAGCCGGCGACAAGGCCTGGCTGGGCAAGGAGGTCATCGTGCCGGCGGTTATGCCCTGCCGCAGGTGCATTTTCTGCAAGACCCGGCGCGGCAACCGCTGCCTGGACCAGAAGATGCCGGGCAACAGCCTGGGCATCTACGGCGGCTTCTCCAGCCACATCCCGGTGCCCTCCATCGATCTCTGCGAGGTTCGGGACCGGGGCAGCCTTGCCGCTGGCCCATCTTGCGGTGGTGGCCGATGCGACCACCACCCCGTATCAGGCCGCCAAGCGGGCCGACCTTCAGCCCGGCGACAACGTGGTCGTCATCGGCATCCGGCGGCGTGGGCCAGTACATGGTTCAGGTGGCCAAGGCGCTGGGCGCCGGCACGGTGGTGGCGATTGACATCGACGCGGAAAGGCTGGAGATGATGCTCTCCTACGGCGCCGACCTCGTGATCAACGCCACCGGCAAGGACGCCGGCGATGTCGCCAAGGAAGTTCGAGAGCCCTTCAGAAGAAGAACGGTCTTCCCGGGTTCGGATGGAAGATCTTTGAGGTCACGGGCGTCAAGGCGGGTCAGGAGATCGGGCTCGCCCTGCTGAGCTTCATCGGCAAGCTGGTCATCGTCGGGTTCGGCCTGGCCAAGACGGAATACGCCTTCGGCCGCCTGATGGCCTTTGACGCGGACATCCTCGGGACCTGGGGATGCCTGCCGGAGTACTACCCCATCGTGCTCGACATGGTGCTGAAGAACAAGATCGACATCGAACCTTTTGTGGAAACCCGGCCCATGAGCACCATCGCCGAAACTTTTGCCGAAATCCACCACAGCGGCTCACCGGCCAGGCGGATCGTTCTGACGCCGGATTTCTGATGCACCGAGAGCCGTGCCTCGCAGGGCGCGGCCCACATCATAACCAGGAGGCAAGATCATGGCACTGGAATGGATGCCGAGAGACAAGGAACAGAAGGACCACATGCTGCACACCGATGTCCACTGGGGCACCGAGGCATCCCTGCACGGTGTTCGAGAAAAGACCTCTCAAGGACCCGAGCGGCAAGGTGGTGGACGGCCTGTATGTGGCCTGGATCCGCCTGAACAACCCCAAGCAGTACAACTCCTACACCACCGAGATGGTCAAAGGCGTGATCGCCGGCTTCGAGAACGCCTCCCTCGACCGCAGCGTGGTGGCGGTGGTTTTCACCGGCACCGGGCCCTATGCCTTCTGCACCGGGGGCAACACCAAGGAGTACAGCGAGTACTACAGCCTGCAGACCGGATGAGTACGGCCAGTACATGGAGCTGTTCAACCACATGGTGGACGCCATCCTCATGTGCAAGAAGCCGATCATCTGCCGGGTGAACGGGATGCGGGTGGCCGGCGGTCAGGAGATCGGCATGGCCTGCGACCTGACCCTGGCATCCGACCTGGCCATTTTCGGGCAGGCCGGTCCGCGGCACGGCTCGGCGCCCGACGGCGGTTCCTCCGATTTCCTGCCCTGGTACCTGGGCATCGAGGACGCCATGTGGAACTGCGTGTCCTGTGAAATGTGGTCGGCCTACAAGATGAAGGCCAAGACCCTCATCAGCAAGGTGGTGCCGGTGCTGAAGGTGGACGGCAAGTGGGTCCGAAACCCCCAGGTGATCACCGACCGCTATGTGGAGGACGGCGAGATCGTTTACGGCGAGTTCAAGACCGGCGATGACCTCAAGGAGGCCCGGGCCTTTGTCAAGGAACACCAGCCCAACGCCGATTTCGAGCTGCTGGACAAGGAAGTGGACAAGATCGTCTGGACCTTTTCCAACCTCTTCCCGGGATGCCTGATCAAGTCCATCGACGGCATCCGGCAGAAGAAAAAGTTCTTCTGGGACATGATGAAGAACGCCAACCGCCACTGGCTGGCGGCCAACATGTCGGGCGAGGCCTTCCTGGGCTTCGGCGCCTTCAACACCAAGAAAATCACGGGCAAGGACCTGATCGACTTCATCAAGTTCCGCCAGAACATCGCCCAGGCGAGAAACTGGAACATGGACATGTTCGCCGAGGTCTTGGGCAAGCCGCAGAGCTGACCGCCCGCTGAGCGGCAGGGGCAAGGATTACGGGGTAAGGGGTAAGCGAAGGCGGAAATTCGAAATACGGCGGCCGTGGAGCATTGCTCCCGGAGGGGACTGCGGGCCGACGAATCGGTTTTCGTGCGTACTCCGTAATCCTTGATCCTTACCCCTTAATCCTTTAAGGAGGAGAGGTATGACGAGTGGTTATCAGCACATCGAGGTTTCCGCCGCGGGCGGCCTGGGCACCATCACCTTGAACCGACCGCCGGTGAACGTCCTCAACATCGCCATGATGGAAGAGATCAACGCCGCCCTGGATGCCTGGCAGGACGAAAAGGACCTCAAGGTGATCCTTTTCAATGCCCGGGGGAAATGCTTCTCGGCCGGTGTGGACGTGGGCGAGCATCTGGGCGGGCTGGCGCCCAGGATGATCGAGGTCTTTCACGGCATGTTCCGCCGCCTGCAGCGCCTGGAGATCCCCACAGCGGCGGCGGTGTACGGGTCCTGTCTGGGCGGCGGCTGCGAGCTGGCCGTGTTCTGCGACCTGGTACTCGCCTCTGACGATTCCAAGTTCGGCCAGCCCGAGATCCAGGTCGGCGTCTTCCCGCCCATCGCCGCCCAGATTTTCCCGCGCCTCATGGGCCGCAAGGCAGCCATGGAACTGGTTCTTTCGGGAAAGATCATTTCCGCCGACGAAGCCCTGGGCCTGGGCCTGGTCAACCGGGTGGTGACCCGCGAGGAACTGGACACCGCGGTCCAGGAGTTCCTGAAACCCTACCTGAAGCTGAGCGCCGTGGTGCTGCGGCTGACCAAGAAAGCCTTCGTGGCGGGCCTGGTGGACGACCTGGAGCCCTCCCTCGGGCCCATCGAGGAAATCTACCTGAAGGAGCTGATGCAGACCGAGGACGCCAACGAGGGGCTGCAGGCTTTTCTCGATAAACGCAGGCCGGTGTGGAAGAATAGATAACGACCAGGCTCAAGGCGCGAGGCACAGGGCGCAAGGCACCAGGCTAATTCGAAATGCGGAATTCGGAATGCGAAATAGATACCGGACTGCAGATACGGGCCGAGGGGGGCGGTGGGGTTTTCCGCAGTGACTTGCGGGAGGGCACCGTGTTTCCAGGCTTGGCAGCGGGGGAAGCCGCGGCTCCCCGACCGAGTCGGGGAGAACGCGGAGGGGGCAGGTGTCCCCCGCAGGCCAAGCCGCCAGAAACACCAGCCCGGGAGCTTTCGGAACGGAGGGAAACCCCGGCGCCCCCCGGGCCGCTCTGAAACGGGCATCACGTTACCCTGAAACCCGGCGCCTGGTTCGCCTTGAACCTTGCGCCTTGAGCCTTGCGCCTTCTCAGTTCACCTTGCTTCTTATATAGCTGATGATCTCGTCGGTGGTGGTGCCGGGCCCGAACACCTCGGCGATCCCGGCGCTCTTGAGGGCCGGGATGTCCTCGTCCGGGATGATGCCCCCGCCGATCACCAGGATATCGCTGACCTGCTTGGCGCGCAGCAGCTCCATCACCTTGGGGAAGAGATAGTCGTGGGCGCCCGAGAGAATGCTCATGGCGATCACGTCCACGTCCTCCTGAATCGCCGCCTCCACGATCATGGAAGGCGTCTGCCGCAGGCCGGTGTAGACCACTTCCATCCCCGCGTCCATCAAGGCACAGGCAACGACCTTGATCCCCCGGTCATGGCCGTCCAAACCCGGCTTGGCCGCCAGCACCCGGATCTTCTTGTCCTTTTCCATGGCGTTCCCTCTTCCTTCAGGCAGGCCTGAATAACCGGCCTATCGTCCCAGTGTGTTGATGGGCTGATATTCACCGAACACCTTGCGCAGCACACCGCAGATCTCCCCCAGGGTGGCGTACGCCCTGACCGCTTCGAGAATCAGGGGCATCAGGTTGACGGTGCCTTGGGCTCCCTTGCGGAGGCCTTCGAGCGCACCTTGCACCGCGGCGCCGTCCCTCTCGGCTTTCAGTTTCTGGAGCGCGGCGATCTGGGCTTCCCCGACTGCCGGATCCACCCGCAGCAGGTTCGCGGGTTTCTCCTCCGGCACCTGGAACCGGTTGAGACCCACCACCACCCTTTCCTGCTTCTCGATCTCGCGTTGGTAGCGGTAGGCGCTGTCCTGGATCTCACGCTGCACATAGCCTTTTTCGATGGCGGCTGCGGCCCCGCCCATCTCATCGATCCTGGCGATGTATTCCCTGGCCCGGCTGTAGATCTCGCGGGTCAGCACTTCGAGGTAATAGGACCCGGCCAGGGGATCGACCGTGTCGCACACGCCGGTTTCGTTCGCAATGATCTGCTGGGTGCGCAGCGCGATTTGGACCGCCTCCTCGGAAGGCAGGCAGAGGGCCTCGTCCATGGAGTTGGTGTGCAGCGACTGGGTCCCGCCCAGCACGGCGGACAGGGCCTGAAACGCCACCCGCACGATGTTGTTGGGCGGCTGCTGGGCCGTCAGGGTGCAGCCCGCGGTCTGGGTGTGAAAACGAATCATCAGGGACTTGGGGTTCTTGGCCCCGAACCGTTCCTTCATGATCTCGGCCCACAGGCGGCGGGCGGCCCGGAACTTGGCCACCTCCTCCAGAAAGTCGGAGTGCGAATTGAAGAAAAAGGAAAGCTGCGGCCCGAAGTCGTCCACGTTCAGCCCCGCATCGATGGCCGCCTGGACATAGGCGATTCCGTTGGCCAGGGTGAAGGCCACCTCCTGCACCGCCGTGGAACCCGCTTCCCGGATGTGGTAGCCGCTGATGCTGATGCTGTTCCACTGGGGCAGGTTCTGCGCGCAGTAAGCGAAGATGTCGGTGATGATCCGCATGGAGGGCTTGGGCGGAAAGATGTAGGTGCCCCGGGAAGAGTACTCCTTCAGGATATCGTTCTGGATGGTGCCGCGCAGCTTGTCTGCGGCCACCCCCTGCTTGTCGGCTACCGCGATGTACATGGCCAGCAGCACCGCCGCCGGCGCGTTGATGGTCATGGAGGTGCTCACCTGATCCAGGGGAATCTCCGCGAAAAGGGTCTCCATGTCCCGCAGCGAATCGATGGCGACGCCGACCTTCCCTACCTCTCCCAGGGACATCTCGTCATCGGAGTCGAAACCGATCTGGGTCGGCAGGTCGAAGGCCACGGACAGGCCGGTCTGGCCCCGCTCCAGCAGGAAGCGGTACCGCCGGTTGGACTCCTCGGCGGTGGCAAATCCGGCATACTGCCGCATGGTCCAGAACCGGCCCCGATACATGGTGGGCTGAACCCCGCGGGTGAAGGGGTATTCGCCGCTCAGGCCGATCTCCCTCAAATAGTCGATGCCCTCCAGATCCAGGGGAGTGTACTGCCTCTGGATCGGGATCCCGGAGGTGTTGACAAAGGACGCCTTGCGTTCGGGTCCTTTCGCCAGCTGCTTGTCCACCCGCGCCGCCCAGTTCTTCAGGGCAGCCGCCAGGCCGCCGCCCGTCTGTTCCGCCATTTCAACCCTCCTTGTGTGGCCGGTTTTCAGCACCTTCAGCAAATTCAGGAAGATAGGGGATCTGCCCGGAAGCTGTCAATCCTTTTCTCCGGGCCGGGATTTCGAGCCCGCTACGGGCTTGACAAAAGGCTTTCTCTTTTTTATATGATTGACCTTGTTTTTGATTCCCCAAATCCGCAATCGACCGCCTCCTTCCGGGTCGCTGGCCGGTTGCATGGGCAGGAGCAAGCCATGACCACCAACGAAGTGCTGGACATGTTGAGAGGGATCCTCTACACCACCGGCGTTTTCAACTTCCAGTGGAAAATCGTGATCATGTGGGGGGTCGGTTCTCTCTTCATGTACCTGGCGATCGCCAAGAAGTACGAACCGCTGCTGCTCCTCCCCATCGGGTTCGGGATTTTTATCGTCAATTTCCCGCTGGTGCCCCTGATGGGGCATTCGGAAGGCCATGCCCAGCTCCTGCGCATCTTCTATCACTACGGCCTGGAGTGGGAGGTCATCCCGTGCGTCATCTTTCTGGGCCTCGGGGCGATGACGGATTTCGGCCCCCTCATCGCCAATCCCAAGACGCTCCTCATCGGCGCCGGGGCCCAGCTGGGCGTCTTCATCACCTTTACCGGCACGGTGCTGGCCGGCTTCACCCTGAAAGAGGCGGCCTCGGTGGGCATCATCGGCGGCGCCGACGGCCCCACCACCATCTACCTCACCCAGCACCTGGCGCCTCAGCTCCTGGGACCCAATGCCCTGGCCGCCTATTCCTACATGGCCATGGTGCCGCTGATCCAGCCGCCCATCATGCGGCTGATGACCACCAAGAAGGAGCGCAAGATCCGCATGCGCCAGCTGCGGCCGGTCTCGCGCCAGGAAAAGATCCTCTTCCCCCTGGTGACGGCCGGCATCATGGCTCTGCTGGTGCCCTCGGTCATCCCGCTGATGGGGATGTTCATGCTGGGCAATCTGATGAAGGAAAGCGGCGTGGTGGGCCGGCTCACGGAAACCGCCCAGGGCGCCCTGATGAACATCGTGACCATCTTCCTGGGCCTGTCGGTGGGAGCCACCATGCACGCCGACAACTTCCTGAGCTGGAAACCGCTGTTCATTTTCAGCCTGGGGCTGGTGGACTTTGCGGTCTGCACGATCGGCGGAATCCTGACCGTCAAGGTCATGAACCTCTTCCTGAAGGAGAAAATCAACCCGCTGATCGGATCGGCCGGTGTTTCCGCCGTGCCCATGGCCGCCCGGGTGGCCCAGGTGGAGGGTCTCAAGTACGACAAGAAGAACCATCTGCTGATGCATGCCATGGGCCCCAACCTGGCCGGGGTGATCGGGTCGGCGGCCGCCGCGGGCATGTTCATCGCCATGTTCGACTAGCGGACACCAGGGTTTTGGTGAATTCCCGCGAACCAAAGGGCAGAAAAATGAAGAAACTTCTCTTGATCACGCTGGCAGGGGTTCTGGTGTTTCCGGCATTGAGTGCGGCCGACGATTTCCTGGGTGCTCCCCTGGCGCCCGACGCCGAGGTCGCAACCCGCACAAAGAGCCGGCTCGAGCTCAAGGTTCCCGCCTCCCACGACCAGATCGTGGCCTTCTACCAGGAGGCGCTCAAGGACCAGGCGGACATCAAGTTCCGCCACTGGAAGGACGCCACCTACATCGAAGACGACGGCAACCGCAAGTGGCACTCCATCACCATCTCCAAGGACGCCGGCACCCCGACCCCGGTCGTCATCATGAAGGACAACTGGACCTGGATCATCGGGACACTGGTGCTGCGGTTTATCGGTGTTTTCGTGGTCCTGCTGGTCCTTTACGCCGGCATGAGCTTCTCGGGCGGCCTCATTTCCCGCTCCGTCCGCCGCGCCCAGGCGCGGCAGGCCGCCCAGGCCGGGAAGTGAAACGAATAGCGAACGCCGAATAGGGAATGCCGAATGTCGAAGTCGCAAGCGGCACACGGCCGATATCCACTTCGACATTCGTGATTCGTCATTCGCTATTCGATATTCGGTCCGTCACAGCGGGATGTTGCCGTGACGGCGGGGCGGGATGGTCGTCTGCTTGCCCTCCAGCATCATCAGCGCCGAGATCAGCTTGGGGCGGGTTGTCTCCGGCAGGATGACCTCATCGATGTAGCCCAGTTCCGCCGCCCGGAATGGGCTGGCGAAATTGTTGCGGTATTCCTCGGCCAGACGTTTCTTCTCCGCTTCCGAGTCCTGCGCCTCGCTGATCTCCTTGCGGAAGATGATGTTGGCGGCTCCTTCGGGTCCCATGACGGCAATCTCGGCCGTGGGAAAGGCATAGTTCACATCGGCTGCCAGGTGCTTCCCGGACATGGCGATGTAGGCCCCGCCGTAGGCCTTGCGGGTGACCACCGTGATCTTGGGCACGGTGGCCTCGGAGTAGGCAAAAATGATCTTGGCCCCGTTCTTGATGATCCCGCCGTACTCCTGCTGGACGCCGGGAAGGTAGCCGGGAACATCCACGAAGGTGACCAGCGGAACGTTGTAGGCGTCGCAGGTGCGCACGAATCGGGCGCATTTCATGGAAGCGTCGTTGTCCAGGCAACCGGCCAGAAAGCGCGGCTGGTTGGCCACGATGCCGACTGCCCGGCCGGCCAGCCGGCCGAAGCCCACCACCATGTTTTTCGCGTAGTACTGCTGCACTTCGAAGAACCGCTGTTCATCCAGCACCGCGCTGATGATGTGCTTCATGTCGTAGGGCATGCGCGGGTTAACCGGCACCAGGGTGTTGAGCCGGCTGTCGGTGCGCTGCGGATCGTCGCCGCTTTCGACTATCGGCGGCCGCTCGCGGAAGTTCTGGGGCAGGTAGCCGAGGATTTCCTTGACCCGCTCGAGCGCCGCCTGGTCGGATTCCTCGGCGAAATGCGCCACCCCGCTCTTGGTGTTGTGGGTCATGGCGCCGCCCAATTCCTCAGCCGTCACCACTTCGGAAGTGACGGCCTTGATCACCTGCGGGCCGGTGATAAACATGTTGCTGGTCTGCTTCACCATGATCACGAAGTCGGTGAGCGCCGGTGAGTAGACCGCCCCGCCGGCGCAAGGGCCCATGATCACGGAGATCTGGGGGATCACGCCCGAAGACCAGACATTACGCTTGAAAATCTCGCCGTAGCCGGCCAGACTGCGCACTCCCTCCTGGATGCGGGCCCCGCCCGAATCGTTCAGCCCGACCACCGGCGCGCCGCTGCGGAGCGCCAAATCCATGATCTTGCAGACCTTGTCGCCGAAGGGGCCGCTCAGGGAGCCGCCGAACACGGTGAAATCCTGGGAGAAAACAAAAACCGGGCCGGCCATTGATGCGCCCGTAACCGGTGACCACACCGTCCCCGGCGATCTTCTTGCTCTCCATGCCGAAATCGTGACACCGGTGGACGACATACTTGTCGATCTCCTGGAAGCTGCCCGGGTCCAGCAGAAAGTCCAGCCGTTCCCGGGCCGTCAGCTTGCCCTTGGCATGCTGCGCCGCGATGCGCTCCTCGCCGCCGCCCAGCTCGGCTTCAAGACTGCGCTTTTCCAGTTCCTTGATCTTGGCCTCGATGTCCATAGGAGCTCCCCAGCGACAGCCCGCCTTTGCATCCCGCGGACCGACTATCCGATCACCACCAGAACCGCATCGGCTTCCACCGGTTCGCCCTTCTTGCACTTGATTTCTTTCACCGTGCCGGAGTCCTCCGCCACCACGGGCAGTTCCATCTTCATGGCCTCCAGAATGATCACCTCGTCGCCTTCGCTGACCGCGTCTCCCACCTTCACCTTCACATCGATCACTTTTCCACCCATGGGTGCAACCACATTGCTCACAGCTCTTTCCTCCTTGGATTAAGATGCGGATCCCCCAGTTGTTTTGACCCGCGGGATCTCGGTTCGGGAATTCCCTGCCTGCCCCGTTTGGTTGGGCAACGCCGGGATTTCCAGCGCTTTTTTCAGATCCATTCCTATACCATTCCGGCCGCACCGCTTGTCAAGCACTTCCTGCTCCGGCTGGGGTTTTGGGTGCCGGAATCCATTTCGAGTCCGCTGACCAGGCTGGCCCGCCGGATTCCGATATTGACCCTGACCCGCCGGCAGGGAGTGAATGCCCTTTCAGCGACCCTCGTCAACCCGCTGCGCAGAGGCCTGCCCGGCTGGATCTTCGGCCTTGACAGCTTGCCCCACCCTGACATAGTTAGCTTTGGCGCCGGTTTTGCATGGCTTATCCCGTGGATCCAACTTTTGTCCCCCGGAGCCGGGGGCCGCAAGCCAGTCGTCGCCCGATGAGGAGAGCTGCAATGCCGGTGTACAAGTGGGTTGCCGAAACCAGGAAAGGCAAAACCGTCAAGGGCGAAATCGAGGCCCCGGACGAACGGACCGCGCGTTTTCTTCTCAAAAGGCGCAGTCTGTTGCCGAAAAAGGTCCAGCCCAAGCCGAAAGATCTGTTCGAGGGCGTGGCCTTCCTGCAACCCAGGATCAGGGTCCGGGATATCCTGGTGTTCACCCGGCAGTTCTCCACCATGATCGATGCGGGCCTGCCGCTGATCCAGGGGCTGGGGATCCTCACTGAACAGTCGGAAAACCGAACCTTCAAGCGCCTGCTCAAGGGCGTCGCCCGGGATGTGGAAGCCGGATCGAGCCTGGCCGAAGCCCTCGCCAAGCACCCCAAGGCCTTCGATCCGCTGTTCGTCAACATGGTCGCCGCCGGGGAAACGGGCGGCATCCTGGATGTCATTCTGCGGCGCCTGGCCAGCTACATCGAAAAAGCCGAGAAGCTCAAATCCAGGGTCAAGAGCGCTTTCACCTATCCGGCCATCGTCGTCGCCATCGCCATCCTGGTCATGGCCATCATCCTGATTTTCGTGATCCCGGTATTCGAGGAGATGTTCGCCGGCCTCGGCTCGGCCCTGCCCGCGCCCACGCTCCTGGTCGTTAAGCTCAGCGATCTGTTGAAATCGGGCTTTCACTACTTCGTCGGCGCCAGCCTACTGCTTTTCTGGCTCTTCAGGATGTACCGCCGGTCGGCCGGCGGCCGAAAGGTAACCGACGCCCTGGCGCTGAAACTGCCCATCATGGGCACCCTGCTCAAAAAGGTGGCAGTGGCCCGGTTCACGCGCACCCTGTCGACCATGATCAGCAGCGGGGTGCCCATTCTCGACGCGCTTGAAATCGTGGCCAAGACCGCCGGCAACGTGATCCTGGAACAGACCGTCTACGAGGTCCGCGTCGGGGTGGCCGAAGGCCGGACGATCGCGGAACTGCTCTCCGAAACCGAGTTTTTCCCCGGCATGGTCGTCCAGATGATATCCGTGGGGGAGGCAGCGGGCGCCCTGGACGCCATGCTGGAGAAAATAGCCGATTTCTATGAAGAGGAAGTGGACGTGGCCGTCGAGGCACTCACAACCATGCTGGAGCCGATGCTGATGGTTTTTCTCGGGGGCGCCATCGGCGGGCTCATCGTTGCCATGTACCTGCCCATCTTCAAGATGGCAGGCGCTCTGGCCGGGTGAGGCCGGCTCCCCGGGCAGCAACTCGGGGTCGACCGGGTAACCCCGAACCGACCCGGTGCCCCACCGGGCCCGAGGCACGGACCCCATGATTCCTGAAACGGCGATTGCGAAACCGCCCCTCCGGTTCCTATCCCAGGAGCTTTCCAGCCGCCTGCAGAAACTCATGTTCTTGAGGGTCATTTTTGTGACCCTCCTCCTGGGGACCTCGATATTCATTCAGATGAAATTCGAGGAGACCCCATTCGGCAACCTGCAAGCCTCCTACTACCTGCTCATCGCCGGCGTCTATGCGCTGACCCTTCTTTACATCCTCGCGCTGCGTATCGCCAGGAAGCTGATCTGGCTGGCCTACCTGCAGGTCCTCCTGGACACCTTCCTGGTGACCGCCCTGATTTTCACCACCGGCGGCATCGAAAGCCCTTTCTCCTTCCTTTACCTGCTGGCCATCGTCAACGCCAGCCTGTTGCTTTACAGGAACGGCGGGCTGATTGTGGCCACCTTTGCCAGCATCCTCTACGGCCTGCTGCTCGATCTTCACTTCTACGGCATCATCCACCCCCTCGGGAGCCAGGAAACCTGGGGGACCGAGTACCAGGGTTTTCAAATCCTCTACCTCATCTCCGTGAATGTGGTCGCCTTCTACCTGGTGGCCTATCTCAGCAGTTACCTCGCGGAACAGGTCCGCAAGAGCCGGGTGGAACTCCAGGCCAAGCAGCAGGACCTGCGGGAGCTTCAACTGCTCAACCAAAGCATCATCAGCAGCATGACCTCCGGTCTCATCGCCCTGGATGGAGAGCGCCGTATCGCCCTGTTCAACCCGGCGGCCGAAAAGCTCCTGCGGGTCGAAGGGGCCGCTGTTCTGGGCCGGCCCTTGCAGGAGGCGGTTCCGCTGCTGAGCCCCCACCTGGACCGGCTGGCAACAGACGCCGGTATCCGCAAGGCCGCCGATCCGGTCAGAGACGTCTTCCTGGAAAGCCAAAACAATGAACCGGTTCACCTGCGCTTGTCCATCTCCGGCCTCAAACTGCCGGAAGGCGGTCGTGCCGGCCACATCCTGGTGCTGCAGGACGTCACTCACAGCCGGCGCATCGAGGAGGAGATGAGGAGAATGGAAGGACTCGCCCTCGTCGGCCAATTGTCCGCCTCCGTTGCCCATGAAATCCGCAACCCGCTGGCCTCCATCAGCGGCGCGATCCAATTGCTCAAAGAGGGTGCCGACGAGGGTGTCAAAGAGCGCCTGCTGGGAATCATCTCGCGGGAAATCGATCGGCTGAACCACCTGGTGCGGGACTTTCAGGTCTTCGCCCGCCCCCGCAGGGCGGTTCCGGCCGACTGCCGGCTGGATCTGCTCATCCAGGAGACTCTGGATCTGATCCGGAACAACCCGGTCTGGAACAGCCGCATCGAATTCCGGCCCCTCTTTCGGCCGCCCCTGCGTCTCGTCACCGACCCGGAACAACTCAGGCAGGTCTTATGGAACCTGTTCCTGAACGCCTGCGAGGCCATGCCCCAGGGAGGCTTCCTGGAGCTGCAGATATCTGCCGATCCCTCCCCCCCGCCGAGAAGCGGCGAGCGGGTGAGGATGGTGATCCGCGACACCGGGCCGGGCTTTGAGCCGGGGGCGCTGAAGAAAATCTTCCTGCCTTTCTTTACCACCAAGGAAGAGGGCTCCGGACTGGGACTGGCGATCGTCAAGAACATCGTCGAGGGGCTCGGTGGGGAGATCCACGGCGACAACCATCCTTCCGGCGGCGCCCGGCTGACCCTCTATCTTCCGACCCGGATCCCTTCTTAGCTCCCCTTCCGCAGGAAGGTCGAGATCGGTCATTTCGTCTGTTCCGTCCGTTCGGTCTATCTCGTTATCTCGTGCGGTCTTCAGCCCCGCTCCATCTGCCATTTCGCATTTCGCAGTTCCATTCGGTCTGTTCCGTACTCCGTTACTCGTTACTCGTTACCCCGCTGACGCCCGGAACTGGTCTGTTACGTGACCCCGTACCCCGTAATCCGTACCCCTTGCTTTACCCCTTGCCCCTTATGCCTGACTGCCTGACTCCTGACTCCCGACTCCTGACTGCCTGACGCCACCTTACCCCTTACCCCTTGTCTGTTGTCCCCCCCCTCCCTGTGTTAGCATGGGCCGCAGCGAGATGGCATCCTACATCGACGAACCCTGGTTTACTCAAATCCGGCGTCCAAGCCGCTATCTGGGCGGCGAGATCCACGCGGTCCACAAGGACCCCGACGCGGTGGAACTCTCACTGGCGCTGGCCTTTCCCGACATCTACGAGATCGGGATGTCCCATCTGGGGCTGAGAATCCTCTATCACCTCCTCAACCGGCATTCGTGGCTGGCGGTCGAAAGGGTCTTCTGCCCCTGGGTGGATCTGGAAGCCGAACTCAGGGCGCGCGGGCGGCCCCTGACGACCCTGGAGTCCGGGCGCCCCCTGGCCGACTTCGACATCGTGGGCTTCAGCCTCCAGCATGAGCTATCCTACACCAATGTGCTCACCATGCTGGATCTGGGCCGGATTCCCCTCCGGGCCGCCGATCGAAAAAACGGCGAACCCCTGATCATGGCCGGCGGGCCGGCGTGCTTCAATCCGGAGCCGGCCGCCGAGTTCTTCGATTTTTTCGTGATCGGCGACGGCGAGGCCGCCGCCGACCGGGTCTGCCGGCTGCTGCGGGACGTCAGGCCCCGGCGCGCCCCAAGAGCCGCCGTGTTGGAGCAACTCGCCAAGCTCGAGGGGGTCTATGTGCCTTCCCGTTTCGAGGTCGGTTACGAGGCGGACGGAACGGTGGCCGGAATTCACCCCTGCGGCGATCAACGCCCGACCATCACCAAGGCCTTGGTCGCCGACATCGATGCCCACCCTTTCCCCACCGACCAGATCGTCCCCTATGTGGAGCTGGTGCACGACCGCCTGGCCGTTGAAATCGCGCGCGGCTGCACCCGCGGCTGTCGCTTCTGTCAGGCCGGGATGATCTATCGTCCGGTCCGGGAGCGCAGCCCGCGGTCGATTTTCGACAAGGCCCGCGAGGGCCTGCGGTCTACGGGGTACGAGGACCTGAGCCTGCTCTCTTTGAGCACCGGCGACTACAGCTGCATCGAACCGCTGCTGGAGCGTCTGATGGACAGCCAGAGCCCGAACCACGTGGCCCTCAGCCTGCCCTCCCTGCGGGTCGACAGCCTGAGCCCGGTGTTTCTCGAGCAGATCAAGCGGGTCCGCAAGACCGGCTTCACCCTGGCCCCTGAGGCCGGCAACGAGCGGCTGCGCAAGGTGATCAACAAGGGACTCACCCAGGAGGACATCCTGCGCATGGCCGGCGCCGTCTATGGCGCGGGATGGCGCCTGATCAAGCTCTACTTCATGGTGGGGCTGCCCTTTGAGCGGGAGGAGGACGTCCTGGACATTATCGACCTTGCCGTCCAGGTGGTGAACCGCGCTCCGCGCAAGACCCGCAAGAGCAGCCTTAATCTGAGCGTCGCCGCCTTTGTCCCCAAGGCCCACACCCCCTTCATGTGGCTGCCGCAGCTGAGCCTGGCGGAAAGCCGCCGCCGCATTCAACTGGTCCGGGAGGGGGCCGAGAAACAGGGAATCCGGGTGAAGTGGAACCAGCCGGAGTTGAGCTGGCTGGAGGGCGTTTTCTCCCGCGGCGATCGACGGCTGGCACGCGCCGTGGAGGCGGCCTGGCGCCGGGGAGCGCGCTTTGACGCCTGGGGCGAGCACTTCCGAATCGAGGCCTGGCAGGCCGCTTTCGAGGAGAGCGGTCTGGACCCCGATTTCTACCTGTACCGGGAGCGGCGACTGTCTGAGGTCCTGCCCTGGAGCCACATCCGCTGCGGGGTCGATCCGGCCTTCCTGGCCTCAGAGTTGGAAAAAGCCCGGACTGCCGAGTTCACCCCGGATTGCCGGCAAGGCTGCCTGGACTGCGGGGTCTGCGATCACGAAGCCGTCGGGCCGGTGCTCTTTGACCAAGAGGCCCCCTTTGAACCCAGGGCACCACAGCGACCGGAACCGCCGACCGGACCTTTGAGAAAGATCCGACTCACCTTCTCCAAGCTGGCGAAAGCCCGTTTTCTCAGCCATTTGGAGCTGAGACGGCTCTTCGATCGGGCCTTCCGCAGAGCCGGCCTGCCGCTTGCCTACAGCCGGGGCTTTCATCCCCTTCCCCGGTTTAACTTTCACAGCGCCCTGCCGGTGGGAACGGCCAGTGCCTGCGAGACCATGGATGCGGTCTTCACCGGGGAGCCGCAGACGGCCGAACTGCCCGAAAGGCTCAACCGCCAGCTGCCACCGGACATCCGGGTGCTCTCGGCGCAGAGCCTGACCTCGGTCAAGACCCCCACCCAGATAGTACGGAGCCGCTACGAGGTCTCCCGCGACGGCGGCGGCTTCGACCTTGGCAAGGTCGAGGCGTTCCTGCAGGCCGACCGTTTCCCGGTGGTGAAGGGCGGCCGGGAGCGGGAAATCCGACATCGATGCCCGGGAACTGGTAGCGGCCATGAACATCCTCCCGGGTGAACGCCTGGAGCTGGTTACCCGGCACGTGCCGGGTCCTGAGCTGAAACCCGCCGATATCATCCGGGCGGTGTTCGGTCTGAGCGACGCTGAGGGCGCTGCGCTGCGGATTCTCAAGACCGAACAGACCTTCGGCCCATGAAGCGGCCGGCCGGAAATGCCGATGACGGAGGTTGCGGATGTCCAGTGAACTGATCATCAACGCGCGCCTTCACGAAACCAGGGTCGCCTTGGTGGAAAACGGCATCGTCGTGGAGCTGCACGTGGAACGTAACACGGGCCAGGAACTCATGGGCAACATCTATCGCGGCAGGGTGGTACGGGTGTTGCCGGGCATGCAGGCCGCCTTTGTCGATGTCGCTCTGGATCGGACCGCCTTTCTCTACGTTTCGGACGTGCACAAGGACTTCATGGAGTTCGAGCGGCTCATGCTCGAAAGCCAGCCCCGGGAAGAAACGGCCGACGAACCGGACGGCCGGCAAGCGCTATCCCAACCGGCGGAGAGAACTCCTTTCCAGATCGAGGACCTGCTTCACGAGGGGCAGGACATCATGGTTCAGGTGGCCAAGGAACCGCTGGGCAACAAGGGGGCACGGCTCACTTCCCATGTGTCGATCCCGGGCCGGCACCTCGTCCTCATGCCCACCGTCAACCATATCGGCGTCTCGCGGCGCATCGAGGATCGCGAGGAACGCGAGCGGCTGAAGGGTTTGGTGGAGCGGCTCCGGCCTGCTCCCATCGGATTCATCGTGCGGACCGTCAGCGAGGGGGTCTCGGAGGAGAAGCTGAAATCCGAGATGGATTTCCTGCTCAAGCTCTGGGCCGACGTTCAGGCCAGGATGGGCAGCGGTGCCGGACCGGCCCTGCTGCACAAGGATCTTTCCATCTCGCTGCGGGCGGTCCGCGATCTTTTCACCAAAGAGGTGGACCGGCTGGTCATCGACTCCCCGGAGGAATACCACAGCATCATCCGCTTCATCGAGACCTTTGCCCACCGATTGGCCTATTCCGTGGAACTGTATGAGGGGGCGGACCCGGTCTTCGATGCCTTCGGCATCGAGATGGAGATCTCGCGTGCGCTGCAGAAAAAAACCTGGCTGAAGTCGGGCGGCTACATTGTGATTGAAATGACCGAGGCCCTGACGGCCATCGACGTGAACACCGGAAGCTTCGTCGGCAAACACAACCTCGAGGAAACCATCCTCAAGACCAACCTCGAGGCGGTCCGGGAGATTGCCTACCAGCTCAGATTCAGGAACATCGGCGGACTCATTGTCATCGATTTTATCGACATGGAGAAGAAACCCAACCGGGAGCGGGTCTTTCTGGCACTGCGGGAAGCGCTGAGCAAAGACAAGGCCAAGACCAACATTCTACACATGTCAGACCTCGGTCTGATCGAGATGACCCGCAAGCGGACGCGTGCCAGCCTGAACCGGGTGCTCACTGAGCCTTGCCTTTACTGCGAAGGCCGCGGCACGCTGAAATCCAAGCGAACCGTCTGCTACGAGATTTTTCGGGACCTGGAAAGAGAGCACGCAGCCGGCCCGGAAAAGGGGCAGGTGCACGTTCTGGTCCACCCGGACATTGACAATGTACTGCGGGAGGAAGAGCAGGAATCGGTCATGGACCTGGAAAGGCGGATCGGAAAACGGATCATCATCCTTCCCAATTCCGGTTTTCACCTGGAGCAGTATGAGATCAGCGGCTGACCCGGGGCGGCCCTTCAGGAGCGCTTGTGCTTCTTGCGGATGTCGCTCAGCCCTCTTTCGATGGCCTGTTTGGTGAAGGTCTTCCGGCAGTTCGTGCACTGGTACATTTCCCCCGTCATCCGGTCGTAGATGAGATCGTCGGAGAAATTCACCTTGTGGAACCGGAGGGAGAAGTTGTAGACGATTTTAAAGTCCCGGCCCTGGCAAACGTCGCAGGTGAAATAGTCATGGAACTCTATCCATCCCATCTTCCTCCCCGCAGAACGGCTCAAACTGCTCTTCGACGCGCAACTGCTCACCTTGTTCTCTTGGGCCATGAAAACCGAGGTGGAATCAGGGGACCCGTGACAGGAATCCTTACACGCCGCCACAGGCACTGAGAGCTGGAGCCACCGTCCGGAATCGAACCGGAGACATCCTCATTACGAGTGAGGTGCTCTGCCAGCTGAGCTACGGTGGCCCTCTCAGGCGGGAAGCACTATAGAACGTTTTCGGTCCGGTGTCCATGGTTTTGTGGGCCGGCCGGCAACAGGAGCGTGGATGCCATGAAAGACCCCCGGGACTACATTGTGTTTCCGCTGGATGTGCCGACCTATGATCAGGCCATGCGATACGTGGAGCTGCTCAGCGCCGAGGTGGGCCTTTTCAAGGTGGGCCTGGAGCTCTTCATCAGCCAGGGGCCGGCCGTGATCAACGCCATCCATCAGACCGGCGGGGCGGGTGTGTTTCTGGATCTCAAGCTCCATGACATCCCGGCTACCGTGAAGCGCGCGTTCGCCGCGGCGAGCGCCTTTCGGCCGCGCTACGTGACGGTTCACTGCGATGAGGGCGGGGACGCCATCAAGGCCGCCATCGGGGAAAACCCCGGCGGCACCCGCCTCCTGGCTATCACGGTCCTGACCAGCCTCAACCAGGACAAGCTCCGCGCCCTGGGGTATGCCGAGCGCTACGCCGGGGACATCGCGGCCCTGGTCCTGCTGAAAGCGCGCCTGGCAAAGGCCGCCGGGTGTCACGGCCTGGTGTGTTCCGGGCTCGAGGTGGGCAGGATCAGGGAAGCGCTCGGAGACGAACTGATCCTGGTCACCCCCGGGATCCGGCCGGCGTGGTCAATCGTCCCCGGGGACGATCAGCAACGAATCGTGACTCCGGCCATGGCTGTCAGGAGCGGCGCCGACCACGTGGTCATCGGCCGTCCGATTCGCGACGCTCCCGACCCGGTGGAGGCCGCCAGGCGGGTGGCTGACGAGATCGGTTCCGCCCTTTGAGCCGGGCAAGAAGTCCGGGCTCCTGGTGAGACGACTTTCCTGAAGGAGAGCAATCCATGAAAAGAACCATGATCAGACAGCTCCTGGCAGCCGAGGCGCCCCGGGAGGGGGTGGCGGTCAAGGGCTGGGTTCGCACCAGAAGGGATGCGAAGGGGTTTTCCTTTCTGGAAGTCAATGACGGATCCTGCCTGAAGAACATCCAGGTCATCGTGGCGGAGGACGTTCCCAGCCACGCGGTTGTCAAGGCGGTCAGCACCGGAGCCGCGATCGAGGTGACCGGCAACTTGACCGAATCGCCCGGCAAGGGTCAGCGCTGGGAAATCCGGGCGTCCGAAGTCCGGCTGCTGGGACCCGCCGACCCGGAAACCTACCCCCTGCAGAAGAAACGCCATTCCGATGAGTTCCTGCGCACCATCGCCCACCTGCGGCCCAGAACCAACAAGTTCGGGGCCCTTTTCCGCATCCGTTCCGAAAGCGCTTTCGCCGTCCACCGCTTTTTCCGCGATCGTGGGTTTTTCTACCTCCACGCCCCCATCATCACCGGCTCGGACTGCGAGGGCGCGGGGGAGCTTTTCCGGGTAACCACCCAGCCTGCCGCGGATGCGGAAACCCCGCAGCCAAGTTCCGGCCCTGAGCAGGATTTTTTCGGCAAAGCGGCCAACCTGACCGTGTCCGGCCAGCTGGAGGCCGAACTGTTCGCCAGCGCCCTGGGGAACGTCTACACCTTCGGTCCCACGTTCCGGGCCGAAAACTCCAACACCCCGCGCCATGCGGCCGAGTTCTGGATGATCGAGCCCGAAATGGCCTTCGCCGACCTGCACGACAACATGGAACTGGCCGAAGCGCTGGTCAAGCACCTGATCGGGCACGTCCTGGGGAATTGTCCCGACGACCTCGAGCTTTTCGCCCGGTTTGTGGATCAGGACCTCATGAAAACCCTGGAGGGCATTGTCAAGGCCGACTTCCTGCGCCTGCCCTACCGGGAGGCGGTGAACCTCCTGAACGGCTCAGAGGTGAAATTCGAGTTTGAGCCCCTCTACGGCAGCGATCTGCAGACCGAGCATGAGCGCTACCTGTGCGAGCGGCACTTCAAACGGCCCGTCATCGTCTACGACTACCCCAAAACGATCAAACCGTTTTACATGCGGTTGAACGACGACGGCGAGACCGTGGCCGCCATGGACGTGCTCGTGCCGCGGGTGGGGGAAATCATCGGCGGAAGCCAGCGTGAGGAGCGGCTGGAAGTTCTGGAGAGCCGGATGGTCGAGGCCGGCATGAACCCGCAGAGCTACTGGTGGTACCTGGACATCCGGCGCTTCGGGAGCGTGCCCCACTCGGGGTTCGGCCTGGGCTTCGAGCGGTTTCTCATGATGGTGACCGGCGTCACCAACATCCGTGACGTGATCCCCTTCCCCCGCACGCCGCAGCACCTGGAGTTCTAGCGCCGCCGGCGGGTAATGCTATGGCGAATAAAGCACGTTCTGAACCAGCCTGGCCGGATCTCAAGAGGATCTTCAACAACCTCGACAAGGCCGACCTGATTCAATGTGAAGACCCTGCATCACGTCTCGCAAGGCGGTTCAAACACCGCGATGTGTTGCGTTCACACAGCTTGTGGCAATCGCGGCGATAGGGTGTTAAACTCAAACCTTGCGGACCAAGGGCGTCATATAAATACCAATATGATCATTGTTGGCGCCGGCAAAAAGGCATATGGTCGATTGCATTTTCAGGAAACCGGAATTTCCTCTCGTGTGTGAAGCTGGTGCTGTTTTGCTTGGTGCTGCATCGCTGGAGGACTTCTCCGCACAGATTGCGGCCCTCGACCTGCCGCCGGACACCGAGCTTCCTGTTGTGGATGCCTCAGCTGAGGGCTGGGTGTTCAACACGACACACAGCGTGCTGTCTCCCTTGACTGCAAAGAAACGCTGGACGAAGAAGGAAGTCATTGGCATGTTCAACGCCAGCAGTGCCGCCCGCAAACTGGGTCGACAGTATTCAGAGCGCCCTCTGTCCGCAAAACGCTTTGACAGGATCCTGTCAGAGATCGTGGTGCTCATCGGAGCCGCCAACAAGAGTTCGGAGGCAACTCCTTGAGGAGCGCGGTCGGCCTCCACGGAGCGCCTCAAGCTCAGCTTTATGCGATTGACGAATTGAACCTTTAAATGTACTGTTGGAAGTACACTTGGAGGTGTGTTCTGATGAAGATTCCTGATATCGTCCCCGTTAGCGACTTACGGCAGGATGCGGCCGCAGTCCTCAAGCGGTTGCAAAGCGAGACAGGCCCCCTGGTCATCACCCAGCGAGGGCGAGCCGTCGCGGTGATCCAAAGCGTAAAGGCCTACGAGAAATCCCAACACGAGCGGGAACTGCTGCGGTTACTGGCCGCTGGGGAACGCGAAATTGCAGCGAGGGGAGGGCATACTCTGGCGAGCGTCATGAAGGAGGCGGATGCGCTGCTCGGAGATGTAACTCCGTGAGGGTCAGGTTCACTACTTCGGCACGGGGTCAGTTTCTCGAGGGTTTGGAGTTCATCCGCCAGGACAACCCGGCTGCCGCAAGGACGTTCCGCGATAAAGCGGAGGCGAGGCTCAAGCGATTGGAGAAATTTCCGGAATCTGACCGAACAATTCCCGAGTTTCCGGAGTTGCCACACCGAGAGGTAATCGTCCGGCCTTACCGGTTCTTTTATCGAGTCGTGGGAAAGACAATCTGGATTGTTGCGGTCTGGCACGGAGCGCAGTTGCCAGCGGATCCAGGCCATTGAAGTAGGGCACAACTGGCCGTTGGAACCGTCGGATCGGCTCTGTCAATGTCCAACCAGAGCACGGCCCGTACCAGAGGGCCGCCCGCTACTCAACGTGGCGTTAGCGATGGCTCCCATTTCTCTTCCAATGGCCCCGCACTTCTGCCCATATTAGGAGAGCAGCACCCCATCAAGCTATCTTTCGAAAGGAAAAGGAAGATCACGCTCTCACGGCTTGCGTCCAAGGGCTGTTGCGGCAGCACTTAGCGTCGGAAACCACCGAAATCTCGGCCGACCACACCGTTACCTTCGCTCATTATGTTGCGAGTTGATTTAACATGCTGATATTAGGTGAGATATGTGGCCAGCGTCGGCATGTGGAACTAACTGAATTTACAGATGAAATAGACGAACCAAATACACCCTTTGTCTAACGGATTGATATTCAATCAGGAGCCGGACTAATAACATAACGCTCAGAAGGAGAAGATCAAGGTAGGGGGCAGTCCCCCTGCGCTTACGTAGGGTAGCCCGTGCCTCGCCCTCGTGTCTTCGTGGTGAAGAAAGGTTCAAAAACCCGATCGCGCACTTCCGGGCTCATTCCCTCTCCGGCGTCTTTGACGGCAATCCCGACATACGTCCCGGGCGGCGGCACGAGCCCCTTGCGGTCAAAGAACCCCGGTCGACCACCATCCCGATACCGACAGGCGCGGTCTGCAGGTTTCAGGGCTGTTCTTCGAAGTCCTGAATGAGGTTCGGGCGGTTATGCTAGTGGACCGCAGTCTTGCGCTCGAGCAGTTCCCGCCTTTAGGCCGATCGGCCCCTCCATTGCCATGCCGTAGTCCGCCATCTTGTCACAAGAGGTTCAGACAAACCTTGCAAACTCGGTTGGTTACGTTTTCCAGCACGCGGCCTTCGCTGATACCGCCAGGTAACAGCCCTTGCTATCTGTTTCCGCATCGTATAGACATGATCTGGGTGGTTTTCAGCTTGAACCGATGAAACACTTTCTCTGATGATTTCTGAGTGAACAAAAAGACACGGGGATCTGGGATATGAATACTCTGAAGCTGACAATTCACAAACGCGGGGAGGCGAGCGCAGAGAAGACTGTCGCGCTACCCCTCACGAGCCTTCAGATTTCGCTATCACTTCTGCCAGCAGATGTGAAGGCGTTCCTTCAGAAAGAGCAGATCGATCTTACTGGCTGCCGGGACTTGGTGAAGGAAAAGAACCTGAAGGGGACCCTGATTGAGATCGAAACCCCTGACAAAAAGATGACGATCGCTGTAGAGTGATCTTGCGGTTGGAGGAGATTGGGATAACGGTAACGAACCAGTCAGTTCAAATAAGAAGATGCCATGAGAAATCGCGCTCTTTGCGCTTTTTCCTTTTTCCAACTCTACTTTTGCCGACGCGCAGTTCCGGAGCCTCTGCCTAGATCTAGACCTTTGCTGCGGTATTTCCAGTGTATCGGTACTTCCCATTACCGTTATTCGTGGATTGGACTTCGCTGCTAGATCCTGGGAAGCAGCCATCTCTCCAGAAGCCAATGAAGGTCGCCGCGGCTATGATGAACCTCTCGATTCGCCGTAGGTGCGAAGCGTAGTCCGAATCGCATATTGAGGTCTCATCGGGGTACTGGCAAGATATCTGATTGAAATTGGAGTTCCTGGTCCACCGGCCGGACCATCTTGCCGGACAGCGATGAGGGACTGCCGGAACTTTTCGCCCGCTTGCGGGACGACCCCGCCAATGCCGCAGCCAAACGTAATATTACCTTCGGAGCCCGGGGTGTGCTGGACCGTCCCAAGGAGAATATCAAGACCACTTGTAACCACTGCATTACGGTGTGCAGCGGTCCGTTGGAGGTACGCAAGGAATGGATGGACCTCCTGTTTCGTTCGGGTGTGGTTGAACTGGACGAAGAAGGACGTGAGGTGGTGGTTATGCTTGACGAGCAAGGGAACCGGTCAGTCAGGAGCGCTGCCTAATTAGTGAATCAAAAACCTGGATCAGCTTAGGAACATATCGTTTCTAGGCCTTTTCGGTTTTCCTGTTATACTCAGTAAGACAAACCTATGATTGTTCGCCAAATGACGGCTCATGATATCCACGCTGTAGCTCCCTTGGCAGGTTGAGTCCCAGGGTCTTTCGCATTGTGCTTTCTGAGAACCAGGAGCCAAGAAGAAGGCCCGTTTTCACAAGCGGGCGGGTGGAATACCGGGATCTTGCACCGATGGGCTGAGGAACTGCCTGGGTCGCGGGTGCCGAAAAAGTGTCTTGCCGCCGGTGCCTATGGATTTCCCAGCAGTCCCAGCAGATCGTCCCAGCAAGAAATCCGCAGCAGGCGGTCGTCGGGCGGGTCGGCCGGTTCAGGCATCAGCGTCCGGGCGGCCTGGATGCCCTGGTCGCGCACCACCGTGGTCCACACCGCCACCAGCCCGGCTTCCCGGGACCCGACGATGTCGGCGTCCAGGTCGTCGCCCACGAACAGGATCTCATCCCGGTTGACTCCCAGGTTCGCGGCCAGCTGCTCGAAAACCCGGGCATGCGGCTTGCGCCAGCCCAGTTCCCCGGAGATGAGAACGGTCTCGAAATAGGACATGAGCCCCACGGCCTCCAGGATGGCCATGGCGGCCGGGGTATGGGTGAAATTGGACAGCAGCCCCAGGCGGTAGCGCTCTTTCAGCCGCCCCAGGAGATCGGCGGTTTCCGGAATCGGATGACAGTGGCCCGGAAACAGGGAGAAATAGTCCTCCACCGCCCGGGCGATGCGGGGATCGTCCGGCTCCACCGAATAGCCGTGGCGCTTCAGGGTGGCGCTGATCCAGAAACGGTTGTGGGTTTCCCGGCCGCTGCGATGGGCGGCCTCGATGAACTGCAGCGCCTCCTCCCGGTGGTTCCGGCGGAAGGCCGTCTCCTCCAGCTCGAACCCGCTTTCCCGCAGGCTCCTCAGCAGGCACCCGAGCGCTTTGTCCACTGCCCCGGGCTCGGCCACAATCAGCGTGTTGAACAGGTCAAATCCTACAGCTTTGATGGCATCCATGGCGGTCAGTCATACTCCATCGGGCGCTGGATTTCAAGGCCAAGGCACAGGGCGCCTGCGGCGCCGCTGGGAGGCTTGCCGCCTAACGGCGGCGCTGGGAGGCTGGGAGGCTAACCGGCAGCAAGAAGAACGGAATCAACGGAAAAGACCAGACCGACGAGATAGACGGAACCCACAGAACCCACGGAACAGACGGAACAGACAGACGGAGACGAGACCCACGGAACAGACGAGACCCACGGAATAGACCAGATCAGACCGAATCAACGATACGAGCAGAGAATCTGCTATACTGCCCGCAGGGGGTCTATCATGCCGGAACTGCCGGAAGTGCAGACCATCGTCAACGATCTGAAAGCCTCAGCCATCCTGGGGGCCAGCGTCTTCGGCGCCCGGGTTTCCTGGCCGGCCAGCATCGCCCAGCCAGGGGCGGCGGAGTTCTGCCGCCGGATCCGGGACCGGACCCTGGGTTCGGTCCGGCGGCGAGGCAAGTACATCGTCTTTGACTTCGCCGGCGGCGGGCACCTGCTCATTCACCTGCGGATGAGCGGCCGGCTGCATCTGGTTCCGGCCCGGCAGCCCGTTTCAAAGCACGAGCATGTGATCCTGCGCCTGGACGACGGCCGCGAGCTGCGGCTGCACGACACCCGCAAGTTCGGCCGGGTGCACCTGGTGGAAGGAACGCAGGAGATATTCAACGGATTGGGTTTCGAGCCCCTCGAAGCGCACTTCACGGCCCGGGCCCTCGGCCGGATGGTCGGCCGGCGCCGGCGTTCCATCAAGCCCCTGCTGCTCGACCAGGGGATGATCGCCGGTTTGGGCAACATCTATGCGGACGAGGCGCTCTGGCGGGCTCGAGTCCACCCCCTGCGTTCGGCCGACTCCCTGAACCAAGACGAGATCCGGCGCCTCCACCGGGCCATCCGCAGCGTGCTCCGTCAGGGACTGGCCAATGCCGGGACCAGCCTCGGCGCGGGCAAGAACAACTTTCATTCCATCGGCGATAACCGGGGCCGAAACCAGGAGCAGCTCAGGGTCTACGGCCGCCGGGATCAACCCTGTTCGCGCTGCCGAACAGCCATCGAGCGCATCGTCGTCAGCCAGCGCAGCAGCCATCTCTGCCCCATCTGCCAGCGACTCTGATCGGCCGCTACTCCGGCCCCACCATGTCTGCCCCGGAACCCCAGCTGGCGGACCAGACCCGAGCCTGGTGGACGTAGTGCACGCTGTCGCCGACCAGGACGGAACGGTCCGACCAAGCCCCCCAGTACCCATCCGGATAGGGCGTTTCGGTTCGGGAGGCCACGATCATGGCGCCTGTTTCGTGAATACCGGGAGGCTTCCCGGAACCGTAGAGCGTGTCGATCTCGAACAGATGAAGTCCGGTGTGGGTCCAGTCGTAATACGCCCACGGTTTGGAGGGGTCGAAGGCCGGGCTGGCCGGCCGGGTGTCGTGGAGCCGAACGGGAATCGCCAGGCGGGCGTTTCCGCCTTCGTCCGGCGCCCGGTAGGTCACCGCGTGGTGGTCGTACAGCGCATCGGACTCGGTGCCGCGCTTGCCGAGCACGATCGAATTCACCTCTTCCGGCCGCGCCGGATCCGACACGTCGAAAAGCGAGAGTTTGACCCCCTGATACCAGGCGCCCCGGCCGCCGAAATCCGACGCCGCCAGGCTCGGCACGGCGTCTTTACCGATCCCCAGCAGGAAATTCTCGCCTACCGGGTGGAGATAATCGGAGTATCCCTGGATGTGAAGTTCCCCCAGCAGGCTCGGGCCAAAGGGGTCCGACAGATCGAAGACATAGAGCGGGTCGGTGACCCGGAAGGTCACCAGGTAGCAGCGCGGCCCCACATAGCGGGTGGCGTAAAGCCGTTCCCCTTTCAGGCCGATGCCGTCGATGTGGCCGATCTCCCGCAACACCGCAGCCGGGCCGGAGGAATCCTCCTGAAAAACCGCCAGCCGGGTGGTCGCGGTCTCGTCCCAGGTTTCGCCCAGGGAGGTGGCGACTCTGAGGTTTCCTTTGTATTCGCTCAGGCGAAAGGGGCGCTTGTCCGGCTCCCATCCCAAGTTCCCGGCAACGCTACCGGAGGCACTGTAGACCGGTCCTTCCGCGCTCAGGGCGAACTTGTGCAGCAAGGTCGTTTCCGGGGCCCGGGTTCCCCGTTCGGCCGACCCGGACAGCATCGCCCGCTTGGGCAGAGGCTCGCTGTCCCGGTAACGGGTGGAGGCCAGGTACAGAGCGGCAGTCGAAACATAGACGGTTTCGGTCGGCCCCACGACGCTTCGGGAGACGACCTCGGCGGGGTTGCGCAGGTCGACGGCGCTCACGGTGACGAGGGTCGGTTCGGGGATCAGGTCTTCTGTGAAAGGCAGCCCGTAGCACTCCCCGTGGGACACCAGGCTGCCGAGAAGCGCACCGTCCAAGCGGATTTTCGGCAGGAGGTCCGCCAGCGAGGCTTTCTCCAGGGATGCTTCCAGGCTGAGCAGGTCTACCGGCCCCCCTCCCAGCGGCCCGTACCCCGGGGGGGTCGGCGTGAACCGGGTGACCAGGTAGAGAACGCCGCCGATGCGGCGGCTCGCCACCAGCTGACCGTCGAGTTTCAGCTGGCCGAGGGCCTTAGGCTCCGCAGGCTTGGTCACGTCGAAAAGGGACACTTCGGTCACCCCGCTGCTCCAGTACCAGGGATCCCCCCAGAAGTACCAGAAACCGGCCGAACGGCCGGAGACCGCCGCCAGGATGTGCGGCTCCCCCGGCCCCAGGTCGTTCGCCAGGTAGAGGCCGTCCACTTCGGGCGACTGATGCCGCAGCTCGATCCGGCTGAACTCCGCTGCGCCGGGAGGAGCGGTCTTCAATTCCAGGACCCGGATCACGGCCGGCTCTTCGGCGTCTGCCGCAGGGCCGCCGTCGTCGCCGGCGCTGAGGTAGTAGGGCCGCGGCTGGGGGGAGGGCGCAACGTACAGGTAGCGGCCGTCGGTCTTGACCTTGTCGGCTTCGTCAACCCCCGCTTCCTGCAGGTTGGTATTGCTGAACGAGGATTCGAGGGAGCTTCCCGGCATCGCCATGGGGGCGCCCATATCGTACGCCCACGGGGTGCCTCCCAGCGGGGCATGGATGCGGAGCGCTTCTTTGAGGTAGGCCTCCAGCTCGGCCTCCGAGGTGAAGGAGGCCAGCGAGCCCTCACCGGCCGCGACCTTGAGAATGACGATGTTGTCCGCCACCCCCCGGCCCTCGGCCGTGCGGTAGGCGTAAGCGTACACCAGAGAATCCCCCGGCCCGAGCCCCGGGCCGCCGAGGGTCAGCCGGGCAATGAATTCCGTGGGCTCCTTGTGGCTGTAAGGATAGGTCACCCGGTCCAGGTCCATATCCGGCCGGTAGGGCACCGCCCCTTCGGGGGTCAGGAAGTAGATCTCGCCGGACTTCGAGGTCGCAAAGAGAAACCATTCCCGGTGCGGCACGTCCCCCTCACGGGGTGTCGCGTTCACGAACAGGTCCACGACCTGGCCCGGGCTCAGCGCATAGGTCACCATGCCGGGATCCGGGCGCAGGGTTTTTGCCGTTTCCGCGAAAGCGGCGCCGCCTGCGGCCAGCAGCGCGAGCGCCAGGCCCAGAGCCAGGACCGCTTCGAGTGGATTTCTTCGCTCTTGTGCCATTCTTTTTTCTCCTCAGCAAGTAGGGAGATGCAAGAATCATGCTTTCCGACACCGCCCATGGCTGACAAATTACCAAGCTTTTCCAGCTAGTTGAAAATTCTTACGGGCTCGCTCGGCGGCCCCTGCGGCTTCAGCCCCGGGCAGATCCGGTCAGTCCGGTCGAATTCAGCCAGACACAGAAGCCGGGAGGCTGGGAAGCGGAGATCAGTGCCAAGAAGGGAAAAGCGGCGAAAAATAGATCCATGATCTCTGCGATGCCAAAGTTGCAGAAAGGCGGACGATGGGGTACATAGCTCAGGATCATCGGCCGGAAGGAGCATTGATGACAGCGCAAGAACGCTCACCCACGGAAGGTGCGGCATTGGACCGCCTCTTGAAGGACCCCGCCATCCCCCCGATCGCCACCCTGATCTGGCTTCACGGCCTCGGGGCGGACGGCAGCGACATGGAGCCCGTAGCCCGCGAACTGCGCCTGCCCGGCCACCTGCCGGTGCGGCACATTTTCCCGCACGCGCCCGAGCGGGCCGTGACCCTCAACGGCGGTCTGGTCATGCGCGCCTGGTACGACATCATGGGGGCCGTCGAGCCGGTCACAATCAGTGTCGAGGATTTTCTGGAATCGGTGGACCTGCTGCGGGATCTGATCAGGGAGGAAGTGGGCCGGGGCATGCCCTGCGAACGGATCCTGCTGGCCGGGTTCTCCCAGGGCGGGGCGCTGGCCCTTTTCACCGGGCTCTGCTTTGAAAAGCCGCTGGCCGGAATCCTGGCAATCTCCTGCGCCGTGGTCACCCTGGAGCTGCTGGAAACCGAAAGGCGTGCGGCCAACCGGAAGATCCCGATCTTCATGGCCCACGGCACCGAGGACGCGGTCATCCCGCCGGAGCGCGCGCTGCGAACCCGCCGGACCCTGACCCGCCTGGGTTATGCGGTGGACTGGCGCACCTACCGGGTCAACCACAGCGTCTGCGCCGAGGAGTTGGCAGACATCCGCGCCTGGCTGATCACGCTGCTGGAAGGCCTCAAACCCGCCGCCTGACACTGCCCCCCAAGCGTTGGGAGCGTGGGTTCCGTCTATTTCGTCTGTTCGGTGGGTTCGGTGGGTTCCGTGGGTTCGGTGGGTTCGGTCTATCTGGTCTGTTCCGTGGGTTCCGTGTTCGGTCTGTTCGGTCTGTTCGCGTGGGTTCGGTCTATCTCGTCTGTTCGGTGGGTTCCGTGGGTTCGGTCTGTTCGGTCTATCTCGTCTGTTCCGTGGGTTCGGTCTGTTCCGTGGGTTCGGTCTGTTCCGTTGATCTCGTCTGTTCCGTGGGTTCGTCTGTTCGTGGGTATCGGTCTGTTCCGTGGGTTCCGTGGGTTCGTCGGTTCCGTGGGTTCGGTCGGTTCCGTTGATCTCGTCTGATTCCGTGGGGATCGTTGGAAACGTTGGGAGCGTTGAGAGCGTGCGGCCGCGCAGCCCCCAGCCCTGCTTACCCCTTACTCCTTACTCCTTACTCCTTACTCCTTACTCCCTTACTCCCTACTCCCTACTCCCTACTCCCTACTGCTCTATGCCCGATACCTGTCTGCCTCGCCCTGCGCCTTGTCCCCGCCTGATGCCTGATGCCTGACACCTGAGGCCGGTTTTCTTATTCCGCTTCGAGGAGGGCGTCCGACCAGCGGCGGGCCGCCACCTCGTCCGTGGAGTAGTCCGGCAGCAGAATCGGGGCCACGAGGGGTTTTTTCACTCCCGCCGCCTTCAGTTCCTTTTCGAACTCCAACACGTGATCCAGGGTCAGTTTTTTCAGGCTGACGCCGGCCTGGACATACTCGGCTGCCTGCCTTCCGGCTCGCCGGCCGAAGGTGATGATGTCCTGCAGACTGTTGCCCATGAGGCGGTTTTCGCCGTGGATGCCGCCCACCACCTCACCGGCGCCGTAGAGGCCCGGCAGCGCGGTTTCCGCTTCGGCGTTGATGTTGACCCCGCCGTTCTGGTAATGCAGCGTCGGGAAAACCAGCATGGGCTCTTTGCTGATGTCGATCTCGTAGCGCGTAAACTGGATGAACTTGGCCGGCAGCTCCCGTTTCACCGCACCCTCGCCATGGAGGATGTCGATCATGGGGCTGTCCAGCCACAACCCCGCCCGGCCCGTGGGGGTCACCACGCCCTTGCCCCGCTCAAGGGCCTCGCGGATGAGTTCGGCGGATTCCACGTCGCGGGGCTCCAGCGGGAAGCAGAACTGCTCGCCGTCCATATTGAGCACGTGGGCCCCCAGGCCCCGCACCTTCTCGGTGATCAGCAGGCCCACGTTTTGTTCGGGATACACCGCCCCGGTGGGATGGTACTGGGTGGAATGCAGGTACTTGTTGCCCACCCCGGCCCGGTAGGCCATGACCACGCCGTCCATGGTGGCGCCGTAGTGATTGGTGGTCGCGAATCCCTTGATGTGCAGCCGCCCGAAGCCGCCGGTCGCCATAATCACGGCCTTGGCCCGGGCTACGTAGAACTCGCGGGTCTCCATGTTGTAGAGAATGGCACCTGCGCACTTCTTATCCTCGTCCAGCAGCAGTTCCACCGCCGGGCTGAATTCCAGCACCGTGATCCTGTCCGAGCGGTTCCGGGCTTCATCGCGCAGCACCCGCATGATCTCGGCGCCGGTCATGTCCCCCGCGGAATGCATCCGCTTGCGCGAAGAACCGCCGAAATGGCGCACGTCCATGCGGCCGTCGGGCAGTTTGTTGAACATCATACCCAGCTCCTCGAGCCAGGCGATGGACAGCGGGGCGTCGTTGGCCAGCGCCGCCACCAGGTCGGGCTGATTGGTGAAATGCCCGCCCCCGACGGTGTCCAGGTAATGATCATAGGGCGAATCGCACTCCTGGGTGGCCGCCTGGATGCCGCCTTCGGCCATGATGGTGTTGGAATCGCCGTGGCGGAGCTTGGTCGCCATGATCACCTTGACGCCTTGGCCCGCGGCCGTGAGCGCCGCCGAGGTCCCTGCGCCGCCGCCGCCGATGATCAGCACGTCGGTTTCATAGTCCGCTTTGGAGAGATCCACGTTCTGCGGCCGCACCCAGGAGCGCGATTCCAGCTGGTCGGCCACTTCGTCCTGATACAGGTCACCTTTGTTGGGGCCCACCCGCACGGCGCGACGCCCCTCTTTCTGGTAATCCGGATGGTATTTGCGCGAGCACCTTTTCCCGTTCCTCCAGGCTCAGGGCCGGGTAGTGCTCGTTTCGGCGGGACATCTCCACCCGCTTTGGACGGGTGGCCTCAACCTTCTTGATGAGTTCTTTGAGCTCAGGTGTGTAACCCATGCCTTTCTCCTTTCGCGCTCACTTCCCCTGTCAGCCGGCTCTGCCGCGCTTCATCTCACAGATACTGGACGTCCTTGGGCTTCCAGGTGCCCGGAGGCGCCAGATCCGGCTCCCGCTCCCGTTCCTTGTAGCGTTTGTCCAGTTCCTCCTTGGTCATCCGGGTCAGGTCCTCCAGCATCTGGACATATTTTCCGCTTTCGATCTCCGCCACCCGCTTCGTGAGGTGCTCGGCCCGGGGTGCGATGTACTTTCCGTAGACCCGCCGCGCCAGTTGGGCCACATGGTACTGCGGCAGCTCGCCCATGCAGCGGCTGGCGCAGAGCCCGCACTGGATGCAGTCAAAGGACAGCCGCGCCGCCTTCTCCATGTCGCCCTGCTTCAGCGCGGAGATATAGTCCAGCACGTTGACGTCCATGGGACAGGCCTTGGTGCAGTTGTTGCAGGCCACGCACCGAAAAAGCTCAGGGTAGAGCGCATGAATCGCTTCCGGGGTGGGCTCGATCGTGTCCACATCATAGGCGGCCCGGTTGGCCGGGTAGAAAGGAATCTGGGTCAGGTACATGTTGGGCTCCACCACCGTCTGGCACGCCAGCCCGAAATGGAGCTTGTAGTCCCCGGCCTTGCGATAGACCGTCGGGCAGGCGCCGCAGATGCCGCCCCGGCAGCCCGCTCCGCGGATGAACTTGAAGCCCGCGAATTCCATGGCCTTCATGATGGTCAGGGTCTCGGGGACCTCGTATTTCTTGCCCATGACATAGATGGGGATGGTTTGTGCGCCCTCGGGCAGGATGGCGCGGTCGCCGGTGGCCATCCTGGGGGCCTTGGGTGCCGAAACTGCTTGTGTCTCTGACATGTTGACCTCTCCTTGTATCGTGTTCGCGGACCCGGCCGGCTCCGGACGGGCAGATGGTCCTGCCGCCCAGGCTCAGGCCGCTTTGTTCAAGGCGATCGGGTAGCCCTTGCTCTTGAGCAGTTCCACCGTGGCCGGATCGTTCAGGTCGAACCGGCACACCTCCGGATCCAGCCCCAGCGCCAGCGCCAGCAGCTGGGTGAAATAAAAGGTCGGGATCGGCTTCCTGATTCTGGCGTCCCGGAGCAGTTCGGGCTGTTTCTTCCCCAGATTGAACTCGCAAAGGGGGCAGCTGAGGGCCAGCGCCTCGGCCCCCGCGCCGGCCGCCACTTCCAGAATCGCGGCCGCCGCGCTGCGGGCCGTCTCGGGGTTTCCGAGGACCTGGTAGGACCCGCAGCACAGATCCGCGGCCGGGAACGGGACCACTTCGGCCCCCAGGGCTTGCAGGTAGCGGCGCATGAGTTCAAAACGGCCGGGCGCCTCGATGCCTACCTCCCGGGGCCGGTGCAGGGTGCAGCCGTAGTAAGGCGCCACTTTCAGCCCTTTCAGCGGCACCTTGACCTTGTCCCGCAGCCGGTCCCAGCCGATCTCGTCCTGAAGGAAGGTGAGGAGATGCAGCACCTCCACCTCGCCGTGGTAGTCCGCTTCTTCGTCCATGAACAGGTTGATGGTCTTGCGCTTTTCTTCGTCGTTGCGCATGAGCTGGTTGGCACGGGCCAAGGTGTTGTAGCACATGGAGCAGAGGGTCACCAGCTTGCCGCTGCCCTGCTCCTTGGCCCGGATCAGGTCCCTGACCGGCGCGACCTGGTGGATGAGGTCGTCATCCGCCAGCGAATGAACCGCCCCGCAGCAGTTCCAGCGCGGCAGCTCCGCCAGCTCCACCCCCAGGGCGGCCAGCGAGGCGACGGCCGATTGGTCCAAGTTTCTGGCCTTGGTCTTCAGGGTGCATCCCGGGTAATAGCTGATCTTCATCACGATCCTCAACTTGTCATCTTGCGGAAGCCGGCCACCAGGGCGATCTGGGGGCATTCCTTCATGGTCTCCGCGGAAAGCTTGGACGGTTCCACATAGTTCTTGTTCTTCCGCAGCGTCATGAGCCGCAGGGCCTCCATGACCCGCGGGAGGTCGACCCCGCGCGGGCACCGCACGGCGCAGGCATGACAGGACGCGCAGACCCAGCAGGTGTTCTGCGCCAGGACCTCATCCTCCAGGCCGAGCTGGAGCATGTGCACGATCTTGCGCGGCACGGCGTCCATGTGCTCACCCATCGGGCAGGAGCCGCCGCAGGTACCGCACTGAAAACACTGGTGCACGTTCTGGCCGCTCAGCTTGGCCAGCTTGTCGATGAACTCTTTTCTGACCGTCCTGGGTGAAACCTTGATCGCCATCCGTAAACCCCTGTCAACAGCCGTTTGGCGGCTGCGGAAAAGACGTCGCCGGAAGCCCCGCCTGAGGCTTGCGCGAAACGTCGTAATATAGGGAATCCCTTTGCCGGCTGTCAAGCAAAACACCCGGCCATAATCTTAATTCTAGACATCCGCGGCCTCTTTTCAACCGCCCCGGCCGCCCCCTCGCCTCCGCCGGAGCTCATAGGGCAAAGGGCTGTCTCAGCGCGATGCCCCCGAGGTCGATGGCCACGTCATAGACCAGGAGTTCCAGGCCCCGCTCGATGGACGGCCTGAGCGTTTCCCCGTACACCGGGTCGATGTGGTCGGCCGGCCTGAAAACCCGGGCGTCCATGCGCTGGACCAGGATGAAGAGCACGGCGCGGTGGCCCGCGGCCTTCATCCGGTCCAGTTCCCGCACGTGCTTGGTTCCCCGGGCAGTCACCGCGTCCGGGAAAAAAGCCACGCCCTCTTCCACCAGGGTGCAGTTCTTGACCTCCACGAAGCAGCGCCTCGGCCCGTTTACCAGGAGGAGGTCGATGCGTGAGTTTTCGCCGTAGCGGACTTCCCGCAGGATCTCCCGGTACCCCTGCAGCTCCGGGATCCGGCCGGCCCGCACCCCGGCCTCGACCAGCCGGTTGGGCACCAGGGTGTTTACGCCGACCAGGGAGGCGGGCATCTCGATCAGCTCCCAGGTGTAGCGGGTCCTGCGGCGGGGATTGGCGCTTCGGGATAGATACACCGGCCGGCCCGGCTCGCTGCACTCGAGCATGCTGCCGGAGTTCGGGCAGTGGGCGGTCACGACGTGGCCGTTGCGCAGCCGGACATCGGCCAGGAACCGCTGGTAGCGCCGGACAAGGGTCCCCTCCAGCAGCGGCGGCCAGCGGAGACGGCCGGAGACAGCCTCTCCCCCCGGCATTAGCTGGACCTGAGCCCTGCCGCAGTTCGGAAGGGGTGGCTGTCTTGGACGATGGTCACGCGGAGGATCCGGGGTTGCGGTTTGCCCCCCAGGAGCGGCGCTGCCACCAGCCGCTGATTTCCCCGACGATACCCCGGCGGAAGATGAGCACGCAGAGCACGAAAATACCGCCCTGGATGATGGTCACCCAGGCACCCACCTGGGCAAAATAGTTCTGAATGCTCACGACCAGAAAAGCCCCCACCGCCGGGCCCAGCAGGGTGCCCACTCCGCCCAGCAGCGTCATGAGCACCACTTCGCCGGAGGCGTGCCAATGGACGTCGGTCAGCGAAGCCAGTTGGAAAACCAGCGATTTGAGCGCGCCGGCCAGCCCGGAGAGCGAGGCCGAGAGCACGAAGGCCATGAGCTTGTAACGGTCCACGTCGTAGCCGAGGCTGGTGGCGCGGGCCTCGTTTTCACGAATCGCCTTGAGCACCTGGCCGAAAGGCGATTTCACGGCCCGGTTGACGATCAGGAGCCCCAGGATAAACACGGTCAGCACGAAATAGTACATGGCGAAGTTGTCGCCGAGATCGATCAGGCCCAGCAGCCGGCCGCGCGGGATGGCCTGGATGCCGTCTTCGCCGTGGGTGAATGGCGCCTGCACACAGAGAAAGTAGATCATCTGTGAAAACGCCAGGGTGACCATGGCGAAATAGATCCCCTGGCGCCGTATGGCCAGCCAGCCGAAGACCAGCCCCATCAGACAGGCTACCGCCGTGCCGGCCAGGAGGGACGCCTCCGGCCCGAAGCCCCACACCTTCATGGCGTGGCCGGCGACGTAGGCGGCGAAGCCGAAGTAGGCGGCATGCCCGAAGGAAAGCAGGCCGACGTAGCCCAACAGCAGGTTGAAGGCCGAGGCGAACAGCGCAAAGCACAGGGCCTTCATCAGGAAGACCGGGTAGACGGCCAGCGGAGCGGCCAGCGCCAGCCCCAACAGGATGATGATGCCGATTCCTCGTAAACGCACGTCGCCTCAGGCTGCCTTGCCGAAAAGCCCGGCCGGTTTGATCAGAAGCACGATGGCCATGACCACGAAGATGACCGTGTTGCTTGCTTCCGGGTAGAACACCTTGGTCAGCCCCTCCAGCAGTCCCAGCATGAAACCGGTAACCACCGAGCCCATGATGGAACCCATTCCGCCGATGACCACAACCGCGAAGACCACGATGATGAGGTCGGCACCCATGGTCGGCTTGACCTGGTAGATGGGCGCCGCCAGGATTCCGGCCAGGGCGGCCAGGGCCACACCGAAGCCGTAGGTG
Source organism: uncultured delta proteobacterium (assembly GCA_963704245.1). Classification (GTDB taxonomy): domain Bacteria; phylum Desulfobacterota; class DSM-4660; order Desulfatiglandales; family Desulfatiglandaceae; genus CAVPHJ01. Next base: position 78,728 of record CAVPHJ010000006.1, read on the forward strand.
AGGGTGATCATGCGCGGCACATTGATGCCGAAAGCCTGCACCAGAGCCGGGTTTTCGGTGCCGGCGCGCAGGTAAGCCCCCAGCCTGGTCTTCTCGATCACCAGCCAGGTGGCCAGGCAGACCACCAGGGAGGCCACCACCACCCAGGCCCGGTAGTTGGGCAGGAACATGAAACCCAGGTTGCGCCCCCCGGTCAGCAGCTCGGGGATGGCGTAGGGCTGCCCGGAAATCCCGTAGACCTGGCGGAAGCCCCCCTCAATGATCAGGGCCAACCCAAAAGTCAGAAGAAGTCCGTACAGATGGTCCAGCTGATAGAGCCAGCGCAGGAGCAGGCGTTCCATGACGATGCCGAAGGCCCCCACCACCACCGGTCCGATGAGCAGGGCCAGCCAGTAGTTGACCCCGGCGTAGGTCATGCCCAGCCACGCCACGTAGGCTCCCATCATGTACTGGGCGCCGTGGGTGAAGTTGATCACGTTGAGCAGGCCGAAAATCAGGGCGAGACCCAGGCTCAGGACGGCGTAGAAGGCGCCGTTGATGAGCCCGAGCAAGAGCTGGCCGAACAGGGCTTGCGGCGAAATGCCAATCAGTTCGAACATTCGGTTTTCCCTGCGTCGGGATCAGGAGCTTGGGGGGGCGGGCCGGGGCGGCCCGCCCCCTGCAGGCACGTTCCTATTTCTTGATATAGGGGCAGTCGCTTTCCGCCAGCGGCTTGTAGGCCTCCTCGCCGGGAATCACCCGCAGGATCTTGTAGTAGTCCCAGGGGTACTTGGACTCCTCGGGCTTTTTCACCTGGGCCAGGTACATGTCATGCACCATCCGCCCGTCCTCGCGGATCCGGCCGTTCTTGGCGAAGAAATCGTTGACCGGGATTTCCCGCATCTTGGCCATCACGGCCTTGGCCTCATCGGTGCCGGCGGCCTCGATGGCCTTGAGGTAATGCATGGCGGCCGAGTAACAGCCGGCCTGGCTCATGGTGGGCATCCGACTGTTCATGCGGGCGCTCCAGCGCTGGGACCAGGCCCGGGTCTCGTCGTTGTAGTCCCAATAGAAACCGGTGGTGACAACCAGGCCCTGGGCGGTCTTGAGACCCAGGCTGTGCACGTCGGAGATGAACACCAGCAGTCCGGCCAGGCGCTGACCGGCCTGGGTGATGCCGAACTCAGCCGACTGCTTGATCGCATTGACGGTGTCCCCCCCGGCGTTGGCCAGCCCGATCACCTTGGCCTTGGAGGCCTGGGCCTGCAGCAGAAAAGAGGAGAAGTCATTGTTGGGGAAAGGATGGCGTACCGCGCCCAGAATCTTCCCGCCGGCCTTGGTCACGGCCTCCGAGGTCGTCTTCTCCAGATCGTGGCCGAAGGCGTAGTCGGCGGTGAGGAAGAACCAGCTGTCGCCGCCGTCTTTGACCAGGGCCAACCCGGTGCCCTTGGCCAAGGCGTAGTTGTCGTAGGTGTAGTGAACGCCCGTGGGCGAGCAGTTCTTGTTGGTCAGGATGACGGACGCTCCGGTGGATATGATGTTGATCCGGTTTTTGTTCTTGCAGATCTCCTGCACCGCCAGGCAGACCGAGGTGGTGGGCAGGTCGATGATCATGTCCACCTGGTCCACATCGATCCACTTGTTGGCGATGTTCGCTCCGATATCCGGTTTGTTCTGGTGATCGGCGAAGGTGATTTCGATGGGCTTACCCAGCACCTTGCCGCCGAAGTCCTCCACGGCCATCTTCACGGCTTCGACCGACCCCGGGCCGGCCAGGTCCGAATAGGTTCCGGACTGGTCATTGAGCACCCCGATCTTGACCACATTGTCGGAGACCTGCGCATTGACCCCCGCCGCCGCGACCAACACCAGCGCCGCGATCATCCCGATCCTGCAGTAGTTATTCATGGGTTATCTCCTTTCTTTGGCTAAAGGTTACACTCCGAGATAGCGCCTGAGTTCTTCGGTGCGGGCGCCGATCTGCTCGTTGGGCACCGTGTCCACGACCAGGCCGTCTTCGACCACGTAGTGCCGGTCGGCCACGGTGGCCGCAAAGCGGAAGTTCTGCTCCACCAGCAAAACGGTGTAGCCGCGCCCCTTGAGGCCCCGGATGATGTCGCCGATCTGCCGCACGATCAGGGGCGCCAGGCCTTCGGTAGGCTCGTCCAGCAGGAGCAGGGAAGCGCCGGTGCGCAAGATGCGGGCGATGGCCAGCATCTGGGCTTCGCCGCCCGAGAGCTTGGTGCCCTGGCTGTCGCCGCGCAGCTTGAGAGGGGGGAAAAGCTGGTAGATCTCCTGCAGCGTCATGCCGCCGGGCCGGATCGCGGGCGGCAGAAGCAGGTTTTCAGTGACCGAAAGACTGCTGAAAATGCCCCGCTCTTCGGGACAGAAAGCCAATCCCAGCCGGGCGATGCGGTTGCTGGGCAGACCGATGAGGTTGTGCCCTTCGAACTGCACCCTGCCGGTGCGCCGCGGCACCATGCCCATGATGGCCTTCATGGTGGTGGTCTTACCGGCGCCGTTGCGGCCCAGCAGCGTGACCACCTCGCCGCGGGGCACCTCGAAGTTCATCCCGTGGAGGATGTGCGACTCCCCGTAGAAGGCGTGCAGGTCGCCGACTTCCAGCTGGATCCCCAAATCGGCTGCGGGCTCAGGCATGACCGGTCCCCATGTAAGCCTGAATGACCTCGGATTTGCTGGAGACCTCTTCGTAGGTCCCCTCCGCCAGGATCATGCCGTTGTGCAGCACGCTGATGAAGTCGGACAGATCGGCCACCACGGAGAGGTTGTGCTCCACCATCAGCACGGTCCGGTTGGCCGCCACGCTCTTGATCAGCGCGGAAATGCGTCCGATGTCCTCGCGCGCCATCCCTGACATGGGCTCGTCCAACAGGAGGACTTCCGGCTCCAGGGCCAGCGTGGTGGCCAGCTCCAGGGCCCGTTTGCGGCCGTAGGGAAGCTCCACCGCCGGCATCTGGGTGTAGTCGGCCAGGCCCACAGCGGCCAGCAGTTTCAAGGCCTGCTCGTTCAGGCCGTCCAGGATCTTTTCCGGACGCCAGAAATGATAGGAATTACCCATCTTTCGCTGGAGCGCCACCCTAACGTTCTCGATCACGGTCATGTGCGGGAACACGGCCGAGATCTGAAAAGAGCGGACCATCCCCAGGCGCGCGATCTCCGCCGGTTTGAGCCGGGTGATTTCCCGGCCCTTGAAAAAGATCTGCCCGGTAGTGGGGGTAAGGAACTTGGTGATGAGATTGAAGCAGGTCGTCTTGCCCGCCCCGTTGGGCCCGATCAGGGCATGGATGGTGCCGGTCCGCAGCTGCAGGTTCACGTCCACCAGCGCTGAGAAGCCCTTGAAATCTTTGCTCAGGTTGCGGGTCTCGATGATATAGTCCTGGGTCATAATCCCCCGACACCATAAAGAAACACGCCGCCGCCGTCCGGAACCGGAGGCTGACGGTTCCGCGATAAGGGCCTATAACCCAATTGGTAATTACCTGTCAAGCAGGCGGTGTTGACAATGCGACAAAGGATGTGACAAGAAGCCGGGTTGACGAACCAACCCCGTGCGCCGGGAGAGGGGGTCCGACCGGGCCGGGCCGGGTGACAGACCAAGGCCGTTACCCTCCCCCGGGGCCGCGCCCGGAGGAAGAACCCAAAGGAGCCGAGATCATGACGCTTTTTGAACCGCGGGATCCGCACTTCGAGCGGAAAGTCAGGGAGAGCTTCGTCCGTCAGGGCTTCATGGGTTTCCTGGGTGTGACCCTAGCCGCGGTGGAGCCCGGGGGCTGTGAAATGCACCTGCCTTTTCGCCCGGAGTTTTCCCAGCAACACGGTTTCTTTCATGCCGGCCTGATCGGCACCCTGGCGGACAACGCAGGCGGTTATGCGGCCTTCAGCCTGATGGACAGAGAGTCGTCCATCCTGACGGTGGAGTACAAGCTGAACCTGCTGGCCCCGGGCGACGGCGAACTGCTGATTGCCCGGGCCCGGGTCCTAAAGCCCGGAAGAACCCTTACGATCTGCCGCAGCGATGTTTTTGTGATCAAGGGCGGGGTCGAAAAACTCTGCGCCACCTGTCTGATGACGCTCATGGCCATGGCCGGCATGGCCGATGAGCCGCCGGGCGGGTGCTAGGCGGATTGCGCTACCCCTTGGCCTGCGGCACCCCTCTTCGGCCGTACCCGTTCAGGTGCACGAATTCCGCCGGCGCCTTCCGGCGCCTGGCGACGGCTTTCCCTTTCGGTTTGCCGAACGTCAGGCAGATCACGACTTTCAGGTCGGCAGGCACCCCCAGCACCTGCTTGATTTGGTCCTCCTCGAAGGCCCCGATCCAGCAGGTCCCGTAGCCCAGCTCCACCGCCTGGAGCGTGAACTGGGTCATGGCGATCGTGATGTCCACCATGTGCCACCTCAGCCGCGGGTCGGCGATGCCGGCGACAAAATAGGCGCATTCGGCCACGAACCGCTGGTTGAAGCAGGCCGGCACCAGGCGTTTCTTCAGCTCCGGATCCCCCACCAGGACAAACTCCCAATTCTGGCTGTTGTTGGCCGAGGGGGCCAGCTGCAGCGCCGTGAGCAGGACCCCCAGATGCTCAGCGGGGATGGACGGGTCGCCGTACTGCCGCACGCTGAGGCGTTTCTCGATAGCCGTCCGCACTTCCATTCCGGGAACCTCCGAAGCAGGCAGAGCTCTGAGGCCAGTATACCGCCGGGGGCAGAGCATGGCAATGCCGGTCGCGCGCTCATTGACTTCTTCGGTCTTTTTGGTCATATTCATGTGCGCCGGAGCTTCAGTATACCGAAAACCTGGATACATGCTCCCCCGGAATTCACCCGGGCCGAATGAAAAGGAGCTGCCATGAGCACCGATGATCCGATCCAACGCTATGGCGATCGGGTGGGTTACACCCCCGTCCAAGTCGAGCAGTTCCGGCAAGGCGCTCATCGGGTCAGGCACGTGAGGCGTCTGTCGGAAGCCGCCCCGCGGTATTCGATCGTGGCCGAAGTGGTGGAGGCCAGACACTGCAGTTCCGGCTACCAGCAGGGCGACCGTTTCGTGCTGGATGCAGACGGCAACCTCATCGCCAAACTCTGTCCCAAGCGGCTGTGCGTCTATCTGATTGCGCAGCTCACGATTCCGGTCGCGCTCATCAACGAGCGGCTGGGCGAAGGCCTGGAGCCCAACGATTTTCATTTTATGCGAATGCTTCGATGCCCGGACGTGGGGGTGGACTGCTCCGGGTATGGTGAAGTCTTGGTCCAGGTCAGGGTGGTTCCGCGGAGCCAGAAGTAGTGGAACAAGCGCCTTCGTCCCACCGGATTTCCGCTTCATGGGCCTGAAGAAATCATTTCTGGAAACCGAGCACGTCTGTCCCTGGTGGCTGGCCTACACCTTTGACAACCCCGTGCGGCGGATCTTTCACCGGCCGGAGCAGATCCTGAAACCCCATCTCGCAAAGGGCATGACGGCCGTGGACATCGGCTGCGGGATGGGGTATTTCTCCCTTGCCATGGCCGGCATCGTCGGAAAGGAGGGACGCGTCATCGCCGTCGACATTCAGCAGAAAATGCTGGACACCGTGGCCAGGCGCGCTTCCGCCAATAATCTGGCAGCGCTCATCCGCCTGCACCGCGGCCGACCGGGTGCCATCGGCCTGGATCTGCAGGCGGATTTCGTGCTGGCGTTCTGGATGCTCCATGAGGTTCCCGACCTCTCCGGTTTCCTGAAGCAGATCAAGCCGCTCCTGAGGGAAGAGGCCAAGTTCCTGGTTGTTGAGCCTCGGCTTCACGTCGGCCAGGCACGATTTCAGGGAATCTGCAGGCTGGCCGTCTCCTCTGGTTTCGCGATCATCGACTTCCCCGCCGTCGCCCTCAGCCGAGCGGTGCTGCTGGGTCAGCCCGACAGCCTGCCGCAAACATCTCCCGCGGAGACATCCTGATGAAACCGATCGAACAAAACGCTGCCGACACCGCGGCCGCCCGGGGGAAAAGCCATTTTCGAGCAGGACTGTACTGTGCCGAAAGCGTCCTGCTGGCGGCCGCCGAGGCCTTTCAGATCCAGAACGATCTGATTCCCCGCATCGCCACCGGCTTTTGCAGCGGCGTGGCGCGTACCGGCGGCCTGTGCGGGGCGGTAAGCGGCGCGATTCTCGCCGTCGGCATGCTGCGCGGTCGCAACCGCAGCACGGACAAGGTGGACGACAGCTACCGCCTGGTCCGGCGGATTGCGCGAGGCTTCGAAGAGCGGTTCGGCAGCACCAACTGTTTTCAGCTCACCGGCTGCCGCCTCGATACCCCTGAGGGACAGGCCCTTTTCAAGGAGAAGAAGATGGGAGACCAGTGCGCCCGTTTCACCGCTGAGGCGGCGCGCTTGACTGTCGCGGCGCTGCAGGACGACCTCCGGTCGGCTGGAGGCGAAAACCCCTGAGCGGGGAAATTGCCCCCTCCCTTCCCATCCTCAGTCTCCGTGGCAGTCAAGCGGCCTGGCAGTGCTATGGCAGCCGCGATTCTGACGAAGGCATGAGGATATTGACATTTTCGTTTGTATTTGTTGATATTGGTTACAGAGTAGTCAGTCTATCAATGCTTGAATCCCCTTCAGCCTGATCTTCACAGGGGTGCGTCAGAGACTTGCCGGGGGCGTTGAGTTCTCCCGCAGGGAGACATCGGACCCTGGACACAAAAGCCGGCACAAGGGTCGAGGTACACGGAAATGGCGGAAGTGAAGGACCGGCGCGAGGAAGAAGACAGCCGACAGCTGAACCAGTTGCAGCGCGAAGAAATGCAGCGCCACAAGTGGATCGAAAGCGAAAAGGCGGGACGGGATCTGGGCGAGCAGGCCTGCATCGACTGGGTGGAGAAGCACGCCGCGAGATTCCGGCAACAGTGGGAGCAGACCCTCCCGGAGGGCGACCGCCATCCAAGGTCCAACCCCGGCAAAGCGAATGACCGCGAAACCCGATGATCGCGGTGAGGCCGGATACACCCGATGACATCCCGGCGGTCCGCAGACTCACCAGACTCACCCGGGAGGCGTTCGGCCATGCCGGCCGCTGAGGCTTTCGATCAGGCCCTGACGGATTCGGAGCGCCGACGCATGAAGCGCCTGAAATCCCCGGCCAAGATCCAGGCTTTTCTGGATGATCTCAGCTACAGCGCGGAGAAGATCTATCGCTGCCCCCTGCGGGTGCTGCGCGAGAAGGTCGGACACTGCTTCGACGCCGCCCTGTTCGCCGCGGCCGCTCTGCGCCGCATCGGCTTTCCCCCGCTCATCCTCGAGATGCTGCCCAATAAGCGGGACGACGACCACCTGCTGGCGCTCTTCAAGCAGGACGGGCACTGGGGAGCGCTCGCCAACAGCAATTTCGTGGGGCTGCGCTTCAGGGAACCCATCCATCGCAATTTGCGGGAGCTGGTTCTCTCCTATTTCGAGCAGCACTACAACCTGGAGCGCGAGAAGACGCTGCGGGGCTACACCCGCCCGCTGAACCTGAAAGCCTTTGACAGGCATCCCTGGATGACCCGGGATGAACCGCTGGAGCTGATCGCCCAGGGGCTGGACAGGCAGCCGAGATTCCGGCTCCTCAGCGGCCGGATGATCGCGGGACTCTCGCTGCTCGATGAGCGCTCGTTTCGGGCCGGGCTGCAGGATGCCGATCAGGCGGGCCTCTACCGGCCCGCGCCGGCCGCCCGGGGCGCCGGGTCAGACCGTGGGCGCTGAGATGACGGCCATTCCGATCTACGTCTCCGCCCGGACCTGGCGGAACCTGTGGCAGTCGTACCGCGTGTACCCGGACCGGATCGAGCTGTCCACCTTCCTGGGCCGGAAGGTGATCCGGGCCCAAGACATCCTGGAAATCGGAGTCCGGCCGGCATTCGTCTTCGGCGATCTGCTGCGCGGGAAAAACCTGGCTGACTGCTGGGCCCTGAAGCTCGACCTGGCGGATCTGGTGCGCCATGTGGCCCTGAGGCGCAGATCCGGGTTCATGAAGCGCCTGCGCTTTACGCCGGACGACCCGGACCGGTTTGTCGAAACCTGCCGATCCATACGGGTCACCGGTTCCACTTGACCCATTCCGGCCGAACGGCAAGACAACTCTGTTTCCAGGCCGGAGCCGAGGCTTGCGACACGTAAGGAGAGACCCATGGCCTGTCCGGAGCGCCTCCGGGATCTGCAGGAGCGCATTCGGGAGTCGGGGCTGACCGCCGCCCTGCTCTTCTATTCGAGGGACGTGCTGTACTACACCGGCACGGCCCAGCCTGCCTGTCTGGCCGTCTTTCCCGACGGCTACACGCTGTTTGTGCGAAGCGGTCTGGCCTTCACCCTGGAGGAAGCCCTGATCCCGGCCGAGCGGATTGTGGCAGAGCGCCGGCTGGACCGAATCCGGGCGCGGCTCTCGGCGCGGTTGAAGGGTGCCGGGAAGATCGGCACCGAACTGGACATCCTCCCGGCCGCCCAAGTCCGCGCCCTGCAGCAGGAGTTCGGCGGATTGGAGTTCGTGGATATCTCACCCGTTGTCCTGGAGCAGAGAAAAAGGAAGGACCCTGCCGAGATCGACAGCCTCCGCAAGGCCTGCGCCGCACTGCATGCCGGGCACGAGGCGGTCCTGTGCACCCTGCGGGAGGGTGTCACCGAACTGCAGCTGGCGGCGGCCGTCGAAAATGCCCACCGGCTGGCCGGCCACGAAGGGATTTTTTTCATCCGCCAGCCGGATTTTTTCATGAGCCGCGGACCGCTGGCCTCCGGCTTCAACTTGACCCGCATCAGCGGGGTGGTCTATTCCATTTCAGGGGTCGGTCTGAGTCCGGCCGTGCCCGCCGGCCCTTCCCGGAGGCGTATCGCCGCGGGCGATCCGGTGGTGGTGGACATCCCCACCCTGGTGGAAGGGTACCACGCGGATCAGACCCGCACCTACTGTCTGGGAAAACCCTCCGGGAAGATCGAGACCATGCATGGCCAGCTGCTGGAGATCTCCGATTTTCTCATCGAGCGCCTCGCACCGGGCATGAGATGTGACCAGGTTTTCCAGCTGGCCTGGGAGCGGGCGAAAAAAATGAAGGTGCTTGGGCCTTTCCTTAATTTCGGCAGGGGGCACACGGGCCGGATGATCGGCCACGGCGTCGGCCTGGAACTCAACGAACCCCCGATCCTGGCGGCCCATGACAAAACCGCGTTGCCCGAGGGCTGCGTGATCGCCCTGGACATGCACATGATGGACGGGGAGGCCGACGCGGTCAAGCTGGAGGACATGATCCTGGTCCGGGAGAGCGGAAACGAGATCCTGACCAGAAGCCCGCGGCAGCTTTTTGTGGTCTGATTTCTTGAATACGAGGTCGCAATCATGAGCAGTTCTGTTGCCTTGGTGCTGATTGCAGCCCTGGGCGGTCTGGCAGTGACGCTTCAGGGTCAGTTCATGGGATTGCTGGACAAGACCATCGGCACCCGGGAGAGCGTGTTCATCACCTACGCCGGCGGCGGGATTCTGGCCGCGGCGGCCATGCTGGCGGCCCGCGGGGGAAACCTGAGAGCCTGGCAGGACGTTCCGTGGTACGCGCTGAGCGCGGGCGTGCTGGGGCTGGTGATCGTGGGGTCGATCGGCTACAGCGTTCCCCGGCTGGGGCTGTCGAGGACCTTTTCCGTGCTGGTGGCTTCCCAGTTTGCGGCGGCCGCGCTCCTGTCCCACTTCGGCCTGCTGGGGGCCGAGATCCGGCCGCTGGAATGGAGCCGCTGGCTGGGAATCGGCCTGCTGGTCAGCGGGGTCTGGCTGATCACCCGGTAGAAACACGGCGCTATGGGGGGAGGCAGGGGGGTTCACCCGTGAAACGAAGAGTCGTCATCGCCGGCTGGGGTCAAGTCACCCAGGGCAAGGAACAGAAGGACTCGCTCCTCGACCCCCTGGGTCTGATGGGGAAGGCCGTGCGGCAAGCCGCGGAGGCCGCCGGCGGAATCGATCTGCTGCGACGCCTGGATGCCGTGATGGTGGTCAGGGTCCTCAGCCGCCATTACCCGGATGCCGCCGCAGAGCTCAGCCGGGACATCGGGGCTGCGCCGCGGCTCAAGCGGGTATCGGGCATCGGCGGCAGTTCGCCCCAGGTCTTGATCAACCAAGCGGCCGGCATGATCGCGCGCGGCGAGCTCGACTCGGTGCTGATCGCGGGAGGCGAGGCCTACTATCCCCGTTCGGAGGCCGATGTACCGGAGGGCAATGCCCTGTTCAAGGGATTGAGCGGTGGACACCAACGGGAGGACATGATCGGGTCCACCGACAGCGAGGCGCGCCACGGGGTCAGCCTGCCGGTACACGGCTTTCCGCTCTTTGAGGTCGCCTTCTGGGGGGAGAGCGGCCTTGAGCTGCCCGCCTATCTCGCCAGGGTCGGGGATCGCTGGGCCGGGTTCAGCCGGGCGGCGGCCGGGCACCCGAACGCCTGGACCCGCAAGCCCCTCACGGCGCAGGAAATCGTCACCCCAAGCCGCGACAACCGGCGGGTCGCCTTTCCCTACACCAAGTTCATGAATTCCCTGGTGACTGTGGACATGGGGGCCGCCGTGCTGCTGATGTCCGAGGATCAGGCCCGGAGAATGCGGCCCAAGGCGAAGCGGCCGGTCTTTTTCCGTGGCGGTGCCTACACCGAGGACCGCCAGCGCTTCCTGATCCAGAAATCCAGTTTTGTCTCCAGCCCGCCGCTCAGGGAGGCGGTCTCCCGGGCCCTGCAGAGAGCGAATCTTACACTCGACGAGGTGGAGTGCTTCGATCTGTACAGCTGTTTCCCCTGCTCGGTCAACATGGCCTGCCGGATGCTCGGGCTGGAGGCTGATCCCCGTCCGCTTACCCTTACCGGCGGCCTGGGCTTTTTCGGCGGTCCCGGCAACAACTACTCCCTTCACGCCGTGGCCACTCTGGCGGAAAAGATCGCCGCGGGCGAGCGCGAAACCGGCCTGGTCACCGGCCTCGGCTGGTTCATGCACAAGCACAGCGCGGGGATTTACGCTGCCGAGCCCGGACCCGGCGCTTTGGGGAGCCACGATCTGCAGGATGAAAAGAATCCCTTCGCGGGAGAGGCGCCGGTCGAGGAGGCCGGGAAAGCCGCGGGCAAAGGCGTTGTTGAAACCTACACCGTGTTTTACTCCCGCAACGGCCGGCCCGCCTCGGCCGTGATCTACGGAAGAACCGAGCAGGGACTGCGTTTTGTTGCCCGGGAAGCCCCGGATCCCGGGGTCTTCGAACTGCTGGCCGGCGAGTGCCAGGTGGGCCGGCGCGTCCGGCTGCGCCACGACGCCGAACGCGGCCTGAATTTTGCGGAGTTTTGCGGGTAGCAACCGAAGGAAATCGGAAATGGCCTTGGACCGCTGGGAGGCAGACGTGGAGTTCCCGGACCTGCTGGTCGTGATCCCTCATTGCGGCATTCTCGTGCCCGGGGAAATCGCGCCGGACTCCCTTTCGCCGGACTTCCCCCGGCTGATGAGGAACGTCGATTGGTACACCCACTGGCTCTACGACTTCCGCGACCTGCTGGGCAATGCCCAGTTGACTTTTCCTTACTGCAGCCTGATCCTGGAGGCCAACCGGCACCCGGAAAAACTGGAGGAAAGCGTGCCGCTCAAGGACACCTTCGGCGAGCCGGTCTATCGCCCCGGCCGCGAGCCGGACCGGGCGCTGCGGCAGGCCCTTTCCCGCAGATACCTCGGCCGGTTTCACCAGGAGATTGGGGCCGAGATCGGCCGGGGCAGGACCTTCCTGCTCGACGGGCATTCCACCGTGACGGCCCACGGTGTGGCCGACAACCAGATCGAGCTGATGAACCTCCAGCACGACGGTCCGGACGGTGAGGCGACCCGTTTCTGTCCGCCGCAGTTCATCGAGGCCTATGCCGAGGCCCTGCAGCGGAGGCTGCCCGAGGTGCGGGTGACGGTCAACGAATCCGGCTACGGCAGCGTCTACGGTCACGTGTGCGGCGCGCACTCGGTCAACGCCCCGCGGAGGCTGGGCAGCCGGGTGCCAGCGATCCTGCAGGAGACCAACCAGCGGCTCTACATGCGCCCGGACCGGAGTCCGAACGTGGAGGCCCTCGAGACCCTGCGGCGGGCTTTTGCCGCGGCGCTGGCCGAGATGCGGCAGGGAGTGCGGGAATGACGAACAGCTGGGATGTCCGCATAATCAACCTCAGGCAGGTCAGGCAGGCCTTTGATTTCGACTGCGGCGTGAGCGCCTTTCAGGCGGTCCTGGAGTACTACGGCATCGAAATGCGGACGGACGACCTGATGCAGGAACTGGGTACCGATCAGGCCGGCACGCGCCATCACAACATGGTGGCCTTGGCTGAGAAGAAAGGCTTCGAGGTTTTCGCCTCTGATCACGTATCCCTAGACAAGGTGCGGCGCTTTGTGGCGGAGGGCCACCCGGTCATCGTGCTCCTGCAGGCCTGGGCCGAGAGGTACATGACCCTTAAGGACTGGCAGGCGGACTATGACGACGGCCACTACGCCATCGTCATCGGCTTTCAGGGCCCGATCGTCGTGTTCGAGGATCCGGCCTCGGCGCGCCACACCTGGCTGAGAGAAGAGGAATTCCTGGCCCGCTGGCACGACCGGGACCCGAAAACGAATGGCAAGCTGGAGCAGTTCGCCATGGTGCTGATGGGGAAAGAACCGGTCAGCAGAACACCGGTCCATATGGACTAAACGGCAGGCATCAGGCGTCGGGCGTCAGGCGCCAGGCGGGCGCTGGGACAAGGCTGGAAGGCAGGCGTCAGGCTGTTCCTCGTCTCGACGGCATCCCACAGATCTTCAAAGGCGGCTTCCAGGTGCTTTTCCAGCGTCTGGTCGATTGTTTGAGCCAACGGAGTAGTCCTGTCCACGATTGCCGGGATGGAACGGATGTGCTCCATATCGCGCGACGGTCCGGCCACTTGTGCCGAAACTCCCCGAGAAGCGTACCGGGTATTCACTCACGAAAGACGTGCGGCCGCGGGCGATGGCCTCCTTCCCATAGGCCGTCCAGGAAAAGATGAAATCCACCGCAGTCCGCTGCTCTCGTCCAGCGCCGGCAGAACCCAGGTCTGCGGCACAAAGGTCTCCACATCCTCCACCAGGACCCGCAGTTGCAGCCGGGCGGCGACCTCCAGCGCATCGGCCAGTCGGTCAGGGGTGGCCCCAAGGGCGATGTCCACGTGCGCGTCATCCGCGGCTCGCCGTAGAGCGAATGGCTTGAGCCAACGGCAGTCACATAGTGAAGCGCTGTCCCGGTCTGCTTAGCGCAGGATGGCAGCAGGTTTCCGGACATGGGTGTTTAGCGCCTTAGCAACCCGGACGTCCACTTCAAGCCCCTCCAGCGGATCCACGGGCGGCCAGACGCCGAGAGAACGGGCATGCTCCATCAGGGTCTCAAATACCTGCAAGTTGGTTTCCAGATCCGCCGCTGTGCGGCGTTGCAGGCGTGCCTCAAATTGCTGAAAGGCGTGGCGGTCACGGATCATGGCATGCGCTCCAGCCGTCGACAACCGGTTCGGTTTATTCAAATGCACATTTCACAGTTATTGACCTTTGTGCTATATTTTCCATATTCGACAGACAAAAATCAATGTATTTCTGGCTGAGTTGCATTTGGTCTGCATTGCTGTTAATGAGTATGGTGACTGAACGGAAATGGGCCACGCATGAAGGAAAAGAACGGCGAACATCCATTCGGGGATGCCGGACAGCTCATCTGTCTGGGTGCCTTTCTGGCCGTCTGGCCGGCTGACTCCTTTTACTTTTCCTGGTCCACCTTCCTCTCCGGTGGGTTTCCCCTCACCCTTCGGCTAGGCCTGCTGGCCCTGAGTCTCATCCTGGGTCTGTATCTCTTCGGGTCGGCCCACAAGGTGACCGACACCGATAAACGGCCCCCCGGTGTGCTCCGTTCCGGCGCCTTCAGGTATGTCCGGCACCCCCTCTACCTCGCCTCCATGCTCTTCTACGCCGGGCTGGCGGTTTCCACCTTCTCTCTCCTCTCTCTCCTGCTGCTCCTGCCGATCTTCGCTTTCTACAACCACATCGCCCGCTATGAAGAAAGGCTGCTGGAAGAGAAGTTCGGCGAGAACTACACCCTCTACCGCACGACAACCGGCAGATGGGTACCGAAGTTGCATCCACCGAATTCGTGAGGAGCGCCGCGTGAGCACGGCCCGCGACATCCTGAAGCGGCTCGAGACAGTGGCCCGGCCCGATCAGCTGGACGGCATGGCCCGCTACGGCATGACCCGGGAGGGAAGGCTCGGCGTTTCCATCCCCGAGCTCCGAAAGCTGGCCAAGTCGATCGGCAAAGACCACGGCCTGGCCCTGAAACTGTGGAAAACCGGGATCCAGGAAGCCAGAATCCTGGCAGCCATGATCGACCGGCCGGAGGAAGTCACCGAAGCTCAGATGGAGGAATGGGTCAGCGACTTCAATTCCTGGGACGTGTGCGACCAGGTGTGCATGAACCTCTTCGACAAGGTCCCGCCGGTGCGCAGAAAAATCCGGGAGTGGGCCTTGCGCGAAGAGGAGTTCGTAAAACGCGCCGCCTTCGCGCTGATCGCCTGCCTGGCCTGGCATGACAAGCAGGCCCCGGACCGGGACTTCATCGCGTTTCTGCCGCTGATCCGGCAGGGTGCCAGCGACGAGCGGAACTTCGTGAAGAAGTCCGTCAACTGGGCGTTGCGGCACATCGGCAAGCGCAACGCGGCACTGAACCAGGCGGCGATCGAGACCGCCCGTGAGATCCGGCAGATGGATTCCCGGGCCGCCCGCTGGGTGGCCGGCGGCGCGATCCGGGAACTGACAGGCGAGGCGGTCCAGCAGCGGCTGAAACGCAGCCGATCCGGAGCCCGTGACCCCAATGGATGATTTCTTCGATACCTGCAGCGGCTCGCCCCGGCTGCTGAAAGAGGTGCTGGCCTCGGTCCGCCACGGGATCCTGGTGGCCGATTTCAACGGCCGGATCGCGCTGGCCAACCCGCCCGCCCATGAACTCCTCGGCTATCCTCCCGACGGGCTGCTCGGGCAGAACCTGGCCGTACTTTTCACCCCTGAGGACCAGGGCCTCATGGTTCCGAACCTCTTGGCTCTGGCGGAGCGGGAGGAATCCTTTTCCGGCGAAGTCATGCTCAGGCGCAAGGATGAAGGCCGCTTCTTCGCTTTGATCTCGCTTGGGACCTGTCTTGACCCCGAGGCCGGCCGAAGCGCGCTCATCCTCACCCTGCAGGATGTCGACCGCCAGAAGAAGATGGAAAAAGCCCTGGTCGGCAGCTACTACCAGGATCTGGTCAAGATGGCCGACGGGATCGCGCACGAGCTGCGCAACCCGCTGGTCGGGATCGGAGGTTTTGTTGAGCGGCTCTACAAGTCCTGCCCGACGGGCCCGGACCACGACACCTACTACTATTACGTCCTCAGCAATCTCCGGAAAATCGAGAACCTGGTCCGGAAGGTGGAGTTCTTCGCGCGTCTTCCCAGACCCGTGATGGGCCGCGAACCCATCCGCGGCCTGATCGACCGGGCGCTCGAGCCCCACCGCCGGGAAATCAAGGAGCGCCGGATCGAACTGCACACTGTCGCCGACGATACGGTTCTGTTCGCGGACCCGGAACTCCTGGTGCGGGCCCTTTCCATCCTGATCGAGAACGCCCTGGACGCCCTGCCCGAGGGGGGCCGCCTGCAGATTACCACCGAGGCCGGGGATCGAACCTGCGGGATCGTGGTCCAAGACCGGGGATCGGGCATCGCCCCCGAGCACCTGCCTTTTGTCTTCAACCCGTTCTTCAGCACCAAGGCGGACGGCGCCGGCATCGATCTGGCCATTGTCAAGCGCATCGTGGAGGCCCACGGCGGGGACGTCGAGCTGCGCTCCGAAAAGGGAAAAGGCACCACCGTCAGCCTGCGCCTGCCCAGGGAAAGGCGGCGCATGATCCGCATCGGCCGTCTGGAGGGGGAAACGAATCAGCCCCGGTAGTGCTCCCGGTACCAGGCCACGAACTCCCGGATCCCCTCCCGCAGGGAGGTCCGGGGCTGAAAGCCCAGCTTGCGGGTGGATTCCCGGATGTCGGCCGCGGTGGCCGGCACATCCCCGGGCTGAAGCGGCAGCAGCCGCTTTTCGGCCGCCTGCCCCAGTTCCTCCTCGAGGATCCGGATGAACTCCAGCAGCTCAACGGTCTGGGAGTTCCCCAGGTTGTACACGGCGTAGGCCTCGGGCCGCTCCAGCGCGGCGATGGTGCCGTCCACGATGTCCTCGATGTAGGTGAAGTCCCGCCGCATCCGGCCGTGGTTGTAGACCTCGATCGGCTTGCCTTCCAGGATCGCCCGGGTGAAGAGAAAGAGGGCCATGTCCGGCCTCCCCCAGGGCCCGTAGACCGTGAAATACCTCAGTCCCGTGCAGGGGATGCCGTAGAGGTGGCTGTAGGCGTGGGCCATCAGTTCGTTGGCTTTCTTGGTGGCCGCATAGAGCGAGATCGGGTGATCCACCCGGTCTTCGACGCTGAAGGGGATCTTGCGGTTGTTCCCGTAGACCGAGGAGGAGGACGCGTACACGAAATTGATGACCTGGAAACGGCGCGCCATTTCGAGCATGGTCAGGAACCCCTCCAGGTTGCTCTGCTGGTAGGAAAAGGGGTGCTCGAGCGAGTACCTCACCCCCGCCTGGGCCGCCAGATGGCACACCCGCCGGACCGCCTGCCGGCTGAACACGGACTCCATGGCAACGGCATCCCGAATGTCCTTCTCGAAGAAGGTGAACCCGTCCCGGCCCTGGAGGATCTTCAGCCTGGCCCGCTTGAGCGACACGTCGTAGTAGGGGTTGAGGTTGTCCACCCCCGCCACCCGCAGGCCCATTGCCAGCAGCCTTCCCGCAACATGGAACCCGATGAATCCGGCCGCGCCGGTCACCAAAATGACCTCGTCCTTGTCCAGCATGCTTCGCCCCCCAGCCGGCTTCCCCGGTGCCCTATCTCCATATCAGGAACCGGCCCCGAGTGCCATTTTATTCCGCCGCCTCAGGCAGACAGCCGCAAAAAGAAAAGATCGCACCCGCCGGGCCCTCTAGGGGACCTTGGCGAATGCGATCTTTTCGGTTTCAGGCTTGTCCGACGGTCCGAGGCCGTATCATCGGCAACCCCGGTCCGGGGGCACGTTACATCATGCCGCCCATACCGCCCATGCCACCCATGCCGCCTCCAGGCGGCATCGCCGGCATGTCATCCTTTTCCTTTGGCTTCTCGGCCACCATCGCTTCCGTGGTCAGCAGCAGCGCCGCCACCGAGGCGGCGTTCTGGAGCGCGAACCGGGTCACCTTGGTCGGGTCGATGATGCCGGCCTTCTGCAGGTCCTCGAACTCGCCGGTCTCGGCATTGAACCCCAGGCCGCCCTTGCCCGCCTTGACCTTCTCGACCACCACGGAACCTTCGGCGCCCGCGTTGTTGGCGATCTGCCGCAGCGGCTCTTCCAGGGCGCGCATGACCAGGTTGACGCCGGACTGGGCTTCCCCTTCCAGCTTCATCTTCGCCAGGGCCGGGATGCAGCGCACCAGGGCCACGCCGCCGCCCGGGACGATCCCTTCCTCGACCGCCGCGCGGGTCGCGTTGAGGGCGTCTTCCACGCGGGCCTTTTTCTCCTTCATCTCGATCTCGGTCGCGGCGCCCACGTTGATCACGGCCACGCCGCCGATCAGTTTGGCCAGCCGCTCCTGGAGTTTCTCGCGGTCGTAGTCCGAGGTGGTTTCATCGATCTGCGCCCGGATCTGCTTCACGCGGCCCTCCAGGTCCTTCCGGCTGCCGCCGCCGTCCACGATGGTCGTGTTGTCCTTGTCTATGGTCACGGTCTTGGCCGTTCCCAGATCGTTCAGGGTGATGTTCTCCAGCTTGACGCCGAGGTCCTCGGAAATGACGCGGCCGCCGGTCAGGATCGCGATGTCCTCGAGCATGGCCTTGCGCCGGTCGCCGAAGCCGGGGGCCTTGACCGCCACCGCCTGCAGGGTGCCTCTGAGCTTGTTCACCACCAGGGTGGCCAGGGCCTCGCCTTCCACATCCTCGCTCACGATCATGAGCGCCTTGCCCATCCTGGCGACCTGCTCCAGCACCGGGATCAGGTCCTTCATGTTGCTGATCTTCTTCTCGTGCAGCAGGATGTAGGGTTCGCTCAGCTCGACGACCATCTTCTCCGGATTGGTCACGAAGTAGGGCGAGAGGTATCCGCGGTCGAACTGCATGCCCTCGACCACCTCCAGGGTGGTTTCCATGCTCTTGGCCTCTTCCACGGTGATCACGCCCTCTTTGCCCACCTTGTTCATGGCCTCGGCGATGATGTTGCCGATGGTGGCGTCGTTGTTGGCCGAGATGGTGCCGACCTGGGCGATCTCCTCCTGGTCCTTGGTGGCCTTGGAGATCCTCTTCAGTTCACCCACCGACAGTTCGACCGCCTTCTCGATTCCGCGCTTGAGGGCCATCGGGTTCATGCCCGCGGCAACCAGTTTGGAGCCCTTCGCGGTAAATGCACTGGGCCAGCACCGTGGCCGTGGTGGTGCCGTCGCCCGCCACGTCCGAGGTCTTGGAGGCGACCTCCTTGACCATCTGCGCGCCCATGTTCTCGAACTTGTTCTCCAGCTCGATTTCCTTGGCCACCGTGACGCCGTCCTTGGTGATGTTGGGCGCCCCGAAGGACTTGTCTAGAATCACGTTTCGCCCCCTCGGCCCCAGGGTAACCTTGACCGCATCGGCCAGTGTGTCCACCCCCTTGAGGATGTACTCCCTGGCCCGCGCACTGTACTTGATCTCTTTCGCCATTCCGAAACTCCTCCTTATGTATGAATGATCTTTCCGGCGGATTCGCGCCTGCCGGGTGCGTTCAAGCGGTCCTATTCGATGATGGCAATAATGTCATCCTCGCGCAGGATCAGACTGTCTTCCCCTTCGATCTTGATTTCCGTACCGGCGTATTTCCCGAAAAGCACCCGGTCACCCTTTTTCACCGCAAGAGGGATGCGCTGTCCGTTATCGTTCAGCTTGCCGTCCCCGGCCGCCACCACCTTGCCCTCCACCGGCTTTTCCTTGGCCGTGTCCGGGATGATGATTCCGCCCTTGGTTTTGTCTTCCCCCTCTGTCCGCTTCACAATCACGCGATCGTACAATGGTCTGACTTTCATTCCCGTCTCTCCTCCGTTTCAGGTTTTTCTTCCGGATTGCCGCCGGGTCCGGGTTTTGCCGGACCGCCGCGATCCGAATTGCTTAGCGGGTCAGCGCCCCCCGCAGCAGGGTCGGTCCGCCGTTCCAGCGGGCCTTTGCGCCATAACTTTGGAAAATTAATCCCTCACTTGGGGATGTCAAGGATCCGGCCGCAGATTGCATCCCCAAAAGATCCCACCACTATGTTTCCACCCCTCCTGCCTTCTCAGAACTCCCACAGAGCTCTCAGAGCAGGAAACCCCCACATGTGGTCCCCCGTGTTCCCTGTGAGAGGTAATCAGCCCTTATCTCTCACCCGGTCCGCCATCGGCGGACCTAGAGCCCACAGGTACGCACAGAGAGGAATGCCTTCCAGTGGGTTCCCTGTGAGCTCCCTCGTGTTCGCCTTAGCGGAGGTGAGGCTGTGAGAGATGCAGCCCTAGCCTTCGGCCGCATTCCCTGCAGCCAGCCGCCACTCGAGCGTGCGGCGGATCCCCGCGGCCAGATCGTGGCGCGGCGACCAGCCCAGCTTCAGCCGGGCCTTTTCCACCACCAGGGTGCTGCGCCGGATATCCCCCGGCCGTGCCTCCCCGGCCCCCGGTCGGCCCAGCGCCTCCGGGGTGTCCGGCCGGACCGCCTTCACGGCTTCGAAAATGGTCTGGAAAAGCTCCCGCGTCCGGCTCCCGCGTCCGGTGCCGATGTTGAAATACTCGTTGCCGCCCCGTTCGAGCGCCAGCAGGTTGGCCTCCACCACGTCTTCCACGTAGCAGTAGTCGCGAATCATCCCCAGCGGCTCCTCGGGGAAGTGATGGATGGTGGAAGGGATCCGCCGCAGCAGGTTGTCCATGAAAATCGCCACCACACCCGCCTCGCCGTGCCGGATCTGGCGCGGCCCGTAGACGTTCGCATAGCGCAGCGTGGTGTACTGAAGCCCGTGCTGGTGGCGGTAGTATTCCAGGTAGAACTCGGAGGCGTACTTGGACACCGCATAGGGCGAAAGAGGCCGCGGCGGCCAGCTCTCCGAGGTGGGGTATTCATCGGCCTCCCCATAGATCGCCCCGCCCGAGGAAATGAAAATCACCTTTCGGACCCCCGCGCGGACCGACTGTTCCAGCACGTTCAGCAGCCCCCGGATGTTGACGTCCGCGTCCCGCAGCGGGTCCGCCACCGAATCCGGGACGCTGATCTGGGCAGCGTGATGGTTGACCACCGCGGGTTTTTCCCGGGCCATGGCCTCGCCGAGGGCCGCCGAGCGGACGTCCAGCTGAAGGAAGCGGGCCTCCGGATGCACGTTGGAGCGCTTGCCGGCGGAAAGGTCGTCCGCCACCACGACCTCGTGCCCGGCCGCGACATACCCGTCGACCACGTTGGAACCGATGAAACCCGCGCCTCCAGTCACCAGGATTTTCATAGCGCCTTCCTCCGTTTCATTGCCGGCCGGCTACGCCATTCTTCCAATCTTCCGCCATTCCATCCTTCCTTCGCTTCCTTGCTCATGTCCTACGTTCGAGTTCCCGCCGCCTGCAAAGCGGCAGGGGGAAGGTAGCAGGATCTCTTTTGATTTGCAACCCGGGCCGCATTTCTCTATATTGGTAGTTTTATACTGTTTTGCTATGCATCCCCGTTCCCCGGATTTCGGGTGGGAGCCTCGATTCATGAACACGCAGCGTCGCAACATTCTGGACCAGATCGGCTGGACGCCCCTCGTTCCCCTGGAACGTCTGAACCCCAACGGTCAGCTGGAAATCCTCGCCAAAATGGAGTGCTTCAACCCCGGCGGCTCGGTCAAGGACCGGCCCGCGCTCTGGATGATCGAGGAAGCGGAAAAATCGGGTGAGCTCACCCCGGACAAGGTGATTCTGGAGGCGACCAGCGGCAACACCGGGATCGGCCTGGCACTGGTGGCGGCCGTGAAGGGCTACCGCATCCTGCTGACCATGTCGGAGGCAGTCAGCGAGGAGCGCATCCGCATCCTCAGGGCCCTGGGAGCCGACATCCATTTCACGCCGGCCCACCTCAGCACCGATGGCGCCATCGAGTACGCCTACAACCTGATGCGCGAGGAACCCGCCAAGTACTGGCTGGCGGATCAGTTCAACAACGAGGCCAACTGGAAGGCCCACTATCACGGAACCGCCGAGGAGATCTGGGAACAGACCCAGGCCAGGGTCGACCTGCTGGTGGCCACCATGGGCACCTCGGGCACCCTCATGGGCGTTTCCCGGCGTCTCAAGGAGCTCAACCCGGGGATTCGCATCATCGGGGTCGAGCCCTATCTGGGCCACAAGATCCAGGGCCTGAAGAACATGAAGGAATCCTATCAGCCGGGCATCTTCGACAAGAAACGGCTGGACCGGATCATCAACATCGACGACGAGGAGGCGTTTCAGACGGCCCGCCTGCTGGCCCGGCAGGAGGGGCTCTTCGTGGGCATGAGCTCGGGGGCTGCGGTCGCCGCTGCCCTGCAGGCTGGCCCGGGAGGGGGCTACCGGCCGCCTGGTCGTCGTCCTGCCCGACGGGGGCGAGCGCTACCTCAGCACGCCGCTTTTCCTGACCAGGAAAAAGAGCGGGCTGCGGGTGTACAATACGCTGGCCCGGGCCAAGGAGGAATTCATTCCCATCGAGGAGAACCGGGTGAGCGTCTACTCCTGCGGCCCGACCCTCTGCCAGTTTGTGAATGTCGGGGAGTGCCGCCGTTTTCTGCTGGTGGATCTCCTCCGCCGCTACCTGGAGTTCCGGGGCTTCGAAGTGCACCTCGTCATGAACATCACCGACCTGGACGACCGCACCATCGAGGGCGCCGAGAAATCCGGGATGTCCCTGGGGGCCTTCACCGGGCAATACGAAAAGGCCTTCCTGGAGGACCTCAAAACACTCCGGATCAAGCCCGCCACCGTCTACCCCAAGGCCAGCGAGCATGTGGAGGACATGATCCGGTTGACGCAGAGCCTCATGGAAAAGGGCTACGCCTACGAGAAGTTCCGCTCCATCTACTTCGACATTTCGCGGGTGAAGGGCTACGGCCGGCTGTCGCGCATCGACCTGGACAAGATCCGGGTCGGCAAGACCGTGGACCTGGATCAGTACGAAAAGGAAAACCCGCGGGATTTCACCCTCCTGAAACGATCCACCCTCAACGAGCTCAAGCGCGGGATCTTCTACAAGACCCGTTGGGGCAACCTGAGGCCCAGCTGGCACATGGAGTGCTCGGCCATGGCCATGAAATACCTCCCCACGCCCTACGACATCCACACCAGCGGCCTGAACCTCATCTTCCCCCACCACGAAAACGCCGTCGCCATCGGGCAGGCCCTCTCCGGCCAGCCGCCGGCCCGCTACTGGCTGCACAACGAGCTGGTCACCGCCAACGGCGGGGACGGCGCCGGCAACAGTGCCGGAAAGTCCGGCAACGGTCTGCCGGCCCTCAGGGACATCCTCGAGCGCGGTTTCAGCGGCCGGGAAGTGCGCTACTGGCTGCTCAGCCGGCACTACCGCAAGCCGATTCACTTTTCCTGGGCCAAACTGCAGGGGGCCAAGAACACCCTGGCCCACCTGGACCGCTTTGTTCAGAAAATCCGCTCCTGCCAGGCCGGCCCTTCCCTTACGGAAGCCGACCAGCTGATCTACGATCTGCGGCACGGATTCATCGAGGCGCTCAACGACGATCTGAACATGGCCCCCGCCCTGGCTGCCCTCTTTCAGTTCACCCGCAAGGTGAACCGGGTCATGGATCGAAAGGGGCTCTGCGACCCCGACCGGCAGAAGCTGCTGGATGCGCTCGGCAAGATCAACGTTGTCCTGGGCTTCCTGGATCTGGAGTCTTCGGAGGTGGACCGCCAGGCCCTGGATCTCATCGCCGCCCGGGAAACGGCCCGCCAGGAGAAAGACTGGCCGCTCGCGGACCGGCTGCGCACCCAGCTGCGGGAGCTCGGCGTCGAGGTCACCGACACCCGCCAGGGACCTGTCTGGCGGCTTGTAAGCTAGGAGGCTGGGAGCTAGGAGTGGGAGTAGGGGTGGGAGTAGGAGAGGGGCCGGCAGTAATCAGTAAGCAGGGCTGGGGGCTGCTGCGCACGAGATCAACGGACTATCCGAAGCCCACGGAACCCACGGATGGACCGAAACCACAGGGCAGACCAATACGACATGTGATAGCTTGTTCTCTCGCGTTCTCCAACTCCGGAAGCGACAGATAGACCGCCCCACGGGCCAGGAGGCTGTGCCCCCATGCCGACTAGACGAGACTACTGTTTCACGGAACCCATGGAACAGACTGATAACCAGACCCACGAGACAAGACGGTCACTTCGGGTCCTGGGGCGGGGGGATCGGCCGGCGCGAAGTTTCGGCAGGGGTGCTGGAACATGGCCCACTGCCCCAGGCTGCCGTCCCAGGAAGCGGTCTGGCACCTGCCCAGGGCATGCGGGCTGTTGTGACCCAGGGGGTTGTCGAAGAAACTGAAATGCCGGCAGGCCGCGCACTGGACCGGGCCGGTCCCATCACTTGCCGCGTTGCCGCCGCTGATTTCCTCCACGCTCTGTCCTGCCTTTGCTCCCGCCCGGGCTCATTCCCGTGCGGCCGGAGATGCTCCGGCACCTCCTCCCTATACAAGGGTTCACATCCGGAATCAAGGACAGACCCGGGGCGGACAGGCTGCCAGACGGCGAGGGGGTGCCTGAGGTCACCGGAATGGGAGATTTGAACTGGCGGAGAGAGCGGGATTCGAACCCGCGGTTGAGGTTTCCCCCAACACCCGCTCAGCAGACAACCCAGCCCGTCCGCAGACATCGCAGAATGCCAGGGGATCCAGAAAGATCTCGAAATCCGCCTTAAGAAAATTACAGCATCGGATGAAATGAGGGGACCAGGTTCCAGATGGGCCACGGTCCATGAGTTCCATGGGTCGAAAGAACGACATCAACCTGGTCAGAGGGCAGGGCTTTGGGTAGGACCTAACGCGCGATCTATGAATTATCGCCAAGGACAACCGAGAGCGCTTCCAGCGGATCCCTCATCGTGACCACGTGAACCTTCACTCCGGCATCAGATAGAACGTAGCCGGGGCCCTTTTTGCCAATATCTTCCGTCACGATGATCTCATCAACGTTTTGTTCGGTCAGCCACTCCGCAACACGAATGCCTCTGGCCGATTCCAGTTGATCATAAGGGTTCTCGACAACCTTCTCGTCCGTTACCGTCTGATCGGCCGTTCTCAAATCCACGATTTTGAACAGCGCGGATTTTCCGAAATGCAAACTGATGCTGCGGCCTCCTTTGTCCAGGGGGATGGCAATTCGGATGCTCTCGCGGGCTGTCGGTTTGTAGTGGATCATCACATGCTCGACGTGAGGGACATGGCGTAGAATCTCCTCCTCGAGCTTTTTGCTGACTCGGTGGGCCTTTTGTAAGTTGTCCGTTCTGAGTCGAACGCTGGACTCCAGGAAGCGAAAACGTCCCGCATTACGCCCTGTGAGAGAGTTCACTTCTGCAACCAGCGGTTCCTCCTCGATGATTCCCCGAATTCTCCTCAGTGTCTCGAAATCAATGGAGGCATCGAGCAAGACCCGCATGCCGTCCGACAACAGTTCCCATCCGGCATGGACAATAAAGATGAGAACGATCCCGGCGGCAATCTGGTCGATGCTGACACCGAAAGGTCTGAAGTCCAGCCCAGAAAACTGAATGACGATGGATACCAGGACCACTGCAGAGGAAAGCACATCGACCTGGCGGTGTTTTCCTTCCGCCAGCAGGGTCGGCGACTCGGTTTTCCGGCCCACTCGTAAGACATAGGCTCCAAACAGAAGCGTTGCGACGGTACCTGATGTGAACCACAGGAGGACCGCCACGCTGAGTTCCGGTGGGGAACCGGTTGATCGGAGGGCGTTCCTGGCGATCTCATAGCCAGCAAAGAAAATGGAAAGCCCCAGAGCGACTGAGATTACATTCTCGATTTTGTACAGCCCCAAAGGGAAACGGGCGGATTTCCGGATGGATATTCGCAATCCGGCGTAGAGCAGCAGGGAGGCCAATGAGTCGGTGGCCGAATCGACGGCACTGGCGGTCACGGCAAGGCTGCCCGAAAATGAAGCGAGCGAAACCTTGAGAAGGGTGAGCAACAGGTTAAGAACAAATCCGTATAGGGCGACACGCTGGATCTGGCGGTGCTCGGACTGCCAATCCGTTTCGCGCTGGGTTTGGCGTCCCCGGCTCACAGCAGCCTCAACAGTACAACCAGGATGACGCCCGTCATAAGAGAGAAAATGGTTTGATGATCGCTCCCCGCGCAGGAATTGGGAATTAACTCGTCCGCGGTAATATAGATCATCAGTCCAGCTGTTGCGGCGACAATAAAGGCGATGAATTCGGGGCTGAGGCTCTGGAACAGGAATCTCGCCGTCACATAGCCTGCGATGACGGGGATGGCCGTGGATGAGGAAAGGAGAAACGCCCGGAGTCTCGCCCCGGTGGCGTGGTAGTAGGGAGCTGAGGTGCAGATTCCTTCCGGAATATTGTGGATCGCGATCGCCAGAGCGATTGCCACCGAAACCTTGACTTCGGTAACCGCGCCGATGGCAATCGCCATTCCTTCAGGGAAGTTGTGAAGGAACATCCCCAGAAGGAGGTAGATCGAAGTCCTCTCCAAGTTGCAGCCTTGCTCCTGAGAACACAGCCGGGGGTGGATGTGGGGGATGAGGCGATCCAGAGCATACATCACGATCGTCCCGGCAACCAATCCGGCGACGCAGACCCACACGGAGGAAAGATGCAGACTCTCGGGGATGAGTTCAAGAAACGAGATGCCCAGCATAACCCCGGCTGCAAAGCAGAGCATATTGCAGACGTAGCCGAACGAGGGTTTCCTCAGCACTCCGAAAGCCGAACCGAGGATAGGTCCAATGACTGAAATCAGTGCAATGAGCGCCAAAGAGTCCATTTACTTCTCCTGTCGTCCCCGCGCTGCTCTATGTGCCATGTGAACCGCCGGCCCATACAAACCCCGGCTCTCCCGATTCATCGGCCTACAGCTCATGATTGCTGCCCGGCCTGGCCCAGGCGATCAACCGGACCCCTGATTTCTTGATCTCCCGGAAGCTGCCATCGTCCCGCACGGCCCTGAGCACAGCAAGGGGATCGCTGACCCGGCAGCCAGCCAGGATTTCCGCCCCCTGATCGAATAGCACCGAGGACAAGGGGGTGGACGGCCCGATCACCACCTTCACGGCCTGTGAAGCTCCAGCCAAGAACCTTGTCAGTGAGCGGGTCAGGAGCGCAGTCCCCGTGATGACCGCCACTTGGCAAGAGGCAAGAGCCGAGCCCCATTGCGAAGCGGGCGTGGACTCCTCAATGGCCCTCAGCTCCATTAGGTGCAGTTCGGAGGCCACCGAGCTCAATCTCGCAGTGAACGGAAAATCCCCCACGACCACCGCCTCCCGCCCCCGACACAGCTCCACCAGCCATTCCTGCGACCTGACCTCGGAAGCCTGCCCGGGCGGGGACAAGCCCGCATTCAGCGCCGCCAGCCCCACGCTCGCCAGCAGGGCGTCGTCACAAAGCAGCAACCGGGCAGCCTCGAGCAGCGGCTCTCCAGGCAGGCGCGCCAACCTGGCAGTCTCTGCGGAATCCCGGCGGGCCCCCAGGGTAGAGGCCAAGCCGACTCGACCGTCAGCCAGAACCGCCACGAAGCGGCTCCCCACAACAAACTCCTCCACCACAGCATCGGGAGATTCCACGGCGGCAAGCAAAAGCCGGAGCAGGTTCTCTTCGGTTGGCTTTTCTCTCAGCCCCGGCCGCTGCAAAGGCTCTGAAAGACAGCAAACCGCTCTGTTGTCTCTTGTCATATCCCCTTCTCCCAATGCAAGTCCTTGGGCAGAGCCACAGTCAAAACCGAGCCCTTGCCCGGTTCACCCCCGACCGTCACTCCCACGCCGTGACACGCCACGATCGCCCGCACCGCCGCCAGCTCTATTCCAGTCCCTCTTCCTGCATCTGGATCTCCAGATCTCTTCGCAAGCCGTGACACAGAACTGCCAACAATCGTGAGAGCGGACTTCATATCCTGGGCGAACATAGAAATGACATCGCTCCTTCCATATGCCACGACAAAGCAGGCTTTACCATTACCAACCTTGCCAACTTCATGTTCGTCAGTGTCAATCAAGGCCTCGAAACCGGACTGGCTTACTAGGTTTCCATCATGGTCCTACAAATCGGACCTCGTATTGGCCTATGGTACTCTGTTTCCCTTACTTTTTGGCCGTTTTCCGGAGGAATACATAATACCGGCCGTTTAATAAACCTCAGCACCTTTTCAGTGGTGCTGCCGAAAAAGATCGTCCTCAGGTCATCGGAATTTCCCTTGCTTCCCATGATGATCATCTCAACATCGTTCTCGACAGCCCTTCTGTTTATTTCCATACAGGGGATACCCTCGCAGACAATGATTTGATCATTCCGGTCTTCCATTCCTTCTTCACGGAGCATTTTACGAAGTTTGGATTTCGAACTGAAGAAGAGCTTTCTCTTGATCTCTCCTTCAGTACCCAGACGTTGATCCAAGCACTGTTTGACGAAATCCTGATCAATGACGTGAATCACAAGGATTCTTGTGCTGTTACTTTCAGCCCAGGATTTTGCTTTTCTCAAGGCAAGCCTGGAAGAGTGCGAAAAATCGATAGCAACAAGAACCGAGGGACTGCTTAATTGTCCATATTCCCGGCTTGAGGGCTTGGCTTTCATGACGAATCAGAGTTCTCCTCCAAAAGGAGTACGGTTCACTTCCCCGAGGCCCCTCTCTTGGAACGTCTCTCCATCGTGCGGAGAAATTTCGTGCAAAGGGTCTAGAGACGGGTGTCGATATTGGCCGGTCCCCCGCAATCCGGCAGGTAGCATGTAACATTCAGGAAAACACACTTCTCCCCACATTCCGGGCAGACATCCGGCGGTTGTGCCGCCGTTATCGTAAACCCACAATGCTCGCATTTCCAGTAGGTTAGTCCGCATCCCGGACAGATATCGCCTGCAAATCTTCCGTCGGCCGTGTGTCCGCAATGCGCGCATACCCATTTCTCCTTCTTGCCCTGCATCGTATCTCTCCTTTTCAGCTGGTGTGAGTATCTACTTAACTTTGTACGGATTTACGGTCATGACCGGAACCGGCGATTTTTTCACCACAGTCTCCGCCACACTTCCAAAAAAGACATGCTCCAATCCTTTACGACCATGTGTACCCATGACCACTAAGTCTATGTCTTCTGAGTCAATGGTTTTTAGAATCTCCTGCGCCGGATCGCCGGAAAGAATCAATTTCTTGAACTTGGGACAGCCTTCTAGTTGTTCACTGCAAAGGTCGTTAAGGGTCTTCTGGGCACCCTTCAAGGCCTCTTCCTTGTAAAGGTCCAAAGGAAGATGTGGGATATAGAAACCACTAGTCCATTTAGCAAGATCTTCTACCACATGAAGCAGATAGATCATGGCATCATACTGCTCTGAAAGGGATAACACATAAGGCAAGATCTTTCGTGAGTTCTCCGTGAAGTCAACAGGAAGAAGAATCCGCTTTATCCTTAACATGTCTTTGGCCTCCTCTTTTCTTGCCATTGGCAATGCCTACCTGCTGCCTCTCCCCGCACCGCCGCCACGACCCATGCCCTGCCCGGGGCCCCGCCTCATGCCTCTACCCATGCCCCGACCCATGCCGGCGCCCATACCCCGTCCTATTCCAGCGCCACCACCTCTTGGCACCTTCTGGCTCCCCGGTGCCGTAGTTTCAGTCTTGGAGAACGCACCAGATTTGAATTCGTCAACGGCTTTCCGCACCGGACCGCTGACCCCCGTTACCACTTGAATCCCTGCGGCTTCAAAGGCGCGAAGTGCATTAGGGCCGCAGTTTCCGGTCAGTACGGCGGATACACCTTCTTTGGCCAGAACCGGGCGGATTGAGGACCGGCACCGCCCGCAAGACCGGCATTTGGGTTTTGGATAGGCTCGAATTCAAGGGTCTGCGGATCGATCACCAGGAAGAAAGCACACCTGCCAAACCGTGTCTCAACCATGTCGTCAAGGGTGGGTCCAGTTGTTGTGACTCCGATTTTCATTTTTCTGCTCCTCCATTTGTGCTCGCTGAATGGTTCATGAAGACGGCCGGTTTTCGCCTGCCTTAGGGAAAAGCATAGTACGTGCCAATCGCCCGAAAAGTGAGAGACGCTGGAAATCCAGCGAGTTACATACGCCGTCCGGTCTTCCTAGCTCAACGATTTTCGCAAGGTTTGAAGAATTGCGAGCTTCTTGTCTAAGGAATCCGAATCGTGAGGAAGCTTGGGATGTCGCGCCCAAGAGGGAGGCACCTGTTCCGCAATCTTGGGATCAATCCAGAAGGAATATCCCGGGGGCACTCTGCTGCCCTCTGGGTGGGGAAGACACTCTTCATCCTTGTTACTTCTCTGTCCGGCCAATGACTCCGACTCCCACTCTCTGACGACCAAGTGCTCCTCCGGTCGCGCCAAATGCCTCCAAGTCTCCTCGGAAACATACCCTCGCTGAGTTTTGGCCTTTTCTCGAAGTTCCTTGATCAGGGGCATTACCCCCCGCGTCCTTTCTGGAACGACCTTTCGCCTGCTAACGATTGGTTGACGCTCATCATCCTCCTCCTTTGACAACGAACCCTTTGAACGTCCTTCCGGGGGGTTTTGGGTCGCTCCAACCATGACCGCCAGCAACTCAGCATGGACAAGATTGTTTGCCGCCAGACAGCTCGGCGAATCCACTCGATACGCCTCCCCTTCTAGCGTACTGCATCGCCCGCCCGCCTCGGTCACGATCAGCGTGCCGGCGGCAACATCCCACGGCTTCAGCGTCAAGTTGAAATAGGCATCCAACCACCCAGCCGCCACATAGGCCAGCGCTAACGCCGCCGAACCCAACGCACGAATCGAACCGCAGGCCGGGGCGAGCCTTTCTAAGTAAGCGAGCACTTGTCGCCGAACTGCATCGCTGTGCCCCCAGTCTACCCCCACAAGTGCATGGAAAAGGCATGCCCCGGCGCTGACGTAGATTGGCTTGCCATTCAACTCGACCCCGCCGCCTCGCTCAGCCACGAACATGTGGTCACGCAAGGGATCGTAGACGACACCCACCATTGGCTCACCGCGCTCAAGCACCCCGATAGACACCGAGAAAAGGGGATGAGAGTGGGCATAGTTCCGCGTTCCATCCAGTGGATCAACAACCCATTGCCAATCGGACCGTGTCTCATTGTCACCCGCTTCCTCCGAGAGGATGCCATGACCCGGGAAATCCGTCTGGATCATCTTCATGATGACGGCTTCCGCGGCCGTGTCCGCATCGGTCACCAAATCACGATAGCCCTTGACGCTAGGCTTCTGCCGGGGGGGATAGCGAGCAACAATGGCCGCCCCGGCGCATCGGGCCGCCCGCACGGCGGTCTCAACCACCTTTTCATTGCCCGTCTTCTCTATCCCCGCCATCTCCCGCTCACATAGGCAAAAATGCGCTCCGCCGCTTCGCGAGGAGACAGAATATCTGATTCAACCTGCACTTCAGGTTTTCCGGGCTCCTCGTAAGGTGCTGAAACACCGGGGAGCTTACCCTTCAGCTTCCCTTTGGCGGCAGTATTATAGAGATCCCGTTCAACCCAGTGACTTCGCCGGGAGCCTTCACGTTTCATGCAGGTATCCAGGGGACATCTCACATAGATCTCGGCGAATTCGGGAATCAGTTTTCTGGCGAGAGCCCTGTACTCTTCTCTGTTCCCCGTCGCATCGATAATCACGTTCCTCTCCCCCTTGGTGACCAAGAGCTGGGCCATCATGACCAAGGCTCGGTAGACAATCGCGCGTTCTTCTTCAGTGTACAGTGGCTCCGGCGTGAGGGTCTTTCGAATTCGGTCAAGACTCAAGACTTGCACTTCGACCCCTGCTTCTGCCAGTAACCCTTCAAGCTCCGCTGCAATTGTGCTTTTCCCCGACCCGGGCAGTCCCGTCAGCCAAAGGCAGAACCTCCTTCTCCATTGGGGCAACATCCAGGTCCTTCCTAATGCGATCTTCCGCGGACACTCCGCATGTAGAACTTCGTCCCTTCGTACTCCTGTTCCACAAGTTCACCCTGAAGGATCAGCTCTCGCACTACCGACCAGTCCCCTCCGGACTTTTCGAGCAGCTCACCTACTGCCGCCTCGCGCATTGGATGAACCGCCGTAATGCTCAGCAAATCCTCGGCCACATCCCCGGTGTGCCCAAAAGCGCCGCATTCGTGGCCGAGCAAGCATTCGACGTGCTTGACCTGCTTTCGGAAGCCTTGATAGGCCCGATTGATTCCACCCTCGGAAGGAACCTTTACCCACTTCTCCGCCGGAGGCCTCGTGGGAACGGAAAGATAGGCCGTCGCAGGCTTTAGCCGAGCGAGAAACCCGGCAATCCCTTCAACACACGTATCCATGTCATTCACACCCTCAACAAGTATGGTTTCCGTTACAAGCTTTCCCCTGTACGCTTTTGCAAACTGCTCCATCCCGTCGAGTATCCGTGTCAATTGAAGAGCATCGCACGGCTGATTGATCGCTCGCCAGGTTTCTTCCTCGACCGAATCGATCTTCAAAGACACCCAATCGGCCCGATTAAGGGCATCTCGCACGTCCGCCCGCCAGATGAGGGAGCCGTTCGTGATTACGGCGATCCTGATTCCGATCCCCCTTAGCAGACGTATCTCCTCGAAGAGGTTTTCATCCAGAGTCGGCTCCCCATCAGGCACAAAGGTAAGATAATCGATTGATCCGCCATTATCGAGCGTCTGCTTGACTTTGCGCTCAACCGCTTCCTTGATCTCCTTTGGGTCGAAGAATGAACGCCGCTCACATTCCGTCTTGTCCGTCCTGCCTAACTGGCAGTAAATGCAGGAATAGCTACACACCTTGGGGGGAATGTTATTGATCCCAAGGCTTGCGCCCAAACGCCTTGACGGCACCGGTCCAAACCCGATTCTCTCCACAGTCATTTGTTTTCCCCTCTCGCAGAGCTTCCCGGCCCCCGGAATCCTCTCCTTTGCAGGCCCACCCGGAGGAGTTATCAGCAGAAGTCAGAAACCGAAGAAATACAACCCTGCCCCAACTCCAACTCCAAAAACTAAATTCATTGCTTTGACAAGAAAGCAATCCCTCAAACTGTAGGAAAGCAAGGGAAGCATCCCATGGCCGTCCTGCACAAATGATGTGGTGAATAGCACCGAAAATGGCACGATCCCCCCTGCGTACATCATCACAAATATCAGATGAGGCCCGGACTCCGGCACGACCCCGATCAAGCCGCTCAGCAAGAGAACCCACACCATGTGGTCCCGGATAAATAAGTCGAGATTCAAGTAGGTTACTCCCCAATGCACAAACACAAGAGCTGTAAACGCCCAAAGGAAAACCCGTAATAGGTGCCTCTTGAGGATGTGGTCCCAGATATGATCACGAACGTAGTGTTCCGACCCCGTGCCAGCAATCAAGAGCGCGCACAATCCCAGACTAAGAAAAGACATTCTTTTCCAATCCCAGTGAGGCGAGCCAACGATTCCAAGCAAGACAAGAACAAGGAAACCGGCAATTCCTGCCATCAACAGGAATCGAGTCACGGAAAACTTCCTGATATTCTCCATCAGGCCTTTGATTCCATGAATCTGAAGGGCATCTTCCGGGCTTGTCTCCTCTGGGAAACAGATTCCACATTGCGAGCCGTCACACGGTTGGGAAGTAGCGATTCCAAACAACCGAACGATCTTATCGCTCAACCAGGCAAATATCACTCCGCAAACAAAGAGCAGAATGAAAAGAACGGCGGCAGGACCCGGGAACTGAGAGAGCATTACAAAAGCCTCGTCTCCGGAAGTTGCGACCATCCCACCAACCAACGCGCCGAGTGAAATCATGCCGTGAATGTAGAGGGTTACATTCATGAATGCGCCCAGGCAACCCGGGGTGGACCCGAGAAAGGAGGCCAGGGTATACTGGCGCCATTGGCTGCCCTGCATGAGGTTGGATATCCGGCCTCTAGTGGATGTCTCAAGGGCATCCACTAACAGCATCATGGCAAACACCAGAAAGGTTATTCCCAGGGCATGATTGAAAGTAGACATAACTTCCATTTCCGTAGCCTTTCAACGACAACCTGGGTCACCGCCTGATCTTATCCCTTTCACGATTCGTCTGCCTGCTTTGGAGATCAGCAAGGTGCTGTTTCACAACTTGCCTTTGCTTTCATCCTGATTGCCATTCGACCTCCTGAACAAGCGGGACAGGGATTTCTCAAGGGTCTCTGATGTAAAGGGTTTCTGTATGATCTCTTTGACGCCCATTCTGGAGGCTTTCGAAATGACCGAGGCGCTCCCGTGCGCCGTAGTCAGGATCGTTATCGCCGTCGGTCTGGTTTTCTGGAGTCGTTGCAAAAACTCCAACCCATCCATTCCCGGCAATTTGTAGTCAATGATAAAAACGCCGTAGTCCTTTCTCTTCATCAGCTCAAGGCCTTCTTCGGCACTCTCTCGCACATCCAAATGACAGCCTTCTGCTTCAAAGTACAAGGCCATGGAATCACGGATCCACTGGTCGTCATCCACAAGGAGCATGTTCACTTCTCTGAGCCTTTTATATAGATGCACCGTTTCCCTCATCACGAGTCATCAAAGTGCCATTGGTCGTTGTCCCTACTTTGCACCCCATCTCTTTGCCGCTTTCTGGAAACTCGAAGAAGCTTCGAGTGGACTACCTTCTAATATGCGCCGGAAAATGGAGAAATGCTTGTCATAAATCCCATCTGTGACCTCGCCGAACTTGCTTAGTCTTATAGACTGTCTCAAACCGATCCTAATGACACCCTACTGGGTTCAGTCTACCCAACTCATCCGAAGGATAGAAGCTTGCTTCAAGGTACTTCGTCACTTCGTCGGTTTCGAATTTGTCTGTTTTCAGGACTGCGCGTCCAAAATTGAGGAGTTTTCTTTTCGTTTCCAATGGGTCCTGGGGGTAGAATTTTGGATTGGCGATGACAAGGGCCCGGAAGGCCAGGAAAGGCTGCATGATCTCCAATATCTCGAAGTCGTGTGTTTCAGCAAGATAGGTATCCATCAGAACCATGAACAGCTCGGCAAAGGGCCCTGCGAAAGCCCCTTGGGCCTTTAGCGCATAATAGACATAGTTGATTGCAAGACAGGAGAGGTCGTCGGCAGGCTCTCCCCAGGTCCCTCGAGAGCGATCCAGCACAACGAAATCACTTTCTTGAAACCAAATGTTGCCGGGATGAAAATCCCCATGTACCGTGGACAGCCGCTGACACCTGCCCCTGAGCTTTTTCCACCAGCTCATGCACTCCGTGGCATAGTCCATCAACTCATCATCATCCGTGAATCCAACCTGCTCATAGGCGTCAATCATCCCCATGATACATTCCCCGTGCCCCATGAGTTCACGGATCCGTCGCCGATAAAGACCTTTTTTCTCCTTGCCGTCATATTTATTGTGATGAAGTTCCGCCAAAAAAAGAGCCATCATTTCGGTTCTCTTCCGATCTCCCGATACCAGATGTCTTCGTTTTAGAATGGCATCAAGGTCGGAGAAATATGACTCCCCTTTCGCCTCTTCCATGAAAATATAGAACTCCTCGGCACCCTTCAAGGACAGTAGATCATCTTGAGTTTCCGCTACTACATCCAACGCCCGTATGTGCTTTGGCATTTCGTTGTAGTTGGAATTGGCGAGGAGCAAAACCTGAGCTCTGTCTGAAAAATGCTCGTGGCCGAAGCCGCTGGGAAATAGGGTTTTCATGACCAGGTGGCCTTCCTCACCCTCCTTCACGAAACGGACCAGATAGGCCGCCCCGTGCACGCCTTCACCGAGCCGCTCTATGCCGATGAGCGCAGAGCCCGATCCGAATTGCGTTTGCAGGTAGTTTGCAACTTTGCACTCGATCGTTGCGTTCTCTTCATGCGCCTCTCCCGGAGAATGACCATTCACCGAAAGCCCCGGTCTCAGACTCGGTGCCATGTGGGCCCTCAATAGGTTTTTCTGGTTCTTGTCCTGTGGACTCATCTCTTCGCCCTTGGGAGACTATCCTTTTGGTTTTTGGGTTTCATTGTTCGGTTTCCATGTTCTTTGGCAAAATCACCGAGAAGATAGATCCCTTACCGGGTTCACTCTCCACAGCGACGCGCCCTCCATGCCCCTCCACTATCGCTTTGACACCCGCCAATCCCAGGCCAAAGCCTTCTTTCTTATCCTTGCCCCCGCCTCGAAAAAAACTCTCAAATATATAGGGGAGCTCTCCGGGATCAATCCCGATTCCCTGGTCCTCAACCCTAACGATAATATGCTCATCCGTCGCCACGGTTGAGAGGGTTACTTTACCTCCTTTTCCTGAGAACTTAAGGGCATTATCCAGCAGATTCGTGAAGGCCCGCCGAAGACGGTTGGCGTCCGCCTTGATGATTGGGAGAGCCTCTTCATTTCCATATTCCAAAGTAACGCCGGCTTCCAACGCTCTGAGTTGATAGGCATCAACCAGCTCCAGCAACTCCCGGTCCACGGTAGTAGGACTCATTTCGAGTTTCAGTTTTCCGGTCTGCAGCCGGGAAAACTCGAGAAAATCATTGACCAAATTCTCAAGCTTATTTGATTCCTTCACAATGATGTCATGATACTCATTGCGCTTTTCTTCGCTGATCCGTGTTTGCATTCTTTGGAGTCTGAAAGCAAAACCCGCGATGATACTGAGGGACGATCTCATGTCGTGCGCCAACATGGAGATCAGGTGGGCTTTCTCCCGTTCGAGGGTCTTGATATGACTAATATCCTGGAACGACTCCACCCCACCAATCAGGTGCCCGCTATTGTCAAACAAGCCTGCCGTGTTCATCCTGACAGGAATTATCTCCCCGCGTTTATTAGAGATGGTTGTTCCAACGAGAGATAACGGTTCATGCCCGGAAAGAACTGTCCTTAAGGGGCATTTGGATTTGCACATACCCCCTTGAAGGATATCGCCGCAATAGCGGCCAATGGACTCCTCTGCAGAATAGCCGGTTATTCGCGCGGCCCAGGGATTGAAACCCGTGATCTTCAGGTGCGCGTTGACCGTGATAACCGCTGTCGGAAGGCTGTCGATCACGAATTTGTAGAATTGGAGGTTCTGAGGCTCTTCCAAATCGTGAACCGTTCTGCCCGCCCCATTCTTGGTATTGCCCGTGGACTGGTTTCTCATTTTCTTACCTCATCTCCCATAGAACTCCATCGGTGTCTTCTTCTGTACCTCAGGCGATAATCCCAAGACTCTTGTCACGGCCTTGGCGGTGACATTGATTCCCGGTGCGATTTGTCTATTTTCGGCTTACTGCCTTTTTGCTGAGATCCTATGCTGATCATCGGGGCGATGAAACAGGCTCCACCGACGATCCAGACATGTTGAGCTTTCGACAGAAGCCTGAAGTACGCAGTGTACAGGATGAAAGCTCCATAGATGGCTATCCTTGTTGCTTTAGACCGCGAGCCTTTAAATCGAGTTCCAGTTCGTACTGACCCTGCACAGGGACCGAGGAGATCGAAAACCCCAATTTGCGGGCTAAGGAGCGCATGTTGCGGTTTTCTGCCAACACCAGGCCCCATATGGAATCAAAACCTCTCTCTGCCGCAATCTCTATCAGCCGTTCCAACAAGATCGCGCCGACTCCCTCCCCCTGCCACGGGTCACCCACCGTCACGGCAAACTCCCCCCTCGATCCGCCCGGCGGGTCACGCATTAACCTGGCCACGCCCAGCATTCTATCTTTTGACTGGCCTTTGTCGATGGCCACCAATGCGATATCACGGTCATAGTCAATCTGGGTGAACAGGGCCAGCATCCTCGGGGAGAGGGATTTGAGGGGAGTGAAAAAGCGATGATAGACACTGCGCTGGCTAAGCGTGTGGAATAGCTCCACCAGCAGAGGTGCATCCTCCGGTTTGATCGGGCGCACTAGAATGCTGAGCCCGTCCCTCGTGGTTGCCGGTATTTCGTATTGGTTGGGGTAGGGGCTTATGACCAGATGATGGGGAGCTGTAATCGATGTAGGCCTGATGATTACGCGACCATCCACAGCACAGATCAGATCCTTTCCCAAGATGATCGGGTTGATATCCAGTTCCGCAATCTCGGAGAAGTCGGTTACCAGTTGTGAAAACCTGACCAAAACCTCTTCGAGGCGGTCCAACCTGACCGCCGGCCGATTCCGATACCCTCTGAGCATCTGATGCACGCGTGTGCCTTCTATGAGCCTGCGTGCCAACAAGAGGTTCAACGGCGGCAGGGCAACGGCTCGATCCATGAGGATTTCGGTCATGATTCCACCCATGCCGAATACGATTGCGGGGCCGAAACCCGCATGCTGCTTGCTGCCCAGGAAAATTTCATAATCCGAGCGGGTGAGCATGGGCTGCACGCTAACCCCCATGATCTCCGCCGTGGAATCAA
Organism: uncultured delta proteobacterium; assembly: GCA_963704245.1. GTDB lineage: Bacteria > Desulfobacterota > DSM-4660 > Desulfatiglandales > Desulfatiglandaceae > CAVPHJ01. The sequence continues at coordinate 116,368 of CAVPHJ010000006.1, forward strand.
ACGCCTGCGCATTTGCGACGATTTCGGTGAAAGCGCCGCTGACGTCCACTTCATTGCGCAGGCCCAATTTGACACACTTGGCATCGGTTTTGTGAATGATATCGCGTGAAAGAACCTTCATGACCACTGGATATCCGATTTTCCGGGCAAGTCGGACGGCCTCCTCGGCTGAGGTCGCTGCCATCGTCTGATTTGTGGGAATTCCATAAGCCTCCAAGAGCGCTTTCGATTCGACTTCCGTAAGAAAGGGATTTCCTCTCGCCAGAGCTTCGTCCACAATCCTCCGCACGGTCGCATGGTCAAATTCAAAGTCAGCCGGCAGCTTCGGGGGGATTTCCTGGAGCATCTCTATGTTGCGAGCATAAGAATGCATATACATGAAGGCGGAGACGGCCCTTTCAGGCGTTTCATAGGTCGGAACCCCGGCTTCGTTAAGAATGCGAATGCCTTCCGCCACACCGTCCCCTCCCATCCAGACCGCAAAGATCGGGGGAAAGTCCTTCCGGCCAAGTAGCTCCACAACCGCTTCGGCCACGGCCAGGGAATTGCTCAAAGCCTGCGGAACAAAGATCACGATCGAGGCGTTGATTTCGGTGGCCGAAAGGCAGACTTCCAGTGCTTGCTGCCAACGTTTCGGGGACGCATCCCCAAGAATATCAATGGGATTCCCCCTGCTCCAATAAGCTGGCAGCAGCTCGTTGAGCCTCTTGATGGTGTCGGGACGCAGTGACACAGGCTCCACACCGTGGGCCGCCAAGGCGTCCGTTGCCATGACGCCCGGTCCCCCGCCGTTGGTCATGATGGCTAAGCCTAGACCCGACGGGATCGGCTGTTTGGCCATGAGTTCCGCGCAATCGAACAACTCCTCAATGGTGCTCACCCGCACGATACCCGCGCGCTTAAACGCCGCGTCGTACACGGCGTCTTCACCTGCAAGGGCACCCGTGTGTGATGAAGCTGCTCGTGCCCCGGCTTCGGATCTCCCCGCCTTCAGAACCACAATGGGCTTGACTCTGGAGACCGCCCGGGCCGCGCTCATGAACTTCCGTATCTCGGTTAGGCTTTCAATGTACAAAACGATGCTGCTGACATGAGGATCAGTACCCAGATAGTTGATCAAATCCCCGAAATCCACATCCAGCATGGAACCGATGCTCACAAAGTGCCTGAAACCGATTCCTTCCCTTTCAGACAGGTCCAAAATGGTGGCACAAATGGCCCCACTCTGTGAGACAAATGCCAGCTTTCCCGAAAGCGGCATCGACCTCGCGAAACTGGCGTTGAGCTTACACTCGGCGGAGATCATGCCCATGCAGTTGGGGCCAATGATGCGAAGACCTCCTTTGGTGGCCTCCTTTTGGATCTCAGCTTCGATCTGTCGTCCCTTTGCTCCTATCTCCTTTCCGCCGGCCGAAATGACAACCGCCCCCCCGGCATCTGCCTTCACGCAGTCCTTGATCACGCCAGGTACTGTAGCAATGGGAGTTGCAATGACGACCAAATCAACAGGCCCTTTGATCTTCGAAATGGACCGGTAGGCGGGAAGTCCTTGTATCGTGTCATAGGATGGGTTGACGGGGAATATCTTCCCCTCATAGCCTCCCCCTATCAGATTTTGTATCAAAGAGTGACCTATGCTGCCCTTTTTTTCGCTTGCACCAACAACTGCGACCGATGTTGCCCTGAAGATCCGATCAAGATTGTAAATGCTCATGCGTGTTTCTCCGAACATGCAGATGTGCCTTGCGTCTCAGTTTGTCCTTTTTCGCACAAACCATGCCACAAGACGGGCGCAGATTTTTGTGTCGGGATTATGGGAAGTTATGTGTCAGTTGTACTGCCGACTGCCTTGCAGAACAGGGAAAAATGGGAAAATTGCGAAAACCCTTTCGCAAAATCTGGCGGCAAGGGGGAGGAGGCGTCTTGTGATGTACGGCGGACAAAACCCAAGGAAGGCATCCGTAAGAGCACGAATCCGAGGACTGCGGGCTATTCCGGTCTTAACTTTCTTCGTCGATAACGATAGGTATGGTGGTTCATTTTGAGCAATTTCGCTGCCTTGCTTTCATTCCCGCCCGCGATTCGAAGCGCCTCTTCAATGTAGTATCTCTGCAGGGACTCCACGACAGAATCAAGCTCGAGACCGGCTTCCGGCAGCGGAGGAAACGCCATCCCCTCTGCTTCCCGCCCGGATCCTCTTTGGCCGGAAGAGCCTCCGATTCCCAGTTCCTCAAGGCCGAGCATGGATCCCTCTCCGAGGAGAACCGCTCTTTCGATTACGTTCTTCAATTCCCGGATATTGCCGGCCCACTTGTGCGTCTTCAGGGCGTGTTCAGCCTGGGTTGAAAACGCCCCGAACTCCTTCCCAAACTTGCGATTGAATTCGAGCAGAAAGTGCTTCGCCAGCGGAATGATGTCATCCCGGCGGTCGTTCAACGTGGGCACTTGCACCTTGATCACCCCCAAACGAAAGAACAGGTCCTTTCTGAATAGGTTGTTGGCGATCAACATGTCCAGGTCTTTATTGGTAGCCGAAATCACCCTGGTCTGAATTGTCAACTTCTTGGTTCCACCCACTTTATAGAACTCACCTAGCTCAAGAAAACGGAGGAGCTTGGCCTGGGCTTCCAGATTGAGATCACCCACCTCGTCCAGGAACAGCGTCCCATTGGCGGCGTCCTCAATCAGCCCTTTCTTGCCCGCAGTACTGGCCCCGCTAAAAGCCCCCCTCTCATATCCGAACAGTTCACTCTCGATAAGATCTTTGGGGATCGCCGCGCAATTCACCGTTCTGAACGGACCGCGGAAGTTAGGACTCTTGTAATGGATGGCGCTCGCCAGCAGTTCCTTGCCCGTCCCAGTCTCCCCGACGATGAGAACTGGTGTATCGGGGCTCTTGGCTACCTTCTCGATGAGCTCCATCACACCCTGAATGGCATTGCTCTCTCCTACGAAACAGGGAGCGTTTTCTCTGAGATACCGCTCCTGCAAAACCTCGACTTCCTTTTTCAGTCTGACGGTCTGGAGAGCGTTGCGGATACTCACTTCCAGCCCTTCCATGTGCAATGGCTTGACTACATAGTCATAGGCCCCCAGCTTCATCGCAGAAATGACGGTATCGAGATCTTCATACGCCGTTATCATAATGACCGGCACATTGCTGTGCAGGGACTTCATGCGCTTCAGGGCCTCGATGCCGTCAATACCCGGCAGGCCTATGTCAAGCAACACCAAATCCGGTGAATTCACCTCATAGGCCTCAAGAGCAGCCTCTGCAGTAGCGAAGGCATCGATATGGTAGGTAGAGTCAAGGGCCATCGTTACCCCTTCCCTGATACTCTCCTCGTCATCAACAACAAATATGCCATACTCGATCATTTCTGAACCCTCGTTTCTCCTCCCTGGCATTTGAGATTGTCAGCTGCGATTATGCGTGAAACGCAACCCCTATCTAGTTCGCATCGGGCGATGCTGCATCAGAATCACGTGCTTCATCTTCAAAGGGAAGCTCGATCCTGAACTCCGCCCCACCCCATTCACTCTCGGCAACGTCCAGTTTTCCGCCATGATCAGCTATGATCCTATGAACAAGGCTAAGACCGATCCCCGTGCCTCCGTTCTTCGTGGTGAAGAAGGGGTCAAAGAGATTTTCCCGCAGACTTGGAGGCACACCCGGACCTGAATCAGAAACCACAATCACATGGGCGTTCCCTTCAACCGAGCATGTCAGCTTCAGGCGTTTCTCCCCGTCCATCCCCCTCATGGCATCAACGGCATTCGTAATCAGGTTCAAGATCACCTGTTCCATCAGGTTGGCATCTGCATAACACAAAGGCGCTTTTGCATCCAAGATCTTCTCGACTTCGATGCCGGCTTTCCTAAGGGTAACTGAAGAAAGCCGCAGAGCTTCCCCAATCGGCTGTGTCAAGTCCGTCATGGAGAATTCAGGAGCGCTGGGTTTGGCAAAATCCATGACTCTTCTTATGATGGATTCTATCTTGCGGGATGCGGAGAGGATCTGGCTAATGATTCCTTCCACCTTTTCTCGCTGATCCGCCTTGTCATATATCTTCTGAAGGGTGTTCAAATAGATGTTGATGCCTGAAAGGGGGTTTCTTATCTCGTGCGCGAGACCGGCGGCCACCCGGCCCAGGGAACTCATCTTATCCTGGGTTCTTATGAGGTTCTCTAACTCCTTCGCCCTCGTCGTGTCCATGACATTGACGAATATCGACGTTTTCCCCGCGTATTCGCCTACTCTTGCTCTGCATTTAATCCATTTTATCTTGGAGTGGCCCGCGTCCTTCCAGGTAGGACTATACCTGAAGTCCACGTGTATGGAGTGTCTCTTTCCGGAAGCCAGACTTGCATACATTTCTTTGACTGCTTCGGCATCATCCGGATGGATTCCCTCTAGGTCCTTCAGCTTGAACAACCGCGGCAACGGTCCGAAGATTTCTTCCTGCACGGAATTCTGATAGACGACCACATCATCTTGCACAATGGAAATCCCGGTAGGTGAGTTCTCAACCAGGTGGCGGAAAAGCTCTGCGCTTGAACGCAAAGCGACTTCGGCCTGTTTAGGTTCACTGATATTGCGGGCGATTGCGGACGCGCCCACGATGTTGCCCGATTCATCGAAGAGCGGAGAACACATCAAAGAAACATCCACAAGGCTCCCATCCTTTCTCTGCCTGACCGTTTCGTAGTAGTCGACCCGCTCACCCCTGGATATCCTTGCCAGGATTTCGGGCACCTCATCCGGCATATTCTGTGGCACGAGTATTGAAACGGACTTGCCCTCCATCTCTTCTGCCGAAAACCCATAGAGCTTCTCCGCGGCCTTGTTCCAGCTGAGGATGATCCCATCCAGGGTCTTTGAGAGGATCGCATCGTCCGAGGATTCAACGATGGAAGCAAAGCGTCTCAAGGTCTGCTCAGCGTCTTCGCGCTGAGTGATTTCCCGTCTTAACTCCTCATTCAGCTTCTGCTGTCCCAGGAATTGCTCTTGAAGCGGTTCAGAAGACGGGGGCGCAGTCCGAAGGAAAAGCGCCGCCCCTGCCAATACGATGATGAGCCCCAGGCCCCCTGCGAATGTGCCGGCGCGTACAAATGGAGCCCGGATCTCTGATAGGTCGATCTGGGCTACGACACCCCAATCCAGCTCTTGAATCGGCTCATAGGCCGCCAACACCTTCTCCCCTTTGTAATCGCGCCCCATCATGGTTCCGGTCTTACCCGAGAGGGCCCGGCGCATCGGTTCAGCGAGGTCTGATGCGAAGGAAACGGGATTGGGCAAGTCGAGCCCCCCATGTCGATGCCTCAGCAGGAAAACGATGGATCCTGCCTCGCGCCGGGCAAGCGTGAACTCTCCTGTTTTCCCGAAACCTTCGTATTGCCTGTGCGCATCGATCACCTGGGATAGTGTAGCCTCCTGCGATTCTTGGGCGTCGCGCCCGTGCCTGCTATCGTAGCGACCTAGTGCCGCTATGAGTCGGCCTTGACTTCCAGCGGTCTCCTTTAACCGCGTCCGTTCCTCCCCGAGAGCGGTTCTGTACAGAATTCCGAGAGCCGTTCCGGCAGTGAGCAGAGAGGCTGCCGACATCATTACCGTGAGTAGAAATAACCTGCTGCGGTCCCGCATGATCCAGTACCTCCGCCGCAATCGCGACAACGTCGACAACCCCCCGCGCAGAGAGGCCCCCGCATTGTCGGGAGCGGCTCATCCCGCGTGTAGCTCTCATCGACCCATACTATGGCATTCCCCATGATCGGGGGTTTGGCCCCGGTTTCAACCGGCCGAAACAGGGATCACCATAATTATCCAACGTATCGTTGTTCCGCCCATTTCTCAACATCCGATTGCAGACCCTGGTTGCCGGCGAGGGTGGCGGCCCGGCACCCATGGCGCTCCGGGCCCGGACTCGGCTGCCAGCGGCTGAGAGGATCTCTGGCAGTAATTGCCGAAATGCAATGACAGCGATGCGATCATTGCAGAATTGCAAAATTAACAATCCGACCGGGTTCCGATTTTTTCAGCCTCAGCTCCTTCACGGAGGCAACCCGAACATGCAGGCGAGCTTTCAACCAATTGAAATAAAACGATTTTGGCGTCCTGAGGAAACTTGCGACCCTACATCTGCCATTTCGTGGTCCACAGCTGCGGGAAGGAACACTCCTTGCAAAGCGGGTCCGTGATGATTGCCTGTAGGTTCTGAAACGGGGGACCGAACCGATCCAGAAAGGGTGCGTTCAGGACCTGGCGATCGTCGCAGACGGGAACGAATAATGCTCCTCAGAGCAAAAAAAGTTTGACAAGACCGCTTCCAAGCCTATGTTTGGTTTGCTCAAGGGAGCATAAAGAGAGCCTCATGCCACGTCCTCGAAAATGCCGCTGGGTCCGAAACCCGCCGAAGGCCGACTATTTCAAGCCGCGCGGCATCCCCATGCGCGGGCTGACTGAGGTCAAACTGCCCGTGGAAGGCTATGAGGCCCTGCGCCTGGCCGAAGTGAAAGGGCTCTCCCGCGAGGACGCGGCAAGGCACATGAAGGTCTCGCGCCATACCTTCGGCCGGGTTTTGGCGGAGGCGAGACGGACCGTAGCCGAAGCCGTGGTCAACGGGTGGGCCCTGCGGATCGAAGGGGGGCATTATGCGATCAAGGGTGGTCGACGATTTGGAAGCGCTGTCAATGGGACAGGGCAGAAACCAGAAGCCATGGAAGGTGCGCGGAGCTGTGCCGGCACCTGGAAAGAGGAGCTGAAAATGGCAAAAATCGCTGTGAGCAGTGAAGGACCGGCCCTGGAGGATCGGGTGGATCCCCGCTTTGGCCGGGCGGCAGGTTTTGTGATCGTGGACCCGCAGACCGAGGGTCTCCAATACCTCGATAACGGCGCCTCTCAGACCCTGGCCCGCGGAGCCGGCATCCAGGCTGCGGAGCTGGTGGCGAACTCCGGGGCTAAGGTGGTGCTCACCGGCTATGTGGGACCCAAGGCTTTCCAGGCCCTGGCCGCGGCCGGAATCCAGGTGGGGCAGGATCTGGGAGGCCTGACCGTGGGACAGGCGCTGGAGCGTTTTCGGGCCGGTCAGGTGAGCATGGCGTCGCGCCCCAACCGATGAAGACCTTTAGGGTCTGGGGCACATTCCCTGCCTTGCTTTCTATAGCGTGGTGAAGGATGGGACGAAAACCGATGGCCGTTTGCAGCGGCAGAGACCAAACAGGAGAATCGAAATGATTGTGGCCGTCGCCAGCGGTAAGGGCGGGACCGGCAAAACCATGGTGACCGCTTCCATGGCCTCGGTGTGGGAGGGTCCCGTCACGGCTGTTGACCTGGACGTGGAGGAGCCCAACCTGCACCTGTTCCTGCGTCCGGAGATCAAGGGGCGGGCGCTGGCCGAGATGGAGATTCCGGTGGCCGATGAATCCCGCTGCACGCATTGCGGGGCCTGCGCTGAACTGTGTCAGTTCAAAGCCATCGTCGTGATGGGAGAGGTCCTGCTCACCTTTCCCGAGATGTGTCACGGCTGCGGAGGCTGTCTGGCCGTCTGTCCGGAGGAGGCCCTGAGCCCGGGAAAGCGTGAACTGGGAGAGGTCAGCTGGGGCCGGGCCGGCCGAATCAACTTTCTGATGGGCCGTCTCAAGGTTGGCGAGGCTATGAGCCCGCCCCTGATGCGCGCGGTCAAGGCTGAGCTGCAGCAAATGCTGACCGCGGTCCCTTCGGATGCGATCATCGACTGCCCGCCGGGCGTGAGCTGTCCGGCGGTCAACGCGGTCATGGACAGTGACGTCATTCTCCTGGTCACCGAGCCGACACCATTCGGATTTTACGATTTCAAGCTGGCTTGGGATTCGTTTGCACCCCTGGGAAAGCCCATGGCGGCGGTGATCAATCGTGCCGGTTTGGGAGAGCGGTCGGTGTACCGCTTCTGCCGGGAAAACCGCATACCGCTGATTGCTGAAATCCCTTACGACCGGGCCATAGCCGAAGCCTACTCACGGGGGGAACTGATCGCCGAGTCATCCGCGGACTTGAAGGTAGCTTTCGAGGATCTGGCCCGCAAGACGCGGGAGCTGGCCGATCATGAAGGCCCTTTCGGCAGGGAGGCGGTCAATGCCTGAGATCGTGATCCTCAGCGGCAAGGGCGGCACGGGCAAGACGTCCCTCACCGCGGCGTTTGCCCACCTGGCTACCGAAAAGGTGATCTGCGACCTGGATGTGGACGCTCCGGACCTGCACCTGCTGCTGCGACCGGAGCATCGGAGGGTCGAAGAGTTCTATTCCGGCAACGAGGCGGTAATCGATAGCGAACATTGCGAGCAATGCGGGATTTGCGTGGACCGGTGCCGCTATGAAGCAGTCAGGCAGGTGGACGGGACCTTTGCGATCGATCCCCTGAAATGCGAGGGGTGCAAGGTATGCGTGCACTTCTGTCCGGCTGAAGCCATCGATTTTCCCCAAAAACACTGCGGGCAATGGTATGTGTCCGATACCCGGTTCGGAGCCATGGTGCATGCGCAGCTCTTCCCCGGTGCGGAGAACTCCGGACGGCTGGTGGCCCTTCTGAAGCAGCAGGCCCGGGAGTTCGCCCGGCAGCATGGTCTTGGCCTGATTCTGTGCGACGGGGCGCCGGGGATAGGTTGCCCGGTGATCAGTTCTCTGTCGGGAACCGACCTGGTGGTGGCGGTCACCGAGCCCACCCCCTCCGGCCGGCACGATCTGGAACGGGTGGTGGAGCTGTGCGCCCACTTCCAGTTGCCCGCGGGCGTGATCGTCAACAAATTCGATCTTAACACGCAGGAAACCGCACGCATCGAAGCCTACTGCCGGGACCGCGGCCTTCACCTCCTGTCCCGGCTTCCCCACGACCCTGCCATGACCGAGGCCATGGTGAAAGGTCAGGCCATAACGGAGTACCAAACAGGAGGCCTTGCGGGGCTGGTGAGGCAGGCATGGATCGAAATCATGGAATTGGCGGCACTCAAGCAAGCCGCTTAAGCGGCCGAAAGGAGAGAATCATGAAAGCACTAGTGGCAATACCTTCCGTCAACCCCGGTGGTTTGGATGCGCCTCTGGGAGCCCATTTCGGGCATTGCGACCTGTATACCCTGGTGAGGGTGGAGGATGACCAGGTCGCCGAGAACCGGGTCATTCCCAACGTGCCCCATCAGCAGGGGGGCTGCATGGCCCCGGTGCAGCATCTTGCCCAGCACGGCGTAAACCTGCTCATCGCCGGGGGTATGGGAATGAGGCCCCTGATGGGGTTCAACCAGGTGGGCATCGAGGTATACTACGGCGGAGAGTCGCAAACCGTGGGAGAGGCGGTGACAGCGCTGATCGAAGGGCGACTGTCGCGTTTCGGCCAGGAACACACCTGCGGCGGCGGGGGTGGTGTGCAGCCCCAGTCGGGACTCTAGTTCGCGGGGAAGATGGAGATCGCGATGTCAGATGCGGCGATCATTCGACAGAGTATCCCGGACCAGAAGCTCCTGTACCATGCCCGGTTTCCGCGCAACCTGGGGAGGATCCCCTCCCCCAGTGGATGGGCCAGGGGTGTCGGGCAGTGCGGCGACTCGGTGGAAGTGGCCATTTTGGTGAACGAAAACCGAATCAGCGATATCAAAGTGGTGCCCAATGGCTGCATTTACACCATGGTCTGCGCCAGTGCCCTGAGCGAACTGGCCACGGGCAGGACGATCGAGCGGGCGCTGGAGTTGGGACCGGAGGATGTGGAGCAGGCCCTGGGCGGCCTTCCGGAAGACCACCTGCACTGTGCACGGTTGGCGGTGAACAGTCTCGGGGAGGCCATTGCCGACTACTATCAGAAAGCCATCGCCGCGGAGGTCTCAAGACGGCCCTCCGGGTTATGAGAAGAAGTCTCCATGCCGAACTGTGAAATCGAATGCCGCGGACTGCGGGCAGCGCGGTGAGGTGCCGGTAGAGCCTCCCGGCCCGAATGATCCTTCCGGCTGCGGCTCCAGAGCCGCTGAGGCCGGCTGCGCCGGGCCGGGTTCGTGTTGCGGCAAAGCGGGGCTGGGCTGGACCGCAGAGCCTATCCGCCCGAGGGGGGGCAGTTGCAGATGTCAATGCTCAGGGTCCTACTGGTATCGTCTGTTCGTGAAAACCTGACCGGCTTCGCAGCCGGACTTTCAGCTGACGCCGAGGTGTCCCTGGGCTGGGCGGAATCGGGCAAAACGGCCCTGGAGATTGCGCGGACGGAGCACCCCCACTTGGTGGTGATCGACGAAGCTCTCGCCGATGCCGCCCCGTTGGATTTGGTGATCAGGTTATTGGCGGTGGACGCCATGATCAACACGGTCGTGGTCAGTGCTGCCCCGGATGAAGAATTTCACCAGATGAGTGAGGGGCTCGGGGTGGTGGCCCGCTTAGCTCCCCGGCCGGGCCCGGAAGAAGCGGTTGAAACACTGGCATCCCTGCGGAGACTCAACCCGGCTTTCGAGACGACCAGGGACATGTAAGTGCAGCCCTATGTCGCAGGCATTTGGATGATTTGGGTTTGCTGTACCATATCCCATGCGCCTTCAGCGAGGTGCTGTTTCTCGGTTCTCGCGTTTTCTTGGCCGGAGGGTTGAAGAAAAGACAGGAAGGAGCAGATGACCTATGCGTTTTCAAGAGCGATTGTCCGCAGGTGAATTTGTCATCTTGGCTGAGATGGACACCCCAAAGGGGGTGGACATTTCTGAACTCGTCACCCATGCGCGAAGGGTCAAGGGGCGTGTCGATGCCGCCGTGATCCCGGACATGGACGATGGCATGATGCGCATGAGTGCTCTTGCGGGCGGCACCCTCATGCAGCAACAAGGCATCGAGGCCATCATCCGTGTCTACGGTCGGGACCGCAACCGCATGGCCCTCCAGGGGGATCTGCTTGCGGCCCATGTCCTGGGCATCCAGAATCTCATCGTGGTTCGTGGCGAAGAGATGGTGCACGGAGACCACCGGGATGCCAAGCCTGTGGATGACATCGATGAACTGGGGATACTGGGTGCGGTGAGATCCCTTCAGAAAGGGGTGGACATGGCAGGCTTTGAGCTCAAAGGCGCACCCAGTTTCACGGTTGGATGCACCATTGCGCCGTATGCCGATAAGGCCGCCTTAGAACGGGAACTTGACCTGGCCCGGAAAAAAGTAGAGGCCGGGGCGCTGTTCATTGTGACTCCGCCGGTCTTTGACATCGAGTATTTCGTCTCTTTCCGAGAGAAGGCCAAGGACCTGAGGGTCCCCTTGATCCCGACCGTATTTCTGCTTAAATCCGTCGGGATCGCCCGCTATATGGCGACCAACGAACCGGGCATCCACATCCCGGAAGCCATGATACAGCGCATGCGCAAATCCCCTGAAAGGGAAACAGAAGGGCTGCGCATCGCGGGCGAAACCATTGCCGGCCTGCGGAACATGGCCCAAGGGATTCAGGTTGTGACCCTTGGCTGGGAACATCAGCTCCCGGCCATCCTCGATTATGCCGGTCTGTGATGCGCGGTTCACGATCTTAGCGCTTACCCATCCCGATGGATGGAGAGGATGACATGGAAAGCTCACGAAACTCAAAATCCAACGGAAAGGTTCTGGTGGTCGGCGGAGGCGTCGGCGGCATCAGAACGGCCTTGGATCTCGCCGCGGCCGGCAGGGACGTCGTGCTGATCGACAAGGCCCCGTCCATAGGCGGCTTGATGACCCAGCTGGATAGGACATTCCCGACGAACAACTGCGATCTGTGCACCCTCTCTCCCGACCTGGCAGAAAGCGGTCGAAGATTGCACATTGAGCTCTTGACACTAACCCAACTGACTGATGTGGCCGGGCAGGAAGGGCATTTCCAGGTCACCCTGAAAACATCCCCGCGCTTCATCGACTTGGAGAGGTGTACCGCCTGCGGGGAATGCCTGCGGAAATATCCCGGGTGTGTGAAATTTACGCCGGGCTTAGACCATCGCGCACCCACCTGCATGCGATATCCGCAGGTCACTCCGCAAGCCTTTTCCGTCGACATGGGAAAATGCACTGACGTTGAAGGTCTGAGTTCAATATGTCCCGCAGGGGCCATTGTGGCTGATGATGAACAACGGTCTCATCAACTGGAGGTGAGCTCCATCGTCCTGGCCGCCGGCGCCGAGCTTTTCGACCCTACGGGTCTGCCCAACTACGGCTACGGAGCCTATCCCAATGTGGTGACTGGGTTGGAGTATGAGCGCATCTTGTCTGCCTCTGGGCCCAGCCAAGGACAGCTGGTCCGCCCTTCAGACGGCAAGGTCCCAAAAAAGATTGCCTGGATTCAGTGCGTGGGATCGCGGATGAGCAACCAGGTGGATGCCCCTTACTGCTCCAGCGCCTGCTGTATGTACGCCCTGAAGGAGGCGATCGTCACCAAAGAGCGGTTCCGGGATGATATCGAAACCGTCATCTTCTACATGGACATGAGGGCTTCGGGCAAGGACTATGAACGCTACTATCAGCGGGCCAAGAAGGAATCCGGCGTTCGCTTCGTGCGCACGAGGCCCCACAGCGTGATCCCGGAGTCCCAGTCGGACGATTTGTCCATCACCTTTGTCACGGACGAAGACCCGGTGGCCCAGAAGGAAGTCTTCGACATGGTGGTCCTCTCCACGGGATTTCGGCTGCCACCGGACATTGTGGAGATGGCCGAGAAAATCGGTGTCGAGCTGAATGAACACCGGTTCGTGCAGACCTCTGCCTTCGATCCCGTAGCCACTTCAAGACCGGGCGTTTATGTTTGCGGACTCATCGAGGGGCCCAAAGACATTCCCGAGACCATGGTTCAGGCGAGTGCCGCTGCCTGCATGGCGGCAAAAAACCTGCCAAGGCCCGAACAGAGCAAAAAGAGCGAGGAAGAGCTGCCCCCGGAGCGCGACGTCAGCCATGAGGCCCCCAAGATCGGCGTTTTCCTGTGCGACTGCGGACATGAAATCGGGGGCGTGGTGGACGTGAATGCCCTGGTCTCATACGCAAAGGCACTCCCTAACGTGAGCGTGTCCGAACACATCGGGTACGGCTGCAGCCGAGAGTCGCTGGACCGCGTTCGCAGGGTTGTGGAGGAACGGGGGCTGAATCGGGTTGTGGTCGGGGCTTGTTCGCCGCGCACCCACGAGACCAAGTTTCAGGATACCGTTCGCAAGGCCGGGCTCAACAAATACCTGGTCGAGATGGCCAATTTGCGCGACCAGGATACCTGGGTCCACCGGGACCGCCCTGAGGCGGCCGCGGACAAGGCCAAGGACCTAATCCGGATGGCCGTATGCAGTGCGTCGCTGCGGCACCCGCTCGCGGATCATGTGCTCCCCATGAACAAGGACGTTCTGGTCGTGGGCGGGGGCGTTGCAGGAATGAACGCCGCCTTGTGCCTGGCTGATCAAGGCTTCAAGGTGCATCTTGTGGAGAGATCCGGACAATTGGGGGGGGTGACTCGGAAAATCAAAAAGACCCTGGAAGGGGACGATGTCCAGGCCTATCTCCGTGACCTCATCGAAAAGACCACCCTTCATGAACGTATCCAGGTTCTGACCAACTGTATTATCGTGGACCATTCCGGAATCCCCGGCCTTTTCAAAACCGGCGTCCAGATTGCTCCCCGGATGTACTATCGGGCGATCAATCACGGGGTCACGATTCTAGCGACCGGCGCCTTTCCCCATCGCCCCCAGGAATACCTGCTGGACCAGCATGAGTCCGTTTTCAGCCAGTTGGATCTCGACACCCTGCTGGAGGATGACACCGAGCGAGTGAAGAGCTGGCGCAGCGGAGTCATGATTCAGTGCGTCGGTTCCCGCTGCGAGGAGAACCCCAACTGTTCCCGCGTCTGCTGCCAGGCTGCCGTGAAAAACGCGCTGCGGATTCTGGATCGGAATCCCGACGCCCGAATCGTAGTACTCTACCGGGACATGCGGACTCAAGGCTTCCAGGAACTTTATTACCGGGAGGCGCGAGAGCGCGGAGTCATCTTCGTCCAGTACGAGCCCGAAAAAAAACCCTTCGTTCAAGCCAAAGGGCAACAGGTTGCGGTACGATTTCGAGAGCCGATTCTGGGGCGTGAAACGGAGATCACGGCCGATTTTCTTGCCCTGAGCACCGGCTTCATCGCCGATGAGGAAGCGACCGAAGACCTGGCCATGATATTCAAGCTGCCCCGATCATCGGACGGGTACTTCCTGGAAGACCATGTGAAACTGCGACCGGTTGATCTACCCGTTCCGGGTTTTCTGGTGGCTGGAACGGCCCATGCGCCGAAGAGCATCCGGGAGAGCATTGCCCAGGCCCAGGCCGCTGCGGGTCGGGCCCAGACATTCCTTGCCCGGGACACCATCAACCTGGGTGCTGTGGTGGCCAGGGTGGACGGCAGGAAATGCGCGGCTTGCCTGGTGTGCGTTCGCGCCTGTCCGTTTGACATACCGTTCATCAACGCGGAAGGGTATTCGGAGATCGATCCCGCGAAATGCCATGGGTGCGGCGTGTGCGCCGCAGATTGTCCGGCCAAGGCCATTGAGCTGATGGAATATGAAGATGATATTGTCATGGCCCAACTGAGCGGCTTGCTGGAAGGAGTGGGGCCATGAGGGAATTCGAACCTGTCATTGTGGCCTTTTGCTGCCACTACTGTGCCTATACGGCGGCGGACATGGCGGGGAGCATGAGGCACAGCTACCCGCCCAATGTGAAGATCATCCGCGTACCCTGTTCCGGCAAGGTCGATGCCATCCACATCATGAAGGCCCTGCAGAAGGGGGCCGATGGAGTTTACGTGGCTGGCTGTCTGGAAGGGGATTGTCACTTCAAAAACGGCAATATCAAGGCGATGCGTCGAGTCGCCCAGGTGAAGACCCTGCTGAAGGAGATCGGCATGGAGCCGGAACGGGTCGAAATGGTCTCGGTGTCGGCCGGCATGGGCGAACGCTTCGCACAAATCGCCTCGAGCTTCACAGACAGAATACAGCAGCTGGGACCCAGCCCGATCAAGCGCGGCCCGATGAAGCGGCCGCAGTCAACCGTCGGCTGAAAGGAGAAACCGGAGCGATGATTACTGCAGTCCGAAAACCGATGAAGGAGATCCTTGCCTATATCGAACCCTACAAGCGGATTTTGCTCGTGGGCTGCAACGAGTGCGTCACCGTTTGCGCCGCCGGGGGAAGGAAGGAGGTCGGTCTTCTGTCCTCGGCCCTGCAGATGGCCTTCATGCAATCAGGCAAAACCCTGGATGTGAAAGAGAGCACGCTGGAGAGGCAGTGCGACCCGGAATACGTGGAGGAGTTGGCCCGCCACATCGATCAGGCGGAGGCCGTCGTCTCCATGGCTTGCGGGTGCGGGGTTCAGGAGATCGCCAGACGCTTCAGGGAAAAACCGGTTTTCCCCGCCTTGAACACGCAGTTCATGGGGGCTTCTGAACGGCAAGGGGTGTGGGCCGAAAGGTGCCAGGGGTGTGGGGAGTGCATTTTGGGCATCACGGGAGGAATTTGTCCTGTGGCGCGCTGCGCCAAACGTCTCCTCAATGGGCCGTGCGGAGGCTCAAGCCGCGGAAAATGCGAAATCAGCCCCGATGTGGATTGCGCCTGGCAGCTCATTTGGGAAAGACTCAAGGCCTTGGGCTTGGAGAAGAGGTTCGAGGACATCATAACGGCGAAGGATTGGCAAACGAGCAGGGACGGCGGCCCCCGCAAGATCATTAGAGAGGATTTGGCGTCATGAAGACTGGAAGTGCGCTTGAAAAGGTGCTCAACTCCGGGAAAATGGCGGTCACGTCGGAGTGCGGGCCCCCCCGCGGTGCGGCCCCTGAGAAGATCCGGGAGAAGGGAGAGCTGCTCAGGGGATACGTGGATGCCATCAATGTAACCGACAACCAAACCGCCATGGTCCGCATGTCCAGCTGGGCAGCCTGTATCATTTTGAAGCAGATGGGCCTGAATCCGATTTTTCAGATGGTCACCAGGGACCGAAATCGGCTGGCTATGCAAAGTGACATATTGGGAGCCTATTCCCACGGCATCGATACCATGCTGTGCCTCTCAGGCGACCATCCTCTTTTCGGGGATCATCCCATGGCCGCCAATGTCTATGATCTCGATTCCATCCAGCTCGTCCAGATGGTGAAACGGATGCGGGACGACGGCAGGTTCCAAGGGGGAGACGAGATGATTGCCCCCCCCAAGATGTTTATCGGCGGGGCTGCCAATCCCTTTGCCGACCCCTTTGAACTGAGGGTGGCCCGTCTGGCCAAAAAGGTGAAGGCCGGGGTGGATTTCATTCAGACCCAATGCATCTACAACCTGGAGAGGTTCAAGAAATGGATGGAGGGAGTCCGCGACCGCGGGCTCCATGAGAGGACGTTCATCCTGGCGGGACTGACCCCTTTGAAATCCGCGGGCATGGCCAAATACATGAAAAACAGGGTGCCGGGCATGGATGTCCCTGATGAACTGGTAAAGCGGATGGCCGGCGTGGAGAAGAGCAAGCAGGCCGAGGAGGGAATTGACATCTGTGTCGAAACCATGCAACAGCTGATGCAGGTGGAAGGGGTTCACGGTTTCCACATTATGGCCATTGAGTGGGAACAAAAGGTCCCCGAGATCGTAGAAAGGGCCGGACTCCTGCCACGCCCCGGGATGTGAGGTGGATGGTGCGATTCCGCACGATCCATTGGCATGGATCTTTTGACGCTTTTTGGATAAGGAAGAGGAGGTTTTGATGGCTGAGAAAAAGCTCATTTTGGTGGTGGACGACGATCCGGACCTGGTCGAGGCTATCTCTATGAAATTGGAAAGTGAGAACTTCCGGGTGGCCAAAGCCTATGACGGCATTCAGGCATGGGAGAAAATCAAAGTCGAGAAGCCCGACCTCATTGTACTGGATGTGATGATGCCGAGAAAAGACGGGTACGCAGTATGCAATGAGATCAAGACGGATCCACAGCACAAAGGCATCACGGTGGTACTCCTGACGGCAGTGGGATCGGCGGTAACCTCGACCAACTACACCCACAGGGATGGGCGAACCACATTGGCCGACGATTACTTGCCGAAGCCGATCGACCTGGGCAAACTAATGGAGATTGTAAAGGATTACACCCGATAGGCAGTGAGGTGAACGCGGTGCTGCCGACAAAGGCCCGCCCTTGCCATGTCCGGACCTCATGTCTCGTGGCATGAAAGGCACGGGTGCGGCGTAGTGGTTCCGCGAGCGGTTGGGAAGGTGAAGATCGAAGGGATAAAGCTGAGCTGTGAGTTGTTGGCAATCCAGCTCAGGAATCCCGACAGGAAAGGGGATCTTTTCTCCACCCTTTGTCGGATGTTAGCGGAGCGCAAGATCAATATCGCGTTCTTGTCCGCGGATTGTACAAGTGGCGAGGAGCATGCCACCTGCTGCATTGCCGCGGAGGATCAACATCAAGCACAGGAGGCGGTAGCCTCCAACCATGATCTTGCCGCCGCCACCACGTTTATTTCAGGTGTCGGTCTGGTGGCTTTGTTTCCTCATCAAGCCAGTTACCGGGTCATTGGGGTGCCTCTCTCAGCGCTCCTCCGCGCTGGCATTCCGATCTTCGGCATGGCCTCGTCGTTATCCATGCTGACCTTTGTCACGGAATATGGCTGTCTGGAAAAGGCGGTCGGAATCTTGACTGACCTGCTCGACATCCCCGAGGACCATGTGCCTCTCAGGCCCCAGTTTCCGGCAGTTCAAGCGCGAGAAAAATGAAGCGAGATCCCCTCGATCCCCAGGGTGAATGGACAAGAACTCCGGATGGCTCTTCCCATGGCAAGCCGAGCCGGGGCCCCCTCCAGAGCATTGCCGTCTATTGGGAATCCAAGATCAAGACCTACGGGTTTCAAGAAGTCCGGAACCTGGTTCTGGTGCGGATGGTCTTCCCCGCCCAAGCACTGATCCGATGGGGGGAAGCGGTCCAGTGCCTGGAGGACCAAAGCAGGGGTTTTCAGCTGGCCATGATCCAACCGGATGGGGCGGGGGGTTCCTGCGGATACCTTCTTTGCGAAGCCCAGGAAGAACCTAAGATCCGGACGCTCCTGGACCGCAGCCAAAGATGTGCGGGTGAATGGGGCATAGAGGTCATCGCCCCCGTGGAACTCCTTTTCTTTTTTGGACCGCACTTCGGCGACCGATCCGGGATCGCCGCTGCGACGTTCGGCGCGCTGGGCCGGAAAGGGATTCCGATCCTGGTGACGAGTTGCTCCGGCGCGGCCGTCTTTCTTGTCGTTCCCGCCGGCAAAGCCGCGGCTTCTAAAGAAGCATTGATCGAGAGCTTTGAGGTGCCTTGAACTAGGGATGCCGAGCATGGACCCCATGAACAGTGACAGCCGGGCCGAGGAAATGGATTGGAGGATCAGGGTCTTTGACTCCCTCTCCTTCCCCACTCTCATCCTCAAACCGAACAAGGTCGTCCGAGGTGCCAATGAGGTCTTTTTCGATACATTCGGTCCTGAAAAGGATATCATCGGGAAAACCTGCCACGAGATCTTCTATGGGTCTACGGAGCCTTGCGGCCCTGAAGCCTGCCCTTTTTCCGCAGTTATGGAAGACAAGAAAGGACATTCGATCCTGAAACGACTCGTGGAGAAAGACGGACGAGAGAAATGGGAGGAAAGGGTGTTTTCTCCCATACTCCATGACAACGGTGAGATCGCCTACATCATGGAGAGCGTCAGGGACGTCACCCGCATCAAGTCACTTGAAAGACGCCTGAGCGGAATGGAGGAGTTCCTCGAAAGGGTGGTTCAAAGCTCGGCAAGTGCGATCGTGGCGGCGGATCTGACGGGGAGAATTCTGGTCATGAACAAGGCCGCCGAAGAGCTGTTTGGGTATAGCATGGCCGAGGCCTGCCAGCGTCTCACCATAGAGCAGTTCTATCCGCACGGAACGGCCCGAGAGATCATGAAGAAGATACGGGACGAGGATCACGGGGGGAAGGGGAAGCTTCCCAGCACCAAAGTCACCATTGTCAACTCCGAGGGAGAGGAGATCCCTGTCGAGATGACCGCAGCCATCATCTACGCGAACGGAGAAGAGATCGCCACGGCGGGAATCTACAACGATTTAAGGGAGAGAATCGAAATTGAAAGGCGGCTGAAGGAGGCCCAGGTGCAACTCGCCCAATCGGAAAAGATGGCTTCGCTGGGACAGTTGGCTGCAGGGGTGGCCCACGAAATCAACAACCCCCTCGGCGGGATCCTGCTTTACAGCAATCTGGCCATTGAAGAATTGGAAGAAGGGCATCCGATCCGTGAGGATCTACAATACGTGGTAGAAGATGCCAATCGCTGTAAAGAGATTGTAAAGGACCTGCTGGCCTACAGCCGCCAGACCAACCCATGTCGCGGGGTTTCCCAGTTCAATGAACTTGTCGAAAACAGCTTGAGCCTGATCAGAGATCAGACGCTTTTCAGAAATATCCAGGTGGTAAAAGAGATGTCCGATGGGATGATGTTGATCCATGCCGACAGGAACCAGCTCACCCAGGTCATTATCAATATAGTGATGAACGCTGTCGCAGCCATGGATGGGAAGGGAACCCTTACATTCCGAACCTATCGAAACAAACCTGCGAGAAAAGTTTACCTGGAGATCTCGGATACGGGATGTGGGATCCTTGAAAAAGATCTCCCCAGAATTTTTGATCCGTTCTTTACCACGAAAGAGCCGGGAAAGGGGACTGGGCTGGGACTCAGCACCGCGTATGGAATCATCAAGGAAAACGGGGGCGAAATTTCCGTGAAAACCACCAGCCCGCAGGGAACAACCTTTCTTGTGGAACTGCCCTTGCACATTCGTGCCGAGGAGTCGGAAATCGCTTAGCGGGATCTTTGACATCAAAGGGAGTCTTTCTGAAAAATGGATGACCAGACATCGGAATATGAGCTTGGATTCAGACCCCAAGATATTGATCATCGATGACGAAAAGAGGATGCGCGATGGTTGCCGAAAGGTGCTCACCCGTGAAGGGTTTGAGGTGGACCAGGCCGAGAACGGGGCACTGGGTCTTGAACTCATCGAAAAGGAGCATTTCGATATCACATTGCTTGATCTCATGATGCCCGGCCCATCCGGCTTGGATCTCCTGCCGGAGATTCGATCTCTGGATCCGGATACCGTGATCATCATCATCACAGGGTATGCCACGCTTGAGCATGCTATCGAAGCCATCAAGAAAGGAGCTTTTGATTTCATCCCTAAGCCCTTTGATCCCAATCGTCTTCGCTTGGCCGTAAGAAAGGCCTTGGAATACTCCAGGGCACTGCGGGATATCATAGAAGAGAAGTCGCGCATTCGTGTGCTTGTAGACCGTCTCTCCGATGGCGTGATGGCGACCGATCGACAGAAACGGATTGTGCTCGCGAATCCTGCCTTTCTGAAAATGATCGGGTACCGGGGAGCCGAGGTGGCCGGCCGCCCGATAGCCGAGATCGTTGCGAACAAGGAATTGAATCAGATGATCAGCCAGGCGCTGGGCGGATCGGCGGAGGTGAAACCCGAACTGAGCGGCGAAATCCAACAGGAAAGCCAGGGGGGCAAGGAAATGACTTTGAGCGTCCGGTGTGCGCCATTCAGGGACCGCCTGGCGCGCGATCTGGGGACCGTGACGGTACTTCGCGACATCACAACCCTGAGGAAAATGGACGAACTCAAATCGGCTTTTGTCTCCATGGTGTCTCACGAAATTCAAAGCCCGATGAACTCAGTGCTCGCTCAGCTCAGCGTT
This sequence comes from uncultured delta proteobacterium, assembly GCA_963704245.1. GTDB lineage: Bacteria > Desulfobacterota > DSM-4660 > Desulfatiglandales > Desulfatiglandaceae > CAVPHJ01. The sequence goes on from CAVPHJ010000006.1 coordinate 137,100, forward strand.
ATTCTGGACGGTTTGGCCGGAGATCTGACAGTGAAGCAGCGAGAGATCTTGGAAAGGGCGTCTGACAAAATCAAAATGCTTTCTGAATTGTCCGGCGAGCTTCTGGATCTTGCAAGGATCGAATCCGGCCTTATTGCAGGAGAAATGGAACCGCTGGAGATTGCGGCCCTATTGGAGGATCAGGTGGCATTTCATGGGCACAAGGCCAAGGCAGAAGGCCTTCAACTCGAGTTGGACCCGATCCCGGATCTGCCGCTTGTCCTGGGGAGCAAGTACAATCTGCAGGAAGTGCTCTCCAATCTGATCAGCAACGCCATAAAATACACCCCGGCTGGTGGAAAGGTGACGGTCTGCGCTGCGCACGAAGACAGATATGTTCGCATTACCGTTCGGGATACCGGAATCGGCATTGCGAAAGAGGACCAGAACCACATCTTCGAGCGGTTCTACCGGGTGAAAGACGAAAAAACCAGAAGTATCCACGGAACCGGACTGGGATTGTCCATTGTCAAGGGTATTGTTGAGGCCCATGACGGCATGATGCAGGTGGCAAGCGAGCCGAATCAGGGAAGTGCATTTCACGTTTTCTTTCCGGCGATGACCGGGTAGCCCCAAAAGGGTGTTCTATCTGCCCTCGAGGGGTAATGGTTTACGCTTGCTTGACAAGGCTGAACTTCCCCGTAGAAAGACCCGGCAACGACTGGGTTTTCGGGTTGAGCCAAAATCGCCTCGGGTCCATGCTGCGGGATTTGTGCTTGCAGGCCGGGGTGCGGGTCTTCGGGTTCCATGCCATCCGCCACCACGTGGCCAGCCTGCTCAACGATTCCGGGAAGGGGAGCGTGAAGCCGATACAGGTCGCTCTGAGGCACCGCCGCCGGAGCACTCCGGAAACGCATCTGCCCCTGGTTGATGACCGGGTGCGGCAGGTGCCGGCGGGGCTTGTTGGCGAGCGTTGAAACAAAAGCTGCACGCTGACTTGCACGTCTTGTTTTTCGGGGACGCTGTCGTGACCGCGGGCAGTCTATATGAGTACGTAAAATGGCGGAGAGAGCGGGATTCGAACCCGCGGTTGAGGTTTCCCCCAACACTCGCTTAGCAGGCGAGCGCCTTCAGCCGACTCGGCCATCTCTCCGCAAAGGGAGGAATCCCGGGCATGGTGGCGGAGGGAGTAGGATTCGAACCCACGGTCCCTTTCGGGACAGCGGTTTTCAAGACCGCCGCCTTAAACCACTCGGCCATCCCTCCCGGACCCCTTCATCAGGCCTATGGGTATAGCACCGGGCGGCCCAATAGTCAAACCCTCCGCCCGGGGAACGATCGCAGGGAGCGGAGTGAACAAAAAGGGCGTTCCCGCCCGGGACGCCCTTCTATTTCTTCAGCTGGAAGCGGCAGCTAGACCTTGATCACGTTCTTGGCCACCGGTCCCCGCTGGCCGTCCTCGAGGTCAAAGCTCACCTCTTCCCCCTCTGCCAGGGTTTTGAAGCCGGCAGCGTTGATGGAAGAGTAGTGCACGAAAACGTCCGGCCCACTCTCCTGTTTGATGAACCCGAAGCCCTTCTTGTCGCTGAACCATTTGACAGTACCCGTACCCAACTCCCGATCCTCCTTTCAAGAAAAATGACACTTCGCCCTTGCGGCTCTCCCGAACCGGGCCGAAATTCGCGGTAGCATAGGACAAGTTTTCAGCAGAAATCAAGCAAAAACCGCAGCTTCGTCAACCCCGGCGCAAGCCGGCAAACAAGGCGGGCGCCGGGCGCCTGTCACCCGGTTGTCCGGCGCGCCCGCAGCCAGCTGTACAGGTCCCGGCTGATCCGGGTCGAGATCCGTCCCACGGCCTGACTCATGGCTTCGGCCAGGGAAGCGGGGTTTTTCACCCGGCAGCGCTCCTGTTCGCGGTAGTCCTTCTGGAAAACGATCCGCCCGGCACCGCCCGCCTCCGGTTCGGCCACCAGCAGGACCTCCAGCGAGATAACCGCGAACCGGCCCTCCGCGCTGTCCAGCTCGTAGAACTCCTCCACCGAACCCTTCAGGGTGTAATGGGATGCGACCAAGCCTTCATCCCGCAGCACGGCCTCGAACAGGGCCGAGTGCCTCAGATCCCGGGCCAGCAGATAGCCTACCATTTCCCCGGGCTTGTCCCGCCACTTGTCAAAGGCGTAGGCATCGCGCCGGAACTGGTCCGCGCGGTAGATGATGGAGCGGCTGTCGTAGGTCGGGACCACCTCGAATCTGCCCACCCGCAGGACGAGCGGCAGGCCGGCCTGCCCTTCCGCTTGCCGCGGGGGGTCGTATTCCAGAACATAGTACCGGGTTTCCTCGGTAGGCCGGGCGCCCAGGCACCCGCTTGCCAGGAGGATCAGGATGAGGAACTGCCAATTCCGCCGCATGTCCCTGTTCTCCTTTTGCTGCCCGGCCCGGCTAGCGGCCGGATTCCACCTGGCGCGCCGGCCGGGGGCGGCCGAAGAGAATGCTGGAAGGCTGCTCCTCGACCTGTTCGAGCAGGCGGTTCAGGTTCTCGCCGGCCGTCTGCAGGCTGTGGGCCACCCCCAGGAACTGGCGCCGCAGTTCGGCCAGCGAAGCGTCCGTGTTCTCCACCAGGGTACCGCCCCGGCTCATCAGCGCCTTCGCCTCCTCGGTGGCCTGCTTCAGGTTGTCGGCCGCCTGCCGGATGGGGCCGGCCACCTCCGCGGTGAGCGTCTCCACCCCCTTGAGTGTCCCTTCCAGTCGATTCAGGCTTTTCCGGGCCTGGGTCAACGCGTCGACCGCCGTGCGGGAAACCTCTTCCAGGGAATTACCGATCCTCTCCCAGCGCTCCTCGTCGAGAATGCGGTCGGCCCCCTTGAGGGAGCTTTCCAGGCGGCCTGACAGCTCCTTGATTCTGGCCTCCGCGATCGTCTGGTTGATGTGGTCCAGGGTCTGCTTGAGCTTGTCCGAGATCCCGGCCACATCGAGGCTCCGAAGCTGATTCAGGACATCGTCGACGCCTTTCAGCAGTTCACTGATCTCCGCCGGTTTGGAGGCCACCACCGGGTGGCGGGAGGGAAAGCGGACCGCCGGCGAGCGGTCGGCTTCGCCCTCCTGTCGGCGGTCCAGCTCGATGAAAACGCTTCCGGTGATGCCCACCGCCTTGAGCTGGGCCACGATGTCCGGCTGGAGGCTTTGACCGGACTCGATCTTCAGCACCACCTCGATGAGGTCGGCGTCCGGCGCCACCGCGATGCTCTCGACCCGGCCGATCGCTACCCCCCGGTACTTGACCGGCGAGTCCTGGTTCAGGCCCTGGACCGACTCGTTGAAGTAGGTCACATAGTACTGGCCTTCCTGCAGGTAGCGCGACATGCCCAGCCAGACGAAGGCCACCAGCCCGATCCCGATGCCGCAGGCGGCGAACAGCCCCACCGCGAATTTCGTCTTCTGGGAGGCCATCAGGCCCTTTCCCCCTGTTCCCCGGCAGAGGCCTGCGCCCGGCGATCGAAAAACTGCCTGACCGTTGGGTTTTGGCTGTGCTCGCGCAGTTCCCTGGGATCCCCCTCGGCCACGATCCCTTTGAGGCGCTTGTCGAGCATGATGACCCGGTGGGCCACCGCGAAAATGCTCTCCAGCTCGTGGGTCACGACGACCATGGTGGTGCCCAGGCTCCGGTTGAGGCGGATGATCAGGCTGTCCAGTTCACTGGAGGAGATGGGGTCCAGGCCGGCCGAAGGCTCGTCGAAAAAGAGGATCTTGGGATTGAGCGCCATGGCCCGAGCCAGTCCTGCGCGCTTTTTCATGCCGCCGCTGATTTCCGAGGGCAGGTAGTTTTCGTAGTTGCCCAGTTCCACCAGGTTCAGCTTCATGTGCACCAGGGTGTCCACCGACAGCGGTGTCAAACGGGTGTAGGCCTTGATCGGCAAGGCCACGTTCTCGGCGAGGGTCATGGAACCGAACAGGGCGGCGCTCTGGTAGAGCACACCGATCTTGCGCAGGATACCCTGAAACGTCCCCTCGTCGCAATGCGCGATGTCGTCGCCGTCGACGAAGATGTGGCCGGAAAAAGGCCGCATCAGGCCGATCAGGTGCTTCAGCAGGGTGCTCTTGCCGCATCCGATCCGGCCGATGATCACCAGGATCTCGCCCTCGAAAACATCGAAGGAAACCCGGTCCAGGATGACCTCCTGGCCGTATCCGGCCACCAGTTCCCGGACTTTGATGATCGGCTGCGGTTCCATGCGCGCTCTGAATCACCCCCAGTACCGGAGCAGGACGGCGAAAATGGAGTCGGTCACCACGATCAGGAAAATGCTGCTCACCACGGCGGAGGTGGTCGCTTCACCCACCGCCGCCGGACCGCCCCGGACGCGGAATCCCCGCAGACAGCCGACCCAGGCGATCAGCAGGGCGAAAACCGCGCTTTTCGTCACCCCCCAGTACACGTCGAAGAGCTCCAGGGTCTTGACGGTCTGGGCCACGTAGGCGCTCACCGTCAGGTCCAGCATGGAGACGCCCACCACCAGGCCCCCGAGAATGGCGAACAGGTCGGAAAAAAGGGTCAGCAGGGGCACCACGATCAGGGCCGCGATCACCTTCGGCACCACCAGGAACCGGGTCGGCTCGAAACCCATGGTGAAGAGCGCGTCCACTTCCTCGGAAATCCGCATGGTGCCGATTTCCGCGGCAAAGGCGGAGCCGGACCGGCCGGCCACGATGATGGCCGTCATGATGGGGCCCAGCTCGCGGGTCATGGACAGGCTCACCAGGGAGGCCACGTAGACGTTGGCCCCGAACTGCTGGAGCTGCACCGAGGACATGAAGGCCATGATGAGACCCAGCAGGAAGCTGATCAGGGCCACGATGGGCAAGGCGTCGACGCCGGTCTTCTGCATGCAGACAAAGGTGTCGTCCACGCGCAGCGATCGGGGATGGAGGATGACGTAGCCCAGGGCCAGGCACAGCGAGCCGATGAAACCGAGCATGTACTTGACTTCCGTCACCACCCCCAGGGTCCCCTCGCCCAGCCGCGCCAGCACCCCCGGGCGCCGCACTTTGGTGAAGGCCACGGGTCGGCCGAGCCGCTCGAAGTCCAGCGCCGCCAGGATGTCGGCGGCTTTCGGGGGCACGTTTCGCAGGGCGAACCTTCCCTTGCGCGCCATGACCCGTTTCTTGAGCTCTACCAGCACCAGGGCCCCGAAGTCATCCAGGTAGCTCACCGCTTCCAGGTCCACCGTCAGGTTGACTGGAGCCCGGGCCTTGAACAGGTCCGCGAACTCCCGGATCAGTGCGGGCGCGCTGACCGCATCCATCTTCCCGCTGAGCTGGATGACCTTTTCCCCGGCCGCCCCCCGGGAAAGCCGGTAGTCGCAGTGCCCGGGATCTCGCCTGCCTTTCATGGGTGTCCGCGCATCCTTTCCCGCATGCGGCGGATGGTGCTTTCATAGTCGCCGCTGTAGAAAATCGCCGATCCGGCAACGAAGACGTCGGCGCCGGCTGCCGACACCTGGCCGATGGTGTCCGGGCCGATCCCGCCATCCACCTCAATGTCGATGCTGAGGCCGGTGTCCCGGATTCGTTCCTTGAGCCTTCGGATCTTCGGGATGACCTCGGGGATGAACGCCTGACCCTCGAAACCGGGATTCACCGTCATGAGCAGCACCATGTGCAGGTCCTGCAGAATGTATTCCAGGGCCTCCAGGCCGGTGGCCGGGTTCAGCGAAACGCCGGGCTTCGCCCCCCGCAGCCGGATGTGCTGCACAATGCGGTGCAGATGCACACCCGCTTCGGCATGCACCGTGATCAGGTCCGCCCCGGCGGCCGTGAAATCGTCGATGAAGCGGTCCGGCTCTGCAATCATGAGATGGACGTCCAGGGGCAGCGCCGTCACCTTCCGCACGGCCTTCACCACCAGCGGGCCGATGGTGATGTTGGGGACGAAATGCCCGTCCATCACATCGATGTGGATATAGTCGGCGCCGGCCCGCTCCACGGCGCGGACCTCATCCCCCAGGCGGCTGAAATCAGCAGACAGAATCGAAGGCGCGATCTTCCCCATGCCGGTCCCTCCTTGCTTCGGACGCTGCGGCCCATGGCCCGCGATCGGCTCATTGTGCGGTCTTGGTCAGCAGAGCGCCGAAAAACCCCTCCATGCCGTGCACATGGGGCAGGGGGCGGAAAAAGCCCTGCCCGTCCAGCAGTTGCGCGAACCGGGGGGCGGCCTCCCGCCTCAAATCCAGCCGCCTCATTCCTTGGGAGCGTGCCAGGAAGCGGGCGACGACCTCCTCGTTTTCCTCGCGCGACAGGGTGCAGGTCGCGTAGAGCAGCCGGCCACCCCGGCGCAGCAGGCCCCGGGCCTGATCCAGAATGTCCCCCTGCAGACGGGCGAAGACCTGTACCTGGCTCTCGTCCCGGCTCCACTTGATGTCCGGGTGCCTGGCAATGATGCCCAGTCCCGAGCAGGGGCTGTCCACCAGAATCCGGTCGAAACGCCCCCGCAGGACCGCCTTCAGATCCCGGCTCGCGTCGGCGGCCACGGGATGGATCGAGTGCGCGCCCAGCCGCCCGGCCGCTGAGGCAAGGCCTAGCAGGCGCGCCGGCTGATTGTCAAGGCTGACGATCCGGCCGGTGTTGCGCATCAGCTGGGCGAGATGGGTGGACTTGCCGCCCAGCCCGGCGCAGAGATCCAGCACCGACTCACCCGGGGCGGGATCGAGCAGGCGGGAGCAGATCTGGGCCGCCTCGCCCTGCACCTGGAAGAGCCCCTCGGCAAAACCCGGCAGGCGGTTCACGGGCCCGTCGAGCCGCCCGACCTTCAGCCCTTCGGGGGAATAGGCGCACGGAGCGGCCGCAATCCCGGCCCGGCCCAGCCGGTCGATCAGATCCCCGGGCCCAAGGCGCAGGGTGTTCGTCCGGATGACCAGCTCCGGGATCCGGTTCTGGGACTCCATCAGCCGCTCAGCCTCCTCCATCCCCAGCTCCCGGATCCATTTCTCCACCAGCCAGCGGGGAAAAGAGTGGCAGAGGCTCAGATAGCCGGCCGGGTCCGGGCCGCGCTCGGGCAGCGGGAATTCCTGCCCCCGGCGGCAGAGGTTGCGCAGGATGCCGTTCACGAACCCGGCGACATGCCTGGGGCCGGCCGCCTTGGCCTGCTTCACCGCCTCGTTCACCGCGGCGGAGTCCGGCACCCGGTCCATGAACAGGATCTGATAGAGCGCCAGGCGCAGAATGTTGAGGACCGGCGGCTCGATCCTCTCAAACGGCGTGCGGGAGCTGTGCCGAAGCGTCCAGTCCAGCCGCAGGCGCCAGCGGAGCACGCCCTGGACCAGGTGCATGGCCAGCGCCCGATCCCGCGGGTCCAGGCCGGGGTTTTGCTCGAAGCCCCGGGACAGGAAGCGCTCCGCCGAACCCGGGCCCTGCCCGGCGCTATTCAGCGCGGCCAGGGCGAGATTCCGGCTGTTGCGGGCGCATCGTGATCGAGAAAGGTCCGCAGGCCCTTCTCCACCAGTTCCAGGTCCACGTCGGTGTCGAAGCAGGGCCCGTGGGGCCGCTGGTTCAGGATGCCGTAGACGGGTATCGGATAGGTGTCCTGGATGCCGCTGGTCAGATCCCGCTCGCAGGCCACGCCGATGATGACGGTGGGCCTGGACTGCACCACGATCCGCCGGGCCAGCGTCCCGCCGGTGGCCACCGCGACCGGAATACCGTATTTCTTTGAAAGGGCCACCAGGTCCTTGATCCGGCACTTGCCGCAGCCCTTGCAGTTCTCGATGTTGCCGGTGACTCTGACGTCGCACTCGTGGTGCTGCAGACAGTGGGGCAGAAGCAGCAGGAGCTTTTCGGGCGGCACCCGGCGGGTCTCGCTCAGGACCAGCCGGTTGTTGATGACCAAAAAGGACCGGCGGATCTCGTCCTTGCCGATTCCGAAGCACTTCCCGACGATCACCAGCAGCGGGAACAGGATGCGGATGACGACACCCCGGATGCGGCGGTTGAAGAAAAGGTTGCGGCCGCGCAGGATGGTGAAGATCAGCGTCAGCGCGCCGCCCAGCATGAAGAGCACCAGCGCGCCGAAGACCATGGCCATCAGGAGCGGCAGCCTGGGATGAATGCCGCTCAGGCCCACGTAGGGCACCCACCACAGGACCACCGCCAGCAGAACCAGGAAGCAGCAGGTGACCAGCAAAAGCCCGATGAAGGTCCGCAGCCGCGGCCACTGAAGACCGTCCTCGGCCCCCGGCTGCTGACTCCCGGCCATGGGTGTGGTATTTATGGTGCGCTCTCTCCGAAGTTCTGTCATCTATTCCGGAATCTCGCAATCCTTACCGGCCAGAGGTCGAAGCACCAAATCTGAAATCCGAAGCTCGAAACCATATCAAAATCCCCTGCTCCAACGCTCGAAACGAACTGAGCGGACGGGCAACTCACAATCTGTCGCTGTCTTGGATTCCTGCCATTGGATACTTGGATTTGTTTGAAATTTCGAATTTCGCATTTCGAATTTGGGGCTCTACTCCCCTCCCAGCACGGCGCCCGGCTCGATCGGAAAGCCGCGCAAAAACGCGCCCGCGCTCAGGCGCTTTTTCCCCGGCAGCTGTAGCTCACCGATCGCCAGGCTATCCTGGCTCGCCTCCACCACGAGGCGCTCTCCCGCCTGCCCCTTCACCCGCCCCGGGACCGGGTGCCCGGTCCCGCCGGCCCCGCACACCTTCGGGGAAAACAGCTTGATGAGGGTTCCCCGGTACCACGCGCAGGCGCCCGGCCAGGGGTCCAGCGCCCGGATCTGAGCCGCGATCCGGGAAGCGCTGCGGTCCCACTGAACGGTGCTCAGACGGCGATCGATCTTGGGGGCGTAGGTGGCCGCTCTCTCCTCCTGGGGCACGGCCTTGAGCCGGCCTGCCACCAGGCCGGTCAGGGTCTGCAGCAGGAAATCCCCGGCAGCGGCCGCCAGCCGGTCGTGAAGCGCCCCGGCCGTCTCCTCCGCCCCGATCTCCGTCTTCCACTGCAGCAGCACCGGGCCCGTGTCCAGGCCTTCGTCCATCCGCATGGCGGAAAGGCCCGTTTCCCGCTCGCCGTTCATGATGGCCCAGTGCACCGGCGCCGGGCCGCGGTAGCGGGGCAGCAGGGAGGCATGGATGTTGAGCACGCCCCAGGCCGGGACCTCCAGCAGCGGTTTTTTCAGGATCTGGCCGAAGGCCACCACCACGACGATATCGGGCGCTTTGCCGCGCATTGCGGCGACAAAACCCGGTTCCGAGGCTCGCTCCGGCTGCCACACCTCGACCCCGCCGCTCAGGGCGGCCCGCTTGACCGCAGACGGCGTCACCCGGCGGCCCCGCCCCTGCGGCCGGTCCGGCTGGGTCACCACCGCCACCACCCGCTGCCCGCTTTCGAGAAGGGCCTCGAGCGGCGGGACCGCGAAGTCCGGGGTGCCCATGAAAATGATCGTCGGCCGGTCCTTCATGACAACCCTCTTCCGTCCGGTCCGAGATCGCACGGCCGCAGGCGCCGAGCACTTCATCCGCGGAAAGAAATTCCAAATCCGAAATCCGAAACAATCTCAAAATCCCAATGCTCCAATGCTCGAAACGGTCGGGTAGACCGTCAACTGACATTCTGCCGCTGTTTCGGATTTCTGTCATTTGATATTTGAATTTGTTTCGGATTTGGGATTTGGATTTCGGATTTCCCGTCTCGGGCAGTGGTGAATCGATTTGAGGCGTCTTCGGGTCCTGTCCTGCGATCCACACGCCCCTTCTGCCGAGACGCGGGGCTAGGCATTGTCCCGCAGCATCTTCTTGAGTTTCTTTTTGTAAAGCGACCGTTTGAGGCTGCTGATGTGATCGATGAACAGGATTCCGTCGAGATGGTCGATCTCGTGCTGCAGGCAGATGGCCAGCAGGCCTTCGGCATCGAATTCCATGGGCCGGCCGTGGCGGTCCACCCCGCGCACCTGGATACTGGCCTTGCGCGTCACTTCGGCGGAGAAGTCGACCACGCTCAGACAGGCCTCCTCGTACACGATCTCGCCCTCGCCCTGTACCACCTCTGGATTGATCAGGGCGCACGGCTCACGGTCGGCCTCCTCCGGGCAGCGGTCGAACACGATCAGCCGTTGCGGCCGGCCGACCTGGTTGGCCGCCAGCCCGATGCCGGGAGCGGCGTACATGCACTCCACCATGCGTTCAATCAGGTCCTGGGTCTGACCGTCGATATCCGTGATCGAACGGGCCCTCTCCCGCAGGACAGGGTCTGGGTAGGTGTGGATCTTCAATAGCTCATCGCTCACGCAGCAAGAAACCTCTCCGGCCGGGCACCCGGCTCACACCGGCGACCAGCCTGTCTATTTTACCGCCCGTCCCGCCTTCGGCGGCGGGAAATTCAACCTCTCACCCGGTCCGGCTGCGCCGGACCTAGAGCTCACAGGGTTCACAGAGCCGGCATCACCTATTGATGATTCCCCTGTGTTCTCTGTGAGCTCTGTGAGAGATAGGGCCTTGGCTTTCCCACCTCTTCTGCACAAGTAAGCCGATTTTAAACATTTCCTGCTCACAAATCAAGAAATCGGGCAGCCAAAAGCGCCTTGACTTTTCATCTCCGCCTCCCTATCAAAGGGCATGCTGAAAAGAGTCGCGGAATTCCTGTTCGAAGTCGGGATGCTGAAGAAGGCCAGGCGCACCGGGTACCAGTTCCTCGGCTCGGGGGGCGAATCCGTGGCCGATCATTCGTTCCGGACCACCGTCCTCGGCTTTGTCCTGGCCGGCCAGCAGCCGGCCGCGGACCGTGACCGGGTGGTCCTGATGTGCCTGTTCCACGATTTCCCCGAGGCCCGCACCGGCGATCACAACTATGTGAACAAGCGTTACGTGGCGGTGGACGAGGAGCGGGCCTTGCAGGATCAGCTCCAGGGCCTGCCCTGCCGGGAGGAAATCCTGGAGCTCGCGCGGGAGTTCAACCGCGGGGAATCGCTGGAGGCCCGCCTGGCCCGCGACGCGGATCAGCTGGACCTCATCCTGGAGCTGAAGGAACAGCTGGATGTGGGCAACCCGAACGCCCGGGACTGGCTGACCTACGCAGTGCAGCGGCTCATGACCACCGGCGCCATTGAACTCGCCCGCCAGATCCTGGACACCGGTAGCTCCGACTGGTGGTTCGACAAGCAGACCGACTGGTGGGTCAACGGACCGGAAAACCGGAACAAGACGGACTGACCGGCAGACACCCGCAGCAGAACCCAAGCATGGGCTTTTTCTCCGGCCTGACCTACAACGTACGCGGCCTCCTCCTGGCGCTGAGGAGTCCGGCCCTGTTCTTCCTGGGGCTGCTGCGCCTGATCGTGGTCGTGGTGCTGACGGTCCTGCTGGCCGCCCTGATCCTGGCGTATCATCAGGAGATCCTGAACGCCCTGTGGGACAAGCCGCAAAGCCCGTGGGTCGTCTGGTTGTGGCACCTCGTCAGCTGGGTTCTAGGGCTGCTGCTGGCCGGCCTGACGGCGCTTGTCTCTTACCTGCTTTCCCAGATCCTGTTCAGCGTGCTCGTCATGGACTACATGTCACGCCTCACGGAGCGCCGGCTGACCGGCGGTGTACTGGAGGCTCGGAAAGTCCCCCCGGTCCGCCTCTTTTTCCTCCTGCTGCGCCAGGAGATCCCCAGGACATTCCTTCCGCTGGGTTTCTCCCTGCTGCTCACCGCGCTCTCCTGGCTGACCCCGCTGGGACCCGCGGTGACCGTTGCCGCGGCCCTGCTGACCGCGCTCTGCCTGGCCTGGGACAACACGGACCTCGTCCCGGCCCGCCGGCTGCTCCCCTTTCGGGAGCGCTTCGGACTGCTCGCCGGTTCGCTCCCCTTTCACCTGGGCTTCGGGCTGCCGTTCCTGATCCCGGGGCTGAACATCCTGCTGCTGTCCTTCGCCCCGGTCGGCGCCACGCTCTACTACCTGGAACAGCGGGCGCAGCAAGCGCGGCCGGCATCAGCCTGACGCATCTATCGCAGATCGAATCAGGGAAGCGCGGGGGAAGGCAGCAACCCCTTGGCCGCCAGGTCCGCGGCCCAGGCGTCGAAAGAGCTGAGGTTGGCGGTGGTGTGGTAATCCGCATGAAAGTCACCGCTGGCCACCCGGGCGATGACGTCGAAAGCCTGCTGGTCGGCGGGCAGATACAGGGGTTTCAGCGCCCTGCTGCCCGCGGAACACGCCTGCAGATACTCCCGGTGGGACTGACAGTCGGCCTGCAAGGCGGTTTCGCTGAAAAAATTGAGATTGTCCAGCACGCCGAAACAATGCCGGGCGCTGTGGACCCCGAATTCGCACAGGATCCGGCGGCCGCGGATCCCGTCGGCAAGGGCCCTTTCTCCGGGGACCTTCTCCCGGGTGCTGCCTCCGGACTGGACCGTCGGCAGGCCCGTCACCCACAGGTTGAGCCGGGCAACGGCCACATTGAGCAGATTCATGCCGTCGTGCGAATAATCCAGGTCTCCATCGGGTCTGGTCGTGCAGGGCATGCCGCCGAACATGCACAACAGGCCCGGGTTGACCGTCTGGGCAACGGCCAGCATGAACAGGACTTCCGCATGGGTAATGATCGATGGCGCCTTCCGGGCTCTGGGGTGATGTCCGTCCCGCCAGCGGCATGGTGGTCAGGCGCAGGTTGTTGCCCGCCCTGGCCCCCTGGATCAGGGAATCCATCATGTTGTCCATGCAGATGAGGGGGGATTTGACACCGCAGATGGAATCGTGCCAGTCGTCGCGGCCGGCAAACCATTGCAGCGCTTCTTCATCCTGCAGGTAGGCGCTGCAGGTGACCTTGATGCAGCCCTTCAGCCGATCCATGATCCGGTTGCATTGAAGCGGGTCCCCTTTGTGCACCTTGACCGGCTGACTGAGAAAGCGCACCACGTCCAGGTTTTCCCCGATGACGTCTATCAGGTGTTCCAGCTCTCTGTAGGTCGCCGGCATGGGGTAGAGGTCCTTTTCCCGGTACAGGAAGGGCGGGATGCCGCCTATGCCGAGGGTGTTCGGGCCTTCGTCGCCGGCATAGGTTTTCGCCGCCGACTCCAGGCTCATCTCGATCAGTTCGGGGAGCAGGTAGACCCGGCCGACGGAAGCGTCGTAGCCGGCCAGGCCGGTTTGTTCCAGGCAGGAGATCACGGCGCGGGTTTCGGGTGTGGATTCCGACTTCGGCCAGAACGGCCTTGGCGGTTTCGTGGATCCGCTGATAGGCCCTCTTTTCCTCGCCGAGAGCCTCCCGGTGTTCCTCCGGCGCACCCGCAATGGCAGCATCGATGTCCATCATGACCTCATCTCGTTCCGTCTCCCGGCCAGACTCTTTTCTCCGCCTGCGGCGTCCGATTACGGGAAATGAGGGGACGACGCTCTCACCCAGGCGATACCCGTCGAGGGCGGGCCTAGAGCCTGCGGCGGCGACAGAGCCGCGTATCACCTCACTCCGGCCACCATTCCTAATGCGCGCGAGATTCTCTGTGTTGAACCCCCTCCGCGGGCTGTAGGCCCTTCGTGACTACTGAATGAAGGACCCAAAACAGATAAGATCGATGCCAGCAAATTGGTGCAACTATTAAAGGCCGGGCTCATAAAGGAAGTCTACCACTCTACTGATAAGTTTTTATATCTACGCAGGGTTGTCAGCGGTTATGAGGATCTGGTCAAAGCAGGAGTCCGGTTAAAAAATCAACGCTATGCACTGCTAAGGGCTTGTGGGAAGAGCGGCAAAGAGAAAACAGGCAGCACGTTAGACTCCCAAGGCGAACAATTTGTACTGGAATGTTTGGATAGACAAATCGAAGCATACGAGGAAGAGAAAGAAGGATATGAGAAGGAATTTGAGAGGCTTGCTCGAAAGACTTCCGAGATCAAGCATCAAAAGAGTCTTCCTGGTATCGGTACTATCAACGCAGTAAAAATCGTTGCACGTGTCGTAACTCCTTATAGATTTCCTGATAAAGGACATTACTTGAGTTACACGGGGCTGATCAAGTTGGAGAAGATAAGCGGAGGAAGAAGTTACGGCAAAAGGAATCCCAGGGGGCCGGAGGCTGTGAGCCCTGGATACGGCTTCCTAGTCCCGCCTCTGCGGTTCGCTAGCCGCTCCGCTCGGCCTCCTAGCCTCCCAGCATTTCGGCCCGCTGCGGGTCGTAGAGGGCCCGGCGGGGTTCCCGTTTGGCCGGGTAGATTTGTTTGAACGATTCGATCTCGAAGCCGTCGGGGTCCGTGAGCTCGGCGGGAAGATACCCGTAGCAGATGTTCTTGCCGACCGTGTGCCCGTACCCCGAGCTGGCTGGTCACGCCCAGCACCTTGCCCCGGTGAAGGATGGGCGCGCTGCCTTGCAGCATGACCGGTGCCCGCGCATCGATGGTAAAGGTACACAGCTTCCATTTGGCCCCTTCGGCCTTGATCCTTGCCAGCGCGGCCTTGCCGATGAAATCGTCCTTTTCGAGGGCCACACAGAACCCGAGCCCCGCATCGTAGGGCGAGTACTCCGGGGTCAGCTCCGAGCCCCAGTCCGCATAGCCCTTTTTCGAGGTGCGTGGATGCGATGGCGCGGTAGCCGGCGTTGCTGAATGCCGAGATCCTGGCCGGCCTCCCACAGGGTCTCGTAGACGTGGCAGGCAAACTCGGCGGGGATGTACAGCTCATAGCCCAGTTCGCCCACGTAGGTGATCCGCAAGGCGGTCACCGGCGCGTAGCCCAGCGTGATCCGGCGGCAGGTGCCGAAGGGAAAGGCCGCATTGTCCAGGGCGGCGTCCGACGTCCGCTGCAGCAGCGTCTCGGGATTTGGGTCCGACCACGTTGATCACCCCGTAGGCCGAGGTGACGTCCCTGAAGGCCGCCGTTGCATCGGCCGGCAGATGATTTTCGATCCACCAGGCGGCCCGCAGACCGAAGGCGGTGCCCACCACCAGCAGGAACCGGTCTTGCGCCAGCCGGCCGACGGTCATGTCGCACTCGATGGTCCCCCGCTCGTTGCACATCTGGGTGTAGATCACCTTGCCCACGGGCCGGTCGATCTGGTTGGCGCACAGCCGGTTCAAGAACTCGAGGGCGCCGGGGCCCTGAACCTCGAACTTGCAAAATGAGGACTGGTCGATCAGCACCACCTTCTCCCGGGCGTTGCGATGCTCCGCCGCCACGTGGGCAAACCAGTTGGGAACCTCAAAGGTCCGCTCGTCTTCGGGCACGACCCCCGCAGGGGCGAACCAGTTGGCCCGCTCCCAGCCGTACTTGGCGCCGTACACGGCCCCCTTTTCCTTGAGCAGATAGTACAGGGGGCTGCGCCGCACGCCGCGGGCCGAATCGTGCTCCTCGTGGGGCCAGTGGATGGTGTAATGCTTGCCGTACAGCTCGGCGGTCCGGGCCACGTTGTAGGAGCGGCTGTGGTGATAGGGACCGAAGCGGCGGATATCCAGGGGCCAGATGTCCAGGCTCGGTTCGCCGCTCGATGATCCATTCGGCCATCATGCGCCCGGCACCGCCGCCGGCCGCGATCCCGAAGGCGTTGAAGCCGGCCGCCACAAAACAGTTGTCCAGTTCCGGGGCCGGTCCCATGATGGCATCGCCGTCGGGCGTAAAGGCCTCGGGACCGTTGACCAGCCGGGCGATCCCGGCCTCCTCGAGGCACGGCGTGCGCTGCATGGCCGGCTCCGAAAGACTCTGGAAATGATCGAAATCCGGCTCCAGCAGCTGGGAACTGAAATCGTTGGCGACCCCGTCGACGGCCCAGGGGATGCCGTTGCGCTCATACCCGCCCATGACCAGGCCGCCGACCTCCTCCTTGTAGTACAGGAGATTGTCCTTGTCGCGCAGGGTGGGAAGGTCCGGCGGCACCCCCTCGATGACCTCGGTGACCAGGAACTGGTGCTGAAACGGCACCAGGGGCATGTTGACCCCCAGCATCCGGCCCACCTGCCAGCCCCACATGCCGGTGCAGTTCACGACGATCTCGCACTGGATGTCGCCCTTGTCGGTTTTGACGGCCGTCACCCGCCGCCCGTCGAACTCAAAACCGGTGACCAGCGTGTGCTCGTAGATCCTGCAGCCCCGGTTCCTGGCCCCCCTGGCCAGGGCCTGGGTGATGCCGGCCGGATCCGCCTGTCCGTCGGTGGGCATGAAGGCCGCACCGATCAGGTCGGATTCGTCCATGATGGGGAAAAGCGTCTTGGCCTCCGACGGGGTGATGATGTTCATCTCGAGCCCGAAACTGCGGGCGGTGGTGGCGCCTTTCTTCAGCTCGTACATCCGCTCCGGGGTCTTGGCCAGGTGCAGACAGCCGGTCATCTTCCAGCCGGTGCTCAGCCCGGTTTCCTCTTCCAGCTGCTCGTAGAGGCCGACACTGTACTGCAGCATGCGCGTGATGTTGCGCTCGGCCCGCAGCTGGCCCACCAGGCCGGCCGCGTGCCAGGTGGAACCGCTGGTCAGTTCCCCTTTTTCCAGGATCACCACATCCTTCCACCCCATCTGGGTCAGATGATAGGCCGTGCTGCACCCCACGATGCCGCCGCCGATGATGACCACCCGTGCTTTGTCCTGCATGTCCGCCTCCCTTTCTCCCCTTCGCCCTTCTCGCCCTTTCGCCTATTACCCCCGGGCCCCGGCTGACCAGGAGCCTTCAGCCCCTGATCGCCTTCCTGAGCTCTTCCGTGAGAACCGGCACCACCTCGAAGAGGTCTCCCACGATGCCGTAGTCGCACTTGCCGAAGATCGGGGCATCCTTGTCCGTGTTGATGGCCACGATCACCCGGGATCGTTTCATCCCCGCAAAATGCTGCACCGAACCCGACAGGCCGCAGCCGATGTACAGCCGGGGGCTGACCGTCTTTCCGGTCTGGCCCACCTGCATGCTGTGGGGGGCAAACCCGGCGTCCACCGCAGCCCGGGAAGCCCCGACCGCGGCCCCCAGCACCGCCGCGCACTCGCGCAGCAGCTTGAAATTCTCCGCCGCACCGATCGGGCGCCCCCCGGTGATGATGATGTCGGCCTCGCTGAGATCCACGGCCCTGGGGCCGGCGGATTTGACTTCCCGCACCCGGATGCGGCCCGCATCGCTTACCTGGACGGTGTGAGTCAGCAGCTGCGCCTCCAGCGGCTCCTCCGCGGCTTCGATGGCATTGGGCTGGATCCCGCAGATCATGACCTCGGCTGACACCTTCAAGGTAGCCAGGGTCTTTCCGGAAAAATGGGACTTGACGGCCGTCCGGGCGGCCAGGTCCACTGCCAGGCAATCCAGAACCACCGGCGCATCGAGCAATATCGCCACCCGAATCAGGAGATCCCGGCCCTTGGGACTGCTCAGCCCCAGCAGGCCGCTCAGGCCGAAATGCCGCACGGCATCGGCAAGGGCCCGGGCCTGCCCCTCGGGACTCGAGCCGATGTCGGCGCCCGCGGCCCGGATGGCGATGACTTTCTCAGCGCCGTAACGCTCAACGCTCTGCTTGACCTGGGCCCCGTCGCCGCCCAAGACAAGCGCGTACACCCTGTGGCCCGTACCCTTGCGGGCCGCGGTGAGGACCCCGAAATTGGCGGTCTTCACCGCGCCGCTGCTGGTCTCTATGAGGACTCCCACGCTCAGCATCCACTATGCTCCTTTGATCGTATTCTTTCGCCGAACACTGAGTCCAAATCCGAATATCAAAATCCGAAATCCGAAACAAATTCAAAATCCCAATGCTCAAAATCCCAAACAAGAGCGGCGGGACACGGGTTACGTGTTTTGGTCATTTGGATTTAGGTCATTCGAGTTTGTATTGCCTCCGGCCAGTAGGGCCTGCGGCCCGGAGGGAGTTTCGATATTCGGATTTGTCATTTCCGCGTCTCTGGGACGCGCCTACAGCACCTTGGCTTCCTCCTGCAGCAGAAAAATCAACTGCTCCACCATCTCGCGGGTGCTGCCGGCCAGCATCCTGGCCTGGCGCTGGTCGGGCACCGGCTCAAGCCGGATGACCCGGGTCCCGCCCGCTGCGGGGGTGCCCCCCAGATCGGCCAACGCCATTTCTTTGATCTCTTTTTTCTTGGCTTTGAGAACGTCTGTCAGCTTCGGCCGCCGCGGCTCGTTAAGCCCCTTGGCGGCGCCGATCACACAGGGCAGGGGCATCTCCACGACCTCCCGACTGCCCCCTCCCATTTCGCATTCCACCACGGCCCGGCCGCCATCCATGGAAAAAGAGACGACCTCGGTGGCTACCGGCATGCCAAGCGCCGCTGCCAGGCGGTAGTGGGTCTGCATCCCCTCGCTGTCCACCGACTGCTTGCCGGTGAAGACCAGATCCGGCGTGCCGTCCTGCTCGATGGCCCCTTTCAAGCGCCAGTGCGGTGGCGGCGCTGTCGAGAAACTGCTCCTGGGTCTTGACCAGGATGCCGCGATGGGCGCCCAGCGCCAGGGCGCTGCGAAGGGTGCGTTCCGCGGCGGCCTTGCCCACCGAGACTGCCACCACCTCCCCGCCGCTGCCCTCGGCCGTCCTCACGGCCTCCTCCAGAGCATACTCGTCGTAGGGGTTCATGACAAAATTGACGGATTCATCAAAACCCGCCTCGCCGACAACCCGGAGGTTGACCGCCGTGTCGGGGACATGCTTCACACACACGTAGATTCTCATGGCTGCTCTTTCTCCACCCGGATTTCTTTCGACCGACCCGCCGGCCGGCCGCAGCGCTTCGGGATTCCCCGGTCCGGCGAAACGCTATCTTCGGATGGCTTCACCTTCAGGGTCGTACAGGACATCCCGGGCCACCCGGGCGGAAACGCGCTCCCCGAAGATCTCCACTTCCAGCTCCGTCCCCAGCCGGGACAGTTCCAGCGGCAGGTAGGCGTAGCCGATGTTCATCCCGACCGTGTGGCCGTACCCGGCGCTGCGCAGGCGGCCGACGACTTCCCCTCCCCTAAAGACGGCCTCGCCGCCGTAGATCGTCAGGTACCCCTTCGCCGCCGATCGAAAGCGTGCACAGGCGCCGGCTGATCCCGCCGGCGCGGACCTCCTGGAGCGCTTGGCGGCCGAGGAAACCCTGTTTGTCGAGCTTGACGCAGAAGCCCAGCCGCGCCTCGTAGGGATTTTCAGAACCCGTGATGTCCTGGCCGAAGGCCACGTAGCCTTTTTCCAAGCGCAGGGCTTCGATGGCCTTGTAGCCGCAGGGGGCCATCCGGAATTCCCCCCCCGCGGCCCACAGACGATCCCAGACGAAAACCGCCTGTTCAACCGGGAGGTAGAACTCCCAGCCCAGTTCACCCACGTAGGTCACCCGTTGGGCCAGCACCCGGATGCCGCTGATTTCGATGTTCTTGGCGCTCAGATAGGGGAAACCTGCATGGGACACATCGCTTTCGGTGACCGACTCGAGCACCTGCCGCGCTTTCGGCCCCCACATGCCGATCACCGCATATTCCTCGGTGACATCCCGGATTTCCACGGCCGGATCCCCGTTCCTGAATTGGAGGCGCAGCCAGCCGAGATCGGAGTCGACCAAGCCCGACCCGGTGATCACCCTGAAATGCGTTTCTCCCAGGCGGGTGATCATCACGTCCCCCACGATGTTCCCCTGGTCATTGAGAAGCTGGGTGTAGGTCACCGACCCGACGGGCCGGCTCAGATCGTTGCCGGCGGTTCGCTGGAGCAGCGGCAGGGCGCCCGGGCCTTGCAGCTCGATCTTGCCGAAGGAACTCAGGTCAAAGAGGCCCACCTGCCGGCGCACGGCCAGCGCTTCCCGGCGCACCGTGTCAAAGCAGGCGGGTTGGACCCAGCCGCCCCATTCCCGCTGCTCCTCCCCGGCCCTGCGCCAGGGCTTGTCCGGCTCGAAGTAGTTGGCGCGTTCCCAGCCGTTTTTCTTGCCGAACACGGCGCCCAGATCCTGCAGGCGGTGATGGAACGGGCTGATACGCTTGGGCCGCATGACGGTGTCCTCGTCGTGCGGATAGAGGGTCCGATAGTAATACTTGTAGCATTCCCGGGCGCAGGCCGCCGCGTAATGGGGATCGCGGTACTGACGGCTGAAGCGCCAGGGGCGAAAGGCGTGGATGTCCCACTCGGTCCGGCCGGTGGTGATCCATTCGGCAAGCGTTTTTCCGATACCGCCGCCGCCGCCGAATCCGTGCATGGAGGACGCGGCCGCGAACCAGAGCCCGCGGATGTCCGGCCAAGGCCCGATCAGGGGCCCGGCATCCGGGGTGAAGGCATCCGGATGGGCCACCAGGCGGATGATGCCCGTCTCGCCAAGGAGCGGGAATCTTCGGATCGTATCTTCCAGCATGGGGGCAAAGCGGTCCAGGTCGTTGGGCACCTCGGAGGATTCGTGCTCCCAGGGCACCCCATCCTCCCAGCAGGAGACGGGATTGGTCTCCCAGCCCCCGATCAGATAACTGCCGCCTTCCGGCCGACCGTAGATGAGGTACTCATAATCGCGGAACGTGGGGCTGTCGCCGGGTATCTCCTGCCCCAAAACCGGCTCCATGGCGATATGCTGATGCACCACCGGGGTGCAGGGGATGCGCACCCCGGCCATGGCCGCGACCTGAGCGCACCAGATCCCGGCCGCGTTGACCACCATTTCGCAGCGGATGTCGCCCTTGTCGGTCCGCACGCCGGTGATTTCCCCGCGGGGCGATGTCTCGATGGCAATGACCCGGGTGCGGGTGTAGATCCCGGCACCCAGGTCCGCGGCGGCCTTGGCCACGGCATAGGTGGTCGCGTGAGGGTCGATGTGGCCGTCCCCGGGCACCTGGACTGCACCGTAGATATGCTCGCGGCTGGCCCACGGCAGAAGGTCCGTGATCTCTTGGGGTGAGAGGAGGTCCACATCCAGGCCGATCCCGCGCGCCCGGCTCGCGTTGCGCTGCAGCGTCTTGAGCATTTCCCGGCTCGAAGCGATGTTGATGCTGCCCACCTCGCCGTAGGCCTTCAGCTCCCGGTACAGCGCCGCACTGTATTTGCGCATGCGCATGATGGTCGGGGAGGTGTTGAACTGGGTCAGCATGCCCGCTGCCTGGCAGGTGGCGCCGCTGGTCAATTCCCCCTTTTCCAGGAGCACCACATCCTTCCACCCGGACTTTGCCAGGTGATAGAGAACGCTGCAGCCGGTAATCCCGCCGCCGATGACCACGACTCTGGCCTGATCGATCATTTCAATTCTCCTCTGCCAGGGGGCTCTGCTCTCGCTTCCTGACTTACTGCTTACTTTTTCTTCTAACCGCCCGTTCGCTGTGCTCACTAGATTGCCGGGAAGGGTTCGAGGTTCTTGCCCTCGGGCGACCCTGCCCGAGGGCAATAGCTCGCGTCACCTGCGGCGGCGGGGAATCCCCTCCCATACCATCTCAAATTGCAGTCCACCTTCCTGTGCGCAATGTCCTTGCGGAGAAATTCCTCCCGGCAGAGGCCACCTTTTTCATTGCCGTCCTCTCAACGGCAATGGCAAAAAGAAACCCTCTCTGCGTCCTCCGCGCCTCTGCGGTGAATAACCGCTTTAGACCCGTCTGCGGCGATCAGGCGATCACCACCCGGACGCCCGCTTTGTGCAGGCCTTTTTGAAAATCCTCCGGAATCTTCCGGTCGGTGATCAGCACGTCCACCTGCTTCAAAGGCGCTACGGACAATTCGGCCACCCGGCCGAATTTGGGGTGATCCGCCATCACGATTACCTGACCCCGGGTATGGCGGATCATGCTTCTCTCGATGACCGCCATCTCGAGATCCGCCGTGGTCAGCCCCGCACTCAGGCTCAACCCGTCGGCCCCCAAGAATACCTTGCCGGCATTCACCTGGCGGATCATTTCCATGGTCAGGGGGCCCGCGACGGAATGGGTGGCCGGGTTGTAGGTGCCGGCCAGCAGAACGAGCTCGGCGGAGCAGCCTTCCATTTCCGCGGCCAGGCCGAGGTTGTTGCTGAAAACGGTGAACGGCATGCCGGGGGCGGCATAGCGGATCATCTGGGCCGCCGTGGTCCCCTCGCCGATGAAGATGGTATCGTGGGGTTCGATCATGGAGGCCGCTTTGCGGGCGATCCTTTTCTTTTCGTGGGGGTTTTCCTTGACTGCACTCTTGTACTGGAATTTCCCGGCCACCCGCTCCTGCCGGGATACGGCACCGCCGTGGATCCGCTCGACCAGACCCGCCCGCTCGAGGGCATCCAGATCGCGGCGGATCGTCATTTCCGACACGCCGAGCCGTTCGCTGAGGCGGCTCCCGCGAATGGCGAAGTCCTGCCGCAGGAGTTCGAGTATCCGCTGCCGCCGCTCGGCGGGCAGAAGGGAATGGCTGTCTTTCATGCCGGCTCCCCGGGGGAAAAGGAGTTTCAATCGGTTTCGCGGTCATTATAGAATGCTCGTTTATGTTGTCAAGTGTTAGTTTTTGAAGGCACCCGAACATCCGCCTGATTCCGATCTCACTCCTTTCTCTCCTTTCCCGGCGGGCCGCCCAGCCTGCTGGATTCACCAGATATGATTATATATTCAATGTCTTATAAGCAGTCCGGCTCCCGAAAAAAAGCTTGACTCAGAATTAAGATTGCGTATATACGGAAAACTCCAGGATCCGCCGGATTTCCTGAGGCCCTGCAGTGACCTCAATACGAACAAAAACTAACAGACCCCCCATGCGGAACAGGCTTTTGGGACGAAAGGAGGTGAATCTCTTTCAGGCGCGGCAGAAGAAATCGGAACTCTATTCTTGAAAGCAGGAGGGACAGGAACATGAGACAGCGGGGAACCTTCTCAATGCTTTTGGCAGCGAGCGTCGCGATGATGCTCGCCCTTGCAACCCCACTCTTGGCCGCTGACGCGCTCAAGGTCTACACCCATACGGATCCGGATGAAATGGAGAAATGGGTCCCGGCCGCCGAAAAGGCCATCGGCACGCGGATCGAGTGGATCCGGCTTTCTTCCAATGAGATGTGGAGCCGGCTCGAAGCCGAGGCCCCCAGCTTTCAGGCCGACATGATCTGGGGATTCATGAACATGCATGCCATGATCGGGGCCGTGAAAGATTGGTTTATCGCCTACGATTCCCCGACATGGAAGGATATTCCGGTCCAATTCAAGGACCCGGACGGCTTCTGGTACGGATTCAATTACTGGTTCGCCGCCGCCGTGGTGAACACCGATCTGCTGCAGAAGAAGAACCTGCCCAAACCTGTATCCTGGAAGGACTTGACGAATCCGGTCTACAAGGGGGAACTCGTCATGCCGAACCCGGGAACCTCGGGCACGGCCTTTCTGTCCGTGTCGGCCATGATGCAGATCTTCGGCGAGGATAAGGCGTGGAAGCTGCTCGAAGGCATGAACAAGAACGCCGGGCAGTACACCAAATCCGGCAGCGCCCCGGCAAAACTGGTTGCCAGCGGGGAATACGCGGTGGGCGTCAGCTGGGACCATGCGGTGTTCAGCCGCGAGGAGAAGGGGTTTCCGATCGAAGGAATCATCCCCTCCGAAGGCACGGCCTATGACCTGGATTCGGTCGCCATTCTCAAGGGGTGCAAGAATCTTGAGGCTGCCAAGAAGCTCGTCGACTGGATCGCCGGCCAAGAGGCCATGGAACTGGTGGGCCAGACCCGCTCCAAGGTCACCCGCCCGGGCGTGGCGGGGACGGTCAAGACGGAGCCGAAACTGATCAAATACAATGCGGTCTGGGCCGGGGAAAACAAAAACCGCATCATGAACACCTGGAAGGAAAAATTCCAGCAGTAGCAACCTGGCCGCGGGCCAGGATGAACGGGGACAAGCGGCCCTGCCGGCGGATCACCGCATCGCCGCGGTGCCGGCGCACAGGGCCGCGGCTCCGCGATGCCCCCGCGGCCGGTGCGAAAAGAGCAGCGCAACCGCCTGCCGAGCAGTACCCGGGGCTGACGGCCGGGCATTGCCGCTGGAGATGGCGATGAGGGAAGCATTTCCAGGAGACCCCCCTTGCGAAGACTCGCCGACGACACCCGTCAGTTTTTTCGCAGCCCGGGCCTGGTTGCCGTAACCACGGTGGCGATGGCCCTGGTTTTGCTCTTTATCGTTTTCCCCATCTGGTCGGTTCTGAAGAACAGCTTTACCGTCGGCTACCCCACGGTGACGATCCAATGCACCCACCGGATTGCGGACCCGGCCCAGGTGGACCGAACGCTCATCGACCCGCTCCGCCACGGTGTTGAACCCCGTCGCCGGGCTGCTCAGCCAGCGCGTGGTCCTTCACGACGCCCGGAGCTTCTCCATTGTCCTGCGTTTCAGAAAGGGCTGGGACGATCTGAAAGGCGTCAACGATGCCAAGCGGGCCCTGGCCCCCATCCAGGCAGAAATCGCCCCCCATACGGACCGGATCCGCTACCGGCTGGGGAAGGAGAGGATCTACAGCACCGAGACCTACCGGGATTTTTTTTCCAACCCCCGGTACTGGCATTCCCTGAGAAACAGCATCGTTCTGGCGGTGGTTTCGACAACCATCATTGTCCTGATCGGCGTTCTGTTTCGCCTATATGGGGCTGCGGGGCCCGGCCTGATGCGAGAGGACCCCTGCGGGTCCTCGGCCTGATTCCCCTGGTGGCACCGCCCTTTATCTTTTCTCTGTCGCTGATTCTGCTCGGAGGACGATCCGGCGTCATCACCCAGACTGCTCGATCTCGACTTCAACCTGTACGGCTGGCCCGGCGTGATTGCTCGCCCAGGTGATCACCTTTCTTCCCCTGGGATACCTGATGATCGAAAATGTGCTGCGATCCCTGGGAACCAACATGGAGGACGCGGCCGCCGACATGCGTGCCGGGGATTATGCACATCCTCTTCAAGATCACCATCCCGCTTTCCTATCCCGGCATTCTGAAGGCCGCGCTGCTGGTTTTTCTGATGTCGATCGCCGATTTCGGAAACCCGATGCTCATCAGCGGCAACGTGCATTTTCTGGCCACGGACGCCTATCTGTACTGGGTGGGCGAAAACAATCTGGAAATGGCGGCCGTGTTCTGCGTTTTCCTGATCATCCCCAGCATGCTCATGTTCATCATCCATGAATTCGTGCTCAAGGGCAAGTCGTTCACCACCATCGGCGGCAAGCCCCAGCAGGCGGAAGAACGAGACGATGCCCGGAAAAATTTTCTACCCCATGATGGTCGTTGTCGGGCCGGTATCGCTGCTGATCGTGGCCTGTTTCGGCATGATCTTTCTGGGCGCCTTCACCAAGATTCTGATGATCGACAACACCTTTACCCTGGAGCATTTCAACAGCCCCAACGGCATCCGCTCGCTGGTGACCAGCGTGAAATTCGCGCTTTCAGCCGCCTGCATCGCGCCCGTTGATCGGCGTGACCCTTTCCTATATCTTGGTCCGGAAAAAGATCCCCTTCAAGCGGGCGCTGGAATTTTTGTCGCTGCTCGGATTCGCGGTTCCCGGAACCGTCATGGGCGTGGGGTACATCCTGGCCTTCAATTCCCCGCCCCTCGAAGTTGACCGGCACCTTTCATGATCATGATCATCAACGAAGCCTTCAGGAATCTGTCGGTCAGCCTGGAGGCCGGGTCCAGCAAACTTCAGCAGATCGATGTGGCCATCGAAGAGGCGGCCGTCGACATGGGTGCCAGTGCCTTCAAGACGTTTTTCAAGGTGGTCCTGCCCCTGATCAGTTCCGCCCTTGCTGGCAGGGTTCATCTACACGTTCATGGTGGGGATGATTGCTGTCAGCGCGGTCATCTTCCTGATTTCACCCGGCAACAACCTGGCCGCCCTCTATATTCTGGCCGTTGCCGAGCAGGGGATGCTCGGCATGGCCTGCGCCATTTCCATCATGCTCATCGCCGTGGTGCTGGCCTGCCTGGGTGCGCTGAAGGCTGGTGGGAAAGTACACCCAAACGGAAATATTACTAGAAAGGAACGCAGGCCATGGCCGCCGGAAAAGGCAGCCAATCCTCGAGACTGCAGCACCTCACCAAACGTTTCGGCAGAATGACCGCCGTCGACCGAGTGTCTCTTTCTCGCTGGAAAGAGGAAAGCTGGTGACCTTTGTCGGCCCCAGCGGCTGCGGCAAGACCACGCTGCTGCAGAATGATCAGCGGCTTCACCGAACCGACCGAGGGGAAGATTATTCTCGACGGGGAGGACATCACGACCTTGCGGGCCAACCGCAGGGACACGGCCATGGTTTTTCAGAACTATGCCCTCTTCCCGCACATGACGCGTGGCCCAGAACATCGGGTTCGGCCTGGGCATCATGAAAAAACCGAAAGCGGAGATCGCCCGGGAAGTCACAGCGGCTGCTTGACCTGGTGCAGCTCGAGGGGCTGGGGAGGACGAAAACCGCAGCAGCTATCCGGCGGGCAACAGCAGCGGGTGGCGCTGGCCAGGGCCCTGAGCCTGCACCCCAAGATTCTTCTGCTCGACGAACCGCTTTCCAACCTGGATGCCAACCTCCGGGTCATGATGCGCGAGGAGATCCGGCGGCTGCAGAAAAAGACTCGACCTTTCCATCATCTTTGTGACCCACGATCAGGAAGAGGCCATGTCCATTTCGGACCTGCTGGTGGTCATGGACCACGGCATCGTAAAACAGATCGGACACCCCACCGAGATCTACGAGCGGCCGGTGGATGAATTCGTGGCCAATTTTGTCGGGCCACATCAATTTTTTCGACGGTGAAGTGACCGGCATTCACGGCGGCCGAATGACCTTTCACACCGACAGCGGCGATCTGGAAATCGAGCTTCCCGGGTTCAGGCTGTCAGCCGGGGACCGGCTGAAGGCGGTCGTCAGACCCGAGTCCATTCAGATCGCCGGGCTCGACACCCCCATCGACCAGGGGATGAATGTCCTGGAGGGGACCATCGATTCCTCCATGTATGTCGGTTCGACCATGCGCTATGCGGTAACGGTGGGGAAAAGGCGGGTATATCTGGATGAATCCGATCCCCAGTACCGGGGCATCTTCAAGGTGGGGGAAAAGGTCAGGCTGGTTCTGAAGAACCGGATTCACATGCTGCCGGTCTCCCCGCTCCCCGACCCGGAGCGGGCTGAGCCTGCCGCCACGCCGCCGGAATGAACAACGGCGGCGCCATCACGCTTACTTTTTCAGGATCGCCGGCCCGCTGAGAGGCTTGCCGGAGGCCGCCCGGTCCCAGAATTCCTGCTCCTTCTGCTGCCAGCGGCTGCCGAAGGAATCACCGAAGAACCCTTCGAGACGCTGAAACAGCCGCTTCCACGCCGCCTCGGGGTGGAGCGCCAGGACATCCTCGAGAAAAGGGACGATCTGGTGCATCTTCTCCTTGGGGATAAAGGCCCGGGCGCCCAGTTCGATGGATTTGCGGAGCGCCTCCGGTGTCAGGGCGTGGGCCGTCAGCATGACCGCCGGGAACCCGAGCTGGGCGGCCGCGTTGAGGAGATCGAAGCCGCGCACGCCCATGATGTCCAGGATCACCAGGTCGTAGGTCCAGGAGCGCAGCAGCTGGTAGCCCTTCTGGTAGCTCGCGGCCGTGTCCAGCACCAGGCCCCGGAAATCGCCCAGCAGCTCCTGCAGGGTCTCGAGCACGTCCGGCTCGTCGTCCACCGCCAGGATCCGTTTGCCGCACAGAATACTCTCATCCCCCATCGGGATCCCCCCACCGTCTACGTGCCGACATCCTGCTTGGTTATCCGCCGGCGCTCCTCGTCGCGGATCTCGCGCCGCAGGAGCTTGCCCACCTTGCTCTTGGGCAGCATGTCGCGAAACTCGATGTAGGCCGGCACCTTGTAGGCTGCCAGGCGTTCCCGGCACCACTTGCTGAGTTCCGCGCCGCCGACCCCGCGCGCGTCCTCCTTGAGCACCACGATGGCCTTGATCCGCTCGCCCACCTTGGGGTCCGGGACCCCCACCACGCAGGCGCCGATCACGGTGGGGTGGTTCTGGAGCACCGCCTCCACCTCGGAGGCCGACACACGGTAGCCCTTGTGCTTGATGATGTCGGCCGAGCGTTCCACGTAGGCCAGCTCCCCGTCGGAGCCCTGGCGCACAAAATCACCCATGCGGTAGTAGATCTTCCCATCCAGCTCGACGTAGGAGGCGGCGGTTTCTTCCGGCTTGTTCCAGTACTCCTTCAGCGTGTAGGGGGAGGTCACCAGGAGTTCCCCGCTTTCCCCCGCTGCCACCGGCCGCAGGGTCTCGGGGTCGACCACCAGGCATTCCCGGCTCTTGAGCGGGTACCCGATGGTGCCCGGCCGGGGCTCCTGCCCGATCCGGCTGTAGGTCACGTGGCCGGCCTCGGTGGACCCGTAGACCTGGTACACCGGGATGCGGAAGCGCGCCTGCCAGCGCTTGTAGACTTCCTGCGGCAGCACATCGCCCCCGCAGATGCAGTAGCGCAGCGAGCTCAGATCGTAGCGCTCCAGCCGGTCGTTCTCGAGCATCATCCGGTACAGGGCCGGCACCCCCAGGAACCACCGGACGCGGTAGCGCTGGACCGCCTCCAGGATGGCGTCGACCTGGGGTACGGGCATGAGCACCACGGTGTTGCCCTTGTTCAGCCCCAGCGCCATGCAGAGGCCCAGCGCCATGATGTGGAAGAGCGGGTTGACGGCGATGTACAGATCCCCGCCCTCCGCGAGATGGTTGCCGGCGACATCCTCGGTCACGTCGTTGACGTAGGAGGTCATTCCCACATGGTTTCCCGGCACCCCCTTCGGGAACCCGGTCGTCCCCCCGGTGTAGAGGATGTAGGCCAGGTCCTCGCAGGGATTAAGTTCCGGCGGCGCTTTGAGGGGCGCGTGGCGCAGCAGGTGCCGGAAGGAGTGGACCCGTTCGTCCCGTTCGACCTTGCCGTGCGGGATCTTGTCGTAGAGCGTGCCCAGCCAGCGCTTCCAGGGCGGCAGCAGGTCCGCCAGGTTGGTGACCACGGCCCGCTTGAGGCCGGTGACGGCGAAGACTTCCTTCACATAGCAGAAATTGGTATCCAGGCAGACGATGGTTTCCGCGCCCGAATCCTTCAGCATGTACTCGATCTCGAAGGAGGTGTAGATCGGAGCCACCGGCACGACGACCGCCCCGAGCCGCTGAACCGCCAGGAAGGCGACCAGCCACTGCACGCAGTTGCTGATGTAGATCATGACCCGGTCGCCCTTGCCGACCCCCAGCTCCGACAGGGCGCCGGCAAAGCGTTCGCTCAGTTCGCGGAGCTCGGCGGTAGGAGAACCCGGCCCCCAGAAAAACCACCGCCGTGCGGTCCGGATAGCGCTCGCTCATCCGGTCGAACCGGCTGTAGCTCAGCTCCTTTTCCCAGGCCTGCTCAGGTGCCGTCATCGGTCTGTTCCGTGGGTTCGGTCTGTTCGGTCTCTTCCGTCTCTTCCGTTGATCTTGTTTATACCGTGTGGTGAAACGGGATGTCAGCACCTATCTCTCACACGGTCCAGCTGCGCTGGACCTAGAGATCACAGAGTTCATAGAGCCAGTATCACTTGCCAGGAATTCCCTGTGTTCCCTGTGAGCTCTGTGAGAAATACTGCCTTTGCCGGAATCCACGCCCCTATCCCACTCCAGCGCTGAACACTTGCTTCAGGCGCCCGGTCAGATGCCGAAATAGGCCGAGCGCACGTCCGGGTTGCTCAGCATCGCCTCCCGCGTCCCCTCGAGCACCGCCGCCCCGTTTTCCAGGATGAAGGCGTAGTCCACGATCGGCAGCACCGGCCGCGCATACTGCTCGGTGACCACCAGCGCGATGTGCATTTCCTCCCGGATCTCGCGGGTGGCGCGCACCAGGATCGCCTGCATCAGGGGGCTCAGACCCATCAGCGGCTCATCCAGGAGCAGAAGCTTGGGCTGGGCCATGAGGGCCCGGCCGATGGCCAGCATCTGCTGTTCCCCGCCGCTCAGGAAGCCGCCGAGCCTTTTCTTCAGCCGTTCGAGGGCCGGAAACAGCCGGTACACATACTCCAGGGTCGTTCGGGCCTGGGCGGGTGTGGCCAGGTACCCCCCGATGCGCAGGTTCTCGAGCACGTTGCTCTCGACGAAGATCCGCCTGCGCTCGGGGCACAGGACGATCCCCCTGCGGGCCCGGTCGCTCGGTTTGAGCTCGGTGATGTCCTCTTCCTGGTAGAAGATCTTGCCCAGCACCGTGATGCGCTCGCCGCCGGCCATCGCCTCCTTCTTGCGGATGTCCTCCATGATCCCGGAGAGCGTGTACATGAGGGTGGACTTGCCGGCGCTGTTGGCCCCGAACACCCCGACGATCCGCTCCGCCCCGCAGCGCAGGCTGACGTTGTTGAGGGCCAGCATGTTCTCGTAAAAAACCATGAGACCCGCCGCCTCAAGCATGGCTCATGACCTCCTCGACCTCCTCGGAGCCGAAATAGGCCTCCTTCACCCGCTCGTCGGCCATGACCTCCTCCGGGGTGCCCTCGATCAGCTTCTCGCCGAAGTTGAGCATCATGACCCGGCCGGCCACCTGGAAGAGCTCCCGCAGCCGGTGCTCGACCATGATGATGGTGATGCCCTCCAGCTGCAGGCGCTCGATCAGCGGCACCATGCTGGCGATCTCGCTCATGCTCAGCCCGCTGAAGACCTCGTCGCAGAGGATGACCTCCGGCCTCAAGGCCAGGCAGCGGGCCAGCTCGAGCCGTTTGAGGTACCCGGTGGGCAGGGTGGAAGCCAGCTTGTAGGGCACGAAGGAATCCCGCTCAAAGCCGATTTCCTCCAGGATATCGATGCTCACCGTGTTGCGGTCCCCGAGCTTTCCGCCCCCCCGCCACCCGCCGGTGCGTTTGGCGCGGGGGGAGAAGAGCGGGATGACCAGGTTCTTGTAGGCCGGCAGGCTGTAGTAGGGGCGCATGATCTGGAAGGTCCGGGTGACCCCCAGGTCGGCGATCCGGTGGGCCGGCCGGCGGGTGATGTCCCGGCCCCGGAAGAAAACCTTGCCGGAGCTCGCCGGGATGAACCCGGTGATGCAGTTGATCAGCGTGGTCTTGCCCGAGCCGTTGGGGCCGATGATGCCCAGGATCTCCCCCTCCCCGACCTGAAAGCTCACCCGGTTCAAGGCCAGGATCCCGCCGAAGGTGCGGCTGAGTTCGCGGACATCGAGTATGGGCTCCGCCTTCACACTTTCACCCAGCGCTCGAACTGGTGGTATTTCCGCTGGCCGTAGACCATGAGGCCCTCGCTGCGGTACACGATGAAGGCCACCAGGATGAAGGAGTAGAACACGATCCGCAGGGTCCCGAAGGCCCGCAGCAGTTCCGAAATGGGGACCAGGATGAAACACCCCAGCACCGGCCCCACCAGCGTCCCGGCCCCGCCGATGACGGTGGCGGCAATGGGAAGGATGGAAAAATCCAGGGCGAACTGGGAAATCCCGGACCACATGTAGATGTGCGCCAGGGAAGCCCCGCCCAGGCAGCCCATGGCCGAGGCGATGAACACGGCCAGCGCCTTGTAGCGGGTGATGCTCATGCCCGATGCCCGCACCGCCTGATCGTTGTCCTTGACCGCCCGGAAAACCAGGCCGATGTCCAGGTTCACCAGCCGCCGCATGCCGAAGAGGAAGAGCAGCACCGCGGTCAGCATGAAGTACTGCTCTACCCAGCGGTTGGGGAAACTCT
Organism: uncultured delta proteobacterium; assembly: GCA_963704245.1. GTDB lineage: Bacteria > Desulfobacterota > DSM-4660 > Desulfatiglandales > Desulfatiglandaceae > CAVPHJ01. The sequence continues at coordinate 168,584 of CAVPHJ010000006.1, forward strand.
GCAGCCCCATGATCCCCTCGGTGCCGCCGAAAATGTTCAAGGCCTCGATGATGCGGGCCAGGATCAGGGGGTACATCAGGGTCACGATGGCGAAGTAAACCCCCCTCAGCGGCAGGCAGGGCAGCAGCAGCACGGTGCAGATCACGGCGCCTCCCAGCGTGGCCGCCGGAATGGTCAGCAGGGGCGGCAGACCCAGCTGGCTGTTCAGGATGGCCGCCAGGTAGCCGCCGATGCCGACGAAAAAGGCCCCGCCCAGCGACACCAGCCCCACGTAATGGGCCAGGAAGTCGAAACTCAGGGCCAGCAGGGCGTAGATGCAGACGATGGAGATGACCCGCTGCCAGTACATGTCCGGCACGAGCACCGGCAGCAGCAGCAGCCCGGCGATGAGCAGGAACCTCGGCAGCGTGAGATAGGAAAGCTCGCGCCACGACATGAGGGCGTAGATCCCCTCGGTTCGGACCTTGATGCCCCGATCCAGCCTTTCCCGGCGCCGCTCTTCAGATGTCACGCTACACCCTTTCTTCCAGCTCTTTCTGCCTTCCGAACAGACCGGAGGGTTTCAGGATCAGCGTCAGGATGATGGCCAGCATGGCAATGACCGTCTGGAAGTGGGTGCCCAGGTAGACCACCGTCAGGATCTGGGCAAAACCGATCAGGAAGGCGGCCAGCACCGCCCCCATCCAGCTTCCCAGGCCGCCCACGATGCAGACCGCGATGGCCAGCACCAGCACGTTGTAGCCCGCCTCCACCACGATGTTGCCCAGCGGCAGCAGCAGCGCGGCGGCCAGCGCCGCCAGCATGGAGCCCAGGGCCATGGCCACCACCGCCATGCGGTCGGAGTCGATCCCCAGCATGAGGGCCGCCCTTTCGTCCTGGGCCATGCCCCGCAGCGCCCGGCCGAGCCGGGTGTTGTGGGTGAAGAACCACAGAAACCCCACCACCGCCGCGCCCACCACCACCACCGTCAGGCGGTGGTGATCCACCGGGATGCCGCCCACAAAGGCCGTCCCCTCGATGAACACCGGCAGGGTGTAGGTCATCCCCTTGAAACCGCCCCAGCGCAGCCCCTCCAGGATGGCCAGCCCGATGGCGTAGGAGGCGATGATCTCGGAGATCGCCATGCCCCGCACCCGGATCAGCACGAACTGGTAGATGAGGGCCCCGATCAGGCCGGTGATCACCATGGCGAGCGGAACGCTGAGAAAATAGGGAAGCTTGAGCGCATACAGCAGAATCCAGGTGATGAAACCGCTGATCACGAAGAGCGAACCGTGGGCGAAGTTGGGCACCCGGCTGATGCCGTAGACCAGCGCAAAACCCAGCGCCATCAGGGCCAGGGTCACGCTGTTGATCAGGCCGTAGATCAGGATTTCCATGAAAACCCGGGCGTCAGGGCTCAAGGCGCAAGGCTCAGGGAAATTAAGGGTACAAGGCGCAAGGCTCAGGGCGCAAGGGTCTCATGTTGCCGGTCATCTGCTTCCCGATCTTCCCTGTTGTTCCATGCGCCTTGCGCCCAATGCCTTACTTGTGCCTGACGCCTGACGCCTTGCGCCTCTCTCTTACTTCTTCATCCAGGGCGGCAGCAGGATTTCGCCCATGGCGATCTTCGGCGGGAAGACCACCACCCGCTTGCCCGCCTGCCACTGGAAGATGGTGCCCACGGCCCCTTCGGCCGGATCCAGGCTCGGAATCACCTGGTGGGTCTTGGGATCGAAGCGGATGCGGCCGTAGACCCCCATCAGGTCGGTCTTCTCCAGGGCGGTGACCACGGCGTCGGAATCCAGGGTGCCGGCCCTTTCAATGGCATCCTTCAGCACATAGGGGGCCATGTAGCTGCTGGAGGTGCCGTAGGCTTCCGGTTCAATCCTCCAGCGCTTCTGGTAGGCTTCCACGAACTTCATGGTCCAGGGGGTGGCGTTGGAGGGCGCGTTACCGGCGTTGACCACGTTGGCCAGGCAGTACTCGCCCTTGCCTTCGGTGGCCTTCCAGAAGCCGGGCTGCTCCGCCGCCGCGATGATGGACCCGAAGGGCAGCGCCGGGATCTTCATGTCGTACCACTGTTTCAGCAGGATGGAGGTCTCGGGCATGTCCATCCAGATGACGATCACCTCCGCCTTTTCGCGCCGCGCCTTCAGCAGCCCCATGGAAAAATCCGTGGCCCCGGTGGGGTAGATGTCCGGCTCGCCGATCACGGTCCAGCCCTTTCCGGCCATGATCTTGGCAATCAGCCCGCCGCCGCCCCTGGCATGGGCCACGTCCTGGATCATGATGTAGAGCCGGTTGAGGTTGTATTTCTTCCCGATCTCCACCAGCGCGGGGATGATCTCGCCGCCCACCATCCACTTGGCCTCGCCGGTGATCCGGAAGCAGTACTTGAACTTGTCATATTCCTTTTCCACCCGCGCGTGGTAGGCGGGGGTCAGCACGCCGGTGGTCAGGATGGAGACCTTCTTGTATTTGGACAGCAGGTCCATGGCGGCCAGGGCCGCCTCGGAGCGGACCGGCCCTCCCATGATGAAGTCCGCCTTCTTCTCCAGGATCAGCTTTTCCAGGGCCAGCAGGGCCTCGCTGACCGGAACCCCAGGCTCCAGGTCGCGGGTGTCGATGACCTCCAGCTGCAGGGGCCGTTTGACGCCGCCGACGCTCACCCCGCCGGTCGCGTTGATTTCCTCGATGGCCAGGCGCATGCCTCTTTCAGCATCCCACCCGTAGACAAAAGCAGTGGACAGCGGAGCCCCGATGACAATCGGGTCCGCGGCTACGGCCTGCCCGGCGGGAACCAGAAACAGGCCGGCCACCAGCAGCGTTACCCACACCAGCAGTCCTCTTCTTCTCATCGCTTTACCTCCTTGTGCTGAATGGTTGGAACTCGACCGCGTCCGAGAAACACTTCCCTTTTTCCGCCCGAGCGAAAACGGCGGGCGGCACGGAAGATTGGATTTTATCCCATTGTATCATATCGCCGCGATATGGAAAGAGGCAAAATCGCCGGCCAAGAAAAACGGCGGGAACGCGGGGAGGCTGGCAAGGCCAGGAGGCTGGGAGGCTGGGAGGCTGGGAGGCTGGGAGGCTGGGCGCCTGGGAGGCTGGATTCGGATGCTTGCCTAGCTTCCCAGCTTTCCAGCGTACGGGTGAGCGTCCGCCGAAGGCGGCGCATGCGGGAGGGCTTGACTTGACGGAGCCGGTGATTAATTTCAAGCTTGGAGTTTGTGCAGGGCAGATTTCATGTTTTCTTCCGCTTAGGGTTTCATGGCAGGCAAAGACTACTACACAGCTGCTGGGCGTTTCAAAATCCGCCTCTCCCGAAGAGATCAAGCGGTCCTACCGCAAGCTTGCCATGAAGTGCCACCCCGACCGCAACAAGAATGACAAGGCCGCGGAAACCCGCTTCAAGGAAGTCAGCGAAGCCTATGCCGTGCTGAGCGACCCAGAAAAGCGAAAACAGTACGACATGTTCGGGGCGGACGGCTTTCAGAACCGGTTCAGCCAGGAAGACATCATCCGGGGCTTCGACTTCAGCAGCATCTTCCGCGAATTCGGATTCGGCGGCGGCAGGGGCGGTCAGGGTCCGTTCAGCCAGTTCTTCGGCAACATGGGCGATACCGGGGCCGGCCGTTTCAGCGCGGGCGGAAACCCGTTTGGCGCCGGGGCGGGCAGGTATGCCCGGCCGGGGCCGGCCAAAGGCCAGGACCTGATCTACGAACTGCCGATGACACTCGAAGAGCTGATCACAACCAGCCAGAAAGTGATCGCCTTTCAGTCCGGCGGCCGCCAGGAGAAGCTCTCGGTCAAGGTGCCGCCCGGGATCGCCGCCGGCCGGAAGCTGCGTCTGCCGGGCAAGGGGCAGCCCAGCACGAACGGCGGGCCGAGCGGTGATCTCTACGTTCTGATCAAGGTTCTGCCGCATCCGGTCTTTCGCAGGGAGGCGGACGATCTCTATCTCAGCCGGCAGGTGAAGTATTCCGAGGCCGCGCTGGGCGCCGAGATCGAGGTTCCCACCATCGACCAGAAACAGCTCAAGCTCAAAATAGCCCCCGGAACCCAAAACGGCGCCAGACTCCGGCTCAAGGGCTACGGAATGCCCCGCCTGAAGGGCGCCGGCCGCGGGGACGCCTATGTGGAAATCAGCGTGACTGTTCCCAAACAGCTGACTCCACAGCAGGAGGAGCTGGTCCGGAAGATGGCTGAATCAGACCTGTAGCCGCATCGAATCCCTTCCTTTTCACAGATCTTTGACCCTTCCGGCCTCGGCCCGGCAGAAGCACGGACCGGACGCCCCGGAGACTCTCGCGGATGAAAGCCCTTTGCATCTTCTCAGGCGGTCTGGACAGCCTCTGCTCGGCCGCCCTGCTCAGAAGCCAGGGGGTGGAGGTACTGGCTCTGTTTTTCGAGACCCCCTTTTTCGGTTCCGGCCGCGCACGCGAGTCCGCGCGCCGGATCGGCCTGCCGCTCAAGGTCGTCGATCTGACCGAACCCCACCTGGCGATGCTCAAGAACCCCAGGCACGGCTACGGCGGCCACATGAACCCCTGCATCGACTGCCACGCCCTCATGCTCAGAACCGCCGGCCGGATGCTCGCTGCCGAGGGGGCCGGCTTCGTGATCAGCGGCGAGGTGCTGGGTCAGCGGCCCATGTCGCAGAACCGCGGGGCGCTGGACCTGGTGGCCCGGGAAAGCGGCCTGGGGAGGCTCCTGCTGCGGCCCCTGTCGGCCAAGGCGCTGCCCCCGACCATCCCGGAGGAAAAGGGCTGGGTGAACCGGGAACTGCTCATGGGTTTCCGGGGCCGCTCGCGCAAACCCCAGATGGCCCTGGCCCGGGACCTGGGCATCACCCTTTACCCCGCCCCGGCCGGCGGCTGCCTGCTGACCGAAACCGTCTTCTCCGCCCGCCTGAAGGACCTGCTCAACGCCCGCCAGGACCCGCCGGTGGGCGATATCGAACTGCTCAAGGTGGGCCGCCACTTCCGGCTGGACAGCCGCAGCAAACTGGTGGTGGGGCGCAACCAGCCGGAAAACCAGCGCATCGAGTCCCTGGCCGCACCCGCCGATGCCGTTCTCCGGACCGTGGATGTGCCGGGCCCCACAGCGCTGCTGCAGGGCGATCCCTCCGAGGACAACCTGGCCATTGCCGCTGCCCTGACCGCCGCCTACAGCGACGCCCGGACGGGTGAACCGGTGAGGATCAGCATTGCCGGCGGCCGCGGCACCCAGGAGCGGACAGTGCCGGCGCCGGACAAACTGGGCTTCAGGTCCCTGATGATCGGCTGAGGGGATCGGCTGCGGCGGCCGGGGGCGCTTCCGCCGCCGCCTCCGCCGGCCGGGGTTGCTGCCCAGCGACGCCTTCTGCACCCTCGGCGGAGCCGGCGGCCAGGCCCGGCATCGGCCGCTGCGCCGCCCCCCGGGCGCCCGCGGGCCCTCCGGAGGGGTTCGTGTACTGATCGTTCAGTTTCTGAACATACCGGCTGGCTTCCTCAAGGGCACGGCCCAGTTTCCCCGCCGCCCGCTTCCCCCAGCCGGCCGGCCGGCGCATGAGAAGACTGCGCCGCCAGCCGGAGTTCCGCTTGAAAGCGCGCGCATAGTTGCTCTCGAAATCGCTGCCCCGCACTTCGGCCAGCAGGCGGCCGGCCACGCGCTGCGCCGCCCAGCGCCGCAGCCTCAGGTGGACCGCCCCGGCTGCCAGCAGCACGGCCGCCAGCGCCGCGTATTTCAGCCAGGCCCAGGCCGCCGGCCACGGCGCCGCGGGCAGCTGCAGACGCAGGCCCTGCCAGTACCCGGCCCAGACGCTGAGCGCCAGCAGAGCGATCAGCAGGCCGCCGAAGACCCCGGCATCCAGCCCCAGGGCCAGCCGGCGCCATTGGTTCACAAAGCGCTCCAGCCGCGGGACGATTTCCTTTTCGATCAGCAGAGCGGTCTGCTCCAGCCGGCCCACGATCCGGTAGGCGCGCTCCACGCTGACCTGCTCGATCCGGCTGTGGATCTCCGCCAGGTCGGCATTCCGCTTGGCTTCGAAGCGGGCCCGCAGACCCTCATCCCGAATCGGCACGGCCGCGTCGTCGTTGTAGATGCTGTAGCCGCGACCGGCCGTCAGACCGTGCTGGGCCAGCGCGCGCTGCCAGGCCGCAAACACCTCCTCCGGGTTGTCTTCCTGGGCGGTGGCGTCGATCTGATTGAGGATATAGAGGAACTTGTTGGAGTCGGGACGGTGGATGGTTCCGGCCACCAGGTGCTCCAGAGTCTCGCGCATCGAGCCGGCCTCGGGGTGACGGGCGTCGAAAAAGACCAGCACCAGGTCAGAGAGGTCGATGATGTGATCGGTGATCCGCAGGGTCGAGCCGCGCTGGGCGTCGGCGTCGAACCCGGGGGAATCGATCAGGATCTTTCCGCGCAGCTTCCCGCTGGGGCAGGTCTTCAGCTGCAGGTAGGCATCCACCCGCCGGCCCTGCCCGGGTGCCACCTCCTCAATCGCCTGGCTGATCTGGAACAGCGGAAAACGGGGGTCCGCATCCAGCGCCAGCCCGGGCAGGACCCGGTGCTCCCGCTCGCTGCTGTAGCAGATGACGGTGAACTTGTCGTCCACTGCCTGGTTGCCGGTGGCCTGCAGGCGGTATTCCAGGTAGTGATTGATGAACGTGGACTTGCCCGAGGAGTAGAGCCCCAGCACGGAGATCAGCGGCCACCAGGGCGTCCGGATCGCGTGGGATTCCTCGCGGCTGAAAAACCCGAGCCGTCGGCTCAGGCCGTCCAGATCCCGGAAACTGCGGATCACGTCCACCAGCAGGGGGTTCTCCTGCTCCAGGTGGCGCTGCAGGCTCTCGAGCCGCTGATTCATCTGAGGCGGTTTGAACATGCCGACCCTCGCTTTCAGGCTGATCGCCCCTGTTTTTCCTGCGACTTCCAGTAGGGATGGACCAGGTCCTCGAATATGGCCAGTGCGGCTGCCGCACCCTGCCCGGCAGCGGTGACGATCTGCTTGTAGCCTCCCTCCACGTCCCCGGCCGAGTAGATGCCCGGGATGGCGGTGCGGTGGCGATCATCCCGCCGGAGATAACCCTCATCCGTGAGCTCCACCCCGATCTTGCGGGCCAGCTCCACGGCGGGCGCGTAGCCGATGGCGATGAACACTCCATCCACCGCCAGGGTGCTGGTTTCGCCGCTGACGCCGTTTTCCAGCAGCACTTCCCGCACCCGCTCCTCGCCGCGGATCTCCCTGACCTCGGTGTTGAACAGCACCGGGATCCCCTTGCCGATGAGATCCTGAACCAGCTGCTCCTGGGCCCTCAGCTTGTCCCGGCGGTGCACCAGGGTGACCTTCACGCCGATGTGGTGCAGGTGCAGCGCCTCGGTCACGGCGCTGTTGCCGCCCCCCACCATGGCGACCTTGCGCCCTTTGAACAGCGGTCCGTCGCAGGTGCTGCAGTAGCTTACGCCGCGGCCCGCAAGGCGCGTCTCTCCGGCCACGCCCAGACGGCGGTGGGTGGCTCCGGTTGCCAGCAGCACGGCACGGGTCTTGAAACGCCTCCGGCTGGTCTTGACCTCGATCGGTTCGCCCGGGCGGATGTCCATCACCTCCTCCCCGGGGAAGATCGTGAGGTACTGCAGCGCCTGGGTGACCATGATATCCACCAGCGCCTTGCCGCCCACCTGGGTGAATCCCGGGTAGTTCTCCACCACCGGCGTTGTGGCCACCTGCCCCCCCAGGGCGCCGCGCTCCACGACCACGGCCTTGAGCCCGCTGCGGGCCGCGTAGATGCCGGCGGTCAGGCCGGCCGGCCCGCCCCCCACGATCACCAGTTCGGTCTCCACCTCCGGGGCATCGCTTTGCGGGATGTAGACCGTCTGCTCCTCCATCTTTTCCAGCGAGGCCATGAAGAGCTCTTCGGACTGCGCCCCCATGCCGATCAGCACCTCGTCGGCAAACGTCTGGGGGACGCTGTGGGCCCCGTACTTGTCGGCCAGTTCCGGGTTTGCCTGGATTTCGATGATCTCCAGCGAAATCGCTTCGGGCCGCTCGATCGCCGCCTGGACGGCATTGACCGCCTGCTGGGGGCAATAGGGGCAGGACAGGCTGACAAAGACCTTGATGTTCCGTTTCCCTTCGATGCGCCGCAGGATCTTGAGGGCCTCCGGGCTCAGATGGGTCCTCCGGTAGCCCATCATGATCAGCGTCTCCACGAAACTCCGGCCTTCTTCCCCGAGCGGCGCCCCCAGCCAGCGTACGCGATAGCGCCCCGGGTCGAACAGCAACGTGGGGGATGACGTGATCTCATGCTCTTTGGCCTTGGCGTGCTTCAGATCGTACTCCTTCAGATCCAGCCTGGGTGCGATCCTGCGCAGGCTGCGGATGAACGCCCGCGTGCCGGCGGCAAAGGGCTCGTCTTTTTCGGCGCCCGCAAACAGGAGCAGCGGCACCTCGTGGGGCATCTTCTCAAACACCTTGATCAACTCGGCCTGCGCCTGCTCCGGCACGCCGGCCTGCGCGCCGGGCTCGTCCCGATCCGCACCCATGTGAAACCTCGCTCTCTTAGGTTCTGATGACGCGATTATAGAGGTAATGCTGGCGGCCGGTCAACTGCGGGCTGCCTGCGGCAGCACCGGGAGGCGGGGAAGCCATCGGGCTTTCGCCGGCCGTTTCGGTTTCAGATATCGAGGGCAAAGCGAATAGCCCGCCCGACATCAGCCATCTTCGCCGGGGGCAAGGAGGTGATCAAGGAACCGATTCTTCCTTTCGAAACCGTTTGCAGGTGGTCACAGTTCACAGCGCAATCCCGGGGCATGCCATCCGCTTTCGAAAGAAAGACCTCCGAGGGTATGTCGCGGACCGTCCCCGTAACCGGGGCAATGGTTACTTCCCCCAGGTATTCCAACACCGAATCCCGTGTCAGGACAAGAACGGGGCTCTTTTTGTCCGGTCTGACAAACCTGTACCAACGGATCTCGCCGTGTCTCATTCCTCACCCCAGACCTGCTCTGTCTCCCAAACCGAGAACTCATCGGCGGCCTTCGGGTGCTGTTGGTACCCCTGTCGGTGCTTGCGTTCCAGATGCTCAAGCCGGTGCCGGGCCAGTGCCTCGCGAAGCGCTTTTCGCGCAAAGGCGGATCGGCTGGTGTTGAGCTGCTTAGAAACCCGGTCAACCGCTTTGACAAGATCCTCATCCAGAGTCATCTGAACGGTAATCATGACACTGCTCCTTAATGTGGATTCCAATAGCTATATTAGTCCACATTCCGGCCTGTGTCAAATCGGTTTTTTCGGCCAACGCAGAAGTTGCTTCGCCCGGACCCGCGGACCGGAAGCGGGCGTAGCCAAGTTAGTCCAGATCCAGCGCGACTTTGCACTGGTTGCATTTTACAGCACCCCGGAAAACCCGGTGGCCGCATTCAGGACAGACATAGCGGGCTTCCTCATCCTGAACCCATTTTTCAGTCCCTACTTCGCGCCAGTAGGGGATGGCCCGCAGGATCACCTTCTTGCCCACCGCCATGGGAAAATCCTCTATATGCCGGCAAGGAAATTCATCGCATTGATGGCATCCGCTGTATCCTTTCTCTTTTGTGCAGGCCCGGATCTCACACTGCCGGCAATGCATGAACTGCTCATCCGACAGGCAGCCGCGGCATTTGATATCCGCTATCGTAAGATTCTCACTGTTGGGAAGAAGTCCTTTGCCGGAGACTCCTCCCTGGTACAGACCCACCAGCCGCTCCTTGAGTTTTCGATTGTCGTCGCGGTGCGCGATGTAAATGGCGCAGACGCCGCAGTAAAGACCGCACGGAGCCACAAAATCCGGATTGATCGTCGACATGTTTCACTCCTTCCGCATGCCTCTTCCTGTCACGCCGCGGACATCATCGACCTGGGTGACACGCTCAGCCCTGAGGGTTTGGGTCCGACTGCATTGACTTGCCCGCCATCGGAGTTGACGCAGACACGGGTGTCAACCTAAACACCCGGGAAAGCCGCATGGCTGCATTGAGATCGCCATTGCGCAATGCCTCCCGGACATCATCGAGCTTATAGGCGTCCTCGAGCGACAAGTACGGAGACCACCCCTCATCAGCGTCAATCAACTCAACATCAACTTCTGCAACGTATCTTCCTTCCTGCACCAGTTTTGTCCGTCGTTTTCTCTTCATGGTTTTCTCCTCCTAAACCCATCCTTCCACCGCTCTGGATCCGGTCGATACGCCGTGACCAAAACAGCCGGTGAAATCGCTCCAAGCGGGATGCCCCAGACCACATGAATAGGCTGCCCAGTCCGGTCCCTTTGCAGGGTCAAGACACAGGGACCTTTTGGGTAATCGGGGTAGTCTTCCACAACCACGGCATCGAGCGCACCAGCCATGATCTCCCGAACGGTGATCCCATCCGCTGCAAGCTCATCATTGCCATGTTCAGAAACCAGAATCCTCCCATGCTGGAGCAATCCCAATATGTTGCGCCAAGTGACACTCATGAGTTGAACCTATCACAAAGCAACCTTTTCAGCAAAGCAGCGAATTCTTGATAGCGGCAGCCCTTGCCGCTCATTCCCGCCAGAGGTGGGATTTCCGCTGCGCCTCGCTCCGCGCCGACCTTTTCGCCTCCCCAGCCTCCCAGCGCCGCCGCAGGCGGGGTACTTGAGAAAAAGAGCGCGGCATGGTAGCTTGGCAGGCGGCTGATCCGATTCCTGAAGGAGGCAGAAAATGAGCTACACGCAGGAGGAACTCAAACAGCGGCTCATGGGCATGTACCCCGAAATCGCGCGCTATGGCCTGAAGCTGGAGCTGGCCCTGGACCAGGCCAAGGACGCCTGGGTGGTCACGTTCCGCAAGGGAGATCATCAGCGCCACGCGTTTCTGGACCGCAAGGACGCGGATGCCTGCATCGAAGGGAACGCCTGCATCTACCTGGGCATGCTGATCACGCAGTACGTGAAGGACCTGGAGCGGGCTCCAAGGCGCCTGACCGCTCCGCTTGACTTTCGCCTTTCGAATTTTCTTTACAGCCCGGCGGCGGACATGATCTCGGGGACCAGTTCCTCCCGGCCGATGGCCATGATGTGCACCCCGTGGCACATCCGCTCCTCGCGGATCCGCCGGATCATCCGGCCCGCGATCTCGATGCCCTTCTGAAGGGCCCTGCCCTTGCCGGCCGAGGCCATCTCGTCGATCAGGTCCTGGGGCACGGTCACGCCGGCCACGTTCTTGTTCATGAAGCGGGCCATCGGGGCGGAGGTCAGCAGGATGATGCCGGCGAGGACCCGCACCGGGAATTGCCTGGCGTAGGCCATGAATTCCTTGAACTTGTCCAGGTCGTAGACCGCCTGGGTCTGGATGAATTCGGCGCCGGCCTCGATCTTTTTTTCGAACTTGATCAGCTGCGGTTCCAGCGGGTTGGCCTCGGGCGTGACAATGGCGCCCGCGCAGAAGGACACCCCGCCCTCCAGATCGTTGCCCGCCAGGTCCTTGCCCTTTTCCAGGTTCCGGATGGCGGCCAGCAGCTGACTGGAATCCAGGTCGAAAACCCCCATGGCATCCTTGTGGTCCCCCAGGAGCACCGAATCGCCGGTGAGGCACAGGACGTTGTGAATGCCCCGGGAGGCGGCAAAGAGCAGGTCGGCCTGCAGCGCCATGCGGTTGCGGTCCCGGCAGGTCATCTGCAGGATCGGCTCGCCTCCCAGCTCGCTGACCAGCAGGGCACCCCCCAGGGAGGGGAACCGCATCACCGAGCTCTGGTGGTCGGTGACGTTCATGCCGTCCACCTTGTCCTGCAGCAGTTCGATGTGATGGGACAGTTTCTTGAGGTCCGTTCCCTTGGGCGGCGCAACCTCGCTGGTCACCACGAATTTCCCTGACTCCAGGGCCTTCTTGAATGCCGAAACCATAACCTACCTCACAAGTTCAGCTTGCCGGGTGTGGGTTCGCCTTGATGGTTCCTGGGTTTCTGGTACCTGCGCATCAGGTCCAGCCGGCCCAACTCCTTGAGGCGGTGGTAGATCAGCGTCCAGGCGCAGTGCTTTTCGCTGTCGATCTCGCATTTGCCGTTGCTGGTGCCCCCGCACGGCCCGTTCACCAGCCCCTTGTGGCAGGAGGTCACCGGGCAGATGCCGCCGGTCTCCCCCAGGATGCAGGCCCCGCACTGGGTGCAGATCTCGTCGAACTGGCCGACGGCGGTCTCCTTGCCGATGAAAAGGGTGTCGAGGGCCGGTACCACCGGCTTTTTTCTGCCGCATGGCCACGGTCTGAACGCCGAAGGCGCAGGTCATGATCAGCAGGGCATCGGCCTGCTCGATCTGCGGGCCGTGCTCCTTCAGCGCCTCACCGGTCAGGTTGTCGCAGGCCACCGGCAGCACCACCGTCCCGGTGACGAGCCTGCCCTGCTCCGCGAGCTGCTCGGCCATGGCCCGCACTTCGGGCTCGCCGCCCGTCCGGGTCAGGGTCACGCAGGTGCCGCAGCCGATGATGAAAACCCGCCCGCATCCTTCCAGCAAGCTCTCGAGCTCCTCGGGCGGTTTCCGCCGCGTGATGGATCTGATCATGCCTCTCTCCTCTCCCTTTCCAGGTCGCAGCGGAGGCATCTGTGTGCCTCCCGGCGGGCCTGATCTTCAGAGAAACCCCTTTCCACCTCTCTGAAGTCCCCGATCCGCTCCTCGGGTTTTTCGACCCCCACCTCGATCCGGGGCCGCTCCTCGGAGGTTTCATCGTCCAGGGCCAGCTTGGCCTCTTCGGGCGTGGCGGTCTTCTCGTCGACGATCCGGATGGGCCCTTTGCGGCCCTTCAGGTAGTGGTCGATGGCAATGGCCGCCCGGCGGCCGCCGGCGATGGCCTGGATGACGGTGCTGGGGCCGGTGGTGAAATCGCCGCCGGCGAAGATCCCGGGGATGTTGGTGGACAGGGTGTTTTCCTGCACCGCCAGGCTGCCCCACAGGGCCCGCTCCAGCTGGCCGTCCTTGGACAGGAAGGAGATGTCCGGCGCCTGGCCGACGGCGATGATCACGTTGTCGGTCTCCACTGCCTGGGTGGTCGCCTCGTCCAGCGCCAGGCGCGCTTTGCCCGTCTCGTCCACCACGGTCCGGCTGTGCACGAACCGGACGCCCGTGACCTTGCCGTTCTCCTGCAGGATCTGATTCGGGGCCCAGAGGGTGTTGAGGATCACGCCCTCTTCGAGGGCTTCCTCGATGTCCTTGCTCCAGGCCGGCATCTCGGCCCGCGTGCGGCGGTAGTAGATCTGCACCTCCGCGGCGCCGAGCCGCAGGGCGGTCCGGGCCGCGTCGATCGCCACATTCCCGCCGCCGATGACGATCACCCTGCCCTGCAGCCTGGTGCGCGCCCCGGCCCGCACCTCGCTGAGCAGGCTCAGCCCGTAATAGAGACCTTTCAGATCTTCCTCCTCGCCGGCGATCCCGATCCGGCGGCTGGCCTGCGCGCCGGCCGCGATGAAAACCGCGGCAAACCCCTCCCGCAGCAGGTCGTTGACCGTGTGGCGGGCATCGATGGGGGAGTCGTAGACGATCTCCACCCCGCAGCTCGCGATGTAGTCGATTTCCGCCTGGATCACCTCCCGCGGGAGCCGGAATTCAGGCACCGCGATCCCCAGCATCCCGCCCGCCACGGGCTGGGCCTCGAAGACCGTCACCGGGTACCCCATCTTGGCGAGGAAGTAGGCGCAGGTCAGTCCGGCCGGGCCGGCCCCCACCACCGCCACCTTCGCCTCCCGGCTCTTCGGGAACGGTTCCCGGGCGCGGCCGATGTTGCCGAAGTACCAGTCCGACGCGAAACGCTTGAGCGAGCGGATGGAAACCGGCTTCGTCCAGCTCGCCGCGCCGGCACTTGATCTCGCAGGGATGGATGCAGATCCGCCCGCAGACGGCCGGGAAGGGATTGCGCTCGCGGATGATCTCCACCGCCTTTTCGTAATCCCCGCTGGCGATGGCGGCCACGTAGTTGGGCACGTCGATCCCGGCCGGGCAGGCGTGCTGGCAGGCCGAGATCACCATGCTTTCGCAGGTGGCGCCCGCGCAGCGCTGCTTCCCGGATGTGGTCCTCGTATTCCTCGGCTGAAGTACCTGCAGGGTGGACAGGGCCGGCTTGGCGCAGGTCTGCCCCAGACCGCAGAGGGACGACTCGGTGATCGTTTCGCCCAGATCGCGGATCGTCTGGAGGTCCCGGATGTGCCCCGCGGCCCTGGGTGATGCGGGTGAGGATCTCCAGCAGCTGGGTGGTGCCGAGGCGGCAGGGCGCGCATTTGCCGCAGGATTCGGACTGGGTGAAGCTCAGGAAGAAACGGGCGATCTCCACCATGCAGTTGTTTTCGTCCATCACCACCATGCCGCCCGAGCCCATGATGGCGCCGATGCGCTGCAGGGTGTCGTAGTCGATGGGCAGATTCGAGATACTGCTCCGGCACGCAGCCCCCGGACGGGCCGCCCATCTGCACGGCCTTGAAACGCCTTCCCTTGGGGATGCCGCCGCCGATATCGAAAACCACGTCCCGGATGCGTCACCCCGATGGGCACCTCCACCAGACCGGTGTTGTTGACCTTGCCCGCCAGGGAGAAGATCTTGGTGCCCTTGCTCTTTTCCGTGCCCACGCTGCCGTACCAGCTGTGCGCCGTGTTTGACGATCAGCGGGACGTTGGCCCAGGTCTCCACGTTGTTGATGTTGGTCGGCTTTCCGTCCAGCCCCGACTGGGCCGGAAACGGCGGCCGCGCCCGGGGCATGCCCCGCCGGCCTTCGATGGACGCCATCAGGGCGGTTTCCTCGCCGCACACAAAGGCGCCGGCACCCTTCTTGAGACCCAGGTCGAAGTTCAAGCCCGGTCCCGAGGATGTTCTCCCCCAGCAGGCCCAGTTCCCGGAGCTGGCCGATGGCGATGGTCAGGTGTTCCACCGCAATCGGGTACTCCTCCCGGACGTAGACGTAGCCGTGCTCGGCCCCCATGGCAAAGGCGCCGATGAGCATGCCCTCCAGGACCGCGTGGGGGTCGCCCTCCAGGATGGCGCGGTCCATGAAGGCGCCCGGGTCCCCTTCGTCCGCGTTGCAGATGATGTACTTGGGGCTTCCCGCTGCCTGGCGGGTGAACTTCCACTTGGATCCGGTGGGGAAGCCGGCCCCGCCCCGCCCGCGCAGCCGGGCGGCGCTCACTTCTTCGATGACCTGCTCCGGGGTCATGCCGGAAAGCGCCTTGGCCAGCCCCTGATACCCCCCCGCGGCGATGTAGTGCTCCACCTGGGTGGGGTCGATTCGGCCGCAGTTGGCCAGCACGCGCCTTTCCTGCTTGCGGTAGAAGGGAATCTGGCCGATGTCGAAGACCGGCCGGCCGGTGGCCGGATCCCGGTAGGCCAGCCGCTCGATCAGCCGGCTGCGCTTCAGGGTGCGGGAGACGATCTCCGGCGCGTCCTCCGGGCTCACCTCCTGGTACTGCACGCCCAGGGGTTCCAGGCTGATGACGGGCGCCTTGGCGCAGAAGCCGTGGCAGCCGGTGGAGCGGACCTCGACCGCGGAAGCCAGACCCTGCTGTTTGATTTCGGCCCTCAAGGCCTCGGCCACCTCGGCGGCGCCATAGGCCCGGCAACCGGTCATGCAGACCTGGACCACGGACCGCGTTCGATCGGTCGCGCCCAGGATCCGGTTTCGCAGCCACTCCAGTTGCCCGACGGAAGTCAGTCTTTTCATGGGCTTCAGCGGTCCCTTTTCTCTTTCTGAAAGGTGCCCAGGACGCTGCTCACCTTGGCCGGCGACAGCCTGCCGAAATAGGTCCGGTTGACCATCATCGCCGGGGCCAGAAAGCAGGCGCCCAGGCAGGCGACGGTCTCCAGGGTGAACTGGTAGTCGGGGCTCGTTTCGCCCTCCCCGAGCCCCAGCTCCCGCTCCATGAACCTGAGCAGGCTGCGGCTCCCCTTGACGTGGCAGGCCGTGCCGCGGCAGACCCGCACCACGTACTTGCCTTTCGGCTTGAGCGTGAAATCGGCGTAAAAGGTGATCACGCCCTCGACCTGGGACGGGAACAGCCCAAGCGCTGCGGCGACCGGTTCGATGGATTCGGGCGGGATGTAGCCGAAGCTCTCCTGGATCTCCTGAAGCAGCGGGATGACCCCCCACTTCTCGCCCCGGTGGCGCTCAATCAGCTCGAAGAGCCGGTCCCGATCGATCTCTGGTGGCATGGCTCCTACCTTTCCGCTGTTTTTTCCACCTGCACGGCGCAGGTTTTCCAGCCCGCCGGCTCGGCGGATTCCAGCGGGTCCCAGCCCGACAGTTCCCGGGCGTCGTTGCCGCAGAAGGCAAGCGGGATGAAGACCAGCCCCGCTTTCAGGCCCGTTACGACCCTGATCTCCCGCTCAATCGACCCGGCCCGGGAGCGGATCGCGACGGAGTCGCCGTCCTGGAGACCCAGGGCCCCGGCGTCCTCGCGGCTGATTTCCATCTCGCCCTGCGGGGCATGCTCCCTGAGCCGCGGGGAGCGCCCGGTGCGGGTCCCGCTTCCCAGCTGAAACCGGCTCGATCCCAGGATGGCGGTGAAGGGGTACTCCGGGTCGGCTTCGGCCGCCTCAAGCGGCTCGGGCGCTGCAAAGCGGATCCGGCCGCCTTTTGCTGCCGGGCCGGCCGGTACGGCCTGCCGGATCTCCGCCCGGATCCGTTCCAGCGAGCCGTAGGTCCGGCCGCCGCCCAGGCGCTCTGAAAGCAGATCCAGAATTTCCCAGTCCGGCCGGGCCTCCCCCGGGGGCTTGACCAGGGGCTCGAAGATCTGCACCCGGCCCTCCAGGTTGGTGAACGATCCCCCCTTCTCGCTGAACGCGGCCCCCGGCAGGACCACGTCGGCGGCCTGGACGGTCTCGCCGGCGAGCACGTCCTGAACCACCAGCAGCTCGAGCCGGCCCAGGGCCTCCCGGACGCGGTCTTGGCGCGGCAGGCTCAGGAGAGGGTTCTCGCCCATGACGTAGAGCGCCTTCAGGGCTCCTTTTTGCGCCTGCTGCAGCATGCCCGGCAGATCCATTCCCGGATCCGGGGAAATCCGTTTCTGCCAAATCCGTTCCCAGTGCTTCCGGGCGGCGGCATCACCCACCGGCAGGCGGCCCGGCAACAAATGGGGGACGGTTCCCATGTCCAGGGCGCCAAGCTCGTTGCAGTCCCGGGGGAGCAGGTACAGGCCGGCCCCGTCCGGACCCACGCCGCGGGCCAGCAGGGCCAGGTTCAGCAGCGCGGCCATGGTGCGCGCACCCCGGGGCTGCTGGAGCACACCGGAGCCGAGCACAAAGGCGGTCCGCCGGCCTTCCAGCAGCTGGGCCGCGCGCCTGAGTTCCTCGGGCGCCAGCCCCCCCTGGCGGCAGGCCGCCTGCTGCCACCGGGGCTCTGCCAGGACCTCGGCCAGGGCCTCGAAGCCCTCCGTGTGCTCTTTCAGCCAAGCCCGGTCCAGGCCGTTGCCGGCGATCAGCAGGGACGCCAGCCCGGCGGCCAGGGCCCCGTCGCTGCCGGGCACGGGCTGCAGCCACTGGGCGGCGAAAGGGACCAGCTCGGTCCTGCGCGGGTCGATCACCAGCAGCGGAATCCCTTTTCTGGCCGCCCTTTTCAGAAAATAGCTTACCACCGGCAGGGAATGGGCCGGATCGGCGCCGATGACGGCGATCGCCCCGGCCCTTTCCAAATCCGAGAGCCGGTTGACCCGGTCCCGAGCCGGGTGAAGCCCCGCATCGGCCTGCGCCCAGGCCGGCCGGCCGGACAGGCACCCGCCGTTGTCCACGTTGCTGGTCCCCAGGACGGCCCGGGCAAGCTTCTGGAAAAGATAGTTCTCCTCGTTGCTGCACTTGGAGGACCCGAAAAAGGCCAGGCTCTGGGGGCCGTTTCGCTTGCGGACTTCCGTGAGGCGTTCGGCCACGTGGGACAGGGCCTCGTCCCAGGACACCTCCTCCAGTTCCCCGTTGCGCCGGATGGCCGGCCGCTCGAGCCGGTCGGGACCGTGCAGGAAGTCGTGCCCGAAGTGACCCCTCACGCACAGGGTCACGCCGTTCACGCTTTCGGGCGTTTCAGCCGGATTCACCTCCACCACCCGCCCGCCGGCCAGCCCGGCTTTGATGGAACAGCCCACCCCGCAATAACCGCACACGCTCAGACCCTCGCGCTCGGGCGTGCCCACGTAGGTGAAGCTTCGGGCGGACAGGGCGCCGGTGGGGCACACCGCCAGGCAGGTGCCGCAGAAGGTGCAGCTGGAATCTTCCAGGGGCACGCCGCGGGCCGTAGCCGGCCGGGAGCGGAAGCCGCGGTGGTGGTAGTCGATGGCCCCCACCGCCACCAGCTCGTGGTCGGCCCGCACGCAGAGCCCGCACAGCACGCATTTGCTCAGGTCCCGGACCAGAAAAGGGTTGGCGTCCTGAAGCGGCCGGTAATGGGGCATGGGGTGGAGGTCCTGGCGCCCCACGCCCAGCTCCGAGGCGATGTCGCGCAGCCGGCAGCGGTTCCCCTTGTTGCAGACCAGGCAGGATTCGGGATGCTCCGCCAGCAGCAGGCGGATGATGTTTCGGCGGTGGCCCAGGACCCGCGGGGAATCGGTCTTGACGCTCATCTTCGGGGCCGCGGGGGTGACGCAGGCGGCCATCAGCCGGCCGCTCTGCCCATCTTCCACCAGGCAGAGGCGGCAAGCACCGAAGCCCTCCAGCGTTGGATGGTAGCAGAGGGTGGGAATCCTGATGCTGTTCAGCCGGGCCGCCTGCAGCAGGCTCGCGCCGGCCGGACAGCTGACCCTTTTGCCGTCTATTTCGAGATGGATCTTTTCCAACTCTCCGAATCCCCTCCGGCTCCCCGGAAACCGTGCTCTTCAGAAGGCTCTCACTTCAGCCTGGCGGCGTCCAGGTAATGCCGCAGCTTGTCCTCGGCGCCGATGGTGATGATGTGGATCCCCTGGCAGAGGTCGCGCAGGCCCTTTACCGTGTCGGCGAAGATCTCGATGCTCGCTTTCTGCCGGTCCGGCGCCTTGGCCAGCTTCTGGATCATCCACTCGGGCACCAGCCCCGAGCGGAAGTGGCGGTTCAGGAACTGGGCCATGCCGGCGGTCCGCAGGATCATCACCTCGGCGATCACCGGCACGCTGAAGGGCTTGACCCGTTTAAGGAACTTCTCGAACAGACCCACGTCGAAAACCGGCGTGGTCAGGAAATAGCCCGCACCGATCCGGGTCATCTCCTCCAGCTCTTTCATTTCCAGGTCCGGCACATTCTGGCCCCAGCGCGATTCCACCCCCGAGCCCACCGTGAAATCGGCCTTCGCCGCCAGGGCATTCCCGTCGACTCCCTCCCCCGCCCGCAGGTGCTCCAGAACGGAAGCCAGCTTTCCGGCGTCCACGTGGAAGAACATCATCTCCTGAAGACTGTCCCCGGTGATACGGTAGTCCTCGGTGAAGACCAGCAGGTTTTCCACCCCGCTCTGGGAGGCCAGCAGCAGATCCTTCTGCAACTGGATGCGGTCCTTGTCGCGGGTTGTGGTCTGGTAGATCGCGTCGAAGCGGTTCTGCTGCAGAATCTGGCAGGCCTTCACCGTGTCGCCGACCACGCCCTCGATCCCGACCTCGGAAACCGAAACGCCGTCCACCCGGCCGCGTACCGCCTGGAGACGTTCCACCAGGGTCTGCGGCTCCTCGTCGATGGGGGTCTGCAGTTCCGAGGTGACCACGAACTTCCCCTTGCTCAGGGCTTCTCTCAGGCTCATGGCATCCTCCTGGCTCGCGGCAAAGCGGTTCCGGCCGTTTCCTCCGGCCTGAAAAACCGGTCAGAGTCAAATCAGCTCCAGCTGGCGGGCGACTTCCTCCTTGAGCTGGGGCAGGGGCAGCGGTTTGGAAAAACAGGCGTCCGCCCCGTATTCCTTCATCTTGGCAAACTTCTCGTCATCCAGGTAGGCGGACAGCACGATGATCCGGGTCTGCCGGGTCTGCTCGCTGCTCTTGATCCGGCGGCAGACCTCGTAGCCCTTGATGTCCGGCATCATGATGTCCAGGATGACCAGGTTCGGCTTGAAATGGTTGACCTGGATGCCGGCCTCGAAACCGTCGGAGGCCGATATGACCTCGTAGTCATGATCGTCCTCCTCGAGCGCCTGAACAATGGTCTCCACGATGATGGGGTCGTCGTCCACCACCAGAATCCGGTTCCGCAGCTCGGGGATCTCCTCTTCCGGGACCGGGATTCCCTGACGCCGCATGAAGCTCTCCAGGTCGGAGCGCTTGATGCGGCGGTGGCCGCCCACGGTGCGGTAGGCCTCGATGTGGCCGGCCTCGATCCAGTTGATGATCGTCTTGGGCGACACGTTGCAGTGCCGGCTGGCTTTGTAGACCGTGAAAACGTCTTCCATGGCCTGACCTCCCGCGTTCCACGCGCGTTCATGCGCAATGGGTATATTTATAGATATTCTAGAATTTATGCTCTGTCAAGAAATAAAATATCCATCGGAAATAAAATAAATTCTATAATACCTATAATTCAGACCTTCTGCGGAACCGCTAAGGAGGCTGGGAGGCTGAAGATGGAAGAAGAGCATCGCCCGAGGGCAAGAAACTCGAACTGCTTCGCCCGGTAGAGCTAGTGGCAGCGGCCAGGCGAACAAGGGCGGGTTAGCGGAAGAAAGGGGGCGCCTGCGGCAGCGCTAGGAGGCGGCTGGGGCCGCTGCCGGGAGGGTGATGGTGAAGGTGGTTCCGGAGCCGGGCTCGCTCTCGGCCTGGATGTCGCCGCCGTGATCCCGGATGAAGCCGTAGCAGACCGAAAGACCCAGGCCCACGCCCTTGACGCTGCCCTTGGTGGTGAAGAACGCGTCGAAGATGTGGGGCAGGTTTTCCTTCTGGATGCCGGTTCCGGTGTCCGCGAACTCGATCCGCACCCGGTCTTTTCCGGCCCTGGTGGTCACGCTCAGGGTTCCCCCTTCGGGCATGGCGTCCCGGGCATTGGAGATCAGGTTCAGAAACACCTGCCGCATCTGATTGCGGGAGGCGTGGACCGGGCCGCAGTTCTCGTCAAAGGAAAACACCGCCCGGATGCTGTTCTCCCGCAGCTGCTTGCCGTAGAGCAGCAGGATTTCGTCCAGGATCGCGTTGATGTCCGTGGGCTGGCGCTCCTCCTGGTCCGGTTTCGAGAAGCTGAGCATCTTGCGCAGCAGGTCGGTCAGCCTGACGGTTTCCGAAAGCGCCATCTCCAGGATCCGTCTTCGTTTGCTCTGGGGCGGGATCTCGGTCTTCAGCAGCTCCAGGGTGTTCATGATCCCGTAGAGGGGGTTGTTCAGCTCGTGGGCGATTTGAGAGGTCAGCCGCCCCATGGCGGCCAGTTTCTCGGACTGCAGCAGCTGTTCCTGGGTTTCCCTCAGCCGGCGCTCCATGTCCAGGCGCTCCTTGAGGTCCACGAAGATCCCCACTGTGGCGGTCTCGTTTCCACCCGAGTCGTAGAGGATGGCGGCCGACAGGTTGCCCTCGATGATCTCGCCGTCCTGCCGCACATGCACGATCGGGAAGGATCTGAGCTTCCCGACGCCGCCGTACTCCGGGCTGCGCAGCATCTTCATCACCTTCTTGGCCGTGCCGACGGGGTAGATGCGCTCGATGTTCATTTTACCGATCACGTCTTCCGCCCGGTAGCCCAGGACTTCCTCGGCCGCCCGGTTCCACATGATGATGCCGCCTTTCAGGTCCGTGGCGATAATGGCATCCGGCGAGCTCTGGATGATCTTGTTCATGAAGTCGTGGGCTTCGGTGATTTTTGTCTCCATCCGCTTTCGCTGGGTCTGGTCGATGTTGATCCCTTCGTAGCCCAGCACATTGCCCTGCTCGTCGTAGCGCACGTGGGCCGTGAGCAGGACCGAGATCGGGGTGCCGTCCCGGCGCTTGAACTCCACCTCGTGGTCGGTCACCTGGCCTTCCCGTTCCACCATCTTGCGGAATTCCTCGCGATCCGCGGGGTTCAGGTAGAGGTCCTTGCGCGATGTCGATCTGCAGAAACTCCTCTTTGCTGCTGTAGCCCAGCATGTGGAGCAGGGCGCGGTTGGCATCCAGGAACTTCCCCTCCTTGCTGCTGATGAAGACGCCGCAGGGCACGTGTTCGAAAAGGCTCCGGTAATCCGCCTCGAAAGCCCTCAGCCTGGCTTCGCGCTGTTTCCGCTGGCTGATGTCGCGGTGGATGCCGAGCTTCGATACCGTCCCGTCAGGGTTTCGCAACGGCATCTCGATCAGGTCGTACACCCGGTCCAGCATCGGCAGCTGCAGTTCGCGCCGCACCGTTTCCCCGGCGAAGACCTGCTCCGTGGCGCACCATGGGCAGATATCCTCCCGCCCGTAAAGCGCCTCGAAGCAGCGGCCGCCGGTGTGTTCCCCGAACGCCTGCTCCATGGCGTGGTTCATGAACTCGATGCGAAAATCCTGGTTGATGATGGAGATGCTGTCTTCGAGCGCCTCGAAGACCGCCGCCAGCTTGCGCGCTTTTCCGGAATGTCCCTTTGCCCGTTTCATGCTGCTGCCCTCGCAATTCGGCCTTTTTGCCAGCCAGGATATCATTCCAGGGAGGGGAATGAAAGCGGGGCGCCGTTCTGCCTTGAAACCTTTTGGGCCCCCCCGGCTCTTTACTCCTGAGCACCTGGTTGACCGCCACGCAGGGTTCTGGTAGTAATTTACGCATGGTCAGGCTTGCCGGACCCGCCAGGCTTTCGTACCCTGGCCATATCCGATTGCGATGGGAGGAACATAAGATGACCGAGAAGATCACCGCTGATGAAACCCTGGACTGCAAGGGCCTGAGCTGTCCTATGCCGATTCTCAAGACCAAGAAGGCCATCGGCAACATGAAATCGGGTCAGGTTCTGGAGATTCTGAGCACAGACCCCGGCACCCGGAACGATATGCCGTCCTTCGCGAAAAGATCGGGGCACGAATACCTGGGCGAGAAAGAGGACGAGGGGTTCATCCGCTTCTACCTCAAGGTGAAGTAGCCGGTGGAATTGCGAGGTTGACATGTCAAGAATCCTAGGCCTGTTCGTCAGCTCCGATCAGCACCTGGACAAGGTCATCGAGCTCTGCCTGGCGGCCGGCCGCAAGGGGGTGGAGGTGCGCATCTTCTTCTCTCATCTCGGCACCACGCTCACCCAGCATCCCCGCTTCGGCGAACTCGAAGGCCTTGCCCGTATGGCGCTGTGCAACGTGGGCTTCGAGAGCCACGGGCTCAAGCCACCGGTTGCGGGAATCGCGGACCGGGATTTCGGAACCCAGGCCAGGCACGGCGAACTGATCGAGGAATGCGACCGCTACCTGGTCTTCTGAAAGGGGGCGCAGCGCGACTATGGAAAACATCAAGCACGTGGCGTTCCTGGTCAGGCGCAAAGAGGACCTGTGGGAGGGGTCCCGCTCGACCCTGGGTCTGGCCGTGGAGAACCTCTACGCCACCATGTTCGTCCTGGATGTCGAGGTGGAGATGACCGAGGCTTTCAAAGAGAACCTCGAGTGGCTGGAGGACATGGAGTGCGAGTACTTCTCCAACCACCCGGTGAACGCCGAGAAGCACGGATTCAAGTTTCTGAGCACCGAGGAGATCGGGGAAAAGCTCCGCGAAATGGATCTGATCGTCCCGTTCTAGCACCGCGTCTCCCAGATCCGGCGCCATGAAACGGCAAGACAGGATCCGTTGGCGTTGCCGGCGAAAATCGCCACTATTATGAGACGCGGAAATCCAAAATCCAAATATCGAAACTCCCTCCGGCGGAAGGCGAACAAATTCGAATGACCAAAATCCAAATGACCAAAGCGCAAGACCTGGGTCCCGCCGCTCTTGTTTGGGATTTTGAGCATTTGGATTTTGGTATTGTTTCGGATTTGGGATTTCGTGCTTCGGATTTCAGATGAGTTTGGTTAGGAGTAAAGTAATGCTGCACATCCTGAAATCCCCCCCGGACGCGATCACCGAAACCCTGATCCAGATCCTCTCGCAAGGTGAAGACAGCCTTCGGTTCCCGCTGTATGAAGCCGGGGTGGACTACGAAAAACTGATCGACCTTGTCTTTGAACACGAACGGGTGGTCTCCTGGTGGTAGGGCAGCGGGGGGCCGGCTTCTCCGCCGGAGCCCCTTCCCTGAGCCGTGCGCGAGCGAACCGCCCCTTCCGTGCGGGCGCAACCGGCTGAATCCGCAGCCCCTCCGGCTGATCTTTTTCTGGCAACAACTTACCGAGGTATGCTATCTTGAGGTCCCCAGCGGATCGTCGGCCAAGGCCGGGGCCTGCCGGGCAGGCGGATGAGCCGATGGGGAGCCCTTTCCGCGGGGGCCGAGGGTTTCGGGGGGTGCACACCAGTTTCGAGGAGGGAAGACACGATGGCTGTGGTCACCATTTCGAGGCAGTTTGGGGCTGGGGCGTGGACGCTCGGTGAGCGGCTTTCCAAGAAACTCGACTACCGCTATGTCCACGAAGACATGATCAAAGAGGTGGCCGCCAAGGCCAACGTCTCATCAGACCGGATCCGGTCCCTGGAGCAAAGGGGGGCCACCCGGCTGACAAAATTCCTCGACAAGATCGTCACCGCCAGCTACATCGAGCGCCTCATCTCGGACAAGTACGGTTTCGTGGACGAGAAAACGTACGTGGACGTGGTGCGCGGCATCATCCAGGAGCTCTACGAGGAAGGCAATGTGGTCATTATCGGCCGGGGCAGCCAGTACATCCTGCGGGGTTTTCCCAACGCCTGGCATCTTCTCCTGGTGAGCGACCCGCAGACCCGCCAGCGCTTTGTGATGAACAAGTACAACCTGAGCGAAGCAGAGGCCGAAAAAGCCATCCGGAAAAGAGATCAGATTCGGAGCCGGTTTCTGAGCTTCTTTTCGGACACCGCAAGCCACAACGACCCGCTGCACTACGACCTGGTGCTCAACATGAGCCGTCTGAACATGGATAAGGCAGAGCAACTGGTACTGGATATGATTTCGCCTTGAACATACCGCGATTCCTCTTTCGGCGGCCGAGGCTCCGCTGAGGTTTCCATCCGCGCCCGTGCCTCCCCTTCGGCCCGCGCGAGAGGGATTGCGGGAGGTTCCCCACCGAGGAGAAAAACCGGGTGGAGACACGAGCCCCCCAAAGACCCCGCTACCGTTCTCCCGAAATCACCGAACCAGACTTCTCCGCCCCTCCAGGGCTTGCCAGAAAGCCGCTGACCGCCCGCCTGATCCTCTTCGGCGTGCTGTTCGGCGCCTGGGTTCTCCTTTCAGGCAGGTTCGATGGGTTTCACCTGACCCTGGGGCTCGTGTCCTGTGCCCTGGTGACTGCCTTCAGCGGCGATCTTCTGCTCCTTGAGCTGCAGCAGCCGGGGCTGGTCAGGGCCTGGGTTCGTTTCGCGCGCTACCTGCCCTGGCTGCTCTACCAGATCTTCCTGTCCAACCTGCACATCTTGCGCATTGTCCTGCACCCCCGCATGATGGAGTTGATCGACCCGCAGATCATCCGCTTCAGAAGCCCCCTGACCAAGGAACTGGCCCTGGTTGCCTTTGCCAATTCCATCACCCTGACACCCGGAACCATCACCGTTTACGTGTCGGTTGACGGAGATTTCCAAGTCCATGCCATTGACCGCCAGTCCGCCGACGCTCTGCCGGGTGAGATGGAAACCAGAATCATGCGCACCTTTACCGGAGCCTGATGGATTATTTTTTCCTCTATGCCGGTGTCTACCTCTGCCTGCTGATGGTTCTCAGCCTCTACCGGGCCGTGTTCGGCCCGACGGTCCTGGACCGCCTGGTGGGGGTAAACGCCATCGGCAGCAAGACCGTGGTGCTGCTGGCGCTCATCGGTCTGATCTACCGGCGGGTGGACATGTTTGTGGACATCGCCATGGCCTACGCCATGTTGAACTTCCTCGCGGTCCTGGCGGCCTCCCGGTTCTTCCAGAAGCGCCGGGGCCTGCAGGCCGACACGCAGCCCGCCGGGCAGCGATCCGCTCCGAAAGGGTTTTCCTGAATGGACGCGGCGGTGATCGTGCTGGTTATCTGCGGGCTGGTGTTTTTCACCGGGGGGGGGATCGGCATCCTGCGCCTGCCCGACTTCTACACCCGGCTCCACCCGGCCGGCAAGCTGGACACTCTCGGCTCGCTCCTCGTGATGCTGGCCCTCGCCCTCTACAATCTGCACCACTGGAGCTGGGGGAATCTGCTCACCAGCTTCAAAATCCTGCTGATCGTGGTCTTCATCTTCCTCTCCAGCCCCACCGCCACCCATGCCGTTGTGGACGCGGGGGTGAGGGCCGGGCTGAAGCCCTGGACCAAGAGCGGAGACGGGGATCTCCCATGATCTGGCAGCTGGACCTGATCATTCTCACCCTGGTGATCGTGTGCGCCCTGGCCGCCATCTCGGTCAGGGACCTTCTCGGGGCGGCCATCCTGTTCGGGGCCTACAGCTTCATGATGTGCCTGCTCTGGGCGGTCATGGGGGCGGTGGATGTGGCCTTTACCGAGGCGTCGGTCGGCGCCGGCGTCAGCACCGTTTTCTTCGTGGCGGCGGTGTTCCGCACCACCCGGAGGAGCAGGGATTGAAAACCATCGGCCTGATCATCGTGGTCCTGGCCGGCGGGCTGCTGCTCTACGCAACCCGGGATTTCCCGCCCTGGGGCGATCCCACGGCGCCGGCCAGCCTGCACGTGTCGCCGCGCTATCTTGAAAAGGCCATCGAGGAAACCGCGGTCCCCAACGTGGTGACCGCGGTGCTGGCCGATTACCGCGGTTTCGACACCATGTTCGAAACCATGGTCATCTTCTGCGCGGGCATCGCCTGTTTCGGGCTCCTGCGAGTCTTCAAAGGCCCGGCCGAAAACCGCTACTACCGCCACATC
Source organism: uncultured delta proteobacterium (assembly GCA_963704245.1). Taxonomy (GTDB): domain Bacteria; phylum Desulfobacterota; class DSM-4660; order Desulfatiglandales; family Desulfatiglandaceae; genus CAVPHJ01. The sequence continues at coordinate 195,386 of CAVPHJ010000006.1, forward strand.
CCCACCGGCGTGACCCTTCATGTCCTGGACGGCCGGGACATCCCCGAAAGCCCCGACGGGTTCGAAAGAATCGACACCCAGTGGACGCCCTACGACCTCATCATCAAGACGGTCTGCCGGCTGCTGATCCCCTTTGTCCAGCTGTTCGCCCTGTACGTGATCGCTCACGGTCATCACAGTCCCGGCGGGGGCTTTCAGGGGGGCGTGATCCTGGGTGCCAGCATCATCCTGCTGGCCCTCAGCCACAACCTGCAGAACCGCGACCGCCCGCATGAAAGAAACCTGGGTCACCCTGCTCAGCGTGGCCGGGGTGCTGATCTACTCGGGCGTGGGCGTGCTGTGCCTCATGCTGGGGTTCAATTTCCTGGACTACGGGGCGCTGGCGGCCGTTCTGGGCGTGGACCCGGTCATGGCCCGCTCCCACGGCATTCTGGCGGTCGAGATGGGGGTGGGCCTGGCCGTGATGGCGGTGATGATCAAGATCTACAGCAACCTGGCATCCAGGGGCACATACGAGGAGGGGCTCTAGGGAGTGACCGACATCCTGACGCAGATCGTTGCCCGCTACAACTACTGGCTCTACATCGTCCTGATGATGATCGGGCTTTACGCCATGATCGCCAAGAACAACCTCATCAAGAAGCTCGTGGGCATGAACATCTTCCAGACCGCCATCATCCTGTTCTTACGTGTCCATCGGCGCCAAGAAAGGCGGCGACCATCCCCATCCTCGAGCACGCCCACGGCACCGCCGCCTACCTCATTGACCCGGCCCACTACATCAACCCTCTGCCCCATGTGCTGATGCTGACGGCCATCGTGGTCTCCGTGTCCACCTTCGGGGTCGCCCTGGCCCTGGCCATCAGGGTCTACCAGCAGTACCGCACCCTGGAAGAGGATGAGATCCTGGCCCAAATCCGAGAGCCATGAAAAGCCACCTCCCGGTTCTGGTCATCATCGTTCCGCTCCTCTCCGCCTTGGCCGTCATGGGCGTGAGCTGGATCAGAAAGGGCCTCTGTTTTCCGCTCACCCTGGTCGGTCTCGCTGGCGCCGGCCTGGTCTTCGCTGGGTCTTCTCTTCTCCGTGCTGGCTGCCGGCACCGTCCAGTACCGCCTGGGAGGCTGGGAGCCGCCCTGGGGCATTGCCTACCAAGTGGACCCCTTCAACGCGCTGGTCCTGGTGGTGGTCGCCCTGTCCGCCTTCGTCAACCTGATCGCCACCCGGGAAAACGCCCGGCGGGACTTCCCTGAAAAGACCGGGCCTTTCTACACCCTCTATCTCCTGTTCGTGGTCGGGCTGATGGGCATCGTGGTCACCGGCGACCTGTTCAATCTCTATGTCCTGCTGGAAGTGGCTTCGCTGACCAGCTACGCCCTGATCGCCCTGGGAACGGGTCGCGGCGCCCTTGGCCAGCCTCAACTATGTGATCATGGGCACCATCGGGGCCTGTTTCTACCTGCTGGGGTCGGCTACCTCTACATCATGACCGGGTCGCTCAACATGGCCGATGTGGCCGCCATCCTGCCGGCGCTTCAGGCCTCGAAGGCGGTGCTGGTGGCCTTCATCTTCTGCATGGTGGGCGTCTGGATCAAGATGGCCCTTTTTCCCCTGCACGGCTGGCTGCCCAATGCCTACACCTGCGCCCCCTCGGCGGTCAGCAAGCCTGATCGCCCCGCTGATGACCAAGGTCATGGTCTATGTCATGATCCGGCTGATGCTCTCGGTGTTTTCACCGGGATTCGTGTTCGGGCATCTGCAGGTGGCCGGGCCGCTGGTGTGGCTGGCCGTGCTGGCCATCCTGGCCGGAGCCCTGCTGGCCCTGGCCCAGAAAAACCTCAAACGGATGCTGACCTACCTCGTCGTCTCGGAGATCGGCTACATGGTGGGCGGCGCCTGGCTCGGCAACCGCACCGGCATGACCGGCGCGATCCTGCACATCGTCAACGACGCCCTCATGACCCTGTGCCTCTTTCTGGCCGCCGGCGCCATTTCCCTCAGAACCGGCAAGCTCGACCTGGAAGACCTCCGGGGTCTCTTCCGCAAGATGCCCTTCACCATGGCCGCCTTGGTCGCCGCCGCCCTCAGCGTGATCGGCGTCCCGCCGACCTGCGGCTTCTTCAGCAAGTGGTATCTCCTGTCTGGGCGCTTTGGAAGCCGGGCACTACGGGTTCCTGGCCGCCCTGCTCTTCAGCAGCCTGGTCAATGTCGTGCTCTTTTTCCGGATCATCGAGATCGGCTTTTTCGAACCCGAAAGCGGGCCTCACGCCCAGGGGTTGCGCGCCCTTGCTGAAGAGGCCCCGGCCTCCGCAGTCGCGCCCCTGCTGATGGTCGCGGTGAGCCTGCTGGCCGTGGGTCTTTACAGCGGCCGGATCGTCACCCGCTGCATCGCGGTGGTTCTGCCGCCCGGGTTGGGATAGTGGAAACCATCCCTTCCATAAAACCGCTGCTGGCCGTCCTGGTGTCCCTCGGGGTTGTCCCCCTGCTGGTCCTGAGCCGGCACCCCAATCTGCGCGAAGCCTGGACCTTTGCGGCCGCGATCCTGAAATTCTCCCTGGTGGCTTCCATGCTGCCCGCCGTGCTGGCCGGCCGGGAGTTCGTCTGCACCCTGGCCGAGGTGCTGCCCGGCATCACGATCGGCTTTCGGGTCGATGCCTTCGGCCTGCTGTTCGCGCTGGTGGCCTCCTCGCTCTGGATCGTCACCAGCGCCTACTCCGTCGGGTACATGCGCGGTCTGAACGAACACGCCCAGACCCGCTATTTCTGCTTTTTCGCCCTGGCCCTCTCCGCCACCATCGGGGTCGCCTTTTCGGCCAACCTGTTCACCCTCTACCTCTTCTACGAGATGCTTTCCCTGGCCACCTACCCGCTGGTCACCCACCATCAGGACCGCGAGGCCCGCAGCTCGGGCCGCAAGTACCTGGTCTACATCCTGGGAAGTTCCATCGGACTGGTTCTGCCGGCCATGCTCGCAGCCTACCTCCTGAGCGGCACCCTCGAATTCACGCCGACAGGGGTTCATGCCCGCCGGCAGCGCACCAGGGCTCCTCGCTGGCGCTGGTCCTGATGTTCGTCTTCGGTTTTGCCAAGGCCGCCCTCATGCCTTTTCACGCCTGGCTGCCGGCCGCCATGGTGGCGCCCACCCCCGTCAGCGCCCTGCTGCACGCCGTGGCGGTGGTCAAGGTCGGGGTCTTCAGCATCCTGCGGGTGCTGACCGGCGTGTTCGGCGTACCCTTGCTGGACAACCTCCATTTGGGAGTGCCGATCGCCTACATCGCCGCCTTCACCGTGCTCGCGGCTTCCCTCATCGCCCTGACCCAGGATGAGCTCAAGCGACGGCTGGCCTTCTCCACCATCGGCCAGCTCGCCTACATCGTGCTGGGGGCGGCCCTGCTCTCGCCGCGCGGGCTGACCGGCGGCATGATGCACATCGCCATGCACGCCTTCGGCAAGATCACCCTCTTTTTCTGCGCGGGCGCCATCTTCGTGGCCACCGGACGGAAGTACATCAGGGACATGGTGGGGATCGGCAGGCGGATGCCGGTCACCATGGGGGCCTTTTTCGTCGGCTCCCTGAGCGTGATCGGCCTGCCGCCCGGCGGCGGGTTCGTGAGCAAGTGGTACCTGCTGCTGGGCGCCATGGAGAGCGGGCAGATGCTTCTGCTCGCCGTTTTCCTGGCCAGTTCCCTGCTGAATGCCGCCTATTTCCTGCCGATCACCTATCGCGCCTTTTTCTGTGCTCCCGAGGAAAGCCGCAGTTCGCCCGGACGATGTTCGCGAGGCGCCCATGTGGTGCACGCTCCCTCTGTCGCTGACCGCCCTGGCTTCCATCGCGCTGTTTTTCTATCCGCAACCTTTCCTCGGCTCACTGAGATGGCCGCATCGTGCCCAGTGCTGGGAGGATAACCGATGCAGCAGGAAAGAAGGATCAGCTGACCCACAAAGCAGTGCCCGGGTTTCGCCGCGTCTTCCACGTGCTCATCATCCTGGCCCTGGTTTATTTGGCTGGCATATTTCTGAGGGCCCTCACCTAAAGCCGAAGCGCAAAGACGCTTCGGAATTCCGGAGGTCCGGATGAAAAAACGTGAGCTGAAGATCTTTGACAATCCAAGGAACGTCCGGCGCCTGCTGGTTGGTGTTCTATGTCTTTCTGGGGATACTGCTGGTCGGTGGACTACTTCGTCCACAAACATGCGGACTTTCCCTGGGAGGAGGCCCCGGATTTTTTTGCGGTCTACGGGTTCGTATCCTGCGTCCTGCTGATTTTCGTCGCCAAGGGGTTACGCATCCTGACTTGAAGACGGAACGAAGACTATTATGATTAGCCCAGCTTGCCCCCATCAGCCATCCTCATCGGCGGTGCGCTTCTGGTGCCGGTCCTCAGAGGGCCGGACCAAGACCGCCTATCTGCTGCTGCTGCCCGCTCTGGTCCTCCTCAGCATCCTGCTGCTTCCCGAAGGCCGATACTGGAGCATGTCGCTTCCTCCATTACGATCTGGTCCTCGGAAGGGTCGACAAGCTCAGCTTGGTCTTCGGCTACATCTTCGCCCTCATCACCTTTCATGGGCTCACTCTTCGCCCTGCGGGTCAAGGATGACCTGCAGCATGCGGCGGCCTTGGTCTATGCGGGCGGCGCCCTGGGGGTCACCTTCGCCGGCGACTTGGTCTCGCTCTACGTCTTCTGGGAACTGATGGCGATCAGCTTCCACTTTCCTCATTCTGGCACGCCGGACAGAAGCCTCCCAGGCTGCCGCCTATCCGCTATGTTCTGGTCCACGTCTTCGGCGGGCTGCTGCCTCCTGGCCGGCATCGTGATTTACATCCAGCAGTCGGGCACGCTGGAGTTCGGCTACATCGGCCTCGGCGGCCCGGCCTCGTGGCTCATCTTTGTCGGCATCGCCCTGAATGCCGCCATTCCGCCGCTGCACCCCTGGCTCCAGGACGCCTATCCGGAGGCCACCGTGACGGGCGCGGTGTTCCTCAGCGCGCTCACCACCAAGAGCGCGGTCTATGCTCATGGCCCGGACCTTTCCCGGGCACCGAGCTGCTGATCTGGCTCGGCGCCCTCATGACGGCCTTCCCGATCTTTTACGCGGTACTGGAGAACGACATCCGGCGGGTCCTGGCCTACAGCCTCATCAACCAGGTCGGGTTCATGATGTGCGGCATCGGTATCGGAACGGCCCTGGCCATCAACGGAACCGTCTCGCCATGCCTTCTGCCACATTCTCTACAAGGCGCTGCTGTTCATGTCCGGCGGGATCCGTTCTGCACATGACGGGCAAGATCCGAGTGCACGGACCTGGGGGGCCTTTACAAGACCATGCCCCTCACCTGCCTGTTCTGCATGATCGGCGCTGCCTCCATCTCGGCCTTTCCGCTTTTCAGCGGCTTTGTGAGCAAGTCCATGATCATCAGCGCCGCGGGGCATGAGAAGCTGGCGCTCGTCTGGCTCATCCTGCAGTTCGCCTCGGCCGGTGTTTTCCACCATGCGGGCATCAAGGTGCCCTTCTTCACCTTCTTCAGCGAGGACTCCGGCATCCGGACCAAGGAGCCGCCCCTGAACATGCTCCTGGCCATGGGGCTCGCCGCTTTCCTGTGCGTATTCCTGGGGGTCTACCCGAAACCGCTCTACGCGCATGCTGCCCTACCCGGTCGATTATGTGCCCTATACGGCCGCCCACGTGGTCGGCCAGCTGCAGTTGCTCATGTTCGGCGCCCTGGCCTTCTGCCTGCTGATCCTTTCCGGGTACTATCCGGCCGAAATGCGGGCCATCAATCTGGATACCGACTGGTTCTACCATCAGGGGGCCCGGCTCTTCTACGGACTCGCAGACCGCGGGCTGAACGGTCTGAATGCTGGACTGCGACAGGCTTTTTGTGCACGTCTGGCGGCTTCCTGGCGCGCCAATCCCGGGACGGGCTCTGGAGACTCCTGCTTCTGCCCCTGCGGGCGCTCTGGACCCTGTCCGGCGTGAGAGGCGAAGAACTGGAGGCCAGGCGGTCCGCGGCCTATCTGGACCTGAGCAGGGGATCCCTGCCGGTGGGCATCGGGGCGGCCCTGGCCGCCCTGTTCATCGTGATGGTGTTCATTTTCAGCTGAGCTGCGGATCCCCCCGCACGCTCAAAGAAGGAGAAAGCCATGAAGGCCCTGGAAGAACTCAAGCGAATCTACCTGCTGCGGCGGCTGACAGATCCCATGCTGGAAAAGGTGCTGCCCTTCCTCCGCTCCCATTCCTACGAGGACCGGGAGGTGATCTTCAGGGAGGGCGAAGAGGCGGTCAATTTCTTCATGCTCCTCAGAGGCAAGGTGCTGCTGGAGGTGGAAGCCTCGGAAGCGATGATGATCTCCCTGGGCTCCATCAAGGAAGGCTATTCCTTCGGCTGGTCGGCATTCATGCCGGGCTCGACCTACACCTCCTACGCCATCTGTGTCGAGCCCTGCGAGCTGTTCTCCATCCGGGGGAAGGATCTTCTGGAGCTCATGGACAAGGACCACAGCATGGGATTCCGGGTCATGGAAGGGGTGGTGAACATCCTGAAAAAGAGGCTGGAAAGGCGCACAGAACAGTTTCTGAAGACCCTGCGCGCCCACCCGGACATCCAGAAACCCTTCTGGACGTAGCGCGTTCCGGTTCCCCGCTCACGCCTTCCCCGGCAACCTGGGAGATCCGGGCGATTCCCCAGGATCTTCAGGTTGACCTCGGCCGCAGGAACAGATATGCTGCAATCCAGGGTAAGGCAAACTTGAAACCCCAGAGACATCGTGTCTCTAGCCTTTGCAGGCCAGCTGAAACTCGTCTCCCCTTTTCAGATCCCGTTTTCTGACCAGCCACTGAGCGCTCTTCTTTTGTCAGGGGCAACGCCGCGCACCGGGCATGCCCTGCCGGTCTTTTCAAGGACTCGGATGGTTGGTCTTCGGCGTCCGGCATAGCCGTGTTTCAGGTAGGCTCCGGCTGAATCCAATGGGCAAAGGAGGGCCGCAAGATGTACAGAAAAATCATGGTCCCTTTAGACGGGTCGGAACTCGCTGAATGTGTCCTGCCGCATGTGGAGGCTTTTGTAACGGAATGCGGCGCACGTGAGGTCTTCTTGGTGCGCGTGGCGGAGTTTGAACCGGCTGGATCTTATCGGGGAGGGATTCCCGTTGCTCCGGAAATGCTGGCGAAAATCGAAGCCGCCAGAAAAACCGCAGCAGAGGAATATCTCGCCCGGATTCGTGATCGGCTGGGCGCGCAGAAGGCGGCCTATCATGTGGTGGTCATGGTTGGCAGGGTGGCCGAAAGCCTGGTGGAGCATGCCGAGAAAACCGGCATTGACCTGATCCTCATTGCCACCCACGGCCGCAGCGGTGTCACCCGGTGGGTTAGGGGAAGCGTAGCGGACAAGATCCTCCGTTCTGCAGGCATCCCGGTTCTGATGATACGGGCGCCGGGTACCAAAGGAGGCATATAGAAGTGAAGTTACATCAGACCGGCGCCGCGACGCGGGTTGAGAGCCGCCGGACATGGGGCAGGCGTGTCGGCGGCAGTTCGCCGGCAACAGCCCGCGCATGAGGAGGTGTCGATGAAGCTTTTCTATTCTATCCGGCAGGTCATGGCGACGGATGTGGTTACCGTGAAGACTTCGGCAACCCTGCACGAGGCAACGCGCTGCATGGTGGATCGGGATATCGGCGCCGTGGTGGCCGTGCAGGATGGAGAAATGGCGGGGATACTCACCGAGCGCGATATTCTGAAGCAGCTCTATTTCGAACCCGAATGCGCCAACTTCAGGGTCGCGGATGTGATGAGCAGCCCTCTCATCACCGTCGACCAGAATGCAGCCATCGGTCAAGCGGCGGACCTGATGGCCAAAAAGAAGATCCGGCGCCTGCTCGTGACCGAGCAGGACCGGATCGTAGGGATCGTTACAGAAAGAGATCTGATGAGGGCTACCCTGGACGTCTTCAGGAAGCTCTCGGACGCCTGGGTCTGAATCGGGGAATTCCTTATCCGGTCAGCAGCAGCAAACGACCGCGGAGGGAAACATGCTGTTTTCTTGCCGGAGCAAAGGGAGTACCCGCAGCGCGCACGGCTTTTCCGGCTGCGCCTCGGCGGGGGTCAGACGGCCGCGGTTGCCTTTCATCTGTGCCAGAGCCCGAGGAGTCATCCGCCAATTTGGCCGGCGCGCACGGCCTTCAGAAAGTCCATGCAATAAGCGTCCTGGCCCAAAAGCATACCGGTGGCCTTGAGCATCCCAATGATCCGGGAATCCAGGGGGTCAAGGATGGCGCCGTCCAGGCCGCAGGCCATGAGCAGGGGCAAGAAGGAGCGATTCACCAGCTGCCGCTGCGGCAGACCGTAGGAGATATTGGACAGGCCGCAGGCAGTGTGTACTCCGGGAAACTCAACCATGATACGCCGAACGGACTCCATGGCCATCCGGCCCTTGGTGACATCCGTGGCCACCGGCTGGATCAGGGGATCCACGTGAACCCGCTCGGCCGAAATCCCGGCCCGGGCCAGACCTTCGAGTAACTTCCCGGCCCGGCCGACCACCTCTTCGTCACTTGCCGGCAAGCCCGCATCGGACATGCAAAGCGCGATCACCCGGCAGTCGCGGCCCGCAAGCAGGCAAAGCAGCGGTTCGAAGCGGTCTTTCTCCAGACTGATGGAATTGATCATCGGCGGCTGGGTTACGAGCTGCCAGGCTTCTTCCAGTACCCGGGGGTCCGGGCTGTCGAGGCTGAGAGGCAGGCTGACCCTTTCTTGGATCACCTCGATCAGCCATTGCAGGTCCGACAATTCATGGCCGTAGCGGGCTCCGGCGTTGACATCGATGAACGTGGCGCCGGCTGCGGCCTGTCTGCTCGCGTCCTCCTGGATGTAGGTCCGGTCGCGTTTCTCGACCGCCTCGCGGACGGCCTCCCGCGAGGTGTTGATCCTTTCACCAATAATTGTAAACATGGGCTCTCCGCCTTTTTCGCAACTATCATACTTTGAGTCGCCCTTTTCCCAACGGCTTCGCTGAACCGGGAATCCTACCTGGGTTGCGCGACATCTTGATGCTTCAGGGCAACAAGAGCCTAGGCAGGAACAGAGTAATTTGTGGGACGTAGGTCAGAACCAGCAGGCTAGCCAAAAGAGAAATCAGGAATGGCGTACAGCTTCTGACCAGCGCCTCAAACCGTACCCCTGACACTGCCGTCATCACATATAGACCGATCCCCATCGGGGGAGTGATAATGCCAATAAGAAGATTGAATATCAGGACAATGCCAAATTGGATCGGATCAATGCTTAACTGCTGCACAATTGGCAGCAGAATGGGAACGGAGATCAGCATTGCCGGAAGGGTTTCGAGGATACAGCCTAAGAGCAACAGGAAGACATTGATGATCAGAAGCATCACGTATTTGTTAGTGGTAAGTCGGGCCAGAGACTCAGCGATGATCATTGGCGTGCCTTCCATGGTAATCAGCCAGCTCATCGCGGACGATATGGCGATAATGTACATGATAAGGGCGGTTGAAATAACGCTTTCGACCACCACGCTCCGGAGACGATCCAGCCTGATGGTTCTAAACAGAGAAACCCAGCAGAATTGAATAAACAATGGCAAGAATTCCCGCCTCGGTAGGTGTCACCACACCTCCAACCATGCCCCAGACGATAATTATGGGTGATAACAGGGCCAGAAAACCGTCTTTGGCGCTCTTGGTCAGTCGGCGGAACGACCACTTTATCGGCGGCGGGCATTTCTGAACACCGGTGATGACCCTGACATATATGAAAACCATGAGAAAAATACCGATCAGGACCCCGGGGAGAACGCCGGCAAGAAACATTTCCGCAATAGACACATTGGCCATGATCGCATAGATTACCATCATGATGCTCGGCGGAATAATGGGTCCGATGGTGGCTGATACGACCGTTACGGCAGCGCTAAAGGGCTTGTCGTAGCCGGCGTCGTTCATGGCTTTGATTTCAATGGTGCCTAGACCTGCGGCATCAGCAAGGGCGGCGCCGGAGATTCCTGCAAAAATCATACTGGCGAGGATGTTCACATGAGCCAAGCCGCCCCTAATGCTGCCAACCAAACTGCTGGAAAAATCGAAAATCTTCTTCGTGATTCCCATCTCGTTCATGAGATTTCCAGCCAAAATAAAGAAGGGGATGGCCATGAGGGGGATGCTCTTCGTACTGGTCGCCATTTGCTGCGGGATGGACATGAGATCGTATCCGCCTATCAGAAAGGCAACATAGGTGGCCAACCCGATAGCCATGGCCACGGGTATCCGAACAAAAACAAAAAACATGAACAAGAGGAACAGAAGTCCTGAAAGCACAGCGACCCCTCGTCAGACTTCCTGCTTTTCTATGCAGATCCCCAACAGCCTCTGAATGGAAATCAGGAGGATGTTAAGGCTGCCGATGAGTATGGGCATTGAAAAATAGTGATTGGGGATTCCCAGACCCTCCGTAGTATGTCTAGATTGAATGATCAAGAGTTTAACCGCATACCAGGAAAGCATCAGAAGGAAAGCAAAACAGGCGAGGTTTCCAAGAAATGATACGAGCTTGCGTGCCCGGGGGGAGAGCCGCTGCACGAAAAACTCGATCTCGATATCCCGGTTCCTACGGAATACAAGGCAGAAGCCAAGGAAATACATCCAATTGGCCAGAAGGATGGTCACTTCATATACGAAGAAAAGGGATTTATCCAAGACATACCGGCTGAAAATTTCCATGCATCCCATCGTCACGATGACAACCATGAAAAGGGATGTCAGGATTACCTCCGCCCGGTCCAGCCAGTCCACAACTCGCTCCAGTTGGTCATAGACGCGAGCCAGTCTCTTGTTTTCCTCGGTCAAGGCGGAAGATCGTCTCCTTTATGGGCGGAGGCACGGAGAGGACCTCTCCCCGCGCCCCCGGTTCGCATCAGTTCGTCCCCATTCTACTTCAGGGCTTGCACTGCGTCGAAAATCTCCTTCTTGACCACTCCCTCTTTGATGAGCTGATCATAGAAAGGCAGCATTTTCTTCTCAAACTGATCCGTATTCACGCGGATGAATACGGCGTTATTTTCTTTCATCATGGCTTGGATGTCAGTTTCCGCCCGATCTATGACTTCGTGCGCATACACCTTGCCAGCCTCGTTTGCCGCTCCAACAAGCACCTCTTGCTGCTCGGCTGTCAATTGCTGCCAGATCTTCTCACTGATCGTCATCGGCCATGTCTGATGAAACTGCTTCAGCTCCGTCACATAAGGCGCTACCTCTGTAAAGCGCATGCTCCGAACGAGAGACAGAGGTGAGGTGACAGCTTGAACCATGTTCTGTTTAATGGCCAAGTAGGTTTCGGTCCAAGGAAGAACGACCGGAACGGCTCCCATGTTTTCCCAGCACTTCTTCACCGGTTCGTTCGGCCAAATCCTCATCTTGACGCCTTGGAGATCCTCGGGCTTCATGATGGGTCTTGTGCAGATGAAAACCCTGTAAGGGCCGCGATCGCCATTGAATTCCGTCGAAAGGAAGCGGATTCCCTGTTGCAGGAGACGTTCCCGCGCTTGCTGAAAAGTCGGGCTCTTGAGGTAGCTGCGGAAGTGCTCCCGATCCTTAAAGAAGTACAGGAGTGTCAGCATGCTGAGTTCATCAGGGGCCAGCTTGGTATAGTAGCTCAGAGCTCCGGAGTACAGCTCCAGGGTTCCTGTCATCAGGTTTTCCAACGACGTTTGGGGATCGCCAAGCTGGTCCTGCAAATAGATCCGGATGTTCAGTTCCCCGCTTGTTCTTTCCTCAACCATACGTTTGAAGGCATCCAGAGCCACGGCTTCCGGACTTCCTGGCCCAAGCGACTCATTAACCCTTAAAGTACGGGCGCCTAAGGCAGCGTTGGCCAGAAAGATCAGAGCACCGGCCACCATCACAATGGAGAAAGTGAGTCTCTTCATCTTACGTCCTCCTTTTCTATGGGGTTGCTGTTGCGGGTCATGCGAAGCCTCTTATTCGCCATGTCGACGGCTTTCAAAGTGTTCAGGAAACATCTGATTAGGTCATGTCGAGCATTTCCTCTTCATCGCCCGAGCGGGGATTCCCGGCCTTGGTGCGCCGAAGGGTTTGGGTCGCTGCCGTATCGATCTCCCCGCTTTGGCTGTCGATTACCACCCCGTATTCATTTCGTGCTTGGTCAAGGCTCACTTTGTCTTCCAGGACATCCGTCAACACCGCCTGAGGGTCTCGCTGCAGCGGATCGCCGTAGCCTCCCCCTCCGGCCATGATGTGGCGGAACACATCCTCTGTGTTCAGGATTTCCGGCGTTGTCAGAAGAACCGGCAGCACGCGGTTTTCCGCATCCGGGTTTATGATATTCCACGAAGGTGTACCTTGCCGTCCACCTTGCAGGGCGTGAGGTGGATAGGCGCGCTTGTCGGAGCGAACGGTCAGTTGGATGTCGTCAGCCAAGGCTCGGTACTCCCTGACGATGGACAACCCGCCGCGGTATTTGCCAGGGCCTCCGGTATCGCGCACAAAGCCATATTGCTCAACACGCAGCGGATTGTTTAGCTCGATGAATTCAACGGGGACGTTGGCCTGGTTGGCCCCCATGTGCGGAACCCCTTCCTGCCCGTCGGAGTTCGGCCCCCCTCCGCTGTTGCCCATCAGGGTTTCCACCAAAACAAAGGGCTCACCGCGGTGGTATCCCCCGAATGCCGGCAGGGTGGAGCCACCGCACCCGTCGGCCGGGACCTTGCCGGGCAGGGCGTTGGCCAAGGCGCCGAACAGACAGTCGATCATTCTGAAACCCGTGATACCGCGAGCCCCGCATGCCGCAGGTGCCACTGGATTCACAAGCGTTCCCAAAGGGGCCTGAACCTCGATTGCCCGGGTATAGCCCTGGCAATTGGGTAGTTCTGCTGACATCACTGAGCGCAACGCCGCATAGGAGGCTGCCTTAGTGAAAGGAAAAGGGGAATTGATCCCGCCTTTCACTTGTGAGGCCGTGCCTGTCCAATCGACTAGGGCTTCATCACCTGTCACCGTAAGCGCTACTTGTAGCACAATAGGGTTTGGGTTTGGCCCCAGGCCATCGATATGGTCGGTGAATTCGTACGATCCGTCTGGTATTTCCAGGAGTTCGGCTCTTACCAGGCGCTCCGCATAGTCATGCAGTGCCTCCATGTAAGCGGTCATGGTCTCGGCGCCATAGCGCTGAAATAATTCAAGAAGTCCCCTCTCTCCGGCATGGCATCCGGCAACTTGGGCCAGAAGGTCACCGATCACCTTGTCCGGAACTCGAACATTGGTGGCTAGGATGTCAAGGATGGCCTGGTTAATTTGCCCTTTCTCATAGAGCTTTAGAAATGGGAGCCTCAGACCTTCCTGGTAGATCTCACTGGCGCCCAAAGCGTTGCTTCCGGGAACAATGCCGCCCACGTCAGTGTGGTGGCAAAGCGTCGTTGCCCAACCCCGCAGCAGGTCGTCGATGAAAATGGGCTTTATGATGTAGATGTCGGGGAGATGCTGACCTGCAGCCGTGTACGGATCGTTCGCGATGTAGATATCCCCCGGGAAAATGCGGCCGTGGAAACACTTGATCAGGAAACTCATGGCATCGAAAAAACTGCCAAGATGCAATGGAGTGGTCAGTCCCTGCGCCAGCGTCTGCCCTCGAGCGTCGCAGATGGCGGTGGAGTAGTCAAGGGCGTCACGAACGATGGACGAGTAGGCCGAGCGCATCAGGATGAGTGCCATTTCATCGGCAATGCTGTCGAAGCCATTCTTGAGGACCTCCAGGAGGGCACGATCGACATGTTTTTGCATTCTATCCGCCTTCCGGGACATGGACATCAATCAAGAGGCTGCCCCACTCATCCAGCCGAACCTGGGACTGCGGGTCGACTACCACCGTTCCCTCATATTCCTCTATGATGACAGGTCCGGGGGTGGGGGTCGATGAGAGCGCGGCTCGATTGCTTACGACCCAAGTCTCGGCCAACCCCAATTCGGGTCCGAAATACGCCGATCGACGGTTTTCCTCCCACCCGTCTTTGCGATTCAATACGATTCTTTGCGAAAATGGGATCTCTCCCCTTTCCGCCCCGATCCCCGGAGAACCGAGAACTCTCACGCTAACCGTCTCTTTGGCCTGCCGAGGAAAGCGATGCCCGTAGGTTTTCTCGTGCTCGTCCTCGAAATCCCTCTCCAGCCTGCCCAGCATTGTTGGGGGGCTCTCCCGCCAATGCACGGGAATGGTAAGTTCATAAGCCTGCCCGGCGTAGCGAACATCCGCAAAGTACTGGAAACCAACTTCCCCCCTCTTAAGGCAAAGCGCTGAAAGGATTTCCTTCTCCAGCAAAGAAAAAACTTCCTCCAGATCTTCCAGCGACAACCTCTCGGTCCTGCGAATAAGCGCTCGCGATCGAGTGATTTCTGCCTTGGCAAACAGAAGCCCAAGTGCACTGAACACACCAGCTGCGGGAGGCACCACTACCCGTCTGATTCCTAGACTGCTGGCCAGTTGACACGCGTGTACCCCTCCATTTCCACCGAATGCGAAAAGGGCAAAATCCCGCGGATCCCGCCCGCGGTAAGTAGACACGGCCTTTATCGCGCGCGCCATGCTGGCATTGACTACCGTATGTATTCCATATGCGCTTTCCAGAAGGTCCGTTTTCATCGTTGCGGCCACCTGATTGTAGATCACATCCTCGGCCTTGCCAGCGTCGATGGGGACGGTCCCATTTGCGAGAGCCCCAGGATTGATATAGCCCAGCACGACATTGGCGTCGGTAACGGTGGGTGCTCTTCCGCCCAGGGAATAACAGGCTGGGCCTGGATCGGCCCCCGCGCTCTGAGGACCAACCTTCAGAACGCCGGCCTTGTCGAACCAGACAATGCTGCCTCCCCCGGCGCCCACTTCGGAGATGTCTATCACGGGTAACTTGAGTGCGTAGCCGCCTCCCTTCACCAACCGGCTGCTTAAGGATATTCCACCGCCCACTTCGTATTCGTCGGTCTTTAGGATGCGGCCCCCTTCAATGATCGAGGCCTTGGCTGTTGTTCCCCCCATGTCAAAAGTGATGATGTCTCGGTAGCCGTTCCTTTCTCCAAGATAGGCAGCCCCGATCACTCCGGCCGCTGGCCCGCACTCAACGATTTCGGCCGGACGCTGCAGGACGGTCGTTGCCTCAAGCACCCCACCACCCGACTGCATTACCATGAGCCGCCCGTTGACGCCTACGCGATGGAGCCCATCAATAAGCGACTCTATGTACCGCCCGACCGGCGGGCCTAGAAAAGCGTTGATTACCGTGGTGCTGGTGCGTTCGTATTCACGGATTTCAGGAAGAACTTCGGTCGAAAGTGTAACGAAACAACTCTGGAGTGTATTTCTTAGCATCTCACCCACAATGTGCTCGTGGGCCGGATTGGCAAATGAGTTGATAAAACAAACAGCCACGGCCTCCACTCCGCTTCCCTTGATCCGCTCAATGGCCGCGTACACATCGGTGCTCTCGACGGGCAGGACAACTTCACCCTGAGCACTCATCCTTTCCGTGATCTCAAATCGTAGCCGTCGCGGAACCAATGGCTCTGGTTTGATCCAAGTCAGATCGTAAAGCCGCGGCATGCGGATCCGGCGCAGTTCCAGGACATCGCGGAAACCCTTGGTCGTCAGAAGGGCAGTCTTGGCCCCTTTGTTCTCCAGCACTGCGTTGGTTGCTACAGTGCAACCATGAATCACCTCTGAGATCTCATCTACGGGTATACCTAGTTCGCCCACAAGAGAAGAAATCCCATCAATGACTGCCTGAGAGTAATCACCGGGAGTCGACAGGATTTTCCAGGTCGCGATAGTCCCCCTTTCGGTTACCAATGCGATATCGGTAAACGTTCCGCCAATGTCGGCTGCAATTCGATAGCCGCCTTTCATGGATTCTCTCTTCTCCGTACCTTTCCCACCTCAGAACAAAGCCGAGCATAATGCTCCAATGTCGTGCCGCAACATCCCCCCACCACCCGTGCGCCCGCTGAAATCCAATGAGGGACTGCAGCAGCCATCTCATCGGGTGTCGCAGGATATACCGTAGTGCCGTCAATCAAATCGGGAAGACCGGCATCCGGTTGGCAGCCCACAACCCGGCTTGTCCCCATCTTCATCTGACGAATGATCTCCGTCCCATCTTCATAACTCCACTGGCCGCATATCGCACCCACGACGTCTGCTCCAGCGTCAGCCAGCATGGCTGTCGCCTTTTCCGGGCTGTAACCCATCAGGGTGCGGAAGCCCTTCTTCATCTTGTAATAGGAATTATGTGCAATAACAGGAAGGCCGGTGAGCTCTTTTGCCGCCCGTATCGCAATCACCATCGATTCCTGATGATTCCCTGAAATATGCAGGATGTCCACCCCACCCTCGGCCAGCGCAAGAGTCTGTTCCTTGTACCCCTCATAGACGAACTCCGGCGTGTAGCTGCCCCATGGCGCCAGGAAGTCGGGGTTGGATCCGGATATGTTCCCGACAACATATCGGTCGGGAGGAGTCACCTCTTTGGCCAAGACGGCCGATCTGTAGTTTAGCTCATGAACTCGCGTTTCGAGACCAAAGGGTTTAGATCGGAAGACCGAACTGGCTTGAGTGCCGGTATGCCCCATGTCGCAGCCCACCTCATAGGATTTGACAAGCGCCTCCTGATACTTCTCGGGATTGCTGAGAATCCACTCTGACAAGTGAGCCTCAAGGTCCTTCCCCCAATCGAGCAGCAGAGTCTGCATCGGGGCAAAGAGGATCAAGATGTCTGCCTGCAATCTTTCTAAGAGATCTCGCTTCATTTTAGTCTCCGTCTCCAGCCTAATGTCAGCATTATGGTGGAAAACCGCTTATTGGGCACGGCCGATCAGTTCTTTGGCGCACACAACCGCCTGTCCGGCGTTCGCCGCATAACCGTCGGCCCCAATTTCGTCTGCGAAGCGCTGTGTTACGCAAGCACCTCCGATCAAAGTCTTCACCCGGCCTTTGAGGCCGTTTCTCTCGATCTCTTCGATAACGGTTTTCATATAGCCCATGGTAGTCGTCAGGAGTGCTGACATGGCGACAATGCTCGCCTCCTCTTCATTCGCTCGAGCAATGAATTGATCGGCGGTGATGTTTTCGCCGATGTCCACCACTCTGAATCCAACGCCCCTGAGCATGATGCTCACGAGATTCTTACCTAGATTGTGCACGTCTCCCTTTACAGTTCCGAAAACGATGGTTCCCAGGTTTTTTCGCCCTGAGGAATCCCAGAAAGGGGCCAGAACGTCAATCCCGGTTTGCATGGCCCGAGCCGAGAGAAGGACCTCGGGCACATAGATATCTTCTTCCCTGAAGCGTTGCCCGACAACTTCCATTCCCGCGAAAAACCCATCGTTCAGGATTTTCTCCGGGACCAAACCTTCATCCAGAGCTTTCCGCACCATCGTTTCCATGTCGCTGAACGCGCCGGCAATAATGTTCTCCGCAATTTCACGTAAGGTGTTCATCGATCGATTCCTCCGGAAAAAATTCGTTTTCTGTGCTCCAGGTCT
This sequence comes from uncultured delta proteobacterium, assembly GCA_963704245.1. GTDB lineage: Bacteria > Desulfobacterota > DSM-4660 > Desulfatiglandales > Desulfatiglandaceae > CAVPHJ01. Next base: position 212,940 of record CAVPHJ010000006.1, read on the forward strand.
TCCGCAAAATAGGCAAGCAGTCTCTTCTGCCCGAAGGCCAAATGGTCTCTATAGGTATTCTTCAAGCCTACAATATCCTTGGACCGCAATTGCTCTATGAAATCGTGGTGTTGCCTCTGCAATGTCTGGTAGTAGATTAGAAATGGGGTTCCTTTCGCCGCTCCGAGAGAAAGAGACAAGATGTAGGCGAGACGCACTTCTTCGCAGTACAACCTCTCAAGCAGACTCTCAATATATTCATTTCCGGCAACCCGGGCCAGTTGCTTGTGAAAGGCGGCATTCAGCTGCGCGAAGGCCGGAACATCCCCACGAATCACGGCATCGTCCATCTGCGGGTAGAGACGTTCCACTTCGTCCAGGACCTCTGTGAAGTCGTTGGCGAAATCGACCAAGTCGAAAATCACATCCCCTAAGCGGTAGAGAAGAGCAAAGAGATCTCGAGCTGATTTGAGTGTCAAATCCTTCACATACGTGGAATTGGACCCATAGCTCACAATCAGACCCTCAGAGATCAGCATTTTCACGGCTTCGCGGATCGGGGTTCGGCCCAGGCTGAGGTTTTCGACAAGCTTCTGTTCCTCCAGCTTCATGCCGGGACCGAATTGCAGCGTGATGATCTTCTCTTTCAGGAGCTCGTAGGCCTGAATGACAAGTGGTTTTTTCATCTTAGGCTTTATTGCGGTAGACTTTTTCATAAAGCGGCTTTGCAGAGCTCCAACTCAATAGACTGCACCCCCTGAAACCATGCCCAGCTGGGCCATCACAATGTCGTCACGGACGGCAAGGTAGTGCGTGTAGAGAGGCACCGTTGTACATCCGTGACTCGGGATGATCTCGACCCGGTCTCCGATCACAACATCCGCCTCAGCCTCAGCCAAAATCATTTTTCCGTGCTCTTCATTCAGTTCCTCGAAATCAATACCGGCTGGACTCTTGACGCTCGGCAGGCCATGGTCCGTAGATATCGCCTTGAGGCCTGCATCGATTATGACTCTTGCCCTGGTGGGTCGACTGATCACTGTCGCGAGGACGCTGATCGACTGTTCGAACGCGATGCCGTGTCTGGCGTTCCAGGTATCCATGGTCACGTAAGAGCCCGGTTGGACTTCAGTCACGCCCGGGCAGCGTCCGGTAATTCCGTAGGTGTTTGAACCCCCTGCACTCACGACCGGCACCTCGAATCCTGCTTTCTCGAGCAATTCCCGTGTCTCGATCAACCGTCTGTTGCGGATTCCGCATTCCTGCGATTTCTTGCTTTCATCCAATTGGAATAGACCACCCTCGTAGCCCATCAAGCCTTTGAAGGAGAGCCCCTTAAGTTTGACCAATTCGCTCACAAAACTGACCGTTGCAGCACCGGGCTCCACGCCACACCTTTGAATGCCGACATCAATTTCTACAAGCACGGGCAGGACTATGCCCATTCTCCGGGCTTCATTGGAAATCTGTTGGGCATTTTCAAGCTGATCAACACAAACAGTGATTTCGCTCTGCAGTGAAATCCCGAGGAGTTCCCTGATCTTCTCTTGCCCAACCACCTGATTCGCTACCAGGATGTGCTGTATCCCGGCATCAGCGAATGCCTTGGCATCCTGAAGCTTTGCGCAGGCAATCCCGATCGCCCCGGCGCTCACTTGGCGATGTGCTATCCAGGGTGACTTATGGGTTTTGGCGTGGGGCCGGAGTTCACAGTCGCTGCCGGAGAAAAAGGCAGCCATTTTTCGTATGTTGCGCTCGACTGCCGCCAAATCCAGGAGCAGACAGGGAGTGGGCAGATCAACTTTATGCCTTCCAATGAATCCTGTAAGCATAGTGTTCTTAGGTCTAAGTTCTTTGTGTTCAGTTTCTGGGCATCTGGCTCAAGAGCGTATGCTAAATCATATATATCTCACATATATATTATGCACACAGATGTCAAGGTTTTTTCCACTGCGCCGCTCTAGGCGACCTGAGGTTTATCATAACGGTCTGCTGGGCGCAGGAAAAGGTGGGCTGGTCAGACGGATACTTTTGAAGCCGCAAACGATTCCCGGCTCATGGTAGGTTTTTGCAGTATTTTGAAAAAGTTACGTCAGAACCTTCAGTAGGTACAGTGACGTTTTGATCGATTCCTGGCTTCTTTGGGAAGGTATTGATGTACCTGCTCGAAGTTGAGCACGAAGTTGTTTTCGTGCTGCGCCCGCTGCCTGATGCCCGTTGACTTCCCCGACTTTCGACATATGCTTGAAGTAGTTTCAAGAAGTGATCGGCCGGGCTTCCATTCGCATTGGCGCTGTCGTTGCTCTTTATCCTTAATCCAACGGAGGGTGTTCCAATGGAGAAAATGCACGCGTGTCGCCGCCATAGCAGGCCTTTTTTCCCTTCTGACGGCAAACGCAACACCGACGGAAGCCATGCCCGTGGAGGCTTCCATAGCGGCACGTTACACGCTGACTTTTCAGGCCACGTGGAGCCGGGCAACCCATCCCACCGACTTTCCCCCCAACCCCCATTTTTCGCCCCTTATCGGTGCGACACACAATAAGGAGGTCGCTTTTTGGGGACCGGGGCAACTCGCCACCAGGGGAATCAAGAACATGGCCGAGTCGGGCAGTACGACGCAGCTTGCCGAAGAGGTAAACAGCGCCATATCCAGCACCGCCGCAATGTTCCTCATCATCGGGTCGGCGACAACTTCTCCCGGTTCGGCACAGGTGGACTTTGAAGTGTATCAGAGCCACCCCTTATTCACCCTGACCACCATGATCGCCCCGAGCCCCGACTGGTTTGTAGGGGTGCACGACCTGAATCTTTTTCAAAACGGCCAATGGGTCGATGAGTTGGTCATCCCATTGCAGCCCTACGATGCGGGCACCGATAGCGGGGCGTCATTTCTCTCGCCCAATGCGGCCACCATGCCCCCCGCCCCGATAGCCCGGATAACCGGCGATCCTTTTATGGCGGAAGGCAGCGTGCCGCCTTTGGGAACCTTTACCTTCAAACGCACGGACCCGGTTTGTGACATTCGCTTGAGCCAAGAAAGCTATGGCCCCGGTGAAATGATCACTGCCGAAACCGCTATCATCGCCAATCCGGCGGATAAACCGTTGGCCTTGGAATTGAAGATCTGGATGAACATCCCCAGGGCTGCTGCACTGTCGCTATTCAATCTGGGAGCGGACGGCGGCTTCGTGCTTCCCCCCCATGCCGATCTGAAAGTGGACAGGGTCCCTTTGGCCATGGTCGACGACAGTTTTGCTCCGGGCGCCTATGAACTGAATTGCCGCTTTATGGATCCGATAACCGGGCGAACCCTGTACGTGGACACCAATGCATTTGACATTGCTGCGGAATAGCAAGACCGGCAGTCTGTCGTACTGGAAGCCACGTGTAAGCGAAGATGCGGAGCTGCCAGCTCACGCTTGTTTGTGGCGTTCCAGCTTGTCCTCAAGATCCGCCTTGGCTTGAGCCCTGACCTGCATCCGCAGCGTGTAAGCCGCCATCTGATTCTTGGGGATCTCCGGCTGTGCCGCCTGAGGTTTTCGCTGCAGTGTCAGCGCGCCGCTCGGGCAGGTGGAAACGCACAGACCGCAACCAATGCAGCGATCTGCATTCAGCAGCGCGTGCTCATCTTCCATGTTCAAGGCCTCCATCTGGCAACGCTCCAGGCAAGTCTCGCAGCCGATGCAGATCTCGGCGTCTACACTGGCTACGAACGACGCTGAAGCCATAGCCGCAGGAAAGGGATGTCGCTTGAGATTTACGAGAACCTGACAGCAATCCCCACAGCAACAGCAGATATTCACGATTTCTTGTGCGTTGCTGGGCTGAAGCACCAGCCCTTGTTCATCCGCCTGGCGGAGAATCGCCAGGGTCTCTTCCATTGTGATGACCCGCCCGAGTCCGTTGCGTTCGTAATAGTCGGCCCCCCAGCCGAAGACGAGACATGCTTCCATGAGCTTGTCACATCCTTTGCCCTTGAGCTGATGTTCCCGGCGGCAGATGCAGGGGGCCACCAGGAATCTGTTCTGTTGCTTGATCAGCTCTTCGGCCTTTTCGTAAGAGAGGATCTCCATTCCGGCGCTGATGCTTTTCCCGACCGGAATGGTGCGAAGTTGTGGCACATGATCAAAGGCCTCTTTGGCAAGGGTGGGTAGATACTCATCCATGTCCTTGACGAATTCCTCGTCCAGGTCGTTCACATGGTATTCCCAGATGCCAACTACGAATTGGGCCGCCATGTAAGCCGCGGGTCTGTCCTTACTCTCAATACTGAAGATCAATCCCTTTCTTGCCATTTCCTTTAACACCGGCGCGATGGCTTGTTCCCTCAGTCCCGCCCGCTCGGCAATGACCTTGGTCGGTTCCGGCTTCGGTCTGAGGTGCTTGGCAATCTCAGCCTCCTCGGGACTGAACATGCGTTTCAGTATTCGTATCTCCACACCGCTTTCCGTGGCTGGAAACCCGCTTGGCAGTCCGTCCAAGTGTTCTCTCAATTCCTGGTATACGTCACCCATGTTTTATCCTCCATGTTCCGCCTGTCACTTCTGAAAACCCTTAGCCACCCTATGAAGTCCGGCAAGCAACGCTTCCCATTCCTCCGCACCGATGTCCCGCACCACCCCCTTTTGGGCCTCCTGCCAGATAGGCAACGTATTCTCGAGCATTGCCAGCCCTTTTTTCGTGATCGCTATCCTCCGCTCTCGCCTGTCGCCACCCGTGGCCGCGGCAACCATTTCCCGGCGCTCCAACAGGGAGAGATTGCGGCTCAGCGTAGTCCGCTCCATACCCAAATTCCCGGCCATGGTGGTGAGGAGGATGCCTGCCTGATTGTAAGACGCCATGAGAATAGAGAACTGGTTTGCCGTGATGCCGGCGCCGCGAAAGGCTCGGTCAAATCTTTGGGTGACGAGCCTGGCCGCTCTTCTCAGATTGAAGCATGCGCAGCTCTTCCCTATTTCCTTGCGGGTTCTTCTGTCACGTAAATCCAAGCAAAAGGCCTCTCGATGAACTACATACGTGTAATTACACGTTCTGAATGGATTGTCAATCAAAAATCGGAACTGCAGCGACAGATCTTGGCTTTCAGGGGCGTTCGGGCAATCAATACCTCAGTCCACAGCACCAAAGAAAATGCCCTTTGGCATCGGTGCGCTGAGAATAATGAGGCAGATAATCCCGCGGGTACAGGGGCTTGAAAACTGCCGCAGTTCGTGCAAATACTATCTTCGCAGTTGGGCTTCATTACCCGCCGCGAAGCTTTTTTTCCTTAGAACAGGATGAGGAACATGCCATGCGATCAAGACTCCTCTTCATTATGCTGGGCGCGAACCTCTTGGGGGGCGTCATGACCTTTCTCTATTTCCAGCATATTGCCCCATCCCCGCAGGTTCATCCCGCAAGCGCCCTCCTGGTATGCCTATGTGTTCTTCGTCGCGGGGTTTGCCGTCCTGTCCCTGTTTTTCTTACTCGGTCTCAGGAGTTGGAGCGGCCCTCTTTTCCGGATCGTGGAAGATGGGATGTCTGCCGGGGAACACCATGGGACGCTCGACGCTACCCTGGCCAGGCAGGCGGTCCAGTTCCCGGCACTTGCGGCGGGCCTGACGTTTCTGACCTGGCTCGGGGCGGGGTTCCTCTTCGGCTTCCTGGAGCCGGCTATTTCCGAAGTGCTGCTGGGAGTCAAGGCAGCCGGGATCATCGACTGCCTAAAACGGTTCTTCGGCATCACCTGTGTCGGGGGTGCGGTCACCGCCCTCTTTGTCTATCTTGCCACGGAGAACACGTGGCGGGCTGCAGTCCCGCGGTTCTTTCCGGATGGCCGGCTTGGAAAAGCCAGGGAAGCGTTCAGCCTCCACGTCAGAGCAAGACTCCTTATTGTGCTGTTCACCGTCAGCCTGGTTCCCTTGCCCGTGCTGGGGATCACCACTTTCACCAAGGCAGAGGTACTGCGCACCGCGGATGCCTTCACCAGAGAGCAAGTCCTCTCTTCCCTGTCTACCGAGATCCTTGTCATCATACTTGGCTGTGCGCTCTTTTCGCTGCTGGTATCCATATATTTTTCCAGAAGCCTGTCGATTCCCCTTTCAAAGCTCGAATCCGCCATGAACAGCGTACGCCAAGGCAATCTCGATCTGGAGGTGGAGATCCTGTCCAACGATGAAATCGGAATTCTGAGCGAAGGATTCAATCAGATGGTCAGGGGTCTGAAGGAGTCGGAATCCGTGAAGGCCTCTTTCGGAAAATACGTAAGCGAAGAAATACGGGATGAGATCCTGAAAGGGCGGGTTCAGGTGGATGGCGAGATGAAACGGGTAACCTTGCTGTTCTCCGATCTCAGGGACTTCACCCCGTTTGTCGAGTCGGCGCACCCCAAAAGGGTCATTCAGGTCATGAACCGCTATTTCTCCCAAATGACGGAAGCCGTCAAGGAACACCGAGGACTGGTGCTTCAGTATGTGGGGGATGAGATCGAGGCAGTGTTCGGTGCCCCTTTGAGCTATGATGACCATACGGATATGGCGGTGAAAGCCGCTTTGGAAATGCGCCGGCGACTCGTGTCGCTCAACCAAGAACTCCAGCGGGAGGGAATCGCTGCTCTTCGGCATGGAATCGGGATCCACACCGGCGCCGTGCTGGCCGGAAATATCGGCAGCAGCGAGCGCATGTCCTACGCCCTGGTTGGCGATACGGTGAATCTCGCCTCAAGGATTGAAGGCCTGACCAAAAGGTTTGCCTGTGACATCCTGCTCAGCCAAACCACCCACAGTCTTCTTACGGAAGCCTACCGAACCGAGCAGCTCGCCGCGGCAAAGGTCAAGGGGAAGCAGGAGGAGGTCATGGTTTACAAGCTGCTCGACTCTGCTTAGAGCGTTCATCCAGAGTGCGGCTGCGATTGACCGCTCATTGCCCACCGCATTATCCTTTGCCATTTTCCGGATTTATTGTATGCTGTCTGGAGAATGCCCATCGACAGGCCAGCTGGTATGCGCATCCGGCTGGGAGAGCTCTGATTTCACGTGCAACAAAAAGCTTTCCAGGAGAAGGATATGAAGGTGAAAATCGATTATGACCTCTGTATGGGAGACAGCAATTGCAACAAGGTTTGTCCCGAGGTCTTCAAATACGATGAAGGCCAGTTGATCTCTCGGGTTCTCGTGGAGGAAGTCCCCGAACACCTCCAGAAACTCGTGAGGCAGGCGGCTCGGGAGTGTGTGCCGCAGGCTATCGTTATTGAGGAGTAGCCCGGCTTCCCTCATTTTGCAGAAGAATTCTATCTTCCCCGGCACCGCCGGAGGCGCTCTGACTGCCACGGTTCCAGCCCGGGCGCAACATACCCCAGGAACTCACCCCACGCCCTTGCGAACAACCCGGCGCACACAAGCGGGAGACATGTCAGAAAGCGCCTCATCAGTCCCGCGCTTCGCGCAACGCGCCAACTGAGCACGCCCAGCAGCAGCAATGGCAGAACAAGCGTCAGCATTGTGTGGGCCAGACGAGCGGCACTGCCCAGCTGCCGCTCCCACACTTTCAGGCGGGCAAAGCAGCGGCGGTGATGCACGATATGCCGCAGATAGCTCCCGGCACTGTAGAGCGACGCGTGAAAGACTCGGATCGTGGTGTCCAGGTAGGGCTTGTGCCCTTCGTCGCGGGCGCGCCACTGGAATGCGGTATCCGAGCTGTATGTTCCTGCGGGGAACGGTCCATAGGCGTCATACGCCCGGCGCTTGAAGGACAAGGCGCAGCCGGCGACCTCGCGGATCTCCCCGTCGGCCTGCCCCGGCAGCCAAAGGCTGAACTCGCTGAAGTAGTAGGCCCAGCCGACGAGGCCCTCATCAGGGCTATTTTCCACGATGCCGCCGATCAGCAGGTGAGGCCGGGCGTGAGCCCTCAGCACCGACTCCACCCAGTGCCTCTCCACATAGCAGTCGGCATCCAGGAACGCGATGATCTCGCCTTGCGCTTCCTGCAAACCCAGATTTCGTGCGTCTCCGCAGAACAGCCGCGATGAGCGCCTGATGAGCCGCACCTCAGGGTGCCAGCTTCGCACAAGGTCGGCCGTGCCGTCGGTGGAGCTGTCGACCACGATCGTCTCGAAAGGCGCCGAGGTCTCCTGGTTCCTCAAGGACGCGAGGCAACGTTCGATGGTGCGTCGGCCGTTGTAGCAGGCGATGACAACTGACAGCATCGGGCGATGGCCTCCGGGCAGGAAGCGGTATTCGATATGCCGGGGTGACCCGATCCCGCGCAGGTCATCCCACCTCAGCCGCAGTCCCACCGGATTTCGGGTGTTTCTTAGGGCCGGTATGGCCATAGAAAATCGCTTCGGCGATGGTCTCATGGGAGCAGCTTCCGCCCGCGTACGCATAGCTGCAGTCGCTGCACCGCGGCATGGAACGCCAGCCGTCTCGAAACTGCCCGCGAAGACGCCGATACGCCTCGCCGTACCAGATTCTACGGAAATCAGATTCCAGAACGTTTCCGAGGGGATACTGCTCGTCCGGATCGTAGCTGCACGAAACCACCGTACCGTTCCAATGGATCACGGGATGCGTCCAGAGATGCTTGCATGGATTCCGGCGCCGTCGAACTCTCAGTTCGCCATCGGGCCCCGCACGAAAGCGCCGATACCGTTCCTCGCGCGGCAAGAAGTCCATTCCTCCTCCCGGATCATCCGCGCTTGCGGCGTACGGATCGATCGAATGGGGATTCAGCGTCTTGAACGTCAAGGCATCGGCGCCGATTGCCGGAGCAAGCTCTTTCACCATGGGGATCTCGTGCTCGTTTTGCGCCATTGCGATGAAACGAAAATTGATCAGGGGGGTGCGGGATCCCAGGGCCTTCTTGCGCGCGGCCACGGTGCGAATGCCTGCCAGCGCTGTTTCCAATCTGCCGCCCTGTCGATATCGCTCATACGTGGCTTGCGTCACCCCGTCAATGGCGAAGATAATTGTATCCAGCCCTGAACGCACCAGGCGGTCGGCGTACTCCTGGCGGGCAAACAGATGGCCGTTCGTACTGGAGATGACTTTCATCCCTTTCGTCTTGGCGTAGGCGATCATCTCGAAGCCGCGCGGGTTGAGGAACGGCTCCCCCCAACCCCAGAACAATAACGTGAAGACGTAATCCCCGATCTCATCCAAGACCTTCTTGAACGTGTCAAACGCCATGAAGCCCTGCGGACGCGCCAAGCCCGAGGAGATGGGACAGAGCGAGCAGCGAAGGTTGCACCGCGAAGAAGGCTCGATCATCAGGTGCGTGGGCCAACCCCACGGGCGCAGGGGCTTAAAGTAGACCGACGACTCCGCCAGCAGGGCATTCAGCACCTTGCGTCGAGGCACCCCTTCGAACCGGTAAGGAATTGCATCGGACGTTACGCGCATCCGGCGTGCGGTCAGGCCCCAGATTGCCTGCGATGCGTACTCAAGCAACCGGCTCATATTGAATTCCATCGAAGAAGTCCTGCCGTTGGGAAGCACCATTTCAGCCATCGGTGCAAACGGGCATTGGTAATCGCATGGCAGCAGTAATCACACCGGCAGTTGTGCCCGCTGGTGAGGATCCCGTCGCGGCGGCGAGCGACCCGCCGAAACTCCCGGTACGGCGCGTCGTTCCAGATCTCACGCAACTCGCGGTTGTGAACGTTCCCCAACACCCAAGGGCACGTGTCGCAGGGCACCACATCTCCATTGACTCTGATCCGCATGTCGATCCATCCGATGTAACAGGCCAGTTTCTCCCAGACAGCCCGGCCTATCTGCAGACGCCGAAGCACCTCATGGGTATTGCCGCTCATGCCGGCGGTCCTTACCTCCCTCCCGAGCCGAGGCAGCGCCTGTGCCAGTTGGCGCCCTTCTTCTTCGTTGAGAACTCGCTCCTCGTCCTCAGAGATCAGTGGTTTGAGGAGCGAGAATGAAACGGCGTCACACCCCGCCTCGCGGGCCAGCTCCACGGTCCTGCCCAGCGTCGGCAGAAGCCGCGGTTCGATCGGGCGGTGCAGCACGATACAGGGCCGCGAGCTGCGCAACGCGTTCTTCTGTTCAACCGCGGACCGTAGGCCTTCCAGGGTGCGATAAGAAGTGGTTCGGGCTGGACCCCGGGTACAGACTGCGGTACTCATCTGCATCGGTTACCCAGAGGCTCACACGCAGCTCATCCAGGCCAGCCCGGATCAACTCCCGCGCGCTCCGCGACAGCAAGGTCCCATTGGTCAGCAGCACGGTATAGCAGCTAGCCGCCTTGGCGGCCGCCACCATGTGGATAATTCCGGGGTGCAGCAGCGGCTCCCCTTCCCCGATCAGAACGATCTTTCGGATTCCCAAGGATGCCGCCTCGCGGCAGAGACCAAGGAAGCGATCCAACGGGAAGTCAGAAACCGCCCTGCCCTTCTCCCGCTCCGCTTGAGGCGAATGGGCCCTGCAGTGCAGGCAACGTAAGTTGCAGCGGCCGGTCACATCCACCGCCAGCGTGAACGGAGGCACTTCAGCGACGTTCCCACGCAGGAAGTCCCTAAGAAACCCGGCTTTCCATCCAATTGACGGTCTCATCCCAAACGGCCAGCCTCCTCAATCACGCCACCATGACACCCGAATCCCACCCGCCAACATTTCGGCTTATTAATCGCTCGGTCAGTTTGCTTGGAATTCAGGTGGCAAAACCCTTTTGAGCAACACCTCGTCAAGAGCGGAGCACTCTATTCATGGCTCTCGGCCTGTCCCCTTGTAAGCGCAACTGGTACTGTACTTCTCTTCAGGAAAACACCGCTTCTGGCATTTGGTTCAATCAAGCTGGACTTCTGCTTTGTTATTACTTCGAGATACAGACAAAAAATAAACAATGGCTTGGCAATGCGCCAATAGCTTCCCATCGCTGCCTTTAACGCTAACCAGCATGGTTCCGGCTTTGTCACCTTCATGTATCATCCGGGCCTCAGCCTCGACAGTGGATCCCAAAACGGGATTCGCGATATAGTTCATGCTTGAATTCAGCAAAACCGCTTCTCGACCCAGGGAGTTCCCGCATACGCCGCATGCGTGATCAGCAACGGCGAATAGGGCAGCTCCATGTGTACCCCCGTGAAAATTTGCATGCTTGTTTTCCGATAGCCTGAGACTTGTTAAGGCATACCCTCGATGGGCTTCGATCGTCTTCAGCCCCAATAATTGCGCAAACGACGATGAATCGGAAGCCTTTACCAGCCTTTCAACGTCGGATGGACTGTTTCCGGTTCTACGAACTGCCATTAGAAAACTCCAGTTTCTCTTTCACCCCTCGACCTTCCGGACAGCGCCTTCAGTAGCCTAGGATCGCTGGCCGCCCTTATTCCCCTGGACCCTTCGGACACCATGCGCTCGGAATCGTAATGCATCTACCTTCCCTCAGCTATCTGTTACGGTCATTTGCTCCCCCAACCTGTTGCCGTGGCTCCCTTTGACTGCGTATTTGAGATCTAAAAGAGGTGCGTCAATAATTGCCCTCCCTACATCCAATATGTCAACATCAATGGACTTCAGCTTTTCAATGTCTCCGAGCCGGATGTTACCGCCAAAGGCGATTTCAACCCTGTTTCGCCTGGGGGCCAGTCCTCTTTCATTTCAGGAAACATCAATGTCTGCCACTTGCAGAAGCCGGGGCCGACCGCCCCCCCTTGCGGCACAGCGCAATATATTCCAGGGACAGGATTAAAAGCAGAACTTCAATATTGCTCTCGTAGATCTCGCCGATATGAAGAGGATCACCTGCGCGACTGGAGTGATAGATCAGGTTGAAATTCAAGTGGCTCAACCAATTGAGAACGATACCGATAAGGGCGATCTGCAAACTGGCAACAGGAATTGCCAGTCGCTGCACGATCCTTCGGATGAACACAAAAGAAAACGAAAACAGGGGCAGCAGAATCAAGTAGATGTTTAACAGCTTGAACAGAAGGTCCGATATTGTTCCTTTTTCACTCTGAATAATCTTGAAGTTGTGCAGGTTGATCTCATTCTGAAAATTTCTTTCCGCGAAAAATCCGGGCGTGTCGATATTGAAGATGCGCTGCCCCCAACTGATTTCCTCTAAGAATAGAAACAGGAAAAGTAACGCCAACGCCAATACAGCAGGATTCCTTTTTGAAGAAAGCAGAAATAAGTCAGCCTGACCAGGAAATCGTATGAAGGCGTACAGGAAGATAGCGCCCGCCCCCAGACAACAGACGGCGGCAACACTCTCATAGACACCGTCTTCGCCAAGCAGCCAGGTCGGAAGGTTACCGTTCTTTAGGTAAATCAGGGTCGGCAGTACCGGGTTGACAAAGAAAAAGACCATCAGCAACCCGTAGTAAAGCTCTCTGCGGGTCCATCCGGATTCAACCCCTGAGGTTCCGTTGGGTATGGCCATGGGTGCGTATTCCGAGCGATTCCGACCAGTGATTCCGAAAGTAAACCGTCCACCCATTCGGAAGCATTCCGTCCACTGATTCCGATCCAAACCGTCAAACGGTTCCGAAGGATTCCGTTTCCTGTCGCCTGAATTGACTTGTTCGGAACTTCCTTGCCTCCATCTATCTCTTAACGGCAAGAGATTGGTACCAGAGAATGATGGTGGTCGGGGTCTCTACCCGCGCCAGCTTCAGTCCGCATATGATTGGCTGACTGCAATCGCCTTGTTCGGGTCCGCTCGCGGTAGTGGGGAAAACTGACTTTTCCCAACTACACCAGACCTTATCGTTTCCCCGAATCTGCCATCAGCGCTTTTTTCACTACTGGAGCGACCGTCTCCTCGTTGAAGCCGTGCTTCCTACAGTAACTCGACTCTATCTAATCAGAGAGCTTCTTTGTTCCCTTGCTCGAATTGCGGGCGGCGCAGCATCGGGCGATATTCTGACGAGTGACGATGCTTGCGTCCTTAATGTATACCCCCACGTTGCGACAGCTTTCCGGGTACTCGTCTGGTGGGAGTTACCCGATCAGCCGGACACCACAATAGAAGTAATTCGTGTCTTGCCCTTGACTTCGTCTTCGAGCCAGCCAGGGATGCCTCATCAGCCGATTCACCCAGAGCGTGGCGGCGGGTGAAATCGGCCTGGACGCATTTGTTAGCAGATATTTTTGTACCGGCTTACTTCTTCTTCCAGGGTTTCAGAGTCGAAATAAAGACCGCAAATATCACAGTACATGCTTGAAAAGTTCCGAACATCATAGCGTTGAATCGATTACTTAAATATCGTGAGTCAGTCAGAACTCTCATCTCACCCTCTCGCAATGTGAGCCATATCACTTAGCCAAGGACCTAACCAAAATGTCCCAAATACTATACGAAATATAAGCCATTTTACAGTTATCCAGTTGTACTAAACCAGCCAACATTCGTCCAAACGAAATACACTAAGGCTGTTAGCAAACTTCCCATGGCACCAGGAACGAGAATAAATAAGTCGATAAAATCAAGCGTTGCGACTATTCCATATAACTCATTTCCGTTTTCTGGTTCAACAAGGAATTGCATTATTGCTAATGTTGTAGCACAACCCACCCACACGCATCCAGAGTATATATGCAAACACTTGAGCCATCTTTGTCCCTCTACACTTAGCTTTTTC
>CAVPHJ010000007.1:0-370000 GCA_963704245.1 uncultured delta proteobacterium
CTTCAGTTCCCGGTTGACTGGATTCTGGAGGCAGGCTAATATGCGCCCATCGCAGCGGTCTCACACAGGAGGCGCCGGAATGGAGGAAATGCTCCGCGGAAAAAGAGTCCTCATCGTGGACGACGAACCGGACATCCTCGAAACCCTTGAAGAGCTCCTGGATGTCTGCCTGATCGACAAGGCCCCCAACTTCGAAACCGCCAAGAAATTCCTCGACAAGATTCCGTATGATGCCGCCATCCTGGACATCATGGGGGTGCGGGGGTACGACCTGCTGAAGCTCTGCCGGGAGAAACGTGTCCCGGCCCTCATGCTCACGGCCCACGCCCTCAGCCCCGACAACCTGATCAAATCCATCAAAGGCGGGGCACTGGCCTACATCCCCAAGGACAGGATCACCGACATCGGCACCTTTCTGGCCGAGATGCTGCAGGCCCGGCAGGAAGGGGCCCAAAAGCAGGGGCGCTGGTTTGCCGCCCTGAAACCCTTCTTTGACAAGAAATTCGGCCTTCAGTGGCGGGAAAAGGACCGGGAGTTCTGGAAGGAGTTTGATCGGACCTACCGGGTCGGCCGAAAAGAGCTGGACGACATCCTCTGAGCGCTCCGCCGCCGCCGCTGACCAAGAGAAGGGCGGGTCAGGCGGCCGGACGAAGCGGGATCCGCACCAGGAAGCGGGCCCCCTTGCCGGCATCGCTTTCAAGCTGCAGCTGCCCGCCCATGTCTTCCACCAGGACCATGACCCCGGCCAGACCCAGCCCGTGGCCCCGCACGGGGCACCCTTCGTGGGGATCCACCTGGAAGTAGCACTCGAAAATCTGCTGGTGGTACGGGGCCGGAATGCCCTCACCGTCGTCCTTGACCGCCAGCGTGAGCATCCCGGCTGATTCCCCGACCTCCAGTTCCACGCGCTGTTTACGGTATTTCATTGCGTTAGTGAGAAGGTTTCGTAGAATTTGCCGCACCTTGGTCGGATCGATATTCACTTCACGGCGCCACAGGTTTTCCGCCATCTTCAGATACAGGCCGTGACCCTGCAGGACCCGGCACAGGCCCGAGAAATCCGCACTGGTCTTGATATCATCCGACAGGCTTTCGCTCGACAGGTCGAACACCTCTATCAGGGCTTCCTCGATGAGCTCGGCCAGGCGGCAGCGGCAGATGTTCATGATGCCGGCCCTGGAGCGGCCCAGCTCCAGGGCGTCGCTCACCAGGGTCTGAGTCACCTTGGTGTTCCGCAAGGCCCTCGTGAGGACCTTCACCTGTTTCTCGGTCAAGGCCCCGTATTTCTCCGTCCTGGTCAGCAGGCTCAACACTCCGGCTTCTATGACTGCCAGGGGTACCTTGAGGTCGTGGATCAACAGGTCCACCTTGATCCGGTTTCTTTTCCGCTCCGACCCCTGACCCGGTTCCGCTTCGTTTGTCATCTCCGGGATCACCTCTTTGACCGTCTTTCTGGTTTCAGACCGCGCACGCCCCATCGACGATTTGATCATATCAAGCGCTCTGGAAAAGATCAAAGTTCAATCAACCTCCTGTTCTTCCGCTCAAGAACCCGCCGGCCTCTCTCAGGCGTGAAACAGCACTCCCGCATACCCCACGAAACTGCTGTCGGGACGGACATCGTAGCTCGTCGCATACAGAATCTCGCTGGCCGATCGGGCTCCCAGAACTTGGGCGGCCTCGATGGCCGCCGCAGCGGCCCCGGAACAGCACGCATTCTGACTTTGCAGCGCCTCTTCGATCACCGCTTCGGCCCGCATGCTCAGCATGAGATCCACGACTCGGCGGTCGTTGACGTCCCGCACCCAGCTGACCGCCTCCCGGCCGGTGCCCCGCGGGGTGTAGCCGTAGTTGTTTCCGTAATGGGTGAGATCAGTGGACCCCAGCACGATCGGGCGGCGGCCCAGGTCACGGGCGAGCTGGGCCGCCCGCCCGGCAATCTCCAGCGTCGAAGCCCGGGGGGGCAGTCCCAGGGGCAAGATGCGGATGTTCGGGAAAAAGTGCTTCAGGAACGGCAGCTGCAGCTCGATCGTGTTGTCCGGTTCATGCCGCCCGGCGGTCTCTTCAATAAACCGAAACTCGGCCGCCAGCCGGTCCCCCAATTCGGCATCGATCTCCAGCTCTCCCAAGGGCGTGGCCCAGGCGTCCCGGCGCATGATGTAGTTGCCGCTGCCCGGCAGCAGGTGCCGTCCGAACAGGAGGCAGGTGTCGGGATCCTCCGGCTGCTGCAGACAGTCGATGACGCTGCAGGCGACCCGTCCCGAAAAAACCCACCCCGCGTGGGGAACGATGCCGCCGACGGGTCTTCCGGCGACCCCCGGGCAGGGGCCCCGTTTCCTGGAAAACGCCTCGATCGCCTCCCGGCACTCCGACTCCCTCCCCGGATACCAGGCACCGGCCAGGTCGGCCTTTCTCAGCGCCACGCTGCCCACCTCCCTTCTAACACCTTGCGCTCCTGCGGTTTTGCTGGTAGTAGTAAACGAAATTCAGATTCAGGGCGGCAACCTCCATGTCCATCGACATCGCGCAGTGGGTCATCAAGATCCCGGTTCTCCTTTTCGCCATCACCGTCCATGAATACGCCCATGGCCGGGCGGCGCTCTGGCTCGGGGATCCCACCGCCAAGCAGCTGGGGCGCCTGACGCTGAATCCGCTGCCTCACATCGACCCCCTGGGCGCCATCTGCCTCTTCCTCTTTCACTTCGGCTGGGCCAAGCCGGTTCCGGTGAACCCGCTTCGGTTCCGGAACATGAAACGCGGCATCATCTTCATGGCCATTTGCGGGCCGCTCGCCAATCTCTCCACCGCGCTGGCGGCCGGCCTACTGCTCCGTTTTTTCTTTCTGCCGGTTGAGCTTTACCTGCAGGTCCTGCTGTGGGTGATGCTCATGAACGTCGGCCTCGGGCTCTTCAACCTCATTCCGCTGCCGCCCCTGGACGGGTCCCATGTCCTGGAGAACCTGCTGGCGCCCTCGGCTGCCGAGAAATACCGTCAGATCGGCCGCTACGGCCCCGTCATCCTGCTCGGCATCGTGATGCTCGACAACTTCGCCCACACCGGGATCCTGTCCCGCATCCTGGTGGGCCCCATGTTCGACCTCGCCTACCTGTTCGGCGGCCAGAACTTCCTGCGCCTCCTGCCCCTGCTCCGCTGAACCGCCGGCAGTCTTCCTTGCTTCCCTTGTTCCGCGGCGCGCACCGGATACAGAGAACTTACCCCCAACCCCGGTCTTTGACAAGCGTGAATCGCAGCGGGCCTTTTCAGGTTGCCAGCACTCTTGAAATGGGATAGTGTCGGCCGCGCAATCAAGCGCAACGCGGAGCCGGGATGCAGAAGACAGGACTGATTCAGGTCTACACCAGCCACAGCGCCCGTCTGAACTTCGCGCCGGTGGGATTGAGCCTCCGCGCGGCCGGCCAGAAGATGCGTGTTTTTATGAGCTGCTTCCTGCACCACGAGCTCATGGAGGGCGCCGTGCCGGCCGCCGCCGCCTTGAGCCCCTATCTCGAAATCGACCACTCGGCAGCCGACGGGCTGCCGCCGGGCGCAACGCCCCCCGCGCAGCGGCTACGGCAGGCTTTCGAAAAAGCCCGCAGCGCGGTGCTGGGCGGGGCCTACGACCTGGTTATCTTCAACAACCTGGGCCCGGTGCTGG
Organism: uncultured delta proteobacterium; assembly: GCA_963704245.1. Lineage (GTDB taxonomy): Bacteria > Desulfobacterota > DSM-4660 > Desulfatiglandales > Desulfatiglandaceae > CAVPHJ01. Next base: position 3,656 of record CAVPHJ010000007.1, read on the forward strand.
GACCGGAGACCATCCGGCCGCAGGAGGTGCCTGGCCTGCTGGAGGGCAAACCGGGACCGGTCGAAGTCGTTTTCAGCGGCCGGGACCTGCCGCCCGAGCTCATCGACCGGGCCGATCTGGTGACCGAGATGGTGGTGTCGCCGGATCCGGCTGAAAAACCCCTGTCCCAAGTCTCCGGCGAAATCGAGGTCATCACCGGCAACGGCAAGGGCAAGACCACCTACTGTCTCGGGAAATCCCTGCTCGTGTCTTCCCAGGGGGTTCCGGCGCTGATTCTGCAGTTCATGAAGTCGCCGCAGCCCTACGGCGAGGTCAAGGCCATCCGGACGCTCCCCAATCTGGCGATCAAGACCATGGGGGTGGGGTTTTTCTTCGACAACACGCCGGAGGCCCAGAAAAAGCACCGGGAGGCCGCCCGCCGTGCCTGGGAGCTCTGCCTGCGCGAGATCTTCTCCCTCAAATACGGGCTGGTGGTCCTGGACGAGATCAACACCGCCACCTACTACGGCCTGGTCAACGCCGAGCGGGTCCGGGAGATGCTGTTCCTGAAGCCCAGAGGGCTGCAGCTCTTGCTGAGCGGCCGCAACGCCCATGCCGAGGTGGCTGCCGCGGCCACCCGCGTCATCGAGATGCGGGAAATCAGGCACCCCTACTCGCGGGGCATCCCGGCCCGCAAAGGCATCGAATTCTGACCCGCGTTCCCGGCCTGTTTTTGTCTTAACCGCCCGTCCCGCCTGCGGTGGGACTTGATTACCGGGACAAGAGGGGACTTTCCTCTGACAACCGGGCCTCGGATGCCTGATGCCTGACGCCTAACCGCCGCCTTTGCTTATGCCCTACCCCGCTCCCGGAATCGTCCGCGCCGCCCCTTGGGCGGCGGGCCACCCTCACTTTCATCCCTTCACTGTCTTCTACCCTCTGCCCGGCACCTGCTTTTCCTTGCGCCTTGACCCTTGTGCCTTGTCCCTGTATTTCGATGCCTGATGCCTGACGCCTGGTTTTTGTTTTAACCGCCCGTCCCGCCGCGGGCGGGACTAGATTACCGGGACAAGAGGGGACAATTCTTTTTGCCCTCGGGCGACCCTGCCCGAGGGCAATAGTCCGCGCCGCCCCACGGGCGGCGGGGAAGTGCACCTCGTAGGCCGTGAGGTGGGATTGATCTCTCACCCGGTCCGCCACAGGCGGACCTAGAGCGCACCAGAGTTCACAGAGAGAAATACCCTTTCTTGTTCTTGCTTTTCTCGTGTTCTCCCTCCGGGGCGTAGGCCCCACGGGCTCTCCGAGTCGTAGACTCTACAGTCGGAGACCGGAGGCTGTGAGCCCTGTGAGAAATAGAGGAGTAGCCTAACGCCGCCTTTACTTAATCCTTACCCCTTAATCCTTAATCCTACTCTTGCGCCTTGCGCCTGAATTGTCCCTTGCGCCGGGGCGCGCAGCGCCCTACCGTGCCCCCAACCGCACCCCGCCGTCCAGACGGATGCAGGCGCCGTTCAGCATGGGGTTCTCCACAATGTGAGCCGCGAGCCTGGCAAACTCCCTCGGCTTTCCCAGGCGCTTCGGGAAAAGGGTCGTCTGAATCAAGGCTTCGCGCACCTTGTCCGACATCCCGGCCAGCATCGGGGTCTCGAACAGCCCGGGCGCCACCGTCACCACCCGGATGCCGTGTGAAGCCAGCTCCCGGGCCACCGGCAGCGCCATGCCCACCACGCCCGCCTTGGAGGCCGCATAGGCCCCCTGGCCGTACTGGCCTTCGAAGGCCGCCACCGAGGCCGTGTTCACCACCACGCCCCGCTCGCCGTCCACGTTCGGTTCATTGCGGGCCATTTTCTCGGCGGCCAGCCTGAGAACGTTCATGGAACCGATCAGGTTGATGCGCACCACCCGTTCGAAGTCCTGCAGACGCATGGGGCCTTCCTTGCCCAGCACCTTGCCGGGAGTGGCCACACCGGCACAGTTGACGGCCACCTGAAGGCTTCCGAAACTCTCGACGGTCCGGTTCACCGCCTCCTGGACCTGTTTTTCGTCGGTCACATCCGCCTGGCAGAAGATGGCGGCATCTCCCAATTCCCCGGCCAGGTTCCGGCCGGCCTCCTCGACCACGTCCAGGATGCCCACCCGGGCCCCGTTCTCGACCAGCAGCCGCACGGTAGCCTCGCCCAGCCCCGACGCGCCGCCGGTGACGATCGCCACAATTCCCTTGATTTCCATCGCTTTCCCTCCCTATTCCGGTCTTTCTCGTCTATTCCGTCTGTTCCGTGGGTTCGGTTCGGCTACTCTCAGCGATTCCGCCCTCCGAACTCCCCCTTGGTCCCTATTCCCTTTGCAATTTCGAATTCCGCATTCCGAATTTCGAATTCTTAGAGCCCCATTTCCCGCGCCAGCAGGATTCTCATCACCTCCGAGGTCCCCTCCACGATCTGAAGCACCTTGGCGGCCTTGTAGTAGCGGGACACCGGGTATTCCGCCATGTAACCGTACCCGCCGTGGATTTGAACCGCCTCGGAAGCGACCCGCTCGGCCGCCTCGGAGGCAAACAGCTTGGCCACGATGGCTTCCAGCGTGTGCCGGCGGCCCTGGTCCTTGAGCCAGGCCGCCTTCAGGTACTGGTTGCGGCCCAGCTCGACGGCGGCCGCCATGTCGGCCAGCTTGAACTGAATGGCCTGATGGCTGCCGATCGGTTTCCCGAACTGGACCCGCTCCTTGGCGTATCCCAGCGCAGCGTCCAGACAGGCCTGAGCCAGCCCGACCGACATGGCCGCGATGCTGATCCGTCCGGTCTGCAGCACGCTCAGGTGCTGGGCAAAACCCTTCTCCGGGTCGCCCAGCAAGTGTTCGTCCGAAACCCGGCAATCCTCGAACACGACCTCGTGGGTGGCCGAGCCGTGCCAGCCGAGTTTCTCGTAGCGCTTGCCCAGGCTGAAACCCGGCGCGGTCTTGGGAACGATGAAGGTGGAGATCCGGCCCCGTCCCTGAACGCCCTTGCGGGTGAGCGCGGTGATGACGATGATGCCGGCGTTTTCGAGGCCGATGTTGGTGATGAACTGCTTGCTGCCGTTGATCACCCAGTCGTCTCCGTTTTTGACGGCCGTCGTGCGGATGGCGCCGGCATCCGACCCGGCGTCCGGTTCGGTGAGGCCGAAGGCGCCGATCTCCACCCCCCGGGCAATGGGCACGAGGTATTTTCTCTTCTGCGCCTCGGTCCCGAAAACGTTCAGTTCCTGGGCCACCACGCTGGTGGTCACGTCCAGCAACGCGCCGAGGGTGACATCCCCCCGCGAGATCTCTTCGATGCACAGGTGCATCCCCACCCAGTCGCCGCCGCTTCCGCCGTACTCCTCGGAGATCGGGATCCCCATCATGCCCAGTTCACCCATCTGGGAGATAATGTCATAGGGGTACTCCCCGCTGCGCTCCACCTCCTCGGCACGGGGCACGACGACCTTCTGGGTGAACTCGCGGCACATGTCGCGGATCATCTTGTGCTCTTCACTCAGATCGAAATCCAAGTCTCTGCACCTCCTCCTGGAACCCTTGCAAAGCGCCGTTCGCAGCCTCCTCATAGCGGCATCGAGAGAAAAAGGCAAATAAAACTCTAGGTGCAAGGGTCAAGGCAGCGCAGGGGAAGGATAAGGCGCAGGGGAAGGATTAAGGATCAAGGGGCGTCGGGTATCGAAACAGGGCATCAGGCCCAAAGGCAATTCGAAAAGGCTCCCAGCGAAGCATCCAGACCCTTTCCGCACTCCGCCTGATGCCTGATGCCAGGCGCCCGCTTTGCCTTGACCCTTGGGGTGTTGCCGGGTTATGCTGATCGTCAACTCTCGAAACGCCTCCAACGGGCACCGGAATACGGGAACAAGTTCATCCGTGCGGGTTACGAGGTCTTCATGAAGCTCAAGAACGGCGCCGAATACATGAAAAGCCTGCGGGACATCCATCCCGTCATCTACTACAAGGGAAAGCGCATCAAGGACGTCACCCGCCACCCGGCCACCGCCCCCCATGTGCGGGCCGCGGCCATGACCTATGCCCTGGCCAGCCAGGCCGAGCACCGGGACCTGGCCACGGCCACTCGCCACCTGACCGGCCGCACCATCAGCCGCTTCACCCACGTGCACCAGAGCGTCGAGGACCTGATCAAGAAGGTCAAGCTGCTGCGGGTTCTGGGGCAGAAGACCGGCACCTGTTTCCAGCGCTGCGTGGGGTTTGACGGGATCAACGCCGTCTATTCCGTGGCCTACGAGATGGACGCAGAAGCACGGCACGGACTACTTCGAACGCTTCAAGGAATGGCTGATCCGCATCCAGGACGAAAACCTCATGGTGGTCGGCGCCATGACCGACCCCAAGGGGGACCGCTCCAAGGGTCCGGCCGACCAGCCCGACCCGGACCAGTATGTCCACGTGGTGGAACGCCGCGACGACGGCATGGTCATCCGGGGCGCCAAGCTGCACATGACCGGCGCGGTCAACTCCCACGAAATCCTGGTCATGCCCACCACCGCCATGGACGAGCGCTCGAAGGACTACGCCGTGGTTTGCGCGGTGCCGGTGGACGCCCCGGGCGTGACCATGATCTTCGGCCGCCAGGCCAGCGACGACCGGCGCGACCGCAAGGAGCGGATCGATTCGGGCAAACCGACCTTCGGCGCCGTGGGCGGAGAGGCGGTCATCGTCTTCGAGGACGTGTTCGTCCCGCGGGAGCGGGTTTTCATGGACGGGGAAACCGAGTTCACCGGCACCCTCGTCTACCGCTTCGCCGCCCACCACCGGGCCAATTACGGGGCCTGCAAGACCGGGCTGATGGACGTGCTGACCGGGGCGGTGAGCTACCTGACCCAGATGCAGGGCACGGCCAAGGGCTCCCACGTGCGGGACAAGATCACCGAAATGATCCACCTGAGCGAAACCCTGTACAGCTCCTCGATCGCCTGCTCCGCCGAGGGTTGGCCGACCCCCTCGGGGGCCTTCATGGTGGACACCATGCTGGCCAATGTCTGCAAGCAGAACGTCACCCGCTTTCATTTCGAGGTGGCCCGGCTGGCCCTGGATCTGGCCGGCGGTTTCATCGCCACCCTGCCCAGCGAGTACGATCTGGAAAGCGACGAGGTGGGGCACCTGGTCAGGAAATACTTCTCCGGGGTGGCCGAAATCCCCACGGAAGACCGGATCAAGATCGGCCGGCTGATCGAGGCCATGACCGGCGGCACCGCCCTGGTGGAATCCATGCACGGGGCCGGCTCGCCCCAGGCCCAGCGGATCATGATTCTGCGGGAGGGGGATCTGGACAAGAAGGTGCAGCTGGCCAAGGCCCTGGTCGGCATCCCGGCCAAGGGCGCCGCGAAAGCCGGAAAGGGCGCCCGTTGAACTGGCCCTGTGCGGCCAAGATTCCGGCGGTTATCGGAATCCGCTTGACAACTTGGAACTGATTCACTATGAAAAGCTACCCTAACGGGACACACACAGCCGGGTCGCAGTTTGCCGTTCTCGACTGCAGTGCCCTGGACAAGCGAATTCCCGTCCCCGAATCCAAGCAGCAGGGCATCTATTGACGCTGACGCGCACGACCTTTTTGAAAAGAGACGCAGGGCCAGCGCATCTCCGGCATTTTCATCAACCCCCCAGAGGGTTTACTTAAGCGCTTCCGGGCCCGCCGGTTCCTCCAACGGCGACGGCCTCCTTGCGTTTTGAGGCATGGACCCCGGTTTCGGCCGCGCTGCCGTCCCGGGCTGACCTCTCACTTAGAGGATGAGGTTTGAGATCATGACCGAACTTCAGATGACCTTCCCCAAAATCCTCCTGCACAACGCCCAGAAGTGGGGCAAGAGCAAAGCCGCCATCCGCGAAAAAGACTTCGGCATCTGGCAGTCCTACTCCTGGCAGGACTATCTGGATCAGGTGCGCGATTTCGCCCTGGGTCTGGCCGCGATGGGCTTCAAGCGCAACGACAAGCTCGCCATCATCGGCGACAACCGGCCGCAGCTCTACTGGGGCATGGCGGCCGCCCAGTGCCTGGGCGGCGTACCGGTGCCGCTCTACCAGGACGCCATCCACAAGGAGCTCCACTTCATCATCGACCATGCGGAATGCCGGTTCGCCCTGGCCGAAGACCAGGAACAGACCGACAAGCTGATGCTCCTCAGGGAGGAGATCCCGCGCCTGGAGTACATCATCTACGACGACCCCCGCGGCCTCAGAACTACAAGCACGACTGGCTGCTGGCCTTCACCGATGTCCAGGAAATGGGCCGCCACTTCGGCAAGGAGCATCCTGAGTATTTCATGGACGAGCTCAACCAGGTGGGGCCCGACGACACGGCCATCCTGGTGTACACCTCGGGCACCACCGGCAACCCCAAGGGCGTCATCCAGTCGCACCGCAACATCGCCGAGTGCTCCCGGGGGTTTCTGGGCTGGGACAACCTGAGCGAAAACGAAAGGGTCATGGCTTACCTCCCCATGGCCTGGATCGGCGACCACATCTTCTCCTACGGCCAGGCCCTCTGCTCCGGGTTCTGCGTGAACTGCCCGGAAAGCACCTCCACGGTGGTCAAGGACCAGCAGGAGATCGGCCCCACCCACATCTTCGCCCCGCCGCGGATCTGGGAGAACATCCTGACCCAGATCATGATCAAGATGGAGGACGCGGCTTGGATCAAGCGGAAGGCCTTCCACTATTTCATGGGTCTGGCCAGCCGGGTGGAAAAAACGCGGATCGCCAACCAGAGCGTGCCGCTCATGGACCGCCTGCTCTATCAGCTGGGCCGCGCGCTGATCTACGCTCCCCTGGTGGACAACCTGGGGATGAGCAAGCTCAAGGTGGCCTACACGGCCGGTGAGGCCATCGGCCCGGAGATCTTCGAGTTCTACCGCTCGCTGGGCATCAATCTGAAACAGCTTTACGGCATGACCGAAAGCTGCGGCCTACGTTTCCATGCAGAAGGACGGCGACATCGACTCCGAAAGCGTCGGCCCCCCGCTGCCCGGAGTGGAGATCAGGATCTCGGACAAGGGCGAAGTGCTCTACAAGAGCCCCGGCAACTTCCTGGGCTATTACAAGAACCCGGAGGCCACGGCCGAGACCCTGGAAGACGGCTGGCTCCATTCCGGCGATGCCGGCTACATGACCGATCGGGGGCATCTCAAGATCATCGACCGGGCCAAGGATGTGAGCAGACTCACCGACGGCACCATGTTCGCGCCCAAGTACATCGAGAACAAGCTGAAATTCAGCCCCTACATCAAGGAGGCGGTGGCCCACGGCATGGGCACGCGACCACGTGGCCGCCTTTATCGACATCGACTACGGCGCCGTGGCCAACTGGGCCGAGAGACGCCACATCGCCTTCACCAGCTACACGGACCTGGCCCAGAAACCCGAGGTCTACGACCTGATCTACGAGGAAATCGTCAAGGTCAACAAGAGCCTGAGCGAGGACGCCAAGCTCAAGAACTCGCAGATCAAGCGCTATCCTGCTGCTGCACAAGGAACTCAACCCGGATGACGGCGAGATCACCCGGACCCGAAAGGTGCGGACGGAGGTTCGTTGCCGAGAAATACGGCACCCTCATCGAGGCCCTCTATTCTCCGGGTCAGGAGAGCGTGCACGTGGAAGCCCAGATCACCTACGAGGACGGCCGCACCACCACCATGAAGGCCAACCTGAGACTCCGCGACGTGGAGACCTTTTAAGGAGAGCGTGTGCCATGAATGAGAAGCAGGGAACCCTTGCTCCGCGCGGAGAACATCAGCATCACCTTCGGGGGTCTGAAGGCCCTGAACAATGTCAGCCTGGAGATCTACCCGGGCGAGATCCTGGCCATCATCGGTCCCAACGGCGCCGGCAAGACCACCATGCTGAACATCATCAACGGCTTCTACAACCCCGACCGAGGGGCGCATCTTCTTCGAGGGCAAGGAGCGGCCCAAGAACATGAAACCCAACAAGATTGCGGCCCAGGGGATCGCCAGGACCTTTCAGAATCTGGCGCTTTTCAGGGGCATGTCAGCCCTCCGGAACATCATGGTGGGCCGGACCATGAAGATGCACAGCCAACATCTTCTCGCAGGCCCTCTACTGGGGTTTCAGCCTCAAGGAGGAGATCGAGCACCGGGAGGCGGTGGAAGAGATCATCGACTTCCTCCAGATCGAGAACATCCGCCGGACGCCGGCCAGCATGCTGCCCTACGGCTTCCAGAAAAGGGTGGAACTGGGCACGCGCCCTGGCGGCCGAACCCAAGCTGCTGCTGCTGGACGAGCCCATGGCCGGCATGAACCTGGAGGAGAAGGAGGACATCGCCCGGTTCATCCTGGATGCCAACGAGGAGCTGGGCTACACCATCGCCCTGATCGAACACGACATGGGGGTGGTCATGGATATCTGCGACCGCATCGTGGTGCTGGATTTCGGCCACAAGATCGCCGAAGGGACCCCGGATGAGATCAAGGCCAACCGCAAGGTGATCCAGGCCTACCTGGGCAAGGGGGAAGTCTGAAACCGGACGGGTGGTCCGAAAAACTCGCTTTCAACTCTGAAGGAGTGTGTAGATGGCCTTTTTCTGTCGAGGTGCTGATTACCGGGCTCCTGGTGGGGATCATGTATTCCCTGGTGGCCCTGGGATTTGCCCTGATCTTCAAGGCATCGGACGTGTTCAACATGGCCCAGGGCGACATGAGCCTGTTTGCCGCCCTGGCGCTGGTGGGTTTCCTGGAGCAGTACCTGCAGCTGCCCCTCTGGCTGGCCCTGCTCTGCACCGTGGGCGTCATGACCCTCTGGGCCTACGTGATCGTCTTCGTCGTGCTTCAAGGCCCTGGTGAACCGCCCGCCGCTGATGCTCTTCATGGCCACCTTCGGCATCGCCTATTTGATGGAAGGGATCGGGCAGTCCATTTACGGCACCCAGGCCAAGGGCCTGAACCTCGGCATCCCGGACTTTCCCATCGAGCTGGGACCCATCTTCCTGAGCACCTTTGATCTGTTTTTTGCCGGCGTGGCGGCCGTCCTGGTGGGCGGGCTGGTCTGGTTTTTCCAGAAAACCCGCAACGGCCGCGCTCTGCGGGCCGTGTCCGACGATCACGAGGCGGCGCTTTCGGTGGGCATCCCCCTGCTCAAGGCCTGGTCTGTCACCTGGATCATCGCCGGCGTGGTGGCCACGGTGGCCGGCGTGGCCTGGGGGACCCGGCTGGGGGTCCAGTTCAGCCTCTCCTACATCGCCCTCAAGGCCCTGCCGGTGCTGATCATCGGCGGCATCGACAGCATCCCGGGCGTGATCCTGGCCGGCCTCATCGTGGGCGCCGGCGAGAACCTGGGCGAGGTCTTCATCGGGCCTTACGTGGGCGGCGGGATCCAGACCTTCTTCCCCTACCTGATGGCCCTGCTGGTCCTCTATTTCAAGCCCTACGGTCTGTTCGGGAAGGAAATCATAGAGGGTCTAGGAAATGGAAGGCGGAAGGCGGAAGAATGGAAATGCGAAATGCGAAATGATCGAGGGCATAGAGCATAGGGCTTGAGGAAGAAGGCGGAGTGCGCAGAAGCAATGCGGAGTCGAAATAGCTGAGAGCGGCCAGCGGAACAGACGGAATCCACGTACTCCGAATACACCGAATAGACGAGACCAACCGGAGCGCAGGGAGCTGACACATGTTTTATCGTGAATGCGGCAACTTCAAGGACACCTATGCACGGGATATGGCCATCTTCCCGATCCCGCTGGACAGCTACGGCTTTATCTGTCATGCTGATCCTGGCCTTCTTCGGGATCCCCTGCTGGCGAGCGAGTACTTGCATCACCAACATCATGATCCCCTTCTACTGTTTTGCCCTGTCCGCCTTCGGGCTCAATATCCTGGCCGGCTATGCAGGCCAGATCTCCATCGGCCACGCCGCCTTTATGGCCGTGGGCGCCTACGGCTCCTTCATCCTTTACGGCCGCTACGGCATTCCGCTCATCCCGAGCATCCTGGGCGGCGGGATCTGATCGCTGCGGTCGTCGGCACCTTCTTCGGCCTTCCCTCCCTGCGGATCAAGGGGTTCTATCTGGCCATTTCCACCCTGGCCTCCCAGTTCATCATCGAGTGGGTCATCGTGCACTGGCAGTGGGTCAGCGGCGGCGTTTTCGGCACCATCCAGGCGCCCGACATGTTCATCTTCGGTTGGCGCTGGACACGCCCGTCGAGAAGTATTACCTGGCCTCTCTGGCGTCATGCTGCTGCTGATGACCGCCGGCAAGAACCTGGTGCGCGGCCAGCTGGGCCGGAACTGGATGGCCATCCGGGACGTGGATTACGCCGCGGAGATCATCGGCGTCAACCTGTACCGCGACAAGCTGATGGCCTTTGCCGTGAGCACCTTTTACGCCGGGGTGGCCGGCGCCCTGATCACCTTCTGCTAGTACGGGGCTGCCAACATCGAGGAGTTCAACGTCATGACCTCCTTTGCGCTGATGGGCATGATCATCATCGGCGGCCTGGGCACGGTCCTCGGCTCCTTCTTGGGGGCGGGCTTCTTTGTCATGCTGCCCATCGGCATCAACCACGGGCTGGGAGCGTTCATGGACGTCGTGCCCCAGCGATATCCTGTCCAACATCGAGGCCATCGTCTTCGGCGGGCTGATCGTGTTTTTCCTGATTGTGGAGCCCTATGGCATGGCCCGGCTCTGGCACACCATCAAGGACAAGATGCGCCTGTGGCCGTTTCCGTATTGACGGGCTGTGTTTTTCGCCGTCAACCAGGGGTTGTCAACCCCCGCCCGGTTCATCGCCGGGGCATTGAAAGGACGCGGGCCCTGATCCGGGAGCATCTTCTGGAGTCTGGAAGCTTTTCAACGCCAACCATTATGAAGAAGGAGGTACAAACATGGGACGTAGATTCATCACTTAGCCTGATAGCCGCAGTCTTGATTGTGGGTTTCCTCTTCTCCGCCGGGCAGGTGCTGGCCCAGGAGAAGAAAGAGCCCCTCAAGCAGTTCATGGGGGTCCTCGCCTATCGGACCGGCCCCTTTGCCGCCGGCGGCAGCGGGTTCAGCGGCGGCATGGAAGACTACATGGAGCTCATGAACATGGAAGGCGGCATCAACGGCGTCATGTACGAGTGGGAGGAGTGCGAGACCGCCTACAACATCGCCCGCGGGATTGAGTGCTACAACCGGTTCAAGGACAAGACTGACCCTTCGTCCACCCCCTCAGCACCGGCATCACCTATGCCCTGATCCCCAAGGGCACAGAAGACCACATCGCCATCATCTCCAGCGGGTACGGCCGGGCCGATGCCTCGGACGGCCGCGTCTTCCCCTGGGTCTTCACCTTACCCACCAACTACTGGTCCCAGAACACGGCCAAGATCAAGTGGATCGCCCAGCAGGATGGGCGGGCATGGACAAAACTGAAAGGGGCTTAAGATCGCCAACCTTCACATCGACGTGCCCTACGGCCAGGAGACCAAACCCATCCTGGACGCCCTGGCCAAGAAAGTACGGGTTCGAGGTGCAGGCACTTCCCGGTCTCCTGGCCCGGCATCGACCAGAAGGCCCAGTGGATGGACATCGCCAGACGATACAAGGCCGACTGGGTCATCAACCGCAACTGGGGTGTCTCCTGCACCGTGCCTCTCAAAGAGGCGGCCCGGCTTGGCTTTCCCACGGGACCAGATCCTGGGGGTCTGGTGGTGCGGGTCTGAAGAGGACGTGCTGCCGGCCGGCCCGGCGGCCAAGGGGTACTACGCCACCAACTTCCACGGCGTCGGCAAGGATTTCCCCGTCATCCAGAGGATCATCGACAAGGTCTACGGCGCCATGAAGGGCACATTTCCTTCACCCGGGTGGGCACCGTCTATTACAACCGAGGCGTGTACGCCGGCATCATCAACCATGAGGCCCTTCTTACCGCCCAGAAGAAGTACGGCGTCAAGGTGCTGACCGGCGAGGAAATGCGCTGGGGCTTTGAAAACCTGGACAATCACCGCAGGAGCGGATCAAAGAGATAGGCGCCGAAGGGTTTATGCAGCCCCTCAAGATCACCTGTGCGGACCACGAGGGCGGCGGAAATATCTTCATCCAGCAGTGGGACGGTGAGAAGTGGGTCGACGACCGGTGATGTCGTCGCACCCATGAAGGACTTCGTCAGGAGAATGATCGAGGAATCCGCGGCCAAGTATGCCAAGGAAAAGAACATCACCTTAAGGGATTGCTCCAAAGAGAAGTAGGCAGGGCAACTCTAGCTCTCGAATGGACGGTTCACAGGGCCATTCCGGGCGAAGCGCGCTTCGCCCGGAATCCATGAACAGAATTCAAGCCTGCATTTCTAGCAGCCCCGCAAAAGGATCAAGACCATGACCGCAGAGGCAGCCCCTTTACTAAGAGTCAACAATATCGAGGTCATTTACGAGCACGTCATCCTGGTGCTCAAAGGCGTCTCTCTGAACGTGTACGAAGGGCAGATCGTTTCGCCTTGCTCGGGGCCAACGGCGCCGGCAAGACCACGACGCTCAAGGCCATCTCCAACCTGGTCAAGGCCGAGCGAGGCGAGGTGACCAAAGGGCACCGTGGAGTTTGACGGGAAACGCATTGACAAGCTCTATGCGCCGCGACGTGGTCAAACTCGGCGTCATCCAGGTCATGGAGGGAAGGCACACCTTTGAACATCTCACCGTGGAGGACGATCTCCTGACCGGCGCCTACACAAGGGGCCGGGAAAAGGGCATTCGGCAGACCCTTGAAAATGGTTTACGAGTATTTCCCCAGGCTGAAGGAACGCCGGCATGCCAAAACCGGATACATATCCGGCGGTGAGATGCAGATGTGCGCCATCGGCCGCGCGCTCGATGGCCAAGCCCAGGATCATGCTCCTGGACGAACCCTCCATGGGACTGGCCCCGCTGCTGGTGAAGGAGATCTTCGACATCATCCAGCGCCTCAACGAGGAGGAAAAGGTGGCGATGCTGCTGGCAGAGCAGAACGCCGCCATGGCCCTCAATACGCCCAATACGGCTACGTCATGGAAAACGGCCGGGTCGTGCTTGACGGGGAGTCGGAGAGACCTCACGGACAATGCCGACGTCAAGGGAGTTCTACCTGGGATTGACTGAGATCGGCAAAAAGAGCTATCGTGACGTGAAGCACTACAGGAGAAGAAAACGGTGGCTGGCCTAGGGGGTTTGGCAGCACTCATGGCGACAAGAGGCCTTCTTACCGGTTCCGTCATGATCCTCCTTTGGGTTCTGGCAGCGGCCTTGGTCTTCCCGGCCCCGGCGGCCTCCCAGCCCTACAAGGTGGTAAAGGTTTACGACGGGGACACCATCCGGGTGGAAAATGACGGCACCGAAATCAAGATCCGACTCGCCGGCATCGATGCCCCCGAGATGGGGTTGCGGCCCGGGGAAAAAGGCCAGCCCTTTGCAGCGGAGGCGAGGGATTTCCTGGAAGGCCTGATCCTGGATGAATACGTGATGCTGGAGGAAAAGGGGTTTGCCGGCCACGACCTCTACCTGGCCACGGTCATCCTGGGCGAAGAAGACATCAACCGGGCCATGGTGGAAATTGGCCTCGCGGAAGTGGATTGTGAGGAACTCCCGGATAACATCGATTTCCGGCCCCTGCTGGTTGCCCAGGATACCGCCCAGGCCGATAAGCTGGGCATGTGGGCCCAGGGTGAGGACTACGTCTCGCCGCGCGCCTGGCGCGGAAAGGGCGACGGCCGCTCGGCAGCCGCCATGGTGCTGTTCAGCATCTGCGGCCAGCAGAGAAAGTAGGCTCAGGACCGTCTACAGGATGTCCTGCAGCTCCTCCTTGGATACCTTGTAGGTCCGGTCGAATTCCTCCCAGAACTTCTTGTCCTTGTGCTTCCAGCCGCTGCCGAAACGCTGATCGAAATAGCCTCCCAGCCGCGCGAACCAGGTCCCGGATTTTTCGATGCCTCGCGCCCGGGCCTGCAGGAGTTCCCGCAGGTAGATGTCGATCTCAAACATCCGGTCCTTGGGAATGTAGGACTTGGCGCCCAGTTTGATGGACCCGACCAGGTTGTCGGGGTTGAGGCCGTGGGCGGTGAGCATCAGGGCCGGGATCTTCTTCCGATTGGCGATCTTGAGCAGGTCAAAACCCTGGACGCCCATGATGTCCAGGATGGCCGCATCGTAGGACTGGGACTCAAGCAGCTCCTTGGCGGTCTCGAAACTCGCAGCGGTCTGCACTTCGCACATCTCCAACGTTTCCTTCAAGGTGTCCAGGATGTCCGCCTCGTCATCCACCGCCAGAATTCGCTTGCCCTTCAGGATGTCTTTGCCGGTCATGATCGTCGGTCCTCCTTCAGTTGATCGGATCTCCCTCGTCTATTTCGTTGATTTCGTTTGTCTGGTTTCTTTGGTTTGGCCGATTCGGCCCCCGGGTCTGCATCCTTATTCCCCGTTTCTCTTCCCTGCGCTGACTCTATACGCCGGTTCAAGTGGAGTCAAGTTCAACGAGAGAGCGGCGCGCGGAATTCGCGGAAAAAGGGTTGACACGCGAAATCAAGTTCACTATAAAAGGACAGACCGACCGGTCTTGCTGAATACGGTTCACTCTCACTGCGCCAATGGAACTCAAAGAAAAGATCGTCGCAGAATCCCTTCGGCTGTTTTCCCTCAAGGGTTTTCTGGGCACTTCGATCCAGGACATTCTGGATGCCGCCGAAACCAGCAAAGGCGGCCTCTACAATCATTTCCAGAGCAAGGAAGATCTCTTTCATGCGGTGCTGCAACGGGCGCAGGAGATCTGGCGTGAGAAGACCCTGAACGGCCTGGATCAGGTCCCCAGCCCGCTCGGCAAGCTCAAGCTCCTGCTGGCCAACTACCGGGACCGCTATCTCAAAGACCGCCGCCATTTCCCGGGCGGCTGTGTCTTCGTCACCTTTTCGGTGGAGCTGGACGACCAGCGGCCCAACCTCTCCCGGGAGGTCAACGAAGGCTTCAAGGGCTTCAAAGCCCTGCTCACCCGGCTGCTGGAGCAAGGGAAAGCGGCCGAAGAGCTGCGCGCCGAGGTGAACACCGAGGCTCTCACCGAAATGCTCTTTGCCGGGATGCTGGGAGCCTCGGTGATTTACGGCATGGAAAAATCCCAGGCGCGGCTGGACCAGTGCATCCAGGCGCTGATCGCGTACCTGGAGCGGCTGGCGCCGGATGGGTCAGGGGTAAGGAGTAAGGAGTAAGGATTAAGGGGTAAGGGGTGAGGAGTGAGGAGTAGGGAGTAAGGAGTAGGGAGTAGGGAGTAAGGAGTGAGCAGGGAGGAGTAAGCAGTAAGGGAGTTAAAGGAATTTTGGATTCTCAATCTAAGATTTTGAATTAGGGATTGACGAGCAAAGAATAAAAGCAACCCCTAACGAACCACCAGCAAGGAGGAGGAGAAAAGCGATGGATTTCAAATTCACGGAAAAAGAGGACATGCTGCGAAAGGCGGTCAGGGAGTTTTCGGAAAACGAGCTGCCCCCCAAGATGGAGGCCATGGAAGAGACCGGCGAGTTTCCCATGGAGCTCTTGAAACCCATGGCGGAGCTGGGCATCACCGGCGTCCTCAGTGAACCGCAGTACGGCGGAGTGGGCCTCGGCTACCTGGCGCGCACGATCGTGCTCGAGGAAATGGGACGCATCTGCGGCGCCTTTCCCATGGCCATGCAGGTTCACCACATGGCCTGCGCCAACCTGCGGGACTTCGGCAACGATGCCCAGAAGAAGAAGTATATTCCGCCCCTGGCCCGCGGCGAGACCATGGGCTGCGTGGCGGTCACCGAGCCGGGCGGCGGGTCCGATCTCATGGGCATGAAAACCACCGCCGAGCTGAAAGGGGACAAGTACATTGTCAACGGCCGCAAGTGCTTCATCACCAACTCCCACACCTCGGATTTCTGGATCATCATCGCCCGCACTGCCGAAGGGGCCAAGGGATTGAGCGGTTTCATCGTGGGCAAGGACGACCCCGGCGCCAAGGTGGGCCGCAAGGAGAACAAGTTCGGACTGCGGGGGGCCAACACCGGGGAACTGGTGTTTGACAATTGCGAGATCCCCAAGGGGAACCTGCTCGGGCAGGAAGGCGGCGGCCTGGCCGTGGCGCTCAAGACCATCAGCGAGACCGGCAGGACCGGCATGGCGGCCACCGCCCTGGGCATCCTGACCGCGGTCTACGAGGAGGCCGGCAAGTTCTCCTCCGAGCGGATGCTCTACGGAAAACCGATCAGCGCCCTGCAGGCTATCCAGTTCTACCTGGCCGAGATCTACACCCAGCTGGAAATCTGCCGGCTGCTGTGCTACCGGGCCAGCTGGATGAAGGACCAGGGCATGCGGATGGACAACGAGGCGGCCCTGGCAAAATACTACACCTGCGACCAGGCGGCCACGGCGGCCAAGAAGGCCATCGAAATCCACGGCACCTACGGGATCATGAAGGAATACACGGTGCAGCGGCTCCTGAGGGATGCCATGGTGACCATCCCGGCCGGCGGTACCGCCGAGATCGCCAAGGTGGTGCTGGCCCGCACGGCCCTGGCGCCCTTCAAGAAGTAGGGTAAGCGGCCTGGATTGCAGCAGAGGCCGCGTATGAAGTAAGGCGCAGCCACCAGCGGATGAGGCAGCAGGTGCGTAAAGCACGGCGCCGGGTCATTTCTCGGGTTCCACAAGCTCCCGGGCTGGTGGTCTCAGCGACTTATCTGCGGGGGAGTATTGCCCCCTCCCGCCGTCCGCCGCTGCTCTGCAGCGTCGGCGGGGGTTTCCCCCGGTGATAAGTCGCGAGACCACGGCGCCCTCTCTCCGAGGCGTAGGCTCGCCCTACGAGCCGGAGGCCCGCAAGTCACCCTGCGAAAAGCCCCGGCGCCCGTGCTTCAAAGCAGGAAGTGGGGATCTCATGTGAAACTATGCCGCCACGGCGGTACCGGCTTCCAGGAAATCTAGAGCTACTTATGAAGCTACCCGCCGCGAATACACAGGTGAGACGCATGAAACGAATCATCGTCTGCATCAAGCCGGTGCCGGACCCCAAGCACTGGAACAAGGTCGCCATGGACCCGGTCACCCAGACCCTCAAGCGGGAGGGCATACCGACCATCATCAACCCGCTGGACAAGCATGCGCTGGAAACCGCGCTCTGCATGCGTGACCAGCTGGGCGGCGAAGTGGTGCTGCTTTCCATGGCGCCGCCCTTCGCCACCACCACGCTGCGGGAAGGCCTGGCCATGGGCGCCGACCGGGCAGTCCTGCTCTGCGACCCGCTTTTTGCGGGGTCGGACACCCTGGCGACCGCCCACATTCTGGCTGCCGGCTGCCGCTGGATCGGGCAGTGGGATCTGCTGCTCTTCGGCAACCTTTCGGTGGACGGGTCCACCGCCCAGGTCTGTACTCAGGTGGCGGAGTTCCTGGGCGTGCCGAGTGTCATGCACGTGGTTGCCCTGGACTGGACGGCGGGTGAGGGAAAAATCACGGTCACCCAGAAAATCGAGCAGGGGACGGTCAGACTGCTGGCCGAAACGCCGCTCGCCCTGGGGGTTCGCAAGGAGCTCAACAAGCCGCGTTACACCCCGTTCACCGGGATTCTGGCGGCGGAGTCCAAGGAGATCAAAACCCTTAACTGTGCTGAACTGGACATCGACCGCTCGCTGATCGGCTTGGAGGGCTCCCCCACCAAGATGGCCGGACTGGAGCTGAAACGGTTTCAGCGGGCGCGGGAAAAAGTGGGCGGCACCGACGACGAAATCGTTCAGAAACTGCTGGACAAGCTGTATCAGTACGGTATCCTGTAGCGCCTGAGCCGGGAACTTGGTTCAGGAAGCTGGAACCTCATGCCTTTTTGTCATTGGAGCATTCGTATTTTGATCATTGTTTCAGATTTCGTGCTTCGGATTTCGGATTTGCGTCCAAAGACGTAGCCGCGAAGTTGCCCCCAAGGGGTTTCCATGAGTGAAGCGATTCAAGGGGATATCTGGGTTTTTTGCGAGCAGCGGAACGGGAAACTGCATGAAGTCGGCCTCGAGCTGCTCGGCAAGGGGCGGGAGCTGGCCGAACAGGCCGGCACGCGGCTGACGGCCGTACTGCTGGGCCATAAGCTGGGCGGCCTGCCCCAGGTGCTGCTGGACCACGGAGCCGACCGCGCGCTGCTGGCCGATGACCCGCAGCTGGCCTCCTTTCGTCTGCTGGCCTACACCCACGTGCTGGCCCAGCTGGCCGCAAGCGAGCATCCCGCGATCCTGCTGCTGGGAGCCACGGCCATGGGCATGGAGCTGGCCCCGCGGGTCGCCGCCAGGCTTCGCACCGGGCTAAGCGCTCACTGTATCGACCTGCGGCTGGACTCGGACGGCCGCCTGCTCCAGGTGGTCCCCGGTTGGGGCGGCGGCGTGCTGGCTACCATCGCCTGCCCGGACCGCCGGCCGCAGATGGCCACCGTGATGCCCGGGGCCATGCGGGCCCTGCCCCGTACTCCGCGCGAAGGCGAGATCGTCCAGGTGGCTCTCGAGCTGCCCGGGGTAGAACTCGGGCCCGAAGTGCTGGACGTGCAGCAGGAGGAGCCCCGCGGCCAGCTGCTCGAAAAGGCAGAGGTGGTAATCGCCGGCGGCTTCGGGGTGGGCAGCAAGGAGAACTGGGCGCTGGTGCAGGAACTGGCCGCGGTGTTGGGCGGAGCGGTGGGTGCCACCCGGCCGCCGGTTGACGAGGGCTGGGCCGGCGAGGGCCAGATGATCGGCCAGAGCGGCAAGACCGTGCGGCCCAGCCTCTACATTGGCCTTGGCATATCCGGCGTAATGCACCACGTGGTGGGCATGGAGCAGTCCGGCCACATCATCAGCATCAACACCAACCCGAAAGCCGAGATCTTCGACGTCTCGGACGTGGCTGTGGTGGGGGACCTGCGGAAGATCGTCCCCAAGCTGATCGCGGAAATCAAAGCCAAAAAAATGAAGTCGTGAAGAGACCTTAAAGGAGGGACAGCATGGCAGACCTGAAAGCTTTTGATCAGACGCTTAGCACGCAGATCCGGCCCCTCACCTTCCCTTTGGCCATCAAGATGCTGAAATCCGAGGCCGAAATCCCGGACAGGACCCGCCGGCCTTTCCAGCAGATGAAAAAGAAGGTGGCCATCTGCCAGGGCATCGGCATGGCCCGCAAGCTGGGCTGGACCGTCGCCATGGGCAAGGAGGACATGCAGTGCTCCCTGGGCGCCGCACCTTTCGGGTTTTTCAAGAACATCGATTTCTTCAACGACGGCAACCTGGCGGGCGGCATGTTCACCGCCTCCCCGGACATCGGCAAGAAGGAGGAGGATCTGGTGGACCGTTTCGAACACGGGCTGTACAGCCACATCCTGGTGGCGCCGCTCAACCGGGCGGCCTTCGAGCCGGACGTGATCATGGTCTACGGCAACCCGGCCCAGGTCATGCGCCTTATCCAGGGTTCCCTCTACAACACCGGCGGCGCGGTCGCTTCTTCCTCCATGGGCCGGCTGGGCTGCGCGGCCGTCATCACGGTCATGAAGAAGAACGAATGCCGATACCTGGTGCCCGGCAACGGCGACCGGATTTTCGGCATGACCCAGGACCATGAGATGACCTTCCTGCTGCCCGCCTCGCAGATCGACAATGTGAGCGACGGCCTGAACAAGACCTATCAGGCGGGCGTGCGTTACCCGATCACGAGCTTTTTCAACTTTCAGGCCGCATTCCCCCCGACCTACCAGAAGCAGATGAAGATCTGGGAGGAGGAAGGAGAGCTATGATGGCAGGAAACACCGGCAGACAAAGGGTGGCCGCGGCTTTCAAGAAGACCTTCACCGGCCAGGAAATGCAGATCGACCGGGTCCCGGCCTACCCCATCATGGGACAGGTCAATGCCCAGCTGGTGGGCGCCCGCATCCGGGATTTCATCCAGGATCCCAAGGTGATGGTGAAGGCCCAGGTGGCATCTTACGAACGTTACCGGCCCGACATCATCGTCATGCAGGCCGACCTGCTGATGGACGTGGAGGCCATGGGAAACCGGCTGAGGTTCCCGGAAAACGGCCTGCCCATCTCGGTGAAGCTGGCCCTCGAGGACAAGGGCAAGCTGAGCAGCCTTAAGCTGCCCGACCCGGCCAAGGACGGCCGGATGCCCAACTACCTGCAGGCCCTGGCCGAAACGCGGGAGGCCATCCCGGACAGCGCCGTCTCCTCGGTGATTGCCGGGCCCTGGACCGTGGCCATCGGCCTGCGCGGCGCCAGCGAACTCATCCGGGATGCCATGAAAGACCCGGATTTCGTTCACGAGCTGATGGGTCTTGCGACCCAGATGACCATCCGTTTCGCAGAAGCGGTGGCCCCCCTCAAAGTGGGCCTGAGCCTGTCCGAGGCACCGGCCTCCTGCAGCCTGATCTCCCCGAAGATGTACCGCAGCTTCGTGCTGCCCTATCACAAGCAGGTGGTCGAGCATTTCAAGGCCCGCAAGGTCGGCGTGGGGCTCCACGTCTGCGGCTACGCCGACCCCATTCTGGAGGACCTGGTCAGCACCGGCGTGACCAACCTCAGCGTGGACGCCCCCACGGATCTGTCCAAAGCCGTTGCGGCGACCCGCGGCAAGGCGGTCCTGATCGGCAACGTGAACACCAACCTCTTCCATTCCGGAACCCGGGAGGACATGCAGGCGGCCATCCAGAGCTGCCTGCAGGCCGCGGACCCGGCCGGCGGCTACATCCTGGCCACGGGCTGCGAAGTGCCCGGGGTCGCGAAACCGGAAACCATCGACGGCTTCATGGAACTGGTCAACGAACTCGGCCGGTTTCCCCAGTAGACTGGCCGCTGCGCCCGGTGCCGCGCCCGGGTGGCCGCGGCATAGCCATCAACCGGCCAATGGAGGGTGACGGATGTTTGCTTTCGAGCACGAGCAGAAGGTCTGCGAGGTGGGCGGGGTGAAGTTCGGCGGACAGCCGGGCGATTACCCCACCGTAGTGTGTTCGTCCATTTTCCAGAAAGGCGATCGGGTCTTTCAGGGGAAACGTAAAGAGGGCTTCGACGAGCAAACAGCCGGCGAACTTCTCAGGACCCAGGACCGGCTCTCGCAGGAGACCGGGGTGCCGGGCATGGCCGACATCGTGGCCAACACGGGAGAGGAGTTCCGGCGCTACATCGACTTCGTCACCTCGGTCAGCGACATGCCCTTCTGCATCGACGCCTGGACCATGAAACCGAAGCTCGCAGGGGCCGCTCATTGCGCCGAGCGGGGGCTGCTGGACCGCATGTTCTACAACAGCCTGACGGTCTGGGAAACGGACCTTGAAACCGAGATCCGCGAGATCGCCGGGATCGGGGTCAAGCACGTCCTGCTGGTGGCCTTTGACAACGACAACCAGATGCCGAGCGGGCGGATCACGGGGACGGAGCGGCTGCTGGAGGTCATCGACCGGGCCGGCGCGCGCTTCGAGAGCATCTTTGTGGACACCTCGGTCATGAACGGGCCGGCGACGGCCTTCTGCGGCGTCGCCAACCGCATGATCAAGGAAAAATGGGGCTTGCCGACCGCCAGCGCGCCGAGCAACGGCTCCTACATGTGGAAAAAGGCGCGGGAGCTGTGGGGCTTCAAGGGTTGGTCGGCCGCCGATGCCGGCCTGGAGGCTTTGGCTGCCTTTTACTTTCACGACATGATCTTCTCGGGACCCATGGCCGGTGCGGCGCGTATCTTCCCGGCGGTGGCGATGGCGGACGCCTTCCTGGCCTCCGCCGTTTTCGCCGAGTGCCGGAGACTGCCCGCGGAACCCGGTCATCCACTCTACGCTCTCTTCCCCGAATTCGCGGAACAGCTCAAGTCTCTCTGAGAACCGCAGGATTTCGGGCAACGAACGCTGAACCCGGCAACCGGAAATCGAAGACAGCCGAACAAGGAGGTCTGTGATGGCGACAGAGGAAAGAACCAAGGAAATCCTGATGGGACTTCGCAAGACGCTGGTGGAGTACGACGAGGACGGCGTCCGGGAACTGGCTCAGGCAGCCCTGGACGAGGGAGTGGATCCCTTCGAGGCCGCCATGGAAGGCCTGGCCGACGGGATGATCGAAGTCGGTGAGCTGTACAACAAGAAGGAGTATTTCGTTCCCGAACTGCTCATGTGCGCGGATGCGCTCTATGCCGGGCTGGATATCCTGCGGCCGGCCATCAAGGAATCAGGCCGGGCGTCGGAAGCCAAGGGATCGATCGTGCTCGGCGTGGTCGAAGGGGATGTGCACGACATCGGCAAGAACCTGATCAAGATGATGTTCGATGTGGCCGGCTGGACCGTGTACGACCTCGGCAAGGACGTCCCGCTCGAGCGCTTCGTGGAAGAGCAGATGCGGACCGATTCGGACATCGTGGGTCTTTCGGCCCTGATGACGACCAGCATGGTGACCATGCAGGAGATCGTGAAGAAGCTGAAGGAAAAGAACCCCAACGTGCGCATCATGCTGGGCGGGGCGCCCATCACGCCCGAGGTGGTGGAGAAGTACGGGGCCGACGGGTATGCCGAAGGAGCCGGGACCGCGGTCGAAGAAGCCATGCGGCTGATCAAGATGCTGAAGAAAGAGGAAATGAAGTAATCAGCGCGGATCAAGGCTTCCATGGCAAGGCTCGCGGAGCGCTGCACACTGCGGGGCCGGATCCCCCGTGGATAGAGAGAAAGGGACACGTGCATGGCGGATAAGACTGAGGGCAAGTACCTGGTGATCTTTCAGCCTTCCGGGAGCCGGGGCTACATCGAGGGAGGGAAAACGCTGAAAGAAGCCTCCGTCCAGCTGGGGGTGGACCTGGAAGGCGTCTGCGGCGAGCAGGCCATCTGCGGCACCTGCAAGGTCCGGCTGGAGCAAGGGGATTTCGAGAAATACGGGATCCGGTCCAGCAAGGAGAACCTCTCTCCCATGACACCGTCGGAGCGGAAGTTCTTCAACCTGCGTCAGGAGGAACAGGGCTACCGCCTGTCCTGTCAGGCCAGAGTTCAGGGTGACGTGGTCATTTTCGTACCCGAGGAAAGCCGCATGGGCAAGCAGGTTGTCCGCAAGGCGCCCCGGGAGATCCAGATCGAACTGAAGCCGGCCGTCAGGAAGTACCCGGTGGAGATGGTCAAGGCGACGCTGGAGGACAACCTGGGGGACTGGGAGCGCCTGCGCAACCACCTCGAGCAGCAGCATCAGGTCCGTCCGAGCGCCATCGACTATCAGGCCTTGCTGGACCTGCAGAACACGGTCCGGGAGGGGGAATGGAAGCTGACCGTGTCGGTGTGGCAGGACCGGGAAGTCATCAAGGTGGAACCCGGACGCGTGGAGCGGGCCTACGGCATGGCCATCGACGTGGGAACCTCCACGGTGGCCGGGTACCTCTGCGACCTGATTGACGGAAAAGTCCTGACCACCGCCTCCATGATGAACCCCCAGGTGGTGTACGGCGAAGACGTCATGTCCCGCATCAGCTACACCATGACCAACCCCGAGGGCCTGGAGATCCTCAACAAGGCGATCCTCGACGGCCTCAACGGCGTCATCGCGGAGGCGGCCTCCACAGCGGGTATCAAGCGCCAGGACATCGTCGACCTGACCCTGGTGGGCAACACCTGCATGCACCATATTTTCCTGAACATCGATCCCCGCTACATCGGCCGCTCCCCGTTTCCTCCCGCGCTCCATCACTCCCTGGACATCAAGGCCCGCGACTTCGGCCTCAGGATCGCACCGGAGGCCGAAGCGGCCGACACGGGCCGCTACGCCCCCTGTCGGGTGGCCTGTCCCGCCGGGCTCAACGTGCAGGATTTCCTCTACCTGACCGCCCAGCGCCGCTATGCGGACGCGCTTGAACTGGTGAGGCTCAGCTACCCCTTTGCCGGGGTCTGCGGCCGGGTCTGCAACCACCCCTGCGAGACGGCCTGCGAACGGGGAAAAGTGGACGAGGCGCTGTCCATCCGCGCCGCCCACCGTTTCCTGGCCGACTTCGAGCTGCGGGCCGGCCGCTCGGGGGCGCCGCCGCCCGAGCCGAGCAAGGAGCACCGGATCGCGATCGTCGGTTCCGGGCCGGCCGGGCTGGCCTGCGCCTACGACCTGATCGGCAGAGGCTACCCGGTGACGGTCTTCGAAGCAACGGAGCGGCCGGGCGGCATGCTGCGCTACGGGATTCCGGAGTACCGGCTGCCCCGCGACATCCTGGACGAGGAAATCCGCTTCATCGAGGAACTGGGAGTCGAGATCCGGACCAAGACCGCAGTGAGCCGCCTGGAAGATCTTTTCGAACAGGGCCACAAGGCCGTGTTTGTGGCCACCGGTGCCTGGCAGAGCCGGAAGCTCGGCCTGCCCGGCGAGGAGGCCCAGGGCGTCATGCCGGCGCTTTCCCTTCTCAGGGCTGTCAACCAGGGCGAAAAGGTCGAGCTGGGAAAACGGGTTGCCGTGATCGGGGGCGGCAGCGTCGCCGTGGATGCCGCCCGGTTGTCCAGGCGCCTGGGGGCAGAGGAAGTCCACCTGGTCTGCCTGGAATCCACGGATCTGACCTGTGCCGACCGGATGCCGGCCCAGGACCAGGAGATCGCCCAGGCCGCTGAAGAGGGCGTCCTGATCCACCCCTCCCTGGGCGTTGCCAGGATCCTGACGCAGGACGGCCGGGTCGCGGGCCTGGAAACCGTGCAGTGCGTGTCGGTGCTGAATCCGGAGGGGCGTTTTGCGCCCAGCTTCGGCGAGGGGCCGGCGCCGACTCTGGAGGTCGACACGATCATCGTGGGCATCGGGCAGGAGCCTGACAGCCGGCTGTTCCCGGGCCTGGAGCGTGGGCCCGGCGGGACGATCCGGGTGGACGAAATCACCTTCGCAACCAGCATGGAGGGCGTTTTTGCCGGCGGCGACGCCGCCTCCGGCCCGGCCGACGTCATCCGGGCCATCGCGGCCGGCAAGGCGGCGGCGGTTTCGATCGAGCTGTACCTGGCGGGCATGGATCTGCGGGAGGCCCGGCCGGCACCGCTCAAGCCGGTTGAAGAGATCCCCAAGGAAGGGGTTCGCCAGGAGCCGAGGCAGGCGGCCCCGCTGCTGGAGGTGGAAAACCGGACGGGCTTCGAAGAAGTCGAATTGGGGTTGCAGGAAGAAGCGGTCACCAAGGAATCCATGCGCTGCCTGCACTGCGCCATCTACGCGGAAAAGGAAGCCTCCGAGCTGACCGAAGCCCGCGGCACCGGGATCCGGATTTCCCCCGGGGCTTACGTGCACGTGCTGCCCATCGAGGCCGGGTTCGTGGGGGCCGACAACGTCGGGGTGCTGATCGCGGAAGAGCCCTACCGCAAGGAGGAAGTCGCGCTCATCATCGACATCGGCACCAACGGCGAGCTGATCCTGGGCAACCGCACCAAACTCGTCTCGGCTTCCTGCGCCACCGGGCCGGCCTTCGAAGGCGCCGAGCTGAAATTCGGGATGCGGGCCGCACCCGGGGCGATCGAGAAAATCGAGATCGACCCGGAGACCAAGGAGGCCCGGTTCAAGGTCATCGGCGGGGAGCGCTGGAACACGGAGCTGGAAGAGGTGGGCGCCAAGGGGATCTGCGGTTCGGGCATCATCGACGCGATCCCGCAGCTGTTCCTGGCGGGCATCATCGACAAGACCGGACGCTTCCGCAAAGACCTGCAGACCCCGCGGCTGCGCGACAATCAGGGCCAGTTGGAATACGTCGTCGCCTGGGCCCGGGAAACCTCCATCGGCCAGGACGTGGTGGTGACCCAGGACGACATCCGCGCCATCCAGCTGGGCAAGGCCGCCATGTACGCCGGCAGCAAAATCCTGATGCAGACCTACGGGGTGGACCGGGTGGACAAGGTCATCCTGGCCGGCGCCTTCGGCAGCTTCATCGACAAGCAGTCGGCCGCCCTGCTGGGCATGTTCCCGGACTGCGAGCCGGAGAAGCTCTATTCAGTGGGCAACGCGGCCGGTGACGGGGCGCGCATGGCGCTCCTCAACCTGGACAAACGCCGGGAGGCGGACGAATATGCGCGGCAGGTCGACTACATCGAGCTGACCGTGGTGCCGGCTTTCGAGAAGATCTTCGCCCAGTCCATGTGGCTGCCGCACATGAAGGACAAGTTTCCGAACCTGGAGCATCTGTTGCCGAAGAAAATGATGGGGCGGCGTCAAGGCGTCAAGGCGTCAGGCGCATCGGAAGGCTGGTTCAAGGCGGAAGGGGACAAAGGTAAGAGCGGGGTAGGCGTCGGGCGTCGGGCATTTATTCCTGGACAGGATTAACAGGATCAAGAAGATTTCTTCTTTGCCCTTCCGGAAGAAGGGCAAGAATAGCTCATGCGTGCAGGCGCAAAGCTGGCAACAGGGGTCAGGTGGTGTTACGGGACCTGCCCCGCCTTGGCAAGGCAGGAGATTTCTCCCTTCCGTCCGGGAAGGGAGAAAAACTCATCCGTGTAAATCCTGTTGATCCTGTCAAGAAAGCCGTCCGTGTCCCAATGATCTAGTGAGCGCAGCAAACGGGCGGTTAGATGAACGATCCTAACGAGATCAACGATACAAAGGAGGAGACATGAACGCAGAACTCAGCCCCAGGGAGCGCGTAACCCGATTTTTCGCCGGACAGCCCATCGACCGCATTCCGGTCTTCAGCGGTTACGGGAACGTGACGGTGCACGGGTTGGAGCAGTACGGCTGGAAATTCGCCGATATCCATGTGGAGGCAGCCAAGATGGCCTCCATGGCCGCCTCCACCTACAAACTCTTCGGCTTCGAATGCGCCGCCGTGCCTTTTGACATGGGGGTGGAGGCCGAAGCCCTGGGCGCCGGGGTGAATTTCTATGCCCACCATGCCGACATCGTCTACCCGACCATCTCCGGCAAGGTGTCCGAAAAAGTGGCCGACCTGGATCTGAAGCCGCCCGCCGACCTTTCCAAGGCCGGCCGCATCCCGCTGGTCGTGGAAGCCATCCGCCTGCTGAAGCAGGACATCGGCGACCAGGTCGCCATCGGCGCCTGGGTGCTGGGACCCTACACCCTGGCGGGACAGATCCTGGACATCGGCGATCTGGCCAAGATGGCCCTCAAGAAAAAGGACCTGGTGGGCGCCGTACTTGACCAACTGGCCGACGTCCTGATCCGCATCGGGAAGATCTACCGGGAAGCGGGCGCGGACTACATCACGGTCCGCGAGATGGGCGCGGGCCCCGACATCCTGAGCCCGCGGGTCTTCAAGGGGCTGATCCGACCCTATTTGGAGAAGGTCTTCGCGGGTCTGGACTCGCCCAAGATCCTTCACATGTGCGGGGACACCAACATGATCGTGGAGGAGATGGCCCTCTGCGGCGCGGACGCCATCAGCGTGGACCAGAAGAACGACGTGGCCGAATCCCGGAAGAAGCTCGGGCCCCAAGCCGTGATCCTGGGGAACGTGGACCCCTACGGCGTGATCGTCAAGGGCGGACCCGCGGACGTGGAAAAGGCCGTCCGAAAGTCGATCGCGGACGGGGTCAATGCCATCTGGCCGGGCTGCGACATCTGGCCGCTGGCGCCCCGCGAAAACATGGAAGCGCTCATGGCCGCGGCAAGCAAACACGGAAAGCTGGGCACCTGACCCGGCGCCGAATTCGAAATTAAAAAGGCGAAATTCGAAAAGGAACAAGGAGCCGGGAAACCGGGCGAGGACCAGCACATCTGCTCCCTGGCTTCCCCGGGGCGTAGGCCGCGTCGGACCGGAGGCCGGAGTTCTCGCACTGCTGTCTTCTGCTTTCCGCAAGTCACTGCGAAAAACCCCGCGGCCCCCTGCGGCCCGGTCATAGGCTTTGAGTTGCCGGACTGCACCGAGACGCAAGACTCAAGAGGATGCGAGCAGACTTGCCAACGGTCGACATTTCGAATTCCGCATTTCGAATTCCGCATTTCCCGTGAGCCTTGCGCCTTTCCCTATTTCCTTAACGTAGGTTCAAATGAACGAGCCCGTTGAGAGTTTCGAGGTGGTTTTCCAGCCTTCCGGCCGGCGCGGACGGGTGGAGAGCGGAATCAGCCTGCTGGAGGCTGCGCGCCGGTTGGGCGCCGACATCGAGACGCTTTGCGGCGATCGGGGAAGCTGCGGTAAGTGCAAGGTCCGGATCGAAGAGGGCCGGTTTCCCAAATACGGGCTCCGCTCGGCCCCAACCCATGCCGGGCCATGGCAGGAACAGGAGGCCCGCTTCATCAGCGCGAGCGAAAGGCAGCAGGGCTGCCGCCTGGCCTGCCGCGCACGGGTTGACGGCGACCTCGTGGTATTCGTGCCGGAGGAGTCGCGCGCCGGCAAACAGGTGGTCAGCAAAGCCGCCCGGGACATCCCGATCCAGCCCGACCCGGCGGTCAAGCCCTATCCGCTCAGACTCGACCCTCCCACCTTCGAGGAACCCCTTGCCGACTTCGAACGGGTCGCCGCGCGGCTGCGCGAACTGCACGGGCTGGAAAATCTGAGCATCGATCTGCACGCCCTGCGGCAGCTCCCCGGCGCGCTCCGCCGCGGCCAATGGCAAATCACGGTCTTTGTCTGGATGGAGCGGGAGATCATCCGGGTCCTGCCCGGGACGAAGGAACGCTGCTGCGGCATGGCCTTCGACGTGGGCACCACGACGCTGGCGGGCTATCTCTGCGATCTTGCCACCACGGAAGTTCTGAACACCCAGTCCCGCATGAATCCGCAGTGCAAGTACGGCGAAGACGTGATGAGCCGGATCTCGTTTCACGTGATGAACCCGGAAAGCCTGGGGAAAATGAGTACCGACATCATCGACGCCTTGAACTCCATGCTGCAGCAGGCCATAGGCTCCGCCCAGCCGCCGCCTGGGAGCCGGCACGCCGGGATCGAGCCGGAGGACATCGTCGACCTCACCCTGGTCGGAAACACCACCATGCACCACCTCCTGCTCCAGCTGGACCCCGCGCAGCTGGGCATGGCGCCCTTCCCTCCCGTCATCCACCGCGGCCTGGACATCAAGGCGCGCGACTTGGGCCTGAAGGTGTGCCCGGGCGCCTACGTGCATTTCCTGCCCATCCAGGCCGGCTTTGTGGGGGCCGACACCGTGGGCGTGCTGGTCGCCGAAAGGCCTCAGCAGGAAGAAGAAATCCAGCTCATCATCGACATCGGCACCAACGGCGAAATCGTGCTTGGAAACCGGGAGCGGCTGCTCTGCGCCTCCTGCGCCACGGGCCCGGCGTTCGAGGGTGCTCAGATCGCTTTTGGAATGCGCGCGGCAGAGGGCGCCATCGAGCGGATCCGGATCGCCCCGCGGACTCTCGAGGTGGACTACAAGGTCATCGGTCGGGATGCCTGGAAGAGCTTTTCGCGGCCTGAGGAGCTGCAGGTCAAAGGCATCTGCGGCTCGGGCATCCTGGATCTGCTGGCCGAGCTGTTTCGTGCCGGAGTGGTGATCAAGAGCGGGGCTTTCAACAAGGACCTGCAAGCGCCGCGGCTGCGCAGGAATGCCGAAACCGGGCAGCCCGAGTTCGTCATCGCCTGGAAGGAGGAAACCTCGATCGGCCGGGACGTGGTGGTGACCCAGAGGGACGTGCGCCAGATCCAGCTGGCCAAGGGCGCCCTCTACTGCGGCTGCAAGCTGCTGATGCGGCGCCTGGGAATCGAGCGCCCGGATCGGGTCAAGATCGCCGGCGCCTTCGGCACCCACGTCGACCACGAAAAAGCCCTCGTCATGGGCCTGATCCCGGACTGCGGGCCGGAGCGGATCGTGTCAATTGGAAACGCCGCCGGCGACGGCGCCCGGGCCGCCCTGCTCGATTGCCGCCGGCGGAAGGAAGCGGAACGGATCGCCGCCACGGTGGAGTATGTGGAACTGACCCTGGAGCCGGGCTTTCAGAAGGAATTTCTCGACGCCATGGCCATCCCCCACGCCACTGACCCCTTTCCGAGCATCAAGGGCATTCCCACAGATGGAGTCCCGCGGAACCAGGACTGAGCACTGAGGGTCTCCGGCATCTCAGCCCGGCAGCAACGGCCAGAAAAGCGGCACGACAACGAGGATCACGATAAACACCACAATCGTGAGCGGCACACCGGCCCGGGCGTAGTCGGCAAACCGGTAGCCGCCCGGCCCCATCACCATCAGGTTGGCCGGGTGCGCCACCGGACTGGTGAAACTGGACGACGCGGCCATGGCCATCGCCATCATCAAGGCGTAGGGCGACATGCCCATGTCGGCTGCCGTGTTCAGAATGATGGGCGACATCAACACCACCAGCGCGGCCGTGGGCACGATGAACGTGGCCATGAAGGTCACCACGACCAGCGCGACCATCACCGCCGTCGGACCGAACGGCTGCCCGACCGCCACGACGCTAGCCGCCAGAAGACTTGCGGCGCCCGTCGTGTCCAGCGCCACGCCCAACGGCAACATGCCGGCAATCAGAAAGATCGCCTTCCATTCGATCGCCCGATACGCCTCCTCCATGGTCAGGCAGCGCGTCGACACCATCAACGCCGCGCCGACGACCGTCGCGATGTAAATGGGCACGATGCCGAGGATCACCGGCAGAATCACCGCTCCCATGATCAACGCCGCCATCTTCGCCTTCTCCACGGGCGGCACTTCCTGCGCCGCTTCCGTCAGCACCAGGAAATCCGGCTCGCGCCCGAGCATCCGCAACTTCTCGCGCGGGCCGTACAACAGCAGCGCATCACCAAAGCGCAACGCGATGTCCCCGATCCCGGACCGATACGGACGGCCTTCGCGCCAGATGGCGAGCACGTTCAAACCATATTTCTCGCGGAAATGAAGTTGCCGCAGCGTCTTGCCGGCCAGCGCCGTGTGCGGCGAAAGAATCGCCTCCATCAGGCCGACCCGCTCCGACTCCAGCGATGCCTGTTCGAGGGAAACTTCGCGCTCAAGCTCCAGACCTTCCAGCGCGCGGGTGATTTCCAGATCGCCCGGACGGCATGTCACCAGCAAGCGGTCGCGCGCCATCAAGCGCTCCTGCGGCTCGGGCATCAGATGCGTGCCGTCGTCGCGGATGATTGCCAGCACCTGCGCGCCGAGCGACCCGCCGAGCTGGCTTTCGGCCAGCGTCCTGCCGATCAGGATCGACAGTTGCGGCACGCGCAGCACGCGCAGCCGGTCCGAGAGCCGGTAACGCTCATGGACTTCCGCTTCGGTGACCTCGCGCAGTTCCGCGCCATGGCCGCTCGTCTTGAACGTTTCCAGCCTAGCGCTCGGACCGTGCAGCAGGACCACGTCGCCGGCGCTCAACGTCTCATCCTGCAAACGCGCCCGCCGCACGACATCGTCGCGCCGGATCGCCAGCACGTTCAGACCGAACCGCGAGCGGAACTCCAGCTCGCGCAGCGTTTTGCCGTCCAGGAACGAGCCTTTGGCCAGCGATGCCTCCACCACCTTGATGTCCGCGTCGGCCGACAAGGCGAGTTCTGCCGGGGCGTCCTCCGGCTCCAACTCGCGCCAGCCGCTGACGTCGTTAAGTCGCTCCAGCCGGCCTTCCGCCAGCAGCCGGTCGCCGCCGCGCAGCACCTCGCCGGGTGACGGCGCCAGTTCGGTGCGCCCGGCGCGGACAATGGCGATGACATTCAGGCCGAGCATCGTGCCGAGCCGGCTTTCCGCCAACGTCTTACCGGCCAACGCCGAGTCGGCCCGCACGCGCATGCGAAACATCCGCGCGCGCAAATCGTATTGCTGCTGCAGATCTAGATGACCCGCCGCAGAGGATTCCTTGGCCACATCGCGCGCGGGCAGCAGCTTGCGGCCGATCGTTGCCATGAACGCCGTGCCGACCAGCATGATGAATACTCCGACGGGCGCGAAATCGAACAGCTTGAAGGGCTGCAGGCCGGCGTCGCGGAGCGCGTTGCTGACCAGGATGTTTGGCGGCGTGCCGATCATCGTTGTCAGCCCGCCGAGCAGCGACCCGAATGCCAGCGGCATGAGCAGCCGCGACGGCGGTGTTTTGGTGCGCCGCGCCATGTCCATCGTCACCGGCAACATCAGTGCCGCCACCGCCACGTTGTTCATCACCGCCGACATCAGGCCGACGCTGAGCATGATGACGGCTGCCATCCGCGTCTCGGTGTGGCCGGCCAGCCGCTGCACGTGGCGGCCGAGGATGTTGGCGACCCCGGTGCGCTGCAGTCCCGCGCTGAGGATGAACACCGCCCACACGGTCACCACCGCCGGGTTGCTGAACCCCGACAATGCTTGCACCGGAGTGACAAGCCCGGTGAGTGCCACCGTTCCCAGCACGAACAGCGCGGTGGCCTCCATCGGGATCCATTCGGTGACAAGCAGCACCATGGCGGCCGCCAGAATGGACAGCACCAACGCAATCTCAATCGTCACCGCAGCTTCTCCTCAACCGGTCCAATCAGAACAACCAGGATTTCGGGGTGAAATGAATGGCATGCGGACGCTGGCAAACCTCTCAATTTGCAGCAAACCGCTTGGCAACTTTTTCGACATCATCTTTTCTGCCAATGACAATGACCTGATCGCCTGTTTTCAGCTGCGTATTGCCATCCGGTATAATCACTTCCTCGCCCCTCTTGATGGCAGACACCAGGGCTTCTTTAGGGAGTAGAATTTCTTTCAATAATTTGTCAACGACATTGGACTTTTCGGAAATAATCACTTGATCAATGATTGCATTGGCCGCAGACAGGTCTTCGCTGAGCTTGTTAACAACGTAATTGCTGGAATGCTTCTTTCTTAGTTGTTCGTATTCATTCTGCTTCGTTCTGAAGGTGTTGTCCAATTCCTCAAGCGTTCTTATCTGTTCCCGGAAAAGTTTCATTTTCCGGGGAAAATTCGCCACTGCGGCGAAGGGCCAAAACCGCTCTTCCCAGATCTAGCAATCCCCCCTCCAACTCCTTTGAAAGAGATGGCCAATTCATGTTTGAGTTTGGCCAACGCAGTGACATCGGATGTTCTTTCACTGATGTTCGTGAAGATCTCCCTGGTAACTTCCACCCCTCCACTGCCAACCTTTTTCCCTTTTTCAAATCTTTTCGGTACGTCGGTGATCTTTTCCGTACCCTGAAACAGGCTCTCTTTTATTTTGTCTAACAAACCCATAGCATGACTCCTTACTTATCCATGTTTTGATGTTATTCTTTTCCTTTATCCAGTTGCTTGCCGGCTTCAACGATCTTCTGATCAAGAATTTCAATTTGATTGAATTGATCGATGATCTCTTTCTTGTTGAAAAAGGATTCTGTAAACCTGCCCCCTGCAAGATGGTGTTTAAGAACAGATTGACCCAGTTGTGTCATCAGTTTATCTTTCTCGGCCTTCAGTTTCTTTATTTCTGATTCAGCTTTGTATTTTTCCGCTGTATTCCTGGGCAGCCTGGGACAGATCATCGACGACTTTGGCTCCGGCCTCGTATGCTTGCGACAATCCTTTTTTCAGTTTATCGACTATCATATCGCCTAATTCAGTCGCTTTTTCCCCCACTATTTTTGCGCCGTCTCCGATGTTTCCCGCCATCTCAACCAAAAAGCCCTTTTCTTTCTCGATTTCAACGGTGGCTTGAGGAGTTTCGATTGTTTCCTGCTCGGGCATTTCCCGGGATGCTGTTTTGTCTTCAGCAGTTTCTTTCGCAACGGGAGGGTTCTTTTTCGTATTCGAATTCTTAGTATCTGACATTTGATGCCTCCTTATTCACAGATCCTCATTTTCCGGAAAACCGTGCTGAATCTGAAAGCATAAAGCACAAATGGTTACTTGATACCCTTCAAAACCTTTTTTACCAGATCGGCAAGGCCGGTTTCGTCCTCTGGATCATCCAAGATGTTTTCCAACGGGATTTCCGCCCTGGCAGCGTTCCGGTGACCGCCGGCAGAGCCTTTCCAGCGTCCAAAGATCTTACGGGCTGTTTTGCCGGCATCGCCATGAAAACTGGCATTTCTTAGGATAGCGACAAGGTTTTTCTTGTGGACACCAGACACAATGCTCCATTCAATGTCGGCGATTTTCATAAAAAAGTCGGCCAGCAGCACCAGAATATCGGGGTTATCTACTTTTCCCATGTGAATAAATGCAATATGTCGAATGAAAATAACTTTCTCCATAGCCCGGCGATATTTGGCCAACATGCCTCGAGTCATCTCGGAAGATTCGATTTTCCGCAAAATGCGTAGACTGATGAACGGGTAGAGGTATTTGAAGGCGTCCATATCATAGGGAATGGTGGCCCTCGACGAAATTATGGGTATCCGTCTTGATCCCGTAAAAAAGGGCGGTTGCCACTCTTGCGGAAGGCTTGATTTTGGCGGCCTTGAGATACTCGGTCATGATGGATGAGTTTGCGCCGTAATCCTCCCGGATGTCCAGAAAATCAGCCTTTACCGGTTCAGTCACAGGATGATGATCGATAATGATATCATACGGGTGCTCCATGAACAGTTTGTGATGGTACGGCTGGGAATCCAGCAAAGCCCATTTCGTGATCGTTCGAGCGTTTCAGGTAGCGGATATGTTTTTGTTCCACGGTAAGAAACTTCACAAAAGCAAGATTATCCGCCCTCTCGATGGAATTGATCCTGTAGACCAGCACACGCCTGACCTTCTTCCAAAAGATCCGTTTCAACGCCATGGCGCTGGCCATGCTGTCAGGATCCGCACTGATCAGAATACCCAAGGTGTCCGAAGGTTTCACGATTTCCAAGAGCCGAGCGTATTTGCGGGCGAAAGATATTGATTTTGAAAAAGGCTTTTTCATATTGTCACCTCTGCGCCCCTTTTCTCTGCGCACAAATCCTCGCGCTGAAATAGATACGCCCGCCATCCGTCAGCATCCGGAAATCATGCAGTCCCGCGCATCCATTGTCCTCCATCATACCCCAATTGCTATCGAATAACACTGGTTTCCAACCGTTTCTCGGTTTACGCTAATTACTCTGCTATTATTATCAAAATTTTAGCCAGAAATGGCTGTTATTGACTTGAACGCCGGCGGAGCCGTCCGTCAGGCTCCTGGAACACCACAGGCGGGCATGGCCAAGGTAGGCCGGGAGTGGCTTCAGCCGGCCTTGTTGGGCGCGATGACCGCTTTGAAAATCTGCAGCGACTCGACGTCCCGGATCGCCTTCTCCACTTCCTCGAGGCCGTACACCCTGGAGATCAGTTGCTGCCACTTGAAGCGCGCGCTGTGTTTGGCCATCAGCTGAACGGTCTTGTAGAAATGACTGTAATCGATCCCCCAGACGCCGCGAATATCGACATGTTTTCGATTGATGTCCCAATGGGGGTTGATGGAAACATCTCCGCCGTCGGTATACTGACCCACGACCACGTACACGCCGTTGTCCCGGGTCATCTTCAGCCCTTCGGCGATTGCCTTGGGATTGCCCGAGGCTTCGATGGTCACGTCGGCACCCCGGCCGTTCGTGTGTTTCAGCACCTCCGCAATGCGCTCCTCCGGGCGGGCCGCCTGGATCGCATGGTCCACGCCGACCTGGCGGGCGGCCTGCAATCGGCTCGCGGAAGGGTCCACCACCATCACCTGGCCGGCCCCGCTCAGCATGGAGTAGACCGCGGCGAACAGCCCGACCGGCCCGCAGCCCTGAACCACCACCGTGTCGTTCAGCCTGATCAACGCCCGCTCCACTGCGTGCAAAGCCGTAGGCGCGCCGCAACCCCCGGCGATGAAATCCTTGGCCGTCAACCCGGGCGGGAGCTTCAGGATCTTGACCCCCGGCTTGAGGTAGATCTTCTGGCTCCACCCGCCCAGCAGCCCGTCCTTTGACGAATAGGTGATGCCGTAGACCTTGCGGTTCGGACAGCGGGTGGACGCCTTGGCCACCAGGCAGTACCAGCAGGCGTGACAGGTTTCGTGCACATCCAGAAACACCGCCTCGTCGCCGATCTGCAGGCGGTTCGCGTCCACATCACGGACACTGCCGCTCATTTTTTCGATAATGCCGACGTTGATGTGACCGGGGATGATCGGATAGGGGACACCGGCCAGCTGGCCGTTGAGCAGGTGCACGTCGGTTCCGCAGACTTCACTGTAGAGGGTTTTGAGCAGCACTCCGCCCGGCTCGAGTTCGGGCTCCGGAAAGGCCCGGACGGCAAGCCGGATGTCGTCGTTCGTCTTTTCCATGACCACGGCTCTTACATCATTCATCGCGGGTCTCCCTTTTCCGCCTGAAGTCCGGTCTCACGGGTTGGGTGAGAGGTTTCCTGAACGGGCCTGAATAAAGTCGCAGGTTCTTTCGAGGCCCTCGGCCACCACCCCGTCCTCGGCCGCAAACGAGATACGAACGTATCGCGCGGCCGACTTCCCAAAGGTCGTTCCCGGGGCCACGGCCACGCGACGTTCCGCCAGAAGCTGATCGGCAAAGGTATCCGCATCCAGGCCGGTCCCGAGGATATCCACCAGCACATAGAAAGCGCCCCGCGGCGTGTAGGAGCGCAGACCGTGCTGCTCGAGAATCCCCAGGGCGAGGTCCCTGCGTCGGCGATACCCTTCGACCATGGGGGCGATGTAAGGCCCGCCATATTCCAGGGCGGCCTCGGCCGCCTTCTGCGAGATGGAGGGCGCGCAGGAAACGCACAGCTCCTGCTGCTTTTCAAGCGCCTTGGCGATTGGCTTGGCGGCGACCACGTAGCCCACGCGCCAGCCGGTCATGGCATAGCTTTTCGAAAAGCTGAAAACGCTGATCACGCGTCCCTCTTGGTCATGCCGGGCCGGGCTGTGGTGCCGGCCTTCGAAAACCAGATGCTCGTAAGCCTCGTCTGAAAGGATGTAGAGGTTGTGCTCCCGCGCGATTTCAACCAGCGCTTTTACAAAGGATTCCGAGCAGACCGAACCCGTGGGGTTGGATGGGCTGTTGTGGACGATCAGCTTGGTGTTGGGCGTGACGCGTTCGGCAATGGCCTCGATACGGGGTTCGAAGCCGTCGCTCTGTTGAAGCGGGTAGCGCACGACGACCCCGCCGTACTGGGGTGTAAGGGATGCATAATTCACGTAGCCCGGGTCCGGCACCAGCACCTCGTCGCCCGGGTTGAGCAGGACTGAAAACGCGATCATGATCCCGTAATTGGATCCCGGGGTGACCAGGATCTGATCTTCATCGGCCCGGAGGCCGTTTTCGCGGTTCAGCTTACCTGCCAGCGCCCTTCGCAGGGAGAGATAGCCCAGGTTGGGGGTGTAGCGCGTATAGCGGCCGGCCTGGTCCGCGGCCGCCTCGCAGGCAGCCCGGATGACCGGCTCGGGCGTCTGGAAATCGGGCTGGCCGATTTCCAGGTGGAGAATATCCGGGCCGGTCGCCGTATCCATGATTCTGCGAATCCCCGAGCGCGGCATCTGCTCGATGTAGGCGTTGATGGGTTTCAGCGGCATCTCTCGCCTTTCTCCTTCCCGCAGGCAGGTAGGGTCCTTTCCGGCTCCAGTATCTTTTTCAGGTTCTCACCCTCTTCTTTCATGTGTTTTCTGATCCTTATAATATTTTGTTCAAGTTTCTTTCCGGCCAGCGTTCTGACCAGCCAGCCTACCCGGCGAGCTGGATTTCGATCCGCTCGATCCCCCGCCCCGTGTTCCTGCGTCTGAGGACGACCGCGCCGATTTCGCCGGTGCGCCGAAGATGCGTGCCGCCGCAGGGCACGCGGGCGAAACCGGGCACCTCCCAGCAGCGCCTCTCAGCGGCGGGGTCCTCAAACGCGCTCCGAACCTCCAGATCCGCCCCCACGATGCCTTCGACATCAGCGGCAATAACCGGAAGCATGCCCGAGATGTTGGTTTTCCAGGCGAAATCAATGCGCGCCTTGTCGGCGGAGATGTGCGCCCCGACCTTTTCGATGCCTTCGAGGCGCCGGCAAACGACCTCGAGCACGAGTTCCGCTGCGAAGTGCAGGCGCATCAGACGATAGCGTCTGTCCCAGTCGATTTCGACCCGGACGCGGTCACCCGGACTGAGTCCGTGCCCGGCCGGCAGCAGATAGGTGATTTCGCGGCCGTCCTTGCGGGCTTCCAGCACCGGAAGCGAGGCGATCGTGCCGCTGTCGCTCTCCTGCCCGCCGGAGAAGGCGAAGAATATCGTCGATGCCAGCGTCACCCGCTCACCGCAGACGCTTTCGACGGTCGTCTCCATCTCCGTCAGATAGGGATCGAGCCAGAAAAGCTTCTCCGTCATCGGCCTACTTCGGCGGTTTACAGACCTGCGGGAGGCATTCGAGTCTGCCAGCGCGGCTGCGCCCTAGCCAAGGCAAACAAGTGAACAAAGTAAAAGACGTCCCCCGCTTGACGTCCGAATTCCGCATTCCGCATTCGCCGGATGCCTGACGCCTAATGCCTGATGCCTGGCAGTTACTTGAACTCACTCCAGCGTATGCCGTCCGGGTCCAGCTGCTGGATCAGGGCCAGGATCTCGGCGCTCGGCGACGGCGTTTCCCGCACATCGGGCGCGGCCTGAATCTCGAACCCGGTGCTCTCCTGGATCTGCTCCACGCTGCTTCCGGGGTGGAAGGACTGGATCTGCATCACCCGCTCCGGGTTGCGGAAGTTCATCACCCCAAGGTTCGAGATGATGACCAGCTCGTTCTTCTGCTGGGCCTCGGAGCGGTGGTCGTAGCCCTGCCCGGTGACAAAATCCACCTCCTCCACGAACACCCGTTTCGTGTGCCGGGTGGCCCAGACGGCCACCTTCGGGGTGATGGGCATCAGGAAAGCTGAGGCCGCCCCCCCCGGCAGGCGGACTTTCGGGTTGTTGACGTCACCGATCAGGCTGAGGTTGGTGTTGCCGCGGCGGTCCACCTGGGCGGCCCCCAGGAACATCATGTCGAGCTCCCCGCGCTGGGCCAGGTCAAAGGCCTCGTGCAGCCCGAAATAGGCGACCGCCCCCCGATTCAGCCGGGTGTCGAAAGAGGAGGGGTAGATGCGGTCGATGTCCGGGTCCACCCCTTCGGCACCGGAGATATAGGCCATGTCCGGGGCGTGGGTCTTGCGGGCCAGGCTCATGGCCAGAATCGGAAGCGGCGAGGAAACGCCGTGCAGCACTGTGTCCTGGTTTCGGATTTCCAGCGCCATGGCGGCGATCATCAGGTCCGGAATCTCGATCTTCTGGCTCATGCGCTTTTCCTCCCGTAGACATAGGTATCCAGGTATTCCTGAAAATGTCCCTTGCCGGCGGCCTGCAAATAGGCCTTGATATGTTCGTAATCCGCCTCGTAGTAGTTGAAGCAGGAGCAGGGAAAGGCGCCCTTGGGAGCCTCCACGACCGCATCCACGATAAAATGAGGCAAGGTGGTCGCTTCCGGCATGCGCCGGATCTCGCTGTTGGGGATCAGCTCCTCGACCGTCACGATGACTTTCCTGGCCGCCTTGGCCTTGATCACATCCTCGTAGCGCGGACCCTCGATGCGCACGTTGCCGAACTCGTCCGCCTTCTGGGCATGGATGATGGCCACGTCCGGCTCGATGGCCTTGACGGCGATCAGCTTTTCGCCGGTGAAGGGGTCCTCGAACTCCTTCTGGCTGCCGACCACCTCGCTGATGTCCATGAGGTCGGAGCCCAGCATGCCCTTCACCGGGATGGACGGCAGGCCCATGGCGGCCGCCCGAAAGCCGGCGATGATGGGCTGGCAGGCGCCTTCCTTGGTCTCGATCTCACCGGACTCGGATTTCCGGCGGAAATTGGGGGCCATCCCGTAAATCTCGAAAGCGATCATCCCGGCCCTGACCTTGGCGGCGCACCCCGCACCGATGAGCAGGTCGAAATCCATGGCCGGCTCCCGATCGATCAGGGTCAGTTTCTTTCTTCCCTGCCGCACCAGCTCGCGGGTGAATTCCATGGGCGGCCGCGAGAAGGTCGCCCCGCCGGTGGTGACCAGATCGCCGTCCTTCACCATTCCGGCGGCCTCTTCGAGGCTGGTCAGTACTTTTCTCATCCCTTCCTCCTCCTCTCATTTTCGTTTCGATCGTCAAGATCGTTCATTTAACCGCCCGTTCGCTGCGCTCACTAGATTACCGGGACAAGAGGGGACTTTTCTTATTGCCCGCAAGCGATATTCCTTGCGGGCAATAGTCCACCCCGCCTAATTCCAACGCCCTGCAGCCATTTACACGCCACCAAGCCTCTGACGCCCGACGCCCAACGCCTTCTTCGCGTACCCCGTAATCCGTACCCCGTACCCCTCTCTTCCCCTGCCCCTGAAGCCAGGCCTCTGACGCCTGTTGCCTGACGCCTGACGCCCAACGCTTTCTTCGCGTACCCCGTAATCCGTACCCCGTACCCCTTCTCTTCCCTTGCCCCCTGCGCCTTGACCCTTGCACCCGCCTGACGCCTTCTTTGCCTTGCGCCCGAGCTTTTAGGCCCACTCCTTGTCCCGCAGCAGCCTCCTCAGGGCCTTGCCCGAAGCCGAGCGGGGAATTTCATCAACAAATTGAACTGCCACCGGCACCTTGTAGGGTGCCATCCGCGACCGGCAGAACTCCCGGATCTCCTGCTGCGTGGCGGACTCACCCTCGGCAAGCTGAATGAAGGCCTTGGGCGCTTCACCCTTCAGTTCATCCGGGATCCCCACAATCACCAGGTCCTTGATCTTGGGGTAGGCCAGCATCATGTCTTCCACTTCCGAAGGAAACACCTTCTCGCCGCCCACGTTGATCATGTCCTTGATGCGGTCCACGATGTAGGCAAAGCCGTCTTCGTCGATGTAGGCGACGTCGCCGGAATGAAACCAACCTTCCTCGTCAAAGGCCTCCCGGGTGGCCTCCGGCTGGTTCAGGTAGCCGTTGGTCACGCAGGTTCCCCGGACGCAGAGCTCGCCTTGCCGGCCCGGGGGCAGGCTGCGTCCCTGCGGGTCGATCACCTTGATTTCCGCATCGCCCATGCCGCGGCCGCAGGACCCGAGCCTGGTCTCGGTGTGGGGGGCGGTCGTGCCCACGCAGGACACCTCGGTCAGCCCCCAGGCCTCGGCATACCGCCAGCGGAGTTTTTCTTCCACCTGGCGGATCAGGTTCTCCGGCATCTTGGTGGCGGCCGACAAGCAGAAAAGCACCGAGGAGAGGTCGCGCTCGGCCAGGTCCGGCTCCTTGAGCAGCAGATTGTACATCGGCGGCACGCCCTGGAAAACCGTGGGCCGCAGCCGCTCGATTTCCCGCAAGGTCTCCTCGGGGTAGAAGCGCTCCACGGTGATCACCGTGCCGCCGCGCGACAGCATCCCGAAGGTCCCGTTCAGCAGCCCCCAGCAGTGGAAAATGGGGGTGGCCACCATGATGAGGTCGCCGGGGCTGAAATGGCTTTTTCCGAACTGGGTGGCGTTGTACCAGACGTTGAGATGGGTGGCCATGACGCCCTTGGGCCAGCCCGTGGTTCCGGACGTGTACATGAGGTGACAGAGATCGCTGCCCTTGGTCTCGGCGGCCGCAAAGGCCTCTTTACCCCCCTCCAGCACGGACTGAAACGTCGGTCCGCCCCAGGACGGGTCGTCCTCCAGCAGGAAGATCTCCCGGAGGGAGGGCACTTCTTTTCCGGCCTCCTGCAGCACCGGCAGTCTTTTGCGGTCCACCAGCACCGCCCGGGTGCCGCAGTCCTTGAGGATGTAGGCCACCTCCTGCTCCCGGAGCATGGCGTTCACCACGTTGACCGTCAACCCGGCCCGGACCGTGCCCAGGTAGGCGATGATCAGCTCGGGCAGGCTGGGAAGAAACAGAGAGAGCACCTCCCCTGGCTTCATTCCCAGGCCGGTCAGGCCGCCGGCCACCCGGTTCACCAGGGAGTTCAGCCCGGCATAGGAGATGCGGCGCTCGCCGAAAAGGATGGCGGTCTTGTCCGGCGTCTCGCTGACCGCCCGCTTGATGATTTCCGACGCGTTCATGCTGTGTGCTCCATGTTACCGGCAGTGTACCCGCGCAGGGGCGCAGAGGAAACACTTCTATGGCTGTTCCCCGCGTCTCTGCGTCTCTGCGCGAGGCAAACGCCTGCATCCGGTGTCCGGCTACCGGCATAGTATCGCGCAGGGGTGCTGAGGCGCAGAGAAAGCTATTCCATAGTTGTTCTCCGCGTCTCCGCGCGAGAAAAGTTCCCTCGACCTGCAACCAACTACTGCAGGGGCTTTTTCGCCGTGACGTCCAGCAGCTTCACCGGCGTAGCGAAAGTCCGCCAGCCGTGACGGGTGTTAGCCGGCAGGAAATAGGCATGGCCCGCCTCCAGGGTTTCCTTTTCCTCTGCGACGAACATCTCGATCCGGCCCTCGAGGACCAGGCCGCATTGCTCGAAAGGATGCTCGTGCCCCGGGTCCTCCATCCCGGGCCCGATCTCCATGCAGACCATGATCAGGTCGTCACCCAGCTGGGCCTTGCTCATCACGCCCGGCCGAAACGCCGCCAGCTCCAGCCGTTTCAGGTTCCAGAACGCCATGTTTCCGACCTCCCCTCCGTCTAGGTTGTCCCGCACAGCCGGTAGGCGTAGGACTTGGCCTTGTCCAGGTCGGCCAGGCGGGTGATCATGATCTTCTGGGCCTGGGGCGAACCGGCCCCGTGGATGGACTCGGTGAGATAGGAAACCGCGCCGGTTCCCAGGGTAATGTTCTCGATCAGCCGCAGGATGCGCATCCGGCGCTCGGCATCCGTGCCGGCGCCCCCTGCCAAATATTTTTCCAGATATTCCCCCACCTCGGGGTGCCGCCGCTCGTCCAGGCCCGGCAGGGTCACCAGGATTCCGCCGGCGATGTCCTGGGCCAGACGGGAGATCTCGAAGGGGAAGCGGGTCACGTTGAGCTTGCAGACATTGGCCAGCAGCGGGTCCACGGCAAAGGCACCGCTGGGGGTTTTCCGCCCCTTGAGGGCGCTGGCCAGCGCGCCGGCATGCAGCGTCTCGTTGAGGTGGATCATTTCAGCCAGCTTGTCCTTGATGTGCGAGGCGGAGGCCGTGCCCTGGGCCTCGGCAATGGCCGCGGTGGCCCCGATCAGCACGTCGCCGACCCCGACCTTGCACCCGCCGTAGCTGGCCCGGTGGTGGGCGGCGAAAAGCTCCACCAGACGCCCGGCCATCCCGTATTCGCCCTTCATGAAGATCCGCTCCTCGGGCACGAAAACGTCGTCGAAGACCACCATGGCTTCGCACCCGCCGTAGAACAGATTTCCCACGTCGGCCCGTGTTTCCTCCAGCCGCCGGGTGTCGGA
Source organism: uncultured delta proteobacterium (assembly GCA_963704245.1). GTDB lineage: Bacteria > Desulfobacterota > DSM-4660 > Desulfatiglandales > Desulfatiglandaceae > CAVPHJ01. The sequence goes on from CAVPHJ010000007.1 coordinate 46,704, forward strand.
GGGCTGCCGGCCGTAGATCATGGTGATTCCCGGCGTGTCGGCCGGAACTGCAAACGATATGGCGTACTCGCGGTCCTCCTCCCTGAGGGCCCGGGTGGGCACGACGAGCAGCTCGTGGGAGTTGACCGCGCCGGTGATGTGCAGCTTGGCCCCCCGCACCACCACGCCGCCCTTCCGCTCACCCACCACGTGCAGGTACTGGTCCCGGTCCGGCTGCCGGGACGGCGGCAGGCTGCGGTCGCCCTTGGGGTCGGTCATGCAGGCGGCGGTCACCAGGTCCCGGGACTGGATGTAGCGAAGGAAGTCGTTGAAGCGGCCGTGGTAGGCGGTGCCGTGCTCCCGGTCCAGCTCGTAGCTGATGGCGTACACCGTGTTGATGCAGTCCAGCCCGGCACAGCGCTGGAAGCAGCAGGCCGTGCGGCGCCCCATCTCCCGCAGCATGAGGATCTTGCTGATCAGGTCCTCGGTGCTCTGCTGCACATGGGTGAAGCGGTTGATGCGCTCCCCGCTCAATGGGGATTGGGCCGTGAAAAGTTCCTGGTCTTCCTCTGCCTGGCGGTAGGTTTCAGCCAGAGCGGCTGCCGGGGGGGCTGCCAGGGGGTGCGTGGCCACATCCTGAACCCGTGCGCCCTGAATGAACACCCGGTGATCGAGGGCGGTCAGGGTTGCCAGATACTGTTCATGGGTCATCAAAGCCATGGAATCCTCCTGAATCACACGAGCCGGTGTCGTGTTCGGTTGGCGGCCGTCTTGAGTTGGCCGCCGGACCTCATCGGACGGCACCTTCAGCGTGAAACTATGGTATGGCCACAGCCCCTGTCAAGCGAAAGGTTTTCTCGCTTCCCGCTGGAAGGCTAAGAGTTTTTGGTGTAACATGCATGCGTGCGGGAGTCCGGTGGGGGCGGCCCGTGACTTCCTTCCGGGAGGACAGTATGGCTCTGAAGAGCGCAGCGAAGCACTTCGCCGGACTCCGGCGCCATGGAACCGGATGCCTGCGCCCACGGCCGGCACACGGGCCGCGAAGACCCGGCCTGCCGCGGACAACTTCTCCGCCATGTCGCGGGGATTCCGGACGCAGAAACCACTAAGGGGGGGTAACGTATATGCATTTTGATCAGGCCGGTCAAGCGAACACCGAAGCGACATTGAAGGAAGCCTGCCGGCGCGGAAAAGAACTGGGGATCGAGGAAATGGTGCTGGCCTCCACCACCGGCGCAACCGCGCACAAGGCGCTCGCCATCTGCCGGGGCTTCCGCCTCGCCGCGGTCACCTATCACGGCGGCTATAAGGAACCGTTCAAGTCCGCCATGGCGCCCGATACGCGCAGGGAGCTGGAAGCCAAGGGCGTCCGCGTGATCCAGGCCACCCATGCCCTTTCCGGTGTCGAACGCTCGGTGGCCAAGAAGCACTCGGGCGTCTATCCTGCCCTGCTCATCGCCGACACCCTGCGTCTTTTCGGCCACGGCACCAAGGTGGCGGTGGAGGTGGCCGTCATGGCCGCCGATGCCGGGGTGCTGAGCGGTCAGGACATCATCGCCATCGGCGGCTCGGGCAGAGGCGCCGACACGGCGCTAGTGCTGAAACCGGCCTGCCAGTCCGACCTGTTCGACATCCGCATCCGGGAGATCATCTGCAAGCCAAGAGCCTTCTAGGACGCGCACGAGGAGAACCCCATGAGCAAGACATTGGAGACCGAGAATCTGGCTGTGTTCTGCGATTTCGAAAACGTCGCGCTCGGCGTTCGCGGAGCCCGCTACGCCGAGTTCGATATCCGCAAGGTGCTCGAGCGCCTGCTGCTGAAGGGCAGCATCGTGGTCAAGAAGGCCTACTGCGACTGGGAACGCTACAAGGACTTCAAGGCCGCCATGCATGAGGCCGCCTTCGAGCTCATCGAGATCCCCCACGTGCGCCAGTCCGGCAAGAACTCCGCCGATATCCGGATGGTGGTGGATGCCCTCGACCTCTGCTACACGAAGTCGCACGTCGACACCTTCGTGATCGTGAGCGGCGATTCGGACTTTTCCCCGCTGGTGAGCAAGCTGCGGGAAAACAACAAGATCGTGATCGGAGTGGGAGTCAAGAACTCGAGCTCCGATCTGCTGATCGCCAACTGCGATGAATTCATCTACTACGACGACCTGGTGCGCGCCAAGAAGCAGCGCAAAAAATCCACCCGCAAAACCGCCCGCTCCGGCGGCCGTTCGGTTGCCCCCGGCAAGGAGGAAAAGGAAGCCGAGGACCGGGTCCACGAGGCTTTGGATCTGATCATGGAGACGCTCGAAGCTTTGGCCGAGGAGCGCGGTTCAGAGGAAAAGCTGTGGGGCTCGATGGTCAAGCAGACGCTGAAACGACGCCGGCCGGGTTTCAACGAATCCTATTACGGGTTTCGCTCTTTCAACCGTCTGCTCGAGGAGGCCGCTTCCAGAGGGCTCATGGAGCTGGAGTCGGACGAGAAATCCGGCGGCTACATCATCCGGCGCTTTCATCAGGAGGACTGAACCCCAGCGCGCGCGCGGCCTGCAGATCCCCGGGCTTGCCCCGCCGGACGAGCTTTTCGGCGATCTCGCGGCGGGTTTCCGCGGGTTTGTTCTGAAGCAGATCCGACTTGGCGCTCAAGCGCTCGGGCCTTACTTCCACCACCGAGCAGCCCCGATAGGCCGCCGATCCCGGGCGCACCGAGGGGAACCGCGCGTGGCCTTCGTGCTTGGCCACCAGCGCATTGAGGGCCGCGGTTTTCAAATCGCCGTCGGGCACAATGCGGGCCAGGCCGCGGATGATCACGCAGTGATAGAGCTGGTGCACCCGGCAGGCTTCGGGCTCGGCGTTGAACCCCATTTCCAGGTAGGCCAGCGGCACGTCCACCTCGAAGCAGACCCTCGCATCGGCCTGGATGTTGAGGAGCTTTTCGCCCTCTGTCGCGCTGTGAAAGTAGATGCTCTCTCCGAGCAGCACGAAATTGACCGGGGTGATGTAGGGGTAGCCGTCGGTCCCCTGGGTGGCCAGCCGGCCGATGGCGGTGGTGTTCAGGATCCGCCTGATCTCCGTCTGATCCGTGATTTCACTGTACGCCCGCCTCATGATCGTCTCCTGTTTGTCCGGTCCCTGCCTCCCAGCATCCCAACCTGTTATTTCTTTTTCCCTGCGCCTCTGCGCCTCTGCGCGAGGCAAAAGCCCTTCTCAGACAACCCGGTACCTGGGCCGCTCGAGGTGGGTGGCCCGGCATTTGGGGCAGCGGCCGGGGCGGGTGAGGCGCCGGCGTTCCGGGAAGCGGAAGCCGCAGTTGAGACAGACGGGGGGGATCCAGACCAAGCGTTTCTGCTGGCCGCCCGCTGAACGCGCCACATGCTCCAGGTGAGGGTAGACCTCCCTTTCGCGGATTCCCAGGGCCTGAGACAGGTCGAGGGCGGTCATTTCGCTCTCCTGGAGCAGGTTCATGATCTGCTGCCGGATCGTCTCCAATCCCAACCCTCTGACGCCCGATGCCCGAAGCCTGTTTTTGTCTTAACCGCCCGTCCCCGGGTCCGGGGGACTTGATTACCGGGACAAGAGGGGACTTTCTTATTGCCCGCAAGCGATATTCCTTGCGGGCAATAGTCCACCCCGCCTAATTCCGAATCGCCCTGCGGCCATTTTCACGCCACCAAGCCTCTGATGCCTGACGCCTGACGCCTTCCTCGCGTACCCCGTAATCCGTACCCCGTACCCCGTACCCCTTAATCCTTACCCCTTGTCCCCGCCTGACGCCTGATGCCCGAAGCCTGACGCCGGTCAGTTACCGATTCACATAGCGGAAAGCGGTGATGAACTTTTCCACCTGGGTTTCCACCGCGTTCCTGATCTTTTCAGGCTCAGCCGTGATCCCGGTCACGACCCCCACCGCCCAGGTGCTCGCGCCGATGATTTCCACCGCCTCCCGGACCGGATAGACGTTCTGCCTGAAGTTCACGCCGATCGAATACACGAACTCGGGCGTGTCGGGCAGCCTGACCACGTGAGCGTTGACGTACAGAAAGGGGGACCCGGGCTGCAGCGCCCATTCCTGCTTCGTCCAGGTGCCGATACCGGCCTGCCGGAGCTGGCTCTCGACCGCCTTTTCGATCTGCCCCCGGCTCAGCCCGGACGCTTCCAATGCCGGGTTCATCGCCTCCACCGCAACGTACACCCCTTTGAGGCCGCGCAGGGAGTCGCGCGTGTTTTCCGTATCCTCGCTCCGCGCCAGGCCGCAAAGGCCGGTGAGGCTGATGATCAGCGCCAGAACTGAGGCCAGCATCGATGGCATAGTTTTCCTCCGCTACGGGGTTAACGTTTCCCTGGGCAGCGCCCGGCCGCCCGCCGCGCACCCTCCGGCCCCCGGGCCGCGATCCCGGAAAAGGATATCCGCAACGCGTGCGGGTGTCAACGACAGGACCCCCTTGACAGCCGGCCGGAAAAGCCCATTGTTAGGGCATGGCAAACGGCGACTACTACAGCACCCTCGGCCTGGAACCCGAAGCCTCCCCGAAGCAGATCAAGGAAGCCTTTCGCCGCCTGGCCCTGCGGCATCACCCGGACCGCAACCGGGAGGACGCTCAGTCGGCCGTCCGGATGAAGGCGATCAACGAAGCCTACGCCGTGCTCTCGAATCCCCGCAAAAGAGCGGAGTACGACCACCTGCGCCGCTCTTTCGGCTCGGCCGCCTACGGCCGGTTCCGTGAAGCCCACTCGGAACAGGACATCTTCAGGGGTTCGGATGTCAACCAGATCTTTGAGGAGATCAGCCGGGCCTTCGGGTTCCGGGGATTCGAGGACGTGTTCCGGGACCACTACGGCCCGGGTTTCCGGAGTTTCGAATTCAGCAAACCCGGCATTTTCGGCAAAGCCTTCGTGTTCACCTCGGGGCCGCGCCCCGGGGCTGCCGCCGGGGGCGGCCCGCTGGGCCGGATGCTCCGCCACGGCCTGAAAAGGCTGTTGCGGTTCGAGCCTCCGCAGCGGGGCGCCGACCGCCGGGATTCCATCACCCTCGCGCCGCAGCTGGCCCGCAGCGGGGAGAAATCCGCTACCTCTACCGCAAGGGGAAGCGGGAACTGATCGTGAACATCCCGCCGAATATGCGACACGGCCAGCAGATCCGGCTGCGCGGCCTGGGGGCCGGGGGCAAGGGCGGCGGAGCGCCGGGCGATCTCTATGTCCGTGTCCGGATCCGAAAATCGTGGCAGGAGTCGATCCGGAAACTGCTGGCAAGGATCAAGGGGTAAGGTGCAAGCCGCAAGGCTGGGGAACAACCGATCAGGGCGGCGCGAACGGGTCAAGCGCAACCGCGTGGGTGATCTCGAAATAGGTTTCCCACACGAAGTTCCTGGTCACATCGCCGGCCGGCGTGACCATCAGGAAAAGCCGGTAGGTTCCCTCGGGCAGGAGCATGCCGGCCAGATCCCCGAAAAGCGAAGCATCCGGTTGCGCAAGGTGATTCGTCCGCCAGGCTATCAGGCCGTCGGAGAGGAGCTGGGGGGCCGCCGGTCCGAAAACCACCATGTCGCTCAGGCCGTCGAGGGTCAGCCCCACGTAGACATCCACCGGACCGGAAAAGAGCGGCAGGCCCACGGTCACCCGTGCCGTGCCGGGATCCTCGTGGATGGCCAGGGGCCGGCAGTCTTCAAGGGCCGGGGCCTTCAGCGGGCTGAAGACCGGGTGATGATACACGCCGCTCGGCGCCGTGGGAACGGGTGCTGCGAACACCGGCACACCCAGGGCCCCGAATTGAGCGGTGACCTTTTCATCCGAATCCATCAGCACCGCCGCCACCGGCAGCGTGCCCGAAGCATCCCCGCTCCACTCGATGAAAAAATAGCTCCCGCTCTCATCCGGCGGCGGCGGGCTGGCCAGCAGCGCCACCAAGGCACCGAAGCTGAACTCGTGGGAGCAGTCACCGGCGCCGTTCACGCAGTTGATGCCGGAGGGGTTGCTGGTGACCGTGCCCAGGCCGACTACGGTCACCTTCAGTTTTTGTTTGATCAGGCCCCCGACGTCGAGCGCCGGCGCCGGCGCCGCCAGGAAGACCGCCAGTCCCATGGCCAACAGGGTTTTCCGCATGCCGCATCCCCCTTTTCGGGTCTCGCACCGGGATGATTCCCAGCATAGGGGCTTTCCGCCGCTCAGTCAAGAAATGCCCTTGCAATCCCCCGGCGGGCAGGCCATGATACAAACACTCCAGGCAGCGGCAGGCAAACGCCGGCGCCGCAACATCAGGGGGTCGTTTCATGAAGAGCATCGAAAACATCCGGGAAGTAGCCAAGGGGCTGGGGGCGGATTTGGTGGGGATTGCGGCGGCGGACAGTTTTCACACCAGCGCGACCCGCCGCGGCCCGTGGAACGTGCTGCCCGATGCCCGCTCGGTGATCGTCTTTGCCAAACGGATGCTGACCGGCTCCATCGAAAGCCCCAGCGAGCAGGTGGTGACCTCCCAGAACCTGGCCCTGTACCAGGAGTTGGACCGCATCGCTTTCGGGATCGGCGTTTTCCTGGAAGAAAGCGGCTACCGGGCGGCCCTGGTGCCGGCCTACAGCCCGGTGGAGATGACCGCGGAGAGCAAAGGCTTCGTGGGCGTGGTGTCTCTCCGGCATGCGGCCGTGGGAGCCGGGCTCGGGGTTCTGGGCCGCAACAATCTGCTGCTGACTTCCCGCTTCGGACCCCGCATCAGGCTGGGCGGGGTGGTGACCGATGCCTCCCTGCCCCCTGACGAGGAACGGGGCGGGAACCCCTGCGCGAAGTGCGAGGCCTGCGTGGCGGCCTGTCCGGTGGATGCCCTCTCGGAACCGGGCAAGACCCGCACCGGCCGCTGCGTCCGCAAGGTCCTGCCCTACGGGCTCAGCGAGCTCATCGGCTACCTTTCCGGGATGGTTGCGGCCTCAAAGGAAACGGCGCGTGATTCCCTGTATCAACCGAACTTCTGGAACCTCTACCAGTCGCTGCAGCTGGGGCTGCAATACGGCTGCCACGCCTGCATCAACGCCTGCCCGGTGGGAGTACGTTCCTTCTAACGTGCCTGTGCGCGCTCCTGCAGGACCCGGCTCTCCAGGTCCACCTTCACCCTCAGGGACCTGAGTCCCTGAACGCCCGCCAGATCCTCCAATTCGACGTCCTCCACCCCTTCCTGGAGATAGCCCTGGGAGCGCAGGAACTCGATGTGCCGCATCATTTCCTGGGCCTCCTCGGGGTGGGAGTACACGACTGCGATCCGGCCCGGCTGAGTGAGGCGTTCGCGGCGGCCCTTCACGACCGCCTTGTCGATGCGGGACTTGATGATCTCGTGCCGGATGTCGTAGGCCCCGTCCACGTCGAAGCGCTTTTCGTCGTAGCGGAAGCGGATGGAAAGCGGCGTGTTCTGCACCAGCACGAGGTGGGCCGTGTCCAGCGGCACTTTCAGGCTCGACTTCAGCTGCTCGGTGTGCCAGGCCATGCCGCAGGCCACCTTCAGCTGCCAGAGGCGCAGGTTTCTCAAGTACAGCTCGTTGAAGCCCCCCTCCTCCAGCAGGGATTCCCCCATGTAGACAAGGTAGTCCACGCCGTCGGTCCGATGCCGCTCGAAGTAGTGCGGGGAAACTTGTTGCAGCTCGGCTTCTTCCCGGTCCAGGTAACCGGTCAGGCGGTCGTTGAGCAGCGAGACGCTTTCCTCGAATTCCCGGCGCAGGCGGTAGACGGTGCCCTTCTCCGAATCAATGACCCCCTTGTACGCCTCGATGGCACGGTTGCTTTTCAGGTCGAATGCCTTCAGATGGGGAAAGAGGGATTCCACCTCGGAAGCCAGGAAATTTGCGATCGACAGTTCATCGCCCGTGCCCAGTCCCCGCTGGATCAGCTCCAGCCGCCGGCCGATGCGGCCGGCCAGTTCATCCAGGATCAACAGCGGGCGCGCCTCGCCGGCACTTTCCACGACCTTTAACGCCAGCCTGAGGTGCTCGGCCAGGTCTTTCTGGATGGCCCGGTTGCGGGCCGTGGCCGACCCCCGGATGTCGGAGACGCCGTAGACCGGGTAGACATCGCGGAACACGATGGGCTCGATCTCGGAAGCCTCACCCTTTCGGAGGGCCTCGAAATGATGCAGCGCCGCCCGCCGGAAACGCCATTCCACCGAGGGGTGGATCGCCGTGCACTTTTCCTTGATCAGGCCCTGGACGCGGCTCTGCAGGTCATCCAGCGCCTTCTTGACGGCCATGGCGAAGAGCGGCTGGATCTGGCTCAGGGTCAGGGCCTCCATCGGGCCCAGGTCTCCCGGCCGCGGGGAGCCGAGATCCAGGCTGCCGATGCATTCCCCGCCGTACTCGAGCGGCGCAACGATCAGCGAGCGCAGCCCCATTGCGCTGAAATCGCGCTCCACCTGGGTCGGCAGGGGGTGCGCCTGGAGGTCCGAAACCCAGATGATTTCCCGGCTTTCCACGGCCTTGTCGAACACGCTGCCCTTGAATTCCTGTTTGGGCACATGGCGCGTGTCGGCAAAGATGCAGCAGCGGGTCATCTCGCAGCCGGTGTTGAGCAGCAAGACCTGCTCATCCTGAAACACGGCCAGCCCGGCGATCAGTTCGGGCTGCCGGAAGAGAACCCGCAGCCTTTGCTGGAGCCGCTGAAACCCGTCCCGGGAAGCGATGGACTCCTGGTCGATCAAATCCCGCCCCAGCCCGGAAAGGACCTCTGTGACGGTCACATCCACCGCCCGCAGCGCGGTGAATCCGTGAAGTTCGAAATTCTGCGGGGGAATGATTCCGGCCAGCACTTCCGGCTCGGTCAGGTGCTGCAGAACGGTTTCGCGCTCCTCGGCAGTGAGCGGTTTGGCTTCCTTGAGGGCCCGGACCCGAACGAAGCGAAAATCCAGGTTCATCTTGAAGTGGCGCTCCAGACCCGTTTCCGGGTCGGCCACGATGCGGATCATCGGGTATTCGAATTCCTGCCGCAGGCCGTAGCTTCTTTCCAGAATGAGGAGAAAGGCCAGGATCAGACGGCCGCGGTTGAACGCTTCAATTCCCATGTTCAGGCGGCCCCGCATCGACCCGTCCGGATTGAGGAAGAGCTGTCTGAAGCGCGGGGAGGCCAGAACCGGCTGGATGGAAAAAGGCACCACCGCGGCCACTGCCTCGCTGTTCCAGGAGGCCATGGGGAAAACCAGGCTCATCAGTTGCTTGACGAGGCTGCCGTGTCGCTCGAGGAGCTCGAGGTCCTCTATCGGATCCAGCAGTTCGGGCGCATCGGCAAGCGCCTGACGGAGGCCCGCGGTCACGCAGTTGGGGGCTTCGGCCGGGTCTTCGGAAATCTCGTCCAGGTAGTCCACCAGCGGCTTCAGGTTCAGGACGGTGCGGAAGGGGTATTCGTCCGTGATGGGGTCCATGGGGGGTCTCCTGGATGGAAGGGGGGCCGAACCGCGATTACGACCAATTCTTTAATATAGAGGTGCCTGGGGCAAAATCAAGGCGCCTTTTGCTCTCGGGCAGGCGATGGCGGAGGCCCGGCGCAATGCGAAACACGAAAAGGTCGAGGGCTGCATGAGGTGAAGGAACCGGGTGCAATCAGTCTGAAGTTCGGCGGGGACGCACGCCCAGCATCACCGGCAAAGGCCGGGGGGTGCCGTCGGAAGGGGAGTTGGCGATCCTCAGCCGGCCGTCCGGTTGCCGGAGCACCATGACACTGCTGCCTCCGCCGTCCAGGTTGACGGCATCCCGGCAGCCGAGTTCCAGCATGAGCAGCGCCAGTTCATGGGTGCTCATCCCTTCGCTGAACCCACGCTGACGCCCGTCCACCACCACCAGCCACAGCCGCCGTCCCTGGGCGTCGAGTCCTGCCGCGCTGCGCGGATGGTGCTCCCCTCGTTCGCTGACCCGGACCCGGCCCTCCATCAGAAGGGCCTCGAATCCCGCCACTGCCTGGCTCACCGCTTCAACGGGTCCGCTGGCGCCGATCCCTCCCCGGCCCCCGTGCTCGAACCAGAGGTTGGTGAAGCGGCCCCGGGGGTGACTCAGCTGCCGGCCCTCGCTCACCACCCAACCCAGGATATCCACCGGGTTCCCCGCCTGCCACCCGGCGGCTGGTTCACCGTCCCTGCCGCTCAGGAAGGAGAAAAAGTTGGCATTCACCGCCGCCAGTGCCCCGAAGCGGGCCGCCATCTGCAGGGGGTCCTCGAGGGATGCCTCGGCCGGTCCGGCCCCGTCGGGATCTTCACCGCTCATGACGATCACTTCATGTTCGGCCGTTGCCAGTTCCACCTCCAGAACGTGAATCCGCAGCGGGCGGGGCTCCTGACGGCTCTCGTTCCAGTACTGGAGTGCCGGCCGGTCCGGGCTCTCCCGCGGCGGGCGGTCCGGGAAAACCACCTGGCTTGCGACAAAGGGGGCGTAGCAAAGGATGGCGAGCGATGCGACAAGAACCCTTCCTGCCTTGGCGAAAACTTGTGCCCGCCCTCGGTGTGCCATCCCCGCCATGGCGCCGCCCCCTTCAGTGCTTTCCGCCCGCCACGTTCACCAGAATCTTCACCACCGCGGTTTCTTTCTGCAGCGCCTCGAAACCCTCCGACACCAGGTTCTCCAGTCCGATCTCCCGGCTGATGAGCGGCTCCACCGCCACCAGCCCGCGGGCCAAAGCATCCAGGGCTTCCGGAAACTCGTGATGCCCCAGGTAGCTCCCCTGCACATTGAGCTCATGGAGCACCAGGGTCAGCCCGTCCAGCTTCAGTTCTTCGACCGCCAGGCCCACCAGCAGGATTTGCCCGCCCTTTCCGAGCTGAGTGGCAGCCGCTTCGAAGGCGTCCCCGGACCCGGTGCACAGAAAAATGATTTCCGGCCCTCGTCCTGCGGTCCGCTCGGCCAGCTCCCCGGCCAGGTTGACCCGGCCGGGGTCGAAAACCGCGGCCGCCCCCAGCTGCCGTGCCAGCGCGGCCCGGGCGGGGTTCTTCTCGGAAACAAACACCTCCGATGCTCCCAGCCACTGCAGACACTGCACGCTCAGCAGACCGATCGGGCCGGCACCCACCACCAGCGGCCGGTCCCCGATCCTGAAGGCCGAACGCCGGATGCCGTGCAGCACCACCGCCAGCGGCTCCGCCAGCGCCGCCCGCCGGGTGCTCAGCCCGAGGGGCAGCCGGTGGAGGGAGCGTGCCGGAACTGCCGCGTATTCCGCCATCCCGCCGTTCAGGGTGACCCCGGGCATCAGCAGGTCGTCGCACAGGCTCGGCAGGTTGCGGCGGCAGAAAAGGCAGGCGGCGCAGGGCACGGCGCCGTTGACCGCCACTTCCTCGCCGCGGCGCCAGCCGCGGACACCGTTGCCGAGTCCCACGATCTCGCCGCTGAACTCGTGGCCGATGATCAGGCCCGGCTCGTACATGCCGGTGTGAAAGGCCTCCAGATCCGACCCGCAGATGCCGCAGTAGTGGACGCGCAGCAATGCCTCGTCGGGGCCGGGCCGGGGCACCGCCACATTGCAGAGTTCGATGCGGCCCGCTCCCCGGAACACCGCCGCCCTCATGCCCGCTCTTGTTTCAGTCCCTTTCACAGCCCTCCATCCACAGCCCGTCCAGGATCTCCAGGTCAGGAGGCGGCAAGTCAGATCACGCCGTCCCGGCGAAAACGGCTGATCTCTTCGCGGCTGTAGCCGCCCAACCCCTCCAGCACCTCCGCGGTGTGTTCCCCCAGCTCCGGGGCGGCCCGGTCGGTGCGGGCTTCGGCCCGGCTGAAATGGACAGGGTACCCGGGGATCTTGATGGTCCCCAGGGTCGGATGCTCAAAATCCACCAGGTAGCCGTTCTCCAGAATCTGGGGATCCTCCCAAAGATCGCGCATCGTGTTCACGGCGCAGCAGAACAGGTCGTAGTCCCCCATGATCCGGAGCCACTCGTCCCTCGGGCGCGGCGGCAAAGATGCCGTCAAAGAGAGCGACCAGCTCGGCGGCCTGCGCCAGCCGTTTGTCGTCGGTGTCGAAACGGGGATCATGCTCGAGCTCCGGACGGTCGAGGGCGCGGCAGAGCGGTCCCCAGTGTCTTTCCGGGGGAGTGAGGGTCATCATCAGCCATCGGTCGTCCCGGCAGCGGTAGTAGTTCCGCAGGGGATGTTCCTGGCTGCGGTTGTGGCGAAAGGCGTCCCAGCCCACCATGGAGGCCATGATCAGATTGAAGTACTGCATGTAAAGGGCGGCGCTCAGGATCGAGACGTGCACTTCCTGTCCCTCTCCGGTGCGCTCGCGCATGTACAGGGCGGTGATGATCTGGTGACTGGTCATGATGGCCGTGGCCTGGTCGATGATGCCGAACTGGCACACCAGCGGCGGGTGCCCGTCCTCGCCCATGGTGTACATGAACCCCGAGCGCGCCTGGCCCTGGTAATCGAACCCGCCCCGATCCCGGTCCGGGCCTTTCGGACCGAAGGCCGAAACCGAGGCGTAGATCAGCCGGGGGTTTGCCTCCCGCAGGAGCGGATAGGTGAGACGCATTTCCTCCACCGCCACGCGCCGCATGTTGGTCATGAACACGTCTGAACGCCCCACCAGCCGCCGGATGATGGCTTGCCCGGTTTCGGACTTCAGATCCAGCGTGACGCTTTTCTTGTTGCGGTTCGCGCCCTCGCAGAAGACCGAGCGTTCGCCCGGGATCTCGAGCGGAATGCGGCCGATCCGCTTCACCATCCGGATCGGGTCGCCGACACCGGGTTGCTCGATCTTGATGACCTCGGCCCCCAGGTCTCCCAGAATGGCCAGCCCGCCCGGGCCGGCATGATAGATGCCGCAATCCAGCACCCGCACACCCTGCAAAGGTCGCTCCATGGTTTAGTCCCCAGAGAAGAGAGAGGTTGTCGATTATTGGGTTGTTGGGTTATTCGTTATCAGGTTATTGGTTATTCGCTATTCGTTATCAGTCCTCGGCCCTCTGCACTCAGTTTCCGCATTCCGCATTCCGCATTCCGCATTCCGCATTCCGAATTCCGCATCCGCATTCTCTCTGCGCCTCAGCGTCTCTGCGCGAGATATCCTTCCCTATTCCCGGGACTCGGGAGGGTAGACGGCCTTTTCCGCCTTCCACATGGGGCAGTGCTCGGCGTGCCACGGGTGGTGCAGCAGGCGCCCGAGCATCGATTCCGGATTCTTCCGGGCCGACCGGCACAGCGGGCAGTAGTGGCAGGCAAAGCCCAGCACCCGCCTGACGCCTCCAATTTTTTCCTCTTCCATGACTGCCTCCTTCCCGGCCCCCTCAGGTGTCCGCCATGACGCAGGTAAGTTTGTTCTGCTGCCCTGTTTCAGAGCCTCCCAGCTAAGGGGATTTGACTTTCCCTGCGCCTCAGCGTCTCTGCGCGAGGTCAATGACGTATCGCGCGGCCGACGCACTCCGCCAGGCGGCTCACCGCCTCCTTCAGCCGTTCCTCCGGCGGGAAGGAGAAGTTGAGCCGCAGATGATGCCTCTCCGGGTTCTCCCCGTAGAAGACTTCTCCCGGCACGAAGGCCACCTTGGCCTGAACCGCCTGGTGGAACAACTGCAACGTGTCCACCCGCTCAGGCAGGCTCAACCAGACGAATAACCCGCCTTCGGGGCGCGTCCATCGAACCTGCCAATCCGCCGGGAAATTCTTTTCCAGCGACTCGAGGAGCACCTGGAGTTTCCGGCGATAGTAGCCCCTGCACTTCTCCAGGTGGGCCTCCCAGTCCATGTCCAGCAGAAAAGCGGCGCACATATCCTGGTTGTACTTGGGGGTGTTCAAGGTGCCGCCTTCCTTGATGTCCCGCATCTTTTCGACCACTGCAGCCGGGCCGATGTTGAACCCGACCCGCATTCCCGGGCAGAAGAGCTTGGAAAAGGTGTAGACCCCGATCACGTGATCCCCGCCCAGCTGCTGATCCAGGCTGAACAGGGACGGGCACTGCGCCCCGCGGTAGCGCAGGGACCGATAAGGACTATCCTCCACGATGGGGATCCCGGACTGCTCGCTGATCTGGAGCAGGGCCCGCCGCTTCTCGACGCTCATCGTGATGCCGGTGGGATTCTGAAAATCCGGCACCACGTAGATGAACTTCGGCTTGCGGGACTGGCCGGCGAAGTCGCGGATCTGCCGCCGGACATCCTCGAGGCGCGAACCGTCGGCTTCGAGCTCGACCCCGGCGAACCGCGGCCGCTGCATCCGGAAGGCAACCAGGGCGCCGGCAAACGTGGGCCGGTCCACCAGGACCGGGTCGCCGGGATCCAGCAGCAAACGCCCGGTGAGGTCCAGCCCCTGCTGGCCCGAGGAGGTGACGAGCACCTGGTTTTCGGCCACCCGAATGCCGTCTTTTTCCAGGTACCGGATCACGGCCTCGATCAGCCGCGGCTCGCCGGGGATGGGCGAATACTGCATGATCTCATCGATGCGGCTTTCGAGGGCCTCGCTGGAAACCCGCCGCATTTCATCCTTCGGGAACATCTCCGGCGAGGGCAGGCCGCCGGCCAGGGAGATGATCTCCGGGTCGCTCAGCAGGGCGAAGAGCTTGCCGATCGAGTACCCTTCGTAGTTCCTGATGTTCTCCGAAAACAGAGCTTTCCAGTCCGTTTGCATCAAAGCCCCCGCTCAGAGTTGTCCGGTCTGATCCCAGTCTGCCAGCAGCCTGCGGTACTCAGGGTCCTCGTAGCGGTCCGGCCGGAACCACGAGGCGTAGTCCGGCAGCTCGCCGCCGGTGATATAGGTTGCCAGGAGCTCGCCGGCGCCGCACCCCGCCATGATCCCGAATCCCGAGAGCGCGCCGGCCAGGAAGGCGCCTTCCACCGGCAGCGGGCCAAGGAGCGGGCGGTTCTCGCGGGTCTTGGTGTAGTACCCGCCATCGACCAGGCAGCGGGGAAGCCGTTCCAGGTAGGCCCGTAGACCCGGCAGCATCCGGCACAGGCCCCGGATGGTGATTTCCGGGTAGCGCGGGTCGAACTCGGGCGGCCAGACCGGTTCCATGGGCCGGCTGTCGTAGGCCCACAGGAGAAGCAGCATCCGGCTTTCCCCGCCGCCTTCCGGCCGCACGTGGGCGCCGGAGGGGAGTTCCCCCAGCAGCCAGGCGGCATCCGGCGATTCCTTCATCAGCTCCCGTTCCTCCTCGGACCAGGGCAGGCGCTGGGGGTCGGTCCAGATGAGCAGCGGGGCGTGGCGCGGCACGGCGGCGAGGTCGTCCCGGAAGGCCACCTTGGCATGCAGCTCGCTGAACAGGGGCAGCTCCACCCCGAGCATCCGGCCGACCTTCCCGGTGTAGGGTCCGGCCGCGCTCACGAACACGTCGGTGGCGATTTTCCGGCTTCCTTCCTCGTTCCGCACCTCGACCCCGCTGACCCGGCCACCCCTCACCTCCACGCCGGTCACCCGAGCGCGCAGGAACCTGGCGCCTGACTCGCGTGCCTGGTCCAGCAGGAACATCCCCAGCTGCTGCGCGCTCAGCCAGCCGCAGCGCCGGGCGTGCAGGACCGCGGCCGTATCCGGCGAAAGGTAGGGGAAGTGGCGGCGGATGAGACCCGGGTCCACGATGAGGTCCGCCCCGTCGGGCTGCCCGGCAAATCCCGCCGGATTTGCCGGAAGGTAATCCGGGCCGCCCGCCGCGCCCGCATGCCGGCGGAGCGGGCCGGCGCCCAGCCGGGCCGCCTCCTCCCCGGCCCGTTCGAAGACCGCGACCCGCTCGGGGTCGGCGGTCACGTAGAGGTAGCCGCGGCGGTTGAGGTGAAAAACGTTCTCGCTTTCCAGCGCCAGGCTCTCCATGATGTCGATGCTGCGGTTCATCAGCCTCACCATGGCGTCCCCGGGCCCCGGCCACCAGTTGCGATAGCACTCGTTGGACTTTTCGCTGGTCATGGTGAGCGGGGCCAGCTCGTCCACCAGCACCACGTCCCGGAGGCCGTGCCGGACGGCCAGCTCATGGGCCACACTCACGCCCGCGATGCCCGCGCCGCAGATGACTACATTGGCTTGCAAAGCTTGCCTCCCCCTTGTACCCGCTGCGTTGAAAAAACCGATCTTCTTATAGCCTCTCGGGGTGCTTTTGTAAACCTGGCCTGCCCGCCGCGCGAAGGACGCTCTCGCCCGGGGATGCAATCCGGCCCCCGCTCTGCTATCCTGTCGCTGCCGGCGGCATTTCCAAGACCAGCGGCCCCCTGGAGAAAAGGATCAAGGGGGTTGAATCCCGCGCCGGCGACCGGCAGAATCCTCTGAACCTGACCCCACCGGGAGGAGCGCATGCCCTACAACCTGCTGAAATGCGAAAAACAGGGTCCGCTGGCGTCGGTGACGCTTGAGCGACCCGCCAGCCTGAACACCCTTTCACTCGATCTGCTGCGGGAGCTGAAGCAGGCAGCGGCCGAGCTCCAGACCGACGCGGATCTGCGCGTGGTTCTCCTGAGCGGCGGTCCGCGGATGTTCAGCGCCGGTCTGGACCTCAAGGACCCGGAGGTGCGGCGGATGCTCTCCGGCACACTGGACGAACGCCGGCAACGGGTCGTCCTGGGGTCGGAAGCCTGTCTGGCCTGGGAGGAACTGCGGCCGGTCACCATCGCCGCCATCGAGGGCTTCTGTGTCGGCGGAGGCGTTTCCCTGGTGCTGGCCTGCGACTTCCGCGTGATGGCGGAATCGGCCTATCTCCGCGTCCCCGAGATCGAGCTGGGCCTGAATTACAGCTGGGGCTCCATCCCGCGGCTGGTGCATCTGGTGGGGCCGGCGCGGGCCAAGGAAGTCATTCTGCTCGCCGAACGGGTGCCTGCCGCGCAGTGCCTCGGCTGGGGCCTGGCGGACCGGGTGGTGCAGGACGGCGCGGCCCTGGCCGAAGCCCGTTCCATGGCCGAGAGAATCATGCGCCGGCCGGCCGTGCCGGCGGCCATGACCAAGCAGGCCGTCAACCGCGTGGTCACTGCCCTGGACCGGCTCGGCAGCCACATGGATGCCGACCAGTTCCTGCTGACGACCTTTTCGGAGGACCACCGGGAGGGCGTCCGGGCCTTTCTGGAAAAACGTCCCCCCTCTTTCCGCGGCCGCTAGTACCGCGTCTTGTAAGTTCAGTGCCGCTAACTGGCAAGACGGAATCCGCAACTATTGGCGGATAAATGACCCTTTTCTTGGAGACGCGGAAATCCGAAATCCGAATATCGAAACTCGAAACAAATTCGAATGATCGAAATCCAAATGACCAAAACGCAAGACCTGGGTCCCACCGCTCTTGTTTGGAATTTTGAACATTGGGACTTTGATATTGTTTCGGATTTCGGATTTGGTGCTTCGGATTTTGGACGAACTTGAGCCCCCCAGGTCAAGAAGGTAGATGGCCCAAATCGATGACAAGACTTCCGGGACAGCCTATTAGCGTGCCGTCTCGCTCTGACCGGGCCTCCGGAGGCAGATCGAAAGAGCCAGGCAGACTCGCGGAGGCCAGGAGGAAAAGCAGGAAGATTGCGCGATAGGCCGTTGCCGGGTAAAGGCCCTCCAGGCGGCCCGCGCGGTCCAGAATGGCGCCGGTCAGGCTTTGCATCAGGCCGCCGCCCAGGAGCGGAAAGGGGTTGAGCAGTCCGGTGGTCGAGCCCATGATCTCCTCCGGCGTGGTCTCCCGGACAAAGCTCCAGAGCGTGGTGGCCAACCCGCCCGTGATGACTCCCATGAGCAGGAAGAGCCCGCTCAGCGCCCAGGCGCCCAGGGCCGCCCCCCACAGGGTGAAGGCGAGCCAGAGAGCGGTCTGAAGGGCCATCAGCAAGGACAGCGTGGCGGCCTTGTCGGCAGACAGCTTTTCCACCAGCCAACCCCAGAGAGGCGCCCCCACAATCACGCCGATGGGGATGAGCATGTTCAGGTTGCTGGCCTGCATCCGGCCGATTTGCAGGACCGACATGAGAAACGGCGCGGCCCACAGCCCCTGGAACGTGATGTTGGTCCCGAAGAGCACGGCAAACATGATTCCCAGGAGCCAGAAGTTTCTGGAAGTCAGGATGTCGCGCGCCGGAAGCCCGGCGGGTTTCCGGTGCGCTCCCTTGCTTGAGCCGCCGGCGCAGTCAGCCGCGGCCCGGCGTTCCGGGCAGCATGGTCCCGCAGGCCGAAAAGGGTGCCGGCGGCCAGTCCCAGGGTCAGGCCCCCGATGACCAGGAACGCGGTCCGCCACCCCCAGGACTCGGTCATCATCGCCAGCGGTGCCGTGGCCACCAAGGCTCCCAGGTTCCCCGAGGCCAGCAGCAGGCCGACCAGGGTGGCGAATTCGGTCCGGCGGAACCACTGGGAGAACGCTTTCATGGCGGGCACGTAGACCCCGCCGACACCGAACCCGATCAGGGCCCGGCCCACCGATGCCCAGAGAATGTCGGGCGCCAGGGCAAAGACCAGGCACCCGGCGGCTGCAATCCCGGACCAGCACCCCACCACCCGCCGCGGGCCCCAGCGGTCGGCGAGATAGCCCACCAGCGGTTGTTCCACCGCGTACAGGTAGAAATACATCGAAGACATGACACCCAGGGCGGTGGCCTGGACATCGAAGGCCAGCATGAGATCGGCGGCAATGACCGAGGTGGAGACCCGGTGGAAGAAGACAAAAAAGTAGACCGCCGAGAAAACCGTCAGGACCCACCAGCGATGGGGGTCGGATTGAGTCGCAGGCTCCGGGTGGAGCGTGCCGGAATATCGTTTCGCCATGAGGTCGTCTCAGTCGAGTCCGCGCGTATTTCGGTGCTCCGTGGGGTTCAGGCGGGCTAACCGCATTGACAGCCGGCAATCCTTGCCCCTATACTCGGCTCGCCCCGGGACAGGGTTTCCGCGCTTCCCGGGAGCGGTTGACGGCGCCAATCCCAGGCAGCGAGGCAACTGCCCCAGATGACCCCCCCGAGCAAGGCCCCCGAGCCGCGACTCCCCAGATCCGTCTACCTCAGTTACGGCGTCGGCTCCATGGGTACGGGGCTCTTCGCCGCGGTCCCCGGGCTGCTGCTGCTCTATTTCATGACCGACACGCTGGGCGTTCCCGCCGCACTGGCCGGCATGGGGGTGTTCCTGCCCAAGATCTGGGACGTCATCACGGATCCCATCATGGGCACCCTGTCGGACCGCACCCGGTCCCGCTGGGGCCGCCGGAGACCTTACCTGCTCGCCGGGGCCCTGTCCTTACCCGCCTTCTTCGTGCTCCTCTTTTCGGTGCCGGATCTGGCCACCCCGTTTGCGAGCTTTCTCTGGGTCACCGTGCTGTTCATTTTCTGCGCCACGGCCTACACCCTGTTTCAGGTGCCCTACATCGCGATGCCTGCCGAGATGACGCAGGACTACCACGAACGGACCTCCATCATGTCCTATCGGATGGTCTTCATGACCATCGGCATCCTGATGGCCGGCGGGGTGGCGCCGCTCATCATCGAGACGGCCGGCCGCGGTCGGTTCGGCTACGCGCTCATGTCCTGGGTTCTGGCCGGGATCTGCTTCATCGCCATGCTGGCCGCTTTCCTCGGCACGGCCAGAGCCCCCTTTCTGGAGCACGTGGAGAAGGGCCTGTCCTTCCGGCAGCAGGCGGCCGTCGCGGCCCGTAACCGGCCCTTCGTCGCCCTGCTGCTCGGCTACTTCCCCCAGCAGGTGGCGGTGGGCAGCATAGTGGCCAGCCTGCCCTACTATGTCAAGTACATCCTGGGCGGCACCGAGATCGTGGTGACCGTGCTCTTCGTCTGCCTGGTGCTGCCGGCGGTCGTGACCATGCCCCTGTGGGTCTGGATTTCGCGCCGCACCGGGAAACTCAGCGCTTTTCTGGCCTCCAGCATCCTTTTTGCCGTGATGGCGCTTTCCCTGCTCACCGGCGCGGCCGACCGCCTGATCCTTCTTTACCTGCAGGTCGCGGTGATGGGAACCGCCTATGCCGGCATTCAGCTCTTCCCCTTTTCCATGCTGCCGGACACCATCCAGCTGGACCACCGCTACTCGGGCATGCGGCGGGAAGGCGTCTTCACCGGGATCTGGACCGCCGCCGAGAAGACCGGCATGGCGCTCGGCGCGCTGCTCTCCGGCACCGTGCTCGGCTGGACCGGATTTGTGGAAACCCTGGCCGGTCAGGCGGTCAGTCAACCGCCCACGGCCCTGCGGGGGATCCTGGCGGCCTTCTGTCTGGCGCCGGCGGCCCTGCTCTTTCTGAGCCTGCCCATCATCCGGCGCTACGACCTCACCGAGGAGCGCCTGCGGACTCTCTCGACCGGCGAAGCAGGCTCCCCGCCTTAGGGTCTGCGCCGGTTGCATCATCCGGATCCGCGAAAGGAGACCTTCATGAAAATCCCAGCCAGCGGCATCCCGGCAGAACAGGTCCTCCAACAGCTCGACAGTTTCCGGGAGCACGACCTCGAGACCCACGGAGGGCGGACCTGGGCCTATGTCTACGACCACGGCCGCCGGGAAGTGGAGCAGACGGCCAAGCAGGCCTATGTCATGTACCTCTCGGAAAACGGGCTCGACCCGACCGCCTTCCCCAGCCTGCTGCGGCTGGAAAACGAACTGGTGGCCGTCGCCGCCGCCCACCTGGGCGGCGGAAGCGAAGTGGTGGGCAATTTCACCAGCGGCGGGACCGAAAGCATCATCCTGGCCGTGAAGGCGGCCCGGGATTTCTGCCGCGCCCGGAAGCCGGAGATCCGCGAACCGGAGATGATCCTGCCGGTCACGGCCCACGCGGCATTTCACAAGGCGGCCCATTATCTGGGGATCAAGCCGGTCCTGGTCCCGGTCGACCCGCAAAGCTTCAAGGCAGACCCGGACGCCGTGCGGGCGGCCGTCACCCCCAGCAGCATCCTGCTGGTGGGCTCGGCGGTCTCCTACGCCCACGGCGTGCTGGACCCGATCGAGGCGCTGGGCCGGCTGGCGCTGGAACACGACCTCTGGCTCCACGTGGACGCCTGCGTCGGCGGCTGGCTGCTGCCCTACTTCAGGCGGCTCGGCGAGCCCGTAGGGGCTTTTGATTTCAGCGTGCCGGGCGTGACCTCGATCTCCATGGATTATCACAAGTACGCCTACTGCCCCAAGGGCGCCTCGGTGGTGCTCTACCGCGACAAGTCCTTCCGCAAGCACCAGCTGTTCTGCTGCGCGAGCTGGACCGGCTACTCGGTCATCAACACCGCGGTGCAGAGCTCGAAATCCGGCGGGCCCCTGGCGGCTTCCTGGGCCCAGCTCCAGCTGCTGGGCGACAACGGCTACCTGGACATCGCCCGCCGCACGCTGGAAGCCACCCGCAAGGCGATCCGGGGGATCGAAGCCATCCCCGAACTGCGCGTGCTGGGCCGGCCCGAGTTCTGCCTGGTGGCCTTCACCTCGGATGCGATCAACGTCTTTCAGCTGATCGACGAGATGCGTCTCAAAGGCTGGTATCTCCAGCCCCAGCTGAGTTTCGGCGGCAGCAAGGAAAACATCCACCTTTCCATCACCGCCGCCGGTCTGGAAACCGTGGACGCCATGCTGGCCGACCTGCGCGGATGCGTGGACACGGCCGCTGGTCAGGAACCGGGCCCGGAGGAAGCGCTTCTCAGGGAAACCCTGGCCCAGATCGACTTCAGCCAGCTCACCGACCAGGGCTTCAGCGATCTCCTGGCCATGGCCGGCATCGGGGCCGGCGGGCTGCCCGAGCGCATGGCGCCCGTCAACGGCATCCTCAACGCCCTGCCCGCCGAAATCCGGGAAAAGCTGCTGATCGCCTACTTCAACGAGCTGTTCCAGCACCCCGATTAGGGGACGTTGGGACTAAAGAGCATTTCCCGCCCGATCGCATCAAGGCCCAGGGGCCGGGCCGAACGCCGGGAAAGGAACCCGTGGCTGCGGTATCCGGCAACCTGGATCTGAGAGGAGGGACGAAGATGAAGGGAACGCTCGATTCCGCAAGGACCGGGCTATTGGGCATCATCCTGGCCGGGGTTTTTTTCTGGGCCGCCGCTCCGGCGCAGGCCGGGGACTATCTGGGAACGGCGCGCTGGGACTTCCTCAGAACCGGTGACACCGAGCCCTCGGCCATTTTGAACTGCGCCGTCACTCATGTCGGAGGGCCGGCTTTTTCCTTCGACTGCATGGTGAGCGGCCTTGGGGACTACCACAAAGCACCGGCGGCCTGTACCGCGAGTCTGGGGCCCAGCTGGGTGTCGATGTACTGCTGGACCTACCTGCAGAGCATCAGCACGGACGAGACCGCGCCCACCCACGTCATCATGAACCTGGACTTGACCCTCGGAGGGCCCTACATGCTCACCTCCCTCCGCAACCTGCCGGCCGGGCTCACTGTGAACACCGATCGCGGCACGGTGCGGTTCCTGGGACCCTGAGGCGAGCGCCATCAAGTCTGCCGCCGTTCCAGGCACTGCTCCATGCGCCGTATCAGTGCGGTCTTCTGAACATAGGGGATGACCAGCAGGTACTTGGCGCGCGTCATCGCCACATAGAGCAGCGAGACCATCCGGTTCCCGGTTTCCGCCGAGGGCTGTACCCGGTCCGCCCCCAGCAGGTAGACCAGGTCGAAGTCGAGCCCCTTGGAACTGTGGATGCTGATGAGCGAGACCCGGTCGAGCGTCGCATCAAAGGCGGCCTTGGTGCGGACATCCATGGAAACCCAGGTGACCGGAATACCCGCACGGTCCATAGCCCTGAGCATGCGCACCGGAAGCGCGCGGTTGCCGTAGCCGAACCGTTCCAGGGCATAGATCTTGTCATCGTAGATGACGGCGATCTCGGCGTATTTGAACTCCCCGGCAGCCACCCTTTCGCGGATGTCCTGCACGATGAAACCTTCCACCGCATCTCCGTCCGGGCAGTGCTGCAAGACCGGCTCGGGACCCTGCAGGTGCTCGGCGGCATCCAGCAGGGCGGGCGGCCCTACTTCTTCCGGCCGCGTTCCCAAAAAACACTGGGTGAACCGGAAGATCTCGACCGTGTTGCGGTAGACCTGCTTCAAGCGGTGGGTGCGTCCCCGCGCTTCGATTCCAAGGGAGCCCAAGGGGCTGCGCCGGGCATACAGATCCTGATAGGCATCCATGGCCAGCACCAGGTCACCTCCGGGTGCCAGCAGGCCGAGCACGATGCTCAGCATCGGGTTGCTGAAATCCTGGGCCTCATCCACGAAGATGGCGTCGAAGGGCGCGATCGGGCAGCGGCCCTGTTCCATCTTCCGGCGCACCTCCCGGACAACGCTCTCGTAGTAGTCGGCATCCTGGTTCTCGTACTGGATCGCCTCCCCCAGAATCCGAGCGCAGAGCTCGAAGAAATGGCAGACCCGGATGCCCGCCCGCTCCGGGTCCACCCCCTTTTCCAGAATCAGTCGCCTGAGGTAGTTGACCAGCGCGATGTTGTAGCACACCAGCAGGAAACGTCTGGCGCTCGGCTCGAAGCGGCTGAGCTGGCAGCAGCGCGCCACCAGCATGAGGGTCTTGCCGGAGCCGGGCGGCCCCTTGATGATCCGGTGCCCGCGGCCGAGGCGCAGGGCCAGGCGAGCCTGGTTCTGATCCAGCAGGCGGACTTCCTCCTGAAAGCGGGCCTTGCCGGATCCCTTGCGGTGCGGGAGTTCGATCCAGGCTTCGGGCCAGATGAGGCGGTGAAGCAGATCCTTTTCGCGGGCGCCGATCCCCCGGGAGCGAAAAGGCATGGCGCCCGCCAGGCGCTCCAGGAAAGCGCTGCCCCTGCGGTCCTTGAAGATCGGCCCGGCCGCGGCCATCTCATCCCGGAACAGCACCCGCTCGGCCGGTACAAACCACCGGATTCCGTGCTCGCGGTATACCCAGGAGTCCACGTTGGGAAGAACCGTCATCCTTCCCACCGGGAGCTTGAGGTCCTCGGTGGCCCGGGCCCTGCTCAGCCGCTCCTCGAGCCGCTCGGCACAGGCCTTGACCTCTTTGTCGGGGTTAATCCGTTTTTCCTCATGTCCCTGTTCCCGGACGGTGAACTCGAAAGGATTGTACCCCGTGATTTGCTCCAGGCTCCAGGCCTTCACCATCAGCACGAGCAACCCGAGCTCCTCACCGTACAGGACAAAGTCCGGCAGGTCGCGGAATCTTCCGCTCAGGCGCGTGTACCAGCACCGGTAGTCCGGATGGGGCCGGGCGGCTTCGCGCAGGAAACGGAACACCGCTTTGTCCGCCCGGCCGGCCTCCGGGCAGCCTTCGATATCTTCCGGGTACATGACGGCCATGGGCAGAGTTACCTCGCTGCCGGGACCGGGGCCGCGCAGCGGCGCGGCTTCACCTGAGAAGCGTGTCGAACCAGGTCTTGATCTGCACCAGGGTGGGGATCGAGCACTCGACATGACCGCCGAAATCCAAGGCCACGAGCTCTACGTGCGATGCGCCATGGGTCTGGAAATAGTTGTGCGCGACGGTCGAGTTGGCAAAGGGCACATCCTGATCCCCCCGGCAGTGGAACATCCGCATGGCGGCCCGCGGCGTCCATTGATAGAGATCGTTCTCGCGGAGAGCGCTTTTCAAAGGATGGGGCTCCGCTCCTTCAAGCGCTTCGATCAGAGCGGCTGAAATGGCGTCCCGCGGCGCAGCGGGAAGCTGGGCGTTGATTTCAGCGCCGGACTTGCCGCCGTCGTAGAGCCCGGGGATACTATCGTCGTAGGGAGCGGCGAACAACTCGTCGTAGTCGTCCGCCAGACCGTAGATCGTATTGTAGGCCAGCAGGATATAGGGGAAATAGTAAGGGTTGGGCCAGGACTCCGCCGCCAGCCCCTGCTTGAGCATGGTCATTGACAGGTCGTAGGGCCCGGCCGCGGGGGCCGAAGCGGTGATATCGAACTCGGAGGCATGGTGGGTTTCAAGCTCCCGATGAACCGCCATGGTGGCGTAGCCTCCTTCAGAGTAGCCCGCCAGAAACAGCTGCCCGCTTAGGCCGATCCCCTCCTTCGAGCAAAAGGCCCGGCTCGCCCGGAGCATGTCGACGACTGCGCTTGAGAGAGACTTGGCGTGCACGTAGGGATGCAGCCCCCCGGACAGGCCAAGCCCCAGGTAATCGGCCGTTGCCGTCAGGTAGCCCGAAGCGGCGGCGACGAGCGTCGGAACGTCCATCCCGGAGGCCGAGGGAGCCTCATCCCGACGGGTCATGCTGCCGTGCTGATAGGCCAGCAGCGGCGCCGGCAGCGACAGGCCCGCCGGGACCGCCAGCAGCCCGGAGGCCCGCGTCGGCCGGTTGAAAGGGTCGATGCTGTCATAGATCAGCCGGTAGAGGGTCACGCCGTGTTTCGGCACAAACGGAATCCCGGCGCTGAGCAGTTGGGCCGCGACGGCGGAGGCGGTCAGCGAAGAGAGCTGCTCGGAAGATACCAGGTTCCCCCGGCCGGCCGGTGCGGCAGCCAGGGAAACCCCGCTCACCACGAAGCGGGTCGCATCGATGTCCGGCCGGTATTGGAGATCGAGGCTGAAGAGCTCCCCCAGAAAGCCCAGCAGCGGCACCTGGAGCGAGAAATCCTCGTTCAGCACGGCGGCCGCTCCGGATGGCGGGGTGACCGTACGGAGCCCGGCGCCCGTCAGGGAGAAGGATATGGCGCTTCCCCCCGGCACGTAGGCCAGGTCCGCGAAGAACGTGACACCCCGGTACGTGACCCAGGGAAGATGCAGGCGCAGGTCTTCCAGCAGGAGGCCGGTCGCCGGCAGCCTGCCGGGAAAGGCCAGCAGCAGCACGAAAAGGCAAAGCGACAGCCGCAGCGCGAACCCTCTCGCGGCCGGCCGGATGCGGCAGAACGGGGTCGATTTTTTTCATGACGGCTCTCCCGGGCTTTGTTTTTCAGCGGATTATGGCAGAAGCCCTACTCCGGCGCAAGCCCGCCGGCCGAGCACAGCTATTTCTTTAAGATCTATGCACTGGACACAACGCTGAGCCTGCTATCCGGTTCCGGCAAGGCCCAGCTGCTGACGGCCATGCAGGGTCATATCATCAGCCAGGCCGAACTCATGGGGCGTTTCAAGTAGCTGCCCGGATGCCCCCAGAAACCGGGGCGGTCTTGAAAGACCGCCCCGCCTGCATCTGCCGCCCTTCGGGAAAATCCCCGTCTGTCAGTCGCCCCCGTCCCGGGAGACCAGCGGCGAGGCTCAGCGCTCCGGGGCATCGAAGCTTCGACCGCCTGCCGCCGGCGCCGGCAGGGTCTCACAGCCGAGCAGGGCCAGCAGCAGCATTCCGGCCAGTGCAGTGCCGCAGCCATGTGAAATACCTTGTCGAACGATTTCGCGCCGCTGCTCCGAGCGACCATTCCGGACATTGATCCTCCTTTTCCCGCCCAGCGCACCGGGCCCGATTCCCTGCGCCCCTCGAGGAAGCCAGCATACCCGCCGCCCGCCCGGGCGTCAAGGAAACCGCTTGATGCGGGCGGCTTTCCTGGTGTATACGCTGTTCTCCATGATTTCCCTTGCCCTGGCCCTGACCGCCTGCCTTGGATGGGGGGTGGCCGATTTCCTGGGCGGGCTGAAAAGCCGCGCCCTTTCCGCGATCACCGTCCTGCTGGTTTCCTGCCTCGCGGGCCTGGGCATCACCCTGCTCGTTCTGCTCGCCATGGGCTCCTGGCCGGCCTACCGCCATCAGCTGCTCTATGCCGTGGCCGGCGGCGGGCTGGCGGTGGTGGGCATGCTGCTCTTCTACCGCGCGCTGGCCATTGGTCAAATGGCCATCGTGGCGCCCATCAGCGCCACGGGAGTCATGCTGCCGGTTCTGGCCGGCCTGCTCATGGGAGAAATCCCGGCCCGGTTTCAGAGCCTGGGCATGGCTGCCGCGGTCCTCGGCGCGGTGCTGGCCTCCTGGGAAAAAGGCCCGGCGCGGGACATCCGGGTGGCCGCCGGCGCCCGCCTGGCCGTTCTCGCAGCCCTCACCTTCGGCACCTTCTGCATCGTCATGGATCAGGCCAGCGAAGTGGATCCCTACTGGGCCACGTTCCTGATGCGGGTTTCCCAGTGTGTTTTCCTGATCCCGGTGGTTGCCGCGGTGCGACCCGCCCTGAAGGAGGCCCGCTTCCATCTGCCTTCCATCCTGGCGATCGGTCTTTTCGACACCCTGGCCACCTTCTGCTTCACCGTGGCGACCACCCGGGGCCTGCTAGGTCCGGTCTCGGTGGTGGCCTTTCTCTACCCGGCCGTAACCGTCCTGCTGGCGAGGCTGGTCCTGCGCGAAAAACCCGCGCGGATCCAGCTCTGCGGGGTGGCGCTGGCCCTGGGCGGCGTGGCGCTCATTTCCTCCGGATAGGGACCCGCTCAGTCCTCAGGGGGCCCGGGATCCTCATCCCCGGAGGAGACCTCGGCCATGAGCAGCCGCGCCAGCAGCAGGGACAGCACGTTGGTGATGGTGTAGAGAAGCACCAGCCCGACAAGGCCGGCCAGCAGCCAGGAATACGAACGGGTTTTCAGGTACAAGCTGGCCAACCCCAGGAGACCGACCAGCGCGAACAGAAACGCCCCCCCCTTCTCAAGCGCCGCCCTGGCCCAGGGGGCTTGGCGGAAAGGCGGCAGGCTCCCCTCCAGCAGCCGGGACCAGTCTTGGCGGTTCCAGAGCTTTCCGGGCTCCCGCGCGTCCTCCCGCTCCTTGGCCTGCAGCACGATCAGGTTAAAGAGCGTCTCGGTGAGCAGGCCGGCCAGGTACAGCAGCGCCGCCACGCTCAGAAGCCCTCTCGCAAGGTCCACCGATCCGCCCTCCTCATCAGGGTCAGGCTCCCTTCTCCCGCACCAGGTAGATGGCAGGCAGGCCGAGCAGGGTCACGGCGCCCTTCACCATGATGTTGGAAAGAAAAATGGACCAGACCACCGGATTGGGAAGGGCAAAACCAAACGCCCCCCAGCAGAAGATCAGGCTGTCCACCGGGACGCTCGCGCCGTTGCTGGCCAGCACCCGCAGCCACTGGCGGCGCCGGCTGATCCGCGTTACCCAGAGATGATACACTTCCGTGTCCAGCAGCTCGCTCACCACCTCGGCCACGATGCTGGCGACCACGATCCGCCAGATAGGCCCCAGGATGGCCGAGAACTCCCTGCCCAGGCCCCATGAGGGGTCCTGAGGCAGCCAGGCGGCGAACTGAAACAGGAGCGCCATGCCCAGGTTGATGCCGCCTGCCAGGAGAACGATGAAGCGGGCGGCGTCCCGGCCCAGGCGCTTGTGGATCAGGTCGCGGATGGTGAAGGTGAGCGGATAGATGAAGGTGCCGGCGTCGATGCTGAACCCGGCGAGCAGGGCGATCTTCAGGCTCGCCACGTCGGAAAGGATCTGGGCCGCGATATAGAGCGCCACGATGACCATGCCGGCCAGCGGCAGCGAACTCTTCCCCTCCCCGATGGTACGCATGTCATCTGCTCCGAAACGGGAACTTTTTTCCGCGCAGCCTCCAGTCTACGACTCGGAGAGCCCGTAGGGCCTACCCTCCGGGGAGGGAGACGCAGGGCTCGCAGAGAAGAATTTCTTCATGCGCATTTAGTCGTTCCCAGCGCTCTCTGCGCCCCAGCGCGAGAGAATCTTCCCGTTTCCCAGCTCAGGCGGCCCGCCGCGGCCGGCCTAGTAGCCCCTGGCGCGGTCGACGAGGTTCAGCAGCGGCTCGCCGGTCTGCAGGCGGCGGTAGTTGGCCGCGATCTGGGGGGCCACCGACTCGGCATAGGTCAGGCTGGAGATGTGAGGGGTCACCACGATCTTCGGATGACGCCAGAAGGGGTGCTCGGCGGGCAGGGGTTCCTCCCGGAACACATCCAGGCAGGCGCCCGCCAGCCGGCCCTCTGCCAGGGCCTCGAGCAGATCTTGCTCCACCAGGTGCTCGCCGCGGGCCGCATTGACCAGGTAGGCTCCGCCGGGCAGCCCGGCAAAGGTGCTCCGGTTCAGAATGCCCCGGGTAGCCGGGGTCAGGGGCAGCAGGCAGACCAGAACCCGGGAACCGGCCAGGAATTCCTGGAAGTCAGCCTGGCCGGCAAAGGAGCGGACTCTAGGTACGCTCTTCTCCGACCGGCTCCAGCCCCGCACCGGGAAGCCCAGCGCATGCAGCTTGCAGGCCGCATCGGAACCCAGCTGGCCGAGGCCCATGATGCCCACTTCGACCTCCCTGACCAGAAGGGGAATTCTCGGATTCCATTTCCGTTGCTGTTGATCATCAAGGTGTGGCTTCAGGTTCCGGCAATGACTCAGCACGGCCAGCACGACGTACTCGCTCATGGATTGGGCCATGGAGGGCTCCACGACCCGGGTTACCGGCACGCCGGCCGGCAGTTCGGGGTCGGCCAGGATGTGGTCCACCCCGGCGCCCATGGAGGCGATGCATTTGAGGTTCGGGTACTTTTTCAGTTCACCGGGCGGGTGCTGCCAGCAGAGGGCAAATTTCACCTCATCCGGCCGTCCGGTTTCCGGCCAGACCCGGATATCCAATTCCGGGTCCGCAGCGCGCAGATGCCGGGCCCAGGTTTCCTGTTTGCCGTTCCGTGCGATGATCAGGAGGGCCATCGGCGACCGCCCTTTCCACACCGGTTGCCCAGTTTCGAGCAGATTGTCCAGAGGCCTGCAGAAGCCAGGTTCAGCACAAAGATCGAAGCCGCGCACAGGGCCACGATCACCCCCAGCCAGAAACAGCTTGCAAGGGCGGTTTCATATCCCAGGAGACGACCGAAAAGCAAGCCCATGAAAAGAAGCACCAGCTCGATGAGCAGCAGCACGAACAGGAGCATTTTGATGTGCTCCCAGGTAGGGCGGCTCTTGACTCTCAGACCCACGCAGTCTTTTCTTCCTTTCAGCCCTGTTGAGGGTCTAAACGACCTCGTTTTTTGTCGGAGTCGCTATCGGTATCGCTGTCGGTATCGACAGTCCGTTCTCAGTGAATCCGCTTTTCGATACCGATTTCGATTTCGATAGCGAGGGTCATCAGCCCTCTGCACTGGGCACTGCTTTCCGACCTGCACCTCGCGTTTGATGCTTTGCGCATGAATTCGGACAACCGGCGCTCATTTCCGCATTTCAAATTCCGAATTCCGACTTTACTTTCTCATCTCCCCGGTTTCCATGAAGCGCCGGTGGAACGAAAAGCACTCCTCCAGCAGATGGGGTTCATGCCCCCCCTGCTCCCGCAGCGCTCGCTGGTAGTACTCCCACAGCAGGTCCCGGTACTCCGGGTGGGCGCAGCGCTGGATGATGGCTTCGGCCACCTGCCGCGGGGTCAGGGGCCGGGTGTCCACCAGGCCATGCTCGGTCACGATTACATCGACGGAATGCTCGGAATGATCCACGTGGCTCACCATGGGTACGATCCGCGAGATCCGGCCCTCCTTGGCGGTGGAGGGGGTGACGATGAAGGAGACGGCGCCGCTGCGCTCGAAATCGGCCGACCCGCCGATGCCGTTGAGCAGCTGCGAGCCGTTGACATGGGTGGAGTTCACCTGGCCGTAGATGTCCACCTCGACCGCGGTGTTGATGGCCAGCACGCCCAGCCGGCGGATGACTTCCGGCGAGTTGGAGATCTCCACCGGCCGCAGCACGATTTTCTCCTTGTAGCGGTAAAGCTCGTTGAAGAACCGGGTGCGGGCCTTCCGGGACAGGGTCAAGGCCGAACCGGAGGCCGCCCGCACCTTGCCCAGGTCGATGAGGTCCAGCACGCTGTCCTGGAGCACTTCGGAGTAGATGTCGATGTCGCGGAAGAACTCCTCCTCCAGAAAGCCGGCCAGCACGGCGTTGGCCACGTCGCCGACCCCCGACTGCCAGGGCAGTCCGGCGGGCAAACGCTCGCGGCGGATCTCGTGCTTGATGAAGTCCAGGATCTGGGCCGCGATGCGCTTCGAGGTTTCGTCCGGTTCCGCAAAGACCGCGCCCGTGTCCTCGTCGTCGCTGAACACGACGGCCACGACCCGCCGGGGATCCATTTCGATGAAGGGCTTGCCGATCCGGTCACCGGTCCGGTAGATCGGAATGGGCATCCGGTACGGCGGGTCCTCGGGAATGAAGATGTCGTGGATGCCTTCCAGCTCGGGCGGCGCCGCGTTGGACATCTCGATGATGATCTTCTCGGCGCACTGCACGTAGGTCGGCGTGTTGCCCACCGACATGGTGGGAATCAGGTGCCCCTTGGCCGTGATGGCCGCCGCTTCCACCAATGCCACGTCCACCGGGCCCCAATCCCCGGAACGGACCTGGGCCGAGAGTCTTGGAGAGGTGGTCGTCCTTGAAATGGATCTCCCCGCGGTTGATCTTCTCCCGCATGAAGCGGTCGCTCATGTAGGGCCGGCGCCAGGCCACCAGGTCGGCCCGGGCCAGGCTGCCGTCCAGGAGATCTCCGGTCGAGGCGCCGGCGAACAGGTTGACCTTGAAACGCTCGCCGGCCTCGGCCCGCCGGACCAGCTCCCGCGGAATCCGCTTGGGGTAGCCGGCGGTGAACCCGGAGACGAACAGGTTGGTGCCGTCATGGATGTGGCTCGCGGCCGATTCGGCATCGCTGATCCGGTCGCGGAGCGGCCGGTACTGGATTCTTTCTCGGAACATTCCTTACCTCCCGATCGGGTCCTTGCAGCGGGCCGTGCTCAAGGCAACGCCATTGCGGCCCTGCGGTCCTGCCTTTTCCAGTACAGCCGGTACAGCCCACCCGGCTTGTTTGTCGCCGGCATCCCCTGCACCTGCTCAATCCATTGGGCGGCCGCTTCCCGGCCAAGCCGAAAGGCGCGGGCGGTCAGCTCCTTGCGGCGCGCCGGCGCAACGGCCGCCGCCTCCTTCACGAACTCCTGCTCCAGCGCCTTCCGCCCAGTCTGGAACAGCCGGCTGCGGGCGGGAAAATCCCGCAGCACGGAGCGGTGCAGCCGTTCGTGGCACCACCAGGGATGGCGGGGATCAAAGGTGTCGGCCGCGTCCGCTTCGTTCTCCGGCAGCCCGGGGCTGTCCAGCCAGATGGGTTTGAACAGGCCGGTGCAGGGCGCAGCGGTGCCGGTGGCCCAGGCCGTGATCCGCCCGGGCTGCAGTTGAGCGACCAGGGAGCCGGTGGTCTGGGTGGCGTTGCGGAAGAGCGGATTGGCGGCATGGGCGCAGACCCGGTTTCCCAGCAGGTGCCGGTCGGGGCGGTAGTCCCCGTTGCCGTGATCCCTCAGAATGCGGAAACCGGTTTCGGGCAGGATTTTCCCCCGCTCCTTTTCGAGCAGCTCCAGGACCCGCCCCCGCCGGACGGCGGAAGCCGAAAGCCGGGTGTAGAGGCGGTCCGCGAAACACCGGCAAAGTGAAAGTCCCGGCCCCGTTTCAGCCACCCTTTGCGGCGGGCAACCGCAATGAGGTCGGGGTGGCTCTCGTCGTAGCTCTCCCCGATGGTCAGCGCGTTGCTGATGGCGTAGAGGTCCCGCACCCGTCGCGCGGCCCACAGGGGCCCGGCCGTCTCCAGCACCCAGGCCTCCCGCGGATCGGCCAGCAGGAAGCTGTTGTGGTAGGCCATCCGGCGGTCCTCAAACCCGCAGAGTCCGCCCTGACCGTAATCGCTCAGCAGCCGCACGATGAGCTCCAGGGCCTGCTGCGCGCCGGATGCGCGCTCGAGCGCCAGCCGCAGAAGGTCCATGCCGGTCAGACCGCCCTTGCGGCTGAGCGGCATCCGCGTCCAGACCGCCTCGTTGCCGATCGCCAGTCCTTTTTCGTTGACGCCCATTTCAGCGCCCCACATCCAGAACGGGCGGCACAGCAGTACCGCCAGGGTCTCCCGGGCCTGGGGGATCTCCCGGTAGGTGCAGCGCAGGCCGGTGCCGGGCGCATGCCGAGCGGCGGGGCGGAACTCCAGCAGCTGGGCCTCGTTGGGCTCCCGGTCGCTGTTCTTGGCGAACAGGACCGCGCCGTCAGCGGTTGCCGGGGGCAGGATGACGAAGGTGTCGCACATGGTTCAGCGCCTGATCCGGCCGGGCAGGATGAATTCATAGCGTTTCCGCAGCAGCCGCGTCCTGATTCCACGATCGATCCGCCGGAAGGCCAGAAAGAGCGTCCAGATCAGCCGGTCCTGCCGGTAGTAGCGGTCCACCTCCGCCGCGCTCAGAGGATCGGCCAGCAGCTCGTTCACGGACTCGAGCGCGGCAGGGACCAGGTCGGGCCGCTGCTCCTTGTGAAGATTGGCCACCAGGTCCAGACACACCTGCCGCTGGTCGTAGTAACGGTTCATCACGTCCGCCAGAAACAGCCAGCGGATGATCCAGCGCAGAAACGAGGGCGCGCTCTGCAGAAACAGCTCCGGGTCCAGCTGCTCGATGCCCTCCTTGCGGAACAGCGGCGTGCCGGTGTCGATGTACACCAGCCCGGCGGCCCCCTCCCGGTGCACCCAGTTGGACAGCTGACCGTCAAGGGCGATTTCCACGACCGGAAGCCGCGCCTGGTTGAAGCGGAACACCTTACGGATCTCCCCGGCCACCGCGCGGAGCAGCGATCGCACCCGCTCGGCGGGCAGCCGATGAATCAGGCGGTGCCCGAAGCCCTCGGCCGGCAGCTGCTGCTGGGCGATGTAGCAGACCACCGGCTCCGACCGCACGCGCACGATGGCGGTTCCCTGCTCAGGCAGCCTGAGCCCCGCTTCGGCCAGCAGGCCGCTGTACTCGCGGAAGCGGGCGACGTATGCTTCGGCTGCCGCGACATTCCTGAACAAGGGCATCCGCTTGTAGGCCACCCGGCGGTCGGCCCCGATCCGGAAGATGCTGGAGATCTCGCCAAAGCCCAGCACCTCGAGGGGGATCGGGGACGCCTCGGGGTGCGCCGGGTTCAGGCTTTGCTCAAAGCGCTCGAGGAGTTCGAGGTCGATCTTCATGCCGGTTTCCGAGGATCCGGTGCACCTTGCGCTTGAGCCTGAGCACCGGCTCAAGGCGCCGCGCGGTGCCGAGCGCCCGATCCAGCCGCTCCATGACCCACCCCACCTGGTCCAGCGGCATGTTGAGCGGCGGCAGGAGCTGGCACACGGAGGGGTCGTTGTTGGCATAGACGAGCAGCAGGTCCTGGTCGTAGGCGGTCTTGGTGAGGAGCGGGCCGCAGAGTTCATCCCGGAGTCTGAGCCCCATCATCAGCCCCAGCTGGCGCAGCTCCCGGAGCAGCCGCGGGTGGCGCCGGCAAAGCCGCAGGACCCCCTCGCGGAAACCCTTGGCGAGTTCTTCCACATGCGCCAGAAACCCCGGAGCGGATGAGATCTCCAGCACCCGCTGGGCGATCCGGCAGCCGATCTCGGCGCCCCCGAAAGTGGAGATGTGGATGAAGGGGTCTTGGTGAAACACCGACTCCAACGGCTTTCGCAGCACGGTGGCGGTGATGGGGTAGAGACCGCCTGAAAGCCCCTTGCCCAGCAGCACCATGTCCGGCAGCACCCCGAAATGCTCGAACCCCCACAACCGCCCCGTGCGGCCCAGGCCGCTCTGGATCTCGTCCAGGATCAGCAGCATGCCGCGCTCGTCGCACAGGGCGCGCACCGCTTGGAGGTACTCGCGGCTCGGAACCACGATGCCGAGAGTGGCCGGGACGGTTTCCAGGAGCACGGCCGCGGTGTCCCGGTCCGCCGCGCCGGCCAGAGCGCGCAGATCACCGAAAGGCACCTGTCGGAACCCCGCCGGATGCGGCCCGAAGGGACGGCGGTACCTTTCGTCGCCGGCGGCCATGGCCAGCCCGGTGTGGCCGTGGTAGCCGCCCAGGGCGGAGAGGATCCCGCTGCGGCCGGTGTAGGCGCGCGCCACCTTCAGCGCCAGATCCACCGCCTCGCCGCCGGAAACTCCGAAAACCGTGTACTCCAGGTCCCCGGGCATGAGCCGGGCGATCAGCCGGGCCAGCTCCGCCCTGGCCCGGCTCAGCAGGTGATGGTTGCCGATATCCAGGTCGTCCAGGCTTCGGCGCAGCAGCTCCACCAGTTCGGGGTGGCGGTGCCCGAGGTTGAAGACCCCGCCGTTACAGTGCAGGTTGAAGAGGCGTTTTTGCCCGGCCATGTCCCACAGGTAGGGGCCTTCCCGCCGCCCCATGACGAAATCGAGCCCGTACTGCTGGAAAAAAGCCACCTTTCCCGACGAGACATGCTCGCGGAAAGCCTCGATGGCTTCTTTCCGGCGGGCTTCAGGATTCATCCGCCCGTTCCCCGGCCATCCGCTTGAGCAGCCAAGCCATGTTGCGGCCAAGGGTGCGCATGGTCTGAATCCCCTCGGCATCCTCGTTCACCTGCCCGGGGTCGCGGCCGATGCCCACGTTCCAGTAGGAGGAACCCACCACGATCATCTGGGCATGGAGGAAGAGGTTGTTCAGGGTCCCGAACGTGCGCACGGCGCCGGCGCGCCGCACAGCCACCACCGCGGCGCCCACCTTGCGCTTGAGCAGCCCCCCGTTGGCCAGCGACACCATGCCGCAGCGTTCGATCAGGCCCTTCATGCCGGCGCTGACATCGGTGAAGTAGACCGGGGACCCCAGCAGGATCCCGTCGGCCGCGACCATCCTGTCCAGATAGTCGTTGAGGCGGTCCTTGGTCACGCTGCAGTGCCTGTCCTTTTTTTCAAAGCACCGGTAACAGGCGATGCAGCCCTGGGGCGCCTGCCCGGCCAGCTGAATGAGATCGGTGTCGATCCGGGCCGCGGACAGTTCCCCCATCACGGCCTGCAGCAGCAGGGCCGTGTTTCCGTCCTTGCGGCCGCTCCCGTTGAACGCGACGACTTTCATCAAGCAGACCTCCTGATCTTCGGGTTTACCTCAAGGGCTCTTTTCCGCCAGGCCCAGCGGAACCAGGAGAGCCGTCCGGATCTCGCCGCGGGCCCAGGCCAGGTCGCCTTTCCGCCTGCCCTCCTGATAGATCCGGCTGAGGCTTTCCGCCTGACGCCGGGCGTGCTCGAAACCCTGCTGCGGCGGCCTGCTCGACCGGCTGCCAGTTTCCGCTGGCGGGGAAATCCTCGAAGGCGCGGCGGATCTCGGGAAACAGCCTCGGCCGCAGGCCGTCGAGGAAGGCCGCGTAAAAGGCGAGCGAGGAGGCGCGGCGCGCCTCGATGATGTGCGGCAGGGTGCGCTGCGTGTCGGCCAGCAGATCCTTGAGCGCGCGCGCCAGCAGCTCGATCGGGCTCCCGTGGAAGGCAGCGATGATTTCGCGCCACAGATCGCGGTCAAACACCCGGTCCCGGAGTTCCCCGATCTCGTGCTGGAGATGGTCCTCCATCTGGTCCGCAACCATCTGATCCAGGCGCTCCCGCAGCGCCGCCTGGTCGCCGGCGGCCACGCCGTAGCTAGCCAGCGCGAAGCGCAGGGCGGTGCGACCCGACTTGCGGGCGAACAGGATCCGGTCCCACAGGAAGAGGGTCGCCGATTCGCGGCGCAGGAAAATACAGGCGTCCCGCGAAAGTGCGGGCAGGGTCAGCAGGTCCCGCGCCAGCTCGCGGCCCAGCACCTGGACCCGCAGCCCCTCCATCTCCCGCCGCTCCTTCAGCTCAGCCAGAAAAAAAGTGGGCCGCAGGCCATGGGCATAGCCGGCGCCGTAGATCAAGCCTTCGCTTTCGAGTCGCGCATTGATGCTCGCGATATCGAAAGGGTCGTGGGAACGGCCCTGGATCGTGATCGGCCGAAACTCCTCGAAACACACCCTTTCCCATTCCTCCTCCCGGTCCCCGATCCATTCCAGGATCTCGGCCGAATCCCTTTCTTCCCAGGGCGGCAGTCCCTGCTCCCACTTGTAGAGATCCCGCAGTCCCAGCGCCAGGCCGCAGATCGAGTACATCCCGGCGTGGCGGGCGTCGGCCACCCGGCAGTTGTGAAGCACCTGGGCGGCGATGGGGTCGATGGCAAGCATGGCGGTTTCCAGCATAGCACACTTCCCGGCTCCCCGCTCAAAAGGGCCAGAGCAGCGGGATCAGAATCGTGGCCGTCACCCAGAACAGGAGGTTCAGCGGCACGCCCACCTTGGTGTAGTCCAGGAAGCGGTAGCCCCCGGGTGCGTAGACCATGGTGTTGGTCTGGTAGCCGATGGGGGTGGCAAAGCTCGTCGAAGCGGCGAAGGTGATCGCCACCAGGAAGGGTCTCGCATCCACCCCCAGGCTGGCTGCGAGAGAGAGCGCCAGGGGAGCCAGGATGATGGCGGCGGCATTGTTGGACATGGTTTCGGTCAGCACGGCGGTCACGATGTAGATGACGGCCAGCAGGACGATGGGCCCGGCCTGCGCCAGGGGCGCGACCAGGGTGTTCACCAGCCAGGCCGCAGTCCCCGTCTGCTGCATGGCGAGCCCCAGCGGCAGGGTCCCGCCCAGGAGGAAAACCACCTTCCAATCGATGGCCTCATAGGCTTCCTCCAGGGTCAGGCAGCCCGCAAGCACCATTCCCACCCCGCCGATGAGGGCCGCCACCAGGATGGGCACGACCTTGAAGGCCGCCAGCAGGACCACAGCGGCGACGAGACCCAGAGCGATCAGGGCGCGGTCCTTGCGCAGGAAAAGCTCCGTCAGCTTGTTGGTCACGATGAGATCCGCCGACTGCATGATGTGGGGCACCCTTTCGGTGCGGCACTGCAGCAGCAGCGTGTCCCCGGCATCCAGGCGGATGTCTTCCAGCCGCTCCCGGAGGAGTTTTCCGCGCCGCTGAATCGCCAGGGTCACGCAGCCGTAACGGCGCCTGAAGTCCGCGCTGCGCAGACTGTGGCCGACCAGCCGGCTCTGGGGCGAAATGAGGGCCTCCACCAGTTCCACCGAGTTCGAGCTCAGGCGCTGGTCGTCGATGACCGCGTCCCCGCGGGTCTCCAGGCCCAGCGCGTCCTTGGCTTTCATCAGACTATTGGCGTGGCCGTGAATCAGGAGCACGTCCCCGGCCTTGATCGGGGTGGCGGTCGCCCGCCAGGTGGACTTCCCCCCGCGGACGATCTTGATCAGGGTCAGGTCCCGGATATCTTCGAGTTCGCGCCACCGCTTGCCTTCGAGGGGGGAGTCCTCCTTCACCTGCAGCTCGGTGAGATAGTCCGCCAGGCGGTACTTGTCGGTCTGCTGGGCCGCGCCCCTGCGGTGGGGCAGCAGCCAGCCGGAGACAAGCGCAAGGTAGCCGATGCCCATCCCGCACATCACCAGGCCGAGGGGTGCGAACTCGAACAGCCCGAAGGCCGGCAGGCCCTGCTCCAGGGCGAAGGAGTTCACCAGGATGTTGGTGGACGTGCCGATCAGGGTGCAGACCCCGCCGAACTGGCTCGCGAAGGAAAGCGGCATGAGGACCTGGGACTCAGGCACCTTCCGTTTTTCGGCCAGCGCGATGGCCACCGGAATCAGGACCGCCACCGTGGCCGTGTTCACGATGAAGGCTGAAAGCACGGCCACTGCCGAGCAGAGCACCACGACCAAAGCCGTGCGGCCGGAGCCCGCCACGGCGTCGATCCGGCGGGCCAGCCAGGCCACCGTCCCGGTTCGTGCCAGACCGGCACTCAGCACGAACATGGCGGCCACCGTGGCGGTGGCCGGACTGGCAAACCCGTAAAGCGCCTGCTCGGGCCTGATCAGGCCCAGCAACAGGAGGGCCAGCAGGATGCACAGGGCCGTCAGGTCGACCCTCAGTTTCTCGGTCACGAAAAGGGCGACCGCACCGGTCACGATGATCAGGACGAGCAGGATATCCGTGTTCATTCTTTTGTCCGCCTCACGGCCCGGGGGCCGCCGAATTGCCGGTTGACACCCCCGGCGGCATTTCCTATATTTCTGGCGCGGCGGCGGCGCCCTCCGACCCTCTTCCGCCGCAACTCCAACACCCCAAAGGAGAACTCGCCATGCCCTTTCACGAGGTAGAACATCCGCTCGTTCAGCACAAGCTCGGTATCCTCAGGCGATCTGACTGTTCCACCACCAAGTTTCGGGTGGTGGCCCGGGAGCTGACCAACCTGCTCACCTACGAGGCCACCCGCTTCATGGAGACCGAGGAGCACGAGGCCCAGGGCTGGGCCGGCACCGTCCGGGTCCGCAAAGTGTCGGGCAAGAAGGTGTCCGTGACCCCGATCCTGCGGGCCGGGATCGGCATGCTCCAAGGGGTGCTCGACCTGATTCCCTCCGCTCGCGTCAACATCGTCGGGCTCTACCGCAACGAGGAAACCGCCCGGCCGGTGCAGTACTACCAGAAGTTCTGCAACGACGTGGACAAACGCACCTCCATCATCCTCGACCCCATGCTGGCCACCGGCGGATCCATCATCGCCACCGTGGACCTGCTCAAGAAAAACGGCTGCCGCGACATCAAGGCGATCTGCATCGTGGCCGCCCCGGAGGGCGTCAAGGCCCTGGCGGACGCGCACCCGGATGTGGACGTCTGGGGGGCGTCCCTGGATGACCGCCTGAACGAAGTCTTTTACATCATCCCCGGACTCGGGGACGCCGGCGACCGGCTGTTCGGCACGCGCTGAGCGCGCCGCAGGCCTCAGGCGAACAGCCTCACCGCTCTGTTGGCGCCCGGCAGGCCGGTCCGTCCATGGCCGGTTTCACATTCCACCGGCCCCCGGCCGTTTGCCTTCGGTTGTCCGCCATAGTACATGATTTGGGGATGAGTCAATAGTCCGATTGTAAATTCCGCGGAGATGACCTATGGGCGATTGGGTCCCTTTCAAGGAAGGCGAGTATGAAGTGCAGCGCGCTTTCCTGGCGGCCGCCGACGGGGCCGCCGTGGCACTCGAGGACTCGGTGCTGACCGTGTACCTGGACGCCCGCGGCCGGCGCCGGATGGAAGGCCGCGGACGGGTCCAGAACGCCCTGGTGGTGCGGCTGCTCGACGATCACGATTCAATGGATCTCCTGCTGGACCTGGGCGAGGAGTTCAAGTACCGCATGCGGGAGCCGGAACTCAAGGCGGGCAAGCTCTTCTCACCGGGCGTGAAGTCCTTCCTGCGGTTCATCCCCACCCGCCCCTGGGAAACGGTTCCGGAGCAGGAGTTCGAGGCTCTCTGCGCAGGCCTCGAGCTTCTCTCCGGCTGAGACGTTTGACCCGCCGACGAAGGCCGGGGCGGGAACCCGCTACTCCGGCTCCGGCTCCACGATCAGAGTCAGCCCCCGGACCGCGCGCACCCGCACCGCCTCACCCGCCGCAACGGGCCGGGCGCCGGCGGCTGTCTGAGCGCGCCAGAGGGCGCCGCGGACCCGCACGTGGCCGGCGGGGTTGAGCTGCTCCCGGGCGACCCCCCGCTCGCCCACCAGCGAAAAACGGTCTCCGGCCGGGCTCGAGTCGTAGGCTTTCCAGGTCAGGGGATAGAGGGCGATGTCTTTGGCCGCCCAGCCGGCGACACTCGCCCAGCAGAGCCAGGCCGGGATTTCCACATATTGTCGCAGCAGGAGCAGGCCCAGGACCACGGCCGCCAGGGAAGGGATCTGCAGCAGAGCGTATTTCAGCATCACCCGTCTTGACCACTTGCCGCTCCCGGCCTGGTAACGCTCTTTAATCATAGGGCAAAGCAGGTCCGCCGGATGATCTCGTCCTGCATCTCGGGCGAGAGGTCGCCCCAGTAGGCCGAATACCCGGAGACCCGCACCCGCAGGTTGGGGCGGGCGGTCCGGATCCCCGGCCCGTCGTGGATGGAAAAGCGCTGGATGTCGAATACCACGGCCTTCATGACGTGCAGTACCGCTCCGATACGGCTCTGCAGCAATCTAGCCCGCTTTCCCGGGTTTGTCCACGTGCGGGGACCACAGGCCGAAAAGAGCCGGGTTCCTGACGGCTGCGCGGCGCGCGGTCAACGCAGGGGTCTGTACCGGTACGGAAGCAGCGGTGCGGCTGGGGTCACACTTTTTTCATTGCCAGGCAAGGTTCCAGGGAATAGGCTCCAATGTTGCCGTTTCCCAGAAACCCGTCACTCTGGGCTAAACAAATGCGAGTTATGGAGAAGACACCCCCATTGTTCTACGGCTGGTACATCGTCCTCACCGGCATCCTCGTCTACTCCGTCGGGTACGGCGCGCGCTATTCATTCTCCGTCGTCTTTCCCTCGCTGCTCGAGGAGTTCCGCTGGCCGCGCGACACCACCGCGCTCATCCTTTCGGTTCACCTGCTGGTCTACGGCCTGGTGGCCCCCGTCACCGGCCGGCTGATTGATCAGCTCGGTCCCCGCAGGACCATGACGCTCGGGACCTTGCTTCTTTCCTGCGGCCTGGCGCTGTCCGGCTGGTCAAGCAGGCCGTGGCACCTCTATTTCACCTTCGGTGTGCTCACCGGCGCGGGGCTCTGCCTGATCGGCGCGGTCTCTTTCACCACGGTGCTGCGCAACTGGTTTGAAAGGAGGCGGGGATTGGCGCTGTCGCTGGTGTTCCTGGGCGCCGGCAGCGCCTTCGGGTGGTACCCGCTGATCGCCTACCTGAT
The DNA here is from genome assembly GCA_963704245.1 of uncultured delta proteobacterium. Classification (GTDB taxonomy): domain Bacteria; phylum Desulfobacterota; class DSM-4660; order Desulfatiglandales; family Desulfatiglandaceae; genus CAVPHJ01. Next base: position 87,851 of record CAVPHJ010000007.1, read on the forward strand.
CCAGCGCGGGGGCTGGCGCTTCGCCTTCCTGATGCAGGCGGTCACCATCCCGATCCTGCTGCTGCCGCTGATCCTCTTCATCGTCCGTTACCACCCGCGACAGAAAGGGCTGACCTCCGACGGCTCGTTCCAGCCCTCCGGGATCGCCTCGCGCCCGCAGCCGGAGAATACCCGGATCGTGGACCCTGACTGGGCCGCGGTCGACTGGACCCTGACCAGGGCTTTCAGGACCAGGCGTTTCTGGCTGATGTGTCTGTCCACCTTTGCCCTGTGGGGCGTCACGCAGCACATCCTGGTGGCCCACCACGTGGCCTTTGCCATTGACCTGGGCTACAGCAAACTTTACGTGTCCTCGGTCCTTTCCCTGTTCGGGCTCACCTTTGCTTTAGGTTCCGTGGCGGCCTTCATTTCCGACCGCATCGGCCGCGAACCCACCATGCTGCTGGGCACGGTCTGCGGCGTCTCCGGCATCCTTGTCCTGGCGTTCATGGCAGATACCTCCCGCCCCTGGATGCTCTACTACTATGCGGTCGCTTTCGGCTTGAGCATGGGCCTCACCACGCCGACGATGGCGGCGGCGGTCACCGACATCTTCCAGGGTCCGCGGGTGGGCGCCGCCATCGGCTTCGTGTGGTTCAGCTTCGCCGTCGGGGGCTGCATCGGCCCGTGGCTCGGCGGCTGGGCCTTTGAGGTGTTCGGCAGCTATCGCTGGGCTTTTCTGCTGGCTGCGGCATGGTACGCAGTGGCCTGCCTCGCGGTCTGGCTGGCGGCCCCGCGGAAGGTTCGGCTGGTGCCGGGGAGGTTCGGATAGCCGGAAGTCCCGGCTACCGCATCGGGTCGATTCGGGGGCGCCCGCTCCGCCCCAGCGCCTCGGGGGCCGGGCGCCACTTTTTTCGGTTTCTGCGCGCCGGTTTTCCGCGCTCTGCGCGAGCATACCCCTTACCGCTTCCGGCTGGGGTCTTTGTGCAGGGCCTGGACGAACCCGAACGATTACGGGCCCAGGCCGCCAGCCGCCCGCGGTCGGCAGGATCGAATCCGGAACTGCGACATATTCCCGCATCACCCGGCCGGCCATGGGCTCGAAGCGCCTGCCGCCCTCAGCCAGCAAGGCCTCCCGATCCGGCTCTGAAAGCCTGGAATCAGGGTTTCCTGATGAAGCCCGGCAAACATGTTGCCGTTCACAAAGGCGACACGGGTAGCCGAATATTTGCGCCGTTCGGCACGGCACAGCCTCGGCATGGCTTCCTCCCTGGAGTCTTTGACCGGCGCGCCTCCCGGGTTCAGTCGTTGAAGCGGCGGAAAACCACGCCAGGTCGCTGGGGTTCACAAAGAAGCCACAAAAAACGCTTGACATGACCAATTACTTAGTTCACTATATGACCATGATCAAAGTCAACATTCACGAAGCCAAGACCCACTTGTCCCGCTACCTGGCCCGCCTCGAAAAAGGGGAGAAGATCCTGCTCTGCAGGCGAAATGTTCCCATTGCCGAGATCCGGCCTCTGCCGGCGGAACGAACCAAACCCCGGCCCCTGGGATTGGCCAAGGGCCTGTTCAAGGTCCCGGAGGAGTTCTTCGAGCCGCTGCCGGACGGGCTCGAAAAAGCGTTCCGCGGCGATTCGCCATGAAGGTCCTCCTGGACACCTGCACCTTTCTCTGGGTGATCACGGATTCCGAGGATCTCTCCCCCAAAGCGCGCAGGCTTTTTGCGGATCCGGGCAACGAGGTGTTTGTGAGTTCCGTGTCGACCTGGGAAATCGTGGTCAAACACGCGCTGGGAAAACTGCCCCTGCCCGTAGCCCCCCACACGTTCATCCCTTTGCAGCGCGATCGACATGCCATCGAAAGCCTGCCGCTTCGTGAAGAAGCCACCCTGCATCTGGCAAGGCTTCCGGAGCTGCACCGGGATCCCTTCGACCGGATGCTCATCTGCCAGGCCATCGTTCACGGGCTGGTGATCCTGACCCCGGACGATCTCATCCTGCAGTACCCCGTTCCTGCAATCTGGTAGAAGCGGAACAGTGAAGAGCCTCGGCACTGGGAATGAGCGCTCTGCACCTGCCCGGTGGCCTGTTCAGAAGATGACGGCGGGCAGGAGGGATGGTGCCCTGATTTCGCCGGCCTGAACCGGCAGGCGGAAACACCCGCGCCGGCACGGATTCGGAAGGCGGTTGCGGCCCGGGCGCAGGGCCCTTACTTCCCGCGGGCCAGCAGCGCGGCACCCAGGGCGCCCACGATCTGGGGCTCGCTGTGGATGAGGATCGCTGAGCCCAGTTTTTCCTCCAGCAGGCCCACCACCCCGCGGTTCTTGGCCACCCCGCCGGTCATGGTCACCGCGCCGTGGATCCCCACCGCCTGCACCATACTCCAGACCCGGTTCACGATGGCCCGGTGCAGCCCCCGGATGATCTCTTCCCTGGGGTGGTTGCGGGCCACCAGGGAAACGACTTCGCTTTCCGCAAACACGGTGCAGACGCTGCTGATCGGGACTTCACCCCCGGCCTGAAGCGAGAGGGGTCCCAACTCCTCGAGAGCCACCTGGAGCTTGGCGGCCATGACTTCGAGGAAGCGGCCGGTGCCGGCGGCGCACTTGTCGTTCATGGTGAAATCCAGCACCTTGCCGCCCTCCCCCAGCCGGATGACCTTGGAGTCCTGCCCGCCGATGTCGATCACGGTCCCGGCCGCCGGGAACAGGTGAAAGGCGCCCAGGCCGTGGCAGGAGATCTCGGTCTTCTTGCGGTCCGCAAACGGCACGGCCTGCCGGCCGTAGCCGGTGGCCACGATGCCCTGCACCGCGTCCCGGCTTACCCCCGCGCGGGCCAGCGCAACCCGAAATGCCTCCTCGGCCGCTTCCGTGCTGTTCGCCCCGGTGAGCACGATGCTGTAGCCGGCGACCTCGTCCCGGGGGTCCAGGATGACGGCGTTCGTGCTCAGCGATCCCACGTCGATGCCGGCCCGAAAAATCACGGTCCCCCCTGATTTTCGAGGGCTTCGAAAAAGGCCTCCAGCCGGGTGCGGGTCTGCTCCTCGGAAAAGGCCCGCGAGTCGGTGATGTCGGCCTCGATGACCACCGAGGGCACGCCCACGCGCTCCAGCAGGAGGCGCTTGAGGTCGTACTGGCCCGACCGAGTAGGGCTTGCAGCTGCGGGCCGAGTGGATCACCAGGCCGTCCACCTGGTATTCCCGGATCAGCCGCTCCATCAGGTTCAGGCGGTGGTTGAGGTTGTTGTTCAGGATCACCAGGCTGTAGACCTTGGCCAGGGATTCCACCGGCCGGGCGGTGTCCAGGTGGGGGATGGTCTCGGCCCAGGCGTTGGTGTAGGTGGCGGTGACGAAGTTCATCCCGTGCTCGGCAAAGAGCAGCGAGAAGTCCCGCACCTTGTACCAGATGGCGATGTTGTCCCACATCAGGCGCTTGCGTTCATCCTTGAGCGCCCCCACGCCCCGCTCGACCCGCTCCCGGAGTTCCGCCAGCAGCGTGCGGTAATACTCCAGCGCGACCGGCAGTCCGCGCAGCGACACGATCGGCGCCAGGTGCACGAAGGCGTCGAAGATCGTCATCGGCGCCGGCCGGGCCTTCATGGTGCCCAAGACCTCGCCCCAGGCCAGCGAGGCGTCCCGGGCCAGGCCCATGACCTCCTGGAACTTGGGGTAGCTGAAGCGCCGGCCGGTGGCCTTTTCCAGCTCGGGGATGATCTCCTCCACCTGCCGTTTCATGTAGCGGATGTCCTCTTCGGTGATGTCGCCGAAATTGTAGGGCGTGTCGAAGAGGATCAGCGGCACCTTCAGGTGGTGGGCCAGCACCTTGTACCAGTAGACCACGGTCTGGCAGATGTTGTTGGAGGCGAACAGCAGGTCCGGCTTGGGAAGCCGCCCCACCGGGGTCCGGCCGGTGAAGAGGTGACCCAGATCGATGCGGGCGTAGGAGCACAGATCCTGGTGATAGCCGCGCTCCTCGGCAACGGCGCACAGCTCCGGACCGATTTTCTTGGCCCCGCAGAGGGCCCCGTGGTTCTCCGGGTAGATCGTGTAGCAGTCCAGGGGCCGGAGCAGTTCCACCGGCGCGCCGCTGGTCACCCAGGCCACCGGCTTGGCGCCCGCCGCATAACGGGCGAGCAGGTAGTGGCGGGTCATGATCTCCTTGAGCCGGGCGGCGCTTTTCAGCGGCGGGCCGAACCCGGGCGGCGCCTTCTGCCGGCGGCCGCGCTTCTTCATGTCCGCCAGCTGCATCAGCGCCGGCGCACCGGCATCCTTCATGAAACCGTAGCGGAGCTTCTTGGCCAGCGACATCAGCAGCCTCCTGGGACGTTTTGGTTCAACCGATCAGCTCGGCGAACGCCTCGATCCGAGTCCTGAGCTGCCCGCTGAGCCCCTGATTCACTTCCACATCGATCACCAGGGTGGCGACCCCCCGGTCTTTCAGCGCCTCACGCAGCTGGGGCAGGTCGAACAACTCGGGTTCGCAGAATCTCACCATCCAGAAGATCACCCCCCTGGCGCCGCTTGCCTCGATCCTGCGGACCAGGCCATCCAGGCGCTCGGCGGTGGGGGAGTCCTTGGTGCTGCAGGGCGGCATGGCGAAGTAGCTTTCCGCGAGCGCCTCGTAGGGGTCGGTGGCGGCTGCGGCGGGGCCGGGCAGCCTGCGGCCGCAGTTGAGCAGGTCGTCCTCGGCCACTCGGACCCCGGCTTCATCCAGCACTCCCAGGACCTCCCGCGGATTGGGAAGCACCCCGCTCAGGACAACGGCCGGGCCGGGCCCGGCCGGACCGCTTTCTTCGGCCAGGAAATCCTGCAGCAGCGGCAGGTAGTCGTCGGGGTGCAGGAACTCGCCCTGCCGGAGCACCTGGTAGAAGGCCGCGTTGGACGCCCGCAGGTCGCCAGCGGCCCTCAGCGCGTAGATCTCCCGCTGGACCGCCCCTATCTCCTGCCCCAGGGCCACGCTCTCTGCCAGGCGCTGCGGGTCGAGCGGCCCCAGTTGCTGCTCCAGGCGCCGCACGAGGCTCCGCACCTGATCGCGGTAGTAGTCGCGGGCCGAAGGGCGATAGGGCGCCTTGGGGTGGTAGAAGAAATAGCAGGGTTTTTTCAGCCCGAGGTAGTCGTAGACGATGGAGGCCAGGTTCTGGATGGAATCGCAGGTGTGCGGAAACAGAAACCCGTCCAGGATCCGCCCCCGGCCCTGGAGAACGAGTTCCAGCCCCAGCCGGACCACCGAGCAGATGTAGGGCTGCAGGTGGGCGCCGGCCTGGCTGCCGGTGAGCGGCGGATCCCAGATTTCCACCGGCAGTGCATTCATCGCCCACAGGATCTCGCGCGGGTAATGGGCCGGAAACACCCCGAAGAGATGCCGGCCGAACTCGTTCTTCTGGCGCTCCAGGTAGGCGCTGCGGGAAGGGGCAAGGAATCGGTTCATGGACGAGGCTCCCGGGCCGGGCGAGATCACGCACTCTAGCCCGCTCTGCGCCTGGGTGTCAAGGAAACCGGGCGGGCCGAAAAGACGAATGTCGAACGCCGAACAAGGAATGTCGAATGATGAAGTCGCATTGGGATTCACGTCTGGTACCCGCTGCGGCATTCGGAGGTGGCCGTTCGTAACTTGCCCCGCCTTCGGCGGGGTTCTGAGGATGAACCGGATCAACGAGATTGACAGCGTTCGGTCGCAGGACTAGTTTGATCCCTGGAGTTGCGGCCCTGCAGCCGCACCCTGGGAAGCCCCGCCATGCAGAGCGTCCGCAACCGGTATTTTCTGATCGCCGTGGTCCTGCTGCTGTTCCTGATCTGGAGCCGCTGGGAGGACATCTCCGGCTTGTTCGGCTCGCGCCCCGGCGCCGACAGGCTGGATTTCAACCGGCCCCGCTCGTCGGCCGTACCGGCGCCGGTGGTCGTCTCCGCGGATGAAAAGATCAACATGGACGTGTTCGAGCACGCCCACCCGGCGGTGGTGAACATCGCCACCACCACCCTGGGCATGAACTTCTGGCTCGAGCTGATCCCCCGCCAGGGCCAGGGCTCGGGCTTCATCATCGACCGACAGGGCTACATCCTGACCAACCACCACGTGGTAGCCCAGGCCCAGAAGATCACGGTCACCATGTCCAACGGCCGCAAGATCGCGGCCGACCTGGTGGGCCGGGACCCCTCCTCCGACCTGGCGGTGCTCAAGATTCCCGCCCGCCACGTGGACGTGACCGCCACCCTGGGCGATTCGGACCGGGTGCGGGTGGGGCAGAAGGCGATCGCCATCGGAAACCCCTTCGGCCTCTCCCACACCCTGACCACCGGTATCGTCAGCGCCCTCAACCGCGGAATCCGGACCCAGGAGGGGCACGAGATCGAAGACCTCATCCAGACCGACACCGCCATCAACCCCGGGAATTCAGGCGGGCCGCTGCTCAACTCGAGCGCCGAGGTGATCGGCATCAACACGGCCATCTACAGCCTCTCGGGCGGCTACCAGGGCATCGGCTTCGCCATCCCCATCAACCGCGCCAAGGGCGTGGCCACCCAGCTCATCACGTCGGGCAAGGTCGCCCGGCCGCTGCTCGGCATCCGGGGGCTTTCCATGACGGCGGCTTTGGCCGAGGCCATGGGGGTTGACGTGCATCAGGGGGTGCTGGTGGTCGAGGTGGAGCCCGGCAGCCCGGCCGACCGAGCGGGCCTCCGGGGCGGGAGCCGCGAGGCGGTGGTGGGGAACATGCGTCTTCCCGTCGGCGGGGACGTCATCACGGGGATAGACGAACTGGAGGTCACCGGCATGCAGGACCTCCTGCGCCAGCTGGACAAGCGCAGCGTGGGAGAGCGGACAAGCCTGACCGTCCGCCGCGGCGCCCAGGCCCTCAGCCTAGGGGTCATTCTCTCCGAAAGCCGGTAGCGGCCTTCAGGGTTCCGCGTGCCCGAGCAGGATCATCCGTTCGCGGGCCGCCTTATCGCGCTCCGCTTCCAGCCGCTCCCACTCGGCCCTGAGCCGCTCGAGTTCCCCTTCGAGCCGACCGACCTCCGCGTCGTGGGCCCCCGGCCCGCCCTCCTTCAGGGTTTCGAGGCGCTGCTTGATCTCCCGCACCCGCTCCTTGGCGGCTTTCATGGCGGCCAGGATCACCTGTTCCTCTTTGCTCGGCACTTCCAGCTTGCCCGTGCACTCCTGGGCCTGCGGCTCGACGCTCGGCAATTCGATTTTTTTCATCACCCTCCCTCCGGCCCGGCAGTCAAATGCCTGCAGCCCGGTCTCATTGTATACCAACCCCCGTATCTTTGCCACCGGGCTGTCGCCTTCGCAGCGCCATCCGTGTGCGCACCCCAGCCCGCTTGACAACCCCCGGAGCCCTGGTTACCATCTTTACCCATTCCGGCGCCATGAACCGCCTGGACGTCGACGCCCCTGTATGAGACCAAGACCCCTCGAGGTGAACATGAAACTGCCTGACAATCTGCACGCTTTCATCTGGACCAACCCCACCGCCAACAACGGCAACACCTACCTGATCACCGGCCAGAAAAACGTGCTCATCGACCCGGGCCACGAGCACCTCTTCGGCCACGTCCGCGACGGGCTGGCCCGTCTGTCCCTTTCACCTGGCGACATCGACCTGGTGATCGTCACCCACGGCCACCCGGACCACATGGAGGGGGTACGCCTCTTCCAGGACGGCGAGACCGCGACCGCCGTCCACCAGACCGAAATGGCCTTTGTGCGCGAGATGATCGCCCAATACGGAAACGCTTTGGGTGTCAGCCAATTCGAGCCCACCCTGCTGCTGCAGGAGGGCGACCTGCAGGTCGGGGACCTGACCTTCGAAGTCATCCATACCCCGGGCCACTCGCCGGGCTCGGTCTGCCTCTACTGGCCCAGGGAAAAGGCCCTTTTCACCGGCGACGTGGTCTTCAGCCAGGGCATCGGCCGCACCGACCTGCCGGGCGGCAACGGCAAGACCCTCCGTTCCAGCATCGAGCGGATCGCGCAGCTGGACGTGGACTACCTCCTCACCGGACACGGCGACCCGGTGGTGGGCCGGGACCGGGTGATTGCCAATTTCAAACAGATCGAGAACTACTGGTTCGCCTATCTGTGAGCCCGGCCGCCGCGTCTCATGGGTTCAGCGCCATGAACCCCCAAGGCAGGATCCGCAAGGTTTGCCAAGGAAATAAGCTCACTCCCAGGAGACGCGGAAATCCTAAATCCGAATATCGAAATCCGAAACAAATCAAAATGCTCAAAGTAGAAAACCAGTATCCCGCTGCTCCTGTTTGGGATTTGGGGTCTTGGATTTGGTGCTTCGGCGTTCGGTCCGCTGGGACGAAAGAGGGTCACACTCAATGACGGGACTATCAAGACAGCTTGCTCCGTGGCAATGCTATTCCTAGCCGGATCATGGATTTCGACCTGCGGCAGCTGGAGATCTTCTGCAAGGTCGTGGAACTCGGCAGCTTTTCGAAAGCCGCCGAGGCCGTGTTCCTGGCTCAGGCCTCGGTCAGTGAAAGGATCGCCAATCTCGAAAACACCGTCGGCACCCGCCTGCTGGACCGCCTCGGCCGCCAGGTCGTCCCCACCAGGGCCGGCCAGCTGCTCTACGGTCACGCCTTGAAGCTGCTGGAGCTGCGGGACCACGTCCGGTTGGAAATGGAGGCCTTCCTGGGACTCCGTCAGGGCGAAGTCCGGATCGGTGCCAGCACGATCCCCGGCGAATACATCCTGCCCGAGGTCCTCGGTCGTTTGAACGCCGAGCACCCCGGGGTATCGGTCTCCCTCACCATCGGCGACAGCGCCGACATCGAAACGCGGGTCCTGGAAGGCTCCCTGGAGCTGGGCGTCATCGGCTCCCGCAGCACCCTTCGCAGTCTGGCGCAGCAGGAACTCTGGCAGGACGAGCTCGTCTTGGCGGTTCCGGCCGGCCACCCCTGGGCCGGGCGAAAGGCCATCGCCCTGGAGGAACTCTACCAGGAACCCTTCATCTTGCGGGAGCTCGGTTCCGGAACGCTCAAGATCCTCGAGAACCGGCTGCGGGAATCCCGCTCTATCAAGGCCGGCGCCCTCAAGGTCGTGGCCCGCTTCGGGACCTCAACCGCCGTCAAGGAGGGGATCAAAGCCGGCCTCGGGGTTTCCATCCTCTCCCGGCGCGCCCTGGGCACCGAGATCCGGGCGGGCATCCTCAAAACCCTGCGGGTAAAGGATCTCCCCATGTTCCGCAGCTTCTACCTGATCCACGACCAGCGGCGGGCGGCTTCCCCGCTTTGCCGCCTGGTGGCCGATTTCCTGGCTTCCGCCGCGGCCGAAGAGAAAGGGCATCGGAAATTCCAACCGAACAAACTCGATTTATCGGAAATTCCAGTTTGACATATCGGTCCTTCCGCAGCTAAGGTCGCCGGACAGCTGAACTGGTTTGCCGGTGACCCCATGGACAGAGCCCATTTCGAAAACCACCTGTTCTCCGCGCAGCGCGCAGAAACCCTGCTGCATGCCGCCCGGGACCTGCTCTTCTCTCCCCTGCCCCAGACGCCGATCCGGCTCGCCCTGGCCGCCGTGTTCGTCTGGTCCGGAGCCACCAAACTCCTCGACCCCGCCTCCTTTGCCGTCATCATCGCGGCCTACGGTCTGATCCCGGAAAGCTGGATCATGCCCGTTTCTCTCCTGCTGCCGGCTCTCGAGCTGGCGGCCGGGCTGGGACTGGCTCTGGAAGTGCGCGGCAGCCTGGCCGTGATCGCCGCTCTGCTCCTGCTCTTTCTGCTCATCCTGGGCTACGGGGTTTACCTCGGGCTGGACGTGGACTGCGGCTGCTTCGGCCCCAACGACCCCGAAGCCGACGCCTATCACGGCCTGCGCACCGCGCTCTACCGGGACGCGGTCATGATGGCGGGGGTGGGATACCTTTACCTGTGGCGGAGGGCGGAGAAAAGCGAGAGGCAATAAACCGCAGAACCCCGCCAAAGGCGGGGCAAGTTTCGAATGACGAACCCCGAATGTCGAAGTGGTGATCGGCCCCGCGCCGGAATCCACTTCGAAATTCGACATTTCCGGCCTTGGCGGGGTTCGGCGTTCGACATTCGTTTTTCTTGGGAGAAATGGAGGAATGATCTGATGGCAAGAGGTTGTCGAGGGCTGAGTGTTCCGGCATTGCTGGCAGCGCTGATGCTGGTGGCGGCTTCGCCGGCGCTGGCCAAGAACAAGTTCGAGAAAGAAGTCGAAACCGAGACGATTGCCGTGAACCTGCTGCGGCAGGTGCAGGCCGGCGATTACGGCGTGGTGGCCACCGCCGAGCTCAAAGCCTGGATCGACGGCGGTAAGGACATGCTGATCGTAGACACCATGCCCTTTGATGACAGCTTTCGGAAGGCCCACATTCCGGGCGCCCGGCAGTTCCTGTTCCCGATTCCGCTGATGGAGACCTGGGATCCCGGTGAAACCGGCGGCAAGAGCCCCGAGGACTTCGCCGCGCTGCTCGGGCCCGACAAAGACAAGCCGATCGTGTTCTACTGCGGTTTCGTCAAATGCACCCGCAGCCACAACGGCGCCCTGTGGGCCAGGAAGCTCGGTTACCGCAACGTCTTCCGTCACCCGGGCGGCATCTTCGCCTGGAAGGGTGCCGATTACCCCATGGAGAGGACCGATTGAGCGCCGGCCTTCCGGAACCTGGCATCCCCGTCCGGGGTCCGGCAGCCGAGCTTACGACTCTGATCGGTCGCCGGGCCCAAAACCTGGTGGCCACGCACCAGCTCCTTTGCTCCGAGGCCGTCCTGCTGGTCCTCAACCGGGCCTTCGGTCGCGAGCTGGAGGATCCGGTGGCCATCCGCCTGGCGTCCGCTTTTCCGGAGGGTCTGGGAGGCGGCGGCTGCCTGTGCGGATCGCTGGCCGGCGGCCTCCTGGCGCTCGGCCTCTTTCTGGGCCGGGACCGGGTGTGCGGCCCGGACCGCCACGGCGCCCGCCAGGCCGCCGCTGAGCTCCATCGCCGCTTCCGCGAGGCGGCCGGGTCGAGCTGCTGCCGCATCCTCAACCCCAGCCCCGGGGAGCACGCACACTTTGACCGCTGCGTGGAGCTGAGCGGCCTGGGTGCCGCAATGGCCGCCGAAATCATCCTGGCCGGACGGCCGGAACTGCTCGCGCGGGCGGACCGGGAGTTCCTGGAGGCCGAAGATTCCCGGCTGAAGGCCGGGCTGCGGTGGCTGGCGGAAAGAAAATTCGAAATTTGAAATTGAAAGACCGGCTTCGGAACACGGACAGCACCGCGCTAAGCCGGCAGGGGAAGGGTCTTCAACTTGAGGATCCGAGAGTCGACAATTGCCATGATATCGCGATCCTTCGCCAGGATCAATGCGTCGCTTTCGGCGGCAACCTGGGCAATCAGACAATCGATCGTTGATCGCACCGTAGCACCGCGGGACCTCAGCTCACGGAAAAGTTTGGCGGCTTCAAGATAGGTTTCGGGCTCCCTGGGAGTCAGCCAATCCATGTCGCGAAAGTGGCGTTCCAGGGTAGACAGACTTTTTCGATCCCGGATGCCCTGCATGAACTCCGCAACGATGACGCCGCAGGTTAGAAGCTCAGCCTCCTCCTTGATGAGACGCTCCAGCATTTCGGCTTCCTTGCTCGGGTACCCGTTGAAGAAATCGATCCAGACGGAGGTGTCGATCAGCACCTTCATGCGCGTTTCCTGAGCTGATCGAGATCGCCTTCCCAACTTATTTGACCACGCAGGTTCAGGAGCTCACGGCGGCGTTTGGCGCGCGCGAACCTCCGCAGGGACTCGTTCACCACCTCGGTCTTTGTCCGCCCTTCCGCGTAGGCCATAGCGGCCTCCAGCGCCTTCTCATCGATGTTCAGGGTAGTGCGCATTTCCGTGCCTCCCGATGCATATGATTACACCGATTCATATGTATGTCAAGGCAGATTGCGGACTTCAAAGTGTAACCTCAAAGTCGTTGCCGGTGAAGAACAATCCTCAGGCGGCGGTGAGCCTCCGCCTACCGAGATCCTGCTGCAGCCGCTCCTTGAGCTCTCCCAGCCGCTCCTTCCAGCCGGGGTCGGCCTCCGGGTTGGGAAGCACGGCCGAACCGGAAATCCCTTGCCGCCGCAGGCTCACGAGCAGTTCGTCCTCTCTCTGCACGCGCTCTTCCGCCAGCCCCTGCTGAGCCGCGGCCACCGCCGCACCGACCGGCTTCGGGTCCACCCCGGCCACCTGCTCCAGGATTTCAAGAACCGCCGTTGGGTCCTGCACCGGGTCGAGCTGCGCCAGGGCTTCTGAAATCAGCATCGCGCGGGCCGCTTTCTCGCCCAGCCCGGCCAGTTCCTCCTGCGCCTGTCCGGGCTGCATCAGCCCGTCCAGGAGTTTCTGCAGAATGCCTTTTACCTTCCCCTGCAGTTCCTTTTCCCGAACCTTCAGGCGTTCCTCCTCGCTCAGGGTCAGGCCCTTGGTCTTTTCCATGATGATGTCCAGGGTACTGCGGATCTCGCCCATGACTTCCCTCCAGGAAGGCGTTGATCTGGTCTATTTGGTCTATTTGGCAATTCGGTTGAGATGGTCCGATGACAGCGGGAAACGAAAAGCCTGCTTTGCCGTAATCCTTACGCTTTGCCCCTTGCGCCCGCCTGACGCCTCATGCCTGACGCCTGACGCCGTTTGCTTGACGCCTGCTTTTCCATTTCTTTGATGATCGCCTCGTGCAGGGCCGGCCGGAAGGCCCGGATCCGGTCGTTGTTGCGGGTCGGGTGCACCCGGTTGGTGAGCAGCACCACGGTCACGTCCTTGTCCAGATCCATCCAGAGCGACGTGCCGGTGAAGCCCAGGTGCCCCACGCTGCGCCTTGAGAAGAGGCGGCCGCAGCTCGAGTTCTCCGGGCTCGGCGTGTCCCACCCCAGCGTGAAGGTGTTGCCGGGCACCCAGCCCTGGCGGCTGAAAAAGGCCTGCACGGTTTCCGGCCTGAGGAAGTCGTCCCGCATCCCGCGGTAATGCTCCCGCAGGAGCTCAGCGATGCCGAAGACTTCCTCGGCCACCCCGAAAAGCCCGGCGTGCCCCGAGTGGCCCCCCACGGCAAAGGCGTTTTCATCATGCACCCGCCCGACCATGGTCTGGCGCCGCCAGGGGCAGTTTTCGGTGGGCGCGAAGGCGTCTTTCCTGAAACCGCCCCGGCCGCCGCGGTCCAGAAAGGTCCGCTTCAGCCCCAGGGGGCCGTAGAAATGGCGCTTCAGGAAGGCGGCCATGGGCATGCCGGCCGCGATCTCGATCACCCGCTCGAGCAGCATGAACCCCAGGTCACTGTAAAGCGAGCGGCTTCCCGGCGGGTAGATCAGCGGCGCCGCCAGAATCTGCCTCTGAATCTCCGCTTTCCGCTCCTCGGCCGCCACGTCCGCCAGCTTCAGGTAGAAAGGCTTCCAGTCGGCCAGCCCGGCGCTGTGACACAAAAGCTGCCGCACCCGGATGTCCCGCTTGTCCGCCGGCAGCGGCGCCTTCAACGCCTCTTCGAGACTCTCCCCCAGGGCCAGCCGGCCGTCGTTCACCAGCTTCATGGCCGCGAGCGTCGTTGCCAGCGGTTTGGTGAGCGAGGCCAGATCGAAGATCGTATCCGTCCGCATGGGGGCCTCCTCCTGCTCAGGCCAGCGCCGGCCCACCGCAGCGAGCCGGGTTCTCTCGCCGCCGCGGGCCGAAAGCAGAACCGCACCCGGGTAGACCCCGGCCTTTACGCCCTCGCGCAGCAGATCTTCGACCGCCTGGCTGCCGCACATCCCATATACCCCCTTGGAAACCCCTCACGTTTGTGTTATTGGGCTGTCTTTGCCACGCACCCGACACGCCCGCCGGCTCCGCCTGAAAGGCCGGCGGCCATTATACGACGGCCAGCCATGACTGACAACGACAACCGCCTTCGGCTCGTCTATGAGGACAAGGAGATCACCCTGCTGGGGACGGCCCACGTGTCCCGGGAAAGCGCCGAGCTCGTCGGCCGCGTTATCCGTGAGGAAAAACCGGAGACGGTGTGCGTAGAGCTCTGTTCCTCCCGCCACGAGGCCCTGACCCAGCAGAAGCGCTGGCAGGAAACCGATCTGCTCAAGGTGATCCGGGAGAAAAAGGCCTTCCTGCTGCTTTCCAACCTGCTGCTGGCTTCCTTCCAGAAACGAATCGGGAACAAGCTGGGGATCCGGCCGGGGGAGGAAATGCTGCGCGCCATCGAGACTGCCGCCGAAGTGGGGGCCGCCGTGCATCTGGCCGACCGGGACATCCGGGTGACCCTGGCCCGCACCTGGCGCCTGATGCGCTTCTGGAGCAAGGTGAAGCTGCTGGGCCAGCTGGTCATGTCCCTGGGAGAGGCGGACAAGATCGAAGAAGCCGACATTGAACAGCTGAAAAAACGCGACGTGCTCGACGCCCTGCTCTCCGAGATGGGCGAAAGCCTGCCCGAGCTTCGGCGCACCCTGATCGACGAGCGCGATCGCTATCTGGCCCACAAGATCCGGACCGCGCCCGGGACTCGGATCCTGGCCGTGGTGGGCGCCGGCCACGTCCCGGGAATCCAGCAACACTGGCATGCGGAGGTGGATCTGAAGGAACTGGAAACCCTGCCGCCGCCGTCCAGGCTCCTGGGAGCGCTGAAGTGGGTCATTCCCGGCGCTGGTTATCGCGCTCATCCTCATCGGCTTTCTCGTGGCCGGCGCCTCGGCCGGTGCCGAATTGCTCAAGTGGTGGGTCCTGCCCAACGCCCTGTTCGCCGGCGCAGGCGCCGCCCTGGCCCTGGCCCACCCCCTGACCGTGCTCAGCGCGCTGGTGGCATCCCCCATCACCTCGCTCAACCCCATGATCGCGGCCGGCTGGGTAGCCGGGCTGGTGGAGGTTTTCCTGGGGAAACCCAAGGTGCGGGACTTCGAAAACCTGCTGGACGACATCACCTCCTTCAAGGGCTTCTGGAAGAACAAAATGACCCGCGTCCTGCTGGTGGTGGTCTTCACCAACGTGGGCAGCTCTCTCGGGGCCTTCGTGGCCATTCCCCTGATGGCCCGGGTCTTCGCCTGATCCGAATCCGGCATGAGAAATGACGCCGAACCCCGCCAAGATCTCCGCTAACCGCCATGCCCCCGCCGCTGTCTGGGGCACCGTGGCGCTGGCGCTGTTCCTCTGGTTTGTCACCTTCTACCTGACCCTGAGCACATTCTGGATCAAGATCTCGTGTTCGGCCGGCCTGCTGGCCGGTCTTTCGCTGTGGCTCGACCGCCTGCCCCGTGAGCAGTGGCGGCTGGACCCCCGCGCCGTGGGGCTGGGCTTGATTTCGGCGGCCGCCCTCTATGTTGTCTTCTGGGTCGGTAAGCTGGTTTCAACGGCCCTCTTCCCGTTTGCCGAGAGTCAGATCGGCGGCATCTACGGCAAGGGCGCGGGCACGCCTCCGTGGATGATCTTCATCCTTCTTTCCTGCATCACCGGCCCGTGCGAGGAACTCTACTGGCGCGGGTACCTGCAGCGCAACCTGATGCGCCGCCTGGGGGGCTGGCAGGGGTGGCTGGCGGCGACCGCCGTCTATGCCGGCGTCCACCTCTGGTCCTTCAACTTCATGCTCATCGGCGCAGCCGCCGTGGCCGGCGCCTTCTGGGGCGCGCTCTACTGGCGGCTCGGCAACCTGGCGCCGGTGGTGGTGTCCCATTCCCTGTGGAGCGCCGTCATCTTCACCATCGCAAGGGTCTAAGTGAAATTCGGAATGCCAAATGCGGAATGCGAAATGGTCGCCGGCTGAGGGGCGAAGACTGGGTTGGACAGGATCTACAGGATGTTCAGGATTCTTTTGCCTTTCCGGAAGAAAGGCAAAAGGAACCATCGCCGGGGTCGGCAAACGGCGCAATCGCAGGAAGGGAACCTCAAGTCGCGAAGAAGTCTCCGCCAGAGGGAGCGGCTTCTTCAACGCCGAAGGCGGCTGGTATTTTTCCCTTCCGTCCGGGAAGGGAAGAAATATTCACCAATCCCAAGAAATCCTGTCAATCCTGTCAAAAATGTCTTATCCATAAACCAGGCGGAGGGAAGATCATGGCACTGAGTGAATTGAGGGTCAACGGGGCGCGGCTGCGGGATTCGCTGGAGCAGATGGCCAAAATCGGGGGCACGCCGGGCGGCGGCGTGCAACGCCTCACGCTGACCGACGAGGACCGCCAAGCCCGGGATCTTTTCGTTCGCTGGCTGAAGGACCTGGACCTGGAGGTCCAGGTGGACGAGATGGGCAGCATCTTCGGTCGGATGAAAGGGCGGAGCGACGACCTGCCGCCGGTGATGAGCGGCTCCCACATCGACAGCCAGCCCAAGGGCGGCCGCTTCGACGGCATCCTGGGCGTGATGGGCGCCCTGGAGGTGCTGCGCACCGTGCACGAAAATGAGGTGCGGACGCTCCGGCCGCTGGAGATCGTCGACTGGACCAACGAGGAAGGCTCCCGCTTTGCGCCCGCCATGGTGGCCTCCGGCGTCTGGGCCGGAGCCCTGGAACGGGACTGGGTCTACAGCCGGACCGACCGCGACGGCAAGCGCTTTGTGGACGAGCTCGAGCGGATCGGCTACCGGGGCGGCCGGGCCGGCCGGGAAACGGCCGGTGCACGCCTACTACGAGTACCACATCGAGCAGGGGCCGGTCCTGGAGCGCGAAGGGTACACCATCGGAGCGCCCAAGGGCATCCTGTGCCTGCACTGGTACGACGTCTACCTGGAGGGGGAGGCCAACCAGGTGGGACCCACGCCCATGGAGGGGCGGCACGACGCCCTGTGCGCGGCCGCCGAGATGATCCTCAAGGTGAACGGCCTGCCGGAGCGGGTGGGCGGCAACCTGGTGGCCACCGTGGGCGAGATTCAGAACTACCCCAACTCGCGCAACATCATTCCCGACCGGGTGCACTTCACGGTGGACATCCGCTCCTGGGACGACGAACATGCCCTGGAGGCCTGGGAGGCCGTGCGCCGGGATTTCGAGGAAATCGCCCGCCGCCGCGGCTGTCCCATCCGGATCGAGGAGACCTGGCGGGTGGAGCACTCCCCTTTTGCCGGACGGCTGGTGGAGCGGGTGCTGGAGACGGCCGGAGACCTGGGCTATCCGGTGCTCCGCATGGTCAGCGGCGCCGGGCACGATGCCAGCTACATGAACCAGGTGGCGCCGACCGCCATGATCTTCGTGCCCAGCATCGGCGGCCGCAGCCACGTGGAGGTGGAAACCACCCGCTGGGAACACTGCGAAGCGGGCGCCAACGTGCTGCTCCACTGCATGCTCAAGTCCGCCGAGGAGGGGGCTTGAAGATCGGCGCCCGCCGCTTGCCGAAAAATTCTGCTTGACTTGCGGGCCGGAATTGCCTAAAGGGGTCTTTGACATTCAGGTGCGCAAGCTCAATAGGGAACCTCGTTGAACTCGGGGACGGGCCCGCCGCTGTGATCGGGGACGAAAGCCGCCATCCGCCACTGTTCCTTTGAACGGGATGGGAAGGCGCGGTAAGTAGGATGATCCGTAAGTCAGAAGACCTGCCTGAATGCCGGGTGTTCGCCTTCGCGGACCGAGGCCGCCCTTTGTAGATCACGAGGAAAAACAGGGAATCCCCGGATCGATGCCATCGGTCCGGGGTTTTTTTTGCCCTGCGGCAGCGGGCTTAGGAGAGATGTCATGCATCTGTACTGGCGCATCAGCGAAGAACTCAAGGAACTGGGGGAGATCCTGATCTTCAGGGACCCGGGGCTGCGGCGGGAATACGCTCGTTGGCTGCGCCGAAACGGCATGTTGCCGGGCCGAGCCGACCGATGCCCGCTTGGGGCCGGGCGGACCGTACCCTGCCCCGAAGATCTGATTCGGCTCACCGGGCGCAACTGAAGCCCAGGGAGACGGCACACCGACCCGGCCCGGGGGAAACACGCGGGATCCAGCAATCAGAGGGAGGAAACGCACAATGAAAAAATGGCTCTGTGGTTTGACGCTCGTCGCTTTCCCGCTCCTGCAGCCCGTCCAGGCGAGCGAGCTGCAGCCGGCCGACAACGCCCCGCCCGCGCTGGCCGAGGTGGTGGTCACCGGCAGCCGGGTCGCGGAACCGGCCGAGCGGATTCCGGCCAACGTGACCGTCATCGACCGGGAGGCCCTGCAGAACTCCAACGCCCAGAACGTTGCCGAGCTTCTGCGCAGCGAGCAGGGCATCGTGGTGCGCGATCTGCTCGGCAACGGCAAGACCGCCCAGGTGGACCTGCGCGGGTTCGGGGAAACCGGGCCCTACAACAACCTGGTGCTGGTGGACGGCCGGCGGGTGAACGAGATCGACCTGAGCGGCGTCGACTGGACCCAGATCCCGCTCGAGCAGGTCGAGCGGATCGAGATCGTGCGCGGCACGGGCAGTGTGCTGTATGGCGACAACGCCGTGGGCGGGGTCATCAACATCATCACCAAGCTGCCCCCGAAAGGCTGGTCGGCCTCGGTCAACGGCTCGACCGGCAGCTTCGGCAGCCACAAGGAGCGCTTCGAGCTGGGCGGCGGCGGAGAACGCCTGCGCGCCTCGCTCTTCGGGAGTTACCAGGACACCGACGGCTACCGCCGGAACAACGACTTCAGGGCCGGCAACATCGGGGGCAAGATCCTGGCCGACCCCGTTGATTTTCTGGGCCTGCGCCTCAGCGGGTCCCATCACTCCGATGACTACGGCCTGCCCGGCCCCCTCAGCGCGGCGGAACTGTCCGCCGACCGCAAAGGCTCCACGGCCCCCAATGACAAGGCCGAAACCGAGGACAGCTATCTGGATCTGGGTTTCGATGTGGCCCTGGGCGCCCTCGGAGACCTGATCCTGGACCTCTCCTTTCGGACGCGCGAGAGCGAGAGCGACTGGACGAGCCTCAGCTGGGCTGAGGAACGGGAAACCGAGACGCTCGGCGCAGCACCCCGCTACGTTCTGAGCCGGGCCCTGTTCGGACGGCCCAACAAGGTCATCCTGGGACTGGATGTCTACCGCTCCGAGCAGGATGTGACATCCTATTTCGGAGCGCCGCTAGCCCCCTCCGGCATCGCCGGCGTGGAAAAAAGCACCTACGGCTTTTACGCCCACGACGAGTTGTCGCTCTCGGACGCCTTCATCCTGTCCCTGGGCGCGCGCCGGGAAAGCGTCGAGTATGATTTCAAGCAGCGCGACCTGGGCCCCTTCCCCCTGGCCCCTCTGTCCGACTCCCTCAGCGAGCGGGAAAACGCTTACTCCGCGGGCCTGACCTGGCTTTACGGCAGCGGGTCCTCGCTGTTCGCCAGGGTCAACCGCAGCTTCCGTTTTCCGCTGGTGGACGAACTCGTGATCTTTGATTACGTGGCCGGCCGGATCCGGGTGAACGACGATCTCAAACCCCAGGCCGGGACCCACTACGAACTGGGAGTCAAGCACGTCTTTGCCCCGGGTTTCGAAGGCCGGCTGACCTTTTTCCGGGCTGAAATCAAGGACGAGATCTTCTTCAACCCGGCGACCTTCTTCAACGAGAACCACCCCGAAACCCTTCACCAGGGGATGGAGATCGGCGGCCAGGCCGCCCTTACCCGGCACCTGAGCCTCAACGGCAGCTACACCTATCAGAAGGCGACCTTCGAGCGGGACCCCTTCCGGGGCAACGACGTCCCGGCCGTCCCGCGGCAGAAGGCCAGCCTGGGCCTCTCGGTCTCCGATATCTGGCCCGGCCTGGTCCTCTCGGCCGCCTGGAACTACGTGGGGACCAGCTATCTCATCAGCGATCAGGCCAACGGCTTCGACAAACTGGACAGCTACCACACCCTGGACGCCCGGCTGTCCTACACCTGGAAATGGCTCAAGGCTTTTGCCGGCGCCTCCAACTTGACGGGTGAAAAATACTCGCCCTACGGTGTGGTCTACGGCTTCCCCCTGCAGGCCGTCTATTACCCGGCGCCTGAACGGCAGTGGTTCGGCGGAATCGAGTTCATCTTCTGAAACCCGGCTCAAACCAAGGGGCGAAGCCTGGCGTGCTGAAATGTGAGGCCCACAAATTCGAAATCATATTAAAGTCAGAATTCCTCAATGACCAAAACAGAAATTGGACAAATCTGATTCCGTGAATCCAACTTTGTTGTCTTTTGATCATTTCATATTCGAATTTGTTTGGGATTTCGATATTCGTATTTCGGATTTGTGCCGTATGAGGGAGGAGGGTCATGGCTGAAATCACACTCATCACCGGCGGGGCGCGAAGCGGCAAAAGCTCGCTGGCGCTGGCGCTGGCACGCGGTACCGAAGGCCCGCTGGCCTTCATCGCCACCGCGGTGGCCTGCGACGAGGAAATGACCGAACGGATCGAGAAGCATCGCCTGGAGCGCGGCGACCGCTTCCAAACCCTCGAGGAACCGCTTCGGCTCCCGGAAGCCATCGAGCGGGCCTCCGCCAACTGCCGGGTGGCCGTGGTGGACTGCCTCACCGTGTGGCTGGGAAACCTCTTTCACCGTTTCTGGCCGGAAACAGAACGGATTCGGACAGAGGCCGATTCCCTGGTGGAGCAGCTCGCCCGGCCGCCGCTCAGCCTGATCCTGGTCAGCAATGAGGTGGGCTGGGGCATCGTGCCGGACAACCCGCTGGCCCGCGCGTTCCGGGACCTGGCCGGATCCCTGAACTGCCGCATAGCCGCCGGCGCCCACAATGTGCATCTGGTCTGTGCCGGGATCCCCCTTACCCTCAAGGGGAGGTCTTTCCATGAATGACGAGCTGTTCCCGGTGGCTCCGGTCGCCGACCCGCGGCTGGAAAACGACATTCGCCGACACCTGGACCGGCTCACCAAGCCCCCGGGCAGCCTGGGCCGGCTCGAGGAGTTCGCCCTGCGTTACGGCCTCTGCCGGGGCCGGGCCGATGCGCCGCTTTCCCGCATGAGGCTCTATACATTTGCCGGCGACCATGGCATTACTGAGGAGGGCATCACGCCCTACCCGAGCGAAGTCACCCTTCAGATGGTGCTGAACATGGCCCGCGGCGGGGCCGCGGTGAGCGTCATGTGCCGCAGGGCCGGAATCGAGTACGCGGTGGTCGACATCGGCGTCAAAGGCGCCTGCGAGCCCTCCCCCTCGCTCCTGGTACGCAAGGTTGCAGCCGGCACCCGCAACTTCCGGCGGGGCTGCGCCATGACGCCGGAGGAGTGCCGGGCGGCCCTCGCAGTCGGATTCGAGCTCGGCCGCGACTCGGCCTGCGACCTGCTGGGCATCGGTGAAATGGGCATCGGCAACACCTCCTCGGCCGCCGCGCTTTACTGCCTGCTGCTCGATCTGGACGCCGAGCTCACCGTGGGAGCGGGCACCGGCTCCAGCGGAGCACTGCTGGCTCGCAAGAAGGAGGCGGTGCGGGACGGGGTTCGCCGGCATTACCAGGCCTGGGACCGATCGCCGCTGGACGCCCTGCGCCGCGTGGGCGGCTATGAGATCGCCGGCATGACCGGAACGATTTTCGGTGCCGCCAGCAGCCGGATCCCGGTGGTGGTGGACGGCTTCGTGGCCTCGGCGGCGGCTCTGACGGCCCTGCGGCTGGAGCCGGCCGTGGGGGACTACCTCTTCTTTTCCCATGCCTCGGACGAGCAGTTCCATCGCCGCTTCCTGGAACTCGAGCGGATCCGGCCCATTCTGACGCTCGACATGCGTCTCGGCGAGGGCACGGGCTCGGTCCTGGCCATGCAGATCATCGCCCAGGCCATGGAGTGCTACCACCAAATGGCCACTTTCGATTCGGCCGGCGTGGCGGATAAGCGCTAGACAGCGCCGCCGGGAGGCGGGAAGACAAGGAGACTGGAAAGCTGTGGGAGGTTGGGGGCAGAGAAACGGAGAAGCGGGGAGTTCGAGGGTGATGGGATGTGGTCGGCTTTGCTGACAGCCTTTCGCACCCTGACGATCCTGCCCCTGCCGGGCACGGACACGCCCCGCCTCTCGCGGACGCTGCCCTTCTTTCCGCTGGCCGGGGCCTTCCTCGGCCTGCTGGTGCTGCTCTTCGGCCGGGCCGCCCTCAGCGGCTTCGGCAGCCCGGCCGTGCTGGCCGTCCTGGCGCTGGCACTGGTCGTCTTCCTCACCGGCGGCCTCCACCTCGACGGCCTGGGCGACGTGGCCGACGCTTTCGGCGGGGGCCGCAGCCGCGAACGGGTGCTGGAGATCCTGAAAGACACCCGCATGGGTTCTTTCGGGGTCGCCGCCATCGCCTTCGACCTCCTCCTGAGGGCGGCCGGGTGGCAGCATTGCCTGGAACAAGGGGAACCCACGGTGATCTTCTGGAGCCTGGTCTTCGGCCGCTCCGCCCAGGCCCTGGCGCTGGTCTGCTTCCCCAATGCCCGGCCGGACAGCATCGCCGCGCCCTTCGGCCGCGCCAAGCCGGCCGACCGGGCCCTCGGAATCGGCACCTTTCTGATCACCGCCGCGGCGGCTGCCTGCCTGACCGGTCCGCTTCAGGCGCTTCTCTACGCCGGCTGCGCCGCCGCGGTCACGCTGGCTTTCGGGCTGTATTGCCGCCGCAGAATCGGCGGCATCACCGGCGACTGCCTGGGGGCGACCAACGAGCTGGCGGAAATCGCCGTTCTTCTGGCCGGGATCGCATGAAGAGGCTGGCACTCATCGCGGGACTCACCCTGGCCGTGCTGTGGCCCCTGCCGGCCGGGGCCGCCCGGGACGCGCTCGGCCGTGACATTGTCCTGGACCGCCCCCCCGGCCGGATCATCCCGCTGGTTCCCAGCCTGACGGAAATCCTCTACTTCCTGGGCCTCGGGGACCGGGTGGTGGGAGTGACCCAGTTCAGCTCCTTTCCGCCCGAGGCGGCTCTCAAGCCGAAGGTAGGCAGTTACATCGACCTCAACATCGAGCGCATCCTCACCCTGGCGCCCGACCTGGTCATCGGCACCGTGGACGGCAACGAACGGGCCGAAGTCGAGATCCTGGAACAGGCGGGCATCAAGACGTTCGTGGTCAACCCGCGCAACGTCCGGCAGGTGCTGGAAACCATTGAAACGCTCGGGACCCTCTGCGGCGTGCCGGAAAGAGCCGGGGAGCTTTCCGCCCGCCTCGCGGAGCCGGGTGGAGCGGGTGAAGGAAAAAACCCGCGCGCGGCCCGAACCCCTGGTTTTCCTTCAAATCCAGGTTCAGCCCATCATGACGGTCAGCGAAGACACCTTTCACCACGATCTGCTGCGGCTCGCCGGGGGCCGCAACATGGGCGCCCGGGGGCTGACACCCTATCCGCGGATCAGCATCGAGGAGGTGATCCGGCGCAAACCCGAGGTGATCCTCATCTCCTCCATGGAAAGAGGCGGCCGCTTTGAACAGGCCCGGCGCGACTGGTTCCAATGGGGTTCCATCCCGGCGGTGCAGGCCGGGCGGGTCCACCTGATCGACTCGGATCTCATCGACCGGCCCTCCCCCAGGTTCATCGAGGGGCTGGAAACCATGGCCCGGCTGATCCACCCCGCCGCGAATTGGGAGTGAGGGAATTCGGAATGCGGAAAGCGGAATGCGGAATGCGGGTCGTTTGTAGACAGTGTAAGGCCTTGGCCCCTTTTCTCGGCTTCCCAAGCTCCCGGGCTGGTGGCTTCAGCGACTTACCTGCGGGGGAATTGCCCCCTCCCGCCGTCCGCCGCTGCTCCGCAGCGTCGGCGGGGGTTTCCCCGCTGGTAAGCCGCGAAGCCACAGCGCCCTCCCGCAAGTCAGCCTCAAAAAGGCCCCAAGGCCTCCTGCCTGATGCGGGTCTCGAGGAGCTCTTGGAACCCGAGAAAAGCCCCGTGCCTGCACTCCTGCGAAGCGCCGAAAACCCTGTTCATCTCCCGGCAGGCGGTGGTGCACCATGACCCCAACACTGAAAGCGCCGCTGAGACCGCGCAAGGTCGTCGCCGTCTGCCTGCTCATGGCGGCCGGGCTCCTGCTGGTGGCGGGGGCCTCGCTTTTCCTGGGAACGGCGGATGTCTCACTGGGCCAGGTTCGCGCGCTGCTATCGGGCACCTTGGACGAGCGGGACCCGACCGGTCTGATCCTGCTCCGCATCCGGCTGCCGCGGATCGCCTTGGCCGGTCTGGTCGGCTTCGCCCTCTCCCTGGGCGGCGTGGTCTTCCAGGCCCTGCTGCGCAACCCCCTGGCCGACCCCTTCATCCTGGGGGTCTCGAGCGGCGCGGCCTTCGGCGCCATCCTGGGCATCTTCCTAGGGCTCGGCCTCGGCCTGGGGGTCCCGGTCCTGTCCTTCGGCGGGGCGCTGCTGACCGTTTGGCTGGTGATGGCTCTCGGCAGCCGCCGGATGGGGTTCGAGTCGTCCACCATCCTGCTGACCGGCGTGATCGTCAACGCTTTTTTCACCGCCATCATCATGTTCTTCATCGCCACGGTCGCCGATGCCCGGCTGCACGCCATGCTCTTCTGGCTTTACGGCGACCTGTCCCAAAGCCGTTTCGGGCCGCTGCTGATCCTGGCCCCGATCGTGCTCCTGGCCTCGGTGATCCTCTACGGCTTTGCCCCGCAGCTGAACCTGATCACTGCCGGCGAAGAAACCGCATCGCAGCTGGGCGTCGAGGTCGGCCGGGCCAAAAAGACGTGCTTCCTGATCGTGTCGCTGGTGGTCGGGCTGGTGGTTTCCTTTTCCGGCCTCATCGGTTTCGTGGGTCTGATCGTGCCGCACCTGGCCCGGATGGCCTTCGGCTCCGATCACCGCCTGCTCATCCCGGTGTCCTGCCTCGGCGGCGCCGGATTCCTGATCGCCGCCGACACCCTGGCCAGGACCCTCATTTCACCCAACGAACTCCCGGTGGGCGTGATCACCGCTTTCCTGGGGGCGCCGTTTTTCATCCTTTTAATGCGCAGGAGGGGCAGCCGGTGGGACCGGTCCTGACCCTGGAAGATGTCGGATTTCGCTTCGGCTCCCGCTGGGCCCTGCGGGGAGTGGATCTCCAGGTCCGGGCCGGCGAGGTGCTGGGCATCCTGGGCCCGAACGGCTCGGGCAAGACGACCCTGCTGAAAATCATGGACGGGATGCTCGCGCCCCAGGAGGGCAAAGTCCGGATCGGAGAACGGCCCCTCGGCCGCCTCAAGCGCTCCGAGATCGCCCGCCGGGTGGCCATGGTGGCCCAGGAGAGCCATTTCCGGTTCGCCTTCTCCGCGCTCGAAGTAGTCCTTATGGGCCGCTTTTCTCATCTCAAGGCCTTTCAGTTCGAGGGACCGGCGGATATGGACAAGGCGGTCGCGGCCCTGCGGGCCACCGACGCCCTGCACTGCGCAGAGCGCCCGATCCATGAACTCTCGGGCGGCGAGAAGCAGCGGGTCCTGATCGCCCGGGCCCTGGCCCAGGAGGCGGACATCATCCTGCTCGACGAACCCACTTCCTTCCTGGATCTCAAGTACAAGCGCGAGATCTTCCGGCTCGTTTCGGAGCTCGGCGCGGGCAAGGGGCTGAGCGTGGTGCTGGTTTCCCACGACATCGACCTCGCCGCTCAGTACTGCCACCGGCTGATCCTCCTGAGCGGCGGCTCGGTCTACTGCTGCGGCCGTCCCGAGGAGGTGGTCACCGCCGAACACATCCGGTCGGTCTACGACTGCCCGGTGATCGTGGACCGCAACCCGGCCACCGGCCGGCCGCGGGTCAACCTGAAGGAGTAGGCCCGCCCCTCTGAGGGGCGGAAACCCAAAATCCGAATATCGAAGTTCGAAACAAAACTTCAATGACCAAAATCCAAATGATCAAAACACAACACCCGGGACCTGCGGTTTCTGTTTGGAATTTGGAGCATTTGGATTTCGATATTGTTTCGGATTTGGGATTTGGTGCTTCGTGCTTTGGCTGGGAGATATAAGCACATCCGACAAAGGACATGCCAAGGAGGCAATGGAGTAAGACATGGTGGAGATATTCGTGAAAGGCGGGCCGGTGATGTACCCCCTGCTGGGATGCTCCATCGTCGCCCTGACCGTCATCATCGAACGGCTCATTTTCTGGATCCGGGAGGATCTGCGGCGCAACCCGCGCCTGCTCGACACCGTCCTCGAACTCTGCCGCCGGGGGGACTGGGAGGCCGTCCGGCAGCAGGTCCGGGGCTCGCGGGACTGTATCATCCGCATCCTGGTCACCGGCATTCTGCACCGGCAGTTTTCCATGTCCAAGGCCATGGAAACCGCCGCCGCCGACGAAATCCAGCGCATGCGCCGCTCCCTCATCGTGCTGGACACCATGATCACGGTCGCCCCGCTGCTCGGCATTTTCGGCACCGTGCTCGGCATCATCACCTCTTTCGACCTGCTCGGCACCAGCGGCATCGAACACCCCCAAGCGGTGACCGCCGGCATCGCCCAGGCCCTCATCACCACCGCCGCCGGCCTCGGGATCGCGATCCTGTCGGTCTTCCCCTTCAACTACTTCAACACCCGCACCGAGAATGCGGCCCTGGACATCGAGAAGTACGCCACCAGCCTGGAGATCGTGTACGAGAAGCTGCTGCAGGCGCCCGGCGAAAAGGCGGAGGAGCGGGCATGAAGATCCGAAGCCGGACCAACAGGAAGGCCCGCATCGAGATCCTACCCCTGATCGACATCGTGTTCCTGCTGCTGGTCTTTTTCATCTACGCCATGCTGTCCATGGCGGTCCACCGCGGTCTGCCGGTGCAGTTGCCCTCTTCCAGGAGCGCGGCGGTGGAGAAAACGCTCGTCCTCGCGGTCACGGTCAGGGCCGACGGAAGCGTCTACCTGGACGGCGAACCGGTTTCCGTGGCCTCCTTGTCGCCGGTACTGGCGAAAAAAGCCGGCGGCGACAAGGAGGCCGGCGTCCTGCTCTTCGCCGACCGCCACCTTCCTTACCAGACGCTCTTCAGGGTCCTGGACCAGATCCGGGCGGCCGGTCTGGAGCGGGTCTCCCTGCAGGCCGAGGCCGAGACCAAGCCGTGAAACGCTTCATCCTGCCCGGGGTGCTGGCCCTGACCCTGCACGGGGCTATTTTCAGCCTCCGGTCGGACTGGCAGCCTCCGGTCGTGACCGGACCCCAGGTCCTGGCCCTCACCCTGACCCGGCCGGAACCCCCAATACCCGCGCCGCAGCAGGAACCGCCACCGCAGGCGGAAAGCGCCCCGCCCATTGAACGGCCCGAGCCTCCTCCTCCCCCCGAACCGGAACCCGAGGTTTCCGCATCTGTGGAGGAGCCGCCGCCCTCACCGCCGCCCTCACCGCCGCCCCCGCCGG
This sequence comes from uncultured delta proteobacterium, assembly GCA_963704245.1. Lineage (GTDB taxonomy): Bacteria > Desulfobacterota > DSM-4660 > Desulfatiglandales > Desulfatiglandaceae > CAVPHJ01. The sequence goes on from CAVPHJ010000007.1 coordinate 114,966, forward strand.
AACCGCCCAAGCTGCGAGCACCGACGCCTCCCCCGAACCCCCCCGCAAAGCGGAACGCGGAACGGGCCCGTCCGTCGGCAACCCCGCGGCCCGAACCCGTAACCGAGGCCCCGCCCGATCCGGTTGCCGCTCAAACGGCGGTCCCGAGCCCGGCGCAGGAAACCTCGCCCTCCCCGGAAAAGCCCACCCCCAGTTTCCCGGGCGCGCCCCCGCCTGCGGCAACACCGGCGCTGGAGGCGCCGCCTGCGCAAATGCAAGCAGCCACGCAGATGCCCGCCTACCGCCTAAGCCCACCGCCCGAGTACCCCGGCCTGGCGAGGCGGCGGGGCTATGAGGGAACCGTTTGGCTGGAGGTGCTGGTGGCAACAGACGGCCGGGTGGCGGACCTGCGCCTGCTTCGCAGCAGCGGCTACCCGATGCTGGATCAGGCGGCCCTGGACGGGGTCCGGCAATGGCGGTTCGAATCCGGCCGCAGAGGAGGGGAAGAGACCGCCATGTGGGTCCGGGTGCCGGTCCGGTTCCAGCTGCGTTGAAGCCGGTCCAGGCCGGTACGGAAAAGGGAGAACCCCCTCGAGCCGAGGGCACGAGGGGGTTCCGGGGTTTTGGGGGCCTGTGAGTAAGGGGTGCTTTGAACTCACAGGCCACCGCAAAAGAGGAGGAAAAAAAGCATCTCCTATGTACCACCATGTGGCATGTATGTCAAGCTTTTTTTTGAGGGCCGGTTTCCGGTTGACCCTCTGCGTCCCTCTGGCCTATAGTCCAAAGCCTGTTTCCTGACCGAGAAGCAGGCCCTGAGGTCTTTTTCCGGGGCCGGCGTCGGGGTCCGGATGGAGCTGGAAATCGCCGGATCCCAGGCTGCGATCCGGACCGCGATTTCGATAGCGATACCGATTTTGATAGCGATACCGATTTTGAGAAAGGAGAAAACCCCATGCAGGTCGAGGAAGCGGTCCGCCAGCGCCGCAGTATCCGGCGCTTCAAACCCGACCCCGTGCCGCGGGAGATGCTCCGCGAGATCTTGGACGCCGCCCGCTGGACCCCCTCGTGGGGCAATACCCAGCCCTGGGAGTTCCTGGTGGCCGCCGGCGAACCGCTCGCACGTTTCAAGGAGGCCAACCGCCGCCACTGCCTCGAGCAGCGGCCCACGTGCCCGGAGATCCCCATGCCCGACAGCTGGCCCGACCGTCTCAAGGGCCGCTACGTGGGGGTGGGCCGCAGCGTTCTGACCTCGCTCGACATCGCCCGGGGGGACATGGAAAGCCGCCTGAACTACTACGGCGATATGTTCGACCTGTTCGGCGCGCCCTGCCTCATCCTGGCCTGCCTGGACCGCCGCACGGCGGTCGAATACGCCATGCTGGACGTGGGACTGGTAAGTCAGACCATTTGTCTGCTGGCCTGGGAAAAAGGGCTGGGCACCATCATGCTCGCCGGTTCGGTGCGTTACCCGGATCTGCTGCGCTCCGAGCTGAAAGTCCCGGCGGACCGGCGCATCGTGATCGGCACCGCCGTGGGCTACCCTGACTGGGAAGCGCCCGTCAACGCTTTCCAGCGCGAACGCGCTCCGCTGGACGAGATCGTGACCTGGATCGGATAGAGAGGTAGAGTGAAGAGGGCCGAGGACAAGCGACGCGAGGGAAGGATTAAGGATCAAGGGGTAAGGGATCGGCAAAGCCGGCGTCGGCGTAGGCGTGGGGATCAGGAACGAGGTACAGGACCCGACGCTCCCGGCGGCGTCGGACTTGCCCGCTCCGAGGTCTTGATCTCCGCTCTGCTTTGCTTTATCATTCCGGCCATCGTTCATCACAGTCCGCCGGGGAAAGGAGTTCCGATGGCACCCGAACCAGTCGCAGATCTGGACAAGTTCATGGACGGTCTTGCGGAGGACCTCGAGCAGTCCTCGTATGGGAAAAAGCCCAGCCGCGGCCTTGACCGCGTCGACTTCAAGAAGCAGTTCATCTACTGGGGCGCCGGAGCCTTTGTCCTGATCATTCTGGTAGCGCTTTTCTTCGGCAGCTGTAACCGGGAAACCGGCCGCGAGCAGGAGGCGCTGCAGGCCAGGGTGACCCAGCTGGAGAACCGCCTCACCCGCCTGAACGAAATGGAGACCAGGCTGACCCAGGTGGAAAACCAGCTCATCAAGCTCCAGAAGGCGGCCATCAGACCGGACAAGCCGCCGGCCACGCCGGTCGCCTCCGGGGCCCCCCAGGCCGCCGCCAAGGCCGAGCGCCGTTCCCACATTGTGCGCTCGGGCGATAGCCTCTACGTCATCGCCAAGAAGTACAGCCTCACGATCCCCGAACTCTGCCGCTTCAATCAGATCACCCCTAAGGAGCTCATCCGCCCGGGCGATCAGCTGTGGCTGGAGCCGGAGCAGCCATAAAACACAGGCGCAAGGCTCAAGGGGCAAGGCTCAAGGGATAACAACAAGGTACAAGGTGCAGGGCGCAAGGCTCACGGGGTCGACAGACCATATGCAGGTTACACCTTGCGCCATGGGCCTTGTGCCCTGCACCCACCCGTCGCCTCACCACTGATGCCCGCTTCAGGGTGTCGGCAGAGAAGTGGCGGTGCGGTGGGCTTCCGTGATGCGCCGATCCAGGTAGGCCAGCAGGGAGTCATCCTCCTCCGCCACATCGAAGCAGTATCCGTCCTCGCCGAACAGCCCCAAGGGTACAAGGTTGCCCCGTTCTTCCGGGTCGGCGACCGCGTCCGCATAGAAACACACCGAGAGCCAGCGTCCGTCGGAATCCTCCACCACATCGATCACGGCAAACACCGGCCGGCTCCAGAACCCGTTTCCCTTTACCCCTGCCCGCAGCGAAAGGCTGACACCTTGCCGCAGTTCGACGTTGAAACGGGCGCCATCCAACCCCTGCAGGCGGTCCTTGAGCCGCAGGAAGGCGTGTCTCACCCCGCTCGGGTCCGGCCCCCAGTCAGCCAGCAGTTCCCCCAGCGCCGCCATCCCGCCTGGATCGCCGAATACTTCCCCTTCCGTCATCGTCTCGGCATCCCGCACACTGACCGCTGAGCGCTGCCGTAAACCTGATGCCCAAAGCCAGCCCCTCGCGCCTTGAGCCTTGCACCCTGCGACGCTCATGATTTCCCCTTGAAGGCCCGCGCAAACGGGTTGTTGAAGCCCTCCGGCGCGGGCCGCTTGGGGCTTTTCTCCGGGCGAGGCTTGCCCGGCCTCGCCCTCTCGGGCTTCCCGTCCCCGGCCAGTGCGGCCTTCCGCTCCCCGCGCAGGGAGAGGCTGATTCTTCGGCGCTCGGGCTCCACCCCGAGCACTGTCACCTGCACCCGCTGTTGGACCTTGACCACCTGATGGGGGTCTTTGACGAAATGATCCGCCATCTCGCTGATGTGGACCAGGCCGTCCTGGTGAACGCCCACGTCCACAAAGGCACCGAAGGCGGTCACGTTGGTCACGATGCCCGGCAGCCGCATGCCCGGCCGCAGGTCCTCGAGGGTGGTCACCCCTTCGGCAAAGCTGAAATCCTCGAACGCCTCGCGCGGATCCCGGCCCGGCTTGGCCAGCTCCTGCAGAATATCGGTCAGGGTCGGCAGCCCCACCTTGTCGGTGACGTAGCGCCCGAGCTCGATCCCCTCCCGCAGGTCCCCGTCCCGCATCAGGTCGTTCACCTCGCAGCCCAGATCTTCGGCCATGGCGGCCACCACCGGGTAGCTTTCCGGGTGGACCGCACTGCCATCCAGGGGGTTTGTGCCGCCCCGGATGCGCAGGAACCCGGCCGCCTGCTCAAAGGCCTTGGGACCCAGCCGCGGAACCTTCAGGAGTTCCCGGCGCGAGCTGAACGGCCCTTGGCTTTCCCGGTGGGCCACGATGCCGCGGGCCAGCTGCGGCCCCAGCCCGGAGATGTAGCCCAGCAGCTGCGGGCTGGCCGTGTTGACCTCCACCCCCACCGCGTTCACGCAGCTCATGACCACGTCGTCCAAGCCCCTTTTCAGCGCCCGCTGATCCACATCGTGCTGGTACTGGCCCACGCCGATGGATTTGGGGTCGATTTTGACCAGCTCGGCCAGCGGATCCATGAGCCGCCGACCGATGGACACCGCCCCGCGCACCGTGACGTCCTGGTCGGGGAACTCCTCCCGCGCCACGGCTGAGGCAGAGTAGATCGAGGCGCCGCTCTCGTTGACCATCACGATCCGCGCCGGCAGCCCCAGTTCGCCCACAAAGGCCTCGGTCTCCCGGCCGCCGGTGCCGTTACCGACGGCCACGGCCTCGATGCCGAAGCGCTTGGCCAGATCGCAGATCCTGGCCGCCGCCTCCCGCCGCGCCTTGTCGGAAAGCAGGGGGTAGATCGTGTCTCGTGTGGAGCAGTTTACCCTGGGCGTCCAGGCACACCACCTTGCACCCGGTCCGGAACCCGGGGTCTAGGCCCATGACCCGTTTCTGGCCCAGGGGCGAAGCCATCAGCAGCTCCCGCAGGTTGCTGGCAAAAACCCGGATCGCCAGCTCGTCGGCGCGCTGCTTGCTCTCCAGGCGGATTTCGGTCTCCATGGCCGGCGCCAGCAGCCGGCGATAGCTGTCCTGGACCGCCAGCCGCACCTGCTCCGAGGCTGCGGACTCCCCCTTTACAAACAGCCCCTCCAGCATGGCCACGGCCTGTTCCTCAGGCACGCTCACCTTCAGCGTAACGATCCCTTCCTTCTCCGCCCGCCGCATGGCCAGCACCCTGTGGGAAGGCGCCTCGCGAAGCGCCTCCTGCCAGTCGAAGTAGTCCTGGTACTTGGCTCCTTCGGATTCCCGGCCTTCCACCACCCGGGAGACGTACACCCCCTTTTCCGCGTACAGCGCCCGCAACCGGCCGCGGGCATCCGCGTTTTCATTCACCCGCTCGGCCACGATGTCCCGGGCGCCCGCCAGGGCATCACCCACCTCCGCAACCCCCTTTTCCGGATCCACGAAGGCCCGGGCAGCCTGAAGCGGGTCCTCCTCCTGGGCCAGCATCCGCAGCGCCAGCGGTTCGAGCCCTTTTTCACGAGCCAGCGAGGCCCGCGTTCGGCGCTTCGGCCGAAAGGGCAGGTACACGTCCTCCAGCACGGCCAGCGTCTGAGCGGATTCCACTTGTATTTTTAATTCTTCTGTCAAATGTCCATTTTCAATCAATGTTTTCAGAATCACTGCTCGGCGCTTCTCCAGTTCGGCCAGCTGGGCCAGGCGGTCCCGGACAGCCGTGAGGGCGACCTCATCCAGCGAACCGGTGGCTTCTTTGCGGTACCGCGCGATGAACGGGATGGTGGCCCCCTCCTCGAGCAACGCAGCGGCGGCGCGCACCTGGCCAGGCTGCAGAGCGAGCTCCGCGCAGATGATCGAGATCGGATCCTTGACCTGGCTCATGCCGACCATGGGCTACTCTCCCTCTCTCCAAGCGCCGGTCTGATCGGGCACCTCGACTTTGAACCCCCAGGACTGACGCTGGCGTATTGCCTCCCGGACCTCCTTGGGCAGGTCCTCCAAGGGGAGCAACTGACCCAGGTCCACCTCGACTTCGCCCTCCGCGCCCCAGTACATGTTCACCCCTTCCGGACTGAGCGGGCTGGAACTCATGGTGTACACCTCCCCATCCAGAATCACCGTGTACCGGTCAATGGTCCGACCCTGGTTGTCATAGATCCGCATGGCTGCCTCCTATGATGGAATTATCCTTCATATTGCGACAGTGTTACCAGATCAATCTAAGGTTTTATCAGATATCTTTCGGCCCGCGTTCTTGATTTCCGTCCCACAGGTCTTACAGTGTAAGTGAAAGGTTAGTCCCTTTCCTCCTAACCCCCGGGTGCTTTTCCCTCCTTTCCGGCGCCCGGGGGATTTTTTTCGGCCAAACGCAAGGGGGCCGGCTGACGCCCGCCCCCCTGGTGTTTTTCTGGTGCCGGAGGTCGGAATCGAACCGACACGGGCTTGTGGCCCACTGGATTTTGAGTCCAGCGCGTCTACCAGTTTCACCACTCCGGCCAGGCTCAAAGTCTATCCTCAACCCTGAAAGCATTGCAAGCGTTTTTCGGGAGATGGTATGGTCAGAAACTTGACTTTCTGGTCATACAGCTCATACAGTGAAGGAGCAGGAGGACAACATGGCAAAGAGCGTATCCGTGGCCGAGGCCAAGGCCACCCTGTCGGAATGCATCCGGAAAGCTGAAAAGGGTTCACCGCTGCTGATCACCAGGCACGGCAAGCCCGTAGCCGCACTCGTCCCGCCCGGCGACCTGGAACGCCTGGAGCGCTTGCGGAAAGCCGGCCCGGAAGGCGGACTGGTCAGCGTGGCGGGCGGCTGGCAGGACTCCGAAGAACTGATCGCCATCCTGGAGCAGTCCGCCAGGGTCGGACAGCGGGAAACACCGCCGCTCGATCTCTGATCATGGCGTATCTGTTTGATACGGATGCGATTTCAGAACTCTTGCGGCCTCGTCCCGCAACCGCCTACATCCGCTGGCTGGGGACTGTGTCCCGGGAGGAGCAATTCACCAGTGCAGTTGTGATCGGCGAACTGTACAAGGGGGCCTTCCGTTCCCAGGCCAGGGACCGGCACCTCGCCAATATCGAGCAGCGCATTCTCCCGGCTGTGACCGTGCTGCCCTACGACGTGGCCACTGCAAGAGTTTTCGGAGAAATCCGCGCTCACCTGGAGCTAACCGGACAGGTACTTGCCGATGCAGATGTCCAGATCGCCGCAACCGCCGTCGGGTTTGCACTCGAACTGGTGACCGGCGACCTGCGCCACTACCGCCGGGTTCCCGGCCTCAGATTGAATCCGGTCCTCGCCGACGCTCGGCAGAACAACTGAAAGCACTGAAAACCGTTCAGAACCCTTGACATCACGCGATGGGTTTTGCTATTAATCGCACTCATCCATTATGGGGCTGTAGCTCAGCTGGGAGAGCGCATGACTGGCAGTCATGAGGTCGTCGGTTCGATCCCGATCAGCTCCACCACCGAAGAACAACGGCCAGGATGTTCAACAGCGCTAACGGCCTTGTCCAGGGGCGGTCCTTCAACAGGCCGCCCTTTTTGTATCGCTGACACCCGGCTGGCGATATGGGATTGTTTTGCGGGGTCCCGGAAATAGGCAAGAGCGCCCGCCTTCGGGTCCGCAACGGGGTCCGCCGGCTCCCGGACTCCGGCCGCAGAGCCGCCACCAACCCGCCGGCCGGTCAAGCTCGGCCCCGCTCTCGGGGACTCCCCGGCCAGGACAGGGGGAGCCCCCATCCCCTCCAGCATCGAGAATTCGGCCCCACCGGGTTTGTGATCGCGACAGTGCCGGAAGGCCCGGGAGGAATGCCGCGAAAAGGGAGAGAACCAAACCGTGAGTCCTGACAACAAGAATGAACACCGTGGCCATGCCGGCGGCAAAGGCGAGATCGAGGACCTCAGGAGCCTGCTGGATCAGGCCCCTTTGGCGGCCTATCTTGTCGATCGGTCCGGGGAAGATCCTGGCCGCAAATCGGAGGGCGCAGTCGAGAGACCTGTGGGCAGCCTTTACTGGGAGTCTCTTCCGCCGGACCTTTCGAGCGGGTGAGGCGCAAGCAGTCGGAGGCCGTGCAGTCTGCGCTGCCCGTGGTATTCGAGCATGGTGTGGACGGATCGCTGGCTCCACACCACCGTCACCCCGATGGTGGACGCTCAGGGAACGATAAACCGCTTGGCCGTCTACGAATCCGAAATCACTGAACGGAGCGCACGCACGAGTCCTGAAGCTGCAGCAAGAAGCATCTGGATTCCCTGATCCATTTCAGCGCCTTAGCCGTTGTGGTCCTAGACGAAAAACATCGCATCCTCTCCTGCAACCGGGAATTCGAGGACCTCTTCCAATACCGCCAGACTGAAATCGTCGGCCAGGACCTGGATCTGGTGGTTGCGAGAAAGCGCGACCTCAGTGACGCGCGCTCGTACACCCAGAGCACCATGGCTGGTCAGGCCGTTCACCAGACCGCCACAAGGTACAGGAAGGATGGGTCGGCGCTGGATGTCGAGGTGATCGGGGTGCCGGTCGTCGTTGATGGGGCCGTCGTTGGAGCCTACGGCATTTACCTGGACATCTCCAAACGAAAGCAGGCCGAGGATGAACTGCGCGGCAGCGAACTCAAGTACCGCGAGCTGGTGGAGAATGCAAACAGCATCATTTTCCGGATGGACCCCTCAGGCCGCATCACTTCCTTCAACGAGTTCGCCCAGCGCTTCTTCGGCTTTTCGGAGGACGAAATTCTCGGCAGGAACCTCGTCGGCACCATCGTCCCGGAGACCGACACCGCCGGGAGAGACCTCGGGCAGATGATTCAAGAAATTCTCCGGGATCCGGAAAAATATGCGCGAAACGAAAACGAGAACGTGTGCCGCGACGGCCGGCGAGTCTGGATCGCCTGGACCAACAAGCCCATTCTGGGACCGGAAGGTCTTCTGGAGGAAATCCTGTGCATCGGCAACGACATCACCGACCTGGTGGACGCGAGGGAAATGTCGGAAAGCGCCAACCGGGCCAAGAGTGAGTTCCTGGCCAACATGAGCCATGAAATCCGCACCCCCATGAACGGCATCATCGGCATGACCGAGCTTGCCCTCAACACGGAGTTGACCCCGGAGCAAAGGGAGTACCTGGATGCGGTGAAGGGATCAGCCGAAACTCTCCTGTCACTCATCAACGACATCCTGGATTTCTCGAAAATCGAGGCCGGCCGCTTGGAACTCGAGGAGATCGGCTTCGATCTGCGAACCCCGATTGAGAACGCGCTGGATGTCATCTCCCTGAAGGCCCATCAAAAGGGATTGGAGCTGACTTCGGAAATCAGACCCGATGTCCCGACCGCACTCAAGGGGGATCCGGGGCGTTTCCGCCAAGTGCTGGTCAATCTGCTGGGGAATGCCGTCAAGTTCACCGAACAAGGCGAGGTGGGATTGACGGTGGAGACGGCCGAGGAAAAGGACAATTCGGTTTGGCTTCGTTGCAGAATCAGAGATACCGGGATCGGGATTGCGGAAGAAAAGCGAAAAGGCATCTTCGAGGTGTTTTCGCAGGTGGACAGCTCCATGACCCGAAGGTATGGCGGAACAGGCCTGGGCTTGAGCATTTCCAGACAGCTCGTGGAGATGATGGGCGGCCGGATCTGGGTCGAGAGCCGTTTGGGCCAGGGGAGCACGTTTCATTTCACTTGCCGCTTCGGGCTGAGCGCAGGGGCCCGTAGTCGAAGAACCCAGCCTTGACCTGATGGATATCAACGGGACCCGGATCCTGATCGTGGACGACAATGAAACCAACCGGCGCATCCTCAAGGAGATGACGGCCGCCTGGGGCCTTCTGCCCGAGGCGGTGGCGAGCGGGGATGAAGCGCTTTCCGCGCTGCGGCGGGGCAACGGAGCGTGGTCAGCCCTATCGGGTGGTGATTCTTGACCTGCAGATGCCCGACATGGACGGCTTTGACACAGCTCGCCACATCCAGCAGATGGAGTTTGACAACCCTCCGGATATCCTCCTGCTGACTTCGGTGGGCCGCAAGGGCGATGCCCGGCGCTGCGCGGGCCTTGGGATTGCGGCGTATCTGGTCAAGCCGGCAAAGCAGTCAGAGTTGCTGGACACCCTGCTCATGATGCTCGGCCATGCAGCGCGGAAAGACGGAGCCGTGCTGACGCGGCACAGTATTCAGGAGGCTCGGCGCAGATTTGACGTCCTCTTGGCTGAAGACAATCCGGTGAACCAGATGCTGGCGACCCGAATGCTGGAAAAGCGCGGGCACACCGTACAAATCGCGGCCACCGGAAGGGCGGCCCTGGAGGCGGTGAGAAACAAACGCTTCGATCTCGTGCTGATGGACGTCCAGATGCCCGAAATGGACGGAATCGCCGCCACCCGGGCCATCCGGAGAGACGAGCAAGACAGGGGCGGTCACATCCCTATCGTGGCGATGACGGCCCGTGTCATGGAAGGGGATCGCGAGGCTTGCCTGGCAGCCGGAATGGATGCCTACCTGCCTAAACCCATAAAGATGGAAACGCTATTCTCGGTTATCGATCGTGTAGTTGCAGCGGAAAAGGAAAAAAAGCAAGAGGGTCTTCCGGAACGAGGAAAGGGATGCCGGAAAAGGCGGATTCGCCGGTCTTTTCGGCGCCCGGCGCCCTGGAGCTTTTGGGCGGCGACGAAAGCCTGCTGCTGGAGATCATCGAGCTGTTCCTGGGAGTTCTCCGCGAGAGCGTCCTGGCGATGAAACGGGCGATCCGGGATAACGATTGGGAAGCGCTGCAAAGGGCGGCTCATACGCTCAAAGGATCCGTGGGAAATCTGGGCGCTGCCAAGGCCGCGGAGGCCGCCCACCGGTTGGAACAGCTGGGCAAGGAAGGGCGCAGCGCTGAGGTTCCACCGGCCTTCGAATCCCTGCAAACCATGCTCAAGACACTCGAGGAGGAGTTGAACGCCTTTCTGAAGGAGAAGTCCAATGAGGGTTCTCATCGCAGATGACGATCCGGTCAGCCGGCGTTTGCTCGAAGCATTCCTGCGGGGATGGGACTATGACGTGCGGGTTGCCGTGAATGGGCGGCAGGCCTGGGAGGCACTGCAGTCTCCGGACGCTCCCCGGCTGGTCATATCGGACTGGATGATGCCGGAAATGAACGGCCTGGAACTCTGCCGGCTGATCCGCGGAGCAGAGAGCCCCACTTACACCTATTTTATCATCCTGACGGCCAAGGATTCCAGGGAAGATGTGGTTGCCGGGTTGGAGGCCGGCGCGGATGATTACCTGGTGAAACCGTTCAATCGCGCGGAACTGAAATGCCGGATCGGAATCGGCGAGAGGATCCTGCACTTGGAAGAAAAGATCCTCAAACTCGCCACCACCGACGCCTTGACCGGCCTGCTCAATCGGCCCGCGGTGCTGGCGAGGACCCGCATCGAACTCAACCGGGCAAGGCGGGAGAGCAAGCCGTGCTCGCTGCTGATGGCCGACATCGATCATTTCAAGCAAATCAACGATACCTTCGGTCACCAGGTCGGGGATGCGGTGCTGGAGAAGCTGGGGGATCTGTTCCTAAAGAATTCCCGGCCCTATGACTGTCTGGGGCGCTACGGCGGGGAGGAGTTCGTGGCCTGTCTGCCGGGTTCACACCTGGCCGATGCGCTGCAGGCGGCCGAACGTCTGCGCGCGGCGGTCTCCAAAATGCAGATCCCGACAACCCCAGCCCTGCCGGAGGCGAGGATCACGGTGAGTTTCGGAGTTGCCTGTCTTTTGAAGGGGAGCGGGGCCGATCTGGATGACCTGATCCGCCGGGCGGATGAAGCCCTGTACCGGGCCAAAGCTGCCGGCCGAAACCGCGTCATGGCCGATGCTGCCGCCCATTGAGCTCCAAGGATTGGGGGGGTTGAATCCGCAGGTCGGACCAGAAATGGGGTCAGAGCTTGCCGGTGGCGGTGTCGTAGCGGCTGGAGAAAAAGGCGCCGCGGCCGGAAAAGACGTTGCAGTGACTGAAGACGTGCTCGGCCACCGCCCGGCGCTCCTCTTCGGGCAGGCGGTTGAAACGTTCCACCAAGGCGCTTTCAGGCTCCAGGCCGGCAAGGGCTGACCAGAGGTCTGCGGGGGTCATGCCGGGCGCGATCCCGTCCTGGGCCGCGGATGGTGCTTCAAAAAGCCGGCGGCCCTCCTTCCGCAGGCCCTCCAGGCTGCCCTGCAGGCGCTCGATCTCGGCGCTCATTGCCCCTTCGGACCGGAATACGCCGGAGACCGGGCAAAAAACCTCCTCCCCGCCCAGCCTCAGGTCCAGTGCGATACAAAAAGCCGGTGGATCCGATTCAGCAACCGGCAGAATCCTGAACAGCCGTTTCATGGTTTCCAGGAGCCCTCAGAGGGTGATCTCGCTGCCCTCGGCGGCCGCCTCCACCGAGAGCCGGCCGCTTTTTTCGGCCGCCAGTTCCCGGCAGTGCTCCTGCAGGGCCGAGATTTCCGCATCGGTTCGGGAGGGGTCGTGGTGAAAGAGAATCAGCCGGCCCACGCCGGCCTTGAGGGCCAGCCGGACAGCGGAGTCGTGATCGGAGTGCCCCCAGCCCTGGCGGGTTTCCCTTTCCTGGGGGGTGTACTGGGCGTCGTGGATGAGCAGGTCCACCCCCTCGCAGAACCGCACGTAGTCATCCGGGTGGCGTCCGGTCCAGGCCTCCTCGGTCAGTTCGTTGTCGGTGATGAACGCCAGCCTGCGGTCTCCCTCACTGAATCGGAAGCCGAAACCGCCCTGGGGGTGCTGGAGCGGGACCACCTCGATCCGTACGTCGTCGACGTGGAGCGGCTCGCGGTTGAGATGGTCCAGGTACGCGATCTGGGCCTTGAGGTCCTCGAACTTGACCGGGAAGAACCCGTCGCCCAGCCGGTTGTCGAAGAGCATCCGCAGGCCGCGTATGCAGGTGGGGAACCCGTCCACCAGGATCCGGCCGTTCGGCTCGAAGGCCGGCGCAAAGAACGGGAAACCCATGATGTGGTCCCAATGGATGTGGGTCATGAGGAGCAGCACATCCACCGGGCTATCCTGGGCGAGCAGTTCGTTGCCCAGCGGCCGGATGCCGGTGCCCGCGTCCACGATGATCCTCCGCCCGCTCTCCAGGGTGAGTTCGAGGCAGGTGGTGTTGCCTCCGAACTCGGTGGTGTGATTCCCGGGCACCGGGATGGAGCCTCGGGTTCCCCAGAACTTGATCCTCATACCTTCCCCTGACCGAGAGGGATGGGCGGCCGCGGGAAAACGGCGCCCCGGGCCGCGGAAGCTTCAATGTACGCCAACCCGGCAAGGTCTGTCAATTCCGGAATCCCCGTGAAAAGGAGCTCTTGGACAGAAAATCCGCCTGCCGGCAATGGCTTGCGGGACGGATGGGCATTCGCTATACTCCGTGCTGATCACGGGTGTGAGGTTTGCCCGGCTTCTGTCTGACGGAACCCGGATTTCTAACTCATGAGGAGGTAGCCCATGACTTTGCCCAAACCCTACCTGGAATTCAAGGAACGCTACCCGGAGGTGCTGAAGCATTTCGAGGAAGATCGGCACCCGCTGCGGTGAGGCCGGGCCGCTGGACGAAAAGTCGCGCCGGCTGGTGAAGCTGGGCATGGCCATTGCCCTCGGCTCGAAGGGCGCGGTCAAGTCCCAGGCCCGGCGGGCCCTGGAGGAGGGCTTTGCAGCCGACGAGGTGCGGCATGCGGCTCTGCTCGGATTGCCGACCATCGGCTTCCCGGCCATGATCGCCGCCATGGGCTGGATCGAGGAAGCCCTGGCGGAGTAGTGGACGGTTTCCGGGCGGTTCAGGTCAGGAGACGCTCCAGGTCGATGCCGTATTTGCGGATCTTCTTCCAGACCGTCACCCGGCTGACGCCGAGTTTGCGAGCCGCCCGGGTCTGGTTGCCCCCGGTTTCCCGCAGAGCCTGAAGCAGTCTCTCGCGATCCGCGTCCGAGACCGGCAGCGCTTTTCCGGGAATTCGGCTGTCCTCAGGCAGGTGCTTCCTCAGGGTTTCCACGACTTCCTGCCAGTGCTCGGCCAGATTCCATCAGCGCCTCGACTCCAGCCCCTGCAGATAAGCCTCCAGGCCGTCCACCCGGCCGCGCCGGCTGTCCACGATCCGGAGCGCACCGCCGCTCTCGAAAGTTGTCAGGTAGAGCATGGGGAGCACCGGGCGGCCGAGCTGATCGAAAACCCGGCGCCGCGAATCGGCGAACAGCGGGAACGCGAACTGTTTCTCCCGCCTCAGTCCGGACACCGCCCGCCGCGTGCTGCCCGCGCCAAGACCGATCACCTTCAAGCCCGTCGTCGGCCCCTCGGCTCTGCGGCCGGCCATTGCGCGGCTCAGGCCTGCCAGCGCCTCCATGCACTGCCGGCAAAGCTCGTTGTAGAGCTCCAGCAGCAGGTAATCGGCCCGCACGTCGCTCAGCGAAAACACCCGCGTGCCGGGTGCCAGCCCCAGGTAGGGGATGTCGAAATCCGCCTCCAGCACGGCCAGGCGGCCGTCGGGGAAGAGGTCCCCGGCCTTGAGCAGCCCGGGCTGAGGGGGCGCTCCGCCCCTTGTCCCGCTCCACTCCTGATATCCCTCAGGCAGGCGCCGCACGTCGCGGTAACCGAGGCGGGCGAGCCAACTGGCCCCGATATGGCTTCGCTCTCACCTGAAGTTGCGGCAGTAGACGACGATCGGCCGCTGGCGGTCTTCGCCGGCCAGCCGCTTGAGCCGCTCAAGCCGCTCCGGTTCCAGCGCGTTCCGCTGGCCCAGGTGAAATTCCTGATTCAGTGCTTTGTCGATGTGGCCGGCCTGGTACTCGTAGTCCGGACGGACATCCAGCAGCAACGTGTCCTCATCCGATGCCAATAAGATCTCCAGCTGGGCCATGCGGATGAGCTTGTAGCCGTTCTGCTCGGCCAGCAGCCCGGCTTCCGGCCACCAGAGCTGGATGTCCTCGGATGCCGCCGCCTTTCCACCCGTCCAAAGTACAAATATCAACAGAACACAAAAAACCCGAATTCGCTTACCCCTGTATTCCCTATTCCGCACTCTGCCTTCCGCATTCCGCATTCCGCATTCCGCATTTCGAATTTCTTTTTCCCGAGGTGGTCGGCCCGCCCGGCTCCCGGAGCACGGGCGGGCCGACAGGAGGCGGATCCTCGGGCTTTTCAGCGCCTTCGACTACTTGGGCTGCGTCAGCTTGAAGCTGCCGTTGCCGTCAAAGGTGACTTCAGCGTCCAGATAGTACACCTCCTTGAGCTCGGGCCGCTTGTCGCGGGTCATGTAGAAAGCCTCGCCGCTCCGGGCGCCCGTGCCGCAGAAGTAGATGACCGGCTTGTCCACGTTCCAGGCCACCAGTTTCTTCTCCAGCTGGTCGACCGGGATGTTCAGCGCCGTTGGGAACGTGCCGGCCTTGAATTCGGCCGGCTCACGGTTGTCCACCAGCAGGATGCTCTCGGGCCGCTTCTTCACCACCTGCTCGAAATCGGCAAAGGCAATGCTGCCTTCGTTCTTGCCGGCCTTGAACTTCGTGCCGGCCGCGACCGGCTTCTTGGCTTCGGCCGTCTGAACGCCTTCCACACCCGGGCCGTACGTCTTCTCCCACTCGGGGTAGCCCAGGGCAAAGACCTTCACATTCTTGTACCCCAGCGCTTCGGCCTTGAAGGCGCTCTTGTGGCTCAGGGGGCATTTCAGTCCGCCGCAGTAAAAAACGACCAGCGCGTCCTTGTCGGCCGGCAGCAGGCCCTTCAGCTTGTCGAACTGGGTGTCCGGGATGCTCAGCGCGCCCGGAATGTGCCCCTCGTTGTACTTCTTGCGCTTGGGCCGCGAGTCGATCACGACTCCGAGCTGATCACCGTCCACAACCTCCTTCACGAAGGGCGCCTCCACGATGCTGTGGAAGACCTGGAAAGCCGGCTGTTCGCTGCTGGCCGCGGCCATGCCGGCCGGCACCAGGAACAGCCCCATCAGAACCAACACCATAGCTTTTCTCAACATTCCCATCTTTCTTACCTCCCTTTCTTTGTTTTTTGTTGCAATGCCTCAAACCAGATCCTGTGGTGTTCCCGGGCGTACTCCTCGGGCACCTCGCCGCTGAACATGGAGAAGAACGCCGGCCGCTCCTCCACGCTGACGGCGGCCATGTAAATGTGAATCAGCAGGATGCCGAAGGTGACGCCGGCGGCCACGAAGTGCACCACGATGCTCCACTGCACCAGCGGCACCTGAGCCGGCCCCAGCCAATGCTTGGACGCCAGCATGACAAAACCGGTGACTGCGACGGCCACCCCGCCCAGGATCATCCCCAGGGCGGCCGCCTTCTGGCCGGCGTTGTAGAATTCCTGCTCCGGCAGCCGGCCGTCCCAGCCGAGCGGGCGGACCAGCTTGGCCATGTTCCGCCCACCGAATAGCAGCTGCAGGTTCTTCTTCACCATCCACTGCAAGTCCCGCCCGAGCCGGTAGGTGAGCATCTGTCTGAGGAAAGGCAGCGTGTGACGCAGAATCCCGATCAACAAGAACAGGACCCAGGTCCCGGCCCAGATCGCCCCCACCACCCAGTGGGCGGTCAGCAGGCTGGCGCTCCCGCCGAACACATAGCCCAAAAGGTCGGGCCACCAGGCCCCGAGCGGCTGGAGCTCCGGGTTGCGGATGAGTCCCAGGCCGGTGGCCAGCAGGAAAAACCAGCAGAGCGCGTTGAACCAGTGGATGAAGATCCCTTCGGCGGTGTGGCGTTTGACCATCCTTTCACTCATCTTCCCCTCCCTCCGGGGGCACGGCGGGCGGCTCTTTGGCGAACAGCAGCTGTCCCAGCAGCATGGCGGCCGCACCGGCCGCCGTGAGGCCCACAAAGGCCTTGACCAGCGGGTTCGCCAAATTTTTCCAGAACGTGAAGGCCGACGGCATCCGGGCCTGCACCGGCCAGTCCCGTGGACCTGGCTCCCCCAGGTAGTAGAGGTTGGGGTCCGTATCGCTCTCGCGGTGGGTGATACGCACCGCGGGGTTCCCGTCCAGCTGGCGCCTGACCTCACTTTTCGAGTCGTTCAGGTCGCCAAAGGCGCGGGCCTTGGTGGGGCAGGTGCTGACACAGGCCGGCTCCAGCCCGGCCGCCCGCCGCTCCGCGCAGAAGTCGCACTTGTCCGCCACCCTGAGCTCGGGGTGGCGGTAGCGGGCACCGTAGGGGCAGGCCGGCAGGCACTGACCGCAGCCGATGCAGACTTGGCGGTCGATCAGGATCGTGCCGTCCTCGGGGTTGCGGTAGGTGGCGCCGGTGGGGCAGGCCTGCACGCAGGTCGCCTTGTCGCACTGCATGCAGTTGCCGGGTTGAAAGACCATGCGCCTCTGCTCTGCCGCCATCTGTTCCTCGTCGCCGCTTTTGATCCAGTTCCGCCAGCGGCCTTCCGGAACCCGGTTGGCCACCTTGCAGGCCGCCATGCAGGCCTTGCAGTCCATGCACTTGAAGGCATCGATGACCATGGCCAGTCGCTGTTCCATCAGGCGGCCTCCTTCCTCACCGAGACCAGGGTCTCGTGCATGGCCATGTTGCCCGAGATCTCATCCATGCCGTCCTCCAGCAGTTCCGCGATGCAGGCCCCCCGGTTCTGCAGGTTGCTGAGCCCTTTGCTCAGCACCCCGAACCCGGAGTGCATGTACACCACGTCGGGCCGGGTCTTGCGGGTCAGATTGGCCCGGATGCGCTGGCGGCCGACGGCGCTTTCCACCACCACCCGCTCTCCGTGCCGGATGCCGAGCCGCCCGGCGGGCTCCGGGTGAATCCACAGATCGTTGTCCGGCACGAACTCCTGCAGCAGGCGGTTGTTCTGGCTGCTGCTCTGGGTGATGACGGCGGTGCGGCCCACCACCAGCCGGAAACGGCCCTCGGGCACCTCCCGGGGCGGGCGGTAGACCGGCAGCGGATCCAGGCCCAGCTCGGCGTAGCGCTGGTTGTGGAGTTCCACCTTGTGGGTCGTGGTCTTGAAAATCCTGCCCTCGTAGACGCCGTAGAGCTTGCTGGCGTTGTAGTACACGCCGTCGCGCCGCAGGGCCTCCATGGCGCCCGGCAGCTCGGCGAGCTGCTGCTCCCGGTAGTCCTCCAGGGTGAAATCAAAGTACTCGCCCAGGTCCAGGCGCTGCGCCAGCTCGCGCATGATCCAGACGACCGGCCGGGACTCGAACAGGGGCTCGACCACCGGGTCGCGCAGGACCACGCAGGCGCAGGCCGAGGAACCCTGCTGGGCGGAGCAGGGATCCATGCGCTCGAGCGCGCTGGGGGCCGGCAGCACCAGGTCAGCCAGCCAGGCGGTGTCGCTCAGCGTGATGTCCACGCTGCAGACGAAGTCCAGCTTGCGGTACATCTCCAGGGTCTTGGCCCGGTTGGCGCCGGTCTGGGCCGGGTTGGTCTTGTAGGTGAGGAATCCCTTTACCGGATAGGGTTGCTCCGGCGATGACCGCGTCGCGGGCGAGCTTGAAGGCGCCTTCCTCGTCGAACAGGAGGGGCACCGTCCCGGCATCGATCCGGTTTTCCGGGTTGTCCTCGTAGAAGGGCGCTTCGATATGAGGCGATCTTGAGCCCCACCACGCGGGCGGCGGTCAGTCCGCCCGGCCGGTCCCAGTTGCCCAACAGCGCGTTCACGATGGCAAAGGAGCGGCGCACCTGGGTGGAATCCGAGTAGTCCGAGCTGCGGCGGCCGGGGTAGATCATGGCGCGGGGCGCCTGGGCGGCCAGCTCGCGCGCGATGCGACGGATGTCCGCGGCTGGGATCTGGCACTCCTGCTCGGCCCATTCCGGGGTAAGCGGCGCTACGTGGGCAGTCAGCTCTGCAAGGCCCGAGCATCGCTCGGCCACAAACTGTTCGTCATAGAGTTCCTCGGCGATCAGCACGTGCGCCAGGGCCAGCATCAGGGCCATGTCCGTACCCGGCCGGATGGGATACCACTCGTCGGCGCGGGCCGCCGTCTTGGTGTAGCGCGGGTCCATGACCACCAGCTTGCAGCCCTCGCGCATGGCTGCCATGAGATCCATGCTGTCCGGTGTGACCAGGGCCTCGAAGCGGTTTGCGCCGAGCATGAGAACATACTTGCTGTGCCGCACGTCGGGGATGGGCACCTCGCCGAAAGTGTCAAGGAATCCCCGGGTGCCGGCGATCAGGCACAGGGACTCGTGGGAGACGATGTTGTAGGACCCGAAGGCCTCGGCAAAGCGGCGGACGAACTCGGACTGGGAATCCGTTCCGGCCATAAACAGGACGCCGCAGCGGGTGTATTCCTCTGCGATCCGGCTGAATTTCTCGGCCGCATGATCCAGCGCCTGCTCCCAGGTCAGGCGCTGCCAGCGGCCTTCGCCGCGCTCGCCCTTGCGCAGCAGGGGATACTTGAGGCGGTCGGGGTCGTAGAGCTGTTCGATGCCGGCGTTGCCGCGGGCGCACAGCATTCCGCGCGACTTGTTGTACCGCGGGTTGGGGTCCAGTTTTTCCACCACCCCTTCCCTGACCCGCGCGATCAGGCTGCACTTGTTGAAGCACATGTCGCATACGCCGTAGCGGCTCTCAAATCCCCGGGCCTTTCTTCCGGCTGCCGCAGCGGGTGCAAAGCTTCCCGCTGCCCCGAAGCCGCCGGCGGCGGCCAGAGTGGCCGCACCGCTGAGCTTGAGGAAGTGGCGCCGGCTCATGTTCAGCTGAGTGTTCAATGCCATCAAAATCTCCATTTAAAATCAAGATATTATATCCTATAACTAATATTATTAGTTCTCTACTTGCATTTGGCCGGGGTCGGCGAGTCCTTGGCGAACTTGTAGAGGTAGGTATAGATGTCGTTGATGTCCTCCTGGCCCAATTTGCCCCACTCGTCCTTGCAGGCGTAGGTGGCCGCCTTTTCAGCGGCAAAGGCCGCGGCCCAGTCCGCCATGGTGAGGGTGGCCGGTTCCAGTTCTTTGCCCTGCTGGCCGCCGGTTGCGCCTTCCATGTGACACGCCCGGCAGTTCTTCCGAAACAGGTACTTCCCTTTGCGGTAGTTGCCGTCGCCCAGAGCGGTCGCCGCTCCCACCACTCCGAGGATGGTAGTGGCCGCCAGGATCAAGGTGAATAGTTTCTTCATCGTTTCGCCTCCTTCTGCGTGATGGCATGACAACGGCCCGCTGGACGGGCCGTCTTCCAGGGTTAACGGGCAACGTCTATTGCGAAACACGTGCCAGGCCGCCCCGAAGGCCTGCTGCTATCATTTAACATACTGATTTACTTAAATTTTAATAGATATCCTGTCAGGGGTCCGCAGCACTCTTTTCCCTCTTTCCGTTAACTCTAGATTAACGCTTATGTTAACCTCAGTAAACATGTGTTAATAAAAGCGGAGGAGTAGAGTAGCAAGGGCCGAGGACTAAGGACTGAAAGCGGAATGAAGCGGCTAGCAGGGTGCAGCGGAAGAAATTTCGACATTCGACATTTCCCGCCTTGGCAGGGATTCGGTGTTCGGCATTCGGCTTACCTACCCTCCCCAGGCAGACCGGTGAGCGTTCGCGGGCGGGTTTCGCTTGCAAGAGGCGGGATCGATCCGGTAGAGGATTGGGGGAGGAGGAAACACGTGAACCGCAAGTTCGAGTCTCTGGCCCGGGAAGACCAGGTTCTGCTGCTGAACGGCCTGCCGCTGCTCAGCCGCATCTTCTGGGGCCCTGACCCGGAGCTGTGCGCCGCCCTGCTGGACCCGGGCTTCCAGCAGGAACACCGGCGTTTCGGTTGTCTGCTGGGCAAGGACGCGGAATCCGCCGCGGCCGCCATGCTGCGGTTCCTGGAGCCCTTTTCCGAAACCGGCGAGCTCTGCGGCCGGCTGGAGGAATCCTACGTCCGGCTTTTCGTGAACGCGCCGGGCGGCGTCTGCGCCCCGCTCTACCAGTCCTGCTACGAGGGCGAGGGAGGGCTTCTCATGGGCTCATCGGCGATCCGCATGCGCAGCCGCCTGGAGGCCGCGGGAATCACGGCGGATCCCGCCGAACCCCCCGACCATCTGGCGGTGGAAGTGGAATACCTCTTCCTGCTGCTCGAATCAGCCCTCGAGCGCCAAGATGCCGACCCTCTGCACCAGGTGCGGCACTTTGCCGGCGAAGAACTACTCCCCTGGCTGACCCGTTTCTGCGGGCGGCTGGCCGGCGAGGAGCGTTGTCCCTTCTACCCGGCGGCCGCCCGGTTGCTCCGGGCGGCCGCCCTCTTCATCGCTGCCGAAATCCACCTTGATTGAATGGATGTCAAGTGTTATTAAAACAGGTGTTAAGGAATTCCTAGGTAAGGCATCCCGGAGGTTACGTTGCGAGC
Organism: uncultured delta proteobacterium; assembly: GCA_963704245.1. Lineage (GTDB taxonomy): Bacteria > Desulfobacterota > DSM-4660 > Desulfatiglandales > Desulfatiglandaceae > CAVPHJ01. The sequence goes on from CAVPHJ010000007.1 coordinate 135,728, forward strand.
ATGGAAGAACGGGAAATCAACCGCTATTGGAAGCACATCCTCAACACCATGAACGATGGTCTCATGCTGGTGGCGCCGGACGGCACCGTGCTGATGGTGAACCGCGCCTTTGAGCGGCTCACCGGCTGGGCCGGGAGCGAGGTGGTGGGAAGTCCCTGTACCGTGCTCAACTGCGACGTGTGCGAGAAGCTGCTCGATCGGGGCGCCATGGCCTGGTGCACCCTCTTCGCCATGGGCCAGGACGTGCGGAAACGCTGCATCATCGAGAAGAAAGACGGCAGCTATCTCCCGGCGCTCAAGAACGCTTCCCTGCTCCGGGATGAGCAGGGCAAGGTGCTGGGCGCAGTGGAGACCCTCACCGACCTGAGCGAACTGGAACGGCTGGACCACGAGATCGACCACCTCGCCCTGCAGCTGGATTCCGAAGGGGGGTTCCACGGCATCATCGGCAACACCCCGATCATGCTCAAGGTTTTCGAGCTCGTGGAGAAGGCGGCGAAGAGCGATGCGCCCGTCATCATCTACGGCGAGAGCGGCACCGGCAAAGAACTGGTGGCGCGCGCCATCCATCTACTGGGCAGAAGGCGTGAGGGACCTTTCATTCAGCTGAACTGCGCGGCCCTGAACGAGGCCCTGCTGGAAAGCGAGTTGTTCGGCCATGTGAAAGGGGCCTTCACCGGCGCCACCCGGCATCGTATGGGCCGTTTCGAGGCCGCCAGCGGCGGCGACATCTACCTGGACGAAATCGGCGACGTGCCCCTGTCGGTGCAGGTCAAGCTGCTGAGGGTGCTGGAAACCAGGCGCTTCGAACGGGTCGGCGACCACCGACCCGATCTACAGCGATGTGCGCATCATCACCGCCACCAACAAGGATCTCGCCAGGTTGGTGGCCGAAAAAGAGTTCCGCGAGGACTTCTACTTCCGAATCAACGTGATCCCGATCCATCTGCCGCCATTGCGCGAGCGCCTGGATGATCTGCCCCTGCTGGTGAACACCTTCATCCAGCGGCTCAGAAAGCGGACGGGCAGGAACATCACCGGGCTCACGTCCGAAGCCATGGGCAGGTTCGTTCGCTACCCCTGGCCCGGCAACGTGCGAGAACTGAAGAGCGCCTTGGAATACGGCTTCGTGATCGCCGAGGGTGAGTTCATCGGTCTGGAGTATCTTCCGGCCCAGCTGGTGAGCGACACGCCGCCCGTTCTGGCGGCCAGGCCGTCCGCCCAACCGGCCGAGCCCTCGGAGAAGGCGGCCCTGGTCGAGGCGCTGCGCGAGACCCGCGGGAACCAGTCCGCCGCCGCGCGCCTGCTGGGCGTGAGCCGGGTGACGGTCTGGAACCGGATGCGCAAGCACGGGATCAACGTGGAGAAGGTGCTGGGATCGTGAGGGGCGCTTGTTCCTGCCGCCCTTGGCTCAGCCGGCAGGGGTTTGCCCCCACCAGGCAACCCGCGGCGAGCGGCGCGGAGGGATCCGCTGATAGCGGTATTTCGGGTAGCCCAGCATCAGGGCGCCGAAAGGGGCGTGCCCGTCCGGAAGCGCGAGCGCCTGCTGAAGGGGCGGCCAGGCATTGGCCGCCGCGTTGAAGTACCCGGCCCAGCAGGCTCCCAGTCCCCCGGCAAAGGCGGCCAGCTCCAGGTAGCTCAGCGCGATCGTGCAGGCCGGGGTGGCCGCCCGCTCGGTTTTCGGTGCATGGGCGATGACCAGATGGGGCGCGCCGCGGCAGATCGGGTCCTCCCCCCCATCCCAGGCCGCCACAACCCGATCCAGGTGCAGTGACGCGGCCAGCGGGGCTCCCTCTTCGACCAAAGAACGCATCCAGCCGGCGACCAGCCCGGCCAGCCGCTGCACGTCCCGGGGCCGGGGGACCACCAGCCAGTGCACGGGCTGGATGTTGTGGCCTGAGGGCGCGAAACGGGCGATCCCGAGCAGGTGCTCGATCTGCGCTCTTTCGAGCGGCTCGGCCCGGAAGGAGCGGATGGATCTGCGGCCCTTGAGGAGCCGGGCGACCCCCTCGCCGTCAGGCAGGTCCAGCAGCGGCGCACAATCCACCGGCGACAAGCCGGGCTGGGACAGGGCCCCGCGCGGGCAGACCGCAACACAGTGGCCGCAGCGGATGCACAGGCTTTCGGCTCCCTCTACCGCAACCGGCGTTGAGTGCGGCTCTATCTGCTCCAGGATTCCCATGGGGCATTCGGCCACGCATATCCCGTCCCGGCGGCACCGGGTTTCGTCGATGGTGATCAGAGTCAACGGGTGAACCTCCTTCCCAAGACACTTCTTTGCGGGGCATCAGGCCGCCGCCGGCTGCTTCCCGGAGCTGGATCACGGTGGAGGTCAGCCGGGGCTGCGGCTCTCCCCTGCCCCCGCGCTCCGGTGCCGGGGCTGGTTTCCGCCCACATACCCTCTTCTGCCGCCAACGCCTTCTCTGCCTCCCCAGTGCTTCACTTCCGTGACCCACGGGCAACTCTCGCAGCCCCAGGCGCGGGCGTCAAGGCAAAATGTGAAAAGCGGGCGTCGGGCATCGGGCGTCAGGCATCGGGCGGGGGTACGGGATATGCGAGGAAGGCGCAAGGGCTTGGCGCAGGGGGAAACCGAAACTGGCTGGTGACACTGTTCTTGCGGCCGGTGTCGCTAATGGCTATAGTAAGCTCAATGATCCATCTTCCAAGGAGCGGTTCAGAGATGAGCGCAGACGACGCCGGTTCCCAACCAATTTTCCCGGTGCTGCCCAAAGCATCCCAGGCCTGCTGACCCTTCACCCAGGCGGGTCAGGTGATCCGCCCGCGGCTGGATCAGGCCTTTGTAAACGGCAGCCTGGCCTCTCCGGCCGGGAAGGTGCCCCGGGTGACCGCAGCGCTCAGCCGGAGGGACCGCTGGGGAAGCATCAAGGCCCGCTGGGCGGTGGGTCGCATGCACTACACCGTAGAGCCCGGGCTCTATGCCCTCGGCAACCCCGACTCCGAATCGCCGGTTCTGGTCACGGCCAACTACAAGATGAGCTTCGACCGCCTGCGAGAGCCTCTCCCCGGACTGAACGCATGGATCCTGGTCCTGAATACCCATGGCATCAACGTGTGGTGCGCGGCCGGCAAGGGGAGCTTCGGCACCGCCGAGCTGGTCGAGCGGATCCGGACAAGCGGGCTCGCCCAGGTCGTCCGGCACCGGCAACTCATCCTGCCGCAGCTCGGTGCCCCCGGCGTGGCCGGCTTTCAGGTGAAACGTCTCTCCGGCTTTGAAGTGGTTTTCGGCCCCATCCGGAGCCGGGACATCCCGGCCTTCCTCGCCAGCGGCATGAAGGCCACCCCTGAGATGCGCCGCAAAACCTTCGACTTTCGCGAGCGTGCCGTGCTCATCCCGGTCGAACTGGTGGCGTCCCTCAAGGTGGCCCTGATCCTGCTGCCCGCTCTGTTTCTGCTGGGCGGCCTCGGGGGGCCGGGTGCGTTCTGGCAGACAGCCCTGGATCACGGGCTGCTGGCCGTGCTGGCCATGCTGGGTGCCATCGCCGCCGGTGCGGTGGCCACTCCGCTGCTCCTCCCCTGGCTGCCGGGGCGGGCCTTCGCCTTCAAGGGCATGGTGACGGGCCTGGCCGCGGCGAGCCTGATCGCGGCCTGGCGCTGGGAGACGATGGCGAACTGGCCCGGACGCCTGGAGGTGCTGGGCTGGCTGCTGATCGTGCCGGCCGTTTCCGCTTACCTGGGCATGAACTTCACCGGGTCGTCTTCCTATACGTCGCTCTCCGGCGTCAAGCGGGAGATGCGCTGGGCGGTCCCGTCGGAAATCGCTGCGGCGGCGCTGGGAATCTGTCTCTGGATCGGCTCCCGCCTGGCGGCCTGAAAGGTTGAACGTCATGGGAAAGCTTCTGTATCTGAAGGATGTGGTCACCCTGGAGCTCGACGGGGAAAACTGCGCGGGCTGCGGCGCCTGCCTGCTGGTCTGCCCCCACGAGGTGCTGACCATGCACAACGGGCGGGCCGAGATCAAGGACCGCGACGCCTGCATGGAATGCGGGGCCTGCGCCCGCAACTGCCCCACCGAGGCCATCACGGTGGAGGCTGGCGTGGGTTGCGCCGCCGCGGTCATCAATGCGGCTCTGGGCCGCGACAGCGCGTGCTGTTGCACCATCGACCCGCAGAAAAGCGCCTCGGCAAAGAGCCCTTCCTGCTGTTGAAGAAGGAAGGCGGGGGTACGGATTACGGGGTACGGGGTACGCGGGTAAGGCGCAAGGCGCAAAACAGGGTTGAGGACTGAGTAGCAAGTTCGGAAAACTGATTGCTGAAGGCGAACAACCGGCCGGTAAACCGCTCGCAATGACTTCCCTCAATCGGGATCGAAATCGCTATCGGGATCGAAATCGATGACTTCACGGCGGTAAGGTGCGGAGTCCTCCTTGACACAATAGCCCCTTCCGCCAAGTCGACTCAACATTGCGGCCATACGGTCCAGCTCCAGCTTGCGCTCACGGCTTTCCTGTTCATCCAGCGCTTTTCCAACCACCAGAACGTCTTTAATCGCGGCACATTCCAATGCCGAACCGCGAGCAATCTCGAAATACCGTCGGCGATCTGCGGCGGCCGTCTTGCCGTTGCCCTCGGCAATATTCAACGGAATCGACTGACTTGCTCGAAGCCATTGGTCCCGCGCGGGCCGATGAACTCCGATAAGACCCTCCGACTTCTGGTATACCCAGGCGACATAATCTATCGCGAGCCGGTAGACATCAAGTTTCTCGTGTCCCAATGTCATGGGTTTCCCCGATTTCGATAGCGATCCCGATTTCGATTTCGATTTTGAAAAAGATGAATAGGAAACCTAGAACGGCCAGAGACAGCTCCGGCCGGTGTCGCGGAGTTCTTTTTCGCAGCCGGGGAGCTGGGCAGCATACAGGCGGGCCCGCTGCTCGACCCGGCGCGCCACCGACAGCAGCCAGCCCTTGGCGCGGTAGGTCCGGCGGTTAAACCCGCCGTGCCCCTCGTGGTAGGCGAGGTAGAGATGGTAGGGATCGTCCCGCGCGATGCCGCAGCGCTTCACGCTCCGGTCGCAGTACCAGCCCACGAAATCGACCGCATCCCCGAAATCGTCCCGGTCGGCCCAACGGTTGCCCGTGTCCCTCCGATACGTGTCCCAGGTGTCGTCAGAGGCCTGGGCGTAGCCGTAGGCCGAGGAAGGCCGCGGGCCCGGCAGCACCCAGAGGCAGGTAGTGCGCGGCGGTCGAGCCTCGGCCTCGAAGCGCGACTCCTGGTGCATGATCGCCATCATGAGCGGAACCGCGATGTGCCACTTCGTCTGTGCCCTGAGGGCCTGTTCGTACCATTGGTCCTGCTGAAGAAAAATCGCGCAGAGATCGTTCAGGTGTTCAGGGCGATCGGGCGATGAAGCACAGGCGCATAGCAACGAAAGCAGCACAACAGACCACAGCCCGCGGGCAAGACCGGTGGGCCGTTGACTGGTCTGCATGCGCGCCAACCTCAATCCTCGAGCGAACCGTTGCTGGGTGCGGGTACAATCGGGATACGGCGGCCGATTCTAGGCCTTGCCGTAAATCCCCTTGCCCAAGGTCGCGATCTTGCCTTCTTTCTTCAGCCTGAAAACCACATTTCGGATGGTCATCACAGGCAGGCCGGTCTTCTTGTGAAGTCCCGCCGTGTCGATGCCCTTGCGGCTGCGGCGAATCGTGGTGAGCACCTGATGGATAGCCGTGGGTTTCCCCCCCCGCATGGTGCGAGGGGCCTTTTTCACAACCTTTGGGCGGCCTCTGCGCTTGGCTGGCTTCGGCGCCGGCGCTGCCTCGGCTTGTTCGAGTTTTGCAGCAATGCTTTCCGTCTTTTCCGTCAGGGACTTCAGGTTGCGCAGCAAGTACTGGATGTCGCGTTTCAGTGCCTTCATCGATGTCTCCTCCTTCCTCGATAAGTGGATTTCCCTATGACCCATTGAACTCCGAATTAAGGACCGCTGCTCTTTATAGGCTGCTTTCCGTGAACTCACTTCTCAAATGGTGGAAAACTGTTTTGCTTTCTATGTTATGATAGCACTTGGAGATTTTCAAGCAAAATAAGAAATTCTTTGTGGAGGACTTCATCCCTATGAATAAATCGATTCGCGGCAGCCCGGATGTGCCAGGGTAGACCTTCCTGCGGTTGATAAGTGATTGCTACCCTGGAACCTCCCGTTTGAAGCAGACACTGCAGAAATCCCAAGCCCAAGCGGAGGATGGAAACCATGACCGGGAAAAGCATCGACCAACTGAATCCGGGAGACACCGCCACTTTCTCCAAGACCGTCTCCGAGTCGGACATCTATCTCTATGCCGGCGTTACCGGGGATCTCAATCCGGCCCACATCAACGAGGAGTATGCCAGGGGGACTTTTTTCAAGACCCGGATCGCTCACGGCATGCTGCTGGGCGGATTCATATCCGCCGTGATCGCCAACCGGCTCCCGGGGCCGGGAACCATCTATGTCAGGCAGGAACTGAACTTCCTGGCTCCGGTCCGCATTGGCGATACGATCACGGCCAGAGTGGAGGTGATTGAAGTCCTCCGGGAGAAACACCGGGTCCGACTGAAGACCACCTGCCTGAATCAGGAACAGACCGTGGTGCTGGACGGTGAGGCGCTGATCAGCCCTCCCAAGCCGGTCGGGGAAAGCGAGTGACGAATGTCAAATAAGGAATATCGAACGCCGAAGTTGGGGTTGGAACGAAGGCCCACTTGGACCTGGGTTGTTCGTTATGGATTACTCGTGCGTACGGTTATGCAGTTCTTCGGCCGCCTTTTTGCATTTCGCATTTCGAATTCTCTTCCGCGCTACGCTCTCGCCCCTCTTTTTCGAATTTCGCATTTCGCATTTCGAATTCTCTTCCGCGCTACGCTCTCTGCCCCTCTTTTTCGAATTTCGCATTTCGCATTTCGAATTCTCTTCCGCCTTTCCCTCTGCGCTCAAGGAACAGCGCCCTTTGCCGCAGCGCCGCCAGGGTGCGGGCCGCCCGCGGCAGGGTGGGCAGGCTCAGCACGGGACTTTGCCCTTCAAGCGTCCGGGAGATCGGAGCCTGGCTGGGACCGTACAGCCAGGTCACCACCGGCTTGTCGGGGAATGCGGCCGCCGTCCGGCCAATGACGGGAGTTACATCCAGGTAGGCGTCTTCGGGCAGGCGCGGTGCAATGGAGATGCAGATCACCCCGTCCACGGCCTCGTCCTGCAGCACTCGGCTCAAGACGCCCTGGTAGACGTGTTCCATCCCGTGTTTCATGAGGGCCGGCCAGATGTCGAGGGGGTTCTGGATGGGCATCCAGGCCGGGGATAGAGCCTTCAACCAGTTCACGGTCGCGGGGCTGACCTGCGCCGGCTTAAGGCCGGCCTCGTGGAAGGCGTCGATAAGGATGATCCCGCCGGCGCCGGTCAAAGTCACCACCGCCACCCGTTCGCCCGGCATGAGGGGCAGGCGCAGAAAGGCGCGGGTGAAATCCAGCACCTCCTCGGAGTCGCGGGCCACGGTCACGCCGGCCTGCCGCAGGGCGGCCTCGAAGACCGCATACTCCCCCACCAGGGAGCCGCTGTGGGAAAGAGCGGCCCGGGCACCCGTAGAAGTTCGTGCCGTCTTCAGCACGATCACGGGTTTTTCCGGCGTGACTTCCCGCGCCACCTCGAAGAAGCGGCGGCCCCGGTCCAGGCCTTCGATGTGGGCGAAGATCACCCTGGTATCCGGGTCGTGGCCGAAGTACTCCAAAGCGTCGGCAAAATCCAGATCGCAGCCGTTGCCGACATCGATACCCTTGCCCATCAGCCCGGTGAACACGGCCGCACCCACAAAGAAGATCCCTGACTGGCAGATCACACCCACGGGCACTTTCTCGGCCTTCAGGGGCATGAAGGACGACGTGAAGCCGACGAAGGGGTTGCAGACCCCCAGCGTGTTGGGACCCAGGATGCGGATCCCCCGCTCCCGCGCGATGCGCGTCAACTCGTGCTGCATCTCCTTGCCCGCGGCGTCCGCATCGGCAAACCCTTGGGGGACAACCACGGCCCCACGGATCCCCACATCCGCGCAGGCTACCGCCGTCCGGGCGACCTCCTGCCGGGGTGTGGAAATAACGGCCAGGTCCACAGGCTCACCGATCTCCTTCACCTCGGCGAAGGTCCGCAGGCCCGCGATTTCCCGGGCATAGGGGTTCACCGGGTAGATCCGGCCCTGAAAGCCGTAGTCCCGCAGGTTTTCAATGAGGTTGAAGCTTCCCTCTCCTGTTTTGCGGCTCACCCCGATCAGAGCCACCGAACGGGGAGCCATGAATAGGTCGAAGGGGTTTCCGGTCATGATCCAACTCCTCCTGCCGGGTTTTCAGCGGGTGTGAAAAAAAGGCTGTTCATCTTGACACGTCAAGCCCGGTTGGGCAAGGCAAAACAGGTGTTAGGCATCCGGCGGAGACCGGGCGCAAAGCCCAAGGAAAGGGGAGGCTGCAAGCAACACGGGCGCTGGGCGAGGGATATCCTTGAACAAAGGCAATGGGGTTGTCAAGGCGGCGCAAATGAGGGATAACTCGCTTGGGCGCTCAGTACGGGGAGTCGGTGTGGGAAGCGATTATTTCAAGCACTTGGGGTTGTTCAACATGCTGGACGGGCTGCGCGAAGGCCTCACCCAGTTCTCCGGGCCCAGTCGTGCGGCCGTGATCTACGCCGAACATCCCGAGGATCCCATGCGCGTGTGCGACCCGCAGGACCTGCTCAAGGGCCATGAACCCAAGTTGAAGGATCTTTATCTGGATTCGCGGGAATGGCGCACAAATGCGCCGGATATCCGAAACGCCCGGCTCTGCGGCCAGATCCATCCCGAGAAAAATCTGGAACTGGCCGGACTCATATCGCACGGCGGAAGATCGCGGTCGATCTTCTACCAGATGTGGTTCACCGAACATCACCCCAACATGTGTTCCATCGGTCCCACGGAGCGCTGGCTTGAGCATGCCGTCTTCCTCCTTTCCCACGACTTCGCCTTCGAGGAGATGTTCAACGCCGGCACGTCCCGTTACGTGCTGCGGGAATACGCCACCCATGCGGTCCGCGACCATATCCAGGATGAATTGAATCGTCTCCTGGGCTGGGACACCCCCTTCTGGATTTACCCCATCCTGGAGGCGGTGCTGGGCATTTCCAGAACCCGCGAGGAAAGCTCCTGGCCGCGCGGTATGCTCGCTTGTGTGGAAGCCAACTCGGTGCCGGGCCTGGAATTCCTGGTCCTGTTTTCCTCCCCCACCCGCCCCTTCCTGAAAAACCTGAAGCACGTGCGCAAGATCCTCCTCTCGGTGGAAGACCACGACCTCAGACTGCTCTCGGACGGCAATCAAGTCCTTGGGATCGTAACGGGTGAACTCCCGGAACAGAGAATCACTGCGGAATTCCGGGGCCGCCACGGCCTTCTGCGGGTTGCCGGGCAGCCGGTCTGCAGTTTCGCCGATGGCAGCTTTCAGTCCTGGAACTACCGGGCGAATCTGGTGGAGTTGGAGGAAGCCCTGCTCGAGTTCCCGATTGATTCGGAGACCCGACATGAACTTTTCAGGATCGTGACCGAAATCGTGGAGAGCGCCGGGCATCGGAAACATGGCACCACCCTGGTGATGGACTTCGGCAGCGATCCGGTCGAGCTTTCCGGCCAGGCTATGGACCAGCCCGTGGATCTCCGGGAACCGCACTATCTGGAGTTCGCCAAGTCGGTGGCCAAGGTGGATGGGGCGCTTCACATCGGCGCCGACGGCTTCCTCCGCGGCTTCGCCTGTCTCCTGGACGGCCGGGCCGTGCCCAGCGAGGATCGGGCCCGGGGAGCCCGGTTCAACTCAGCCCTTCGTTTCACCGCCGAGCATGAAGACCTCATCGTGGTGGTGGTTTCAGCCGACCGGCCGGTTTCGCTGATCAAATCAGGCGTGGTGTTGGGCGCCGCCTGCGAGTGGAACCAACCCGCCCGCTACGGCGTCATCCCGCCTACCTTAGAGGAATGGTTGAACCGCTAGGATCAGTCTGAAAGGCCCTGCCCGCTACCGCCGCCGCTTCGGGCTTCCTCCCGCAGGTCGGAGAGGATCTCCCGGATCTCCTCCACCCGGGACGGCGGCGCGCTCACGATTCCCCAGCCTTTCTGGGTCTGGTACAGCCCGTCATAGGCCGTGTCGTGATAGGAACGCAGGCGGTGCGGGATGTCCCGCTCTTCCAGGATCGAGGCCAGCAGCTGCGCCTCGATATCGTTTTCCAAGACTTCCACCTTGACGAACTCCTCCATGGCTTCCCCCATCTCCTCCGCCCAATGACCCGGCAGTGATACCTCCTATGCTCCTTCTCCATTCTACCACAACCGACTTGGAATGCGGAGTGCGGAAGGTGGAAGGCGGAGTGCGGAAGGCGAACCGCAGAGCATCGAACAAGCAACGCCGCATCTCGAAGTGGAGATCCGTTGTGCGCCGGGAGCAACTTCGACATTCGACATTCCTTGTTCGGTGTTCGATATTCGCTTCTACCGCCTTTCCCGCCGTCCCTGATGCCTGACGCCAACTTTTTCTCGCATTCCCTACGGCCGGAGGCCGCATTCCAAATTCCGCATTCCGAATTTCCTTGCGTATCCCTTACCCCTTGATCCTGGCCCCTTCCCTTGCGCCTTGCGCCTTGAGCCCTGAGCCTTGCGCCCGCTTTTATTGCGCAGGCGGCTAAAGTGTTTACATTGCCCGGAAAGGTAGGCTAGACTTCCGGCGGTACGCGGCCCGGACTTCGGGCCTGCCGGGAAGGAGCATAACATGCCGAAACCGTTCAAGGAACTTTCAGGCGGTGACCTGCGCCTGTCCGTTGACCCCGCCTCGCTGCCTTTTGACTCCACCGCATCACTGGACCCCCCCGAGGATCCGATCCTGGGCCAGGAACGCGCCACCGACGCCATCAGGTTCGGCATGGGCATGAAAACCGGCGGTTACCACATTTTCATCGCGGGCCCGTCCAAGTCCGGGCTCACCTACACCGCCCGGGCCTTCCTGGAGGCCCAGGCCCGCAAGGAACCCACACCGCCGGACTGGTGCTACGTCCACAATTTCAAGGAACCTGACAAACCCATGGGCCTGCGGCTGAAGGCCGGCCTCGGCAAGGAACTGAAAAAGGACATGCACGAGTTCGTCGCGGACCTGCAGCAGAAGATCCCCGAGGTTTTCGAGAGTGACGACTACGAAGCGAAGCACAACGAACTAAAGCAGAGTTTCGAGAAGCGGCGGCGCAAAATCCTGGACAATCTCTCCCAGCAGGCGCAGAAGCAGGGCTTCCTGCTGCAGATCTCACAGGTGGGCATGGTGATCATCCCGGCCACTAAAGAGGGCCAGCCCCTGAGCCAGGAAAAGCTAACTGATCTGGATGAAGAGGAAAAGAAACGGCTGAAGGAGAAGAGCGCCTCCATTCACGACAAGATGAAGACCGCCATCCGGAAAATTCAGGGGGCCGAGGAGGAATCAAAGCAGAAGCAGGCCCAGTTGGACAACGAGATCGCGCTCTACCTGGTGGGCCAGGTCTTGGAACCTCTACTGGAGAAGTACAGCGAGGAAGCCGATGCGCTGGAGTACCTGAAAGCCGTTCAGAAGGACGTGCTGGAAAACATCGACGACTTCAAGAAGAAGCCCGAGAGCCAGCAACCCCAGATGCCCCAGTTTCCGGTCCCGTCCCGGGAGGCGGTTTTCCGCCGCTATGAGATCAACGTGCTGATCGACCGCTCCGGCACCGAGGGCGCCCCGGTAATCGTGGAATCCAACCCGAACTACCCCAATCTCTTCGGCACCATCGAGCGGCAGGCCTGGTTCGGAGCGCTTTTCACCGACTTCACCATGATCAAGCCGGGGGTGCTGCACAAGGCCAACGGCGGTTACCTGGTGATGAAGGCTCTGGACCTGCTCAAATGGTACCTGGCCTGGGAGGCCCTGATGCGGGCGCTCAGGGACCAGGAGGTTCGGACCGAGGACCTGGGCGAACTCTATGGCCTTTTCAGCACCCGGACCATCCGGCCCGAGCCCATTCCGCTAGACCTGAAAATTGTGCTCACCGGCGACCCGTATCTGTTCGAACTGCTCTACCTTTACGACGATCGTTTTCAGAAACTTTTCAAGGTCAAAGCCCACATGGACGACCGCATGGAGCGCAAGGATGACACCCTGATGCAGTGCGCCCGCATGCTCGGGCGTTTCTGCCGCGATCAGAATATCCGGCACCTGGATCCCAGCGGCGTCGCCCGGGCGCTGGAGTACAGCATGGAGCGCACCGAGGACCGGGAGCGGTTGACTCTCGAACTCGGAGACATCAGCGACCTGATAAAAGAAGCCAACTACTACGCCGGGCTGAACAGCGCGGAGCTGATCGCGGGCGAACACGTCGAAAACGCCATCGAGCGTCGGAATTTCCGCTTCAATTTGATCGAGGAACGGGTAAAGGAATTGGTCCGGGACGACATTCTCTGGGTGGATACCGACGGTGGGAAAGTCGGCCAGATCAACGGAATTTCCATCCTGATGACGGCCGACCACGAGTTCGGCAAACCAAACCGGATCACAGCCACGGTCTCGGTGGGCCGCGACGGTGTGGTGGCCATCGAGCGGGAGTCCAAGCTGAGCGGCAACATCCACACCAAAGGCATCATGATCCTGACGAGCTTCCTGAAGGAGCGCTTCGCCCACAACAAGCCCATCTCCCTCACGGCCTCGCTTTGCTTCGAGCAGAGCTACGGCATGGTGGATGGGGACAGCGCCTCCAGCACCGAGCTTTACGCCGTCCTGAGCGCCCTGGCCGGCGTTCCCATTTACCAGGGCATAGCCGTGACCGGGTCGGTGAGCCAAAAGGGCGAGATCCAGCCCATCGGGGGCGTCACCCTGAAGGTGCAGTCCTTTTACGAAATCTGCAAGCACAAGGGGCTCAACGGCAGCCAGGGGGTCATCATTCCGGCCAAGAACATCCGGAATCTGATGCTGAAGCGGGAAGTCGTCGAGGCCGTGGAGCAGGGCCGCTTTCACGTTTGGCCCGTGTCAACCATCGAGGAGGGCATCGAAATCCTCACCGGACTGGAAGCCGGTGCGCTTCAGCCCGACGGCACGTATCCTGAAGGCACCCTGTTCCAGAAAGCGGATGACCGGATCCTGGAACTGGCCGAGATCGCCAAAAAGTTCGGCGAGGACGGGGGCGACTCCGCCGGCGGGGACGACGGGGACGATGAAGAAGCCGAACCCTGCGCCTATTTCGGGCGGCACCGCAGCCCGCGGTCGAACCGCAGATTGAGAAGCGCAAGCTCACGACGCACGAGACAGCCAGGGCTTCGACCGGCCCCCGGGAGACAATACCGATGAGAGGGAGGCAACATGACCGAGGCTGAAATGGTTCCCATTGGTGAAGTCTACCTCAAACCGGACCCCACCTCCGGCTACATGGTGGTCCTCAAGGAAAACGCCGAGGTCGAGCGTTACTTCATGATGTTCGTCGGCGAGTCGGAGTTCGCCGCCATCGCCCGGGAGAAAGGCCTCGTGGAACCCAAGCGTCCACTCACCCATGAGCTCTATCTGAGCATCCTGGAGAAGCTCAATCCGGAGTTCCTGCGGATCGAAATTCACGCGCTGCGCGAGGACACCTATTATGCCAGCGTGATCTTCCGCGCCGAGGGCATTGAGCACGCGGTCGACAGCCGGCCCAGCGACGCGGTCGCCCTGGCCCTGAACCGCAAGGCCCCCATCCTGGTCCGGCAGGATCTCTTCCGCCGCAAGCTGTCCCCGGAGCAGGTCAAGGAATACGAGGGGATCGTGAAGAGTGTCAAGTTCTAGCGTCCTTCGGACGCCGGGCGCAGGGTGAGGGCGCAAGGCACAAGGGGAATGCGGAAAATGGCAGCGGGCTGCCGGCCCTCGGTCCTTGGTTCGTATCCAAATCGAAATCGGGATCGCTATCGGGATCGCGATCGAAGTCGGCGCTCGGTTCTCCGATGATCCGCCGTTCCGATTTCGATTTCGATCCCGATTTCGATTTCGAGGCTTATCCGGGAAGGATGGCGGCGGGCTACTTAAACACCCGGCGGCCGCTCAGGCAAAGCGCGAACTGACATTCCAGGATCGGGGGCATTTCGGCCCGCAGTCTATCGAAGTCGATGGCCGGAAACTCCGAAGCCTTCCCCGCGCCGGTGAGCTTAAAACGCAGCACCCGGTCTTTGTCGAAACGCCAGAACTGATCCCGGATCGCCCGCTCCCCGTCTGCGGCGCTCAGGCCGGCCACATCGATCTCCACGCTCTCCATCTCATGGACCGGCAGCGGAACGAAGCGCAGCTCGACCCGGTTGTCGCGGATCTCACCCTCGATGAATCCCTTGTCCTCGTCCTTTTCCGCAAAGCTGATGCGCTGGACCGAGCCCGGGTAGGCAAACACCACCCCGGGTTTGAGCGGGTGACAAAGCAGCTGCCGGCGGTGGATGTGGCCGGCGGCCACGTAGTCGAAATCCAGCGGCACGGTGCTCCTTTCGACCGTGTCGGAACGGCCGGCCCGGAACACGAACCCGGCCGGGCCGACCACGGCCTGGTCAAAGGCCTGATGGGTCAGCAGGAAATTGAGGTCAGTGCGGAGCTGGGCATACTCGGTCAGCTCAAGGGCTGCGACAAAAGTCCGCCGGGAGTTTTCGCGGATGAAGGGGAACCCGGCCACCCCCAGTTGGTAGCCTCCCACGGAAAACACCAGCGACTTGGGCCGATCGAAGACGCAGACCCCGCCGGCGCCGTGGAACAGGTCAAAGGGAAATTGCGACCTCTCGTGATTGCCCGGGATGATGAGGACCCGAACACCGCGCCGGCTCAAGTCCCGGATCGGCCCGATCAGGCCGTCCAGCTTTTCACGTGGAATGTAGTACTTGTTGAAGAGGTCACCGCTGTGGATGTACAGTTCGGCCTCGATTTCCAGCGCGTGGCGCACGGTGGTGCGAAAGTTCTCGTAGATGGCCTCCGCCCGGCTGCGTCGTCCGCGGGCATCAGCCTGGGGTGTGCGGGTCACCTCAAAGCCCAGGTGCGTGTCCGCGGTGTGGACGAACTTCAAGGCGCGCCGCTCCTCTTCACACCCGCCGGCGAGACCGCGTGCCCGGCCGCTTGCAGCGCCTGGGCGGCCGCTGTCAGATCTCCCTCCCGCACGAAAAGATAGTCTGTCAGGAAGGTCGAAACGCTGAAAAGGCTGATGCCCGCCCGCGTCAAGGGCATGGCCAGGGAGGCGAGCACGCCGATAGCCTCAAAATCCAACGGCCCTTTCACCCGCAGGCCCCGCCAGCCCTTCAGCGTCTCCCAGGCCGGGTCGACCTCCGCCTCGGGCACCACCGCCGACAGCTCCCGGCCGCTGCGGGTCAGCGAGCAGAAGTGACCCTTCAGCAGGCATTCCGGCCATGCTGTTTCGGATGGAAGCCGGCAGATGGCATAGCGGCCTTCCAGGATCTCGAGTGTCAGGTTCAGAGCCATTGCGGGGCCGGGTGCAATCACGACCGGGTGCGTCGCGGGACGCCGCCGGCCTCGACGAACCTGCTTAGCATCTCATAGGGCTGGGCTCCGACCAGCGACCTGCCGTTCAGAAAGAAAGTAGGCACCGCGGTCACACCCCGCCGCCGGGACAGGGCCCAGTCCTCGTCCACCGCGGCCCTGAAGGTCCGCTGCGCGAGGATCCGGGCCGCCTCCTCGGCGGCCAGACCCACCGATTCCGCAATTCTGCACAGCTCGTCTTCCCTGGCGATGTTGCTGGCCTCGGCAAAGTAGGCGTGGAATATCGCCCGGTGAAAGGGCTCGCCCTGTCCGAGGCTCTCGGCCCATTTGCCCAGTTCCTGGGCCAGGCGGCTGTTGAAGGTCATGCGGCGCTCCCCCAGCGGGAGCCCCTCCTCACGGGCCACCCGCTTCAGGCGCGCCATGACCTCGGCGACGCTCACGCCGCGGCCGGCAAAGAGCGTTTCCAGGGCCAGACCGTCCTCCGGCGTGTCCGGATGCAGCGGGAAGCACCGCCAGCGGATCGCAAGGGGATAGTTCTCCTGCAGTCGATCAACACGCCCGGTGATGAAGTAGCACCAGGGTCAGACGTAGTCGGAGAAAATCTCCAGAGTCCTTTTCTCGGTCATCTCGGCTCCTTTTCCTTGACCGCACGGGACCAAAGCGCTCTCCCGCCCGAGGCGGAAGGCGGTTTTCGGCAAACGATCAGCCCTTGTAGGCCACCATCTCCACCTCCACCAGCGACCCCAGCGGCAGCGCACCCACCTGGAAGGTGCTCCGCGCCGGCGGCGCCTCGGGAAAATAGCCGGCATACACCTCGTTGAAGGCCGTGAAATTGCCCAGATCGCTCAGGAAGCAGGTGGATTTCACCACCTGGGCGAAACTGCAGCCGGCGGCCGCGAGCACGGCTTTGAGGTTCTCCATGACCTGCCGCGCCTGCTCCTGAATTCCGCCCGGCACCAGTTTTCCGGTCGCCGGGTCCAGCGCCACCTGCCCGGCGGTAAACACGAACGGGCCGGCCTCGACCGCCTGGCTGTAGGGGCCCACCGCCTTGGGGGCCTTGTCCGAATGTACAATCTTTTTCATGGTCTGATTCCTCCGCTGATGTGATCTTCACCATCCTTAGCAGATTCATAAGCCAAACGCCAGGGCATACCGGGGCCGCCGCAGGATACAAGGCGCAATGGCAAGACGGGTGTCGAAGCTGAGGCGTCAGGCATCATGGGGGTCCAAGGCGCAAGATCAGGATCAATCTGCCGGCAGACTGACGAACGATTTGCGGTTCCCCTGTGCCTCGTACCCTGCGCCTTGCGCCGCGCGTTTTCAGCACGTGCGCTGGGACAGCGCACCCAGATTGCCAGGTAGAGATCGAGGACGAATGGAGTTCGCCCTCATTCCGGCCGGAAGGTTTTCCCGAGCGCGGCCGGGGCGGCGCCGCCGAGGCGGAGCATGACCCGGCGCAGCCCGGCCGGCGCCCTCTTGCCGGCCGCTCCCGGGCCGGCTCGGGCGGACCGCATCAGCGCCAGGGAAAAGATCATGAGCGGAAAGGGCGCCACCTGAAAGACCTGGGCCGGAACCGACGGCAGCAGGCCCTGGAACTGAATCCCCAGCACCTGCAGCAGTGCGAACAGGTAGGCGCCCAGCGCGGCTTTCACCGGGTGCCAGCCCCCGAAGATCACGATCGCCAGCGCGATCCAGCCCGTGCCCTCGGCCCCCTGGGGCCGCCCCCAGCCGGGCTTGGTGCACAGGGAAAACGTGGCTCCGGCGATCCCCACCAGAATGCCCCCGGCGACCACGTAGAGCATCTGCACGCGGCGCGTGTTGGTGCCGCGGGCATAGGCCGCCTGGGGGTTTTCGCCCACCGCCCGAAGCTGAAGGCCCATGGGTGTCCGGTAGAGGTACCACCAGCCCAGGAACACGATCAGCATGCTCAGATAAACCGGAGCGGTGTGCTGGAAAAGGACCGGACCCAGCCCCGGCAGCTGATCCAGCGGCGCCAACGGCCAGGGAGCGGCGTGGGGACCGTAGAGCCGCGAGAAGGGGTTGCCCAGGAAGTAGGCCAGATCGCGCGCGCTCAGGGTCAGGATAAAACCTACGGCCACCTGGGACTGCCGCAGGTAGACACCGAAAAAACCCACCAGGGAGGCGACCAGGCCGCCGGCCAAACCGCCGCAGGCGAACCCGAGCAGCAGGCTGTTGCTGCGGTAGGCGACTGCAAAAGCGACCATCGCGCTCAGCAGAATCGAGCCGTCCAGGGACAGGTTGATCACGCCGGCCTTCTCGCTGATGGTTTCCCCGACGCTGGCGATCACCACCGGTGCGGCTGCCGCGATGATGGAACCGATCAGAATGCTGAGGTCAAGATCGCTCATGGCATCGCATACCCCTTACGCCGAAACCGCCCGCCTTCGCCAGGCATGCACGAGCAGCGTGCCCAGGACCAGGCTGCCCTGGATGATTCCGCTCAGGGAAGAGTCCAGCTGGAGCATCATGGGCAGCTGAATGCTTCCGACGTTCAGGCAGGCGAAAAAGAGCGCGATGGCCGGGGTTCCCCAGAGGCGGTAGTTGGCCAACATGACCACCAGCAAAGCCAGGTAGCCGTAGTTGCTGGAGATGGCGGGTATCAGCCGGTGATAGACGCCGGTTACCTGGAAAGTGCCGGCCAGCCCCGCGCAGGCGCCGGCCAGCCCCATGGCGCACAGGGTGTACAGGCCGGGTCTGAGCCCGTGCAGGTAGGCGGCCGCCGGGTTGCCGCCGATTGCCTTGAGGCCCAGCCCCAGCCGGGTGCGGGCCAGCACCCAGGCGGCGGCCAGCAGCACCAGGCAGGTCAGACCCAGCCCGAGCGGCGAGAGACGCAGGCTTTCGACGGCCGGCAGCCAGAGCGCCCGCGGGAAAAGCTCGGTACCGCTCATCGAGGCCACTCCCGGCCGCTTCCAGGGCCCGAAGATGAGCCAGAGGGTCAGACCCTGCGCCACGAAGTTGAGCCCCAGTCCGGCAAAGATCTCGTTGACGCCCCAGCGCGTTTTCAGTGCTCCGGCCAGGGCCGCCCACAGGCCGCCGCCGAGCATGCCGGCCGCAAATGCGGCCAACAGAACAAAGTGGGGCTGGGAGCTGTCACGCCGGCCCTCAGGACGGCGGTGGCCAGGATGGCGCCGGCCAGCACCTGACCCTCCACCCCGATGTTCCAGAGCCCCATACGAAAGGTGAAGACCAGGCCGCAGGCGCAGAGCGTCAGCGGAATCCAGGCCATCAGGACCCGGGTGAATTTGAGCCAGGAGCCCAGGGAACCCAGCACCAGGTGCTGGAAGGCGGCCCAGGGCGGGGCCCCGGCCGCCAGCAGGATCAACGTCAGGAGACCCAGAACGCCGCCGACCATCAGCGTTCCCTCGAGCAGGCTGCGCCCGATCAGCGTTCTTCTTTCCAGCCAGCGACGGGCTCCCATCATTTCCCCGCAATGGCCTGCCCGATCTCTTCGGGGCTGCTGTCGCAGACGCGCGCGTCTTTCACCACCCGGCCGTTGAAGAACACCAGCACCCGGCCCGCCACCTGAAAAATCTCCTCGAGTTCGGCGGCCGAAAACAGGATGGTGGTTCCCCGGGAAGCAAGCTCCGTGAGCTGCTGCCAGATCCAGCGCACCGAGTCCAGGTCCAGCCCGCGGGTGGGGTACTCCAGCAGCAGGAGGCGCGGGCTGGCGGGCATCAGCGCCAGCAGCAGCCGCTGCTGGTTGCCTCCTGAAAGCGCCTCCACCCGGCTGGCGGGGCGGCCGACCACGCGGTACTGCTCGATCTTGGAGCGTGCCTGTTGCTCAGCCGCCGCCCAGTCGACCACAATCCCCCGGCCGGTCTGCAGGGCAAAGTGCTCGGTGATGGTGAGGCCCGGGATGAGCCCCTCTTCGAGCCGCGCGGCAGGGATGAAGGCCGCCCCCAGCTTCTTCAAACCATGGTAGCTCCGACCGGTCACATCCGCCCCGCTGAACCGGATCTTCCCCTGCAGCGGCTTCCTCAGACCGGCCGCCAGGCGCAGGAAGACCCCCTGGCCGCTGCCCTCCAGGCCGGCCAGCCCCACCACTTCCCCGGCGCGCACCGTGATCGTGCAGTCCTTCAGTCCGGCCCGGCCGCCGGGAGCCGAGACCGCGGCCATGGAAAGCACCTCCGCGCCGGGTGTGAGATCCGGGCAGGAAGGGCTGGCGGGCGGAGTGCCGAACATCCAGCCCAGCAGGCGCCGGGTGTCGAATGGCTGTTCCATGTGACCCGCCACCCTGCCCTGCCGCAGCACCGTCACCCGGTCGCAGAGGCTCTCGATGTCTTCCAGCTTGTGCGAAACCAGCAGCAGGATCCGGCCTTCCTGCGACAGCTTCCTGAGGGCCCGGAACAGGATTTCCTTCTGAACGCTGGAAATGCCGGTGGTGGGTTCGTCCAAAATGAGGACCCGCACCCCCAGGGCCAGCAGCCGGAGCAGCTCCAGCTGCTGACGTTCCCCGACCGTGAGGCTCTGCACCGGCGCATCGGGGTCGAGATCGAAAGCGAGCGGGACGGCGAACTCCCGCAACAGACGTCGATGGGCCGCCTTTGCCGGACGGATTCCGGAAAGGCGGCCCATCATGAAGTTCTCGAGGACCGAAAGCGGGGGGAAATCCAGGGGGTCCTGGTACAGCATCCCGATGCCCAGGCGAGTGGCCTCCGCCGGGCCCGTGTAGCGGATCGGCCGGCCGTCCAGCAGGATTTCGCCGCGGGTTTTCCGGGCGAAGCCTGCCAGGATCTTCATCAGGGTGCTCTTCCCGGCTCCGTTTTCGCCCAGAATGCCGTGAATGCTACCCCCGGCGATCTCGATGTCGATCCCGGCATTGGCCTGCACCGGGCCGTAGTACTTGTGAATATCCCGCAGCGCGACCTGCATGGGCTTTGTTTCACGGCCCTGTCACTTTGCTTTGCTCTGCCCCAGCATCCCCTTCAGCAGCTGGCCCAGATACCAGACCTGCTGATCGGTGGCCGTCTCGCCGGCCTTGAGAAAGGGGGTTCCGTCCTGGTAGTCCAGCGGTCCCTGAAAGAGCTGGGTCGTGCCCGAGGCCAGGTCCTGGATAAAGGTCTTGAGCGCCGCGCCAGCCGAACCCGGGAGGGCCGGGCCGGCCAGAAACCCGACGGTGCTGGTGTCCGGGTTGTTGATGTCCGCCCAATCCGGCCCGAGCCAGATCCACTTCTGCTGCCACTTGTTCTCGAGCACTTCTTTGACAAAGCCCAGGTAGCCGGGGCCCCAGTTGAAATAGGGCACCCCGAGACAGACCTCTTCGGCACCCTTGCAGGCGCCCTCGTAGTCATAGGGGATGGCCCACACCTGCTTGCCTTCCTGCCTCTTCTGGCGGGCCACCACCAGTCCTTCGGTGGTGTCGATGCCGGAGATGACCACGTCGTGGCCGCTGTTGAAAAAATTCTGGGCGACCTGGGTGGGATCGGCCGTCACCCCCGGGATGTTGAACCAGAACCCGATCCAGGTCACCTGGAAGACGAGGTCGGCCGGGTTCTTCTTGAGCACCTTCTCCCAGGCATAGCGGGCACCCAGGTAGCAGGCGGCGGCCAGGCGGCGGGTTTCCTCGTTGATCAGCGGGCCCAGGTATCCCAGCTTGCCGGTCTTGGTGGTCAGGGCCGCCGCGAAGCCGGCCATCATCTTGGCGTACTCCATCCGCCCCATGATGTTGGAGAGGTTCTTGGGGGCTTTGCCGGTCAGGACGTCATCCCCGGAAACGTGGATGAAGAACTGGTCAGGGTGCATCAGTGCCGCTTCCCGAATCCCGTCCTTCATGTCGTCGGAGTTGGCGATGACCAGCCGGGCACCCTTTTCCACCAGGTCGTCCACCAGCTGGGGAATGGTGATGCCCGGACGGTCGGCCGGGTTCACCTTGTCGATGTAGATCATCTTGGCGCCGGGGACCTTCTTTTCCACATAGCGACCCGCTTCGTAGTGCGCCTGGCTCCAGCCCCGGTCGTTGTAGGGGCCCACCAGGAGCATGCCGAAGGTCAGCTCCTGAGCCAGCGCCGGGGCCATGCCGGCCGCCAGCAGGCCGGCCACCACCACCCACCCACTCCATCCGAATCTCTTCCGCATGTTCCTTCCTCCTCTGATCGATCTGGTCTTCTCGTTGATCTCGTTGTTCTGGTTGGTCTCTGCCGGAAACGCGAGAAACGCAGATTTCCGTTTACCCGCCACACTTTCGAATTCCGCATTTCGCATTCGGAATTTTCTTTTGCGCCTTTCGTATAGCCCCTCGGCCTGGACGTGTCAAGTTGCCCCGGAGCGGCAAACGACCGCGTCAGCCGGTGCCCAGATTTACTTCCTCCCGGAAGCCGAACCGGATGCCGTTGTCCAGGTAATACAGCAGTCCCGGCTCAAAGCGGTAGAGACGCACCCGGAAGCGCTTGAAGAAGGCCCCCAGGTCCAGCTCCTCGCCGGGTGCGAAGAACTCGCGGGTGAAGCCGAACTTCCCGATGTAGGCCCGGATGATGCGCGCAGCGCCCGGGTCCACATCCACCGGATCGAGCCGCCCCGCCATCTGGATGCCGCAAATCCCCTGCCAGCTGGAGGCCGGCGCGTAGATGGCAGCCGCCGCCTGGCCGCTCGCCAGCGCTTCCCGGATGTGACGGGCCTGCGGATCGGAGAAGAAGAAAAAGGCGGATCTCACGAACACGTAATAGACCGGCGCTGCCCAGGCCCCTTCAACGCCGGCGGTGGCCAGCGTCATGGTGCTTTGTTCGCTGAGCAGTTTGAGCGCCAGCTTTCGGACTTCCGCCTTTGCCGGCTCTTTACGTTTTCCATCACCCATGGCGCGGTTTTGTCCCCCGCCCTTCAGCCGGGGGGAAGCATGGACCTGATCGTAGCGGCGGCCTTCCCGGCCATCTGCAGGTGTCCCTGCCGATTCGGGTGCAGGCCGTCTTCCAGGTAGTAATCGCCGATCGCCTGCCCACCGGTATCCATAAACAAGTCAAAAAAGTCCAGCACGGGGATTTCGCTTTGGGCCGCTGCAACCCGAAGGGCCCGCACCAGCCCCTGCAGCTGTTCCAGGCAGCGCTGGAATCCTTTCAAGGGCGGCAGCATGTTCTGCTGCTGCGCCTTTTCCAGGCACAGGGGGATCGGGATCCCGATCAGAGGTTCGATCCGATGGTACTGCGCCTGGCAGGCCATGGCGAAGATATTGGCCAGCACGGCCGGGATCGAGAGATCCCACCACAGGTCGTTGGTCCCTCCCAGGATGAGCACGATCCCGGGCCGGTGGCGCAGCACGTCCGCATTGAAGCGGCTCAACATCCCGGCGGTGGTGTCACCCCCGATACCGGTGTTGATGATCCGGATCGCCAGCTTTCGTTCCAGCAGGGCCGGCCAGGTGTGCCCCCTTTCCAGTTCCGATCCTTCCGTAAGGCTGTCCCCGTGACACACCACGCGTCTCATGGCCGTTGTTTCGCCCCTCTCAGGTCGAGCCCAGGAGGTAATTCTCCGTCAGGACCCCGGTGACCACGGGACGCCGGCCCATGGCCGGCGGCTCGAATTGAAAAACGAGTCTCAGAAACACCATCACGATGCGATAGGTGGCGCCCCAGAGGATCTCCGTCGCCCCGTTGCGCCGATGCAGGAAGCAGCCGTGATCCTGCAACGGGCCCGTCGTCGGCCCGTCTCCTGCACAATCCGGGTAGCGCAGGCGGTAACAGCCGTAGTTGGCCGGTTCGAGCAGGTCCGCCAGAGGGAGGTAGACCACCCTGGCCACTTCCCAGTTCGGGAAGAACCGTTTCTGGCGGGGGATCCAGGCCACCACGGGATAGATGATGCGCCTGAACATCTGCAGCGGCTGCGCCGGCAGGGGCCCCAGAAAGCGCACGCCGAAAGGGTTCAGGCGCATCTCCTCGAAGCTCTCCCGCAACGCCGCCGCCAGCAGCAGGGCCAGTCGGCGCGCATCGGCCGGGGCCCGCCCACGCCACTCGGGCCAGAAGGGCCAGCGGGCCAGCGGCAGGCCCGGCCGGCTCAGCACTGAGGCGATCAGGCCATCCAGCCGCGGCGCCACCCGGCCGCCCGGAAAGCAGAGATCCCCGGGCTGCCGCACCCGCGCGCTGCGTTTGTTGAGGACCAGGGAGGGTTCGCGCAAATGCCCGGCTGCCGGAGACCCGGGGCTCAGGGGGACCAGCACGGCCGAGGTGGCTTCGGCTTTTGAGAGGCCGCGGGGGAAGAATCGCCCGGGCCGGCTCTGCCGATGCAGCACCTGGGTGACGTGGCGGATCAGAGCCGGCGGCTCGTGCAGCAGGCTCTGCCGGCTACCGCCTGTTTCCGGGTGCCGCCGGGGTCCTCCGATCTTCGGCGGGTGACAGGGCTGCCTCCTCATCTGCCCGGCCGGGCCAGGCCGCGGGTCACGAAGAACAGGATGGTGCCCAGGACCAGCAGACCGCCCAGCAGCAGGGCATAGGTCATCGGGTCCTTGGGCTCGATGCTGGCCACGAAGACCTTGCGGATGAACGCCACCATGGCCAGCTCGACAAAGACCACGACGCTGAACCGCCCGCCCCGCAGGTGCTCCACCTGCGCGTGGATCAGCTCGATCATCATCCACAGCACCAGCACCGACCCCAGCGCCTTGACGACGCCGTGTTCCAGATCCTTGTTCAGGGCGTAGAGAATGTCGGATACCAGCAGGCCCACCACCCCCAGAGCCATCACCACCAGCCCGAGCATCAGCAACAGGTTGAGTCCATGAAGCACGCGCTCCGCCCAGCGCACCAGCCAGTATTCGACGCGATGGGAAAGGAACACCTTTTGCAGCTCCGCTTCCCGGTAGCTGCCGGTCATCACGTCCAGGTTGATGTCCAGGGCCTTTCCCAGGGTCTCCAGCAGAACCTCCTGCTGGCCCGGGTCGGAAACCCCGTTGATCACGTGGGGCACGCAGAAGTTCCGGATGAAATTCATCGCCGCATTCACGTGATGGCCCTTGAGGCCGATGCGCACATGTACCTGGCCGACTTTCTGCAGACGCAGAAGGTACTTGTGGTCATAGCGGGAGCTGAAGACTTCCCGGAACCACTCCTTCATCGTCTCCTTGCGGTGCTTAACCGCCTGCTCCGTCCGCAGGAAGGAGGCGGTGTAGGGGAATTCCATCAGGTGGTGGTAGAAATCATCGGCCAGCTGATCGGAAAGCGGCAGCAGGATCTCACCCAGTTTGACCAGGTTCTGCTCGTCCAGGTGGCCGAACTTGTAGTGCTTGCGGATCTCTTCGATGCTTTCCATCGGACTCCCCTTTGTCTCCAAGTGCAGGTCGGGCCGGATCCATTGTCAGGAAGGAGGACGGAGGTTGTCAAACAAAACCTGGGGCCTACCCGGCAGGATCGGGCCTCCGGCTGCGGGGGCTGCTCCACAGCATTGCGGGCACCCGCTTCACGGTGTCCCTGTAACTGCGGGTTCCCATCATCACGTCCGCCATCGCCTCCGTCAGCTGGGGACCGTAATGCCTGAACACCCAGTTCCGCCGCCGCGCCGAGCCGTAGAACAGGGCCGCGAACCGGCGACCCCAGGCGAGTTCCTGAAGGATGTGCTTCGAAAGCAGCTTTTCGTAGCCGGCCCGCACATCCGCCTCCCGGAAGCCGCCCTCGAGCAGCGCGCGGGCCGCCAGCTGGCCGCTCAGAACCGCCTGGCTGATGCCCTCAAAGGTGATAGGATCCCCCACGCCCAGGGCATCCCCTGCCAGAAGGACCCGCCGCCTCACCGGCGACCCTTTTCTGGGTGCCGCCGGCACCACGAATCCGCGGCTCGCGGATTCGACCCACTTCCCGATCCCAAGCAAGGCAAGATATTGCTTGAGGACTCCGCTCATTCCGATGTCGGCCGGCGGCCAGCCCACCACGCCGACAGAGAGGTGCTCGCGCTTGGGGAACATCCAGGCGTAACCCCTGGAAACCGGGCCGTAGTCGAACCGAAGGCGCTCCCGGAACCGCGCCAGGACATCGTCGTCCACCCGGACCTCCGACGCGAGGGCGGGAATCAGGCGGGTGGGGTTCCGGAAACCCGCGCTGCGGGCCACCGTGCTCAGGGCGCCATCGGCGCCCAGCACGAACCTTGACAGGTAAGGGCCCCGGTTGGTCACCACCTCCACCTCTTCCCGGGTCCAGTCCAGCTGCCGCACCCGGCACCCGTCCTGCACCCTGGCTCCCTTGCGCCGGGCCTGTTCCGCAAGCCAGAGATCGAAATCCGCCCGCATGGTCAAGGACGCAAGCGGGTCTTCCCGTCGGACCCGCAGCGACAGGCCGGGATCCGTCAGGTTCAATTCCGCCTCGTAACAGAGACGTTCATAGGCCATGGGAGGGTCGGTGGGCAGCAGGCGCCGGGCCCGCATCACCACCCCGCCGCCGCAGGGCTTGTAGCGGGGAAGGCGATCCTTCTCCAGCACGATGACCTCGCGTCCCGCGCCCGCCAGGGCTGCCGCCGCGGAAAGCCCCGCCGGACCCGCTCCCACCACGATCACCTCATATTGCCGTTTTTCCCGCACCGCTGGCATGGTTTTTCACGACCGGCAATCCGCCGCTCCTTCTTTGCTCAAGCTGTCCCGCTACCGTTTCTTCGACTCCTTCGGATCCCGCTCCCAGCCGCCCAAGAGGTGCAGGTGGAGGTGAAAAACGTACTGCCCGCCGCCTCTTTCCACGTTGAACACCAACTTGTACCCCGAACCGGGAAATGCCCATTTCCCCAGCCACTTCCCGCGCCCGCCAGATCATCTCCGCCACTGTTCCGCGGTCATCGTCTGCCAGGTCGTTGATGCTGCGGATGTGCCGGGTCGGAGCCAGCAGGACGTGCACCGGCGCGTGGGGGCGGATGTCCTTGAAGGCCACCACGTTGGCACCGCGGTACAAGAATTCGGCCGGTTTTTCGCCCTTCACGATCTGGCAGAAAATACAGGCTTCTTCCATGTCAACCTCTCTTTTCCTGGATCCCGCGGCACCCCGGGCCCGCTGTCTTCACCATCGAGCCGGATCAGGGAGCCGTAAAGCAGTAGGCCTGGCCCTGGCAGGCGGGGCAGTTCGGGCCCCAGCGCAGCGCATAGGATTCACCGCACCCGGGACAGCGGCCGGTGGGGAACTTGTCTTCGCTTTTCAGGGGCCGGGAAAGGCTCACTCGCCCGGCTGCCAGCAGTTCTCCGGCGGCCGCCAGGATCTCCGGGGCCAGTTCTTCGAATCGCGGCTTTTCCCTGGCTTCCGTGCCCCGCAGAAACCATGCCGACACCGGGGGGCAGTCCGCCACCGCCTCGCTCCGCAGCCAGACCCGAACCCCGGCGAGGCTCTTCCGGTCATAGGCGGTCAGGGCGAACTTGCCCCAGTCCAGCACCTGCAGAAAACCGTTTCCAATGGTGCAGGAAGTCAGCAGCTGGACCGCGTCCGGGAGGCAGACCACGGTTTCGCTGACCACGTTCAGGTAAGAAACGTTCCCCAGCTTCTCAAGGGCCAGATCCACCATCAGGCCGCCCAGGAGCATGCCCGGAGAGCGCGCCCCGTGGAATTCCTCCATCTGGATGAGATAGTCCTCGAGCGTCAGACCGCAGATCGACCGGCCTTTCAGGCTGCCGCCTACCGACCTCGACATGTCTTCCTCGAATCGCGACACCGGGCTGTTCCCCCGAACCGCAGCGAAAATAAAATGCCTGGAATTTCAATAACCCAAGCGGCTGGCCGGAGTAAAGCCCCTTATTGGTGCGAGGGGGGGCCACGGAGGGTGGCTGGGCCGATTTCAGGTACCCCCCCTTGCCTCCGGCTGTGCTATACTTCCGGCTTAGAACCATTCACGGGGTGGATCCATGGAAGTGATTTTTGCAGGAGTCGGGGAGGCTTTCGACGAACTGCTGCCCAACACCTCCCTGCTGGTTCTGGCCGGGAACGGGGAAACCACGCGGCAGGTGCTGCTGGACTGCGGCTTTACCGCGCCGATTCCTTTCTGGAACGCCTCCCCGGACCCCCTGGCGCTGGACGCGGTGTGGGTGTCCCACTTTCATGGCGACCACTATTTCGGGCTGCCGCTCCTGATCCTGCGGTTTTGGGAGCAGCGCCGCTCCAGGCCGCTTTGCATTGTCGGCCCGCCCGGATGCGAGCAGCGGGTGAAGGCCGCCATGGACCTGGCTTACGGCCGGCTCCTCCAAAAGCTGCCTTACGCGTTGGAGTTCAGCGAGGCATCCCCCGGAAAGGATCTCGATCTTCTTGGCTTCCGCTGGTCCTTTGCCGAAAGCGGCCACAGCAGTCTCTGCCTCGCGGTGCGCCTGGACCACGGGCAGGCCTCGCTCTTTTACAGCGGCGACGGCCGCCCCACCGGCGAAACCCGGGCCCTGGCCCGCTCCTGCGACCTGGTCGTGCACGAGGCCTTTGAGCTCGAGCACAGCACCCCCGGGCACGGAACCGTGGATCAGGCGGTTGAAATGGCACGCGAAGCCCAGGCCCGGGCGCTGGCCCTGGTCCACCTGAACCGCAACATGCGGCGCCAGGAGGCCGCCGAGGTACGCCGGAGGCTGGCCGCTGTACGGGACCTGCGCGCCTTTCTGCCCGAGCCGGGCGACCGCCTGCAGCTGCCGGTACCCGCGCCTCGTCCTTGACAAGCCCCCGGCGCTTCCCTATGTTCCTCAGCGGGATTCGGCGTGCGTGTCACCCTTTCCCGGCATCCCGATCCACACGTTTTGAGTGCAATCGGCAGCAGGAGGCACTCCCCGCGCCTGTCCGTGGCCGGCACGACCCGGCCGCCCGGGAGCGCCAAGGGCGTCCGCGCGCAGGAGAGAAAGGTTCATGAAGCTGGAGTTCATTTCCGCCCGCGACCTGCCCGACGCCTGGTTTCAGAGTGTCTACCGCCTGCTGGGGGCGGGCCGCGAGTACACCATCGACCGGGGCAGCTACGCCAGCCAGAAGCGCCTCGAGTTCGACTATGTGACGATCCAGATCAAGTACCCCGGGGTCCGCCCGCTCCTTCCCGACATCCCGCCGGCCCTCGGGATCCCCAACCCGGTGGCCGAGGGGTACCTGGAGGAATACCTTCCCTACCTGATGACCTCCGCCAAGCAGCCGGGCGAGGACTACACCTACGGTCAGTACCTGGAGCCCCAGATCGAAGAAGTCATCCGCATGTACCGTGAGGACGGCTTCGGCACCAACCAGGCCTACATGACCGTCGGCGACCCCCAGTCCATCTACCTGCAAGACCCGCCCTGCCTGAGGGGCATCGACACCCGGATCAGCGACGGGCGGCTCCACTTCGCGGTCTACTTCCGCTCCTGGGACCTGTGGAACGGGCTGCCCGCCAACCTCGGCGCCATCCAGCTGCTCAAGGAGTACATGGCCGAGGCCATCGGCGTGGCCGACGGCGAAATCGTGGCCGCCAGCAAGGGGCTCCACCTCTACGACTACGTCTGGGAGCTGGCCAAACTGCGCACCATGTGCGAGAACCCCTCGGCCCTGGCCCGGGGAGCGTGCCCGGATGAAAGCTGACCTCAAGGCGATGAGCGCGGCCGAGACCGAGGCCTGGGCCGAGATCCGCGGCCTCCAACCTTACCGCGGCCGTCAGATCCGGCACTGGCTGCTGGGTCGGCTGGTTTCCTCCTTCGAGGAGATGACCAACCTCCCGCGGCAGCTGCGCGCGGAGCTCGAAGCCGAAGCCTCCATCGCGCCCCTGGAACGGGTGAGCGAGCTGGTTTCCGAGGACGGCACCCGCAAGCTCCTTTTCAGGCTGCAGGACGGGCACCTGGTCGAAACCATCCTCATCCCGGAGCGCGACCACTTCACCCTCTGCATCTCCTCCCAGGCAGGCTGCGCCATGGGCTGCCGCTTCTGCCTCACCGGAAAGGGAGGCCTAAAGCGCAACCTGACGCCGTCCGAAATCATCGAGCAGATCATCCAGGCCAAGAGATCGCTGGAAAACCCCGAGCGCCTCACCAATATCGTGCTCATGGGCATGGGCGAGCCGCTGGCCAACTACGACTCGGTCAAACGGGCCGTCGAGAACATGATCGCCGAGGACGGCATGAACCTCAGCCACCGCCGGGTGACGCTTTCCACCTGCGGGCTGATCCCCCAGATGCGCCGTTTGGGGGCGGAGCTGACGGTGAACCTGGCCGTCTCCCTGAATGCCGCCGACGACGAGACGCGCAGCTATCTGATGCCCGTCAACCGGCGCTTCCCGCTCGAAGACCTCATCCAGGCCTGTCGGGCCTTCCCGCTGCCCAACCGCAGGATGATCACCTTCGAATACGTGCTCATCCGGGGCATGAACGACCGCCCCGCTGACGCCCGCCGGCTTGCCGACCTCCTGCGGGGGTTGCGCGCCAAGGTGAATCTCATCCCGTTCAACCCGCACCCGGGCTCAGAAATGGCCACCCCGGCGGAGGACGCTGTGCTCGCCTTTCAGCAGGTGCTGGTGGAACAGCGCTTCACGGCCATCGTGCGGAAAAGCAAGGGGAAAGACATCATGGCCGCCTGCGGCCAGCTCAGCGGATCCCCGTGACCGGCGCATTCATCTCGCGCAGAGACGCAGGGGCGCAGAGAAAGATCATGAACTTTTTTCAGTGTCTCTTCGAGCGTTCTACGAAAGGCAGGATCCCCACGGGCACTCCGAGTTGTGGACTCGCTCACGACTCTGTGAGCGGAGACTGAGGATTCGGCGCCAGACATGGAATAATCTTGTTGTTCTCTGCGCCTCTGCGGCTCTGCGCGAGAAAAATGCCGATAACAGGTTTCCTGCAGCCCACCGGTTGTGGTATAAATGTTAGTTTACGATTGATTCCATGTCAGGTGCAGCCGCCATGATCGAACTGGATTTTGCCAAGGGCAACGGCCTGCTGCCGGCGGTGGTGCAGGACAGCCGGACCGGAAAGGTCCTCATGCTGGCCTACATCAACCAAGCCGCCTGGCAGAGGACCCTGGAAACCGGCGAGGCCCACTACTGGAGCCGCTCGCGCCAGGAGATCTGGCACAAGGGGGGAACTTCCGGCCACGTGCAGCGGATCCGCGAGATCCTGGTGGACTGCGACGCCGACACCGTGCTTTACCGGGTGGAACAGGCCGGCGGGGCGGCCTGCCATACCGGGTACGAAACCTGCTTTCACCGCCGGCTGGAGCCGGACGGCGGCCTTTCGGTCCTGGGAAGAAGGATCTTTGACCCGCAGAAGGTGTACCGCAAATGAAGCAACTCAACCTGGGAATCCCGAAGGGCAGCCTGGAGAGCGCCACCATCAAGCTTTTCGAAAAATCCGGCTGGAAAATCAATGTGAACGGGAGGAGTTACTTCCCGGACATCAACGACGAGACCATCCGGTGCAGCATCTGCCGGGCGCAGGAGATGTCCCGCTACGTGGAGAGCGGGACGCTGGACGCCGGCCTCACCGGAAAGGACTGGATCCAGGAGAACGAATCCAAAGTGACGGTGGTCGGCGACCTGGTGTATTCGAAGGTGAGCCAGAACCCGGCCCGCTGGGTGCTGGCGGTTCCGTCCGATTCCGACATCCGCCGCCTGGAAGACCTGGCGGGGAAGAAGATCGCCACCGAGCTGGTCAATTTCACCCGCCGGTATTTCGCCGAGCGCAACATCGACGTCCAGGTCGAATTCTCCTGGGGCGCCACCGAGGCCAAGGTGGTCTCCGGTCTGGCCGACGCCGTCGTCGAGGTCACCGAAACAGGCAGCACCATCAGGGCCCACGGCCTGCGGATCATCCAGGAACTCATGCAGACCAACACCCAACTGATCGCCAACCCGAAATCCTGCCAGGACCCCTGGAAACGAGCCAAGATCGACCAGATCCTCCTGCTTCTGCGGGGCGCGCTGAAGGCCGAGAACACGGTGGGGCTGAAAATGAACGTTCCCCAGGAACGCCTGGAAGCCGTAATTGCCCTGTTGCCGAGCCTGAACGCCCCCACGGTTGCCAACCTCTACAACGCTGCCTGGGTGTCAGTTGAAACCGTGGTCGATTCCAGGGTGGTCCGGGATCTGATCCCCGAACTGCTCGCCGCCGGCGCCGAGGGCATCATCGAGTACCCGTTGAACAAGGTGATTTGAAAGGGAGCAGCGTGTCAGACCAAACCACCACCCCGGACCGCCTCGAGGTGACGCAGAGAGCCCGGGAGATCCCGCCCTTCATCGTCATGGATGTGCTCGAAAAGGCCCACGAAATGGAAAGGGCCGGCCGCCACATCGTGCACCTGGAAATCGGCGAGCCCGATTTCGCCACCCCGGCCTGCATCTGCGAGGCAGCCAAGGAGTCCATCGAAGGCGGCGAGACCCACTATACCCACAGCCTGGGTCTGCTGGAGCTCAGGGAGGCGATTTGCGAGCACTATCACCAACGCTACGGCGCGCGGGTCGACCCCAACCGGGTGATGATCACCTCCGGCACCTCGCCCGCGCTTTTCATGGTTTTCTCGGCCCTCCTGGAGGCCGGGGACGAGATCATCATGTCCAACCCCCACTATCCGTGCTACCCCAACTTCGCAGGATTCCTCGGGGCCCGGGTGCGTTCGGTCAAGACCCGCGAGGACGAGGGTTTTCAGCTCGACCCGGAACAGGTCGCCCGGCTCATCGGTCCCTCCACCCGCGCCGTCCTGATCAATTCCCCTTCCAACCCGACCGGCAATTTGCTCTCCCCGGAGCGGATGGCCAGAATCGCCGAACTGGGGCTGCCGGTGATCTCCGATGAGATCTACCACGGGCTGGTCTACGGCGCCCGCGAGCACTCGATCCTGGAGTTCCTTGATCGGGCCTTTGTGCTGAACGGGTTTTCGAAGCTCTACGCCATGACCGGCTGGCGACTGGGCTACATCATCGCGCCGCCCGAATTCGTGCGGCCGCTGCAGAAGATCCAGCAGAACTTCTACATTTCCGCCAGCAGCATCTCCCAGCACGCCGGGTTGGCGGCGCTCCGCCATGCCGGGCCGGATGTCGAACGGATGCGGGAGACCTACGACGAGCGGCGCAGGTACATGATCGGGCGGGTTCGGGAACTGGGATTCGGTCTGCCGGTGGAACCCCACGGCGCCTTCTACATGCTCGTGAACGCCAAGCACCTGAATCCCAACTCCTACGACCTGGCCTTCGAGATCCTGGAGAAGGCGGCCGTCGGCGTCAGCCCGGGGATCGATTTCGGCCAGAACGCCGAGGGCTACCTGCGGCTGTCCTACGCCAACAACCTGGACAACATCCGGGAGGGCCTGAACCGCCTCGAGGCCTTCGTGAAAACCCGCTGACACCGGATCGCTGCCTATGGCTCCTCATCCCTTGCGCCCTGCGCCTTGACCCTTGTGCCTAGTGTATGGATGCCGCCTTTATCAAGAGCGCGTTTCGCAAGGAACACTACCCGCCGCCAGAGCGGCCGGAAGTGGCCTTTGCCGGCCGTTCCAACGTGGGCAAGTCCTCGCTGATCAACGTGCTGGTCAACCGGCGCTCCCTGGCCCGCGCAAGCGGTCAGCCCGGGCGGACCCAGGCGCTCAACTTCTTCAGCGTGGGCCGGGAGCTGTGCTTTGTGGACCTGCCGGGTTACGGATTTGCCCGCGTCCCGCTGGAGGTGCGCCAGTCCTGGCAGGCGATGGTGGAAGACTATCTGAGGGAGCGCGGCAGCCTGAAGGCGGTGGTGGTGATCCTGGACATCCGCCGGCAGGCCGCGGAGGGCGATCTGGGCCTGCTCCGATGGCTGGAGCATTACGAAATCCCGGCTATCTGCGTGCTGACCAAGGCCGACAAGATTTCGCGGCAGCAGGGACGGACACGCGCCGCCGCCCTCGGCCGGGAACTGGCCGCGGCCTGCGGCGCAAACCCAATCCTGTTCTCGGCGCGCACACGCCAGGGCCGCGAGGAGCTGTGGGAGAGGATCCGGCTGCTGACCCGCGACCAACCCTAAACACAACTGGTGCATCCGGGGCCCTTCCTATCATTTCTTCCATCAGTGCCGAAACATCCCGGTAGCCGACAATCAGCTCGGCTCGGGCCAGTGATAGATGAACTTGAGTTCCCTCTTCTACTCAGTCGTACTGGCGGGCATCGCCTGCGGGCTCTTGCTCCCCGGGATCGGTCAGTACTCCCATCAGATCCCGTTGATGGTGGGTATCATGCTGTTCTGCAATTTCCTGGAAGTAAAAGTCGCGCTCCATCGCCTCTTAAGAAGAGAGCTGCTGGCAACCTTCCTCTTATCAGCAGTCTTCATGCCCCTGTTTGTTTACTATATTATGGCGGCCGGGGTTCAAGATCCTTATCGGACCGGCTTGCTCTTGATCGCCTGTGCCCCCACAGGGATAACGAGCACTGTCCTGGGCCGACAGATTCGAGGCAGTGATTCTGATCTAATTTTTGGCAACTTCTTTTTCTTGACCCTCGGCTCCATTTTCTACATTCCGGCTGTTCTGGAATTCCTCCTCGGCGCGAGCAGGGAAATCAGAATGGTGCCCATCATCCTGGACACGGCAATGCTCGTACTCATCCCCTATTTCGCCAGCTGGCCGGTGCTTACCTACCTTCTGCCCAGATGGCCGACCTGGACCAAGCAGATCCCGCGAGGTCTTGTTCTCCTCATGCTGTTTCTGGTTATTGCGACGAGTATTAGCGTAGCCGCCCGTGACATCGAATGGAACCGGGATCTGCTCACCCTTTCTGTTCTGATCCTCGGCATCTATTTGCTACAAGGAGGTTTGGGGTATCTCGCTGGTTGGCTCGTCGGGGGCAAAGGCGTCCGGAACACAGTGGCCTTCATTTCCTCCTCCAGGAACCCGCAGATCGTCCTGGCCGTGGCGATTCTCAACTTCACCCCGTTGACCGTCTTCCCAATACTTCTTGCAGTTTTTTTTCACCATCTGACCAATGTCTTCTGGCTTTGGCTGTTTCGCAGGGGTTAGCGGCCGTCCACTCTCGCACAACCCGTTCAAGCCCTCCAATGTGGCGAAGGCCTCATTTATCCAGGGCAATGTCAGGATTCGACCTTGCCCACATTTTTCGGTGACTCTTCCACATGATGGACGTATCTTCACTGCCCAGACCCTGCGCCTGAGCCATCTGGTTGATGAAATCGACGAGTTGCGCCAACAGCGGCGGAGCGTTGTGATCCTTGGCCATCTGCAACGCCAGCCCCACGTCCTTCACAAGCAGGTCCACACTGAATGTGGGGTTACTGTAATTCTCGGCCGCAATTCTGCCCCCCAGTTCCTTGAAAAGATTACTGACAGTGCCGGCTTGACTCGCAGTGATGGTCTCATACAGGAGTTTTGGCGAAACCCCGACCGATTCCGCCACCGCCATCATCTCGGCCGTCATCGCGTTGATCGCTCCGAACATCAATTGATTCAGAAGCTTGATTTTGTGGCCGGTGCCGGACTCGCCTACGTGAAAGATCCTGGTTGCGAACAGTTCAAATACCGGACGGCAGCGTTCCACACTCCTTGGCTCACCACCCACGGGCAACGCCCATTGCCCAACTGCAGCCGGGCGTCCGAGCACGGGGGCATCAAGGTAACCCACTTGTTTTTCAAGAGTCAACTGCGCCATTCTTCGGGTGGTGCCTGGATCAACTGTGCTCATATCCACGATAACACTACCGGGCTTGGCGACCGTCAGCAGTCCGTCCGGGCCGGCCACACTTGCCTCCACCTCTCTCGGTCCCGGCAGCAGCATAAGCACGATTTCCGAATTCGTCGCCACCTCGGAAAGACGCTCAACCACCGTTGCCCCCATGCTGCGGGCTCTTTCACGAGCTTTAGGTGCCACGTCAAAAACAAAAAGCGGATGCCCTCCATCAAGCACTTTTCGAGCCGCGGTAAGTCCCATGACTCCTGCTCCCACTAGGCCGATCGGTTCCATAGGCTATACTCCAGATTGACAGCTTGATCTTGTATTGGCCCTCGCCAATCCAGCTCTCACTCAATGCGTCATCTTTACTGAAAACGCATCACGAAAATCTACCAGGGGAACCCACGAGCTTAAATATGGCGTGTGTCAGAAAACCCTCTCTTCGGAATCCTTGTCGAACAGGTGAGCACTTTCCATCCTTACCAGGAAAACAGCCTGTTCTCCCGCCTTGATTGCCGAGTGGGCGGCCATTCGAGTTACGAGCGTCGACTGTCCGCACCGCAGGTGGACAAGTTTCTCGTTGCCCAGAGGTTCAACGACCCAAACTGACGCGCGAAAATGTCTGCCGGGTTCTATATTCTCGCCGGGCGTGACACCGAAGATATGTTCCGGTCGCAACCCCAGAGTAACTTCTTTGTCCACATAACCTTGGATTGCGCCGGCTTTCCCCTGCGGAATCTTCAGGCTCATCCCTTCCGCTGTCGCATATAGATCCCCGTTTAGTCTTCGCACCGTGCAATCCACAAAATTCATGGGTGGGGAACCTATGAAACCCGCCACGAACCTGTTGACCGGTTTATCGTAGAGATTCTGGGGTTTATCCAATTGCTGTATGTTACCACGGTTCATTACCACCAACCGGTCTCCCATGGTCATGGCTTCCACTTGATCGTGGGTGACGTAAATGGTCGTTGTGCCAAGTTTTTGGTGAAGATCCAACAATTCGGCCCGCATGATGATTCGAAGTTTAGCATCCAGGTTGGACAGGGGTTCGTCAAACAGAAACACCTGCGGATTCCTGACTATGGCTCTACCCAGGGCAACGCGCTGACGCTGCCCACCCGACAGCTGTCTCGGTTTGCGCTCGAGTAGCTCCGAAATGCCAAGCATGCGCGCCGCATCTCTCACAATTTGATCGACCTCGCCCTTGGGGATCTTTTTCTGCCGCAGGGAGAAAGCCATGTTGCGGTATACATCCATATGGGGATAAAGGGCGTAGTTCTGAAACACCATGGCGATGTCCCGGTTCTTGGGGTGCACGTCGTTTACCAGTTTGTTGCCGATATAGATCTCACCGGCTGTGATCTCTTCCAGCCCGGCGATGCTCCTCAAAACCGTGCTTTTCCCGCAGCCCGACGGCCCGACGAGGATAATGAACTCCCCATCGGCAATGTCCAGGTTGAAATGATCAACAGCGAGGACCCTCCCGTAGGTCTTGGACACATTTACCAGTCTGACTTCAGCCATTTCCGAGCTATCTCCGCCTTACGTGCCCACCCTGTTCTGGAAATCCGTTTCACTCACACTTCGATTCATTAGGCACCAAGTCCCCTCTTCTCTTGGCTGAGGTTCGGATTTCCCGTCTCCCCTCCGATACCCCTCATTTCTCAATATGCAAATGCACGGCTACACCCCCTGAAAAGCATTCCGGGGTACAGAGAACTCTTGGGTTTTGGCCCACAATCTTCTTGGCCCGCTCCATGGCCTCTTCAAAGGTACTGGTTGGGATGAACCCCATGCCACGTGCATAGCCCGGGGCCTTTGGCCCCACCATAAATACCGCTGAGGTCCAGAGCAAAGCCGCGCTTCCGCCGCTGATCATGGACATGGCATGGAACGGGTGGTAGGTGTGATTGTTCGAGTACTGGAAGCGGTATTCATAGTTCTGGGTAATACGGAGGGCCTCCTCGGAACCCAGGAATTCGGCCGCCGTGCAGTATTGCTGAAGGGAGTTGTAAGTCTCCTCGTACGAAGGGAACCAACGGTGATTAAACCACCCGTCACAGATAGAGGACGCTATTACCACCCCACCCTCCCGAAAGGCATGCCAGCAGCGGGAGAGTTGCCCGCCTACGGCCAGGCTCATCAGGATAGGGTTGGTCCCCATGCCGGGACCGTAGTGGAAATTGCGCGGCAGGCCGATCACCAGGATGTCGGCCGGCTCATCCATTTTCAGAGCGATGTTCGTCCTCCGGTCGGCCAGGGGCCAAGTGGCCGTCTCCACGGCCTCCAGTTCGCCAGCCTTTACGTCCAGGATTTGGGACTTCTGCCCTAATACCGCGTCCACGGCGAAAAACTTCTTGCCCATGCTCCGCTCCATTGCCTGCCCAATGGACATAAATTGGCGCCTCATGTGTGATTCGGTCGAGGAACCCATCCAGTCTTTGCGGTGCATTGTGGGGGGAACATGATGAGAGGCGATGGATTGCCACCCGGAAAGACCAGTGACGATCATCTTGTAACCCCCGCTGTATCCGCCGTACGGGTTGCCGGAGCAATGGCCCACCACGATGGGGAGATCCGCCTCTGCCATGAGGCGGTTGCATTGCACCGTATTGCCCATCTCATCGGTTCCGTAATTCAGGGTGTCTGTCTCAGCATCGTGGTTGACGATCCGGTCCGGCCAGAATTGGTCTACGATCTTCTTTGCCCAGGTACCAGCACCACTCCTCGAGGGTGTTCTTACGGTGAAGACCGGTGGAACAGAGAAGGGTGACATTCTCGATCTTGGTGCCGCTCTTCAATAGGTCTTCCACGATCATCGGAATGGCCACCCGGCGATGGCAGTTCTTGTGCGCCCCGCCCTTCACCCGGTCGGGAAAGCCGATGACCACTTTCTTCTTGGGTCCGCCCAGATCCCGAAGGGGTGGAAACCCCAGAGGCTTGTCCAAAGCTTTGCGAGTGGTTTCGACAGGATCCACCTCTGGCGGATCCGTATAGGTCTCGCCATAACGCACCACCATCGCGCTATCGGGCAAATCCACGTGCATCCGGGAGTCACCGTAATCTAATAGCACCTCTTTCATGTTGTTCCTCCTGATCTCAAGAGGATGCCCCGTTCTTCAAGGCCACGTAGGCAATATGCATCCTCTCTAATGACTTTTGTTGTGCAGATCTGCTTGAGCCCTCACGATGCATTCCAAAGAATTCGACCGCTGGAGCCATCTCAAAGATTAGAATTCCTATGGAATGGTAAGCGGACTAAATTCCTCAAGCATCGCCAACACTCCAGCCTAGGCGCCAAATTTTCAACGTTGATTTATGACCTCCTCCGTCACCTCGTCAAAGAGATACATTTTGTTTAAATCGAGACGGATTTCAATAACGTCATGGACTTTTGCGTCAGTATGCGGGTCAACCGCCGCCCTAAATTGTGTCCCGCC
This sequence comes from uncultured delta proteobacterium, assembly GCA_963704245.1. GTDB lineage: Bacteria > Desulfobacterota > DSM-4660 > Desulfatiglandales > Desulfatiglandaceae > CAVPHJ01. The sequence goes on from CAVPHJ010000007.1 coordinate 174,175, forward strand.
CAAAGAAAGTACAAGCACCACTTCGTTGCCCAAGGGCTCGACGACCTCCACTTTAGCCTTCAATTTCTCCCATCCGGGTAATTGCTGAGACAATCTGGCGTCCTGAATATGGTGGGGTCTGATCCCAAGCACAACCTTTCTACCCGCGTCTTCTTCGTATTTCCTAACGAGCCCTTCGGGCAGAATCAGGTTCATCTCCTCGTTCCTGAAAGCAAGGCCATCACCCAACTTCTCCACTGCCCCATGGAAGAAATTCATGGCTGGGCTGCCAATAAATCCGGCTACGAACATATTTCGAGGATTCTCATATACCTCCCAATGGCCGCCCCTGATCCATGATACGGCCATCTTTCATCACCACTATCTGCTGTGCAAGAGCTCATGGCTTCTACCTGGTCATGAGTCACATAGATGACCGTCGTCTGGAGCCTGTCGTGCAACTTGCTGATTTCAGCCCTCATCTGCAACCGCAGTTTGGCGTCCAAATTGCTTAGCGGTTCATCGAACAGAAATACCTTCGGCTGCCTCACGATTGCCCGGCCCATAGCAACCCTTTGGCGTTGTCCGCCTGAGAGTTGCCTCGGTTTGCGCTCGAGGAGGGCTTCGATTTCCAGGATCTCAGCTGCCACCTGGACCCGTTTCTTGATCTCTTCTTTCGAGAATCCTCTGAATTTGAGCCCGAAACCCATATTCTTGAAGACGGTCATATGAGGATACAGGGCATAATTCTGAAACACCATAGCTATATCACGGTCTTTTGCCTCAACATTATTGACCATCCTGCCGTCGATATAGATTTCCCCTGAAGTGACTTCCTCCAGACCCGCAACCAGCATCAATGTGGTGCTCTTGCCGCAACCGGAAGGCCCGACGAGCACGACGAACGACTTGTCAGAAACGGTCAGATCGAGGTCTTTCAGGGCATAAATGTCCCCAAACAGTTTGTTTCGATACATTGCGCAATTCAAGTTCTGCCATGGTTACTCTTCTCTTAGCTTACCGGTTTCAGGAAATGATTCGGGTGTTCAAAACCCGGAACCCTTTCTCCCTTTCTCTGAATCGCGTCTGAAATCCAACTTTGGTGTTCTTCATCTCTAGCTGAAAATAAGCGCGTACCCTCCCATTCCGCCACCCGTCACCTGTGGCGCCAAGTGCCCCCCCTTCAAGAGCTAGCTTGATGATGTTTTCGATCTTGCGGTGTGAAAAATGAAGCTGTCTGAGTATCTGGTGGTGGTCATTCATAGAGCCGGCCAGATTGCTTCCTTATCTGTTTCTTCAATCGCTTTCCGAAGCTCGATGGCTTGCGCCATCGAGGATTTGAACGCCATGCTGCGTCATACTCTTCGAAGGTGGACGGCGCATCTGAGTTCTTCCTTGAAGGCCACAACTTGCGGCCTCGTGTCGAACGTTTATCACCGCTGTTGGCCAGAACTACATCGAGGTGGGATCGAGGCTGTATGCTTTCAACAACATTCTCTCGAGTTTGAAGATCTCTCTGAAACCAAAGAACTCCTCCATAGGTTGACGCTGTATTGTCTACCCCACTCGGGTCCCCGTGGTAGGCCTTCTCACCCTCAAGCGCTACTTCGTTGATACCCATATCTGGCCTGCGCAGGTTGAACTCTTCATTCAGGGCGCGCGCTAAGGCAACGCAACTGGCGGCACTTGCTCCAATCCCGCTTCCAGCAAGGAGGTCTCCTCTTAAAGTTATCGCAAGCCCTCGTTCCCTCAGATCAAGCCCCATGGCTTTTACAACTCGCTCTATGGAATCCCTCTGCTGTTCCAGCTTGCTGCTTTTGTACCCTTCGACCTCGGGTCTCAAATCCTCCAAAGTCCACCCGGCACCGGAATGTCGATTGACTTCCGCTACAGTCCTATGAGCGAGCGCAGCGACGATCGCCGGAGTGCCGAACTGGATAAAGGCATCGCCTACAAATATGGTTTTACCGAATCCTGAGCCTGTACCCATCCGTCCTCCACCAAGAAAAGCTCTTCTGTATTCCTGAAATATGGGGGGAGTTAAACTGGCTCCTTAAGATTAATCGTCACGTCAAGCAAAGCCACATCAGCAAGCCCCCACCAAATCCCGAATCAGCGCCAAGGAGTCCCCAATTTCTTTCACCGCGTCTTCCCCCCCGTCAATCTCCAGCATTATGTCCCCCTCAAAGCCTTCTGACTTGAGAAGCGCAAAGAACGAAGGCCAATCCGTTTGCCCTCGGTGAAGAGGAAGATGGAGATCAGCCCCTGACTGCCTTCGATTATCGCTCATGTGGATCTCTCGGACCCATGGCAGACAGGGGCGAATCTCCTCTAACAAATTCAGTCCACTGCTGATGCAATGGCTGATATCGAAGCACATACCCAGTTCCGCCTGGTTCACCTTTTCGAACACTTCATGGAAATGATGCCTCCCCCAATAGCCCGAGTACAAGACTGAGGAAAGGTTCTCAAGAAGCACGCACGCGCCGACCCCCCTCACCCAGGGGAGGACTTCGTCCACTACCACGCCCACGGTGTCTAGCATCATCGGTCTTCCCTTCTGATCGGAGACCCGTATCTGGGGGTGAATCACGACGGCAGGAACTTCCAGTGTCTCCACGATAGGGAGGCAGTCTTCTACCAGCGCAAGCCAGGCCTGTATGCCAGAAGGCCCCGAACGGCTCGCCCGAAGCCCCGCAAAAGGCATGTGAAGAGTCAATGGAATAAGGTTCCAGGCCTTCAGGCATGAGGCTAACTCCAACACATCCATCTTCCCCAGTCTGGGGTCCAGATGGAAGGTATTGGCGAAGAGTTCCAGGTATCCGACGCCGAGCGAGGAAATCCTTCTCAGCGCTTGAGGGAGCGGCTCATTCCGGAAACACCACGTGGAGATACCGAGCCTCATGATACCGGGGTTCTCTATTCTCTCTCAGCGTTTCCGGTAGGGGGAAAGGATCTCTTCGGCTTCTTTTTGAGCTTCCGCCATGGCCTGCTCCGCCGTCACCTTCCCGTCCACCGCGTTGGCCAGCTGAGTCTCCAGAGATTTGGTTACTTTGTCCCATTCATAAACAGTCCACCATGGATATGAAAACTCAACCTGTTTAAGGGCAATCAAGGCCTCAGGAAATTCCCTCACATACTCCTTCATCACTTGGGTCTCCATGGCGCTCCTTCGTGGGGCGATGTAACCGGATTGAATGCTCCATTTGGCTGCATTCTCTGGCGAACTCAGCCAATGGATAAACTCCCATGAGGCTTTCTGTTTCTCATCGGAGCTCTGTTGGAAAACGAATAGGTGTGCTCCTCCCAGGGGAACGGCATTCCTCTTGTTCTTGGGAAGGTAACTCACGCCAAAATCGAACTTTGCAGACTTCCTGACAAAGGAAAGGCTGCCTGTAGAGTTGTACATCATCGCTACCTGTCCCGCGATGAAGTCGGATGCCAATTTGCCGTAAGCCCTGTGCCGGATAGCTACCTGCTTTTCATGGACAAGTTTAACCCACATTTGCAGGCTCTCGATCACTGGGGTCGTATTGAAGAACACTTGAGTACCCGTCTCATCAGCCAGGTCCCCGCCATTGGTCAGCGCCCACGACTGAAGCATCCACTGATTATCATCAGGAAACCCCAGACCATACCGGATGACATTCCCGCTGGCATCCCTTTTGGTGAGCTTATCAGCTGAGATGACAAGTGAGTTCCAGTCTTCCGGAGGACGATCGGGATCAAGACCGGCTTCCTTGAGCATTTCCTTGTTGTAATAGAACAGGGGCGTTGAGACTTGGTATGGTATACCCCATATCTTCCCGTTCCTCCGAACACTATCGATAAATGCCGGGTAGAAGTCTCCCAAATAGCTCTCGCCCCCCGCTTGCTTGATGAAATCATCCAGAGGTACGATAGCCTTCATATCTATAAGATTCAGTACAGAGGTGGTTCGAAGTATCGCAATCTCTGGCGGATTACCACTCATAAATGCAGTTTGAGCTTTCTGCATCGTCTGATCATAATTACCAGCGTACACAGCTGTCACTTCAATGTCCTTCTGGCTTTCATTGAATTCCTTCACTAATTGGTCGATGACTCTTGTTAAAGGGCCTGCTACTTGGACAGGGTAATATATTTTAATGTCCACCCTGGGAAATGCGGGCGTTCCGTGGAAGAGACACATCGCCATCAACATGCACACGAACATCGATTTCTTCATGTCTACTCCTCCTTTCAAGTTCTGCTTTAGAGTTATCATCTATACTGCCATCCACAGAGTCGGATCGCTCAGGCTATCCCTTTAGACCGGACTGCATAAAGCTGCTTACAAGGCGCTTCTGAAAGATAACAAAGAGCACAATTATAGGGGCTACGACAATCAGTGTCGCTGCCATGAGCAGCGTCCATTCAGCCCCACCTTCTGCGGACTGTGCGAATATTCCCAACCCGATGGTCAGTGTCCTCGCCTTCGGCGTGTCAGTCACAATTAAAGGCCAGAAAAACTCGTTCCAATGATACGAGATGCTTATGATGGAGAAGGCGAGAAGGGTCGGCTTGGACAGTGGGAGTGCGATGTGCCAGAGGAAGCGGAGTCCGCTGCAGCCGTCCAGGCGCGCTGCATGTTCGATCTCTTTTGGAATCACCAAGAAGGTCTGTCTCAGCATGAAAACCCCCAAGGCAGTTGCAAAATAGGGTGCCGCCACAGCGACGTAGGTGTCAAGCAAGCCTAGCTTGCTGATGGTCAGATAATTAGGGACGACGGTGCTTTGGGCGGTCAACATCATCTGCGTCAAGAACAACATGAAGAGCACAGCTTTCCCCTTGAACTCCATTCTGGCAAACGCATAGGCAGCGAGGGAGATGGTAATCAGCTGGACAAACAATAATCCGAATGCGATGATGAAGGTGTTCAAATAGTACTGAGCAAAGGGGATATAATTCCATGCCTCAGTGAAATTCGACCAAACAGGGCTGGAAGGAATCCATCTAGGTATTTGCGAAAAAACCTCTTGTCGTGATTTCAAAGATGTTGAAATCATCCACAACAAAGGAACAAGCATGAGAACAGAGAAGGCTGAGAGGAATGCATGGCTCAGTAAAATCTTAATCCTGCTCTTCCTTGACTTGGGCCTAGGCATAGTGAACCCTTCTTGAGGAAACGCCAAAGGCCGCCAAGGTAAGCAGCAAGAGGAGAATCAATAACACGCTGGTCAGGGAGGAAGCATAACCGATATCGTAGAACATGAACGCATTTTCGTAGATGAAGTACACGAACATATTTGTCGCATTGGCGGGGCCGCCCCGAGTCATTAGATAGATTTGGTCAATCGCTTGAAAGGAATGCATGATCGCTATGATCACGATGAAGAAGGTTGTAGGAGACAAGAGAGGCAGAGTGATATAGACAGTCTTCCTCAGCCCGGTAGCTCCATCGATGGCACCTGCAGAATAGAGTTCCTGTGGGATGTTTTGCAGCCCGGCCATGAACACGATCATGTAGTACCCCACGCGCTTCCAGATCCCCACGAAAATCAGTGCGATAAGGGCGAACTGCCTGTCTTCGAGCCACTTGATATCAGGGATACCCAACTGGCGAATGAAGTAATTCAGCAAGCCGTAGCCCGGGGTGAAAAGCCAGACCCAGATCATGGCTGCCGCTGCCATCGGGACCACATTCGGGTAGAAAATTGCTACCTGGTAGAAGGCTTTTCGAGAGATCTTCTCATGCACAAGAATGGCTAGGAGCAACCCTAAGGAGACACTTACTACGATCGTCCCAGTAGCATAAAAAAGGTTGTTCTTGACCACCGTCCAGAAGACGGTATCGTGCAGTATCTTATGATAATTCGAAATGCCGATCCAAGTTTTATTCGGATTGGACATATTTAACTTGAATAGGCTTAGATATATAGAATTCAAGAAAGGATAAAAAGTGAAAATGGATAGAAAGAAAAACGATGGAAGGAGATACAGATAGGGCTTTACCATTTCGGCCGTCTTCTTCTTAAGCATGTCCTTATCCCTGGACCCTGAATTAGGGCAGATGGATTAGTCTCTCTCCTACACAAATCCCTGACCCATAATCACTCGTATGTCGCCCGGCTCTTGCAGCCTCTTCTTCCGACGGCGCCCCTTACAACACAGGAGGGTAAGACATTTTGTTAGGTCTCCAACTTCTGACACGATTGCCGAAGAACAAGCTCCGTAGCCAAGTGGATGTGCCGCGGTCCTTGCGAATTCCCCACAATCATCTCCAGCAGAGTCGTGACCGCCAGTTCTCCCATTTCATGGGCCGGAACACGCACCGTTGTGAGCGGCGGGTTGCAGTAGGCTGCAAAATCAATATCGTCAAACCCCGCGATGGAGATGTCCTGCGGGACTTGCAACCCTCTTTCGCGCGCCGCCGCCAAGGCGCCAATGGCCAGCATGTCACTTGCAGCAAAAACCGCGGAAGGCCTGTCTCCCAGCGCCAGCAGTTCCTTCATGGCCTCCTTGCCGTCGAAAAGCGTTGGGTGTTTCTCAATGACGAGCTTTGGGTCATAGATAACGCTGGCTTTCGCAAGGGCAGCCTGATAGCCTTCGAGCCGTTTTCTCGCTCTTCCGATCTTACTGAACGGTCCCAAGATCAAGCCGATTCTCTCGTGTCCAAGACCAATCAAATACTCTGTCACTGAATAGGCAGCCACAAAATTATCAAACCCCACATAGCTCAACTGACTGTCACTCAGTGTCTCCCAGATTACCAGACACGGAATACCGGTCTGGATCAGATCCTTTATCCTGTCCTCCTGACCAATGCTGAAGCCCGTGAGGATCACTCCCGCGAGACGATGCTCCTGAAATCGTTGCAGAAGTTCCGCTTCGATCTCTGTGTCGTAGCGCGTGTTGCCTATCAGAACCGAGAAGCCCCTCTCTTGGGCCTTCTCCTGAATCGCGAGCGTCGAGTTGGCGAATACGGCTCCCTTGGTGGTGGGAATGATTACCCCGATGACGCTCGAACGGTTCCTCGAGAGGTCCGCAGCCGCTGCATGGTAAATGTAACGGTTTTCTCTCATCACCTGCAGGACATGCCCCCGGGTCTTCTCGCGAACCAGATGCGGCGAATGGACAGTCCTGGAAACCGTGGCTAACGACACGCCGGCCATTTCCGCTATCCCCTGCATAGTGATCTTCATTCGATCGGCTTCCTGTCCATCGATTCCGTCTGGTCTCGGACCATTTCCTTCAAGATATTGCCTTCCGCATTTTTTGGGATCGGCAAGCCCAGGAGATAGGCTAGAGTGGGCGCCAAGTCTATCACGTTCATGGGGATCTTTCTCCTCTGCGGTTTTATGTCGGCACCGGCCAGAAGCATCGTTGACTGCATTTCGCGGCATGCCGGAAGACAAAGATGCACTCCGGTGAAAGTCTGATGAAGCTGTGCCGGCTCATATCCCTCTATGTTTGCGATGAACCGTTCCGTTCCGTCACGATACTTCACCGCAGCGGGATAGATGAAAGGATTGGCCATGTATTGTGGTTTGAGGGCAAACAGGACATCCCCGATCCGCTCGAAACCTTGTTGCTCGAATACTCCTAGAGTTCCAGCCTCTGATTTTGGAATCGCCACTTCAACCACGCGCTGGCCCGTAACCGGATCGCGCATCGCCAGAAGAGCATCGATAATCTCCGCCTGGACTTTGTGGTAATCCTCGGGCGGCACTATCCCATCCGGGTCTCGGCCTTGGAGATTGACAAAGATATGCGCATGACAGGGCTCCAAAGGGAATGCTTTGGTGCGCGACCAGTCGATCTTCATTTCCCCCGTTCGGCTCTCCAGCTCAAAGCTGAGGAGTCCCGCCTTCGCCAGATGATGCTTGAGATAGGGGCTCTGCTCGATGCTAGAAAAACCATGGTCTGAAACCACGCACACCAAGGTTTCCTCCAGATCCACATCTTGCAGGATCCAGCCGATTCGCTCATCGACTTCTGCATAGACGCGCCGTATATGGGCAAGAATTCCTGGGGCTTCTTTGGCGTCGTAGTAGCTGCACTTCGGGTCAATACCTCCGTGCAGGATATGCTGCACGTGGTCTATGGTCCCAACCCAGGTGAAGGCCACATCCCAATCGATCTTCCCAAGCCCGAACCTGGTGGCCTTCGCCCACCAGTCATTGTGAGCCGTCAACTGGTCGAGGTAGAAATCCATGTCGACCCAGCCGTCCATGTAAGCCCATGGATCATCAACTTCCATGTAGGGGCCGGCGACTGAAATGAGTTCGTCGTTCAATTCAGCCGGGATGGTGATGGTTTCAGCAGTGTTGATTGCGCTCTGATACAGCCGGAAGTCCCCGCGGCCATTGAGACGAAGCAGGTGAAAATAGAATCGCCCCCGCTTCTCGTTTCCCTCACTGTCGATGAAACGCTCCGTGATCCAGGGACTCCGCTCTCCCGTCCCCAGATCAGCCACTGGTCTGGCCGCGTCCTTTGAGGCGGAAACAATCACCCGGTCATAACCCGCTCCCCTGGAATCTAAGATCAATGCATAATACTTGTGCCCCTTCGCAAACGTTGGGGGCACCTCGATGGTGATTTCCAGAGGCTCGCCGGTATGTTGGGGGATGTTTGACCAGCCCCCGGCGGTCTGCAAGACAACCTGTACTGCTCGCCCGGGGACCTGGTTGCAGCGTTCCTTACGGGTGGAGAAGACCGATGAAGAGGCAATGTCCCAAAGCGGCATGTAGAAATAGCGGAAAGGCGGGTTCAGTGATGCAGCCAGCTGAATCCCATTTTCGATCTTCATGGGGTAGGTCACAGGCCAGTTGACCAGGACTGTCTTGCGGTCGATCCGCGCGGCCGCCTCCCAGAGGGTCTCCGCCTTCAGCATCCGGCGGTCAAAGGATGTATGCCACTTGTCCAGCGGCTCGCCCGGCAAGTGAACCATGAGACTTGGAATGGCGGCTGTCCCGGGTCCAGCGCCGGTGGTGATCGCGCCCCAGGCGGCAGCAGTCAAAGGCGGGAAGGTGGTGATCATCCTCGAAAAGAGGCCTCTACCCATCAGTTTCTTGACGTTGGGCATATATCCCTGTTCGGCAAAAGCCAGAATGAGATCAGGAAGCGCCGCATCCACGCCAATCATCAGCAGTTTCTTTGCGATTTTGTTCATCCTTGCCTCCAAGTTCAATCCTTACTGACAAACATAGCATCTATCAGTCACGAGCACTCAGCCCTTGGTGGCCCCAAGGGTCATACCTTTGACGATCTGGCGCTGCGCCACCAGGGCGACGAGAATGACTGGAGCCATGATCAAGACCCCGGTAGCGGTGAAAGGCCCCCATCGGCTCTCCTCGGCGGCCAGGAAACCGAAAATAGCCACAGGGGCCGTCTTGGTCCTGGATCCCGTGAGCACGACGGCATAGAGAAACTCATTCCAGGATTCGATGAACGCGAAGATGGCGGTCACACCCACGCCACCCCAAGCGTTTGGAAGCACCACCTTGAAGAATGTGCCAAAAGGAGAAACGCCGTCAACCGTTGCGGCCTCCTCCAACGATGGGGGTAAATCCTGAAAATAGGTGATCATAAGCCAAATGCTGAAAGGCACGGTAAGCGTCATGTGAACGGCGATCAGACCACCATAGGTATCGAGCAGGCGGGCCTTGTTCAGCAGCAGAAAGCAGGGGATGATGAGTCCGATGGGCGGCGCCATCTGCGCCGTGAGGGCGAAAAAAGACAAGCGATTGCGAAAGGGAAACTGGATCCGCGCAAAGCCGTATCCGGCAGGTACCGCGATCAGAAGCGTGATAACCGTGGCTCCAAAGGCCACAATCAGGCTGTTGACGATGCTGACCAAGATGTCATGGGATACCAGCGCTTCGACATAGTGCTCGAGAGTCGGGGCAAAGAAGATCGTCGGGGGTATGGTGAAAATCTCGGTGCGGCCCTTCAGGGACGTCATGATCACCCAGATGACCGGGAAGGCCCAGAGAAAGAGGATGCCCACCAGCAGGCTGTACATCATGCCCGTTCGCAGGCCTCTAAGAAATCCGGATTTCTTCGCGGTCACCAATGGTCGAAACCCCTCGTTTAGGTCATACTCTTGATCCGCGCAACCGGAAGAAAACAAGCGAAACGGCCACGGTGACAAGAAGCAGCACGGTTCCCAGAGCCGCTCCGTAGCCCAGGTTGAGCGAATTGAAGGATTCCCGATAGGCATACAGATTCAGGATCTCGGTCGCAGTCCCGGGCCCGCCTCCTGTGGCCGAAAAAATGGCAGCAAAAGCTCTGAGCGCGATCATTGTTCGAAAGATGATTACGATGATTACCGCAGGACGAATCATCGGCAGAATAATGTGCCAGAACCGCTGCCAGGAATTCCTGGCGTCCATCATGGCCGCCTCAAGCGGTTCGGAAGGTAATGCGTTCAGGCTGGCGAGGAAGACCAGAAAGGCAAAAGGAGTCCATTGCCAGGTGTGTATGACGATAACCGAGAACAAGGCCCATTCAGGATCGACTAGCCAAGGTTTGGAACCAAATCCCAGCATGATAAAAAAATAATCCAAGATCCCATATTCCGGCGTCATGATCATGGTTCTGAAGGCAAGGCCAACCACCACAGGCGCCAGAATCATGGGCAGCAGCACGCTCACCCGCAAAACGCCCTGTCCCCTGAAGCCTCTGAAGAAGGCCAGGGCCAGCGCCAACCCGATCGCCACCTGGAGTAAGACGGTCGCCACGGTATAGATGCAGGACAGCCAAATGGCATGCCAAAACCGTGAATCCCGCAACATCTCGCCATAGTTTTCCAAGCCTATCCAGGCGTTATCCAATGGATAGGTGAGGTCAATCCTGAACAGGCTCATCAAAACCAGGGCCAACAAAGGCAGGGCCGCCATGACCAGGAGGAAGAGCATGCTGGGACTGACCATGGCCAGACCGAAACGCTCCTGCTGTTTTATGTAGGCGGGTCTTCGTCTTCGCCCGTCTTTGCCCTTTCGAAACACTGTCCCCCTTTGCTTCCAGATTGGAAGCCGGAAGGAGGATGGGGTGAACCCCCATCCTCCAAGGCTTATCGTTACGCTCGTTCCATCACTTTGGCGATGTTTGCGTTGGCCTCGTCCAACGCTTCTTTTGGGGTTGTCTGCTTTACCAATGCCGACTGGATAGCCACGGCCATGATTTCGCCTATCTTAGGCCACTGGGGTACGCGGGGCCGCCAGTCTGAATCGGTGTCCTCACGCATGGAAGTGAGCACCACATCCGCGTAATCAGGAGTAAACCCAATCACTTTTCTGTACTCTGGATCATTCCAGATAGAAACGCGGGTAACCCCGGTTCGTACAACCGCATCCGGGCTCTCCTTGTAGACAGCCGAAGTAAACTGGGTGGGCCGGGAAGCCAGCCACTGGATGTAAAGCCAAGTGGCAACTTTCTTCTTCGGGGGCAATGCCGCGTTGATCGGCAGGGTCCAGTTCCAAATGCTCGTGACTCTGCGTCCTGAAGGACCCTTCGGCCATCGTTGATAGCCAATTTTGCCGGCGACTTTGGATTTATTGGGGTTCTCGATGATAGAGGCGGTTGAATTTGAATCGATGTACTGAACCACATTGCCGCCCGCAAAGCCCTCCATGATTTCAGGCCAGTTCCAGTTTTCGATTCCTGGGGGCGCATAGTTCTGCAGGAGTTCACAATAGAATTCAAGGGACTTGACACCCGCTTCGCTGTTCACCAGAGGCTTGTTCTCGGGGCCGAACCATTTCCCCCCCCAAGCGAGGAAGAGGGAAGGCCAGATGTACATGTTTTGGCCGGCGCCCCGGAAGCCCCTCAAGGCGCCGCCGGCGATTTTGCCGTCATACTTGTGTGCCCGCTTGGCGGTTTCCATGAATTCGGCCAGCGTCTCGGGAGGCTTGAGGCCCAGACTGTCGTAGCTGTCCTTCCGGTAGATGTGGATGGTGGCCTCTCCTTCGGAGGGCATCCCGTACAACTTGCCGTTGACTGAGTCGGCAGCCCGCCAGAGCGGAATAATGTCATCCAGGTCAAACCATGCCTTGTCCGTTAGTTTTGGATCATTCAGGAAGTCATCCATGGGTTCGACCCACTTGTTGGCCTCGTACAGAGACAAATACATGGGGTCTGCGGTGTGAGTAACGTAGTTTCCGGTCTTGGCTCCGAGATCAAGCACCGCCTTTTCACGCATTTCACGAGGGGGAATGATCTCAAATTCTACTTTAATTCCAGTCAGATCTGTGAATTGCGGCGTAATTGCACGAAACTTGTTGAAGTAGTGCGCCGGGGTGACCAGTACCTTTATTTGCTCACCCTCGACTTGTCTCCAGTTGATTTTCGCCTTGAGATACGCCTCCTGGTTGACGTCCGCCCGGGCATACCTCAGGAGACCCGGTGCCATGCTCTGGGCCAGCACCAATCCCCCAACCTTCGCCGAAACGCTCATGAACTCCCTTCTAGTGACCTTTGGCATAGAAGACCTCCTTTTTCATGCTAGAAGTTTGCACGCCAGTGGAGGTGCCGGAACCCCCACGTTATCCGAGGAGTCGAGGCGGGTGAAAAAGAACCTGCATCCCATTGGGGCGATTTCATTCCGTCGGGCTGTGATCAAGGGGGTTAGTTGAAAGGAATCCGTTACGTATCTTTTGCTGAAAGCGCTTTCATCTTATGGTTTCGACGTTTTTTGTCAACAAAAAATAACCTCCCCCTGGAAAAAACAAAATATTCGAGGCTGGCTCGGCGAAATGAAGCCATTCCGGTCGGCGGGCTTTTGAAAAAAGGCGGGTTACTGCTGAACGCGGGAAACGTCCAGCCCGTAGGCGCGGATCTTGCGGTGCAGATTGCTGCGCTCGATCCCGATGGCGTCGGCGGTCTGGGAGATGTTGCCGCCAAACTCCTGGAGCTTGCCGGCGAGGAAGGCCTTCTCGAAAGCCATCCTGGCATCCCTCAAGGTTTTCTGATCCAGGGCCCAGTCCAGCTCGGCCTCGGCCCCGGTTGAGAGGTTGAAAGGCGGCGGGATATCTTTGGCCTGCACCGTCGTTCCGCGGCACATGATCATGAGCCGCTCGATCAGGTTCCGCAGTTCGCGCACATTCCCCGGCCAGTCGTAGTGCTGGAGAATCCCCATCGCCTCCGAACTGATCTTTTTCCTCTCGGTATTGGTGGTGAGCGAGAACTCCTCAATGAACTCATCCACCAGCAGCGCGATGTCCTCCACCCTTTCCCTGAGCGGCGGCACCCGCACGGGAATGACGTTCAGACGGAAGTAGAGATCCTCCCGGAAAACGCCCTTTTCGATTTCAGCCTCCAGATCCTTGTTGGTGGCCGCGATCACCCGGACGTCGACCTTGATGGTGCGGGAGCCCCCGACCCGTTCGAACTTCTGCTCCTGCAGGATCCGGAGGGTCTTGGATTGGGCCCGCAGGCTCATGTCCCCGATCTCGTCGAGAAAGATGGTGCCCTCGTGGGCCAGGTCGAACTTGCCGCGCCGCATCGTGGAAGCCCCGGTGAAGGCTCCCTTTTCGTGCCCGAAAAGCTCGCTCTCGATCAGTTCCTCCGGGATCGCGGCGCAGTTCACCTCCACCAGGGGTTTGCGGCTGCGCGGGCTCTGGTTGTGGATCGTGTGAGCCACGAGTTCCTTGCCCGTCCCGTTTTCGCCCGACACCAGCACCCAGGCGTTGGTGGGGGCCACGATCCGGATCTGCTCCTTCAGCTCGGCAATCGGTTGGCTGTTGCCCGTGATGCGGTAGCGCTCTTCCTTCTGCTTGAAAAGGCTGATCTCCTCTTCCAGCCGCCCGTGTTCCAGCGCGTTGCCGACGGAGACCAGCAGTTTTTCCAGGGAAAGGGGCTTTTCGATGAAGTCGTAGGCTCCCTGCTTGGTCGCCCGGACCGCGGTCTCGATGGTGCCGTGACCCGACATCATGACCACCTGGATCCCGGGGTATTGCTCCCGGATTTTCACCAGGGTTTCGATGCCGTCCAGGCCCGGCATCCAGATGTCCAGCAGGACCAGATCCGGGATCACCTCGGCGATCCTCTCGAGCGCCTCCCCACCGCTCCCCGCACTGAGGACCTCGAAGCCCTCGTCCGTCAGGATCCCTTCGAGGGACTGCAGAATGCTGGCTTCGTCATCGACGATCAGGATCGTTCTGGCCATTTCAACCCTGCCTTCTCCGCAGGTTGTTCAGTGCTCACTGCCCGATCCCGAAAAGCGGTCGATCTTTCCACTCGAATACCCTGAAAATCCGAAGCACGAAATCCCAAACCCGAAACAATCTCAAAATCCGAATGTTTCAATGCTCCAAACGTTCCGGACACAAGCCGGTCAACCCACCTGCCGCCGCCATCTGCCTTTCGCATTGACGTATCCCGTAACCCTTAATCCTCGTCTTGTCTTGCCTTGCGTACCACTTACCCCTTACCCCTTGATCCTTAATCCCCTGTTCTGTCCCTTGCGCCCGCCGGACGCCGGACGCCCGATGCCTGACGTCTGCTCTTTCATTTCGAATTCCGCATTCCGCCTTTCCATTCCCGCCTGCTGGTTCCACTCTTTCATTTCGAATTCCGAATTTCGAATTTCGAATTTCTTCTGATCATTTCCATCGCGATCCCGGCCGTCCTTTCGGAGGCGCCGCCCTGCCCCAGCTTGGTTCTGACCTTTGCCAGGTTCCGGAGCATGGCCTCCCTGATCCGCCCGTCCTCCAGCAGCCGGCCGGCCTCGCGGGCCAGTCGTTCGGGAGTCAAATCGTCCTGGATGAGTTCCGGAACCACCCGCCTGCCGGCCACCAGGTTCACCAGGCTAATGAAGGGGACCTTGACCAGCAGCCTGGCCGCCCAGTAGGTGATCCGGGAGACACGGTACAGAACGACCATGGGAACTGCGGCGATCGCCACCTCCAGAGTGACTGTGCCCGATGCCGCCATGGCCATCCGGCAGATTCCCAGGACCTCCTGGAGACCATCCTCAAGCACCCGGACCTTGAGCGCCGTTGAGCCCAGCAGGGCCTTCACCAGTCCGGGATCCACGGTCGGCGCCAGCGGCAGGAGGCAGGTCAGACCGGGATACCGCCCGGCAAGCGCTTCCGCAGCCTCCAGCATCAACGGGAGCAGGCCGCGGACCTCCTCCGCCCGGCTTCCCGGCAGCAGACCGATGACCGGACCGTCCCGGCCCACCCCCAAATGCCTGCGGATGGCTTCCGGATCAACTCTCGCCGGGGAAGCGTCCAGAAGCGGGTGCCCTACGAAGTCCACCGCCACCCCCCGCCGGCGGTAAAAGGGCGCCTCGAAGGGCAGGATGAGAGCCATGCGATCCACCCGGCGGGCGATTTTTCGTATCCTGCCCCTGCGCCAGGCCCAGACCTGGGGGCCGATATAGTAAAGAACCGGCACCCCCCGTTTTCGGGCTGCGGCCGCCAAATGAAGGTTGAAGCCCGGATAGTCGATCAGGATCAGGAGGTCCGGCCGGTGCCTTGCCAGAACGGTCTTCAGGGTGCGCGCCGCCTGCAGAATCGTGCGCGCCCGCGGCAGGACCTCGGTCAGGCCCACAACGGCCATGTCCGAGGCTGGAACCAGGATCCGAACCCCTGCCTCCGCCATGCGCCGGCCGCCGATCCCCCAAAAGGCGATCTCCGGGTCCAGCACCCGGATGGCCCGCACCAGTTTGGCCCCGTGCAGGTCGGCGGAAGCTTCGCCCGCCACGACGACAACCAGGCGGCCGCGCGGTCGCTCAGCAGATGGTCTTGAATTCCCGACAGCCCTGTTCAATCTGGTCCATGATTCCGAGGGCCACGCTCAGAGCGCGCCGGCCGTCCCTGCCGGGCACTTTCGGCGAGCACCCGTTGGTCACGCAGTGCACAAAAGAGGCGATCTCGTCGGCCAGGGGGTCGGTGTCCGGGAAGGAGATCCGGTTGGAAACCACCGGCGGAAATCCGTCGGGGCCCCGGGTCTCCCCATCCAGGCGCGTCACCGTGATGGCTCGCTTGTGGCAATCCACCGCAAGGTAGGCGTCCGGCTGAAACACCCGGATTTTTCTCAGCGTCTTGTCCGACACCCGGCTGGCGGTCAGGTTCCCGACCGTCCCGTTCTCGAAGATGATCCGCACGTTGGCGATGTCGGTCCTGCCGGTCAGTACCGACATCCCCACCGCGTGGACCTCCCGCACCTCTGCCGGAACCACGTGCAGCATGATGTCCAGGTCGTGGATCATCAGATCCAGCACCACGTCCACATCGGTCCCCCGGGTGGTGAAAACATTCATCCTGTGGCACTCGATGAAGACCGGCCCGTTGAGCAGGGACTCCATCTTCACCACCGCCGGGTTGAACCGCTCCACCAGACCCACCTGCAGGATCAGGTTCCGCTCTTCCGCCATCCGGATCAGCGTGTCGGCCGGCTCGAGCGTGTAGGTGATGGGCTTCTCGATCAACAGATGCACGCCCCGGGACAGGATGTCCCGGGCGACCTCGAAATGCTTCTCGGTGGGCACAGCCAGGCTGACCGCGTCCACCCGGCTCAGGATCTCCTGGTGGCTCTCGAACAGCCGGGTCCCGTAGCGCTCCGCGATCTCCCGCGCCCGTGCAGGGTTGGTATCCACCACGCCCGCCAGATCCACTTGCTGGAGGGCACGGTACTTTTGCACATGGTACTCCCCCAGGTGGCCCACCCCGATCACGCCGACCCTGACTTTTCCCCTGCTCACGCCTTCCCTCTTTCGACCATGGTCTTCGTCCGCCCCGCTACAGGAGAAGCCCCTCCCGCGGGCCGTCGCAGGAGATCACGGCAATCCCGGCTTCATTCGCCAGCGCGATCATTTGCGGCTGCTCGAAGAGCAGGGTTTTTCCAGCTTCCACCGCCAGCACCGAAGCCTTCACCTCCGTCATGACCCTGACGGTTTCCAGCCCCACGCTGGGGACATCGAACCGCAGATCCTGATCGGGCTTGCTGACCTTCACCACCACCGCTTTTTCCCGGGCCAGTTTCCCGCCCCGGCGGATGGTCTCGTCGGTACCCTCCATCGCCTCCACCGCCAGCACCGTCCGTTTGCGGACCACCACGCACTGGCCGATGTCCAGCCGCCCCAGTTCTTTGGCGGCCTGCCAGCCGAGCCGGATATCCTCCTTTTCGGCCCGGCCCGGCTTCCGTTTCGTCAGGCACCCCGGAGAAGCCAGCAGATCCGGAAGGTGAGAGGTCGAGCTGACGATTTCGATCCCCTCCTTGGCGAGCATGTCGGCCAGGGTGCGCAGGATGTCGTCGTCGTGGAAAACCGCCAGTCTGGACATCAGCATCAGCCCCTTGAGGTCCGGCTGCATTTCGAACATCTTCCGCTTGTCGACAGTGCCGGCCATCAGGGCCTTCGTGACGCCACGGTCCTTGAGGGCCTGGATCAGGCCGCCCAGCTGCCCCAACTTGATCCACACGATCTCATCGACCCGGTCCTCCAGCGAAGGCAGCGTCTGGCCGCGGTGAGCGACCGCCACCACCCGCAGCCCCTCTCTTCGGGCGGATTCCGCCACCAGCAGGGGAAACCGCCCGCCCCCTGCGATCACGCCGATAACCTCCTCCCGTTCAGCCATCTCCTTTGCCCGTCCCTCAGCCTTGATCAGGGCTCCCGCCCCCGAGAGACCGCAGGTTCTGTCATCGATTCTTGGCCATCTATACTGTTCCCTGCGGGGCTGAATTCGTCCGAAATCCGAAGCACCAAACCCGAAATTGTCCGCGCTGCGCTTGGACTCCCCACCCTGCGGGCGGGTCCCGGTTTCGAAACAATATCAAAATCCCAATGCTCAAAATCTCAACCAAGAGCGGTGGCACCCAGGTCTTTTGTTTTGATCATTTGGATTTCGGTCATTTGAGATTTGTTCGTGCAGAGATTTCGATATTTGGATTTGGGATTTCCGCGTCTCTAAGAGGGGAGTCATTCCTACGCCAATAGTTGCGGATTCTATCTTGCCGTCTCATGGTGAAAACTTATGAGACGCGGCATTAGCGGGTGATGCCACGCTTACTGTCCTCCAGAAAACCCAGCAGCAGCTCCAGCTCCGGAAAGGGGGGGATTTCCTCGCGCACCCGGCGGATCCCCTCGCTCAACCGCAGCTGCCCGCGAAAAAGGATCTGGTAGGCCTTTTTCAGCCCGCCGATCGTTTCCTGGGAAAACCCCTGGCGGCGCAGTCCTTTCTGGTTGATCCCATAGAGCTTGGGCCGCTGGCCCGTAGCCATCACAAAGGGCGGGATGTCCTGGCTCACGGCCGACATGCCGCCCACAAAGGCGCAGGTCCCGATCTTCACGAACTGATGCACCGCCGCCAGCCCCCCGATGCCGACCTGGTCAGCGATCCGGACGTGCCCGCCGAGCTGCACCCCGTTGGCCATGATGATGCCGTCCCCAAGGCGGCAGTCGTGGGCCACGTGGACATACGCCATCAAGTAGTTGCGGCTGCCGACGACCGTGACCCGCTCCTCCTTGGTGGTGGCCCGGTGAATGGTCACGTTCTCGCGGAAGACGTTGTCGTTCCCGATCGTCAGGCGGGTCTCCTCTCCCCGGTACCCGATGTCCTGGGGCGGGGTCCCGAGGGTGACGAAGGGATAGATCCGGTTGCGTTCTCCGATCTCCGTGTGCCCTTCGATCACCACGTGGGCGCTGACCACCGTACCCGACCCCACGCGGACGTGCTCCCCGATGCAGCTGTAGGGACCCACGGCAACGCCGGGGGTCAGTTCCGCCGCAGGGTGAACCACCGCTGTGGGATGAATCCCCATCCTCCGCCCTGGCGGTGCCTGCCCGCTCAGCGGACGGCCCCCATCACCTCGGCCTTAGCGACCACCGCTCCGCCCACCAGGGCCGTTCCGCCCATCTTCCAGAATCTGGACCCCGTACGCAGGGCTTCCACCTGCAGCTCCAGCTGGTCCCCGGGCACGACCGGTTTGAGGAACTTCACCTTGTCGATGGCTGCGAAATAGACCATTCCGCCTTTCCCTTCAGCTGAGCTGTCCGTCAGTGAGAAGCGCGCCAGCACCGCGCCCACCTGGGCCAGGGCTTCCACGATGAGGACCCCGGGCATAATCGGGTTCCCGGGGAAGTGACCCTGGAAAAAGGCCTCGTTGGCACTCACGTTCTTGATCCCGACCGCGTTCTTGCCGGCTTCCAGCGCGACGATCCGATCCACCAGCAGAAACGGGTAGCGATGGGGCAGGATCCGGATGATGTCCTGGTACTCCATGGGCAGCTTCATGATTCCGGGTTACTCCTCCTGACTGTTTTCCGCGCCTTCGGCGGGCCGTCCGGCACCCTGCTCCAGGGAGGCCAGCCTGGTTTCCAGGTGCCGCAGGCGCTCGAGGAACTCCGGCAGGCGTCGAAACAGGCTGGAGGTCTTGAGCCACAGGCGATGGGGCATGGTCGGAGTGCCGGACACCACCACACCGGGTGCCAGTGACTTGGCCACCCCGGACTGGGAACCGATCATGGCCCGGTCGCCGATCTCGACGTGGTCCCCGATCCCCACCTGGCCGCCGATCACCACCTGACGTCCGATCCGAACGCTGCCTGAGATGCCGGTCTGGGCCACCACCAGGGTGTCCTCGCCCACAGTCACGTTGTGGGCGATCTGAACCAGGTTGTCCGTCTTGACGCCGCGCTGGATCCAGGTCTTTCCCAGCGTTGCGCGATCGATGCAGCAGTTGGCGCCGATCTCCACGTCGTCGTCGATCTGGACCGTGCCGACCTGGGGGATCTTCAGGGAGCGTGAACCATCCCGGACAAAGCCGAACCCATCGCTGCCCACCACGGTGCCGGCGTGCAGGATCACATCCCGGCCGACGACGCAGTCGTGCAGGATGCTGACGTTCGGGTGCACCACGGTCCGGTCCCCGACCCTCGCCCGCTCGCCCACGACCGCACCGGGGCAAAGCACCACCCCGTCGCCGATCACGGCATCCCGGCCCACATAGGCCAGCGGGAGAATGGATACATCCCGGCCGACCCGGGCGCTCGGGTGGATGAATGCCTGCGGGCTGATCCCCGGCTCCCGATCCTCTTTCGGCAGCAGAAAGTGCGCTGCCTTGGCAAAAGCCAGCAGCGGGTCGGGGACCACCACCTGGGCAACCCTGAGTCCGGCAACCGCCTCGCCCACCAGAACGGCTGCGGCCCGCGTCCCGCGGAGAGCCTTGGCGTAGCGGCGGTGGCCATAGAAAGCGATCTCGCCGGGCCCGGCCCCCTCCAGGGAGTTGACCCCGCTGATCGGAATGTCGTCCGGACCGATGACCTGTCCGCCCACCGTCTCGGCGACACGCCGAAGCGGGATGGGCTGCGCCACGTCGCCGCTAGGGCGATGTCCGGTCATAGGCTCTGATCACCTCGTCGGTGATGTCGATGGTCTCTTCGGCGTACAGCAGTCCGAGTGTACCCTTGTCCAGGATGACGAGATAGCCCTTCTTCTTGCCGATGTCCTTCACCGCCTTGGCCACCTCCTTGGTCACCCGGCGCCGGGCCTCCAGTTCCGCGTCCTTCATCTCCTGTGTGTATTCGTTTTGGAGAAACTTGAAATAGCGGCTCTTCTTCTCCAGCTGTTTCTGCTTGTCCTCCCGGGCATCCAGACTCAGCATCATGCTCTGCTTGCGGAGCTCATCCTCGAGGTTCACGAGACCTTCCCGTTCCTCGTCGAGCTTGCGCTTCAGGTTTTCGTACTTCTGGCGCAGTTCCTCGGCGATCTTCTGGAAGTTCCTGGATTTCTCTTGGAATTTCTCCATGTCCACCACGGCGAGCTTGCCCTTGTCCTGGGCCTCCAGCATCGGGTGCCAGCCCAGCACCAGGGCTCCCGCCATCAACACCAGCAACCAACGTCTCATGGCAATACCTCTCAAATCCAGCGCTACGTTTTCAGTTCGAAAGAAACAGGCTCAAATTGGAAGGCGGAAGTCGGAGTGCGGAAGGCGGAATTTCCACTTGTTTCCTTGGCCTGTCCGTTGTCCGCCTTCCGCTCCCTGCTCTCTGCCCTATCCCGATTCTTTTTCGAATTCCGCATTCCGCCTTCCGAATTAAGCCCAAGACCATAAAACCCGAAACCGGTGACTAAAAGAGTCCCCCCACCGTGAACTCCCAGTTCCCGCTGGGCTCGCCGGACCGGCGGTCGAGCACTAAGCCGTATTCCAGGCGCAGGGGGCCGATGGGGGAGTAGTAACGGATGCCCCCGCCGACCGATTTCCGGATGTCGCTGAACGTCCAGCTTTCGTCGTCCGTCAGCACGTTGCCGGCATCGAAAAAAACCAAACCGATCACCCCCTGCTCCTTGAGCAGTGGGAAACGGTATTCCAGGTTATAGACCATCATCTTCTCCCCGCCGATCTTGTCGCCGCTGACCGGGTCGACCGGTGAGATGGACCTGTAGTCGAAACCGCGCATGGTGTTGATCCCGCCCAGCTTGAATTTGTGGTACACGGGGAGTTTCCCGTCGTCCCGTCCCTCCACCAGCCCCCATCTTCCCTGGGCCAGGAAGACCGTGTCCCAGAACAGTGGAAAATACCAGGACGTTCTCAGGTTGTACTTGTTGAAGGCCACGTCTCCGCCCATGAAACCGCCTGCATACTCGAAGGTCAGGCTGTTGACCGAGCCCCGGGTCGTGTTCCACGGCCGGTCGCGGCTGTCGCGGGAGATCCCCAGGGTGGTGCTGCTGGTCACGTTGCGGCCCTCCATGTCCCGGAGCTCCACCGCGGCATTGTCCGCCACGTCCCGGACATCGGTATCGTCGTAGGCGTAGCGGACCGAGCCGGTGGTGTATTCGCC
The DNA here is from genome assembly GCA_963704245.1 of uncultured delta proteobacterium. Classification (GTDB taxonomy): domain Bacteria; phylum Desulfobacterota; class DSM-4660; order Desulfatiglandales; family Desulfatiglandaceae; genus CAVPHJ01. The sequence goes on from CAVPHJ010000007.1 coordinate 195,899, forward strand.
CAGACCGAGGGGAAACCCAAACCTCAGCGCGCTTCCGAAGCTCTCCTTGGAATACTCCTCGTCCACTTCCTCTTCTTCCAGGCGGTAGAGATCCACCCCCGCTGCGATGGGCATGTCGAAAAGCCAGGGCTCCACAAACTTGAGGTCGAACTCGGAGGAGATCTCGCCGAGTCTCGCCGAGGCGCTCACCTTCTGGCCGTAGCCCAGAAAGTTGTTCTGAGAGAGCTCCAGCACCGTGAAGGTTTTCTCCACCGAGCTGTACCCCGCTCCCATGCTGAAGCTGCCGGTCGGCCTTTCCTTCAGGCTGATGTCCAGGACCATCAGGTCCTCCTCGCTGCCTTTGCGGGTCTGGACCTGGACGTCTTCGAAGAAACCGAGACGGTGCAGGTTCTCGGCGCTCTTCTTCAGATCGCGGCCGCTGAAGTAATCCCCCTCCACCACCTTGAGCTCGCGCCGCACGACCTTGTCCCGGGTGGAGGTGTTGCCGGCGATGTTGATCCGCTCGAAGCGCACCTTTTCCTTCCTCGAGATCGTGTAGGTGATGTCCACCAGGGAGTTCGGGTCGTCCTCGGCCACCTGAGGGGTCACCTCGGCGTAGGCGTATCCTTCGTCGGCGTAGAGGTCTTTCAGGGTGACGATGTCCTGGCGCACGATTTCGCGGTTGAAGACCTTCTGTTTGGTGATCTTCACCCGCTCCAGCAATTCGTCGGCCGGCTGAATAAGGTCCCCTTCCACCCGGACCTGGTTGACCCCGTACTCGCGTCCTTCCTGAACCTCGATGCTGATCTTAAGGCCCTTGTCCGGATCGTGGCTGATGATCGGCTCCCCCACCACCGCCCGGATATAGCCGTGGTTGTGATAAAAGGCCGCAACCTTCTGGATGTCGAACTCCAGCTTCTTCTTGTCCAGCAGGCCGGACTTGGTGACCCACGAAAAGAACCCCTTTTCACTGGTCTCCATCAGGCCCCGCAGCTTGTCATCCTCGAAACGCTCGTTGCCCAGGAACTCGATCCGGGTGATGTACACCTTGCCGTGCTCCTGGATGACGTACTTGACGAGCATCTCGTTGTTGGGCAGGGACTCGATCTGCTCTTCGATCTCGACGTTGTAGTAGCCTTTCTGGTGATAGAAGTCCCGCAGCCGGTTGGTTCCCTGCCGAACGGCGTTGCGGTCCAGGATGGCATAGCGCTTGAGCCCCACCTCGGCCTGGAGCTCATCGTCCTTGAGTTTCTTGTTGCCGTCGAATTCGATCTTGCCGATGGATGGTTTCTCGGTCACGTTGAAGATCACGACCTTGCCCCGCGGGCCGGCCTCGGTTTCGATCTTCACGTCGGTGAAATAACCCATCTTGTAGATTTCCCTGAGATCCTCATCCAGCCGCTGGTAGTCCAGCACATCGCCCTTGGCCGTACGGACGGCAGACAGGATAGCCTCGCTTTCCACCCGCAGGTTGCCCTTGACCCTCACCGACTCCACCTGCACCGCCCCGGTGATCTCGTTGTAGAGGCTCACCGCAACCCGCTCGATGGTGTCCCCCAGGGCGTCCAGGTCTTCGGCGGTCATGAAGAGGAAGAAAGGCGGTCGCGCCGTTTCGGTGACCTTGAGAGCCTGAAGATCCAGGCTTCCCTTGTCTCCGATCTGAGTCAGACTGCCGGAGATGACCCACGGGGTGCCTAGCGCACCACCGATCCGCCGCAGGTCGGCAGGCTCCAGCCGCGGCCGCAGGGCATCCGGGAGGCGGTTCACCTCCGCCGGGCTCACGGTCTTGAGGCCGCGGTGCTGCAGCCGGGCGTTCAGCATCTCCTGAAGCCCCTGCCGGAGATGCCCGAGGGGCTTCACGGCATGGACCTGAAAGGGCAGCACCGCCACCGTCTCGCCCTCCTGCGCCTGCAGGCTCGCCGGGAAAACGACCAGCGCCGCCAGAAGCGTGGCGGCCCGGAACACCCGGCCGGAGCTTCTGCCGCCGGCCAACCTTATCCTCTCAGCTTTTCTCCCGAATCCGTCCACCGATCAGCTCCATTTTCCGTGACATCAAGGCCGCCAGTTTCTCGTTGTGGGTGGCCACCACCATGGCCACCTCTTCCGTGCGGTTCAGTTCCAGCAGCAGTGCCGCCACCTCCTGCCCGGTGGCCCAGTCCAGGTTCCCGGTGGGTTCATCGGCCAGCACCACCCTCGGTTTCATCACCAGGGCGCGGGCAATCGCCACCCGTTGCTGTTCCCCGCCGCTAAGCTCGCCGGAGCGGTGGCGCAGACGGCCGGACAGCTTGACCTTGGCAAGCACTTCCTCGGCCATCACCGCGGCCTTCCGGCGGGCTACGCGGGCCACCAGGGCCGGCATCATCACGTTCTCCAGCGCGTTGAACTCCGGCAGCAGGTGATGGAACTGGAAGACAAACCCGATCTCCAGGTTCCTGAACCGGCACAGGGTTCCCTCGTCCATGTCCTTCAGGGCCCGTCCGTCGAAGCGCACCGTCCCCCCGCTCGGCGCATCGAGCCCCCCCATGATGTTGAGCAGGGTGGATTTCCCCACTCCCGACGCGCCGGTGAGGGCGACCGAGTCGCCGGCCCGCACGTGCAGATCAATGCCCTTGAGCACCTCGATTCGGTTCCCGAGGTGAGCGTAGGATTTCTTCACCTTCTCGAGCGTCAGCACCGGGACCCCCCTCCGGCTCACTCGTACCGGAGCGCCTCAACCGGGTTCAGCCGGGCGGCGTACCAGGCCGGATACAGGGTGGCCAGGAAAGAGATCGCGACGGCCGCCATTGACACGAAACCCACGTCCAGGAACTCGACCCGTACCGGGAGGGTCGAAATGTAGTACACGTCCGCCGGCAGGTTGATGAACTTGTATTTGGCCAGCAGCTGGCAGATCCCCAGCCCGGCGGCCAGTCCGGTGCCCGTTCCGACCACGCCGACCAGCAACCCCTGCAGCATGAAGGTCGCCATGATGCTCCTGGAAGAAGCCCCCACGGCCCTCAGGATCCCGATGTCTCTGGTCTTCTCCATGACCACCATGACCAGCGTGCTGATGATGTTCAGCGCGCCCACCAGCACGATCATGGTCAAGATCACGAACATGGTGACTTTCTCGAGCTTGAGGGCCGAGAAAAGGCTGCGGTTCATCATCTTCCAGTCCTTGGTCCAGAAAGGCGCTCCCAAGACCGCCTGGATCCGCTCGCCCACCTCGTCGGACCGGTAAGGGTCCCGGGTCTTGACCTCCAGTCCCGTCACCTGCTCAGCCAGCCCCAGCAGGTCCTGCGCCTCCCGAAGAGACACGTATAGCATGGATGCGTCATATTCGTACATGCCGGAGTCGAAAACGGCCGTCAGCCGGTATTCCCGGGTGTGGGGCGCCCGGCCCAGCGGGGTGAGCTTGCCCTCAGGGGCCACCACCTTGAGCGTGTCCCCGGGATAGGCACCGATCTGCCGCGCCAGTTCGCGGCCCACGATGACCGCCGGCAATCCGTCGCCCGGTGAGTTGAGCGATGCCAGCTCCCCTTCCTTGACCATGTCTCCGATCCCCAGGACCTTCACCGCGCTCTCCGGCTCAATTCCCCTCAGCACCGCCCCGGAAACCCGTCCGGCGTTGTTGACCATCACCTGGCTGTAGATGAAGGGGGTTGCCGCCACCACATCCGGCACACCGCTCACCCGCTCGAGCACGCGGTGGTGATCGGGAAAGGCACCGCCGAAATTCATCACCAGCAGGTGGGCGTTGACGCCCAGGATCTTGGACATCAGGTCGGCCCGAAACCCGTTCATCACCGACAGCACCACGACGAGCGCCATGACGCCCACCATCACCCCCAGCACCGAGATCAGTGTGATCACTGAAATGAAGGCCTGCTTGCGCTTGGCCTTCAAATAGCGGGTCCCGAGAAACAGCTCGAAGTACATACCTGACGATCCTACACCGGATCAAAAACGGTTCCGCTGTCTAGGTCCTGGGGGCGGCTCTCCATATTCTGCCTTACCCTTGCGCCTTGAGCCTTGTATCTTGCACCCGCCTGATGCCTGAGGCCCGACCGGCCTGACGCCTGATTTATTTCGCATTTCGCATTTCTTACTTGGGTTTCATGTGGGGGAACAGGATGACATCCCGGATGGAGGGTGAATCGGTCAGCAGCATCGCCATCCGGTCGATGCCGATTCCCTCCCCGGCCGTCGGCGGCATACCGTGCTCGAGGGCGTTCAGGTAGTCCTCGTCCAGGAACTGGGCCTCCTCGTCGCCGGCCTCACGCAGCTCCACCTGGGCCTCGAACCGCCGCCGCTGGTCCAGCGGGTCGTTCAGTTCGGTGAAGGCGTTGGCGATCTCCCGACCGCCGATGAACAGTTCGAAGCGGTCGGTGATATCCGGATTGCGGTCGTTCCGGCGGGAAAGAGGCGAAACTTCGGTGGGATAGCCCAGAACGAAGGTCGGCCGGATGAGACGCGGTTCCACCAGATGCTCGAAGAGCTTGGTCAAGACCTTGCCGTGGCCGTCCTTCGGCGAGAGGCTGATCTGGTTCCTGAGCGCCAGTTCGGCGGCCGCGCGGGGCTCTTGAAGAACCGCTTCCCCGACACCCGCGATGCTGCGCAGCGACTCGAACAGGCTCAGCCGGGTCCAGGGCCGGGAGAAATCCACCTCGTTCCCCTGATACACGATCTGTGTCCTTCCGCAGACCCGCTCCACGACCTCGAGGAACAGCTCTTCGGTGAGCTCCATGAGATCCTCGTAGGTGGCATAGGCCAGGTAGAACTCCAGCATGGTGAACTCGGGGTTGTGCTTGATGGAAATGCCCTCGTTGCGGAAGTTCCGGTTGATCTCGAAGACCCTTTCCAGCCCGCCGACCACCAACCGCTTGAGATACAGTTCCGGCGCCACCCGCAGGAAAAGGTCCATTCCCAGGGCATGGTGATGGGTCCTGAAGGGCCGGGCGGTCGCGCCGCCGGGTATGGGTTGCATCATGGGCGTTTCCACTTCCAGGAAACCGCGGCGGATGAAAAACTCGCGCACGGCCTGAATCATCCGGCTGCGCAGGACGAAGACCTCCTTCACCCGGTCGTTCACGATGAGGTCCAGGTAGCGCTGGCGGTAGCGGGTTTCCACGTCGGTCAGGCCGTGCCATTTCTCCGGCAGGGGCCGCAGGCTCTTGGCCAGCAGCCTGAGTTCATCGGCCAGCAGCGTGAGTTCGCCGGTCTTGGTCCGGAACAGGGTCCCCTGCAGGCCGATGTGGTCCCCCAGGTCCATGAGCTTGAAGATCTCGAATTGGCTGTCCCCCACCCGGTCCTTGCGGACGTAAGCCTGCAGGCGCCCGCTGCGGTCCGTGAAATGCACGAAAGCGGCCTTGCCAAAATCGCGCCAGGCAACGATCCGGCCGGCCATCCGGCACCTGCGCGATTCGCGCTCCAACGCTTCGGCGTCCATGGAACCGCAGGCCTGCTGCGCCTCGGCGGCCGTCGTGTCCACCGGGAAGCCGGCCGGATACAAGCAGACGCCCAGGGAGATCAGGCGCTCGGCCTTGCTCATCCGGTCTTCCTTCACCGGGCTTGTCTTGTCCGCCATTGCTCCGGTTCTTCCGTATCCGATTTCCAGGCTCCGCCGAAAGCCCTTTCACGGCCCGGCGCAGTGCGCTTCGCTTCGCAGTCGCATGCCGATTCAGAACCGCTCCGACCCGCTGGGCTGCAACAATGTCAAACGGAAACTATTATTTGAACCACGTCAAGGAGTCAAGCCAAAAGCAGATCCGCAGGTCGGGCTGCAGCCCGCCGGCTACCCTTGCCCAAGGACCTCGCCGGGGGTCAGCGGCAGGCCGTGCTTCCTGAGCTTCTTGTAGAGCAGGGTCCGGTGGATTCCCAGCAGCCTGGCCGCGCCCGCCTTGTTGTAGCCGGTGCTCTCCAGGGCCCGCAGGATGGCGTCTTTTTCGGCCCGCTGCTGGACGTGCCGCAGCAGGGTGCGCCGGGGTTGCGAGCCCGCACCCCCCGGGCGCCCCAGGTGGAACGGAAGGTCGGCGAGCCGGATCACGCTCCCCGCCAGGGACATCACGGTTCTCTCGAGCACGTTGAGGAGTTCGCGGCCGTTGCCGCTCCAGGGATGCCGGCCCAGGGCCTGTAAGGCCTCCGGGGTCAACCTGATTTCCGGCAGCGAAACGTCGCGGCTGATCCCGGCCAGCAGGTGCCGGGCCAGGGCAGCGATATCCTCGGGCCGCTCCCGGAGCGGGGGGATGTGGAGCGGGATGACGTTCAGCCGATAGTAGAGGTCTTTTCGGAATCGCCCCCGGACGACCATGTCCTCGAGATCCTGGTTGGTGGCCGCGATCAGCCGGAAGTCGGAACGGATCGGCGAAGTTCCGCCGATCCGCTCGAACTCCTTTTCCTCCACCACCCGCAGCAGTTTGGGCTGCATTTCCAGCGGCAGATCCCCGATCTCGTCCAGGAACACCGTGCCCCGGCTGGCCAGTTCGAACTTGCCCGGTTTGCCTTCGCTGCGGGCCCCGGTGAAGGCCCCTCTTTCGTACCCGAAAAGCTCTGACTCCAGCAGATCGCGGGGGATGGCGGCGCAGTTGATCCGGATGAAGGGGTGAAAACTGCGGGCGCCGGCGTGATGGATCGCCTGTGCGAAAAGCTCCTTGCCGGTACCCGATTCGCCCCAGATCAGAACCGGCAGGTCATTGGCGGCGGCTCTCACGGCCTCCTCTTTCAGGTTCCGCATCACCCGGCTGACGCCGATGATGCTGTCCATGGTGTAGCGGGTGGAGCGCAGTGAAAGGAGTTCCTGCTCGTAGAATTCCACCTTGCTTTCCAGCACGCTCAGCTTTTCGGCCAGCTTGCGCACCTCCCGCACATCCTTGAACATGACCTGCCCGAACACGGCGATCACGCGGCCCTCCTTGCGGATGGGGATCCGCTGCACCACCATGTCCTGGCCCCGGATGGGTTGGGAGAGGTTGATCTCCGCCTTGCCCGTTCGGGCCACGATGTGCATGCGGGTGTTCTCGATCACTTCAGTGCAGTGCCTGCCGATCTGAGCCGCCGGATCAAGGCCCGAGAAACTCGCCATAGGGCTTGTTGAAGTGGGTGACCGTTCCCTTTGCGTCGGTGACCAGGCAGCCGTTGTAAATGCTGTCGAAAACCAGGCGGTACATTTCCAGCTGGCGCTGGAGCTCACGGATTCCCCGCGGCGCCGCGCTTTCTTTTCCGGCCGGGCGTTTTCCCGGAGGGCGATTCGGTTTGGCCGGCTTTTCCATGGCGCTCCCTGTATCAGATCGACAACATGTAGATCTGTTGCTACGATTTTCTAGCCTTTTTTCCCGGATTTGGCAAGCGGGAATTCGGCGGCGGATGTTGACCGGCTCCCTGAATCAAGGCCCTGGAACAGGGCAATCGCAACGGATTGGGACCTGCGTAATGGATTTTCTTGTTTTGGCCCGAAACTTGCCTTTTAGATGAGCTTTTGATCCCCCGCTCAAATCACCTACCCATGGAGGGCCGACGTGGATATCACAGAACCGAAAATCGAGCGCAGCCAGATCCTATTTCTGGACGACGAGCAATTCAGCTTGAAGAACGTGTGCCTGGTGACCGGCGCCGCCACCGGGATCGGCCGGGCCACCGCCGTGGCCGCGGCCGCCAACCGCCTGATGACCGTCGGGCTGGACGTCAACGAGGAGGAGGGCAAGAAGACCCAGGCCATGGCCAGGGACCTGGGGGGCCAGATGATCTTCATCCGCACCGACCTGACCCGCGACCAGGATATCGAAAACGCCGTGCGCGAAGCCGCCAAACTCGGGGAGATCAAGTTCCTGGTCAACATCGCCGGGATTCAGCACATCGACCCGATCGACCGTTTCCCCATGGAAAAATACGACCTGATGCAGCGGATCATGGTCCGGGCCCCCTTCTACCTCTCCCAGCTGGCCATTCCCCACATGCACCGGAGCCGCGGAGGCACGGGCGTCATCGGCAACATGGCCTCGGTTCACGGCCACATCTGCACCCTGAACAAGGCATCCTACAATATCGCCAAATTCAGCTTGCGGGCCCTCAGCCAGAGCATTGCGGCCGAAGGTGAAGGCAGGATCCGTTCCTTCACCGTCAGCACCGGTTTCGTGAAGACCCCGCTGGCCCTCAATCAGATCCCGGCCCAGGCCGAGCAGCGGGGCATCACCCAGGAAGAGGTCGTGCGGGATGTCATGATGGGGCATTCGCGGGTCAAGGAGATGATGTCGCCCGTCGAGGTGGCCAACCTGTTCCTGTTCGGCATGTCCCGCTATGCCCGCTATCTGGTGGGCGGCGATCTGCTGTTCGACGGCGGGATGGTGCTGACCTACGCCCAGAAGAAGCCGGGCTCCTGATCCCGGAAGCCGGATTCCGGTTGCCGGCAAAGACATATTCTCGCGCAGAGGCGCAGAGGCGCAGAGAAGACCCGTATTTCCGCTGCGTGCTCCTGCGGCTCAGCGCGAGGAATAAGTCGTTTTTTCCGGCGCGGTTGCGGGCAAAGTTGGTTTGACCAGGAACGACCTTGCGCGGCCGGGGCCGGCCCTCGGCGAAGTGCTGAACCCATAGTCCGGGGACCGAAGCACCCCGTTTCGCTTGACAGGGAAGCCGTTGCCTTGGTAAGACCAGACGATCAGCTGCAAAAGGCGGGCGTCAAGTTTCTGGCATCAGGGTTTTCTTTTTCGACACCGGTCCGGCGGTGAGCGGAATTCCGCAACCCCCCAACTTTAAACGGTCTCTTATATCCAGCGGAAAGGAGGTGGTGTTCTCTTCATCGGGCTGTCCGAATCCCGGATTGTTCCTCTTGACGTGAACCTTTTTCATACAGGGAGGGAAGAGATGAGAAAGAACAAACTGTTGACAATTCTGTGCATCCTCACCCTGGTGCTCGCCCTGGGCGCCACGGCCTATGCCGAAAAAGTCAAATGGCGGATGGGCAGCACCTGGACCCCGGCCATCAATCTCTACCACGGCGACAAGTCCATGATCCAGTACCTGAAGGACATGACCAACGGCGACTTCGAGGTCACCTGGTTTCCTTCCGGCTCATTGATGAAGGCCTTCGAGTATTTCGACGCCTGCAGCAAGGGCGTGGTGGAAGCGGTCGGCGACTGGCCCAGCTACTGGGTCAGCAAGGACCCGGCGTTCGACTTCCTGGGTTCCATGCCCTACGGCTTCACCAACATGGACTATGTGACCTGGTACTATCAGTTCGGCGGCGAGGCGCTTTACAACGAGGCTCTACGGCAAGTTCGGCATGCGCTACTTCAACCTGGGGGCCACCACCTCCGAATCCGGCTTCCGGACCACCGCCAAGACCGGCCCCATCAAGACCCTGGAAGACTACAAGGGCAAGAAGCTGCGAACGCCGGCCCGGGCGCACCATCTCCATCCTGCAGAAGCTGGGGGCGGCACCGGTGAGCATGCCGGGCGGCGAGATCTATCTGGCCCTTGAGCGCGGTACCCTGGACGGCGCCGAGTTCAGCGCCCCGGGCATCGACTGGGAGATGGGCTTTGCCGAGATCACCAAGTACTGGAGCGTGCCCTGCTGGTTCCAGCCGGCCTCCCAGGTGGGCGTCATGGTCAACCAGAAGGCCTACGACGCTCTGTCCCCGCAGTATCAGGCCATGCTCCGCGTGGCTGCCAAGGCGGCGGCCATGGAGGGCCTGACCTTCTACGAGGCCGATTCCGGCCGGGCCATCGAGAAGTTCATCGCCAAGGGCACGGAGATCGTCAAGCTGGATGACGCGAGCCTCCAGAAGCTGGACGAGATGTCGGGCGATTACATCATCGAGGCGGCCAAGGAGCGCGGCGGCCTGTTCGCCAAGATCCTGAAATCCCAGATGGAGTACCTCAAGGAGTATCAGGACTGGCGCGATATGACCGGCAAGTTCGGCTTCGGGTTCAACCCCAGCTATGTGGACAAGGTGCTGGCTGAACTGGAGAAAATGGGCGTCAAGTAGATCACGCGTCTGAGGCCCCTGAAAAGACCCTTTCAGGGGCCTCCTCCCACAACATGGCCGAGCCGGCGGACTCGGGGCAGGCTGCTTTGCCCCGGCACAGGATAAGGAATACCTATGCAGACCGAAAAGATCTTGCGCGGAATCGATGCCGCCAGCGAGTGGAGCGGCCGGATCTTCGTCTGGCTCATCATCCCGCTTACGACGGTCGTGGTCTACGAGGTCATCGCGCGGCGCTTCTTCAATGCGCCGCATGTCTGGGCCACCGAGGTGATCGACTACATCTACGGCCCCCATTTCATGCTGGCGGCCGCCTACACCCTGCTTCACAAGGCCCACGTGAGCATCGACATTATTTACCTGCGCTTTTCGCCGCGGGTCCGGGGGGCGCTGGACATTCTTACCCACCTGGTGTTCTTTTTCCCGTTCTGCATCATCGTTTTCTACCAGGGCATCATCTACGCCCACACCTCCTGGTCCATCGGCGAGACCAGCGACACCGCCGCCTTGACCATTCTGCCGCTGATCAAGACGGTCATTCCGGTCACCTTCGCCATGCTGCTGCTCCAGGGGCTGGCCAATTTCATCCGCAGCATCCAGCTCTTCGCCAGGGGGAAGGACCTATGAGCGCGGAATTCGTCACCATCGGCATGTTCGTCGGGTTGCTCATCGGGCTGTTCATGGGCCATCCCCTGGCTTTTGTGCTGGGCGGTCTGGCCGTGATCTTCGGGTACCTGGGCTGGGGGCCGGCCGCCTTCTACATGTTCCTGAACCAGACCTGGGGCATCATGGACAACTACATCCTGGTGTGCATCCCGCTGTTCATCTTCATGGCCCAGCTGCTGGACCAATCCGGCGTGGCCGAGGACCTCTTCGACACCATGCGCTATCTGTTCGGTCCCATCCGGGGCGGGCTGGCCATCGCGGTGGTGGTGGTCTCGACCCTTTTCGGCGCCTGCACCGGCATCATCGGCGCCTCGGTGGTGACCATGGGGCTCCTCGGGATGCCCATCATGCTGAAATACAACTACAACAAGCGCCTGGCCGCGGGCTGCATCTGCGCCGGCGGGACGCTCGGCATCCTGATCCCGCCCAGCATCATGCTGGTGGTCATGGCCGACCAGGCCGCCCTTTCGGTGGGCAAGCTCTTTGCCGGCGCCATCATGCCCGGCCTCATCCTGTCGGGCCTGTACATCCTTTACATCCTGTTCCACTGCTACCTCAGGCCCCAGGACGGGCCGGCCATGAGCAAGGCGGAAAGGCAGGCGATCACGACCGCTCCAGCTCGCCTTCCGGGTCCTGAGGTCCATGGTGCCGCCCACGATCCTCATCCTGGGGGTGCTGGGCTCCATCTTCACCGGCATCGCCACCCCCACCGAGGCTGCCGGCGTGGGCGCCCTGCTGGCCTTTGCCATGACCGTGGCCTACGGCAAGTTCAGCTGGAGCGGGCTCAAGCTGGCGGTCATCAACACCGCCAAGACCACCTCCATGGTGATCGTGATCCTGGTCGGGGCGGCCTGTTTTTCCAGCATCTTCATGGGTTCCGGCGGCGGTCAGGTGGTGCGCGACTTTATCCTGGGGATCGGCTTGGGCAAGTGGGGCACCTTCGTCATCATGATGGTGATCCTCTTCTTCCTGGGCATGTTCATCGACTGGATCGGGATCATCATGATCACCTTTCCCGTCTTTCTGCCCATTGCCCAGGAGCTGGGTTTCGACATGATCTGGTTCGTGGTGACCATGGCGGTGATGCTGCAGGATTCCTTCCTGACGCCGCCTTTCGGCTACGCGCTCTTCTACCTGCGGGGGGTGGCCCCGCCGGAGGTGACCACCGCGGACATCTACTGGGGGGCCTTTCCCTTCTGGCGGCTCATGGAGGTGGGGCTCCTCATCGTGGTCATCTGGCCCGGCACCATCATGTGGATGGCGAATTTGTTGGTAAAATAAACATAGGGCTCAAGGCTCAAGGGGCAAGGCACAAGCTCCATGGCAAGAAAGCGCAGGGCCCTCGACCGGGAACCCGGGTCCCCTTGACCCTTGCGCCTTGCGCCCCCCATGCGGCTGTTCACCTTGACCAACCGAAAACCCAGAAACGCACAACGCTCACGGCCCAAGGCGAGGATCCCCTTGTGCCTTGCGCCTTGTGCCTTGCGCCTTACGTAGTTGCCTATGCTCCCCCCAGGCAGAACCTACGATGAGGTTTACACCGCCTTTCGCTGGCAGATCCCCGAGTACTACAACATCGGGGTGGACATCTGCGACAAGTGGGCGGGACAGCGCTACCGCCTGGCCCTGATCTACGAGAGCGACCGGGGCGAGGTGGAAAAATACACCTTCTGGGAGCTCAAGCGCCTCTCCAACCGCCTGGCCAACGGGCTGACGGCGGCGGGGATTCAGCCCGGCGACCGGGTCGGCATCCTGCTGCCCCAATCCCCTGAAACCGCCCTTTCCCACATCGCGGTGTACAAAATCGGCGCCGTGGCCCTGCCCCTGTTCACCCTTTTCGGCACCGACGCGCTGCAGTACCGCCTGGCCAACAGCGAGGCCCGGGCCATCATCACGGATGGCGCCAACCTGCCCAAGATCCTGGAAATCCGCGAAAAGCTGCCGGGACTCCAGGTGGTCGTCGTCTGCCGCGGGGAGAACACCGGGGAGGCCCTGGATTTCCAGGCGCTGGTGGACCAGGGTTCCCCCGCTTTCACCCCGGCCCGGACCCGGGCTGAGGATCCGGCCCTGATCATCTACACCTCCGGCACCACCGGCCCGCCCAAAGGGGCGCTGCACGCCCATCGGGTGGTGCTGGGGCATCTGCCCGGGGTGGAGTTCCCCCACAACTTCTTTCCCGAAGGAGAGCGATCTCTTCTGGACCCCGGCCGACTGGGCCTGGATCGGCGGCCTGATCGACGTGCTCTTCCCGAGCTGGCACCACGGGATCCCGGTTCTGGCCCACCGGGCGCGCAAGTTCGACCCTGAGGAAGCCTTCCACCTGATCGCCAGGTACGGCGTCCGAAACGCTTTCATGCCGCCCACCGCCCTCAAGCTGATGCGCCAGGTGCGGGATCCCCGCAGCCGCCACGACTTCCGGATGCGCTCCATCGGCAGCGGCGGCGAAACCTTGGGGGAAGAACTGCTGAACTGGGGCCGGGAAAGAATGGGGGTCACCATCAACGAGTTCTACGGGCAGACCGAAGTGAACCTGGTGGTGGGCAGCTGCTCCGAAATCATGGAAACCCGGCCCGGCTCTATGGGCCGGGCGGTGCCCGGGCACCGGGTGGAGGTGGTGGACCCGGCCGGCGCACCCGTGAGCCCGGGGAAGCAGGGGGAGATCGCCATCCGGCGGCCGGACCCGGTAATGTTTCTCGAATACTGGAAGAACCCGGAAGCCACCGCCGGACAAGTACGTCGGCGACTGGTGCCTCACCGGCGATCTGGCCCGCAAAGACGACGACGGGTACTTCTGGTTTGTCGGCCGCAAGGACGATGTCATCACCAGCGCCGGCTACCGCATCGGTCCGGCCGAAATCGAGGAATGCCTTCTGAGGCATCCGGCCGTGGCCATGTCCGCGGTGGTCGGCAAACCCGACCCGGTGCGAACCGAATTGGTCAAGGCCTTCATCGTCCTCAAGCCCGGCGAAAGCCCCGCGCCGGAGCTGGCCTCAAACATCCAGGCCTTCGTCAAGACCCGCCTCGCGGCTCATGAGTATCCCCGGGAAATCGAATTCGTCGGCGAGCTCCCCATGACCACCACCGGTAAGATCATGCGGCGCGAGTTGAAAAAGCTGGAGATCGAGCGCCAGAAAGATCCGCCCTAGAGCGTGTTCCGGCCTGAGGGTTGCTGATTTCTCAGATTTTCCTTGAAATCGGAAGAATCTTCTTCTATTCTGACCCCGGTGCTGTCATTTCTCGCGGGGATGCTCTTGAAACCAGGCATCTCCGTTTTTTTTCAGCGACCTTTTCGGTCCGAAAATCAAACGTGAATACGGCCAAAGGGGGTATCATGGGAAAACGCGACCGGCGTAGTTTCGAGAAGTTTCAGAAAGAGGTCAAACGAAAGAAAAAGGCCAAGGAAAAAATGGAGCGCCGGCAGGGGAAGATCACCTCGCCGGAGGAGACGGAATTGACGCCTTCGGCCGCAGATGGAACAGTCCCCGCAGAAGACACGGTCTCAAAGGAGAGCATCCCGGCTGAGAAACCCGCCGAATAGGGGCCGGAGAAGAAAAAGCTTGACAAAGGGGCCCGGAGACATTAAGATATGGTTCAATCATGAAGGGCTCGCCTTTATGGGCGGGCTCGTTTCGTTCTGAAGGACAGTTCCATTTTCTTCCAGATGGCATCCTGAAGTTTGAAACATGTAATTCTTAGAGGAAGGAGGATGTCATTATGGCTACCGGAACCGTGAAGTGGTTCAATGACGCCAAAGGTTATGGTTTCATTGAGCAGGAAGATGGAAGTGATGTTTTCGTTCATCACTCAGGCATCAATGCCGTCGGTTTCAAGTCCCTACATGAGGGCGACCGGGTCAGTTTCGACGTGGTGCAGGGCAACAAAGGCCCCGCAGCCAGCAATGTCACTGTGATCTAGTCGACCGATCCCGACTACGGGGGCGTTCCATCGGAAATGATGGAACGCCCTTTGCTATTCCGGCAGGCGGATCACCAGCACCGGCTTCCGGCAGCGTCGCAGCACCCGCCTGGAAACACTGCCCATCAGGGATTCGCCGATGATGCCGTGCCCGTGGGCCCCCATCACCAGCATGTCGAAATCGCCCGCTTCGGCCAGTTTGAGGATCTCCTCCACCGGGTTGCCGATCCGGACCACGACGGCATCGGTGATGAACGGGCAGGCGGGCAACTGCGTGCCGACCTCGGCGCAGAATTCTTCAAGGCGCTCTTTGATGTTCAGGAGGACCTTTTCCTCGTTCTGGCTCCGGATCTCCTTCCACTTCTCCGATCCGATCATGTTGATCACCAGGCTGTCGGCATGGGGCGAAAACTCTTCCAGAACATGCAGTATGGTGATGCCGGCACTGTAGCGGTTGGCCAGGCTGGCTGCATACCCGAAGGCGTAACGGGCGTTCTTGGAAAGATCCGTCGTGTACAGGATGCGCTTGATTTCCGGCAGCATGTGTTCCTCCTCCCTATTCCATGGTTTGCGGTCTGGCCCGCAGCTCCGTTCTTGGCCGTTGGCTGCAGGCCCGGTTTCTGATAGAGTGCTGGCCCGTGGTCCGGCACCGGGCTTCGGCGGCTCTGCTCATGCACCCCGAGCCCCGCGGCGCAAGTGAAACATAAGGAGCCTTCCTCATGCAATTTTCGGAAATCGTCCAGATCGCTGCGGCGTTTGCGGTTCTGATCCTCGTCTTTGCCTTTACCCGGAAGTTCCACGCCTGGCGGATCGGACGCATCTGCCTTTCGGTCATCGAGGACCTGAAGGCGCGAAACGCTCTGGATCCGGCCTCGGCCGCGGCCCTGCCCTATGCCAAGCGTTCCCTGCTGCGCTTCGGGTTGCGCGACTACCGGCCCAAGGCGCTCGAATATCTTGCGCTGAGCCAGGTGGTCGGGATCACCCCGGACGGCCGCTACTACCTGAAACACAAAGACGGGCCGGATTCCGCCTGATGCCCGATGCCTGAGGCCGTCCTTGCCTTGCGCCCTGCGCCTTGTCCCTTGTACCCCCTCATGCCTGACGCCCGATGCCTGACGCCGATTTTTCCCCGATCATCTTTCTCAGCTCCCGTTCCACGAAGTCGATGTGTTCCCGGGCAGTCTGACTGGCCCGCTTGGGGTTCCGCTCGCGGATCGCTTCGAACAGCCCCAGATGCTGCCCGGCAATCAGCTGCCGGTTCTCCTTCCTCTGGAAAATTTTTTCCCGCGAGATCTTCTGCGCATCCCACAGCAGATGATAGCAGGAAGCCGTGAGATGAGAGAAAATGGTGTTGTGGGTGGCCATGGCGATGCCCACATGGATGTCGGCATCGGTCCGGGCGTCCTCCCGTCCCCGCCTGAAGTTTTCCTGGTCACGGAGGATGCTGTCGGCCAGTCTCTCCAGATCCTCGGGGGTGGCCCGTTCTGCGGCTTTGTAGGCTGCCCAGCTTTCCATGGCCCTTCGGACCTCGAGCAGTTCGAAGAGCTTGCCGATGTCGTCTTTAATCAGCGCACTGATGGGATCCTGCAGGGGTTTCTCCGCCAGCGACCGGACCAGGATCCGGCTCCGGGGCCGGATCTCCACGTACCCCATGGCCTGCAGCGCATTCAGCGCTTCACGCAGCGGGGGCCGGCTGACACCGATGAGTTCCGCCAGTTCCCTTTCCGAAGGGAGCTCATCCCCGGGCTTGAGCTCGCCATTGCTCACCATGACCTTGAACTGCTCGATGATCTCATCGGAGATCTTTCGGGGGGATATCTTCCTGAACACCGCAGCCACCATACGATTGTTGAGCGTGAGTTTTGTGTTTTGCTCATACCAGATCCAAGAGCCGAATTCAACCTTCCTCGGCCCGTTCCAATTCGGGCAGTGGTTCTAAAGTAAACTGATCAAGTCGCTGGGGCAGCAAGATCGCGCTTGACAGGAAGCGGCTCATGAATAGACTGGTCAGACCAGAAATCAGCCATCGGGAAAGGAGCGCTGCGATGCGGGTAAACCTGTTGTGCGGCCGAAATACGGTGGAGATCCGGCTCCCGGATTCGGTGCACCGGCTGGAGATGAAACCGGCCGGCGCGCTTCCCGATCCGACAGCCGCGGTCCGCGACGCAATCCGTTCACCCATCCGGAGCCCGCCCTTGGGGGAGCTGGCCCGGGCGAAAAGAAGCGCCTGCGTGGTGGTGTCGGACATCACCCGCCCGGTGCCCAACCGGATCCTCCTCCCGCCGCTCCTGCAGACGCTCGAGGAGGGTGGCATTCCGCGCCGGGAGATCACCATCCTGATAGCCACCGGCATGCACCGCCCGAACGAGGGCGAGGAACTGCGAAGCATGCTGGGCCGGCCCATCGTGGAGCGTTACCGGGTCATCAACCATTTCTGCCGGCGACCGCAGGAGTACCGTCAGGTGGATGAAATCGACGGGGCTCCCATCGAGGTGAACCGCCATTACCTGGACGCCGACCTCAAGATCCTCACCGGCCTTATCGAACCCCACTTCTACGCCGGCTACTCCGGCGGGCGGAAATCCGTCCTCCCGGGTATCTCCAGTTTCGAAACCATGAAATTCATGCACTCCTTCCGGATGATCGGCCACCCGAAGGTCTCAAACCTGCTCCTGGAAGGCAACCCGTTTCACGAGCACGGGCTCCGGGTGGCGGAACGGGTAGGCGTCGACTTCATCCTGAACGTGGTCATCAACCGGCAGCGGGAAATCGCCGGGGTTTTCGCCGGACACCACGATGCTGCCCATCGGGCCGGCTGCGACATGGTGCGGGAGCACTCAGCGGTGCTGCTCCCCGAACCCGTGGATCTGGTGATCACCTCCGGCGGCGGCTACCCGCTGGATGGCACCTTCTATCAGATCAGCAAGGCCCTGGTCTGCGCCCGCGACATCCTCAAACCCGGGGGCACCATTGTGGTCACCTGCGAGTGCCGCGAGGGGCTCGGCAGCCCGGAATTCTGCGGCGTTCTCAGGTCGGTCTGCAATCTGCAGGAATTTGTGGAAGGCTATTGCGACCCGAAGGATTTTGTAATAGATCAGTGGTGCGCCCAAAACATCTACCAGGTCCTGGATCACGCCGGACGGGTGTATGTTCATTCTCCGAGACTGGCGAGCGAAGACCTGGAGAAAATGGGTCTCCGAAAGGTGGATGATCTCCAGGCCCTGCTGGACCGACTGCTCCCCGCCTTTCCCAAGGCTGCGGTCGTTCCCGACGGCCCTTACGTGGTCGGCAAGATCGGCTGAACCGGGGAGCGGGATCCAAGAATCCATGAGAAGAGGGGATGAAACGCTGAGAACGTTGCTCTGGTGTCTCGCCCTGTTGGGGCAGTTTGCATTTGCGGGTCCAACCGATGCGCGGGGCTGGCTCATCGACCTGCGCAAGCTCCACGTCTCGGCCCACGGCCAGACCGCGTGCACCGACTGCCACGACGACATCGCCGGGAAGGATCTGCACCCTGATCCCGGGAACGTCGACCGCCCCTTGAGGGACTTCTTCCGACCTGACAAGTGTCTTGACTGCCACGATCACGTCATGGACGACCTGCAAGCGGGCCTCCACGGCCGCCGGCCGGTGGAGGAGGTCAAGCGCTACGGGAACTGCCTGCGCTGCCACGACCCCCATCGGCAACCGCGGCTGGGAGAAAACCGTATGGGACGGTTCGACCCGACTGTACCCAAGCACCTGCGTTGCGGGTCCTGCCACGACGAACGCAGCACCCTGCCCCAGCCTGCGGCTGAGGACGAGGCCTGCCTGGCCTGCCACCAGCTCGTTGACCCGGCCGATCCCGCCGGAAGGGCCTACGTCCAGCGGTTCTGCTTCTTCTGTCACGCCGGCGGCGGCGAGCCGGCCCAAGGGATCACGGGCCGCCGGGTGGCGCTGATCGATCTTGAGGCCTATCGCGGGGTGCCGCACGCGGCGCTGGCCTGCACGGACTGCCACCCCCACGCCGCCCGCTTCCGCCACGGATCGCAGGAGCCCGGAGAGTGTCTAGAGTGCCATGTCCGCCATGACGAAAGCGTGACCCATGACAGCCACCTGAGCGTCCGCTGTGGAGCCTGTCATCTGGCGGATGTGCGGCCGACGCGCGATCCGCGCACCCACCTGGTCGGCTGGGAAACCGAGCGGATGCCGGACCGGCCCCTCGGCGTCCACGCCATGCGAAGGTCCGGCGACAAGACCGAATGCCGGCGCTGCCATCTTTCCGGCAACCGGGTCGGCGCAGCCGCTATGGTCCTGCCGCCGAAAAGCATCCTCTGCATGCCGTGCCACCCGGCCACCTTCTCGGCCGGAGACACGGTGACGCTGCTCAGCCTGACCGTCTTCCTGGCCGGTGTGCTCTCGGTGGTCGCGCTCTGGCTGGGCGGGTCGAGCGGCGCCGCGGAAACCGCCGCGCCATCGGGTGCCGCATCCGTTGCCGGCCGGGCGCTCCGGTTTCTGTTCTCGCGCCGTCCGTTGAGCCCTGCTGGGATCGCTTTTCTGGGATGTGCTGCTCCAGCGCCGCCTCTATCGCCGCTCCCGCCTGCGCTGGGCCTTCCATGGACTCATCTTTTTCCCCATCCTCCTCCGCTTCGGTTGGGGCCTGGCGGCCCTGCTGGGCTCCCTGTGGACCCCTGCAGAGTCCCTGCCCTGGAGCATGCTCGACAAGAACCATCCCATCACCGCCTTCCTTTTTGATGTGACCGGATTGATGCTTATCTTAGGAATCGGGCTTGCTTTTCTGAGAGGAGCCTCGCGGCATGAATATCAGCCGCCGGGGCTGCCCCGGCAGGACCGGGTGGCCCTGGGCCTGCTGGCCGGGGTGGTCGTCCTGGGATTCGTCCTGGAGGCCCTGCGCTTGACCATGACGGGCAGGCCTGCGGGCGCCGGCTATGGGTTCGCCGGCTATGCCCTCTCCCGGCTGCTTTGGGACTCGGCGCGCTGGAACGATCTCTACGGCTATCTCTGGTATGGGCATGCGCTGCTGACTGGGGCCTTCCTGGCCTACCTGCCCTTCAGCCGGATGCTGCATATCATTCTGGCGCCGGTGGTCCTGGCGGCGGGTAGGGTTTTCGACCGTGAACACCGGCAACCCTTGTCCAAGGAGTGACCTGTGGATGCTGCCGTCAGGAACGAGCTGATCCGTGTTGTGGGTGAAGCCGGTTTTACCGACGAGCTGATCGACCTGGTCTCTTACTCCTATGATGCATCGGAGCACTCCCACCGCCCCTGGTGCGCGCTCTGGCCGGAGACGAGCCGAGCAGGTCGCCGGAGTGCTGGAGATCGCCAACCGCGAAAAGCTGCCGGTCATCCCCCGGGGGGCCGGAACCAGCCTCTCCGGCATGACGGTGCCGGCCCGGGGAGGAATCGTGCTCGATCTCAGCCGGATGAACCGGATCCTCAAGATCAGCATCGAGGATCGCCTCGCCATCGTGGAGCCGGGCGTCGTGTACGCCGACCTGGAGAAGTCCCTGGCACGCCACGGGTTTTTCTTCCCTCCTGATCCGGCCAGCGGCAAGGTCGCCACCCTGGGGGGCAATGTGGCCACCAACGCCGGCGGGGTTAAGGGCGCCAAGTACGGCACCACCCGCGACTACGTCCTGGCGCTCCAGGTGGTCCTGGCCGACGGCCGGATCATGCGAACCGGATCACGGGCCATGAAGAGCGTCTCGGGCTATGACCTCACCCGCCTGTTCGTGGGTTCCGAGGGCACTCTCGGGGTGGTCACCGAGATCACCCTGAAGATCAACCCCAAACCCACCGCCACCAGCACCGCCATGGCGACCTTCGATAAGCTCGAAGACGCAGGCCGGGCAGTGGTGCAGATCATGCACAGTGGAATCGTGCCGAGCGTGCTGGAAATCCTAGGGCGCCACACCATCCAGGCCATCAACCAGAACACCGAGCTGAGCCTGCCCGAGGTGGAGGCCTTGCTCCTGGCCGAGACCGACGGCTACACCCGAGGGGAAACCGAGCACCAGATGGCCAAAATCCTCGGGGTCTTCCGCCGGAACAACCCCAGGGAGGTCCGGGAGGCGCGTTCGGAGGCGGAGGCCGCCGACCTCTGGAGAGCCAGGAAGTCGGCCTACGCCGTGCTGGCCAGGATCAAGACCCATTTTGTTTTGGAGGATGTCACGGTCCCCATGGGTAAGGTCATTGACCTGCTCCGGGGTGTCGAGGAAATCGCCCGCCGGCGCGGCATCCAGATCGCCACTTTCGGTCACGCCGGCGACGGGAACCTGCACCCCCAGATCCTTTACGACGGCTACGATGCGCGGGAGACGGGAAAAAAGGAAGCCGCCGCCGCGGATCTCTTCAAGCTGGCCATTGAGCTGGGAGGCACGCTGACCGGCGAGCACGGCATCGGGCTTTCCAAGGCGCCCTTCATGACCCTGGAGCACGATGCGGCGGCCATGGGGGTGATGCGCGGCATCAAGAAACTGCTGGACCCGAACAATATCCTGAACCCGGGCAAGATGGCGCTGGATGTGCCGGGTGACGGGACTCCGGCTTGAATTCCGCGCAACCTCCGGCGCGAGGCCTACCTTTCGGCCTGAATGCCTTTCGGGCTGGAAGCGGCTTCGGAGGGAGGCGCAGGGACGCGAGAACATGGAAAAGGTTGAGGGAATTGGATGGAAGCCAAGTATGATTTTGTAAAGCAGTACCGCGAGCAGATCCTCAAGTGCTCGCGCTGCGGGTTCTGCCAGGCGGTGTGCCCGGTTTACGGTGCCACCCTGCGGCCCGGCCTGAACGCCCGCGGGAAGATGCTCCTGCTGAAGGAGGTCATGGACGAGAAAATCGAGCTGGACGATCAGCTGATCGACAGCCTCTTTCAGTGCACCACCTGCGCCAGCTGCGCGGAGAACTGCCCGTCCGGCGTGAATGTGCCCGAAATCATCAAGGCCGCGCGCAAGGACATGGTGCATATCGGCTCCTGCCACCCGGCTTTCAAGGGGATGCACGAGGTGCTACAGAAGCACACCAATATCTACGCCGAGGATGAGCCCGAAGACTTCGAACGGGAGCGGAACCGGCGGGCCGAATACGTGTACTTCATCGGCTGCGTGGGCGCTTATCGGGAAGACGAGTCCACCCTCGCCACCCTGGAACTGCTGGACCGCCTGAAGGTCGATTACACGCTGATTGACGAGGTCTGCTGCAGCGGCGTGCTGGAGGACGTCGGATACCGGATCAACGAGGATCTGGCCGGGCGGAACATCGAGCTCATCCGGGCCACCGGCGCCGGAACCGTTCTGACCGGCTGCCCCTACTGCTCCCGCACCTTCAACAACAAGCCGCCGTACGCCGCCCTCAAGCAGGAGGGGATCAACGTGGTCCACCTGTCCCAGTTTCTGACCCGATTCGATTTCGGGGTCCGTACGGACCGCAAGGTCACGTATCACGATCCCTGCGACCTCGGCCGGCATTGCGGGATCTACGAAGAGCCCCGGCAAACCATCCGGCGCATCGCCCCCAATTTGGTGGAGATGGCCCACCATCACGCCGACAGCCTCTGCTGCGGGGCCGGCGGCGGGGTGCGGGGCGCCTTTGCCAAGAACTCCATCGCCATGGCCCGCCGGCGGCTTCAGGAGGCCGAGGACATCGGGGCCGAGATCGTGCTGACGGAGTGCAACTCGTGCGTGCACAACCTGGGGAACGCCAAGCTGCGTCGCCAGAAATTCAAGGTGTACAACACCACCCATTTCATCAACCAACTCATGGAAAAGGAGGGCTGAGATGGAAATCCAGGGCTACCACATGCCGGACGAGCTCCACTACGAGGAAAACCACTTCTGGGTCCGCGAGGAAGGGGAACTGCTGGTCATGGGCATGGACGATTTTGCCCAGAAAATGGCGGGCGACATCGTGTACGTCCAGCTGCCTGACGAAGGCAAGGCCCTCACGGCCGGGAAGAAATTCGCCAAGATCGAGTCGGGCAAGTGGCTCGGCAAGGTGTATGCCCCGGTCAGCGGGGAACTGGCCGGTGTCAACGAGGAATTGGAGACCAACCCCGGCCTGATCAACGAGGACTGCTACGGCAAGGGTTGGATCTACAAAATCAAGCCGGCGGACAAGACCGAGGTGCAGAACCTCATCCACGGCCCGCAGGCGGTGGAAAAGTGGATTCTGGCGGATATAGAAAAATATAAAGAGCCGGCATAAGGGGCAGGGACAAGGTAAAGCAGGCGTCGGGCATCAGAGCGGGTGAATGCGACAAGGCGCAGGGCGCAAGGCAAGACGGGCGTCGGGCATCAGGCGTCAGGTGTCGGGCGTCAGGCCAAACACAATGCGAAATGCGAAAACTGGCGCAGAGGCATGGGGCATCGGGGCGAGAGCGAAGGGCGGAGTCGAAGTGGTGACCGGACAGGCGTCGGAGATCAACTTCGATATTCGACGTTCGCTGTTCGACAGTTCGACATTCGATTTTTTCCGAGCGAGAGTGAGCGAGATCCGAGTGTCTAGCGCGTCGGACTGAGATGGGTAAGCGGGAATACAGCTTTCGGCAGTTGATGGAGACTGCGGCCTGCACGAACTGCCAGGTCTGCGCCGACGTTTGCCCGGCGGTCATGGCGTCGGGGGACGGGCAGCTTTCCGGCATCTTCCGGCTGCAGGGGCTCAGGCAGATCCTGAAGTCGCGCTCCGGGTTCCTGCGCCGGCTCCTCCGGGCACGGGAACTGACCAAAGAGGAGTGGGACCGCTTCAGCGAAACCGTTTTCCGCTGCACCTTGTGCGGCAAGTGTCAGGAAGCCTGCCCGGTGGGCATTCACCTGAAGGATCTGTGGGTCGCCCTGCGCAGCGATCTGGTGCGCTCGGGGGCCTACCCGCAGAAGATAGACATGATCCGTGAGAACCTCGGCGAGAGCCGCAACGTGTTTGCCGAGGACAACGAGGAACGCGCCGACTGGGTGGAGGACATGCGCGAAGCCCCGGATCACGGCTATCTTAAAGATCAGGCCGAAGTGGTCTACTTCACCGGCTGCGTGGCCGCCTACTTCCCGCTGGCGCAGAAGATCCCCATGGCGCTCACCGAGATCCTGGAGGCCGGCAAGGTGGATTTCACCCTGCTCGGCCAAGAGGAATGGTGCTGCGGGTTTCCCCTGCTGGGTGCCGGGCTGCGGGACCTCTACGGCGAGTTCCGCGATCACAACCTCCAGGCCGTAAGGGAGAAACAGGCCCGCCGGGTGGTTTTCGCCTGCCCTTCCTGCTATCAGATGTGGCGCGAGCTCTACGGCGATCTGGGAGGGCTCCGGATCAGCCACGCCACCCAGTTTCTGCTGGAGCTGCTGAAGGCCGGCCGGTTGCCCCTGCAGAGGCTGGAAATGACGGTCACCTATCACGACCCCTGCGACCTGGGCCGGGGGGCCCGGGTTTTCGAGGAGCCGCGGCAGGCCCTGCAATCCATCCCCGGCCTGAAACTGGTGGAACTGCCGCTCAACCGCGAGGAATGCCGGTGCTGCGGGGGCGGCGGGAACCTGGAGATGATCGACGCCCGGCTCTCGGCCGGGATCGCCCGCCAGAAAATCGATGAGGCGCTTCGCACCGGGGCCCAGGCCATTGTGACCTCCTGCCAGCAGTGCGTGCGCACGATGACCACCCACGTCAGGCGCAACAAGGTTCCGATCGAGGTGCTGGACATCACCCAGCTCGTCCAGCGGGCGTTGAAGAAATAGGGGCGTCAGGCGTCAGGCACCGGACATGAGATCTCAGGGTGGGCACAAGGCTCAAGGCGCAGGGTTCAAGGGGAATGCGGAAGGTGGCCCCGGATTTCTTGCCCGAGCCTCGCGCCCTGCGCCTTGAGCCTTGTGCCTGGTTTATTTGGAGTATGCTATGAAGTTCCCGACCATGTACCGTGTCCGGCAAGTGTTCGACGCGCCCGAAGTCGGCGACCTGGCCGCAGCCCTCGACCGTGAACTGGAACGCGTGGGAGCGGCCGAGCGCATCCGGAAAGGAAGCCGGATCGCCGTCACAGCCGGGAGCCGTGGAATCCGGGACATCGTTCCCCTGCTGCGGCAGATCGTGGAGTTCGTGCGCGAGCACGGCGCTGAACCCTTTCTTTTCCCGGCCATGGGCAGTCATGGCGGCGGGAGTGCCGAAGGGCAGATCCAGGTGCTCGAAAGCCTGGGGATCAGCGAGGCGTCCATCGGGGCGCCTGTCCGCGCATCCATGGAAGTGAAGCAGGTCGGCCTCTCGCGCTACGGGTTTCCGGTCCTGGTGGATCGCCTCGCCGCCTCGGCCGACGGCATCGTGGTGGTCAACCGCATCAAGCCGCACACCGAGTTCGAAGGTCCGGTGGAAAGCGGGCTGATGAAAATGATGGCCATCGGTATGGGCAAGCACAAGGGCTGTTTCGAGGTGCACAAGCAGACGGTTCACTTACGGCTACCGCGACGTGATACCGGAAATCGGGCGGGTTCTCCTGGACAACCTCCCGGTGCTGTTCGGTGTCGGGATCGTGGAGAACGTGTACGATCACACGGCCCTGGTACGGGCGGTGCCGCCCTCGCGCTTCGAAATCGAGGAGGCCGAACTGCTGGCCGAGGCCAAGCGGCTGATGGCGCGACTGCCTTTCGACCCGCTGGACGTCCTGATCGTGGACGAGATGGGCAAGAACGTGAGCGGCACCGGCATGGACAGCAACGTGATCGGCCGCATCATGTTCATCGGCGAGCCTGAACCCGCACAGCCCAAGATCACCCGGATCGCCGTGCTGGATCTCACCGAGGAGTCCCATGGAAATGCGATCGGCGTCGGCCTGGCGGATTTCGTTACCCGCAGGCTGCTGGACAAGATCGACCGGGCGGTCACGGCCACCAACGCGATAACGGCCATGACGCCTGAGAAAGGCCGCGTCCCGATCGCCCTGGAGACCGACCGGGATGCGGTGGAGGCCGCCCTGACGACCATCGGGGCGGTGAAACCCGAGGCCGCGCGGCTGGTCCACATCCGCAACACGCTGGAAGTGGCCACTCTGGACGTCTCCCGGGCCCTGCTCGCCGAACTGGAGGGCCGCAAGGACCTGACCCTGGTAAGCGAGCTGGGCCCGCTCGGCTTCGACGACACCGGCAACCTGGAGCCCGTGCCGCGGCGGTGACGACAGGTTGGAAGAAACCGGGAACCGGCGACCCGCGCGGCCTTGAGGCCCGGCACTGCACAGCGCCACGAGAAACCAAGGAGGCATTCACATGATTTCTGAAACCGCAAGCCGGGAACTGCGCGCCATCGTGGGTAACGAATGGTTCCTGGATACTCCCGAGGACCTGGCCACCTATTCCTATGACGCTTTTCTGCCGGAGTTCATGCCGGAGGCCGTGATCGTCCCGGCGGGCACGGAGGAAATCGCGCGGATCATGAAAACCGCCAACCGGGAGAAGATCCCGGTCATCCCGCGCGGCGCCGGAACCAACATCTGCGGCGGCTCGGTGGCCAAGCAGGGCGGGATCGTCATGGCCTTCCACCGCCTGAACCGGATCCTGGAAATCGATCCCGAGAACCGCTGCGCAGTGGCCCAGCCCGGCGTGGTGAACGCCGATCTGCAAAAGGCCGTCGCCGCCCGCGGGCTGATGTATCCTCCCGACCCGGCCAGCATGTTCGTTTCCACCCTGGGAGGCAACGTGGCCCTGAACGCCGGGGGCCCCAGGGCGGTGAAGTACGGCGTCACCCGGGACTACCTGCTGGGCCTGGAGGTGGTGCTGCCGACCGGCGGCGTGATCCGCACCGGCGGCAAGACCCTCAAGAACGTCACCGGCTACGATCTCACCCGGCTGATCTGCGGCTCCGAGGGCACTCTAGGGATCATCACCGAAATCACGCTGCGGCTTCTTCCCCTGCCACCCGCCAGAGGGACGCTGCAGGCCACCTTCGCGGACCTGGACGACGCGGCCCGCGCGGTTTCGGCCATCATCGGCTCCGGAATCGTTCCCACCACCCTGGAACTCATCGACCGGGTGGTCCTGGACATCATCCGGGACTACGCCGGCGCCCAGTTCCGGGAAAACGCCGAGGCGCTGCTGCTTATCGAGGTGGACGGCGATCTCGAACAGGTCAAGGCGCAGGCCGGCCGCATCGAGGAGTTCTGCCGCGCGCGGGGTGCGGTGGCGGTGGAGCGGGCACGCAGCGCGGAGGAAGCCGAGGGTCTCTGGCAGGCGCGCCGCACCGCCTTCGGCGCCGTGGCTCGGCAACGGCCGAACTGCATCGTGGAGGATGCCACCGTGCCGGTGAAACGGCTGCCGGAAATGATCCGTAAGATCGTGGAGCTTGGGCAGAAGCACGCGCTCAGGATCGGCGTGCTGGCCCACGCCGGCGACGGCAATCTTCACCCGCTCATCATGACCGACCACCGGGACCGGGAGGAAATGGCTCGGGTCGACCGCGCCATCGATGAACTCTACGAGGTCGCGATGGGCATGGGCGGAACCCTCTCGGGGGAGCACGGCATCGGGATCGCCAAGAACCGCTTCCTGGAGATGGAATTCGGGCCGGAGGCCCTCGAGCTCATGCGGGGCATCAAGCGGGTGTTTGACCCGAACAACATCCTGAATCCGGGCAGCTTCATTTGATGCCGGTGACTGGAACTAGGCATATCTCGCGCAGAGGCGCTGAGGCGCAGAGACCCCTACTGTATTGTTCCTTTTCGCGTCTCGCTTGGAGGTCGGAATCGAGGATCCCTGCCAGCAAGGACGGTATTAAGCCGAAGAAGCCCCGGCCCTCAGGGTTTTGACCCCGATACAGAGTTGGAGGCATCTTGTTGTTCTTCTCTGTGTTCTCTGTGAGCCCTGTGAGAAACAGGAACTTCTTCTAATGCAGTCTCTGCGCCTCTGCGCGAAAGACTTTTTCCAGGAACCTGAATCCAGTTGATGAGGGAATGAACATGACGAAAACGAAAGATACCGCCACGACCGCTGTGAATCTTGCGGAGGAATTCGATCAGTGCATCAAGTGCGGCCTGTGCCTGGCCAGTTGTCCGGTATGCAAGGAACTGCTGCTCGAGAAATACAGCCCCCGGGGCAAGGTCCAGCTGGCCCGCTTTCACGAGCAGGGCCGGCTGGAGCTCAGCGACCACTACCGGGACATCTACTCCCGCTGCCTCTTGTGCGGGTCCTGCGGGGTCACCTGCCCGAGCGGCGTGGACCTGAGCCGGGTGTTCCTGGAGATGCGCGGGAAGGTTGCCGGCGCCCGGGGCCTGCACCCGCGGATCGAACCAGTGGCTGAATCGCTCGCCGAAAACCGCAACATCGCGGACGAGGACAACGCCGAGCGCGGTGAGTGGCGGGAGCTGATCTCCGATCTGCCCGAGCACCTCTACGAAAAAAAGCAGGCCGAGGTGGCCTATTTCGTGGGCTGCGTGGCCTCCTTTTTTCCCATGGTGCAGGCGATCCCCAAGAACCTGGTCCGGATCTTCGAGCGCTCGGGAGTGGATTTCGCCGTCCTGGCCGGGGAGGAGTGGTGCTGCGGGTTTCCGCTGCTCGGGGCCGGCACGCCCGACCGGATCGAGGAACTCCGGGCGCACAACCTGGACCGGGTCCGGCAGCTGAACGCCCGGCAGGTGGTCTTCTCCTGTCCTTCCTGCCTGCGCACCTGGAAGGAACTCTACCAAACCGACCTGACCCTGACTCACGCCAGCCGTTTTCTGGAAGATCTCATCACCGGCGGGAGAGTCCCCCTTGGGGAGCTGAACCTCACCGTGACCTATCACGACCCCTGCGATCTGGGCCGCCACGGCGGAGAGTACGACGCCCCGCGCCGGGTGCTGAAGAGCATTCCCGGGATCAAGCTGAAGGAGATGGAAAACAACCGGGCGCGCAGCACCTGCTGCGGCGGGGGGGGAAATCTCGAAATCGTGGACCCCGGGCTCTCGGCCGCCGTGGCCCAGCGGCGCCTGGAAGAGATCCAACGAACCGGCGCCGAGGCGGTCGTCACCGCCTGCCAGCAGTGTGTCCGGACCCTCAAGAGCCGGGTGCGGCGGCAGAAACTGGATCTCCAGGTGATGGACCTGACCGAACTGGTGGCTGCGGCCCTGGACCGCGCCTGACAGTCGGCGGATTCAAACTTGAGAATCAAATCCGCAAGATGCAGGATAACCCTGCCATGCTTCGTCAGACGGCCGGCGCGTTCATCGAAGCGGCTTCACATCCTTCAGCAGTCGTTCCAAAGAGACCGCCCGGATGTTTCGGGCTAGCGGGAAGGTCCTGTCGCCCACTTGACGCGCGCCGACGATCCCCACCACCGGATATCGCTTCAGGAGTCCCCGTATTCTCAGAAGCTCTCGTTGACGTGGCAGCATGAATTCTTTTACCTTGAAAATTCGGTTGATGCATCAGACTTTTCAAGGAAGTGCCAGCAAACTCGGCGGGAAGCAGGAAGCCCCCGCTGGCGCACCGATGCAACCACCACGACTAACATCGTAGTGAATGACGGAGCTATCCGGAACAGGCGAGGAGAAGCTGCCGCAGGCGGGCGGCGTTACGGACCGCGAAACCCCGGGCATCGTTGCCGAAGTAGGCGAAGGCGTCCCGTTTCCAGTCAGCCTTTGAAGAAACTCCAGATTTCCTCGCTCAGCGCCTTTCCGGCGGCAGCCGACTGCTCCGGCGGCAGCAGGCCCTCCCCTCCCCAGACCGCCGGCCACTCGTGTCCACCGCCCTGCACCTGTAGCAGGCCGACGCGCGCGCCGCGGGACGGGTCGCTGCGGATGCGCCGCAGAACGGGCAAACCGCAGGCGTTCGGCGTCTCCTCAGCTGGCTCTTCCGCTGAACATCCGGTCCTCTGCGCCCATAGGGCGAAGGCCTCCTCCACTGGCAGCAGCCTCACCCCGCCCGGCTGCCGGCCTCCCTGGGCCGGGATCACCGTGTCATGCGAGCCGTGCACGAAGAGTGCCGAGACAGGGCTCTGCACGGATACGCAGGCAGCCAGCTCGGGTGTCAGGGTGGCGGCCGCCAGTGCGACCGCGCCGATCCGCCCGGGCTTTTCCAGCGCCAGGCGCAGGGCCATGAACCCGCCGTTGGAGTGGCCGGCCACCAGGATCCGGCCGAGGTCGGCATCCAGCTCGCGGCCGGCCGCGATCAGCAGTTCCTCCAAGAAAGGCCGCGTCGTCCACCCCTTCCCGGTCGGCCCGGGTCAGCCCCCGGCCGTCGGCCCAGCTGCGCCAGAGGCCGTCGGGGTACAGCACGATGAAGCCTTCGCGGTCCGCGATTGCGCCGAGACCGCTCTGGCCGGCGGAAGCATCCGCCGGTGCCCAGGCGGCCGTGAAGCGCCAGCAGCACGGGCCTTTGCCGGTTTCTCCGCGGACGGCCGGCAGATGTACGTGCACGCTACGCTCCCGGCCCCCGGAAATCAGGGTCCGGCTGAGGTCTTTTCCTTTAGCTGCCATGACGGGGGCCCCTTTACCTCATACCGCTCGCGGGCCAGGCAGGCAAACCTGCTCGGACGACCGAACCGGGCACAGAAGAAAGGGGAGAGGCCGAAGCCTCTCCCCTTTTCGCGACCGCCCGCATCCCTTCACGGGACACGGCTTTCGCGTGGTCCTGCCTGCCGCGCGGTGTCCAGGGCAGGATTGAAGCACACGCTGTAGGGCATCCGCTACTTCTTGCGCAGCTCCTTGAGCAGGGGTTCGAGAGAAGCGCTCGTGCTCTTCCACATTTGCAGCACCTGCTCGCGGCTCATAATCCTGACCGGGCTTCCGCTCTCCTTCATCTTGCCCAGGATCTTCTTGTCCCCGAACATCTTGGGGAAGACAGCGGCGCACTTGTCGATGACCGCCTGCGGCACGCCCACGGGCAAAGCCACGCCGCGGAAATTCACGCTGGAATCGTCAACGTCGTAACCCATTTCCTTGAAGGTCTTGACCTCCGGCAGGAACTCGTGGCGCTCCAGGTCCGCGATGGCCACAATCCTCAACCGGTCCTGGTTGCGGTAGGCATCCGAGAGGTTGTTGAACCCGGCCTTCACCTGGCCCGCCATGACCGACTGCATGGCCGGCACGCCGCCCTTTTCAGGAATGTACGTCAGCTTGACCTCCGCCGCCTTGGAGAACTGCAGGGTGGCGATGTGGTGGCCGACAAACAGACCGGCGCCGTTGATCGTGACCTTACCGGGGTTTTCCTTGGCGTATTTCACCAGGTCGTCCAGGGTCGCGAAGGGGCTGTCTTTCGGCACGATAAGCACCGCCGGATCGGCGCCCCAGTTGCCGACCGGCTCGAATTTGGAGGTATCGTACTTGGTGTCGTACACGATGGACTGGGCGATGAAGTGCGGCACATTGTAGGCGGTCATGGCGTAACCGTCCTTGCTGCCCTTCTCGATGAGCCAGTTCCAGCCCACCTGACCGCCGGCGCCGGGCTTGTTGATGATCACGATGGGCTGGCCCAGGTACTCTTCCTCGCCGGCCAGCATGGTGACGATGCGGGCCTGGAAGTCGGTCGCCCCCCCAGGCGAATAGGAAACGATCAGGCTGATCGGCGAACTCGGATATTCGGCCCCCACCGACCCGCCGGCCGCGCCCAGCACCGCGGTCATCATCAACGCCGCCAGTAACAGTTTGAAGCCCCATCCCGATTTTTTCATGACAATCTCCTCCTGCTTTGGGTGAAGTTCTCGTTCCTGATATCTATTTCCGTCCGGCGGGCCCATAGCCCGGTTTTCAGAACAGAATGCCCTTGGGTGTCTGGACCGCCAGGATCTTGTTGAACAGAATGTACAATACTACCATGAAAACGGCCGAAGAAGCGAGGCTCAACGCGCCCTTCTTGAGGCTGAGGTTCCGATAGCCGAGCGCCGAGGTCACGATGACGAAGAACAGGAAGGACGAGACATAGAAACCCAGGCCTTCCATGATCGCGAAGTACCCCACGATGATGCCGAAACACAGGATCGTCCTTCCGAAGGGGTAGGGTTGGCCCGCGCCCGGTTTTTTCCGGACCAGCAGAGACTGCAGCAGCAGCAGCGTCGAGAGAACCCCCATGATGAGGATGATCACCCGGGGAAAAACCACCGAGCGGGGATCTTCCATCAGGCCCAGCGAGAAGTAGAGACTCACCACGCCCGCCAGCAGACACAATGCGACAACGGTTTCGCGGATCAACTTGCGGCCCTCCCTCTTGCTTTGGCCTTGCGGTAGTCCCTGATCTCCCCGTACACGCTGTAGGCGATGGACAGGGCACAGAGCAGGAGGATGATGAGGTTGATGCTTGCCGGTGAAGAAGTAGGAGAACATGCCCACGTCGGTCTCCGCGATCATTCTTCCTTTGAGGTAGTTGTCTTCGGCGATAGGCCCCAGGATGATACCGAGCACCACCGGGGCCGGTGAGAACCCGAACTTGCGGCCGATGTACATCAGGGTCCCCAGGGCGAACATGACGATGACGTCCTCAAAGCTGTTCTGAACGCTGTAGGTGCCGTAGACCGCCAGGATGGTCACCGCGCCGATCATGTACAGGTTGGGCACGTTCATGACCAGGTAGGAGTATCGGGACAGCGCGATCCCGAAGACGCACATGGCGATCTGGCGCCAACACCAGGCTGGCGATGAAGGTGTAGGTGATGGGGGCGTTGTTGATGAACAGGTCCGGCCCCGGGAAAAGCCCGTGGATCAGCAGCCCTCCCAGCAGCACGGCGGCGGTCGGGCTGCCCGGTATGCTCAGGGTGAGCAGCGGAATGAGCGATGGGCCCACCATGGCGTTGTTGGCCGATTCGGCCGTGGCCACCCCTTCGGGATTGCCTTTACCGAAGCTCTCGGGATGGCGCGAGAATTTGCGGTTCTGATCGTAGGCGATCAGGCCGGCCACCTGGCCGCCGGCGCCCGGAATCACGCCGATGATGGACCCCACCACCGAACCGATCCCCAGCGCCTTGACCATCTTCAGGTTCTGCACGATGGTCTTCAGCAGCACCCCCCGCGCCGGCTTGTAGTCGGGCTTTTCGAAGTGCCGGCCGAGCGTTTCCACCAGGGAGAAGATCTGGGGGATCGCGAACAGCCCGATCAGGGCCGGGACGATGGCCACCCCGCCGGTCAGCACGTCATGGAAGACGAAACGCGGCACGCCGAGGAGCGGGCTGTAGCCGATGGTGCTGATCAGCAGGCCGAACATGCCGCCGATCAGGCCCTTGAGGATCGATCCCGAGGAGAGGCCGGCCATGACCGAGATCCCGAAAATGGCAATCCAGAACATCTCGGACGGGCCGAACTGCAGGGCGATCCTGGCCAGCGGGGGCGTGAACAGGATCATGACCAGCATGCCGAACAGGCCGCCCACCAGCGAGCTGATGAAGCAGATGTAGAGCGCGGTCTGGGATTTCCCCTGCTGGGCCATGGGGTGGCCGTCCAGCAGGGTGGCGATGTTGGCCGGGGCTCCCGGGATGTTGATCAGGATGGCGGAAATGGCGCCCCCGGCCACGGTGGAGGTGTAGACCGCGCCGAGCAGGATCAGGCCGGTGGCGGCATCCATGTGGAAGGTGAAGGGCACGAGCAGGGCCACCGCCATGGTGGGACTCAGGCCCGGCGTGGCGCCCAGGATCAGCCCGCCGATGGTGCCGAGCACCATGGTGAGCAGGTTCACCGGGGTGAGCGCTAGGGGAAAATACTGGAACAGTTCCACCATCGGTGCCGTCCCCTTTCTCTATCTATTTGACGATATCCCTCAGCTTCAGCCGCTGGATCTTGCCCGAGGGTCCTTTGGGCAGCTCCTCCAGAAACCGGATGATCTTGGGGGTCTTGTATTTTCCCAGGTGGAGCGTGCAGTGCGCCCTGAGCTCATCTTCCGTTGCGCTCGCGCCGGGCTTGAAGGCGCAGCAGAGCATGATTTCCTCCCCGTAGTGCTCGTCGGGGATGCCCACCGCCGCCGCCTCCAGGATGGCCGGGTGCTTGTAGACTGCCTCGTCGATCTCCCGCGGCGCGATGTTCTCGCCGCCCTTGATGATGAGTTCCTTGAGGCGGCCGGTCACGAACACGAAGCCGTCTTCGTCCATGTAGCCCAGGTCGCCGGTGTGCAGCCAGCCGTCGGGCTCCAGGGCCTTGACGGTCAGCTCCGGGGCCTTGTAGTAGCCTTTCATGACGTTGTCGCCCCGGATCATGATCTCCCCCGGGCTGCCGCGCGGGACCTCGCGGCCTTCGGCGTCGATGATTTTCCCTTCGTTGCCCACCGGCTGTCCGGGCGAGCCGTACTTGCGCCTGGCCGGATCCAGCGGGTTGGAAAAGACCGGGGCTGCCGTTTCGGTCAGCCCCATGGTCTCGACGATGGAAATGCCGAATTTCTTCTCAAACGCCTTGTGCAGCGACGGCGGCAGCGCCGAGGAGGCCGAGCGGCCGAAACGCACCTGGTCGAGGCGGTAGTCTTTGCCTGCCAGATCCGTACCGCTCACCAGGTAGGAGATGATGGTGGGCACGACGCTGAACCAGGTGCAGCCGTGCTCGGATATCAGCTCCCAGAAGTTGGCGGTGCTGAACTTGTAGGGCATGACCACACTGCCGCCGCTGACCAGCGGGGTCACCGCGGTGACCACCTCGCCGTTGATGTGGTAGAGGGGCAGCGAGCAGAGCGCGCGGTCGTGGGCGGTCAGCTCATGGGCCAGGGCCGTGTACTGTCCGCCGGCGACCATGTTGCGGTGCGACAGGATCACGCCCTTGGGCAGTCCCGTGGTACCCGAGGTGTAGAGCAGGAGCGCGTCATCCTCTTCTCCTACCTCCGGCAGCTCCGGTCCTGATAGGTCGGCATCCGGGGGCAGGATGGTTTCGGCGTCGTTGTCGATCTCAACCAGTTCGATGGAGCGGCGGACCTTGGCGGCGGCCTGCTCCAGGCGCTCCCGCTGGTCCGCAGTGAAAAACACGATCCGCGTGTCGGAGTGCTCGAGGACGTACGCCAGCTGCGAGGGCTGGGCCATGAGATTGAGCGGCGCGACCACGAACCCGGAATACATGGTGCCCAGGAAAATCCGGGTGGTCTGAAACCCGTTGCCCAGCATGAACGAAATCTTGTCGCCCTTGCGAAATCCCCGCTGCCGCAGGTGCCGGCCGAAACGGGCGCAGGACTCCCTCAGCTGGGCATAGGTCAGGGAAAGGTCCGGTTCCGGCGCGATGAGGTAAAGGTCGTCTGGCTGCTCTTGGGCCCGCTGATCCACATAGTGCCGGATGGTGCGCATGGTCCTCCCTCCGCCGGGTGCGCCCCGCCTCCTGCGCCCCAACACGGGCGCGGGCGCGGGGCCGGCGCCGCGTCGTCAATCCTGCGAGTTTCGGTACCCGAGCTCGAAGGCCTCCCGGTTGCGGTCGTGGAACTTGGGAATCAGCTCCAGCAGGCTCTCCAGCATGATTTTCTTGTCCAGTTCCGGGATGGTGCCGGCCATCAGCCCCAGGACCAGGCTGTTGGCAAACAGCGGCGAATTGAAGTGCTCGACCGCCAGTTCCTTGGCCGCAAAAGCCTTCTGGCGGCATTTGAGCCCCGTGTCCACTTCTTCCACGAACGCCGGGTCATAGATGATGAGACCGTCGTCGGGCACTGTGTCCTTGAAACGGTTGTAGGCGGCACTGGACAAGGCAATGAAGTAGTCCGGGGTTTCACAGATGGGGCTGTCGATGGTTTCCCGGGACACCACCACCTGGCTCCGGACGTACCCGCCGCGCATCTCCGTGCCGTGGCTCTTGAGCATGGTGACGTGCAGTCCCTGCTTGACCGCGGTTTCGCCGACGATCTGGCCGAGCCGGACCACGCCTTGACCGCCGAAACCGCTGGCCACGATCTCGATTCGATCCTTCATATCGTTCCAGTCCTCCTGATTTTCTCGACCGTTTCATGGACCCACTCGGAGAACTCCGGCCGGGAATTGCTCCGGTCGAGCCAGATGCCGGTGGCCCAGATGGTGTCCGCCTTCTCCTGCCCCAGGGGGGCGGCGTGATCCTTGATCCAGCGGTAAATGTTCACCTGGTTGCGGGAACCAAGCTGCCGGGAGGCATAGTTGGTGGGGCAGGGATAGGGCATGTGGACCAGCGAAAACCCCTTGTTCAGGATGGCCTTCTTCACGCTCTCCACCGCCCAGGCCCCGTCCATGCCCACATGCCGGGCCAGGAAGGTGGCGCCGGCCCCTTTCAGGATCTCCAGGACGTCCATGCCCTCGCTCATGAGATTGTGCTCAAACATCCCGTAGGGGCTGCTGTCGGTCTTGCTGCCCTGGGGCGTGGTCCAGCCGTACTGCCCGCCGGTGGACTGATAGCCCAGGTTGTCGTTCACGACGACGGTCATGTCGGCGTTGGAGCGTGCCGCATGGATGAGATGGGTCAGGCCGATGCCGAAGGCATCTCCGTCCCCGACCGTCAGGACGATCTTCTTTTCCGGCGGCAGTGCGATCCGCAGGCCGCGGGCGATGGCATAGACCCTGCCGTGGGTGCCGGCAAAACCGTCACCTTTCCAGGTCGCGAAGGTCTGCCGGCCGGCGCAGCCGATGGACGTACCCCAGATCACATCCGCCAGCTCCACGCCCAGCTCGTCGAGGGCCTGGACCAGGATCTTGTGGTTGATGCCGAGGCCGCAGCCGGAGCAGGCGGTGCTGGGGATCTTGCGCGGCCTGAGGTACTTCGACGTGATCGCGCTCGAAAGATATTCCATCTACCATGCCTCCACTTCCCAACCCCTGCGGCTCAGAGGTTCGTTCTTCAAAATTTTCTCGAAGGTACCCTGGAGGTCCGGCAGGGTGGGCAGATCCCCGCAGATCCCCATGAAATGCACCTTTGCGTCCTTGGGAACCGCGCGCTGAACCTCCCGTACCAGCTGCCCGTCCCAGTTCAGTTCAACGACCAGGTATTTGGTCCGCGCCGTGAAGAGCTCTTCCGGAAAGGGCCACAGGTTGATCAGGCGCAGAGCCCCCACTTTGAGACCCTGCTGCCGGGCCTTGCCGACCGCGGTGTTGACCACCCGGGAGGGAGTGCCGTAGGAAACCACGACCAGATCGGGTTCGTCATCCATGAATTTCTTCTCGTAATGGTGCTGGAAAAGCCGGCGGTTGTTGCGCACCTTGTAGATCAGCCGATAGGCATGTTTGTGATGGGCCTCCACCTCCTCGATGTCATAACCCTGCTCGGTGGGGGTCCAGTCGGAGCAAAGCGCCCCGGTGTTGTGGCCCAGCACGACCGGCGGGATATCGATGGCATCGGTCGGGGGGTAGAAGTCCGGACCGCGGTTGATCACTCGCGGCCAGACCCGGAAACCCATTTCCTTCATCTCGGCCTCGGTCTCCGGCACGGTGATGTCCTCGAAGCCGTCGGTGATCAGCTGGTCCGCCAGCACGGTGATCGGCATCCGGAAGCGCTCGGCCAGGTAAAAGGCCTCGACGGTCATGGCCATGCACTCCTGGGCCGAGTTGGGCGCCAGGCAGATGGCCTCGAAGTTGCCGCCCTGGGTCGGGTAGCGGGTGAGGTAGAACTCGCCCTGCCCCGGCGCCCCGGTGATGCCGCTGACCGGCCCGACGCGACCGGAGTTGAGCACCACCAGCGGGGTCTCGCACCCCAGCGCCCACCCGTAGGGGTCCGCGTAGAGGATGAACCCCGGCCCGGAAGTGGCCGTCATGGTCTTGTAGCCGCCCAGCGCGGCGCCGATACACATGTGCATGGCCGCGCACTCGTCCTCGGCCTGCAGGTAGAAGCCCCCCATCTGGGGCAGGCGCAGGCTCATGGCCTCGGCCAGCTCGGTGGCCGGGGTGATGGGATAGCCGGCAAAGAAGCGGCACCCGGCCAGGATGGCGCCTTCCGTGATCGCAAAATTGCCCGTCTCGAGATACCGTTTCATGAACCCAGTCCCCCTCCCTGTTCCGCCGTCACTTCCCTGACGTCGATGGCAAAGTCCGGACAGGAAAAATAGCACTTGAAGCAACCCACGCACCAGTCGGCGGTTTTGACCTCGTGGGGCCGGTAGCCCTTGGCGTTGAAGAAGTCCGCCGGGCCGAAAGTGCTCACCTGGCACACCTCGGCGCAGTAGCCGCATTCCTTGCAGTTTTCCACGTTCAGCACGACTTCGAAGCGCCTGGCATCGCATTCCAGGCACCGCCCGGCCTCGGCCACCGCATGGGTCTCGCTGAGCCCCTGCTCCACCTGCGCAAACCCCGCAGACCGCTCCCAGGCCCTGAGGAGGCCCATCTCGCAGCGCGGCTCAACCCGGCCGGTGTGCGGCTCCAGCAGCACTTCTTTCTCCGGCCGCGCCAGCACCTCCTGGATGTTCCCGTTGCCCCCCAGGTAGCGGTCGATGGCTGAGGCCGCTTTGCGGCCATCGGCGATGGCCCCGATGATGGAAGCCGGCCCGCTCACGGCATCGCCGCCGGCAAACACCCCTTTTATGGCGGTCTGCAGGTTCTCTCCCTGGACCTCGATCCAGGAGCCTCTGCGGCCCAGCTTCTTCTCCTTGTCCAGGTACGTCAGGTCGCTCGACTGGCCCACCGCCAGAATCACGTGATCCGCTGCCAGCTTGTGGGTGATGTCCTCGTCATAGGTGGGATTGAAATTGCAGGCGGCGTCAAACACCGAGGTGCACTGGATCAGCCCCAACCCCTCGACCCTGCCGTTTCCCAGCACCTTCTTAGGGGCCCAGGCGTTGTGGATGAAGACCCCCTCTTCTTCGGCACGCGCGATCTCCCAGGCGTGGGCCGGCATCTCCTCGCGTTTTTCCAGGCAGTAGAGGTGAACGTTGCGCGCCCCGAGCCGCCGGGCCGTGAGCGCCACGTCGATGGCCACGTTGCCGCCTCCCACCACGACCGCGTCGCCCTTCAGGGCGGCGGTTTTTCCGAGCGCCACGTCGCGCAGGAAATCCAGACCCCACAGCACCCCCGGCTTGTCCGCCCCTTCCAGCGGAATCCGGGCGCTGGCGCTGGCGCCGGTGGCCAGGAAAATAGCGTCGAACTCCTTCCTCAGCCGGCTCATGGGGATGTCCTTGCCCACCCTGGTGTTGCCGCGGAACTCGATCCCCCACTCCAGAACATCGGCCACGTCCCGGTCCAGCCGCTCCTGCGGCACCCGGTAGTCGGGGATGCCGTAGCGCAGCGTGCCGCCCGGTTTCTCAAAGGCGTCCAGCAGGGTGACCGCATGCCCCTTGCCGGCCAGGTAATAGGCGGCTGTCAGCCCGGCCGGGCCGGCTCCCACCACCGCCACCTTTTTGCCGCTCGGGGCCGGGGTTTTCTTTTTCTTCTTCTTTTTCCAGGCGTCGCCGCCGAAGTCCACAGCTGCCCGTTTGATGGCCCGGATGGCGATCGGGTCTCCGAACTGGCGATAGGCGCAGACCTCTTCGCACGGGGCAAAGCACGCATCGGCGCAGACCGTCGGCAGGGGCAGCTTCTCCCGCAGCACCGCCATGGCCTCGTCATACTGCCGATTTCTGACGGCCCGGATGTACCTCGGCACATCCACGCCTGCGGGACAGGCATCGGTGCAGCGGGGTACGATGAAATCCTTTCTGCGTACGCGTGTCACTCCCATTCTGTGCTCATCCTCCTGAAACGACTTGACGCCAGCGGCCCGCGCGGGCCGGTCATCCCACTCGGGTCAGCAAGTTCAGTGCCAGGCCGCTGCGGCGGCCCAACGCCTGCCGGAAAGCGCCGGTTCTTGAGGCGTATCCCTTTGAGATTCAAGTGGAAAAAACAAATGGCCAACAGCGCCGGGGATTCGGCCGGAGCCGATTTGAGCACGGAAAACCAGGCGGAACAGAGTCCGAAAAACAGGACATGTCCGGCAACCAGGACATGATCAAGACAGAGGCACGAAGCCGGCTATCCTCTGAGCCGGTGGGTGTTCCACTTGGTGTAGAAGGTGGAACGGGAGATCTCGAGCAGTTGGGCCGCCTTGCGCTTGTTGCCGCGGCTGAGCCGCAGGGCTTCGAGGAGCACTTCCTTTTCGTAGCAGGCCAGTTTTTCGGCCAGGGATTCCGCCCTGCCAGCCAGCTGGACGCGGCACTCCCTGCCCAGTTCGCGGATCTCCTGGGGCAGGTGCTCCACCTCGACCGTGTCGCCGTCGATCAGGCTGAGGACCCGCTGGACGGCGTTTCGAAGCTCGCGGACATTGCCGGGCCACGGATAGCGCATGAGCAGTTCCGTGGCCTGTCCGGATATCCGGACATCCCCCCGCCCGACCGAGCGCAGGAAATGCGCGATCAGGACGGGGATGTCCTCCGAGCGCGCGCTGAGGGACGGCACCTCGACGGTCAAGGCGTTGATGCGGTACAGGAGTTCTTCCCGGAAGGTGCCCCGCTGAATGGCGGCCCTGAGATCAACATTGGTGGCGGCCACCAGCCGGAAATCCACCTCCATGGGTTTGACGCCGCCGATCTTCTCGAACTTCCGGGTCTCCAGCACCCGCAGCAGTTTGGACTGGGCCGAAGCCGGCAGGTCGCCGATCTCGTCCAGAAACAGGGTGCCCTGGTGGGCCAGCTCGATCTTGCCGGTCTTGCCGCGCCGGCGGGCGCCCGTGAAGGCCCCGGTCTCGTAGCCGAACAGCTCCGACTCGATGAGCTCGCGGGGAATGGCGGCGCAGTTCACACACACAAAGGGGGCCTTTTCCCGCGGGCTGGCCGAATGGATCGCGTGGGCAAACAGCTCCTTGCCCGTCCCGGTGGCCCCCAGGATCAGCACCGGCGCGTCGGATTCTGCATACTTCAGCGCGATTCTGCGGGTCTCCCGGATGCGCGGCCCTTCCCCGACAATGGAATCCATGTCGTAGCTGGCCGACAGTATGCTGTCGAAACCGCGCTTGTAGTACCGGATCTCCCTCTCCAGCAGGTTGAACCGGCTCATGAGATCGTTGATCTCGTGATAGTCGTTGAAGACGGTCTGCAGGATCACGCCCACCGTCCTGCCGCCGCTCTTGATGGGTACCCGGTTGACCAGCAGCGCAACGTCCGCCCGCAGGCTGCACCGCTGTCCGAGTTCCATCCGGCCGGTCTTGAGCACCCCGGGCAGCCGGGAGTCCGGGAAAAAGGCCTTGATGTGCCT
Organism: uncultured delta proteobacterium; assembly: GCA_963704245.1. Lineage (GTDB taxonomy): Bacteria > Desulfobacterota > DSM-4660 > Desulfatiglandales > Desulfatiglandaceae > CAVPHJ01. The sequence goes on from CAVPHJ010000007.1 coordinate 236,395, forward strand.
GCCGCCGGCGTCTTCCGGCCGGGTGCCCAGGAGATCCGCGTAGAAGCGGTTCATGTAGAGGACCCGGCTCTCCGCGTCGCAGAGGATGATGCCGGAGTACACACCGTCGAAGATCAGCCGGAAAGCCGGCACGAGGTCTTCCACCCGGCCGATCAGGCCGGCGGATTCCGCCGGGGACGGCAGCCTGAGCTGCAGGCCGTTGTGGCCTGAACCGTCCCCCGGGACCTTCTCTCTGCCTGAAGCCGCTTTCACAGATCCTCCACTATCCCCAATCCTCAACCAGAAGTTAAGCCTCCACCGCCCGCGAGGCGCTGACTTCAGATCGTCGACTGCAAGCCGACTAACGCACATAAATCCGAAGCACCAAATCCCAAATCCCAAACAATCTCAAAATCCCAATGCTCCAAATCTCAAACAGGAGCGACGCGATTTCCGTTTTTCTGTTTTGATCATTCGAATTTGGGTCATTCGGATTTGTTTCGGATTTAGATATTCGGATTTTGAGTTGATCAAACGGGAGTCTTCGCCTGATGGTGGGGATTCTTCTCCCAAGTTCCCCGAAGGAGGCAATGATCCCTCTGTTCCCTTATAGACCATGCCCGCCGCCGCGGCAATGGCCAAATGCCCTCACCTGCCCTTTTGCGCCTGTTATTCGCGGCCTGCCTGTGTTAGGATGAACCTGGCTTTCGCACTGGGATCGCCGCTTCGGCTCCGGCCCGAAGCCCTTTTTCTTTCTTGAGGCCCGCGCTCCGACGCGCCTCTGTCTGACCGCTCCCATGAAACACACCTGGCGACTGCTCGACACGCCGCCCATGACGGCGGCGGAAAACATGGCCCTCGACGACACCCTGCTGGAACTGAAGGGTCGCGGGGAGGCACCGGACACGCTCCGCTTCCTGCGCTTTTCGCCCCGCGCGGTTCTGGTGGGGTTTCACCAGTCGGTGGAGGAGGAGATCCGGACCGAGTACTGCCGGGAACACGGTATCGATATCAACCGCCGCATCACCGGCGGCGGGGCCATTTTCTTCGACGAAAGCCAGCTGGGCTGGGAGGTTATCTGCGACAAGGCTTTCTTCGACCTGCCGGTCCCCAACGAAAGGCTTTTCAGGAACCTGTGCGCGCCGGTGATTCAGGCGCTTTCGACCTTCGGACTGGCGGCCGAGTTCCGGCCCCGCAACGACATCGAGATCCGTGGCCGGAAGATCTCCGGCACCGGCGGCACCGAGTCCGAAGGGGCCTTCCTGTTTCAGGGCACGATGCTCACCGACTTCGACGTGGACACCATGCTGCGGGCCCTCAGGATCCCGATCGAAAAGCTCAAACACAAGGAGATCGACTCGCTCAAGGAACGGGTGACCTGCCTGCGGTGGGAACTGGGACACACCCCTTCCATGGACGAGCTCAAGGCCGCCATCCGGGCCGGGTTCGAAGGGCATCTGGGCATCCGGTTGGAACCAGGCGGTCTGACGCCGCGGGAAGAGCGGCTGTACGCCGCCAAGGTCGACCGTTACCGGTCGAAGCCTTGGGTGGATGGGGTCCGGCCGCAAACCCGGCACCGGGAAGCGGTCCAGGCGGCCTTCAAAACGGCCGCCGGACTGGTGCGCTTCACGCTGGCGGTCAACCTGCCCCAGGGCAGGCTGAAAGACGTGTACATCACCGGCGACTTTCTTTCCTTTCCGCCGCGGGCGCTCTACGATCTGGAGGCCGCCCTGCGGGGCCGCCGGCTCAACCGGGAGGAACTCCACCGGCAGGTCCGCTCTTTTTTTGAAGAGGGCCGAATCACGATCCCGGGCCTCGAGGCAGCGGAATTCCTCAAGCCCCTCGACCAGGCGCTTGAAAAGCTGGCGATCGCCGGTTACGGCATCCCGCTCGAACTCTGCAACCTCATCTCGGTGACCAACGGCAGTTTCCGGGATGTGCTGGAAAAGGGGCCTACGGTGCTGCTGCTGCCCTACTGCTCCAAGCTCACCACCTGCGAGTGGAGGTACGAGAAAGGCTGCGAGCAGTGCGGCGGCTGCTCCATCGGCCAGGCCTGGACGCTGGCGGACGAGCGGCGGCTGGAGGGGATCTGCATCACCAGCTTCGAAGACCTCACGGCTGAACTCGGGGAGATGAAGGAACGAGGCGTGCAGGCCTTCATCGGCTGCTGCTGCCAGCCTTTCTACGTGAAGCACGCGGAGGATTTCGAAAAGGCCGGCATCCCGGGGATCCTGCTGGATATCGAAAACACCACCTGTTATGACCTCGACCGGGCCCGGGAGGCCTATGCCGGCCGGTTCGAGAGTCAGACGCACGTGAACCTGGCGCTCCTCGAATCCGTGCTGAACGCCAAGGTAATTTGAGGGTTCTGCCTTGCCCGAGGAAAGCCTGCGCTGTGACGTGCTGGTGGTCGGCGCCGGTCCGGCCGGCTCGGCCGCAGCCTGGGCGGCGGCCCGGGAAGGAGCCCGCGTGACCGTGGTCGAACGCCGCCGGAAGATCGGCGTGCCGGTCCGCTGCGCCGAGTACATCCCGGCCCTCCTGCTGGGCGAAGTCAGCCTGGGCCGCGGGTTCCTGACCCAGCCGGTCAGAGGCATGCGCACGATCGCGCCCGGCCGGCCGCCCAGCGAGCTGCGCGCCCCGGGTTTCACCATCCGCCGCGACCGCTTTGACCAGGCCCTGGCCGACAGCGCACGCAGCGCCGGCGCAGAGTATCTGCTCGGCCGGCGGGCCAGCCCCTCCGCGGAGGGCATGATTCTCAGCGCTGCGGCCGGCGGGGAGCGGCAGCGGGTGGAGGCCGGCATTGTCATCGGCGCCGACGGGCCTTTTTCCCGGGTGGGACGCTGGATCGGCTCGGAGAACCGGCACCTGATCCCGGCCGTTCAGGTCCAGGTGCCCCTGGCCGCGCCCCTGGATGTGACCGAGGTCCACTTCGACTCCCGTTTTTTCGGGGGCTACGGCTGGGTGTTCCCCAAGGCCGACATGGCCAACGTGGGCGTGGGCCTGCTGAGAAAGCCCGGGGCGTCCGGCCCGCGGGATGCCCTGCTGGCGTTCCTCCGGAGGCTGTCAACCCAAGGCCGGGTCTCAGACGACATCCGCGGGTGGTCCGGCGGCTGGATCCCGGCCGAACCGCCGCGCAGCGTGGTCCGGGGGCCGGTGCTGCTCGTGGGCGATGCCGCCGGCCAGACCCACCCCATCACCGGCGCCGGGATCGCGCCGGCCGTCCTGTGCGGCCGGATGGCGGGCAAATGGGCGGCCCGGGCGGCGCTGGCTAACGATTGCCGGATGCTGGCTGAGTATGAGCGTGAGTGGCGCGAGCTGCTGGGAGACAGCCAGCAGCGCGCCTGGGAACGGCGCCTCCTGCTGGAAGAGAACTGGATCCACCTGGCGGAAGTGATCGAGCGCTGCTGGGTAGCCTTTCGGGAATACTATGACTGACCTGATGAGAAAGCTGGCAGAGGCCCGGGAGCTTTCCTGGAAAGCCTTTGGGAAAAAAATCACCTTCTACCTGCCCGGCATGTTCTCCCTGAACGGGCTCACCGGCTCGTATCCGGCCCTCTCGATCACGGCTGAACGCTGCGCCCTGCAGTGCGATCACTGCCGCGGCAAGACCCTGGAACCCATGATCCCCGCCGAAACCCCCGAGCGGCTGCTGGAGCTCGCCCTGCGGCTGGCCCGCCGGAACCAGCGCGGCCTGCTGATCAGCGGCGGGTGCGACGCGGAGGGGCGGCTGCCCTGGGAGGCGTTCATCGGCTCCATCGCGGAGATCAAGCGCCGGACCGACCTGTTTGTCTCCATCCACTGCGGCCTGGTGGACTATCCCCTGGCTTGCCGTTTGAAGGAGGCGGGCGTGGATCAGGCCCTCATCGACGTCATCGGCGACGACGAAACCTATCGCGCTATGTATCATGTGGATTTCGGCATCGAGCGCATCCTGGAGTCCCTGGAAAGCCTGCAGCGGGCGCACCTGACCATCATCCCCCACATCGTCTGCGGCCTCCACCGCGGCGAAATCGTCGGCGAGCGGCGGGCCATCGAGGCGCTCTGCGGGCTCGGCGTGCCCCAGGTGGTCATCGTCGCGCTGATGCGCATCCGCGGCACGCCTTCCTGGGAATTCAAGCCGCTCGCGGCCGAGCACGTGGCCGCGCTGCTGGCCGAGGCGCGCCTGGCCCTGCCGCGGGCCGAAATCAACCTCGGCTGCGCGCGGCAGCGGGGCGACAGCCGGCTCGAGCTGCTGGCCATCGACGCCGGCGCCAACCGCCTGGCCCTGCCCTCCGAGGAAGCCGTGGCCCATGCCCGGGGCTACGGCCTCGAGATCCGTTTTCAGCGGACCTGCTGCTCCGTATCCCGGGATTTCAGCACTTTGGAATGGTAGCGAGGTGACGGCTTCATGACCGACGATGGCAAGGATTATCTCGAGAGCCCCGATCACGTCAGGACCAGCCTGGCGGCCGCCATGACCCTGGACTTCAAGCCGGGGCTTTTTTTCCGCAACGCCCGCCTGCACTGCATCAACCTGCTGCTGACCTACCGCGGCGGCTGCGCGGCCAGGTGCGCCTACTGCGGGCTGTCCGGGAATCGGCCGGGGGAATACGGCGCCAAGAGCTTCATCCGGGTCAGCTGGCCCACTTACCCACTCCGTGAGGTGATCGGCCGGATCCGGGATCGCCGGGAGCGGGTCAAGCGGATCTGCATCTCCATGATCACCAACCTGCGCAGTGCGGCCGACACCCGGGAGGTCTGCTCGCGGCTGCGCTCCAGCTTCGACATCCCGGTCTCGCTCCTCATCTCCCCCACCATCCTGAAAAACGGCGATCTGGAGGGGTTCAAGGCGGCCGGCGCCGACAAGGTGGGGGTCGCCATCGACCTCGCCACCCGGCCGCTCTTCGAGCGCCTGCGGGGCCCGGGCGTGGGCGGTCCCCACCGCTGGGAGACCTACTGGGAGTGCCTGGCCCGGGCTCTCGAGGTGTTCGGGGACGGTCAGGCCGGGGCGCATTTCATGGTCGGCATGGGAGAGACTGAAAAGGAGATGTGCTGCGCCATCCAGCGGGTCAGGGACATGGGCGGGAGGACCCACCTTTTTTCCTTTTTTCCGGAGGCCGAATCCCGGCTGGCCCGCCGCCGCGTGCCGCCCATGGCCCAGTACCGCCGCATCCAGCTGGCCCGCTATCTCATAGATGAGGGCTTGGGACGGGAGAGCGGGTTTGAGTGTGACCAAAACGGCCGCGTACTGGATTTCGGCCTTCCCGGCGAAGAGCTGGACGCGATCATCGCCGGCGGCGAGCCGTTCCGCACCAGCGGCTGCGAAGGGTACGACGGCCAGGTGGCCTGCAACCGGCCCTATGCCAACTCGCGACCCGGGCCCAACATCCGCAACTACCCCTTTGCTCCCGAGCCCGGGGACATCGCCCGGATCCGAAAACAGCTGGCGCCCTCCCGCGGCCGGAGGGGGGCGTAGGCGGGGGTGCTCATGGAAAGCGCAGCCTTTCTGGAACTGGTTCGCCGGCGGCAGAGCGTCCGCGGCTACCTGCCGCAGCCGGTGGAAAGCGAAAAGCTGGAACGCTGCCTGGAGGCGGCCCGGCTGGCGCCCTCGGCCTGCAACTCCCAGCCATGGACGTTCGTGGTGGTGGAGGAACCGGAAATCAGGCACCAACTCGCCGACGCTACAGCCACCCGCTGGCTGCCGCTCAATCACTGGACCAAGCAGGCGCCGCTGCTGGTGGTGATCGTGGTCGAACCCGCCAATCTGACCGCCCGCCTCGGCAGCCGGCTCAAACAGCGCGACTTTCCCTGGATCGACCTGGGAATCGTGGCCGAGCATTTCTGCCTGCAGGCCGCGGCGGAGGGACTCGGCACCTGCATGCTGGGATGGTTCGACGAGGAAAGAGTGAAGTCGCTGATCGGCGTCCCCTCCGGCAGGCGGGTGGGGCTGATCATCACGCTGGGCTATCCGTCCGAGGGGCTGATCCGTCCCAAGAAGAGGAAACCGCTGGACCGGGTAGTCCTTCGCGAACGCTACCGCGGCCGGTGACCTGAAAGCGGCGAAAAGCGTCCGCCGGCGGTCTGCGGAGTGCTCGAGCGATTCTATCACATGGATTGAGGCTCTTTCCCCTTCTACCCAGTGGCCCGAATATCCAGGAAAGCCTTGGGGCTCAGGATCCGGATGCCCATGTAGTTCTTAAGGCGGGTGAGGAGCTTGTCGCCGGAGATGACAAAAGCGGCTTGGAGCGCCACCGCGCATTCGATGAACTTGTCGTCGTCCGGATCCTCGCTGAAGATTCGAAGGGCGGGCGTTTTGGCGGTGAACACCGAATGAAGCCCGCGAGCCATCAAGCTCAGCAGTTCATCCAATTCCCGCTCGTTCTGAAGCCCCATCCGCCTCAGCACTTCCACGTACTCTTCGACGATCGGGGCGGAAAGGCAGAGGGTGAGCTGACCGCTCTGCCAGAGGTCGATGACCTTACGGGGGTTCCCGCCAAAAAAGGAGGAGACGAAGACGTTGGTGTCAACCACCACCCTTGTCACTTCCGGCCTCTCACCTCCTGGATGACCGCCTCGACCGCTTCAGGCCCGACACCACCGGATCTCAACTTGCCCCCGATCCGCTTCCACAGGCCGTCCACATAGGCGCCGATATCGCGGTCCCTGACATAGTCCTCCAGGAGTTCACGCACCACTTCGCTGACGTTCTTGCCCTCCGCTTTGGCCAGGCTGTTCACCCGGACCTTCAACTCAGGGTCGATGCGGACTACCATCTGGGTGCTCATGAAAAACCTCCGTAGGCCTGCAATATCAAGCATACGATATCACACAACGCCTGTGGGGGTCAATACATCAGGCCGCCGGTTCGAAGGATCGGGAGTCGCCTCACCCCGGGGCCAGGCGGTTGCGGCCCGCCTCTTTGCTCCGGTAAACAGCCCGTCCCGGGGCGGCAGGACCCTGGGCACCCTTCCCGCAGCAATCCCATATCCAGCCGGGCCTGAGCCGGAATTCCGCTTGCGGGAGTCCGGTTTCATCGCCATTCGTCAATTCCTGAGGCCCTGGACATTGAAGGCGGCTACAGGACGGTGGAAGCCTCTGAGCGTCAGTTCACCCACGACCTCGGTGTCTACCAGGTCCTGTATTTTTCCCAAAAAACGCTGTGGAATCAGAATCTGCCCTGACTTTGCCTCCCCGCAGAGGCGCGCGGCAAGGTTGGTGACGGTTCCGATGGCTCCATAGTCCCAGCGACCTTCAAAACCTATAGCGCCGATGGTAGCGTATCCACTGGCAAGGCCAAATCCGATTCCCAGATTGAGTCCACGTTCACGCCATTGAACCGTCAATTCCTCCATTCGGCTCTTCATCGCAAGCGCCATTCTAATGGCAAGTTCTTCCGCATTCTCCACTGGCGTTGGGTCGTTGAAGAACACCATCATGCCATCCCCCGCAAAACGCTCCAACGTCCCCTCGTGCGCGAGGATGAGTTTCCCCATCTCCGAGTGGTACTCGTGAAGGACATCCATCACGTCCTCCGGCTCAGCGGTTTCCGAGAAAGCGGTGAAACCGCGCAGATCGAGAAATACCACAGTTATTTCGCGCCGATGAACCTGAAGCGGATCTTCTGCTTTCCCGTCGATAATCATCTCGACCAGTTGGGGAGAAAAAAAACGCTTGAGCTTCCCCAGGCGCTCCATCTGCATCACTTGTTCCTGGACCTTCGCCGCAAGATTTCTATTGAGGTCGACCAGTTCGTTCTGTGTCTGTTTGAGCCTCAGCAGTGATCTGACCCGGGCCAGGAGCTCCTTGGAATTGAAGGGCTTTGTTAGATAGTCATCCGCTCCGTACTCCAGCCCCTCAAGTTTGTGAACGATTTCCGCCTTGGCGGTCAACATCAGAATGGGGATCGCCTTCAATGTATCGTCTGCCTTCATCAACCTTGTCATCTCATGTCCGGTCATGACCGGCATCATCACATCGGTAAGGACCACTTGGGGCAGAGATCGCTTCGCTTTGGACAGCCCTTCCTCCCCATTGGCCGCGGTCAGCACCGTATAGTGCGCTTCCAGAAGCTTCCTGAGAAAACTCCTCAAATCAGGATCGTCCTCAACAACCAGAACGTCAACGCCTGGGGCCGTATCTTCTGCCGCACGTTCCTCTTCTTCACTCAGGCGAGCCGATCTCTCGGCTCCCTCCACTCCTATGAACTTGTGGTCAAGCACCGAATCACTTACCTCGGTATCCTCGATGAATCTATAGTTCTCCAAATCTTCCAGATGTTTTGTGCCCTTTGGGATCATAACCTCGAAAGTCGTCCCATGACGTTCCGGATACTGCTCGATGTATCTGCTTTCCACGCTAATGGAACCTCCATGAAGCTCCACATACTCCTTGGCCAGCGCTAACCCGATGCCGGTTCCTTCGTACTTCCTTGTCGAGCTTGAATCCGCCTGGGTGAACCGGTCGAATATGAAACCGGTCTTGTCCTTCGGAATGCCTATCCCCGTATCTTCAATTTCGATATAGCAGCGCTCTTCGTCGTCCCGCAGTCTGACATTCACCATGCCGCCCGGTTCAGTAAACTTGAGAGCGTTCGAGAACAGATTCATCACGATCTTGTCCATCTTTTCGATGTCCACAAACAAAGGCACGGATCTGTTCAGGGAGACAAAATCGATCTTGATCCGCTTCGCCTCGAAAGATGAACTGATAGTTCCCACGTACGTTTTCAAGAGCCTGACGACATCGACTTTTCGCACGGTCATTGTCGTTCTGCCGGCCTCCAGCTTAGAGAAATCAAGAAGGTTGTTGATCAGGTTGAGAAGTCTGAGGGCGTGCCGATGAAGGGCTCGGAGGAATTCATCGTCCAACTTCTGTCCGTAGTCGCCCTGCAGCGCGGATTCTATGGGGGATAGGATCATCGTCAGTGGTGTTCTGATTTCGTGCGAGATATTCGCGAAGAACGTGGACTTCAGCCGATCCACTTCTTTGAGCGTTGCCTCCTTTTTCGTGACTACTTCCAGGACAACGGCGGGGGCAAAGATGGACAGGCAAAAAATAAGAATCACCGCGATACTGAAACCAATCGGGGCAAAGCTTTCGACCGGGCGCAGAAAGGCGAAGTCGATATTGTGAACTGCCAACAGACACGTGATGATGGAGAGGGACTTGGCGGAAATGCTGGTGACATTCCACTTGGTGACCAGCATTTTTGAGGCTGTGAACATCGCCGGGAGACTTACCGCGAGCACCACCGGCAAGGCAACCAGCGTGAACGAGGCCCCGGCGAGGAAAAGAGCAACTGCCGCCGGATAGCTGCCAAGCAGAACCAGGCCGAACAGCTTCCAAGGTATTTCAATATCGCTGATCTTGGAGATCAAATTAGAAAGAGTTATATTGATCAGGAAAGCGGAAGAAAATGCCAAAATAATAACCAAATCGTTTTGCACGAAGAGGCCCTGAACAAACAGGGACAGGATTGACGTCAACCAAAGGAAAAAGACATCGCGATATAACGGAGCCTTGGCGTAGGCCCAAAGTATCGCTGAAATAGCTATATTGATGAATAGTATCGCCGTGTAAATGATGAGCAGATGTCTTACGATATCCATATCCGATCTCTCATGTACCGTAAGGCGCGGGTCTTACCGATAGGGCTCTTTTCGAGCTTAAGAAAGCGAAAGCATCGTGCACAATACTCCGAATCTGTTCTTCCCCCATGAGGCCACCTCCCCCAACGACAAAGGCCTCCCTGGACACGAGTGCGTCCTGCGAGGCCTTTTCAACCCGACCCCCTGGAAACTGGAGTGCACCGTTTCCCCCGGGAAGGTTCAAGGTGATGTCAGAGGGTCAAACTCTTCGTTGACCGGGATGAATTGCGTTCAGCCTTGATTATGGCGGGTTACCCGAAGATGTCAAGCCTGGGACACCCATTTGCCGCACTCTCGGCCGGGCGGGCCAACACCCGGCTTTGCCAAAAAGAGCAACAAAATGGTGGCTCCTGTTATCCGGAACCCTCTCCGGGAAGTCGGCTATCGGATTGGAGCGGGCGGCCGGGGGCGGCCACTGGCCAGGCATTGGGGCTCAGGCAGTCTCCAGCCTGGGCAGCATTTCCGGCCAGTCGCGCTTGAAGGGGAGCATGGATAGGTACACACAGCTTTTCGGGTAAGCGGCGTGCAGTACCCTCAGGTTCTCCATGCCATTGTACCCTTCGGCCTTTTCATCTCTGCGCCCTTTGACGCTCTTGAACAAAAGATCCACGTTTCTTGACATCCAAGCTTCAATGACCACGTCAACGTCGAATCGCATGATCTCGTCCACGTTGGGGTCTTTTCCTATGACGGGCTGGGTAACCACGAACTTCGCCCCCGCATCGATCTTGTTCTTCAGCCTGTCCATCTCAAAGGAGATCCGATTGTATTGGTTGAATGCGGCACCGGTAACAAAGGTGCCGCTGTACTCTCTGTTGATGTATCTGATCAGATCAATGGATGTTGCCACATTCATCTGCCCGCCGATGCTGCTCGGATCGAGCTTCGGCAGGGATGGCCCACCGTCGCCCCGGATCACCAGTACGTATCTGAGCCCCAGATCCGAGGCTGTCTTCAACAACCGATCGAGCTCTTCCTTGGCATGAAAGGTGTTGAGATTCATGACAGTTTTTTCACCATGGACCGACAGGCCGCATCGATCGATCATCTCAATGAGACTGTAACGAGGCTGACCCATAGGGTTGTCCGGAACCGAGGCACCGCATCCGGCCTCGAATACTCTCTGGTATTTCTCCCTGAACGTATCAAAAGCCCCTTCGGGAAGATCTTCGCTTGGTCTTTTCGGGCTCAGCAGTTCAATGATATAGGGGTAATCAAACATCGGTATCGCCTCCCCTGCGAAACTCTCTGGAAAACCCCGGTCCCAGGCAGGATCGTCTCAACTTCAGCGGGTGAGACGGGACGGAATTGCAGGGCCATATTCAATTCGTCCGCCGGGCATCATGCCGCAACAGGACCCGGGCCAGCGCATGGATGATATCAAACTGCGCCGAAACGGTCAAATGGGCGACCTGTCAATCCGCGCCCTCCCTCATGTTGTCCGCCATCGGCTACTCCTCGCGAACGGAACTTCAAGTTTTTCTACTATACACACGCACCCGGCATAAGAAACTGCGGTTCGACAAGGTGATACTGCTTCAACCGGTGGACAAAGCCCCGCTCGCGGATTAACTTTCAAAAATTACAGGTTCTTAGATCAGGCGGACCCATGTCGAGCCGGATCTACCGGTCCCCGGTATGCCGACGGCGCCGGGTACGGGTCTGAAAGGGAGTGGAACTCATTACTGGCTGTTCACGCGCTGGGCAACCGACATCGGCTTTGACCGCAGGAATCCCGTCTTGAATGACCCTGTGTCCCCATCCATCAGCTATGCCTATGCGGCCCCCGCTTTCGCGCTGGCCGTTGTCGGCATCCCGGTGTACGTGTTTCTTCCGAAATTCTACTCCGACGTGGTCGGGGTCCATATTGCCCTCATCGGCACGATCATTCTGGGGCTCCGCGCTTTTGACGCCCTCACGGATCCGGCCGTCGGGCTGATATCGGACAGGACGCGAAGCCGTTTTGGAAGGAGAAGGCCCTTTATCGCCGCCGGCTCACTGGCGCTCGCCCTTTCCCTCCTGATGCTGTTCAATCCCCCTCCGGGTTCCCCGACCTTTGAAACTACCTGGTTCGGTCTGTGGCTCTTCGCGCTCTTTCTGTTCTGGACAATAGTCGTTGTGCCCTATGAGTCCCTCGGCCCTGAAATCACCTTCGACTATCACCAAAGGACCTCGCTGTTCGGTCTCCGGGACGGCGCGCTGATATTGGGGACACTGGTGGCCGCCAGTTCCCCGTCCCTGGTCACCTGGGCGTTCGGCCTGCCGGAGGGCGCCGACGGCGAGCGGCGTCAGTTTTTCTGGATCTCCGTCCTGTACGCGCCGCTGGTAATTGGCCTCTGCTGGTGGTGCGTGCTGGCCGTCCGGGAAAGAGACCTGCACACGGCACCAAGCCGAATCGGCCTGGCAAGGGGTCTGAGAGATGTCGCGGGCAACAGGCCCTTCATCATCCTTTTGCTGTCCTACACCGTGAGCGCCCTGGGGAACAATCTGCCGGCGACGCTGATCCTCTTTTATGTGCAGTACGTGCTTCAGTCCGGGCAGGCCAACCTGTTTCTCATGGTTTATTTTGTAACCGGCGTGCTGTTCCTGCCCGGCTGGATTCTGCTGTCGCGACGCCTGGGGAAGAGGAACACCTGGATCGCGTCCATGGTGGTGAACACGGGAGCGTTCCTGGGAGTCTTCTTCCTCGGCCCCGGGGACGCGTGGATCTATGGCATCCTGGTCTTCGTCTCAGGAATCGGTTTCGGCGCCACCGTCGCCATCCCTTCGGCCATGCAGGCCGATGTGATCGACTACGACGAACTGCTCAGCGGAGAACGACGGGAGGGCCACTACATCGGGCTGTGGTCCATCGCCAAGAAACTGGCTGCCGCCCTCGGAGTGGGGGCGTCCTTGTCGATCCTGGGGGCGTCGGGCTACCAGCCCAATATCGCGCAGAACGAGTCCGTGCTCTTCACGCTGCGGGTCCTTTACTCGCTGGCCCCATCGCTGTGCAACCTCGCAGCCATTGCCATCGCGCTGTGCTACCCCATCGACCGGGAGCGACACCTGGCAATCCGTGCCGCTGTCGCGGAGCGGCAAAACGGCAGACCGGTCGTGGACCCGCTGACTCGGAAAAGGATCCCGGGAACAGAACCCGGCCCTGCGTAAAGGGCCTGGGGGAGGTTGCAGAAGGAGGGTGTCATGGAAAGTCAACTGTCCATCTATCTGATGAACCTCGGGGCTGCCCTGGGTCTCATGGTGTGCGTCTGGGTCCTCAGCCTGGTACTCAGAAACGCGAGCGTCGTGGACACCTTCTGGGGCCTGGGGTTTGTGATGGTTGCATGGGTCACCTTTTTTTCGGCGGGAGGGTACGCAGGCCGCCGGTTTCTGATTTCGGGCCTGGTCACCGTCTGGGGACTGCGGCTGGCCGTTCATATCGCCCTGCGCAGCCGGGGCCAAGGGGAGGACCGACGATACGGCGCCTGGCGTAAACGCGCGGGAAAGCGCTTCTGGTGGATGAGCCTCTTTACTGTATTCGGGGTGCAGGGGATGCTCCTTTGGGTGATCGCGCTTGGGGTCCAGGCCGGGCAGATAGCGCAGTCCCCCGCGGCCTTCACCTGGCTGGACACCCTGGGCGCCCTGGTCTGGGCCGTGGGGTTCGCCTTCGAAGCGGTTGCCGACCGGCAGCTGACCCGCTTCAAAGCAGACCCCGCCAACCGGGGACAGGTGATGGACCGGGGCCTGTGGGCCTATTCGCGTCACCCCAACTATTTCGGCGAGACGCTGGTGTGGTGGGGACTGTTCCTGGTCGTGCTCTCCACACCCGGAAGCGCATGGACGATCGTCAGCCCGCTGACCATCACCTTTTTGCTGCTGCGGGTGTCGGGCGTCACGCTCTTGGAAAAAACCATCGTGGATTCCCGGCCCGGCTATGCCGAGTACCAGCGGCGGACAAGTTCGTTCATCCCGTGGTTTCCCAAGCCGCGCGGGAAATGAACACCCTCTTCTCGCTCGCAGAGAAACGGGGTCTGCCGGACCCTTTGACCCGATGGGGCATCCGCCGCCTGGTCCGCAGCGGCTTCACCCGTAGAATGCCCCCTACGCGGCCAATGGCGGAAGCAGGGGCGCGGGGCGCGCCCGGGGCTTGATCAGGCGCATCTGGACATCCCCCAGGTACCGTTCCCGAAACCCCGCCTCGCAGTAGCACAGATAGTATTCCCACATGCGGATAAAGGCATCGGAGAAGCCGAGTTTTTTCACGCCGTCGATATTGCTGAAGAACCGCTCCCGCCAGACACTGAGTGTGCGTGCGTAGTGGGGTGTCAGGTCTTCCAGGTGGTCCAGGCGCAGATCCGTGGCCCGCGCCACGGCACCGCAGATGGCGGATACCGACAGGATGCAGCTTCCGGGAAAGATATGCCGCTTGATGAAATCCACGCTTCGCCGGTGGCGGTCGAAGGCCTGGTCCGCGATCGTGATCGCCTGAAGCGCCATCATGCCGTCCGGTTTCAGGAGGCGGGCGCAGGCCTTGAAGAAGGTCTCCAGGTAAGGATACCCCACCGCTTCGATCATCTCGATGGAGACGAGTTTGTCGTATGTCCCGCTCAGATCGCGGTAGTCTTTCAGCAGGATCTCCACCCGCTCGCCGACGCCCGCCCGCAGGATTCTTTCCTTCGCCAACTGGTGCTGGGACCTGGAGATGGTGGTGGTCGTCACCCGGCTGCCGTAGTTCTTCGCAGCGTGGATAGCAAAGCCCCCCCAGCCGGAGCCGATCTCGATCACGTGATCCGCAGGCGACAAACAGAGCTTTCGGCAGATTCGGTCGTACTTGGCGATGGAGGCGGTTTGCAGGGTGCAGTCCTCGTGCTCAAAAATTCCGCAGGAATAGGTGAGTGTCTCGTCCAGAAACAGCTTGTAGAACGCGTTCCCCAGGTCATAGTGGGCGGCGATATTCTGCCGGCTCCCCTGTCGGGTGTCCCTTCGGAGCAGGTGGTACAATCGGTACAGGGGGGCTTTGAGCCTTGCCAGGCCCGAATCCATCTGGCCGAAGACATCCCGGTTCAGCAGGATGATGCGCATCAGCGCGGTCAGGTCGTCCACCGACCAGGCGCCCGCCATGTAGGCTTCGCCCGCCCCGATGCTGCCGCCGAGGACCACGCTGGTGTAGAAACGGGGGTGGTGAACCTCGACCTCCGCAACGAGTGCATCGATCGACCCCGGACGTCCGCCGAACACATGGACGCCGTCTTGGTCTTTGATGACGACTTTCCCCTCCCGAATCCGCTTGAGCAGCGAGAAGATCCCTTTGCGCGCCATGCGCTCCAACGGAGCGCCGCGGGAAGGCTCAAGGGACCCGGCATCCTCGGGAATGATGGACACCTTCATGAAATCACCTCCGCGGCTGGGGCGCGCGTTTTGCGGGATGGGTGTGAACCGGCGCCCCCCTTACCCGCAGGCGCAGGGCCTGCCAGTGGATCATGACGATCACTTTTCCGGTCATGAAAGGGTACGCCCATAGGGTACGAGCCAGCGAACGGCCGGTGATCGCCACCCGCTTGAGGGTGAGGGTTGCGTCGAACCGCTTCCCGCCCCGCGCCAGGTTGTTGATGTGGACACTCAGGGTTTCACCCGGCTCCCGAAAACGCCAGTCGTAGCCGATCTCCATCTCCATGAACGGAGACACGTGAAAGGCCTTGTCGAAGCAGTACTGCTTCCATCCCCTCGACGTATGCCGGTTCATCGATTCGCCGAGCACATAGCAGTGCTCCTCGTTCCAGGGCGTGTTGTGGACTTCGGCGACAATGGTCTCCACGTGGTCCCCGGCCCGGTCGAAACAGTAATAGAAACTCACGGGATTGAAACAGAACCCGAAATAGCGCAGGTGTGTGAGCAGGCGGATGGGGCCCTGGGGCCGATAACCCAGTCTGTCCGCGACCAGATCTCTAACCGCCCGGTCGAGCGGTAATCGAGGGTCCCCCAAGTGATCCCGCCGGCGCAGATAAGCCGCCGTCACCCGGTTGGCCGGACCACAGCCATCGGCCCGCGAAGACCCGGGGCAACTCGGCCAGATCCAGATACATCATATACACCCGGTAGCGGAATTCATTGGCCAGCGGGGTGAACCGCCGGTGTCGCACGTGACCGGCATAGATGCAGCTGTGCATGCTCATAAGGTCTTCCCGAAATGCCGGCAGACCGACTGGGCGCTTTTCACCCCGTCCTCGTGAAACCCGTACCCCCAGTACGCCCCGCAGAAGTAGGTCCGGTTTGTGCCGTTGATCTCTTCCCGCCGCTGCTGCGCGGGGGGCCCCTTCGTGCTGAAAAGGGGATGGTGATAGATCATCCGGCGAAGCACCTTCCCGGGCTCAATGAAACGGTGGGGGTTGAGAGTGACGCAGAATTCGACAGGGGCCCGGATGCTCTGCAGGATGCTCATGTCGTAGGTCACAACGACGCGGTCGGTGCGTTTCCTGGGAACGAGGTAGTTCCAGCTGGCCCAGGCGCGGCGGTGAAGGGGAAGAAAAGACACATCCGTATGCAGCACCGTTCGGTTTTCCTGGTAGGGAAAGGCCCCCAGCACCGCCTTCTCGAGGTCCGAGGGATCCGACAGCATGGCTAGGGCCTGGTCGGCGTGGGCGGCGATGACGGCATAATCGAATTCCTCCCGCTGCCGATCCTTGGCCGTCACCTCCACGCTGCTCCTGCGGCGCTGTACGGACACCACCGGGGAGCTGAGGCGAATGCGTTCTTTGAAGGGGCGGATCAGCTTTTTCACGTATTGCCCGGACCCCCCCCGGATGACGAGCCATTGCGGCTGGTTTCGAATATTCAGAAACCCGTGATTGTGAAAAAATCGGGCGAAATAGCGCGCCGGAAACTGCTTGAATTGCGCCGGGTCGGCAGACCAGATGGCGGCCCCCATGGGAACGATGAACTGCTGGATGAAGGCCTTGGAAAACCGCCGCGAGCGGAGATAGGCCCCCAGGGTGAGGTCGTCATCGCCGGTTCGAAGGAGGCCGCGGGCGGCACGCCGGAAACGGAATATCTCACCGACCATTCGAAGGTACCACGGCCGGAGCAGATTGCGGCGCTGCACGAACAGGGTGTCAAGGGAACTGGGCCGGTACTCCAGGCCGCTGCGCTCATCGCGGAAACTGAAACTCATCCCTGAAGGCTGCCAGGGGACGTCCAGCCGCTTCAACAGCTTTACAAAGTTCGGGTAATTGCGCTTGTTGAAGACGATGAAGCCTGTGTCCACCGCATAGGTGGCCCCCGCGTGCCGGACATCGATGGTGTGGGTGTGCCCGCCGACACGGTCTTCGGCCTCATAGACGGCGATGTCGTGGTCCTCATGCAGCAGGTGAGCGGCCACCAGGCCGGAAATACCTGTGCCGATGATCGCGATTTTCATGAGGTCTTCCGCTTTTTCCCGGAAAGCAAACGGCTCAGAGCTACCTCCGCGACGATTCAATCTCCCCCGGCGTGGCGCACCCTTTCGGGCACCGGCCGAAGCTCACGCACGATTCCGAGCTTGGCCAGGCAGACGAGAAGGTAGTAGGTAATGTCGATTTCCCACCAGAAAAAGCCCTGTCTGGCTGAGATGGCAAAGTAGTGGTGATTGTTGTGCCAACCTTCCCCAAGGGTGATGAGGGCAAGGACGGGGTTGTTGCGGCTCGTGTCGGGGGTTTGGTACCGTCGCGTGCCGATCATGTGGTCCAGCGAATTGATGGTGCAGGTGGCGTGGAACAGGACGACCGAGGATATGAAAAAGCCCCACACCAGCATTTGAGGACCGCCGGTCCCGAGTGCCGGAAACGCCAGCGAAAGCAGTTCACCCAACCCATAGAGGGAAACGGCGAGAACAAAGGGAACGACGGTATCGAATCGGTTGATCCACACCAGCTCGGGAAACGGCAGCCAATCGCGGATGTAGGTTGTCCGGGTCGGGTAATTCCCGGGCGTGGTCAGCCACAGGAGGTGGCTCCACCAGAAACCGCGCTGTTTCGGCGAGTGCGGGTCTTCCGGTTGATCGGCGTAGCGATGATGATGGCGGTGATGGGCCGCCCACCACAGAGGGCCCCTCTGCACGGAGGCGTTTCCCAGCAGGGCGAACACGAACTGCCAGAATCGGCTGGTCTTGAAGGCCCGGTGAGAAAAATAGCGGTGGTAAAACCCCGTGATGGCGAACATGCGGACAAAGTAAAGGAGCGCGGCCACCACCACGGCGATTGGGCTCCAACCGACCCAGATGACCCCGAAACAGGCCAGATGCACAACAATGAACGGGATAATCCGAATCCAGTCGGGCCGCTCACTGCCGCGATGCTGATATTCCTCAAGCCCCGCCGAAGAATCAAGCCATCGCACGACGGACATAAACCAGTGTGATTTTCGCAGGGCTGCAACCATGATTCTGCCCGCGCTGGTGCCGAAAACGGCATGGGAAGAAGAACCGCCTCGAATGACGGCCGTATGGCCTGATCCGGGTCAGAAAGGAATTTGATCTGTCATAATACTGGAAGTAAGTATATACTTATAGGATAGCGTTGTCGATACCCAATAACCATGAGGGAGGAAATGAAATGTCCGTGAAGGTTCTTGTTTTCACCTATGTCGCTTCGCTCTTGTGCTTTCTGGTCATCGATTTTGTCTGGCTGGGCTTGATCGCCAAGGGGTTCTATCAGCGGCAGATCGGATTCCTCATGGCCGACAGGGTCAATTGGGCGGCCGCATTCTTGTTCTATGGGATATTTGTGCTCGGCACGATGATTTTCTGCGTTTATCCCGCGGTGGTCAGGCAGTCTCTCTGGATGGCGTTAGGCCTGGGGGTCATGTTCGGGCTCGTGACCTACGCCACCTACGATCTGACCAATCTGGCGACCTTGAGGGATTGGCCCGTTGCCATCGTCGTCGTCGATATTCTGTGGGGCATGGTCCTGTGCGGCGCCGTGTCCGGTTTCGGTTGGTGCGATGGCCGGCTTATTGAGCCGCCCATAAAACCGAACGCGTCGGAGGACGTTCCTGTCCGCCCGGAAAGATCCGGACGCTGCGGGAACAAGCCGCCCCGACAGAAAGGATGCTCTCCCCTCGCGTTTCACCGGCGCTTTGCCCGGGACGTCATTTCCCGCGATGCCGGCGGCCGGCGGCCTTTTCAAGACTTGCTTTCGTGCCTTGCGACACAGGAGGTAAACAATGACAGCTGAACGTTATGAGAAAGGACTTGCAGTTCGCCGTAGTGTTTTGGGGAAGGAATTCGTGGACAAGGTAATCGCCGAGGCAGACGATTTCACCCTACCCTTGCAGGAACTCATTACCGAATACTGCTGGGGCAGCATCTGGACAAGGCCGGGTTTGTCCCGTAAGACCCGCAGCCTCATCAATCTGGCCATGTTGACCGCTCTCAACCGGCCGCACGAAGTAAAACTGCATCTGCGCGGAGCGCTGAACAACGGCTGCAGCAAAGAGGAAATCATGGAGGTCTTGCTCCAATCGGCTATTTATTGTGGCCTGCCCGCTGCGGTGGACAGTTTCCGTATCGCCAGGGAGGTTTTTCTGGAATTGAAATTGTCGGGCGAGAAGAAAGTTCCCGAAGAACGTTGAATCGCGTGAGTGCGGGCCATGCCAAGATGCTATGACGAAAATGGTGGAGGGTTAAGATGGAGATATTTCGTACTTACTTGTACGTGCCCGGCATTCAGGAGCAGATGCTGCTCAAGGCGCCTGAGCGGGGTGCCGACGCTTATATCCTGGATGTGGAAGACTCCGTTCCCCTGCTTGAAAAGAACAGGGCAAGGGGGATGGTATCCAAGGCCCTGCCGGATATCGGCCGAAGGACCCGGGCGGCGCTTTTTGTGCGCGTAAACGGCATTGGAACCGACCAGTTTGTGGACGATCTGTTATCCGTTGTCGACACCCCGCTTGCAGGGATCTGGGTGCCCAAGATCGAATCGCCCCGGCAGATTCCTGTTGTGGAGACACTCCTGAAGGAGGCGGAGAAGCGACGGGGCTTACTGATCGGCTCGGTGGAGCTCATCGTGATGATTGAAAGCGCACTGGGCCTGGTTCACGTGTATCCCATCCTGAAGGCCAGCCAGCGGATCGTGGGCGTGGCCTTGGGAGGCGAGGATTACGCACTGGATCTCGATATCACCCGAACGGAAAGCGCCGAGGAGTTGAACTACGCCCGCCAGCGGATTGCCGTGGCTGCCCGGGCCGCCGAAGTCCAGGCCATCGATATGGTCTTCCCGGACGTGAACAATGAACCGGGGCTCATCGCCAATACCCAAGCCGGACGGCGCATGGGCTTCCGGGGCAAACAGGTCATTCACCCGAAACAGGTGGCGGTGGTCAACCAACTGCTCTCCCCCTCGGAAGAAGAGCTTTCCCGGGCTCGGGCCGTGGTTTCGGCCTACGAAGAGGGCGAAAAGTCGGGAAAGGGTGCGGTGGCCCTCAACGGTCAGATGATCGATCGGCCGGTGTTTATGCGCGCGCGCCGATTACTCGCCCTGGCAAGAGACGAAACCCCCTCATGAGGATTTGAACCTGCCTTCCTTTGCCAGCGCAATGAAATGTGCCACGTCGATCTCTTTCGGGCAGACGAAAGAACAGGCCTTGGACGTGTGACAGCGGTAAATGCCTTCCTCACTGTAAAGCAGCTTCAGTCTGTCTTCTCTGGCGTTCTCCCTGGGATCCATGAGCCTCAGGATGCTGGCCATGACCGCATTCGGCCCGAGAAAGTTCTTGTGGCTGCTCATACAGGCGTCGGCGCAACAGAAGCAATTGATGCAGCGGGTCGCATCCACGTAAAACTCGATCTCTCGTGGAGAAATCGAGTGTGCATTTTCCTGGTCTTGTTTTTTCTTTGGCTCGATGAGGTAAGGTTTGGCTTTTTCAACCTTTTCATAGGCCTTCTCCAGATCCACCACGAGATCCCGAACCACCGGGGCAACGGCAATAGGCTCCACCTCAAAAACGGAGGTCTTGAAATGATGCACCGCGTTTTCAACCAGGAGTTCGCATGCGAGCATCGGCTTTCCGTTGATCTTCACGGCACAGGTGCCGCACTGGGCATGCTCGCAAGACGAGTTCCAGGCCAGGGAGGGGTCTGATTCATTGTTGATCTTGCGAAAAAGGTCGGTAAAGCGAAGGATCCTCCCGGCCCGCAGCATGTAGTCCTGATTCCAGCGCCTGCGGGTATCCGGGTCATAGCGCCTGATTCTCAGAGTGATGTCATAGGTGGCCCGCATGAGTTTCCCCATCAAGATTGCAAAGAGATGCCGGATGACACAGGACGAGATCCCTCAGATATAGCCGTCGTTTTCCGCCGGCTGTCAATACTTTCGCTGAATGAAGTCGAATTTTTCATAATTTTTCTCTTCAGCCTCAAACAGGCTCATGTCGACAGAACGCCTTCCAAACCTCATATCCCCATACTCGCTCATATAGGTCAGGGAGTGATAATTGAAATCGTCGTTTCGCGCTGGAAAATCATCCCGGAAGTGCCCCCCTCTTGATTCCCTCCGGTTCAGGGCGCCCTGGGCGATGACCATGGCATTGCTCAAGAGGCTATCCAGCTCCCAACGTTGAATGAGATCCTGATTCATCATCAGGCTCTGACTGGACAATGCTGTTTCGCGTGCCCTTTCCTTGAGTTCCTTCAGTGCCTCGATCGCCTCTTTGATGCCTTCCTCGGTGCGAAAGACACCTACCTTTTCCGTCATCAGATTCCGCATCTCCGCGCGGATCATACCCAGGTAGTCCGCCCCCCTGGCCGCCATGTAACCTGCGAAGGCTGAAAAAGTCTTCTCTCCGGCGTCTGCAGGCCCTTCGATCAACCCCTCTTCGAGACGCTCGGCGATTCTCTCCCCGGCAAATTTTCCCATGGTAATCAACTCCAGGAGGGAGTTGGTTCCGAGACGATTGAAGCCGTGAAAACTCGCCGCGCCACACTCCCCGACCGCAAAAAGGCCGGGAACCGTTTCAGCGGGGCCTAGCTGGACCTCCCCGAATTCATTGGTGGGTATTCCGCCCATCTGGTAGTGATTGCTCGGCCGAACCGGACAGAGATCCTGCTTGGGGTCGAGATTGATGAACTTCTTAAAGAAACCCGATACTTCGGGTATTTCCACCTCATGGACATATTCGGGGAGATGCCTCAGGTCGATCCAAACATGTTCAAGCTGATGGTCCGGGTTCAAAATACCCCGGCCCTCACGGATCTCTGTCTCAATGGCCCGGGCCACCAGGTCTCTCGGTGCCAGTTCCTTCATCTTGGGTGCATATTTCTCCATGAAGGGCTCCAGTTCCCGGTTCCTCAGGATCCCCCCCACGGACCGCAGGGTTTCACTGGCAAGAATACCGGGACCCACAATCCCTGTGGGATGAAACTGGATCGCCTCGGGGTCCATGATCGGCAGGCCGGCCGCGAGAACAATGGCATTTCCGTCCCCCGTGTTCTGACGGCAGTTGGTTGTGACCCTGAAGGCCTGCCCATTCCCCCCGGTGGCCATTACCGTAGCTTTGGCCGTGACGCAGATGAATTCCCCCTCTTTCTGCCTGAAGAGCACAGCCCCGACACATCTTCTGTCCTTGAAAAGAAGCTCTGTGGCTACTGCCTGATTGATGAAGACGGCACCCCCTTTCAGGGTCTCCCCCCACACATTATCCATAATACCCTTGCCGGTTCTGTCCGCCTCAAAGACACACCGATGGGCCGATGATGCACCGAAGTTCAGCGTATGCCCGCCGAAGGTCCTCTTGCTGAGTTTGCCGTCTTCCCTTCGACTGAAGTGCATGCCGTGTTCTTCCATCCAGAGGACCTGCTCCCAGCCGGCCTCGATGATCTTCTTGATGACGTTCTGATCGGCAGTGCAATCAGACCCCTTCCAGGTATCAAACATATGATAGACGCGTCTGTCTACGCTGTCCCTTGGATCAACGGCCGCCAAGCCTCCCTGTGCGGTCTGGGTGTGGGACTTCTGGGGGCTGGCCACCTTGGTCACCGCAATTACTCTGGACCCCGGTCTCCTCTCAAGGATTTCCGCTGCACAACGGAGTCCCGGCCCCGCCTGCCCCGATAATCAGCACGTCACATTCTAATGTGGACGATATTCGAAAGCCATGAGTCATGATAAAGTTTTACTTCCCTATGTTCTCCAAAATGAGTTTGATTCCGATCCAGAGAAAAACCAGGAAAAGGAACGTGACGGCTGCGATCAGAAGTTTCCGCAAAGCCTCCGAAGACGCGTAATCCCTCACCACAGACCATGTACCGTAACCGCCATGGAAAAGCGTGGCGAAAAGCAGTGACAGATAGATTCCTTTGAGAGAGAGGGACTGCATCCCGCGCGCCAGGATGTTTGCCCCGCCGGTCGCCATTGGATGGAGATGCATGAACAGGATATAGGCAGGTACCATGACCAGCAGGAAAGCGCCGCTGATTCGTTGCAAGCTCCACAAGACGGAGTGGCTTGTGTTCCAGATCCTGGCTCCGACAGCATAGCCCGCAACCAGCGCCGCGGCGATCATCAGCATCCAGTAAAAAAAGGGGGATACCCCCTGGCCTCCCATGATCATAACGAGGGCCAACAGCAGGGCAAAGACGGACAGGAGGCTGAAGACCCAGCGGAGCATGTCATCATCATCCCGCCTGCCGAAGCATTCGTATTGAATGAGTCGGGCCCCGTTGAAGGCATGAAAGATCACGGGAACGCTCAACACCCACTGGAAGAGCACGAAAAGGAAGAATCTCCCGGAGTCCGGAGGCGGTTTGAACAGACAGAGGTGGAACAAGACCATGAGTACCAGAAGCAGGCCCGTGACCCTGTGGGCCCAGCTTACGACAAAATACCACCCCCTTGTCCCGGCATAAAAGGATACCATGGGCAGTCTTCGGAGACCGGAAATCAAAGCGTCTTCGAATCTCTTTCTACTGAGCTTCATACCTTTTGTGGATGGTAATGGCCGATGGACTGCAGGCCTGTCTGCACAAATCGCACAGGGTGCATTCATCCTCGTTTTCTGCGATTATTGACGGTCTGTCGCCTTTCCTGCCGAAGATGTTCACCGGACAGACCCTCACACACCCCCCGCACGCCTCCATTCCAGTGCACTTTGAAACGTCCAGGTCGATTCTTATGAATTCACCCATCTCACGCCTCGAAATTGAGCTCTCTCTCAATGCGTTCGAGAAAGCTTTTCATGTATCTCAGCCGAGAACGCCCTATCTCTTCGGCCTTCTTGGTGTGAAAGGTACCTTCCACCTTGGCAAGGATGGAACGAAGGAACCCCGGAAAATCGCTGGTCCTGCCGTTGAAGGAGCCGTCATTCAGTCCCCGCACCAAGGCCCGGAGGATTCCAATGGCCCCAATGTATTCGAGGGCATCGGCATCCTGACCGATTTGTGCTTCGACACTCTCGGGTGAGGGTCCTCCATACCGACTGTGGGTCTCCAGGACATGAAGCGCGGCCGCGATCTGGTCATCGGGGAATCCTGCTTGGTGGAGCACCTCTCTTGCCCGGGTACGGCCGACCACATAATGAGTCTTCCTGTCAATGACCACACCCACATCGTGAAGCAAGGCACCCGCCACCAGGACTTCCATATCGGCCCCTTCTGCAGGACCGAGACGTTGGCACCAGGTTGTCATTCTTTCCACATGGTCCGGGCTTGCCACGGGTTCGTGGGCCAGATCAGCCTGGACTTGCTCCCAGATTTTTTTCTGAATTTCCGTGAGTTCCATACCTCATCATCCCCTCGTGATCAAAGGTGTTTTTTGAGCAGGGTGACGATCTCTGAGAAGCTTTCGGCTACATGGATACCGGCTTTCTTGAAGCTGTCGACCTTGCCTCTGGCCGTCCCCTTTTCGCCTTCCACGATGGTGGCCGCGTGGCCGAATCTCACCCCGGGCATCTCGTCCACGAACCGACCGGCAACGAAGGCCACGATAGGCATGGTGATCTTTCTGGAAATGACCATCTCCGCGAGACTCTCCTCAATGAGACCTCCCGGTTCACAGAATAGGACCACGGCTTCCGTCTCCGGATCCGCCTGGAACAAGGGAATCAGATCCAGGAAATTGGAGCCGACCACAGGGTCTCCTCCGACTCCGATGCAGGTGCTCTGCCCGATGCCGTGGGTTGTCAGAAGGTTGGCGATCTCCGTGGTCATGCCCCCGCTTCTGGAGGCGATCCCCACCCTCCCCGGCGTGTACGCCTTTCTGACGTCCCCTGCCGGTCCCCCTGCCATACCCAATTTGACCTTTCCCGGAGAAATCAGACCGAGTGTGTTGGGCCCGATGACACGGGCCTCCTTTTCCTTCGCCACCTCCAGAAACTCTATGACGTCCTTCCTGGGCACACGCTCGGTGACAACCACCAGAAGCTTTAACCCGTTTTCAAGGGCCTCCAGCACAGCCCCTTTCACCATGCCCGGCGGAACCGAAATCACTGCCGCCTCGGCCGGATGAGCCCTCGCAGCCCCACGGACCGTATCGTATACCGGCACACCGTGAACCTCCTGTCCCTGTTTCCCGGGGGTGACCCCGGCAACCACCCGGGTCCCATAATCCAGCATATCTTTGGTGAAAGAGGCTGCCTCTCTTCCGGTGATCCCCTGAATGATCACCCTTACATCTTTCTCTGCCAGTATGGACATCTTGTCCCCCCCGGATGCTGCTCAGTTCCTGGTTCTTTCCGAAGCCGTTTTGGCTGCGCCGTCAATGGAAACGCCTCGGCCGCAGTAGGGTACGCCATATTTCGAAAGGATCTTGAACCCTTCTTCTTCCCAGGCCCCGGGAACCCGAAAAACGGCCACTGTTTCAGAGGGGTCTTTGCCGGCCTCCAGTATCCCCTTCACAATGCCGCGGGCCACCAGATCGACTCTCGTGTTGCTCACCACGTTCATAATGACGGCGATTTTTTCGACATTCTTCTTGGAAAGGATATGTTTCGTCAGTTCCTTCACTTTGAGCACAGAGGGGTTGCCTCCAATTTCGCAGTAGTTGGCTGGTCTGCCTCCATGCTGCCTCACGGCATCAAACGCCGTGAGTGAAGCGCCCCCACCCCCGATAATCAATCCCAAGGTACCGTCGAATTCTATCACCCGGCCGGCAACGCCGCGATGATCCAGACGGTCAATTTCAGCAGCTCGCCGCTCAAAATCCGAACTCGCCCTTCCGCCGGCATATCGGCTTTCATCCCTCTGTTTTTCAGCCAGATCCAGGTGCCGGTAAAGGGCGTCATCATCGATCTCAAGGTGACAATCCAGGGCAACCCATTGCCCGCCGGCCGTGATGGCCAGCGGGTTGATTTCAGCGACCGTGGCGTCACAGTCCAGGAAGATGTCCGCCAGGGTGGAAAGGATGTTTTCCATTCCCAGAAGCATCTTTCCCGAAACACCCGCTTCGGAGATGATCTCCCTGGAACGATACCGGGGCAATCTCCCGCGAACCGAGAACCATTCCCTAATCACCTTCTCCGGCGTCGTTGCGGCCAGTTCCTGGATATCAACCCCACCCTCCCGGGAAAAAATCGCCAAGGGCGCCTTGGCCACGGTATCATAGGTAATGGCCATGAAGAACTCTTGGGCCACCGCGATCTTATCCTCCACAAGGACCTTCTTGGGGGTGTAGCCCCGGGTCTGACCGGTGAGGAGGCGTTGGGTTTCTTTTCTTGCCTCTTCCAAGGAGGAAACTTCAACAATGCCGCCGGCCTTGCCCCGGCCGCCCAAGGGGATTTGGGCCTTGAGCATGACGGGGCCATCGATATTGTGGATTTTTGACGCAGATTCGACTACGTAGCCGGAGGGAAGAGGGATCTTGTATCGTCTCAGGATCTCTTTTGCCTCGTGTTCCAGTAACCGCATGATTCCCCCCCCCTGCAATGCCGATCGGTGAAATTCCTATCACCCTCTTCCTCTTCTCTCAAGAAAGCTCTAGGAATTGGGATAAAAGGTGCCTTACGCCGGGCTGATCCCCTATTATTTTCCTGCCAGAAGCCTCGTCAGCCTCTCCAGGTCCCTTTCACCCTCCAGATCCCTGACAAGATCGATGATCTGAGGCCTCACGGATTCGTCGAAGATCGGAGCGGTCAGGTCTTTAAATTTTTCAATGAGTTCCTCCCAGGTCAGGGGATTCTCCGGATCCCCCTTGGGATGGTCTATGTGTGCCCGTAACTGCTCCCCGGCTTTCGTCAGGATGGCGACCGAGGCGGGCCATCGTTTCGGGAAATCCTTCTCCAATTCCTGGTCTTTCACGCAAGCAATCCGCCGCATCATCTCTTTGACTTCCCTGGATTCCACCTTTTCCCGGGTATATTCACTCAATGAGGCTCTACCATAAAGGACGGCCACCGCTGCCCCGAAAGGCATGCTGAACTGAGCATCCACTATTGATTTCGGGTTGTATTTGTGTTCTTCCGGCTCGGCCACAATGGGAAATCCGGCCTTCAAGATGCCCAGCGAGACTTCCTGTATATCCGAGGCCTTCAATCGGTGCTTGTGCATGAGCTCTAAAATGCCGTCAATGGGGCCTTGTTTGTAGCGGCAGCAGGAGTGTGGTTTGATGCTGGTCCGCATAACCTTGAAAGGCGCCCCCCACCCCTCCATGAGTCGGGAAGGGATTGATTTGCCTGAATAGGCGTGGAGAAATCCGTGCTTTCCTTCGAGGATGGATGCCGGTCCGGTAAAACCCTCCCCGGCAAGCAGGGCCGCAATAATCCCGCTGTGGGCGGCCCACCCGGGGTGGAGGCGCTTGGTAAAGGCGCCGTCCGTCAAGAATTCCATGGAAGCCGCCGCCTGACTCCCCGCGATGCCCAGGGAATTCGTCATGCCTCTTCGGTCCAGCTTCAATATCTTGGCCGCCGCGACGGCTGATCCCATTGTCCCGCAGGTGCCGGTTGGGTGGAAACCCCTGGCATAGTGGGCCGCGGGATCCAGGGCATAACCCAGTCTGATCATCACCTCGTAGCCCACGGCAATGCCTTCGATCAGCTCGCGTCCGGAACAGCCTGCGATTCGGCCGGCGCCCAGAGCCGCAGACATGATGGCCACGGCAGGGTGGAGCGACGCCTCGTTGACCACGTCGTCGAGCTCTAGGGAATGGGCGGCCGTGCCGTTGGCCAGGGCAGCGTAGGCTGGATCCGCCGTCATAGGGGTGCCGATGACTACGGCCCCGCCTCCCGCCCTTCCCAGCTTCTCGAGCATCCTGTGAACCGGGATGCTTGAATCACTCAATGCCCCTCTGGCAGCCACGCCCAGGTAATCCAGCAGGAGGTATTTGGTGCGCTCGACCACCTCCTCGGGCAGATGGGCGAGCGTAAGCTCATGACACCTCTCTACCAGACTTCTTGTCTCATCCATCAGGCCTTTCCCCTAGTCCCGCGTCGCATAACTCTTGCCCCATGAACCGGCAGGATAAAAAAACACTACACCAGAGTCCCGCTGCTCTTGTTTGGGATTTCAGTATTGTTTCGAAACCGGGGACCCGCCCGCAGAATGGGGAGTCCAAGCGCAGCGCTGCAAATTTCAGATTTGGTGCTTCGGGTTTTATTCGAGGTTCAGTTCTCCAGAAGAAAGATACATGGCCGAAAATCGATGACAGAAGATCCGAGACAGCGCACCGGAAAAAAATCGGTCAGATGTTTTTACCGCATGTCTCCCGCCGCTGGACTTCCACCAGCCCTGTCAGAAAGGACATCTTGACAAAAAAAACTGGAAAGGTCCAGTCCACTGTCTCTGGAAGCTCTCGAGCACGGGCTGGTGCGTGGTTGCGATGGCGATTCTTGGTTGCGCTCTAAGCCCGTCACCCATGGTAGAGGACCCTGAAAAATTCTACCGTTCCTGGCTGAAACAAAATGGGTTCTTCCTCCGGGAGAGTCCCCGTAGGTCGAAAGGGAGCTACCCAGCAGAAGAAAACCCCAGACCCCTTGAATTGTCATGACCTCCGGCAGAGCCGGCGGTCATGACTTCTTTGCCTGGGTGCCTCATTTTCATTGACATATCCCGTTGGTCGAGATATACTTCAAAATATTCTAGGTTAAGTGCTTACGCTGCACGCATTTCCTCTCCGTTGCACAGCTCTGCGAAGACATCATGTCCTTTATCGACACATGGAACGAATCCTACGCCCATCCCTTACGCTGGTACTATACCCGGGAAGGATTGCACCAAAAAGCGCATCGGCGTTTCTGGCGGCTGCTTTCCATTAAAACCAACCCACTGGACAGCAAGCTCCTCACCAGCCGACTTCTTCTCGTGCGTAATATCGTCGAGCTCTATCTTGGGCTCATCACCTCGGATGATTGGCTTCATTTCCTCACCCTTGCCAACGAAACATCTGACTGCACCAGCCACATCATCCAATCGGATACCAGGTCACGGCGCCGGATAGAGGCCCCTGAGGCTTACAGCCGCTTTGCCGGGACCATTGCTCCACGTACACGACCTCAGGCACTGGCAGCTTAGATGCCTTCATCATTGAGAAATCAGATTGCGGGGATCTCGGAAAGAACTTATGAAACGCGGCACTGGTGAAGTGCCAAGGAGGTGGTGCTTATGGGTGTAGATAGTTCGGGATGCCAAGAAGTCTAAATCAGGAATAAAGTAAAAGGAGGAAAAAATGAAGAAAGTTAAGTTGGGATTGATTTTAGGATTGACCGTGGTGTTGGTATCGGTATTTGCTTTACCTGACCCTGCGGCAGCTGATAAGAAAATGTGGAGATGGGGGACCTCTGATCCAGCTGCCTATGGTTACAGAGATATCCGCTTTCATGTCAGATTTCTTGCGAAGGGGTATGCCGGATTACGACGTTACCGTTTACCCGTTCGTTTCAACCACCGCCAGCGTCAAGAGCTTTCTCGTGGGTGAGCTGGAAAGCACGTATATCGCCGAGCCGGGATTCGAGAACATTGTACTCGTTTGTAAAACCATTTGAGGGCTTTGAACCCAACGTAAAGCAAATGCCGGTGCAGTCTTTCTGGAGCTACACCATGGAAACACATATATTGACTTTACCGGAGAATAAAGACAAATTTCGTACCTGGCAGGATTTGGACGGCAAGAAAATCTACATGACGAAGGCGGGATACATGAACCATATCAACATCTTCAGAGCCATGGAGGACATCTGTGGTCTGAAGATTACGCACGTCGAGGTTGATGCGTCAAAGGTTGCGGATGCGCTGAGAGCGGGAACCATAGACGCCGTCGCAGTGTACACAACGGCTCGGTATCGTTGGCCAGCTGGATTAAGGTGCTTGATGTGGCCAGTCCCCTGCAGGGAGTGAACCCAACCCCGGAACAAATCAAGAAGCTAACGGCGGCAGGTTTTGCCCCCGTGAAGATCAACATGAAGAAAGCGTATACAAGAGACCTGGGAGTGGATGAACTCTATGGCGTGCCTTTCTTCTTCGGTTACCACCACGGGCTCGGTTTCCCGGAAGAGGACGTTTATAAAGCGCTCAAAGTATTTGAAGCCGAAGGAGCTGCGCTACTCAAGCTGGACCTTGGTTTCGGACCACTGGCCGCAGACTTCGCCGGGTTCCAAGTTCAGGGAATAAAGAGCATACCCGAGGTTCCAGTCCATCCGGGATTGGCGAAATATCTGAAGGAAAAGGGCTTATGGGACCCGTCCTGGAAAATAGCGACCGAGGGAACGATCAAGGCAGCGATAGAGGCGATGAAAGCCAAAGCGCGCTGATCTTTTTCGGGAAAAGCATGAGGTAGTTAAGGGTTTGTGAATAGTGGGCTCACCCCTGTAAAACGCCAATCACGGGGTGAGTCCACTACTTCTTGCAGTCACACCGTTAGGGGGCGAAAGTATGGAAAAAAATCCCGTTGCAAGATGCAGCGTATTCACTGGCTGAAATGCGTAAATTCTTAATCCCCTCCTATCTTATCGCCACTATCGTATATTTAGGTTTTTCGCTACATTATTTCACAACCGGCTTAGGAGGAACCATGCTCCTTGCCGTAACTCTCGTCCCCATAGCATACGTGCTGTGGGTAATGAATTTCTTTGTCGCCGGAGAGCTGCCGTATCCACGTCTAGGACTTAAACCCAATATTGCCATAGCCGGCCTGTACATCGCTATGTGCATCTTTTCCATAATATACATGCGAGTGGAGTTTGATGCCCTCATTTATGACAGAGCGGGTTTCTACAATACCCCTGACAAAATCGTAGGCGTGATGATGCTTGGTCTCGTAATCGAATATACCAGACGGGAACATGGTACTACTCTTTTATCTCATCCTGTTTCTCATGTTTTATTCCGTTTACGGGTGGATATTCCCAGGTATACTGGGTCATCCCGGAGTCTCCTGGACAAGAGTCATCACATCTTCTTCCATTGAGATCTCATTGGGTCTATTTGGAACGTATTCGCAAACCGGGGTAGGCGTTATCGCGGCATTTTTCATGTTTTTGGGCATTGCACAGGGATTTGGTGTTCAGGAATCGATTGTCAAAACGTTCACCGGGATATTTGCCAAACGTAAAACCCTCATTCCACAAACGGCGGTGGTGACTTCAATGGCTATCGCTACCTGTAGTGGATCGGGAGCAGCGAATGCCGCCATAACCGGGCAGTACACGATACCGTTGATGAAAAGAGCAGGGTTCCCCGCTCTTCACGCTGGTGCTGTGGAAGCTTCAGCTTCGCTGGGAGGCCTGCTCATGCCACCGGTCATGGCCATAGCCGGTTTCCTCATGGCTGACTTTCTGGGCGTGACTTATTTCGAGGTTATCGCTCGAGGATATGCGCCAGCACTCATTTTCTTTGCTATCATATCCCTATCGGTTTACCTCTTTACAGTGCGCTTCATGCGGGGAAGGGGAAGCAGCCCGGATTCAGCAGCTGCTTTCCTTTATCGAAAGATTCTCCAAAATAGAGGTGATCAACACGGCGGTTTTCTTTGCCTTCATCGGCGTTTTGATCTATTTGATGGGTGTGCTTTGGTATGAAGCATCAAGAGCCGCACTTAACATTGCGATCGGTCTCTTTATCACCGCCTCCGTACTCCGCATGTATCTCCATCCTGGGACGATCTTCAGATAAGATCAAGGAATGGGGTAGGTGTTTGCGCGCGAGCCTTAGAGGCATTTGCTGGGGTCACCGCTCCGCTCGTTCTCTTGCTCGCCATGCTCGGGGTGATGGTAAATCTGTTCGTGGTTAGTGGATGGATGATTAAGCTGATGGGGCTGCTGGCGACGGTCGGAGAATTCCATGTCGTAGCCCTTATCGGGGTGGGGTTCGTAATTGGGGTCTTTTTGGGGCTGGGAATACCTCCGTCGGCCTGTTACATACTCTCAGCCGTGATCGTCATCCCGCCTATGATACGAATCGGGATCAACCCCTGGGTAGCTCATTTCTTCTTATTTTTCATAGCGGTAATATCCGAATATTCGCCACCAACCTCACTCGTCGCTGCGGTTGCTTCCCGTATTTCAGGTGCCTCCTTCATGAAGACGATGATGGTAACGCTGCAAATATCTCTTCCATTTTTCTTCCTCACATTCGCGATTTTCAATTGGGATACTTTGTTGTTGGAGCCTGGTTGGGCACAACTGGCTGCTCTGGCTGCGCTGACTATTGGATGCTCGACAGCAGCTGCCGCCATCCACGGTAGGCTTTTTGAACGTAAAAGGCATGACCTTCCTTCAAGGTTTTTAGTCCTCCTGGTGGCGCTATTTGTCTTGTTCTATCCTAGAGGTATCCTTTCGGTAGTGGCATTGATACCAGCCGTGGCCATGATAGTCCTCGTGATCCGCCGGAGCCAAAAAATATCGGTATCTTCTTAGGATTGCCATATTCACTCCCCTGGCCTCCACACGCTTGGCGCCCATCCTGGTTCTTGGGATTCTTGCCATCTCCATCTGCCACCGGACGCAGGTGATCGAAAATGGTCGTATCGTGCTCGAAGGCCCGGGAGGCAGCCAGGCACCCCCCCCCAATCCCGCGCCCCGATGCGGGATTGAAATGCTCAGAGACCGACGCGACCTATCCCACCTTTCCAGCCGCAACAATGAGGTTGGGCTCAAAGGTGTATCCGACGTTCATTGCTGTCCGGATACGGATACTCCATGTGCCGGGCCGTAGCCCGGGCGATATCTTCACCGAAGTTCGGGCAACCACCCTGAGTGCCATATCGATGCCCGCTGAGATGCCTGCCGACGTCAGCACGCGGCCGTCCTCGACAACATGTTTTTGGAATTCCACGATCACCTCCGGAAAGGCATCACGCATCCAGTGTCAACGATCGCCAGTGAGTGGTTGCGTGCAGTCCGTTCAGCAGCCCGGCGAATCCCAACAGCATCGATCCGGTACAAACAGAAGTCAGTGTTTCGACTTCCGCTGCGCGAGCGCGCAGCCATTCAAGCATGGCCGGGTTGTTCAATTCCTTGCGCGTGCCCCAGCCCCCGGGTACAACAAGGATATGCAAGGGGAGGACAGTTCTCAAAGGTGTAATGTGGAATGACTTTCATGTTGCCTGTCGTAGTGACAGGCTCAGGATGCTCAGCCACCAACCATACTTCAAAGGGTGAAGGTTCTTCTCTGCGCTTCTCTTCGTTAAGACGGGCGGCGGAGAAAACCTCGAACGGACCACAGAAGTCGAGCACTTCGATGTCTTCAAAAAGGACGATCCCGACTCGTTTCCTCTCCAACTGTTTCCCCCCTTCCCACCTGACTGCAGAATCAGCGGGTAATGAATGAAGGACGCATCTGAAAAGGTCGGCCGGTAAAGATCCCGCGGTTCAAGCGCCTACCTTCCGGCTGCCTCCTTGAAACCTGCTTTATGGCCGGCGTCCCGCTTTCCCCGCAGCCGGATGGCGGCCGGGGTTACTTCCACCAGTTCGTCGTCGTTGATGAAGGCGATGCAGTCCTCGAGGCTCAGACGCTGGGGCGGCGTGAGGATCACGTTTTCGTCCGAGCCGGCGGCCCGCATGTTGGTCAGTTTCTTGCCCTTGGCCGGGTTGACCACCAGGTCGCCGGGCCGGCAATGCTCGCCGATGATCTGGCCGGCGTAGACCTTGACGCCCGGGCCGAGAAACAGCCGCCCGCGTTCCTGCAGATTGAACAGGGCGTAGGCCACCGTGGTGCAGGCTTCCTTGACCACCAGGGCCCCGCTGCTGCGGTTGTGAGATCTCGCCGGCATACGGGCCGTAGCCCGAAAAGACGTAGTTCATCACGCCCATGCCCTTGGTGTCGGTGAGGAATTCGCTGCGAAAGCCGATCAGCCCGCGGGTCGGGACCTTGTAGATCAGCCGCATCATGTCGTTTCGGCGGCTCATCTCCAGCATCTGCCCTTTGAGCCGCCCGAGCTTTTCGATGACCGCTCCCTGGTAGGCTTCGTCCACGTCCAGGGTCAGTTCCTCGTAAGGCTCCTGCAGTCGGCCGTCTTCCTCCTTCATGATGACCTGCGGCCGGGTCACCTGAAACTCGTATCCCTCGCGCCGCATCTTTTCGATCAGGATCGAGAGGTGCAGCTCGCCGCGGCCGGAAACCTTGAAGCCGAGCGCCGACGCCCAGGGGCTCCACGCTGAGGGCCACGTCCGCCAGGGTCTCGCGGAGCAGGCGCTCCTCCAGGTGGCGGGAGGTGACGAAGCGGCTCTCCTGGCCGGCAAAGGGGGAATCGTTGGGGATGAAGTGCATGGCCACGGTGGGCGGATCGATCGGGATGAGCGGCAGGGGCCGGGGATCGTCCGGGTCGGTGAAGGTGACACCCACGGTGATGTCCTCCATGCCGGCCACGGCCACGATTTCCCCGGCGCCGGCAGTCTCGACCGGCACTTTCCGGTCGCGCTCAAAGCGGAAGATCTTGGTGATGCGCGCCGGCGCCAGGCTGCCGTCGCGTTTCGCCACCGCGATGCTCTGATTCAGGCTCATGGAGCCGCTGACCACCTTGCCGATGCCGAGCCGGCCCAGATAGGGCGAGTAATCGATGGTGTTGATCTGCAGCTGGAGCACGCCCTGCGGGTCGCCCGACGGCGGCGGGATATGGGCGATGATCTTTTCAAGGAGCGGCACCATGGAGCCTCGCCGGTGCGGGTCGACTCCGGATCGTCGAGGGCGTATCCCGCCTTGGCCGAGGCGAAGACCACCGGGAAATCGAGCAGTTCGTCCGGCGCTTCCAGCTTCACGAACAGATCGAAGACCTGGTCCACGGCCCAGTGGGGCCGGGCCGCGGGCTTGTCGATCTTGTTGATCACCACCAGCACAGGGAGCGGGATCGCGCAGGGCCTTTTTCAGCACGAAATAGGTCTGCGGCATGGGCCCTTCCTGGGCATCCACCAGCAGCAGGCAGCCGTCCGCCATGCGCAGCACCCGCTCCACCTGGCCGCCGAAATCGGCGTGACCCGGGGTGTCGATGATGTTGATGCGGTATCCGCGGTAGCTGAAAGAGCCGTTCTTGGACGGAGATGGTGATGCCGCGCTCGCGCTCCAGGTCCATGGAGTCCATGAGCCGTTCGGTCACGGCCTGATTGTCGCGAAACATGCCGCTCTGCCTGAAAAACTGATCGACCAGGGTGGTCTTGCCGTGATCCACGTGGGCGATGATGGCGATATTGCGAATGTATTTCTGGTCCATCGTTCCGCTCGTTCTTCCTTCCCGGCGCCCGGGCTTCGGGCGTGCGTCAATCTGAAGCCAACTCCATGTATTCGTTCCGCTCTGCGGCCGCCGCAGGGCTAAGGCCTGCAGGAACGCATCGTCGTCGCCGATCTCTCTTGCCGCTGCAATTCTGAGGGATTGCCTGGAGCAGGGAGGGCTGTGATCGATGGGACTTGGCGGCGGGGGGTGCCGGGAGCCATCACGCACCGCCCGAGCCGTATCTGCACTATAAGATCTTCCGTGAGAAATGGCAATCCATTTCTCTCCGCCGTGTGCGTTCCGAGCTTGCCTTGGCCGCCTGTTCCCGCTGAAGTGCGGGGGTCGAGCTAATCCACGAGCGCGCTGGCAGTGCCGATCACCGTCTTTTCGCCGCTGAGGCTCTCGCACCATACGTCACAAGTAAACCTGACCGCCGCGCCCTCCTCTCTTCTTTCCGTCACCACTCCCTTGGCTGTAACCACGTCCCCCGGCAAGGTATAGCGAATGAATTTCACCTCGATCTTGCCGCCTTGAAGCCAGTTCTTACCAAAGAACCGGGTGAGCATCTCGCAGAGATAGGCATGCGACATCAGTCCCTGGGCGATGGGTGCCGGGAATCCCCCCTTTATGGCTACCTCCCAGTCGGTGTGGATATTCCTGTTGCTCCACATGCTGAAAAGGCGGATGTTCTCAAAGGTCACTTCCTTTTGTACCGGTGGCAGGGCCTGGCCCTTTTCCATGCTTCTGGTGGCGATCCTCATGAGTCCTTCTCCGTCTTTTTCCCGAATTGGGCCGTGCTTGAGGGTGGCACATGGAGCAGCCCGTACCCGGCAGCCTGTCTCACGCGCTCGTCGTCGATCATGGCATGGTTTCTGGTGCGCATGATCTCCACCCCGTCCGCATCCACAATGAGAGACTCAATAACAATGTATCCCTTGTTCCGTTTCCTGTATTTGTCGACGATCTTTGTGAAAATGCGAGCGGGCTTTCCCAGGGGAAGCGGATGGATGAACTCGGTCTCCTGTTTGGCGTGCACGAAACTGAAAGGATATTGATAGCAGTGCATGGCCGATTCCATCGGGGCGTCGTCCAGTAAAGGGTGATAGGTAATGGGCCCTCCCCAGGGGGACTCTTTATGGTACCACGGGTTCTCTTCCTGAAGGGCCGCCAGGAATCTCCCCTGCATATCCTCATCGTAGAGGATTTCCATTTCCGGCAGTTCCTGGCCCTTTGCCAGTTTGTCGATCTCCATCACGGGACCCGACACTCTCGCCTTAAGCGGCATTCTCCCACCTCCCATCCGAAATTCTGATTCAGCACTATAACGAGACGGCAGGGACCTGATCCGTTCACGTCCGATGGCCTGTCAATCGACCCGGACCTGAACGACATCCCACCAGTTGACGCTCGGCAGCCCGTCCATCTCGCTGTCCGCCACAAAGAAGAAGTAGTAGTTTCCTTTGGGCAGCGGAAGATCCAGGATCTCCGTTGGCGCGAGAATGCCGAGCGGTGCCTGTCGAAAAGGGTAAATCCCCAACCGCCACAATCCGCCTTCTTCCACGGTCAGCCAGTAGTCTGTCCCATCAATCGTGGCAAGACCCCCCATCCACAAATCCCCATTGCGCCCGGCCAAGCCCCCGGGCGTCAGCCTGACGGCGATTTGGACCGGCGTGCCGGCGGGCACGACAACCAGGCCGTCCGAGACCATTTGCCCGGACGTCCGGCACGGGATGGGTTGACGGGCTCATCAGCGGGTATTGATCCACGCCATCCGACCCGATGGCATACGGCGTGTCGCCGATGCCGTCCAGATGAGCATCCGACCCGTGGTAATCGCTCCAGAAGTTCCCCCGGGAGCCATCGTCCCATTGATTGGCGCTGCCGGCGGCAGACACCTGAGCCGTATTCGTGAGGAAGTTGTTCTGATAGATGGCGTTACCACCGCTCCAGTCGCACCGGATCCCCAGGCCGCAGGCTTGAAAGGTGTTCTCGCTCAACTGGCTGGCCGACCCCCGGAGGCGGGCGCCCTCATCACACCGCGAGACCACATTGCGCATGACGACGCTGCCGGCCCCCAGCTCGAGCCCGGTGATGCAGCCCGAGATCCGGTTGTCCTCGGCCACGCTTCCTTCATGCAGGATAAGACCGACCGAACAGTCCGAGATGGTGTTGCCGCTGGCCGCTTCACCCGCTCCATGGACAAAGATGCCCTCGGAACCCGCGTGCATTCCGGAAATGCTGTTATTCCGTATTTGGCTATTGGAGCTCAGCCATACCCCGATACCGCCGTCCAATATGTTTGAAATCCGGTTGTCCGCGATGAGGATATTGGTGGATTCCCAGGCTGACGCGGCGTACTCGATGCAGTTGCGGATCGTGTTGCCGGTGACCGCCACGTTGTCCGAGCCTTCGATAATGACGCCCTGGAGACTGCCCGACAGGGTGTTGCCGGTCAGGCGCCCTCCGCGGGTGCGGAGAAAACTCACGATGCTGTCCTTCAGGACATTGTTCTCGACCACCGCGTTGTCCGCATAAATCTCAAGGCCTCCGGACCAGTATTCATCTCCGCAGTGGATCAGTTCGCTGTCTTTCATGACGAATTCCGAACCCTTATACGCCAGCAGGCCGAATCCGTAACTGTAGTCCAGCTGCCTGATCCTGCAGTTGTAAATCTTGAGGGAGCCGCCGGCCGAAACCCTCAGATTTGACCAGAGAGGGGAGGCGCCCGTGATCAGGTCCACGTTTCTCAAGGTCAGGCTTCCGCCGCTTTCCACGTTCAGGTTGTTCAGCACAATAGTTTGATTCTCGATTACCTCTTCACCGGTGACTGACTTGCCAAGCAGCGATGCGTACTTGGGAGGGGCGGCCGTTGTCACTGTGGGCACGGGCAGGGAGGCGACTGCCGGCGGCGCCATGAGCGGGAAAAGGTCCGTTCCCGAGGGGGGGATGGCATAGGGGGTGTCTCCTGTTCCGTCCCCGCCGGCATCCGTGCCCCGGTACGCACTCCAGTAATTCCCCATGCCCCCCTGGTCCCAGCGATTCTTTCCGTTGTCGTACGGTATCCCGCCGGGATCCAGGAAGGCGTTTCCGTAGGCCAGGTTATCGGAGGAATCATCGACCAGAACGCTCTGATACAGGGTGGCGGAGATGCGGTTGCTCGCAATGGTATTGCCGTCGCTGGAGTACAGGACCGCGAGCCCACGGGAAAACCCCTCGACCGTGTTTCCGTAGATCACGTTATGCCGGCTGGTGCTCATGAAGAGAAGGCCGATGGGCACCCTGTTCCTGTCAGGCACCAGCACGCCGGAAACATGATTCCCGATGATTGCGTTGTTGGACGAGTGTCTTACCCAAAGCCCCTGGCCGAACGCACCGGATATCCTGTTTTGCGACACGGTGCTGTTGAAGGCATTCACCAGGTAGAGGCCGGTTCCGGGCTGCTCTACGGAATCGTTGATGGTGTTGCCCTCTATGATGTTGTTCCAGCCCGACACCATGATGCCGGCCTCGTCGGTGGAGATCGTGTTGTTCCGGATCAGGTTATCACTGGAGACAAAGATCATCATGATGCCCATACCCAGGCCGGAGATATGGTTGTTCGCGATCGTATTACGGCTGGAAAACACGCCCGTGATCACCCCCACCTGGACCTTGGAAAGAGTGATCGTGTTCTCTTCTATGCGGTTGTTCTGGGCGTCTAGCAGGTTGACGGGGCCACCGCTGGAGGAATGATGAATGGTGTTGCGGGTGATGCGGCAGTCGGCGGCTTCCTTCACATAGATGCCGGCCTCGTTGGACTCGATTCGGTTGCCGTCAACGGTGATTCCGCTGCCGGTCGAGGACTATGCCCACATGGTTGCCGGAGAGCGTGTTGCCTCTGATGACCGCGTCGGCGGCATCCACGGCCAATCCCCTTGCGCCGGAGCGGAGCGCGGCTGAGTATCCGAGGTCTTCGCCCGGCAGACCCCACCCGCAGCGGGTCAGGCTGCTGTCCGTCATGGCGAATCCGGCCCCCGTCTCGACCACGAAGCTGAAGCGGCCCGAATCGGAGGCGGCGGTGATCGCGCTTCCGCTTTCCACCGTCATACGGCCGCCGGACTTGACCCGGATGCCGAATTGCCCGTGGTAGGTGTTCTGGATTGTGAGCTTTACGGAGCGCAAGGTGAGTTCTCCCCCACGTTCCACCACAAGGTTCCGGTTGAGTGCGACCGCACCGCCTTCTTTGATCTCGCGTCCGGTCACGACCCAGTCAGCGGCAAGAGCCGCTCCGGGCGGAGCGCCGGGAAAGCTGAATGCCAACGCCAAAACCATACAGGGCAGGAGCACTCCGCCCGGCTTCCCGTTGCCAGAGCTACCTTTGCTGGATCCGTTCTTCATTGTCGCCGCCTGACGTCGAGGCTGTGGCTGAAGACCTGTCTTTTTCGGTTGAGCGGAAAAAATGCTGGTTAGTTCGGATTATGGCGGATTCGAGGTACATGTCAAGCGCTTGTCTCAGTCCGGTCGCCGACCAAATGAACGTGAAGCCGTTCAAGAGCGTAGAAGCTGGCCCTGACTCCCCCCGGGGCTCTGCCTGCCTCCGAGCGCCGACAGGACATCCGTCTGTGACCCTCCGAGACAAAAAACGCGAACGGATTGCCGTCGCTCGGCCCGGGCCGGGCAATGCCGATGCAACGCGGGACCAGTCCACCACCGTCCCGGCGATGCCCACAACCGTCTTTTCGGTCTGACCCGCGGCCTGGGACACTCCTGCCGGCAAGGCTTGGGGACAATTCCAGCTGATCTTGTTACGCCTGGGCTGTCACGTCCACCGTCACGGACAGCCCGTGCCTGCCGCCGCCCATGACCACCCCTTTCACCGGGGTGACATCGCCGTAATCCCTTCCCCAGGCCAGTGTGATGTGGTTTTCCTCGGGAACCATGTTGTTGGTAGGATCCAGATCCACCCAACCGATATCCGGGATGAACAGGGAGAACCAAGCATGGGATTCGTCCGCGCCGATCAGCTTTGGCTTTCCGGGCGGCGGCAATGTATTCAGATACCCGCTCACGTATCGCGCTGCGAGCCCCAGGCTCCGCAGGCAACTGATAGCGACGTGAGCGAAATCCTGGCACACGCCCTTGCGTCCGGCCAAAGCCTCACCCACGGAGGTATCTGCCGAGGTGGCCGACTTGTCGTAGGTGAACTCCCGGAAGATCCGCCCTACCAAGTCCATGGTACCTTCAAGCACGGGAATTCCCGACGCGAAGGAGCGACGTGCATAATCCCTGGCGTCTGAGGCGACCGTGATCAACGGGCTGGCAAAGATGAATTGGCAGGCATCGAGCTCCGCCGGATGTTCGTGAGCGGCCAGGCGCCGGGCCACGGTTTCCCAGTCGGGCGTGCTCGCCGGTTCCGGCGCAACGGGCGGAGAGACCTCCACGATGCTGGCTGCGGTCATCGTCAGTTCTTCGTGGGGCTGCTCTATCATGAAAACGTGCACCAGGTTGCCGAAGTAATCGACCCGTCGGCGCAGGTATTGGGGTTCCGGATCGATGGACAACCGGCTTTGGACCACCCGCTGGGTTACGGTATCGCGGGGGTGCAGATAGAGTTCGTTCTGAGAGAGAGAGGCCGGCTCCGAATAGCGGTAGGCCGTTTTGTGGAGAATGCCGTACTTCATGACCTGCGGCCTTCGGGGATCATGGAGAAGTGAGGCGTCGAGGGAACCCGGGCAAGGTAATCGGCACTGATCTGTCGCGCGAGCTCCTTGAGGCGCGCCTCCACGGATTCGAGAAACGCCGTCAAAGATCCGGTTTCGGCATTATCTCCCCTGCAATAAAGGGCCGTGGGATCCATCCGACGCAAGGCATCGAGCATTTCCGCAATCACTTGCTCCCACGGACTGCTGAAGCGCCGGTCGTTTTGCCGAGGCAGGTGCTCTACGTGTGCGGCCAAGCGGCTGATCTGGAAAGCCAGGGCCTTGGGGTTGCTTTCATCCAGGAGGAGCAGGTCCAGCACAGGGGCCGGTTGAAAGACCGTCCGGTAGCGCGCCCGGTAAGTCATGATGCTGTCGAACGCTTCCAGCAGCGCCTCCAGGGTGTTCCAGGAGCCCTTGCAGATTTCTGAAAGACCGGTGCGGACCAGGCCGGTCTGGTTGATGGCGCGCTCCAGCCGGCGCCCGATGTCCATGAAGCGCCATCCCAGGCCGCGGGTCATGCTCTCCATTGCCAGCCCACTGAAGGCATTCAGGGTGAACAGGGTGTCGTCGAGAAGCTCGAGCGGATCGCTGGCCGGGCTGTCGGCAAAGCCTTCCAGCCGGTTGATCACACGCCAGGCGTCCGGGGAGAGCCGGTCGCGCACGTTCCTGGCAGCTTCCCGCACCTGCCCGAGAACGAAGATTACGCTTTCAGGCCGCTCCTGCCGGTACAGGGCGTCATGCAGCTGTGCCGGCAACTCGTCATAGCGGGGCATACCGCCGTCTCCGGCAAGCGGGGCAATGCCGTGTTTCGACATGAGAAGGTCCAGCAAGAACGACAGCTCCGGGACGTCCGCCGGACGGGCTTCTCCGGAAAGCCGGCGAAAGACCGATCGAAGCAGCCGCACCATTCCTTCGGCCCGCTCCAGGTAGCGCCCCAGCCACAGCAGGTGGTCGGCCACCCGACTGGGCAGATCGCTGTTGCGGCGGAACCCGGGCACCGTCTGCAACCCGCCCATGAGGCTGAAGGGTACCACGGGTCTGTCGGACAGCACCCAGATGTCCTTGCTGGGCTGCAGTTCCGGGATCTCGCTGGTCAATGTCCGAACATCCCCGGCAGTGATGGCGAGCCCGCCCGGCATGACCGCAAACCCCTGCTCGGTTGCACAGGCATATACCCGCATCAACGTATACTTGGAACCGACGCAGTTCTGCTCCCAGGCGGGAACTGCGGAGGGCCGCAGGGGCTCGGCTGCCATGAAGGCCTGAGGCTCGGCCTGGATCGCCTTTTTCGATGCGGCGGGCCGGCCGGCCGGCGCTGACCGCTCCATGGCCGGGTACAGGGACAAGCGTTCCAGGTTCGCCAGGACGTGGCCCAGCCCGTCAGCGGTCCCGCACCACCAGGCCGGGTGATTTTCAATGGACAAGTCCTCGCCCATCAGCCGGCGGCAAAGGGCGGGAAGACATACCGCCAGGGCCGGCGTGTCCACGAATCCACTTCCGAGTGGATTGACGATGTCGACATTTCCCTCCCGGGCGACCTGAATGAGTCCGGCCACGCCGCCTGCCGTTTCCCGGCGCAGCGCGAACGGGTCGCTGACAGCGTCTTCAATGTGACGAAATATGCCTTCCACCGGCTCCAGGCCGGCCAGTTTTCTCAGAAACACCCGGCCGTTTCGCACGGTCAGATCCTGGCCCTCCACCAGCGGGTAGCCCAGATAGCGGGAGAGCAGTGCCTGTTCGAAATAGATGCGGCTCTCCGGTCCCGGGGAGAGCAGCACGACGGCGGGCTCCTCCCTGTGAAGGGAGGCCCGTTGGATCAGACCCCTTTGAAAGGTTTGGAAGAAAGGCGCCAGCCGGTGGATCCGGGTGTTGTGGTACAGCTCGGGAAAGACGCGGGAAATGACGATTCGGTTTTCCAGCACGTAGCCCAGGCCGGTGGGGTTGGCGCCGTAGTCCCGCAACACGCGAAAGCGCCCGTCCGGTCCCCGATACAGGTCAACGGCGTAAAAGGTCAGGAACCGGTTACCGGACGGTTGGGTGCCGTGGCACGGGCGGAGGAAATTGGGGTTGGCAAGAACCAGTTCCGGAGGAATGCTTCCGCTCTTGAGCAAGTTCTGAGGGCCATAGGTGTCTGCCAGGATCTGCTCCAGCAGCAGGGCGCGCTGGATCAGCCCGGTTTCCAGAGCCGCCCATTCCCCGGCGGTGATAAGCAGGGGGATGATTTCGAGTGCCCACGGAATCCCCCGTCCGGGGGCA
Source organism: uncultured delta proteobacterium (assembly GCA_963704245.1). Lineage (GTDB taxonomy): Bacteria > Desulfobacterota > DSM-4660 > Desulfatiglandales > Desulfatiglandaceae > CAVPHJ01. The sequence goes on from CAVPHJ010000007.1 coordinate 279,505, forward strand.
TCGTCGAAGGGATTGAAAGTCGCCCCGTCTTCGTGGCGCATGCGCCGAACCCGATCCTGCCGTTCCCGGAGAGTTTCGGACCCCATGGCATCCAGGGCGGTGATGAGCGGCTGCCAGTGATCACGGGGCTCCGACGGAGACGAAAAAGCCTCGCAATAGGCATCCCGGGGGAATGCGAGCGTATCGAAAAGGGGTTTTGCCACGCGCCGCGGCACTGCCGGGTCGGTGGGGCCGGCGTTGATCATACGACGGATGCCTCGCGTTGGTTCGATGACGAAGGCTTCGTAACATCCATGCAGGCGCAGGGTTTATTGTGCCGCCGTTCATGGTGACCCCCTGGGGGGGTGCCTGGGCGACGGTGTACCCTGTTCATCTTCGCAAATCAAGGGTGTAGGGAAACCAGGGATTGTTTTCCGCTTCCGGAATCGTTTTTCGGGTGCCGGGGGTGTGGCCTCCGGGAACAAAACGCGAATAGCGCCGGCCTTCCGCCGCGTAAGCGTTGACGGGAAACTCCTCGTAATGGCGCCCGCCCGGATGCCCCACATGGTAGGTGCAGCCGCCTAGGGCACGCCCGGACCAGGTGTCGAACAGATCGATCACCAGGGGGGCGTGCACGCCGATGGTGGGGTGCAGACAAGCCGCCGGCTGCCAGGCCCGATACCGGACACCGGCCACGAACACGCCATCCTCGGCAGTGGGCTGAAGGGGTATGCACCGCCGGTTGCAGGTGACGATGTGGCGCTGGCCGGTCATGCCGGAGACTTTGACCTGAAGCCGCTCCACCGAAGAGTCCACGTAACGGGCGGTCCCGCCGCCGCCGGGCTCCTCGCCCAGCACGTGCCAGGGCTCCAGCGCTTGCCGCAGCTCCAGCTCCAAGCCCTGGCAAAGGACCTTGCCGAGTATGGGAAAGCGGAATTCGAAATGGGGGTGGAAAAAGTCCATGGAAACCGGGAACCCGGCCTCGTTTAGCGTCCTGAGCACATCGGCAAGATCGTCGCGTACCGGGTCGGGGAGCATGAAACGGTCATGCAGCCGCGTGCCCCAGCGAACCAGATCCCGGCGATAGGGCGTCCGCCAGAACCAGGCCACAAAAATGCGCAGCAGCAGTTGCTGGGCCAGGCTCATACGGGCGTGAGGCGGCATCTCGAAGGCGCGAAACTCCAGCAGCCCCAATCGCCCGGCGGCACTGTCCGGAGAGTAGAGCTTGTCGATGCAGAATTCCGCCCGGTGGGTGTTGCCGGTGACATCCACCAGCAGGTGCCGGAACAGCCGATCCACCAGCCACGGCGGGCAGGGCCTGTCGGGATCCGTTTGCCGCTCCATTTCGGCAAAGGCGATCTCCAGTTCATAGAGGCTGTCGTGTCGGGCTTCATCGATGCGGGGCTGCTGGCTGGTGGGGCCGATGAAGAGGCCGGAGAAAAGAAAAGAGAGGGACGGGTGATTGTTCCAGAAGGTGACGAAACTTCTCAGCAGATCCGGGCGTCGCAAAAAGGGGCTGTCTGCCGGTGAAGCACCGCCGAGGATGATGTGGTTGCCGCCGCCGGTGCCGGTGTGGCGACCGTCGATCATGAACTTTTCCGTGCCCAGGCGGGCCTCACGGGCCGTTTCGTAAAGTGTGCCCGTGCAATCGATCAGTTCCCGCCAGCTGTGCATGGGCTGGATGTTCACTTCGATGACCCCCGGGTCCGGGGTGATCTTCAGAAAATTCAGACGTGGGTCGTGGGGCGGCGTGTAGCCTTCGACAACGACCGGCAGCCGGGTGTTGCCGGCGGCTTCCTCGACCGCGGCCACCAACTCCAAGTACCCTTCCAGGGAGGCCACCGGCGGCATGAACACATACAGCCGGCCCTCGCGGGGTTGAACGCACAGTGCCGTTCGCACCAACCAGGCTGCGGATTCCCCGGCCACCGGCTCCGGATCGTCGAAGGGTGCGGGCTGGGGGCGAACGCCGTCGCCCAAAGTCTCCGCAAGCCCTCCTTTCAGATAAGGCTGGCCTTGATGAAGATCCGGCAGCGGCCCCGGGTCGGCCATCGGGTCCAAGGGGTGGTCGTAGGGGAAGTCCTCCTTCCTAACCCATGGCAGGGACTCCAGGGGCAGGCGCAACCCGGCAGGGGAGTCGCCGGGCAAAAGGAACATGTGCTCCCCGCGAAAAGGCCAGGGGCCGCTCTTCCAGGAGCCGTGCTGCAACGGCAGGACGAAGCCCGCCACCGTGCCCAGCCCCTGTTGGAAGATGCGCACCATGCGCGCCCGGGCCTCCGGATCTTCCAGCTTCGGGTCGGTGGGGTCCAGGTTCACCGGAAGCCGCCGCTCCGCATGAAGGAAATGCAGCACATCCTCGTAACCTTCCCGTATGTAGCGGCGACTCACGCCCAGGAGGCCCGCCAGGGTTTCGATAAAGGCCCTGGCCTCTTCCACGCCGAAACCGTAATCCTTGGAGATGTCGGCAAGCCATTGGTCGTCTGTCCACACCGCCCGACCGTCTTTTCGCCAGTAACAGCCCAAGGACCAGCGGGGCAGGGATTCGCCCGGATACCATTTGCCTTGGCCATAATGCAGCAGGCCCTCGGGAGCCCACTTCTTGCGCAGCTGCTTGATCAGGGTTTCGGCCAACTGGCGCTTCTCCTCCCCCAACGCCTCGGTGTTCCACTGGGCTCCGTCCATGTCGTCGATGGAGACAAAGGTGGGCTCACCGCCCATGCTCAGACGCACATCCGCCTCCGCCAGATCACGATCCACCCGATCCCCCAGTTCCACGATGGCATTCCAGATCTCTTCCGGATAGGGTCGTGTGGAGCGGGGCGATTCACGAATCCGCTGCACGCTCATGCTGTGGCTGAAATCCACCTCGGATCCGTCCACCGCCCCGGTGATGGGGGCGGCACTCTGAGGTTCCGGCGAACAGGCCAGCGGAATATGACCTTCGCCGGCGAAAAGTCCCGAGGTGGGGTCCATACCCACCCACCCGGCTCCGGGGAGGTAGACCTCGGTCCAGGCATGCAGATCGGTGAAATCGGTATCCGGCCCTGATGGACCGTCCAGGGACCTGACGTCCGGTGCCAGCTGAATCAGGTAGCCGGAAACGAACCGGGCAGCCAGGCCCAGATGACGCAGGATGTTCACCAGCAGCCAGGCCGAGTCCCGACAGGAGCCGCTGCCCAGGGTGAGGGTCTGCTCGCAGCTCTGAACGTTGGGTTCCATGCGGATGAGATAGCGGATGTCATGGCTCAGCTTCCGGTTGAGAGCGACGAGGAAATCGATGGTGGGTTCGGGGCTGCGGTCAATCTCCGCCAGATGGGCTTTGAGCATTTTTCCCGCCGGGTCTTTCGTCAGATAGAGCCTCAGATCCGACTTGAGCTTCGGCTCGTAAGCAAAGGGAAAAATTCCAGCTTCGGGTTCCAGAAAAAAATCGAAAGGATTGATGACGATCATGTCCGCCACCAGGTCCACTTCCACCTGGAACTCGGTGGTCTTTTCCGTAAACACGAGGCGGCCCAGATAGTTGCTGAAGGGGTCCTGCTGCCAGTTGATGAAATGGTCTTTCGGTGTCACTGTCAGGGAGTAGCTGAGAATCGGTGTCCGGCAGTGGGGCGCCGGCCGCAGCCGAACGATCTGGGGGGAGAGCGAGACGAACCGGTCGTAGCGGTACGAGGTCTTGTGGTTCAGGGCGATATGGATTCCCAAGAGCGTTCCTTTCCGTGGATCAAGGGCGAGGTTCAAGGGCCCATCGGGCCGCCATCCCCGTTCGTGTCGAAATCGGGTGCGGTGACGGGTTACTGTTCGTTGCCGGATGCTTCAATCAAGGGTTTGAGGTTGAAAAAGGTCCTGCCGATGGCTTCGTCCACTTGGTTGAGCCGGGTCTGCAGGCCGTCCATGTACTCGTGCATGCCGTGATCGATCACCTCGTCGATGTCGGTGTACTCCATATCCGCCTCGAGGCGACCCAGCCTTTTCTCGGCGAGGTTGCGGGCCGATCCGGGCGAAGAGTCGAGGATGCGGTGCAGGCAGATTTTCGCCTTGGAGATGCAGTGGCGGATGGATCGCGGGAACTGGCTGTCGAAAATCAGAAAATCGGCAACGCTGCGGGGGGTAATCTGATGGTGCTTCTTGCGGAACATCTCAAAGGCGCTGGCGGATTTGAGCACGGCCGTCCACTGAATATTGTCGATGGGAGTGTTCACCAGCTCCGCCTGGGGCAGCAGCATGAAGTACTTGACGTCCAGAATCCGGGAGGTCTTGTCCGCCCGCTCGATCATCATGCCGATACGGGCGAAGTTCCAGGCCTCGCCGTGGCTCATGGTGGAATCCATCAGGCCGGTGAACAGGTGACTGCGCATTTGAATGATCTTGAAAAAACGGTGAGGATCTTCCTGGGCGATGTTCGGGCTGGCGGTGTCGGCCAGCTCGAGGTAGAAATTGTTCAAGTGCTCCCACATTTCCGATGAGATGATCTCACGGATGGACCGAGCGTTTTCCCGAGCCGCCGCCAGGCTGGTCAGGATGGAATTGGGGTATTGCCGGTTGAATGTCAGAAACTGGATCACCGCCTCCTGGGTATAGCCCGGATAGAGGTTTTGAAACACCTTCTGATCACCCGTGATCATCACCAGCGGCTCCCAATGCTTGCCTTTCTCAGACGGCATGTCCAGCAGCAGGTTCAGGTTGACGCTGATAAAGCGGGCCACGTTTTCGGCCCGTTCGATGTACCGGCACATCCAGTAGATGGAGTTGGCCACACGGCTGAGCATCGACAGTTCTCCTCTTTACGGGTTGCTACAAGACCCAGGTATCCTTGCTCCCGCCGCCCTGGGAGGAGTTGACCACCAGAGATCCCTTGGTCAGCGCCACCCTGGTCAGCCCGCCGGGCTGCACGAAGATCTCCTCTCCGAAGAGAACGTAGGGTCGAAGGTCCACGTGGCGCCCCTCGATGCGGTCACCCGTGATGGTGGGCACCCGGGAAAGCGAGATGGTGGGTTGCGCCATGTAGTTGCGCGGTTCAGCCTTGATCTTCTCGGCAAAGGCCTTCCGCTCCGTTTCGGTGGAATGGGGGCCCACCAGCATGCCGTATCCGCCGGACTCGTTGGCGGCCTTGACCACCAATTGATCCAGGTGCGCCAGGACATAATCCCGGTCTTCGTCGTCCCGGCAGATGTACGTGGGCACATTGGGCAGAATGGGTTCCTCGCCGGTGTAGTACTGGACGATTTGCGGTACGTAGGCGTAGATCACCTTGTCGTCGGCGACGCCGGTGCCAGGTGCGTTGGCCATGGCGATCCGACCCGCCTTGTAGACACCGACGAGCCCCTTGACGCCCAGCAGGGAGTCGGGGCGGAAGACCTCCGGATCGATGAAATCATCGTCGATGCGCCGGTAGATGACATCCACACGCTTGAGTCCCTTGGTCGTCAGCATGTGGACAAAGCCGTCGGACACCACCAGGTCCTGGCCTTCCACCAGCTCAATCCCCATCTGTTGGGACAGAAAGGAATGCTCGAAGTATGCGCTATTGTAGATCCCGGGGGTCAGCACCCCGATGGTGGGTGATTGGACGGTGTCCGGAGCAAGGTACTCCAACATCTCCAGCAGCTTGGAGGGATAATCGTCCACCGGCCGAACGTGGGACGCTTCGAAGACCTGGGGGAAGGTGCGCTTGAGCACCTGGCGGTTTTCCAGCACATAGGAAACGCCCGAGGGGCAGCGCAGGTTGTCTTCGAGCACGTAAAAACGTCCATCGCGGTCGCGCACCAGGTCGGTTCCGGTCACATGACACCATATCCCCCGGGGCGGCGTAAACCCTTCACACTCCTTTCGATAGGTGCGGCTGGTGAGTATCAGGTCTTCGGGGACCACCTTGTCCTTCAGGATCTTCTTATCGTTGTAGATATCCTGGATGAATTCATTGAGAGCGTAAATGCGCTGCTTCAGCCCGTTTTCGATCTGCTGCCAGTCGCTGCTCGAAACGATGCGCGGGATGATGTCGAAGGGAAAAATTTTTTCAGTGCCCTCTTCCCGGCCATACACGTTGAAGGTTATGCCCATTTTGAGGAGCAAGGCCTCGGCCGCCTTCTGTCGCATGGCCAGGTCCCCTGCCGGCAGCGACTCGATCTTGTCCACCAGCAACCGAGCACCGGCCCGGGCTTTTCCGTTTGAATCGATCAGTTCATCGAAGAAATCACCCGGCTCATAGGTTTCAAATATCCCCATGGATCCGTATCCTCCACAAAGCGGTTGATGTACAGATTACAATGATTCCGGATATATATCTCGCCGAAATCAGGTTTTTCATGAGCTTGTCTGTGCTTTCGAGCCTGGGATCCGGTAGCTTGTCAGGGCTTGGACAGCGCCGCCGGAAGAAGGGTACCTGATCTCGTAAAGCGGCCGTTCGATGCCGCATGATCCCTTTACTTATCAAAAAGCGGGGGGCGCAAGGACCGTGACTCAAGAATCACGAGCAGAATAGCATATTCCCATCAAGACTGGAAGTTCCCGTTTCAGCGGGCCGACAGCGGTTAGGCCGAAAAAACGATCTCCGCCTCACTCATTCCATCACAACAGTCTGGGCTGCCCTTTCAATTGACACCCGACGGCAAATCATGTATACCTTGCCGCAAAATAAGTATTCAGCATACCGCACCTCACTAAAGAACCATAGGACAGGTTGAGGCGCAAACCCAACCCCCCTTCAGCAGGAAACCCATATGGAGTGGGCACGCCGCGGGATGGGTTGCATTCATCATGTGACAACGGTTCACTGAAAGTGGAGAAGCATGGATCAATACTTTCCGGTCATCAAAATCCAAGGCACGGCTGAAGAACGAGGTTACCAACATGGAACCCTGCTAAAGGAAAGAGTTCATAAGACCCTCGAGTTTTACAGGAAGCAATTCCTTCAGCCGGAAGATCAGATCTTGCGGATCGCCAACCAATTTCGAGACTCCACAAAGGCATTCAGCGAAGAGTTATACGCCGAAATTGAGGCGCTGGCTCGAGCTGCGGAGATCCCTCCCGAGTGGATCTATGCCCTGAACGGACGGACAGAACTCCTGAACCTCAACCCAATGGAATGTACTTCCCTGTTTTTCAGAAGGAGTGGGCTGCTGGGGCAGAACTGGGATTGGGATAGTGAGACCGAAGAACTGGCGGTCATTCTCGATATCCAAAAAGAGGATGGCCACCGAATCATGACCATGACTGAGCCCGGCATGATCGCCAAGATAGGGATGAACCACTGCGGTGTTGGGGTTTGCCTGAATTTTATGACCATCGAAGGCTATCAGCCCCATGGCGTTCCCTTGCATGTGCTGCTGAGGACGATCCTGGACAGCAAGAGTTTAAATGAGGCCCTTTCCCTGATTAAGCCCCAGTTGACGGGAAAAATAGGCAATATCTTGATCTCGGACGGGGACGCAAGAGCGGAAGACATCGAACTGGGCGGGGATGAGTTCTTTCAGATTCCGGTTGAAGACCTGTTTGTTCACACCAACCACTTTCTGACAAAAGTCGATTATGACCTCCTGTTGTTCCCCAATACCTTGGGCCGCTACAAGCGCGCCAAGGAACTATTGGGCATGATCGAAAGTGCTTCTGTTGAGGCCATGAAGGTGATCCTCAGAGATCGCGGGAATGAGGAATATCCGATCTGCCGTAAGCGCTTCTCTCATTCCTTGCTCACGGATGACACCTCGATGACCGTGACCTCAATCATCATGGATCTGAAGAACCTCCAATTCCACATCACCAGGGGAAACCCTTTTGACAATCCGTTTACGGTCTTCTCTTTGAAAAGTTAGCCTGGCTGGGGACGGCGGCGGCGGCGATGAGAACGGATTTCCTCCACCCGTTTTCGCAAGTCCCGCAAGTCCCATTGAAACATTTTACTGGTCTTGGTGGAGCGAAAACCCAGTTCTCTATTTATCGATCTCATGGCGTGGCCGGTTCTTGCTGTGGTGGTCGTAATGTATTCCACATCCGGGAATTTGTTCTTGATGGCCACAAGCATCTCAGCCTTGAGGCGTTTGGCCAATCCCCTTCCCCGATACTTGACCAAGACGCCGGTGAAATATTGATTCATCCGGTGCGGTTCCTCAGGGTTGTACATGATATCCGTCACTCCGCTGATTTGACCGTCATGCTCACGGCTGATCATCGTATACCACTCAATCCCCCTTTTCTTCAGGTTACGCTCCTCCAGTCTTCTTGAGGCGGGTGTCGTGGTGAGCTCCTGTTCCATATCACCGGTGGGACGCTGGTTGATGATTTCCGTGTAGATCCTGGTGAATTCCCCGATATCCTTTTCCGGGCATTCCTGGAAGAACTCGATATTCGTGTCCCTGGCTTTTGTCCTTCCCCGCAGCAGCCATTTCTCAACCAACTGCCAATCGATGTCTTCCACATACAACCGGTACTGAACTTCCTCATGGACCAATTCACCTTGAAGACGCTTACAAAAACCCAGCCCTAAGGGATTGTCCGCCTCCGCCATGACGGCATCTCGTTTCAAAAGGGCTGCTTTTTCGATCATGTGTTGCACTAAATGCGTCGCGATCCTCTTTCTGCGGTAAGTTGGGACGACCAGGATGCGGATCTGACAGACATGCTTGCTGCTCTCGTAATCCGGGGATGCTTCCGAATCATAGCCGATTGAAGCAGCAGCAATGGCATTTTGTCCTTCGTCCAATACAATCCATCTTCTGGCATGGTAGAGGGGGCTGGGGGCCGAAAGCATTTTCCTCACAACCCCGCGGTCAGGCAAACGATCTCTTTTATGAAATTCGCGTAAACTCATCTCAGACAGGAAAAAATAAGCCTGCCACAACTCCTCCGGTGCATCCTTGGGGACAAACTCCCTCAAAGAGAAATGTTCTGACAACGTCTCGAAATTCCACTCCACCTCTTAGGCTCCCTTCTCGTAGCTGCATTCAGCATTTGGGTTACACGCAATGACACGGAACTCTGATTCTCATGCAGGGGTCTTATCCTAACAGTATTATTCACTTCGCGGAAGGGGCAAATACATCGCGGACTGAACTGTCCCAGAAGATCTCAACATCACGGGGGGAAATCAGACCCTCCAGCGCTGGGATACTCACGGTAGGCAGAACCCCAAAGTGCTGCCTCCGGATTGCAGGACGCGCCCCTCGGAAAGGAAAGAAAAAGCGGATACAGCTGACCGGTGACTGGGGAATCATCGCTCGAGGTGTCAAGTCCCGTCATCAGGCTTTCTTTTTCATGGAAAGGGCTTCCGATGTTTTCCCTAATCCGCTCATCACCATACCGCCGTCGGTACCGATGGCGATGAAGGTGAAGCCAAGATCAATGACGAGATCCAACCATTCAGGGTTTGCCAAGAGGATGCCGGCTGCCTTGCCTCTCTCCCTTGCCACTCGACCAACCATTCTAAGGGCATCTACGAATCGTTCGTCCTTGAATTGACCGGGAGTGTCCATGCTGGTGCTTAGGTCCAGTGGTCCCACGAAGAGAACATCGACACCATTCACATCGGCTATTTCATCAAGGTTTTCCAAGGCAGTAGCTGTCTCGATCTGCGCCACGGTCAGCAAATGGTCATTGGCCGAGGAATAGTATTCTTTGAACTCCCGCCCAAATCCGCAGGCCCTAGGGCTGCTGGCCACCCCTCGCAGACCTCTTGGGGAATAGCGCATTGACGCGACGGCATACTCGGCTTCAGCTCGGCTCTGGACATACGGGACCATTATGCCCATAGCCCCCAAGTCAAGCGCTCGCTTGAATCGTGGCATTTCATTCCAGACAATTCGCACCAATGGGGCTGCCGGCCATGCCTCCAGCGCCTGTATTTGATGCAACAACGTCATGGAGTCCCCCGGACCGTGCTCCTGATCCAAAAGAACCCAGTCAAACCCCGAACGTCCCGCCATTTCGGCGGTAATGGATGAGCCCAAGTTGCACCAGGCTCCGGCCAGGAATTCCCCGGCCAGCACCCTGTCTCTTATGAATTTCATGCCGCGTCTCCCCACCGATCTTTGACACCTGCAAAAACGAAACCGTCTGATTTCGGCAACCTGGGAGCCTCCTAAAGAACAATCTTATGTTACATTAGATATGCAGTGTAATCAACACCAAAGATACTGAATGGACTTCATTATTGGTCCTATTTCTTCGTCATTTCAAAGCCTCGACCCACATAGAGTGACCCCTCCCCGGGCAGGGGCCGGCGGGTCACACGTTTCCGATCGAAAAGCAGCTCTTTTCAGAGAGGCGATAGCTGAAGCCGCTATCGTGGGACCCGCTGGACTGCGTGCTCTTGATTCAGCCAGCTAGGAGGATGCGCCAAGGAACTTCACTGTTTGCCTAAAAAAGTCTACAAGTAGACAAAACCGCGCCTATGCATTAGGCTTCAACCGCCTGTAGGCAATTGAGTTGGGCGGAGCCTCACCCAAATGAAAGACCCACCACTTCCATATGCTCCTGATCTCATATTTCGTGGCAGTCGGACGCCCGCCGGACTCTATGCCCGCCAGAAGTGGCTCGCCAGCTGACCCGCGCGCGGAAGGGCTGTACGGTCACTTGATGAGTTTCTTCTCACAAGGCCAAGAGCCCATGCCTGGATGCCGCCGCGGTTCACAACGCTTTCCGGGCGCTGGTCATCCGTCCGCTCCATGCCGGCAGCCCGCTGACCCTTTCGGTTTTTGAGCGCCGGGGTGCGTTTATTCGACCGCGACAGTCATCTTCTTATCAGAAGTTTCGACTTCGATTAGGGTCCCCTTCAGGTTCTTTTCCTTTACCAAGTCCCGGCAGCCAGTAAGATCGATCTGCTCTTCCTGAAGGAAGGACTTCATGTTTGCCGGAAGGAGTGATAGCGAAATCTGAAGGGTCGTGAGAGGTAGAGTGACGGTCTTTTCCGGGCTTGCCTCCCCGCGTCTGTACATTGTCACCTTTAGGGTATTCATCTTTCCGATCCCGTTACCTGCTGCCGTGCAATGCCTTACAGGGAAACGTGCCTTCCACCGAAATGGCAGCTGTTTCTCCGGAGGTCTCACGTCAGCTGAGTTTCGGCTTCGGCAGCTGCACCCTGGCCAGATGGATGTTCCGACGCAGGACGGTTGCACGGCCTAGGAGCGGTGGAACCCAAACGCTGCACAGATCACAATATCGCGTTGAGAAAACTTCTGCATCGCTCACTCTTGGGGTTGTTGAAGAATTCACTGGGTGGTGCCACTTCAACGATCTGGCCGGCGTCCATGAAGACAACCCGCTTGGCGACTTCACGCGCGAATCCCATCTCGTGGGTAACCACCATCATGGTCATGCCCTCTTTTGCAAGAGCGACCATGACGTCAAGCACTTCGCCGATCATCTCCGGATCCAGCGCCGACGTGGGTTCATCGAACAACATGATCTTGGGACGCATGCACAGGCCTCTGGCAATGGCCACACGCTGTTGCTGGCCTCCCGAGAGCTGGGCCGGGTAGTGTTGTATCTTGTCACCCAGTCCAACTCTTTGAAGGATTTCCTTTCCGAGTTCCTGTGCTTTGGTCCGGCTGATCTTTCGCACTTTGATCGGTGCTATCGTCACGTTATCCAGCGCTGTCATATGCGGATACAGATTGAACTGCTGGAAGACGAACCCGATCTCTGCCCGGATCTGAGTCATATTGGTCTTTTTCTCGTGGACCTTCATGCCGTCCACGACGATTTCACCTTCCTGAATGGGTTCCAGGCGGTTGATGCAGCGAATCAGCGTGCTTTTCCCCGATCCGCTAGGCCCGCAGACGACCATGACTTCGCCTTTTTCGACCTCAAAGTTAATGTTGTTCAGGACATGCAAATCCCCGAACCATTTGTTGACATTCTTGAACGATATCATATTGTTATCCCTCTATCTCCTGGCACGGTTCATGGTCCGCCGGGGCTCGGCTCACTAAAGCTTGGTAGCCACGACCGCCATTCGTCTTTCAAGGGTATTGGAAAGATTGATCAACGGATAGCAAATGACAAAGTACAAAATACCCACCAGACCGAACACCATGATACCTTCCGGGACCCGCTGAACGGTCAGCCAGCCGACACGCGTCACATCCACAACCCCGATCGCGGAAACCACCGAGGAATCCTTGATAAGCAGCACGTACTGACCCACCAGCGGGGGCAGAATGGTGCGCAGGGCCTGAGGTAGAATGATGTGTCGAAGTTGCTGATAGCCTGAAAGGCCCGAGGCAGTTGCAGCTTCGCGCTGTCCTGAGTGAACGGCAAGAATCCCGCCGGCCACGATCTCGCAGATAAAGCAGGCAGCCAGGTTGCTCAGGGCGATGACGGCGGCCGGGAAAGCCTCCAACTCTATTCCGGCACTGGGCAAGATGAAGAAAATGATAAAGATCTGGACCAGGAAGGGGGTGCCTCGAATCAGGTCCACCCATGCGCCGATGAGGTACCGCAAGGTTTTGTTCTTGCTGGTCCGCATGATTCCCCAGATAAAGCCGACAAGGGTGCCCATGATAAGGCTCAATCCGGAAACCGCCACTGTCATCCAGAGCCCCTTGAGAAAGAAGGGCAGGCTTCGAACCAGCTCATTGAAATAGAAGCCCCACATAGCTATTCCCCGTTGATCAATAAGCTTCCCTGAAGATCAGCCGTTTTTCGGACCAACCCGAGATGCTCTTGAGGATGTAGTAGATCACCAGATAGAACGCCGCCGTAGTCAGGAACCCTTCAGCCGGCATGAATCGATCAGATGTCAGAAGCTGCCCTGCCCGGGTCAACTCCATGATCGAAATTAGTGAAAGGAGGGATGAGTCTTTGACCAGGACAATGGCCTGTCCCAGCATGGGCTTGATGGTTAGGCCCAGTGCCTGAGGCAAAACGATGTGGCGCATTCGCTGAAAGTAATTCAATCCGGAAGCGATTCCAGCCTCGATCTGTCCGTACGGGATGGCCTGAATACCGGCCCTTACGATCTCGGCATAGTAGGCACCGCTGTTCAGCGTCAGGGCAAAGATGCCAGTGGCCCATTCCGGGAACCTGATCCCCAGGGACGGGAGACCGAAATAGAAGAAATAGAGCTGGGCCAGCAAAGGGGTTGAACGGATGGACTCGATGTACACGGCCGCAATGCGGGAGACAATGCCGAACTGACTGAGCCGCATGGCGCAGGCGACAATTCCCAGCAGAAGCGCCCCAATCAGTGATAGCGCGGACAGCCAGAGCGTGGCCGAGAAGCACTGCAGGTAAAGCGGCATGTACTCCAGAATGACCCTGAAATTGAAATACTCAAGCATATCTCTTACCCGTACGTGTCAGATATTAACGGACCAGGGTTTTTCGTTAGCGGTTCAACCATGAGTGCGTACGCTCCACCACCCACCTCATGATCCAGCCTCGGCTCCAGCAGCTTCACATCATGTCTTTGGGCGCCGCTCGCGACTCGGGACAATGGGATTCCGACCAGGACGCTGCGATTGGTTTGATACAACAGGGTGTGAGCCGGATAAACCGGCTCACACGAGACAAAATATGATCCGCTCCAACAAGAACGAGATAGTTCAATGATCTTTCTTCCAATCCAAGGAATTGACCCAGTAATTCAGGTTGTCATTGAGACGGCCGTCCAAGCTGATATGCAGGAAGAACAGGTTCAGCCATTCCTGCAGATCCGGCGAATCGTAGCGCACAGCAAAAGCCAGGGGGGATTTGGACAGCTGTCCTTCCAGAATCCGGATGCTATTGGGCGGGAAACTGGCCACCTGACCTGTCACGGCAGACCCGTCGTTTACCCCCACTTCGGTGTGTCCTGCAAGTACCGCATTGATCAGAAGCGGACCGCCGCCTTTGTATGTCTTGAATTGGGCATCCGGGAAGGCTTTCTTGGCATCATTTTCGCCGGTTGAGCCCAAAAGAACGGCAATTTGCGTTCCGGCTTTGTTAACATCTGCGATGGATTTGATCGGGCTGTCCTGCTTCACGAACACAACGCTTCCGGTGTACATAAAGGGTTGGGTAAAGGCAATTTTCATGGCCCTTTTCAGAGTCGGTGTCATATCCGCAGCCAGCATGTCGGCCTTCTTGGAGAGCAGGGCCGGAATCAGACCGTCCCAGTCATAGTCGAGGAACTTGACCTGTACACCCATCTCCTTGGCGATCAATTCACAAAGCTCTATGGAGCTGCCGGTTCTCTTGCCATTCTTGTCCACAAAACTGAAAGGAGGGCCCTGTGTCTGGCAAGCGATACGCAATTCTCCTCTTTGTGCGATTTCGTCAAGCGTGCCCGCTGCCGCAGTTCCCAAAGAAACAAAGAGAAATGCCAATGAGACCATTACTGCAAGACCTTTTCGAATTTTCATTTTACTCCTCCTTTTCATCTTGTGCCAAGTTCACTTCCTTCTTGCTTTTCTTGTATTTCGACACTGAATTTTTATTGAATCCCTACCACCCCCCTCTTGTGGTTTGATTGATGTCTATGTTCAAGGCGCTTAGCAAATCCAAAAGCCGATATTTCGGAACCGCGCCTGTTACATGCTTCCGTGCTCTCTTCCCAGCTGACATACGCCCGTTGGTTTCAATAGGAAGCCTGTACTAATCCGTTTCTGTCACCTCAATACCCCGTTTGGACATCTCAGCCATAAAAGGGCCATGAGGTACATCGATCGCCGGATTAAGGACACCTTTCTTGGTGATCTGACCGCTGCCGACCATTTGGGCCACGACACTTGCCGTGTATCCGACGCCGATGCTCATGGCAAACAAGCCTGTTTTCAGATCTCTTTCAATCATCAGCGTTGTGATCATCCTTTTCTTACGGCCAGCCTTCAAGCCTTCAAAAACATTATACATGGCCACAAGGTCTTTTTCACCCTCGCGGTATTGAAGGTGGGGAGCCATGAGATCTACAAGGAACTGGTGAGGGCTTAGCGCGCAATCCACCCCTTCAAGCGGATTATCGGATAGAAAACCGAACTTCTTCAGAGGGTGCCAAAAATCGCACCACCCGGGCCACCGAAGAGCATACCGACCTGCCTCTTGAATGGTATCGGTCACACCTAAGAGATCCGTGTAAAAGACTGCATCGCCATTTGGCACAGCTTCCAGTTCCCCAAGGCCGGGGAAATTGATCCGGTGAACCATCTTGTTCGCATGTTGGTCATCTGCGGAAACAGCGAGGTGCTGCCCGTTTTTCATGAAAACTGATTTTCGTTTCTGGGCCCTCAAAACCATATCCCAGTTCCAGCTGATTTTATAGTTCAGCGGGTTGTCGCAAGCTTTCTTCTCTGGAATACCACCGCAATACGAGTTGATGACATGCAGTTCGTCAAATTGCCGGGCGGCATGCCCACTGATGATAAGATCAATCCCGGGATCCAGGCCGCATTCCGGTATAAGAGAAACCCCGGCTGCCGCGGCAGCGTTATGGAGGTGTCGAATTTCAGAACTATAGTTCGTGCTTATCATGGGCACGCCTGCTTCAACGGCAGCTTCAAAGGCGTTGGCCATCAAAGGTAGGGGCAGCAGATCTATGGCAACATCGACTTCTTGGACTAGCAGACGTCTTAGTTCCGCTCTCTTGCCGGCATCGATCTTTACCGGGCGGATTTTCTTCACATCAATCCAACGAGAGATGTTTTCCCATTCATCTAAATGTGCATCCGCGCAGATGACTTCATGTACCCGCTTGCTGTTCGATAGATCCGCAAGAGCGGCTTTCCCCTGAATTCCCAAACCTCCTAAAACAGCGATCTTCATCTATATCTCTTCCACCGATTCGGGCAAACGAACCCATTTCTGTCTTGATTTCATGATTACAAAAGTTTCACTTCTTACGACGGTGCCGACTTGTGGGATGATCTCTGTTGTGAAGCGATACAGTTCCTGGGTGCCGCCGGTTACCACCACTTCTGCAAAGATATCGTAGCGGCCGGTCACAACGGCTGCCCACGTGACGTTATCCAGGCGGGACACTTTTTCTAATATTTGGTCTAATTTGCCATGGGACTGGATATTCAAACCGACCAGAGCTGTCATCAGTCCTTGATGTTGGTACGTATCGATAAGCCCGGAAACTTTCAGCATGCCGGATTCTTCGAGGTTCTTGATTCTGGACCGAATCGTTGGGGCTGTTACCTTCAAGAGGGCGGCCATCTCACCAATGGGCATGCGGCCGTCCGCGGTAAGCAAACGAATGATCTCGTTGTCCAGGGAATCGAGGGTCTTCTTTTTCATATGCCACGAAATTTGAGAAAAGAATTTTCGTGATAATTACTATCGTTTTGGACGGTTTGTCAAGACAAAACTGTCTATTTAGAAAGTAGTCGCAGAAAATATTTGGCAAATGAGGCCAGGGTTTTGACGAATTCGAACGGAAAACTTCATTTTTTCTTGTTTCCCGGGTCGGGGTTTGGGACGGGTAATTCGACGATTTGTAACGCTCAAAGAAAGCCCCAGCCGGCTCATTCAGGCGCCCCTTTGAAGAAAACCCGGAACGGTCTTGTTGAACAGCCCGTGGATCTCCCAATGCAGACCATGTCCGCCCTCTTCCAGAACCAGCCGGGGTTCGGGATCGCTGCTTTCAGCCCTTCAGATAATTTCGGGAAGGGGGGGCTGACTCATCGTTCTTGCCGCAAGACCTTCCACTCAGGACGTGAACATCGCGTTCCTCCAGAACGGCGGAAATGCCTGTT
The DNA here is from genome assembly GCA_963704245.1 of uncultured delta proteobacterium. Taxonomy (GTDB): domain Bacteria; phylum Desulfobacterota; class DSM-4660; order Desulfatiglandales; family Desulfatiglandaceae; genus CAVPHJ01. The sequence continues at coordinate 296,148 of CAVPHJ010000007.1, forward strand.
TTGCTGCTCCTGAGCCCTCAAGAACCCCTGTGTCACAAGAGATCCGCGACTCCGGCCTTATCAGGTTTTCTGCCCTCGATGCGAGCCGCGGCGAGGTAGTCCTCCAGGCCGCGGCCGGGCATCCACTTGAGGATCAAATCCCGGCTTTGGGGATTGGGCGCGACCGAGACCTGTTCGAAACCGATTTCATTGAGTAAGGCTACAAGCTCTTCGATCAGGGTTGCACCGGCGGCACATTGGCTCCAGAGCGCCAGATCGCTTCTGAGCTCTTCGGGCAGCGGCGTCAGAGCCACCACATCTGAAATCGCCAGCCGGCCTCCGGGCTTCAACACCCGATAGGCATCCCGGTAAACGGCCCTCTTGTCCGCCGCGAGATTGATGACGCAGTTGGACAGGATCACGTCCACACTGTTGTCGGCCACCGGCAGGTGCTCGATCTCGCCCAGCCGGAAAGAGACCTCGTCGGTACCGGCCTGCTCTGCGTTTCGGCGGGCCAGGCTGATCATCTCCGGGGTCATGTCCACCCCGATCACCTGGCCTTGAGGGCCGACCTGGCGGGCTGCCAGGAAGCAATCGATCCCGCCCCCGCAGCCCAGGTCGAGCACGGTTTCCCCAGGCTTCAGCTGTGCAACCGCATGCGGGTTCCCGCAGCCCAGCCCCAGGTTCGCGCCGGCTGGAAGGGAGGAGAGATCTTCTTCGGTGTACCCCAACGCCGAAGCGACTCCGGGGGGTGTGCATTCAGGCCCGCAGCAACCGCAGCCTGGGGCGGCAGCCAGGGGGTCTCGGTTCAGGGCCGCCTTGCGGTATCGATCTCGGACGGCCGATCGGATTTGCTCTTTGTGTGGTTTCATTTCCATTCTCCTTTCTTTTGTTATTCTAGAAATATGGAATATCATGTCAAAAAAACACCTTTCCTCTGTCACTCGCGGATTCCTCCGATTCCCGCGCAGCAATCCTCCATCAGAAACTCCAACACCTCCTGGATCAACGGATACTGCACCTGGCAAAGCAGAATGCGTCCCTCGCGGGTCTGTCTGATCAGCCCGGCCGACATCAGGTGCGACAGGTGATGCGACAGGGTCGAATTGGGGATGTCCAGGTGAGCCTGGATGTCCTTGACCGGCAACCCCGCCGGCCCGGCCCGGACAAGCAGCCGGAAAGCCCTGAGTCTGGCCGGATGCCCCAGCTCCGCCAGGCATTTTGCCGCTTCCTCGATTCGCATGGGGCCACTCTGGCATCGACAAGAGGGATTGTCAACTATATTTTTAGAAATATGGAATCTTTCTGTTTTTATGCCGCGCATTGCCCCTGTCGGCGGCCATAGGACACGACGGGTGCGTCCGGGATCGGCTACCTTAAAAGGCATGTAAAGTAAAGACGCACGCCGCCCCCTCAGGGTACAGGATCTTGTACCAAGGATAAAAGATGTAGTTTCATATGCTTAGCAGCAAACAGAACCTGCCGCAGGCTCCACCGGTATAAGATCGGGCACCTGCGACGGCGGCGATTTTGATCCAGAGCTGGATTGACTGAATTGGAATAGCCAATATAAACGATAGGTTGTAAACGGACACAACAACTTGGCGCCGATCGGCATCCTTCTTGCTGTATCCCTTCTCGGGTTTCAGCACTCACCCTTCTCACTTGGATTTCCTGGCTGGTTCTCAACCGGCCTTCTGCGGGAACAGGGGTTGTCTGAATGGAAGGCCTGTCGTTGGCAGGGCACTCTGCTTTGCCTACCATCGAAGAGATCGCCTCACCCGGCCGGGCTCGGCCAGCCCCGCCCTTTTCCGCCAGGTACGACAAGGCGCAGGCATTGCGCTACCTTCAGAGACACAAGGGCGGCATAGCCCGGCGGATTTCATTCTGGCGCGAGAGCGCCATGCTGCAACAGGCTTTGCGACTGGCGGGCAATCCATCCACCATCCTTGATCTGGCAACCGGTGCCGGTCGCTTGTGGCCGCTGCTCCTCTGCGGCAATCCTCGACTGATGGGCGGAGCGGATATCAGCCACGACATGCTGCTGACCGGGCTGAACCAGCACTCCGAATTCATCACCAAGAAAGTCAAGCTTTTTCAAGCTTCGGCCTTCGCGCTTCCCCTGCGCGACGCAGCAGTTGAAGCCGTATTCTGCGTGCGCTTCCTGCACCACATCGGCAGCAGTTCGGAACGTACCGCCTTACTGCGGGAGATGGCCAGGGTCAGTTCCCGCAGCGTCTGCCTGTCGCTCTGGGTGGACGGCAACTACAAGAGCCTCCGGCGTCGAAAAAAAGAAGCCCGGCTAGCAGGAAAAGATCACCAGAATCGATTCGTGGTTGCCCGCCGCGAGATCGAAAGCGATTTTCGCACCGCCGGCCTCGAACCCGTTGCGCGCGTCGATCTCTTGCGCTTTTACTCCATGTGGACAACCTACGTGCTGCGGAAACTGTAAGGTCTTACCCCGAAGGGAATCCTCCCCACAGCACTGCCGTTCGGTTCCGGCCGAACGCGCTCTACGTCTCTTTCCAGGAAAAATCTGCTTGCTTTTGATTTTCTCTTTGGCTATCTTCCACAAAAAATAACGTATGCCCAGGAAACGCACAGATCACGGTCGGGGAACAGCGCTGGCCGCCAGCCCGCTCAAGGCTGGAGTGGCCATCAAGGGACGCCTGTGGCTGGAGAAAGATGGCGAGACCTTTCTCAGCTGGGGACGCGTGGTGCTGCTCGAGCGCATTCGCGACGCCGGCTCCATAGCGGCTGCCGCCCGTTCCATGAATATGTCTTACAGCCATGCCTGGAGCCTGGTGGCCGACATGGATCGTCTGGCAGGCGAAGAGCTGGTGGGCCGCACCTTTGGTGGCCGAAGCGGCGGCCGCGCGTGGCTCACGCCTGCCGGAGAGCGGGCGGTGGCGCGGTTCTGGGAGTTGGCAGACGGTTTCGGAAGGTGGCTGAAAAACCAGAAGGCGTAGAGAACGGTATTTTTTTCATTTTGGCTATTCTTTATGACGTATAGCGAAAAGGAGGCTGTCTATGAAAAGAGGAAATATCCCGGCTGTCTTGTTGGTGGGGTGCCTGCTCATGACGGTCACCGCGTTTGGCGAAACCCGGATTCGCTGCGCCTCCACCACCAGCACCCAGAACTCCGGGCTTTTTGACTATCTCCTGCCCATCTTTGAGAAGAAGACGGGCATCCAGGTGGACGTGGTGGCGGTGGGCACCGGTGCCGCAATCGAGATCGGCAAAAGAGGCGACGCGGACGTGGTCATGGTGCACGCCAAGGACCAGGAGCTCAAAGCCGTGGAGGAAGGCTGGTTTGTGAACCGCCGTGATCTCATGTACAACGACTTTGTCATCATTGCACCTCCCCAGGATCCGGCCCGAATCAAGGGGATGAACTCAACGGCGGAGGCCTTCAGAAAAATCGCCGCCGCAGGTACGCCCTTCGTGTCGCGGGGGGATAAATCAGGCACCCACAGCAAGGAGTTGTCCATCTGGAAGGCAGCCGGCGTAGACCCCACAGGTCAGAGATGGTACCTGGAAGTGGGGCAGGGAATGACCAAAACCCAGCGCATCGCCAACGAGAAACGAGCCTACACGCTCACGGACCGTGGCACCTGGTTGGCCACCCGGGACAGGGACAAACTGGAAATGGCTGTAGTGCTGGAAGGTGACCCGATTCTGTTCAACCAGTACGGAGTAATGGCGGTCAATCCCCAAAAGCACCAGAGTGTGAAACACAAGGAAGCCATGATCTTCATGGACTGGCTCGTTTCTGCCGAAGGCCAGAAGGCCATCGGCGATTTTCAGGACCCGCTCCGCAACCGGCTCTTTGTGCCCAATGCCCAGTGATCCCTTTGAACAAATAAGCTTTGCCCGCGGCGGTATCGTTTTCCGCCGCCGGCAGCTTCTCTAGGTCGTGAGTTGGTCCCGATGGACACCTTTGCCCAAGGATTCCTGAGCGCCGTTGCCCTGATCTTGTCGTTGGATACCGAGCTTTTCGGAATCATCTTTCTGTCCCTCCAGGTTTCGGGCCTGGCCCTGGTCCTGGCGACGGTGCTGGGCCTACCGCTGGGGGCTCTCCTGGCTCTCCGCCGGCTCCCGCTGCGGGGTGTGGTCATCAGCGTCATGAACACCTTCATGGGATTGCCGCCGGTGGTGGTGGGGCTGTTTCTGTACCTCATCCTTTCCCGAAGCGGTCCGCTGGGATTTCTGGGGCTGCTTTACACCCCCTCAGCCATGGTCCTGGCGCAGAGCATTCTGGCCTTTCCCATTATCTTTTCCCTGTCGCTGGCCGCCATCGTCAGGGTGGACCCGGTCATCCGCTTGGCGGCCCGCACGCTGGGCGCCACCCCGTGGCAGGAGAGCCTGACTCTGATTCATGAGGCGCGCTATGGCATCCTTTCCGGCGTCATCGCTGCCTTCGGTCGGGTCTCGGCGGAAGTGGGCGCAGTGCTCATGGTGGGGGGCAACATCGCCCATTACACCCGGGTGATGACCACCACCATCGCACTGGAAACGGACAAGGGTGAGTTTGAGCTGGCCATGGCGCTCGGGATTATTCTGCTGACGATTTCCCTGGCAGTGAATGTTCTGCTCCGCCAGGTGCAGCACCGCGGGGGCGAGGAGGCACGGTTCGACGCATGGAATTGACCCTGGAGCTTTTCCGCCTGGCCAAGGCCTATGAGGGCCGGCCGGTGCTGACCGACTGCTCGCATCGTTTTGAGAGCGGCCGGCTGCATGTGCTCATGGGACCCAACGGCTGCGGCAAATCGACTCTTTTTCGAATCGCCGCGCTGCTGGAGAAGCCCGACCGGGGGGCAGTGAAGTACTTCGCCGGCCGGGATCCGCTGCCGCATGACCTGGAACTGAAGAGAAGAATCTCCATGGTTTTCCCCAGGGTGGGGGTGTTCAATCGAACCGTGTACCACAATGCCGCCTATGGCCTGAAGGTGAGGGGCGTGAGTCAGGCCGAGGGGCATCCGCGCGTGCTGGAGGCGCTTGAGCTGGTGGGTCTGAGGCCCAAGCAAGATCAGAAGGCCCTGACCCTGTCCAGCGGTGAAACCATGCGCCTGGGACTGGCCCGGGCCCTGGTGTGCGACCCCGACGTGCTCTTCCTGGATGAACCCACAACCTCCATCGATCAGGAAAACGCCGCCATCATCGAAGACTGCCTCCTGGTGCTCAGCCGGGACAGGAAGATGACGATGATCCTGGTCACCCACGATTCAGCGCAGGCAGAAAAACTTGGAGGTTGCCGATTGACCTTGCAGGAAGGGAAGATCTGCGAACTCTAGCTCCGGCTCGGGACGGAGAACGTCAACGTTCCTTAGGCCAGAAGATCGCGGAACGCCGCGTGCTGTGAGAGGCGCTGACCTGCCCAGAGGAGAGAACGGTTACAGCGCGAGCTTCCATCGGTAACCAGAATCGTCTTTGTCTCACGCGACCCAGGAATAATCCCACTTTTCAGAATTTCCGAGCCCTTAACGCACCGCGCTCGTGCGATAAACCCCAGTGCACGCTGCGCTCACCAACTGAGTGTTAACAGCGCGGGGGCGGTAGAAACCACCGTACTTAGCGATGCATGATGGGAGGCATTAACCCGGGGCAAATCAGCTCACGGGTCTTCTTCGGTTTGCCGCGTCTTGCTCCTAGGCCGCCGGTTCAGGGTGGGCATCCTTTTCGGGAAGATTCCTCACTCGGACATCGCCACCTGTGTCTGAAAGGGGGAGAAAGCCGCCGGTTGCGGGGACAGGAAGCCTCATCGCGGAATCAGCGGGCTTTGGAGACACCTAGGTCGATGAGTCCGAGTGAAACCCGTACCCAGTTCGTCAAATTGAGTATCGTGTCACCGGAATCAGGAATCCTGACGCCGTCCGCTCCAGCCGGTTGCTAGCACCACCGGCACTCCTTTAGTGCTTGCCAATGTGCTTCTTATACCACCTCACAGTTCTGTCGATTCCGGTGTCAACGGGGGTTGGCTCCAAATCGAACGTCTGTTGAATGCGGTTCGAGTCAACCACGAATGGCGTCCTGATACCTCCCCGCATAGTAATACTTGACCCCCAGCATTGCGTGGACTTCCGCGTTACTCGGCCCCAGGGTCAGGGCTCGTTCCCCCGTGCCAATCGCCTCCTCGTGCTGCCCCTGGGCCATCTCGATGATTCCCCATAGAGCCAGCGTGTCGGGATCCGTATCGTCAAGGGTCAGAGCTTTCCGGCAAAGCTCCACGGCACTCATGAAAGATTCGGCCGGGGATGCACTGTATTCGAACCGGGCATCCTGAAAGTGAGTCACCGCTTTCAAGGCCAAAGCATTGGCGTAGTTGGGCTCCAGCTTCAACGCTTGGTCCAGCAACTCGCGGGCCTTGATGTTGTCCTCTTTGGTGTGCCGTTCAAATAGGTCATAGGCAGTGAGGGTGTTTACCGTCTCGGCCTCGTCGTCGCCCATCAGGCGAATGTACCCCGCCACGTCGGCGCTGAAAATGGCGGTAAGCTTGCGGGTGTAGCTTTCCGGGCTCATGCGATCGCCTCCCAAAGCACAAGGACCTCCAGGGACACGGACGTGTCCCTGGAGGTCCTTTCAACACGACCCTCTGGAAACTGCTATTCATGGTTTCCTCCAGAAGGCTCAAGGGTGTTGCTAGTGGAAAGCGGAGCCGTCCACCTTGCCGTCAACGTCTAAAGTTCAGTCAGCCAGGTCAAAACGATCAAGGTTCATCACCTTGTTCCAGACCGCCACGAAGTCATTGACAAACTTCTGCTTTGCGTCGGCACTGGCATAAACTTCCGCGATGGCTCGAAGTTGCGAGTTCGAACCAAACACGAGATCGACGGAAGTGGCAGTCCATTTGACCTCACCCGTCTTGCGGTCCCGTCCTTCGAAAAAGAACTCGCATTTGGGGGACTTCTGCCACTCCGTGCTCATGTCCAGCAGGTTAACAAAGAAGTCATTGGTCAAGGTCCCCGGTTGCTTGGTGAAGACACCGAGTTGGGGGTCTCCAACGTTTGTACCCAGGACCCGCATGCCGCCGATCAGAACGGTCATCTCCGGGGCCGTGAGCGTGAGCAGGTGTGCTCGATCGACCAGCATCTCCTCCGCCGGTCTGTCGAGCTCGTGACCAAGGAAGTTGCGGAACCCATCTGCGGTCGGTTCGAGCACGGCGAATGAGTCCACGTCGGTCATCTCCTGCGACGCGTCAGTACGCCCGGGCGAGAAGGGAACCTGAATGTCGTGCCCGGCCTTCTTCGCCGCTTCCTCGACGGCTGCACACCCGCCCAGCACAATCAGATCAGCGAGCGACACCTTCTTGCCGCCGGACTGCGAGCGGTTGAAATCCTGTTGGATTTTCTCAAGTGTCTGCAAGACCTTCGCAAGTTCTGCCGGTTGATTGACTTCCCAATCCTTTTGCGGTGCGAGGCGAATGCGTGCCCCGTTCGCTCCGCCCCGCTTGTCGGTCCCGCGGAATGTGGACGCCGATGCCCAGGCGGTTGAGACCAGTTGCGAAACGGACAGGCCGGAGGCGAGGATCTTCTCTTTCAGGTCAGCGATGTCCTGCTCCCCGATCAATTCATGATCAACCTCGGGAACAGGATCCTGCCAGATCATTACCTCTTCCGGAACATCTGGGCCGAGATAGCGCGAGCGGGGGCCCATGTCGCGGTGGGTCAGCTTGAACCATGCCCGGGCGAAGGCGTCCGCGAACTCCTCCGGGTTCTCGAGGAAACGCCGCGCAATCTTCTCATAGATCGGGTCGAATTTCAGCGCCAGGTCTGCCGTGGTCATCATCGGCCGGTGCTTCTTCGACGGGTCGTGCGCGTCAACCACCATGTTCTCTGCGGCCACGTCCTTGGCCAGCCACTGATGCGCGCCGGCCGGGCTCTTGACCAGCTCCCACTCGTATGTGAACAGCATCTTCAGATAGCCCATGTCCCATCTGGTCGGGTTCGGCTTCCAGGCGCCTTCGATGCCGCTGGTGATCGTATCGCCGCCTTTGCCGCTTCCGAAGCTGCTCTTCCATCCGAGGCCTTGCTCCTCGATGGGGGCGGCCTCGGGTTCCGGGCCGACAAGGGCCGCATCGCCCGCGCCATGACACTTACCGAACGTGTGCCCGCCGGCGACGAGCGCGACCGTCTCTTCGTCATTCATCGCCATGCGCGCGAAGGTCTCGCGCACGTCACGGGCCGACGCGACCGGGTCAGGATTACCGTTCGGCCCTTCCGGGTTCACGTAAATCAGGCCCATCTGCACGGCGGCGAGGGGGTTCTCGAGTTCCCGGTCACCGGAGTAGCGCTTGTCGCCAAGCCATTCGCTCTCGGATCCCCAGTAAATATCCTCTTGTGGTTCCCAGACGTCTTCACGGCCTCCGGCGAATCCGAGCGTCTTGAATCCCATCGATTCGAGAGCCACGTTGCCGGTTAAGATCATCAGGTCCGCCCACGAGATCTTGCTGCCGTATTTCTGCTTGATCGGCCAGAGCAACCGGCGCGCCTTGTCGAGGTTCGCGTTGTCCGGCCAGCTGTTGAGGGGCGCAAAACGTTGGGTGCCGTACCCCGCACCCCCGCGGCCGTCGCCCATGCGGTATGTGCCTGCGCTGTGCCACGCCATCCGAATAAAGAGCGGTCCGTAGTGTCCATAATCTGCGGGCCACCAGTCCTGCGAATCGGTCATCAGCGCCTCGAGGTCCTTCTTCAGGGCATCCAGGTCGAGTTTCTTGAACTCCTCGGCGTAGTTGAACTCCTCGCCCATAGGATTGCCTTTGGCGGAATTCTGATGAAGTATCTTCAGGTTCAGTTGATTCGGCCACCAGCTCTGAACCGACATGGCCCCAGCGGACGTGTGCCTGTAGGGCCCGGCCTGCTTACCCATGACCGGGCATTTGCTGCCGGTCTCCGTATGTTTCTCCGTCGTAGATTGGGCCAATAACAAGCCGGCATCAAGCCCTACCCAAAGGCTAAGAACCAACGCAAAAAGCCAAATTAGCCTTGTTCCTCTGATGAGTCGCATCGTGTGTCTATGAGCCGCTCCGTTGATCACGGGGCACTTGCTCGCGGTTGTGTTATCTGTCATGTGATTCCTCCTAGTGTTTGATTGAAGCCGATAAGCCATTTAAACGATGCTTTTAGCACCTAACCTTGCATATAGCAAATCCAGCACTTCGATTTTCCGAAAATAAGATCTGTAACGGCAACCGAAAAGTGCAACGGGTGAGCTGTCGAAAACTGTAATACTTGGCCTAAGAATAACACAATATCCATTGTTGAGAAAAGATCATTCTCTGGCTAACCCAGGGGAAGAGGAACACTTCCCTGTCGCCCCCAAGGATTATGGGGACACCATACCTATTTCTGAGATCCCGCGGAAATGATAAATCGTCGCCCCCTTTTCGAAAAGAGAAGGGTCCTCGCTCTCATCAGCGCCCTGTCACCGTGAAACCAGGCGAACGCTTCTTTCTGGAGTTCATTGAATACTTTCCATCTCTCGTTATGGTTTCCTCCATCTTCATGTTAGAATCAGTTTAGCTCTAGGAGCCTGCCGGACTAGCCGGTTGCTCTCAAGTTACGATGAAACAACGATTTAATAATAGTTGCAATTGCTTATCCTATGTTTTATGCTCTTAAGCATGGAAACAAACACACGATTTCGAGCCTGCGATCCGAACCAGTTGTACCTGCTGCCCCCCGACCTGCGCCAGTGGTTGCCCGCCGATGATCTGGTATACTTCATCCTGGATAATGCTTCGTTTCGCAAACGCCACCTCAAAGCCCTGGTCGGGCTGTTTGTACAAGTCCTGCAACTATCCCTGAAGGACGGCCTAATGAAGCTGGGGCATGTGGCGCTGGACGGGACCAAGGTCAAAGCGAATACCAGCAAGCACAAGGCCATGAGCTACGGCCGGATGCAGAAGCGGGAAAAGGAGCAGAAGCGTAGGGAGAAGAAAGACTACCACCGCTCCGGCCCGCCTCCCAAGGCGCCCTCGGCTGAGCCGGAGGCCAAGCGGCAGTACAACTTCACCGATCCCGACAGCCGGATCATGAAGCACATGGCCACCAAGAGCTTCGAGCAGGCGTACAACTGCCAGGCTGCCGTAGATGGCAAGAGCCAGTTGATTGTGGCCAGCCTCGTGACCCAGGCACCCAATGACAAAGAGCAACTCGAGCCGATACTCGAACAGATGGAAGAGAATATCGCCGGCCGGAAGCCGAAAAAGCTCAGCGTCGACAACGGCTACTTCAGCGAACTTAACTGTCAGTTACTGGCCGAGGCGGAAATCGACGCCTACCTAGCGGCGGACAAAGTCAAGAAAGAGTAATCCGATTTCCTTCAACTCAAATCCTACGCCGCCAGGCTCCTAGCGGCCAATTTGCAGATTCTATTCCCCATACCTTTTACAGAGCAATGCGCGACGAACCAAATACAAGGGAAGCTGAGCAGGAAGCAGGAAGCGTTTTCAGCCCCTCACTGGTTAGCGGATGCTTAATCGGCTGTTTGCTTATCGGGGCAGCTCTGCGTCTGTGGTCAATTGATTTCCCTGCGGCAGGCCGCTTCCGCCCGGATGAAGAATATTTAATCAGTCGTGCTCTTGGATTTCACGGTGGAGATTTAAATCCTCATTTCTTCCATTATCCGACCTTCTATATGTATTGCCTTTCTCTGATATTTTTGATTTGGAAAGCCCTAATGGCCATAGGTAACGGTTTTGTTGATTTTGCTTCCGGGCAGTGGCTGCACTATGCCAATTCAATGGAGTTTCATTTGCTGGGCAGGGTAGTGACTGCTTTCTGCGGGGTGGCCGGCATAGCTGCTGTTTATCAGCTGGCAGCAGTCGAAAAAAACAGGCGAACTGCTTTACTCAGCGCATTTCTAATTTCCTTTTGTTTTATTCATATTCGTGATTCCCATTTTATGACAGTTGATGTGCCCATGACTTTACTGGCAACTGTCTGCTGCATTTTTCTTGTCAGAGTCGGACAAAGAGGCCGCTGGCGGGATTATTTGGCAGCGGCGGTTTTCGGAGGTCTGGCGGCTTCTGCCAAGTATACGGCTCTTGCTCTGGGGGTGCCCTTTGCTGCAGTACATTGTTTCAGACTGTTACGGGAAGGAATTCCGCTGTGGCAGCACCGGGAGGCTGCAAAGGCACTTGCTGCCGTTTTCCTTCTTTTTGCCGTTGCTTTGGCTACTTCTCCTTACGTAGTCCTCGACTACAAAGGCTTTTCGCAAAACATTGCGATGGTCTATCAGTTCGCCCGTGATGGACTTCCGGGAGTCGATCAGGCTAGAGGTTTTTACTGGATAATGATCTTCTGCCTGCAGAAAAGCTTTGGCTGGTTACTCCTTTTTATATTTTATGCTTCTTTGGCGGTAACGCTTTTAAATTTGCTCCGCAGGCGTTTGACGTCAACTGAGGTGGTGCTTGCATCCTTCTCTGTGGTTTTGCTGGCTATTTATACCAACGCAAACTGGGCCCCGATTAGATATATGGTTTTGCTGGCTCCGGCAATCTGTATAATGTCCTCTTCCTTGATCGTGACACTTATGGATAAGCTTTGGTTCAGTAGGCGTCAGTATCTGCTGCTTTTGCTAATTATGCTTGTTGTCAGCTACGAACCGCTTACTCGGGCAATTGCCTTTGACAAATTGCTTGCTAAACCTGATACCAGAATTCTGGCCAGAGCCTGGCTTCAGAGACTGGAGGGCTCTCCTGGCAGGAAGATCGGCGTTAGAGGCTTTTTTTACGGCAAGCCCGAACTGCCTTCCGGTTTCAGCTACAAAACAATTGATAGAATGCAGATCCCTCATCAGGAACTTCCGGAGCTCTTTTTGGAGGAAAAACATCCAATATTCTATTTCTCTGGCGGCTTGGATTCTTATTGGCGGAAATACGTAAATGAACATTACAGACTCGCTTATCTTGTGGATCCATTCCAACCAGGTGATGGCTCGCAGGCTGATTTTGATTTGTCAGACGCGTTCTATATGCCGCTTAGCGGATTCCGACATATTTCTCAGCCCGGAACGAGAATTAACATCTTTATCAAAAAAGAGCGGAAATGACAGGGAGTTTTTTCAATCGGCATACTATGCGCCCTGGTACATTTTGCAAAAAGCCGGGAATACAATTGCTTCTGTTTTTGCTGTTGTTTGTCTCTTACGGGTATTTCTTTCAGGCAGGCCAGGACAACGAAAATGCTCGCTTTTCTCAGTTGCGCTCAATTACCGAAGAAGGCAGCCTGGCCATTAACACGTTTGCTTATACCAGTGCCGATGTGGTGCAGTATCGGGGAAAGATTTTTCCGAACAAAGCTCCTGGAAGCGTTCTTTTAGCCCTGCCGATCTGGGTTGGCTTTGATTTTGTCCTGAAACTGTTTGGCACCGACTCCGATGCAAGACTGAATCTATTGTGCTACCTGACGGTTTGGCTGCTTATTGGAGGAGCTACTGCATTAACAGCGGTCTTGATTTATCGCATCTGTTACATTCTGCTGCCCTACAATCCTGGGCCACGCAGCTCTATCGCCCTGCTTTTGGCCGTTGGTTATGGTCTGGGTACAATCGCTTTTCCGTTCAGTACAGTGTTTTTCAGTCATCAACTGGCGGCCTTTTTGGGTTTTGCGGCATTCTATCTGATATTTAAGCAGGCTTGCTGCTCAAAGGCGGGACGGCCTGTGTCAGGCGGCATACTCTTTGCGTCGGGACTTCTGCTGGGCTTGGGGGTAACCACGGAATATCCTGCAGCCTTGATCGCGGTAGCGCTTGGAATTTACAGTATTTTCTGTTTTCGCAAACCTGGACCTGTGCTCTGGCTGGTACTGGGTGGCTGTGTTGCCCTTGTTCCTCTGGCTGTGTATCAATGGGCAGCGTTCGGCAGCCCATTCTTTATTCCGTATTCAGCCTATGCTGCCGGTCCGGCAGGCAGCTTCTTTCCTGACCACAAGGTTGGATTTATGGGCGTAAGCTGGCCGAAGCTGGAGACTCTGTACCAGATAACCTTTGGTCTGATGAGAGGCCTCTTTGTGTTTAACCCCTGGCTGATCCTGCCGGCGCTCTCGTTGCCGTTTCTTGTCCGTATTCGCCAGCCGCATTGGTTGGAACTGCTGCTTACTGTTCTTGTGGTCGTGTTCTTTTTGTTTTTTAATTCCGGCTACGGCGGCAGTTTTGTTTACTGGGGAGGAGGCGCTTCTGCCGGACCTCGTCATTTGCTACCCATGCTGCCTTTTGCCGCTCTAATGATGACATTCGCGATGCGGCTGAGGCCGGTCAGAATCGCTGCCGCCCTGCTGATTCCTCTAACAATATTGATCATGCTGATAGTAACGGCGGTTGAACCCAGAGCCCCTTATGAATCCTCCAACCCGGTTTTGAATTATTACTTGGACAATTTCTTGCGTGGTATTTACGCTCTCGATACCAGTGCCACTTTTTCAACCGGGCTCTTAACCGCCGATTCCGCATCATTTAATTGGGGTAAATTACAGGAATTACCGGGCTGGCTGCAGCTTGCTCCGCTGATACTCTTTTGGCTGTTGATGCTTCAACAGTTCATCAATAAATTGACTTCCGTTCACAAGGAAACAGTATCTCTCTGTTATCGAACGTATCTTTTGGCAGGCTTTTTGATTCTTGTTTTACTGCCCGGAAGCCTGGCAGCCTGGGAGACGCTGCATTATCCGGGGCAGAGAGGCTTGTTTGCAATGTATTATGACAGAATACCCTGGTCGAATGAATTGTCAGACGAATTTATACAGACCCCGGTTGATAGCGACAGGGTTTTTCATAGCGCAATCGAAAAGCATATAATGATCCCATGGGGCCAAGGGGAAAAAAAGCTGGGAGAGCTTTTTGCAATTGAATGGAGTGGATATATTAGAATACAAGAGAATCGGGAATATATTTTTGGAACTTCATCTGATGACGGATCGGCTGTGTATATCGATGGTCAGCTGGTGGTTGATAACTGGGGCATCCACGGACGGAGCCAAAAGGTTGGGCGGGTCAGGCTGGCAAAAGGTTATCATGCTATAGTGGTTAGATATTATAATCATGGATTCGGAAGAGGTTTTGAACTCTTGTGGACCTGGATGGACAAACCGCTTCAGCCTGTCCCGGCTCGCTATCTTTATGTGTTTCCCAAGGAATGAAGAGATTGAAAGCATTTATTCAGAGCTTTGCTCTGCTGCTGCTTGGTATTGCTCTGGCCCTGCTACGGGTGGAATTTGTTGTACACCTGACAGGCAGTGCTCCTGAGGTGATACGAATAGCCGACGGGCGCTACCGCCTTTCTCACGATCCCGAAATAGGTGATGAACCGATACTCTCAAGAAGCCATGGACTCATTTCACGGTTTCTGGACACCAATGTTTTCAGATGTACAATTCAATAGACACAAAACAACCGTTCGGATCCGGATTCTATTCGGGGCTATATGAAATTGTTGTATTCTGTCGGCTTATCAGATCCCTTTTTGCTGTGTGTCTTCGATGGCTTTCACAAGATACGTCATAATTTGATTGATGGGTGTGTTGACTCCTATTTTCTTGCCTTCCCTGCTCACCGCGCCGCTAATGAAATCAATTTCTGTTTTCTTGCCTTTAATAATATCCTGTGCCATGGAACAAAAGCTATTGGCGTTTTTTTCAGCTAGGTCATAGGCTGCTTGCAGCATATTTTCGTTAAGTAAACGGACTCCTTTGGCTTCGGCTACTTTCAGGGCCTCTTCAACGATCAGCTTCATTGTTACTCTTGCTGGTTCATTGTCGATGAGTTTGCGGCATTTGGCCCTAAGAATCGCACCCAGGGGATTGATTGCCAGGTTGAATATAAGTTTGGTCCAGATCAGGCCCATGACGTTCTCCGAAGCGTAGGCTTTGAAACCGGCCGTCTTGAACAAGGCAACGATCTTTTCCACCCGCTCGGTGAGCTGCCCATCGGTCTCCCCGATATAAATATTTCCGTTGGCAGTGTGTCGGATCCTCCCTGGTTCAACAATCGTAGCGGCTGCATCCGAAGTGCCAGCCAGAACCATTTGGCCGCCGAAAACCTTTTCCAGAATTTCCACATTGCCAAGCCCGTTTTGCAGGGTCAGTATGGCTGTCTCTTGGGTAGCGATTTTTGCGGCCGCCTGTGCGGCGGCTTCTGTGTCATATGACTTTACGAAGATGATAATGAGATCTGTCGGCCCTATCTCTTCAACGACGTCGGTGGCCTTGATAGATACGACCCGTTCTCCGCCGATGCCCTCTACAATCAGCCCCTCTTTTCTGATCCGTTCGATATGCTCTTTATTGGTATTGTAAAGACAGACGTCTTCGCCGCCCTCCTTGAGCAAACCTCCAGTCATGGAGCCCATGGCTCCCGCGCCCACAACGGTGATTTTCATATTACTATCCCCGATGATGCTCAATAATCTAAATTGGCTGATATTTTGTTTTCTTGTAGCGTCTCTTCACTGGACAATACCGTCAATAAACTTGGACGTTGTCTCTGTTATTCTGTTATATAGATTAACCTCCAGATTTTCTAGTTTTGCTTATTATATAACCACTAAACGGTCACATTTGTCATTACGACCACTACACTGAAAATAGGCGGAAGTGCGCCCGCTTAACAACAACCTAAACTCAAATGTGGCCTCTGGAGCAGCAAAACTGCTTCATTCACACGGAGTTGCGTGTCGCTGTCTACCTCGCGACTCCATAAGTCCCCCAAAAACGTCCATTTCTGGATGGGCACTAACTAGATTTCCTAGTTGGTCTCATTGGCAATTTCCAGAACATCATCGATCTGCAAATCTGCTAACTCTGCCAATTCCTTACTGCTCAGTCAGTCAATTTTACTAACCGGACAGGAGAGCTCAGTGCAAAATCTGGATAGATACCCCGGGCTTTAGCCGGGGGTGTCTATTGAATGCGCCCAATTTTCTCAAAAGTTTTTGGCGAAGGATCAGCTTCAATTGATGCAGGAACTTGATCGTCGGTGCCGACTTCTTTCTCTAATCCACGTGACTTGTTTGAACAAAATCCATAATAGCGGATTATTTATTTGCCTTTGTTGGGATGTGGAGCGGAAACCACGGGCGCGCCATAGGTCTCGCAGTGATTTGGGCAGGTTTCTCACTACTGCTCATCGGACACCAGGTTCTGTGGAGCAAATCAAGAAGGTCAAAGCAGTTCGAGATTCGGCTCCCCAGACTCGCTGGCCCTGGCAAAGCGATCGTAGTTGAATCTGGTGTACCAGTTCAGGTACTCCTCTTCAGGTCGCGTTCTTTTCTCCAGTTCATTCCATATCTCTTCAGGCACGTCCCAGTCCGCCGGCCCCAGATTTTCTTCCAGTTGGGCGACGGTTCTGGCTCCGATGATTACAGAGGTAACGAATCTGCGGCCCAATGGCCAAGCTATCGCCAGCTTGGTCATCGGCATTCCTGATTTCCGGGAAACCTCTTCCAGGATTTCGGCGGTCCTGTAACCCCTGGGATGCCAGAATCGCGGACCATCCACCCCTGTTCGAAAAGAAGCCCTTGTGCCCTGTTCCGGTTCCTTTTGTCCCTTGTACTTTCCGGTCAGGAGTCCGCCGCCCAGGGGGCTGAAGCAGGTGATCCCGATGCCCGCATCTATGGCCGCAGGGATGGTTTCCCTTTCCAATTCCCTATGAACCAAGCTGTAGATGTATTGACCGGCAACCATTCTTTCCAGGTTGTTCTTTTCGGACACGCCCTGCGCTTTGGTCAGCTGCCAACCGGGGAACATGCTGGAGCCTATGTAGCGCACCTTGCCTTGCCGCACGAGATCGTCCAGGCTTCTGAGGGTTTCCTCATATGGGGTTACCGGGTCGGGGACGTGGATATGGTAGAGGTCGATGTAATCGGTCTTCAGTCTCCTGAGGCTCTTTTCACAGGAGCTGATGATCTGTTTGCGGTTAGCGCCGAACTGCGTGACACCAGGACCCGAAGGCAGGGAGCACTTGCTGGCAATGATGAGGCTGTCGCGGTTAAGATCGCCCATGAGGTCTCCCACGATTTCCTCAGATCGTCCTCCGGCATAGATATCCGCGATATCAAGATGATTTCCCCCGGCTTCCAAATAGTTCCGTATGATGGCGTGGGCTTCCTGTTCCTCGCAACCCCAATCGGGAGCCCCGAAGGTCATGGTTCCCAGAGTCAACCGCGACACCAATAGGCCCGAATTTCCAAGATATCGGTATTTCATGTCTTTCCTCTCCTGCCCTGGTTCGTGTTCAACAGCGGACGGCTTTTTACAACATGCAGCACCGACCTCAGAGGGTCAGTTCTGCACTCTGCGCCAAGGCCTTCAGGATGAAGAAGCATGACGTTGCCCCCGCATCCTGATGCCCGCGCGTCCTTTCCCCCAAGCGACTGGCGCGGCCCATTCTGGCGACCATCCCCCGGGTGGACAGCATGCCCTGCTCCGCAGCCGTCTGAAAATCCCGCAACGCCTCCGGCAGGGCTGCTCCGTCCTTCTGGGCTTTCTCCAGGGCCCGCACCGCCGGCGTGAGGGTGTCCACCAGGGTTTTATCCCCCGGACTGGCCTTGCCGATTTCCAGAATCCCCTTTTCAGCCGCCTGCAGCATCTGCACCCAGTCATCCAGGTCGAGTTGGGCCTTGCCGCTCGCGGATTGGGACAAGCGCAGAAAGAACGTTCCGTACAAAGCTCCCATTGCACCGCCCACCGAATTCATGACCACCATGCCCACCTGCTTGAAGAGGCCGCCGAAATCCGAGTCCTCGCAGTCGGACAGCTTCTTTTTCACTTCCCGGAAACACTTGGCCATGTTCACCCCATGATCCCCATCCCCAATGGCTCCGTCCAGATCGGACAGGGATTTCTTTTCCTGCTCAATGGTGTCGCACAGGGTGTGTAGTGCCTTCAGCATTTGTCCCGGCACGATGCTGTCCGCCATCTTCATCTCCCTCCTAACCGGTAACAGGGCGTGTCGGCCGGTGCCTCCAGCAGCGTTCGGACCTCTGGATCCAGTTTTGTCAATGTCACCGAAAAGCCCGCCATCTCCAAGCCCGTGAAGAATTCCCCCACATAGGATCGACCGACCCGGATACCGCACTCTTCCAGAATGCTCCTCGCCTTTCGATAGCAGATATAGAGTTCGAGATGCGGCGTTCCACCCAGCCCGTTGATCAACAGGGCTACCTCGTCACCGGCCTGAAACGGGAGATCGTTGATGACCTCCGAGGTCAACTTGGCGGTGATCTCATCTGCCGTCATCATGGGAATCTGGGCCGTGCCGGGTTCACCGTGATGCCCCACCCCGTATTCCATCTCATCCTCGCCTAAAGTAAAGGTCGGGCTCCCCTTGGCCGGCACGGTGCAGGGGGAAAGGGCCACACCGATTGTACGCGTGTTGCCGTTGATTTTCTCGACGACCGCTTTGCATTCCTGAAGACTCCCCCCGGCCGCCGCTTTGGCCCCGCCCACCTTCCAACCCAAAAAGGATCCCACCACGCCGCGCCGCCGCTCAATCTCATCCCGCGGGGCGGAGGCCACGTCATCCGTGCTGATGGCCATTTCCACCTCAATGCCTTCAGCCCGTGCCATGTCCGCCGCCAAGCCGAAGTTCATGACGTCCCCAGCGTAATTCCCCAAAAGGAAAAGAACCCCTTTCCCCGAGTTCACCGCTTTCGCCGCCTCCAGGCAGGCCAAGGGCGGGGGGGACGTGAAAATTTCTCCCACGGCAACCGCGTCCAACATCCCTTCCCCAATGAAGCCGATGAAGGCTGGCTTGTGTCCGGAGCCCCCTCCGGAGACGATGCCTACTTTGCCTCGAATCGGGGCATCTTTGCGAACCGCCACTCGGGCAGTGTCCAGTTTGCGCACGTATTTCTCATGCACCTGCAGAAAACCGGAAAGCATTTCATCCACCACATCATACGGATCATTGATGAACTTTTTCATGTGCTCCTCCCGATGGGTTGCGCGCCCCTCTCCACTATTTCTGGTGCTCCCGGGCATACTCACAGATCCGCTGGATCTTTGGCTCGGACCTTCCTCCCGGTGCGTATTCGGATTCCATCCAGACTGTGACCAAGCTCTTGGCCAGTTCCACGCCAAGCACCTGTGAGCCGAGGGTGAGGATATTGGCGTTGTTGCTCTTGCGCGAGCGCTCGGCGGAATAGGGGTCGGAGCAATTGGCAGCATAGGCACCGGGGACCTTGTTGGCGGCAATGCACATTCCGATGCCCGTACCACACAGCAGAATGCCGCGATCATGCTCCCCGCCGGCTACGGCCTCGGCGACGCGGAAGGCGACATTGGCATAGACTGGATCCTCGCTGCCATAATCCTTGCAGTCAAAGCCCAAGGAACGTAGATGCTCCTTAATCGCCTCCTTCAACGCGACAGCGTTCGGGTCACACCCGATGGCAACTTCCTTCATCCCTTCTGCTCCGTCGTGGATTTCATCTCTTTTTCGAATATCTCATGGCTGGAGAGCTTTGCGGACGAAGGCAAGGGAGCCAGCTAGAACTCGCCTAATGCGGTCCAGCGGAATCGGTGCCGGCGCCCTTCGCGGGGAGGCATCCGGTGCGCGCGTAATCCGCAGGGGAATCTCCAGGGATAAGGGCACCGGTTTCGGCAGAACCTTCAATTCCGTGAGAATGCCACTGTAATCTATGCTTCCCTTGCCGATTTCGGTAAACCGCCAACCTTTACTGTCGGCGGCAACATCCTTGATGTGATAGTAGGCCGTACATTCCAAGGCATGCTTGTAGTCATCCTCCGGCCGCACCCGTTCGAAACAGTGTGACAGGAGATTCCCGAAATCATAATTCATCTGAACACGCGGCGACCCAATCCGCTGGATAACAGAAGCCGCAGACCGAGCGGTGTTGAGCACATTGTCCCGCCCGTCCCCTGGGTTTTCCAGGGCGATCTTCAGACCCAGCTCCTCGGCGAGTGCGGCCAAAGCCTGCATGTTCCCCATGAATAGTGTTTCTCGGTCCCGGGGGGCGGCATTGGACAGAACATATTGTGCGCCCACGGCCCGCGCGAATCTCATCCGCCGCGAAAAAACGGCTACCGCGTCATCCCGCGAGAGATCCATGTGAGCCGAAACAGACAGGCAGGAGAGCTTGCTCCGCTCCACCGAGCGGGCAATCTTGTCAGCGTTCTGTCCTGAGAAATGTTCTTCGGTAAAGGGGTCGGTATAGCCTTCGATGAAGGCCAGTTCCACGAACTCCACTCCCAAGGAGGCCACTTCACCCAGTGCAACCTCCAAGTCATAGCCATCGAAGGCGGCCGTGCTGATCAAAACCGGAGACGTCATATCGCTTTCTTATTTGAGTCCTAGAATGGTAGTTTCCAAGAACTTCCACGTATCCAGGTACTCTCCCCGCCTGATCAGGCGTTCGATTTCCCGATCGTCAATCTCATGGAGCAAGCGCCAGATTTTGTTGGACAAGCGGCTGTTAACCTCAAAGGTCCCGACAATGTCCCACCTGGTCGGCGAAGTGTCCGAGGTAAGGTAGTCACTGTATCCGTAACGCTTCAAATAGTACAGGAACTCCACATACTCAAGGAAGTGTTTTGTGCCGCAGAAGTAATCCCAGTCCCATCTCCCGTCGTTGTCATTGATATGAACATAGGTGCCAAAACCGCTCTCTGCGACATGGGCCAGGGCCTCGGCCGGGTTTTCGTTGCCGTAAATGGAATGCCCGAAATCCAACGTCACCCCCACTGCCTTCATCTGAAGATCCTTCAATAGACACAGTGTTTTGGCGGCTGAATCCAGAAAGCATCGTCCGCGCGTTTCGCTAGGCTTGTACTCCAGGAAGAGGGGAATATCCGGCCTGTGGGCGGCCGCCTCAGCGAAACCTTCCACCAGGTATTTCCAGGTCAGGGCGTAATCGTATTGAAACGCAAATTCATAGCCATCCCCCAATGGACAACAAGTGACCTTGTCGGCTCCCACTGCGGCCGCATAGTCTTTGGCTTCCCTGATCATGCGGATGGCTTTCTGGCGCACCTCCGCCCGACCGGACGTGAGACCGCCGTTGCGGAACTCCGGCTCTGCCTTCACGTTGACGTTGATGGCCGCGATCTTCAAGTCGTACTTCTGCAAAAGCTCCCTGGTCGCCTCCGCCTCGGCGACTTCATAAGGGTAGACGATTTCCACCCCGTCATAGCCTTGGATGTGGGTCATGAGTTCGAATTTCTGCTCCAGAGCCAAGGGGGCGTTGTATTCATGAAAGCGGTCCTTGGTTTGGGAGAGAAACCCGGTGATGATTGCCATTCTCAGCATAGTCTCCTCCTCAGATTGAACGCTCATGCACGCAAGAGCGTCTCCAGATATGCCAGCGCCTGCGTGTATTCATCGCATGCCTCCTCTGGTCTGCAAATGATCTCGATGTCAAAGCCTCCCTGATAGCCTGAGGCCCGAAAGCTATCGATCAGTCCAGGCCAGTCAATGGAGCCCGCGCCGGGTCGGAGCGACAGGTTCTCGTTCCCCAGATTGTCGCACAAGTGGGTGCCGACGATTCTCCGGCCAAGCTTTGCCGGGATCAGGCAAAGGTTTTCTTTTGATGCCCAGGCATGCCCCGTATCGAAATTGAAGCCTAGATCGTTGTTCCCGAGCCTTTCACAGAGGCGCAGAAAGCCGTCCGTCCCCCCGACAATCGCCGAAGGAAGGATTTCGAGTGCCAAGCGCTGCGAAGAACCCTCGACCAACTCAAGCAGCAAACCTATCTTCTCCACGCACCGATCAAAGAGCCGGCGGTAGTCCTTGGCGCTGAGGTTGCGCGATGTCTGAAATGCCCCGATAGGAACCGTCACGATGGGACACTCCTCGAATCGAGCGGTAATCTCGAGCACGCTTCTCATTTCATCAACGACGGCATCGGAATCGAGTGTTTCCGGGCTCGCAAACGACTCCAGCATGAAATGCGCCACAAACTGGGAGACTTTCAATTTCAACGCGTTGGCCTCCCGCCGCACCAGGGAAGCGCCCCGCCGGACCCAAACAGGCAGGCTCTCCTGGTGGAAAACCTCCAATTGAAAGCGTTGGTAACCCATTGGAGCCAGTGACTTCAGTCCCGCTGCCACGTCTTCGGGAGTGAACCGATTCGTGAACCGGGAAATGAAGAAAGCGGGTGACACTCCAATCATTTCGGAATGCTCGCGCATGTTCTCAAATCCTGCTCCTGCCATCCCGAGCTCTTCTTCGAAAAACCTTGTCCACCAGCTTATTCTTGAACTTCTTGACGGAGGGGATCTGAACGAGCACCAGCCATACGATGATCAGCACGAGACCCAGTGCAACTGGTCGGCTGAAGATGGGCAAAAAGGTCCCCTTGGAAACCATAAGGGCTCGCCGGAGGTTCTCATCCGCCATGGGGCCGAGGATGACACCAATGACGAGCGGGGCGATGGGATATCCCATTTCGGTCAGGAAATAGCTGATGATCCCCACGGGCAACATAAGAAAGAGGTTTGTTGTGTCCAACCCCAACGAATAGGAGCCGATGATGCAGAGCAAGCCGACAATCGGCATGAAGATGGGCGCCGGAATGCGGAGAACCTTCACGACCTGCTTGGCGAGGCTCATACCCACCACCCACATCGCCATAGAAGCAAGCAGCAGGATTGCGGCACATTGGATGATGAATTTCGGGTGTTCAAAGGTGATCATCGGCCCTGGGGCTACACCGTGGAGCATCAAGGCCCCCAAGAGCATTGCCGCCGGGGGGCTTCCAGGGATACCCAAATTCAACAGCGGAATGATCGCACCGCCGACACATGCGTTGTTTGCCGTTTCCGTGGAAATAACCGCAGTGATTTCGCCCTTGCCAAAACGCTCCGGGTGTTTGGAGGCATTCTTGGCCGCGCCGTAGGAGACCCAGGCCGCAATGTCTTCCCCGATTCCGGGGACACATCCCACACCCACCCCGATAAGCGCGGAACGTACGATCTTGGGGATGTTCCGCACGATCGTGCCGAATTCCGGAAGGATTCGCTGGATCTTCTGAAATTCTCCAACCTGCATCTTCTCCTTGAGCACCTGAATGATCTGGGGGATACCGAAGGCCCCGATCAGGACAGGTACCACCTCAATACCGGCGTCCAGCTCGGGATAGCCAAAGGTGAAGCGGGGGAAGAACTGAAGACGGTCTCTTCCGACACATGCCAGGAAGAGCCCCAGGAACCCCGATATCCATCCCTTGATGACCAGGTCAGGGGTCGTCAGGGTACCGCTGATCAGAATGCCGAAGAAAGCCAGGAGAAAGAACTCGAAGGAGGTGAACTGAAGCGCGAAATGCAAAATGATGGGGGACATGGTCACCAGGAACAGCATGCTGATCACGGTCCCCATCGCTGAGGCTGTGGTGCTGAGGCCTATGGCGCGGCCGGCTTCTCCCTTGAGGGCCATAGGATATCCGTCCAAGGCTGTGGCGGCCGAGGCGGCCGTCCCCGGAATGTTGATCAGGATCGAGGAATAGGAGCCCCCGTAGGTTCCTCCCACATAGATCGAAAGCAGGCAGAGCATGGCGGTCGGCGCGTCAAGCCCGTAGGTAATCGCGGTCAGCAGAGCCACGCCCAGGGTCGATGTCAAGCCAGGAAGAGCGCCGAACATGATCCCGAGAAGCACGGAGCCGAATACGATCGCCAGATTCCAGGGGTTCGAAATCACCTGAACGAGGGCCTCAAAGTACACTGCAAGCGGGTCCAGAACGGCCATGACGGTTTGTCCTCCGCGTGAGAAGACTGCTAATAATCAAGGTAACGGATCATGTCCATAAATGCCACGACAAGGCCTTCCTTTGGTAAGGGCACCATGAGAAAGTATTTGAAAATCGGCCCGATAATCAAAGGCGTGACAATCCCGACCAGAAGGCTGGTACGGTATTTCTTCCGGTAATCGGGAACGCGGCGAATGAGCCGCCAAGCGTACAGACAGTAAGCGAAGATCAGGCAGCAGACGAGGATGTCCAGGGCGAGGGCCGGCGATCCACCAGTTCCTTTTCCGAAGCCGAGCAAGAGGCAGAACACAAGCACCATCTCACCTGCCAGGTAGAAAAAGAGCAGCCTCTTGAGAAGCGCATCGTCATAGAAAAAAAACATGGTGATGAAGGGGATCAAGAACAGAAACGAGCACAAGAAAAAATCAACTCGAGGAAGATTCACAAACACAAGGCTAACGAACAAAACGGCGATTGCGTAAAGGCGTATGTTTGAATCACTGGTCAGGATACCCACAAGCTCATGACTCAGGAGCCCCCGAACCGTCTTCCCGAACTCCGAAGGACCTATGGTCTTCAAAGCGAAGCGGCACAGCATCCCTCCCAGGAGCATGATCATGGAGCCTACGAAAAGGGGCAGGAGAGCCGGCGATACATACCACACATTCATCACGCCTCCCCAGCTGTCTTTCATGGGCATCTTCAAAGCCTGGCTCACGATCCACGCCCCGAAGAGAAAAATCGCCGCCCCTGAGAAAACGTCCGCTTTTCTCATCTTCTCTTTTTCCAGCACGATGACTGCACCTCGATCCCGGCGGCTACCGGTTCAGCCGCACGGGCGCTGGAGGCGGGGGCGAATGCCGTCCGGCACCCGCCCCCGTCGTCAGTGGGGAATTCTCTCACTTTGATGGTTTGGGAATATCGAGTGTCGCCGGGTCGACCTTGGCGGCCTTCAACTCCCAGAGTGTCCAGGCAAAGAGGGATTCCAGATCGTTGAACTCCTTACTGGCTTCTGCGCCGGTCTTGCCAGAAAGGAGGTAGTAGTTCTCCTTGCCCCACTTCTTCACCGTGTCCGTGGCCATAGCTGCTTTGAATGCGCTTTCGAGGGCGCTCTTGACGTCTGCCGGCGCATCCGCAGGAACCGCAAACCCGATGGCCTGAGAAATAGGAAGATACTGCTTCAATCCCGGGTAGTCGTCGAAGGCAGACGGGATTTTCCCCACGTCCGCCACTTCAAAAGCGCTGGGGATCAACATGGCCAGCGGTCTCAGCTTCCCGCCGCGGATGAGTTGCTGTTGCTCGGCCAGGGAGGTGATCACCACCTGGACCTCGCCCGTCATGGCCGCATTCTGGGCCGGCGCAGATCCCGTGTAAGGGATGAAATTCAGTTTCGCTCCAGAGCCTTTTTCCAGGGCCAGCAGGTTAAGATGATGGATAGAGCCGGATGCGCTTGCACCCGACTTGACAGCGTCGGGGTTTTTCTTGGCCGCATCGATGAGATCCTTCAACGTCTTGTAGGGGGTGCTGGGGGTTACGGAGACCAGGTCCGGTGAACCGCCTACGATGAAGAAATCCCATACGTTCATCCGCTTGTCCCAACCGCCCTGCACGCCGGCAGTAACGCAGGATTCGGACAAACCGCATAAGGTATACCCGTCATGAGGTTTGGAATAGGCATCCGCCATGCCTACGGAACCCCCGACGCCGCCGGTCTTGTTGACCACGTTGATGTTGACGCCAATGATCTTGCTCATCTCCGCGCTGATAATCCGGTTGCACACATCCGTGCCGCCGCCTGCGGACCATACGACGATATTGGTGATGTCTCTTTTGGGAAACCCTCTTTCAGCCGCATTCGCAGCGGTTGAACAGGCAAGCAGGATGACCAAACCAATCAGAATGATTTTCTTCATCACAGAACCCTCCCTGTTTGTGTTGAGTTGTGTTTCAACATTCACCCACTGCTCCGCTTAGTTCAGCTATCCCCTCCTTTCTCTTTGGCTATCGGCGTGCTTTGCGCGCTGCCTTACGCTCCTGGCAGCCCCAGCAATCGACGGGCCTCTTCCGGAAGCACGACTTTCCGGCCGATCTGCCGTGCCGCCCCGGCGATCTCATCCACCAATTCCGCGTTTGCTTTGGCGCGCTCCCCAGTCGAAAGAAACGGGCCGTCTTCATAACCGACCCGCGCGTGACCCCCCAGTTCCAATGCATCCCGGAAACTCATCCACCCAGCAGCATGATGCCGCGTCACAAACCAAACGCTTCTGTCCGGGATGAGGTCCAAGAAGAAACGCAGAATCCGTTTGTCATACGGTAAGGCGTCGGGGACGTCGAATACTAAGTTGTAAACGCGGGGCTCACTCAGCAGCCCTTCCTGGACCAACCTTTCTGCGTTATTGAGCATGGATAGATCGAAGACGCACAGGGATGGCCGAATGCTGTTTTCACGGAGGCGGGAGGCGTAGAACCGGATCTCTTGCATCGGGTTCTGGTAAACCCCCCCGGCCATGTTGATTGATCCCAGATTCAGCGAGCCCATCTCCACCCCGGGAACCTGGATCGACACACAACGTTCGGCCAAGGCGTGCTCTGGGGTGCCTCCGGTTGAACCTTCGATCACGATGTCGCAAGCCTGACGGATGTCCTGCACCTGTCGGCTGAACAGACTGGTCTCAATGGTTTGTCGGCCTTCACGGTCGCGAACATGCAGATGAGCTATGGAAGCACCAGCAGCGCAGCTGCGGGTTACCTCCGCAACCACGTCCAATTCCCCTGGAAACCGCTCCGGCTGGTTATCCCCCGGACACGGCGCCACGCATATCATCAGTTCGTCCACAGTGTTCCTCCCATCGCAGGGTGTCCCCCGGCGGCTCATTCAGCGGCTGGAAGCCACCCGGCCGTGTTGAAATGATTGGAGACAAAGGCTCCTGGTGAAACCAGGGAATCGCAGTAAAGATGGTCATCTTCGTCCAAATCCGCGTCAAGCGCCCCGAGGAGGTCGTCGGTTTGCGCCAAGGTGCGCGGACCGATGATAGCTCCGGTCACGCCCCGTTGTGCCAGGATCCAGGCAAGGGCGAACTGGGACACCGTTCGCCCTTTTCTCTCGGCGTGTTGCGCCAACTGGTGCGCCACCTCTATTCCCGCGGTGGTGACTCGCTCCGCGTAGATCTCTTTTTGGGTGGCTCGGCTTCCGGCAGGGAATGAATTCGTGCTTTGATACCGACCACCTAGGACCCCCTGGGCCAACGGCGACCATGTGATCACGCCCAGGTCATAGGCACGGCACATGGGCAGAATCTCGGTCTCGGCGCGCCGGTCCAGCAAATTGTAGGGCGGTTGCTCGCAGGTGAACGCTGGATAGCCGTAGGTCCTGGAAATCCACACGGCCTCTACGGTCCGCCAGGGCGGGTGGGTGGAGCACCCGATGGCTCGGACCTTTCCCTGTTGAACCAGATCACCCAGAGCAGCCAGAGTCTCATCCTGCGGTACGTTGAAATCCGTACGGTGCAAGAGGTAAACATCCAGGAAGTCCACTTGAAGACGTTGCAGGCTCCCCTCGCAAGCCTGGAAGATATGGTGCCGCGTGTTGCCCCGGTCATTGGGCCCGGGGCCGGTCGGCATGAAGACTTTCGACGCCACAAGCACCTGGTCCCGTTTGCCGTCTCTACGCAAGGCCTGTCCGACCACTTTTTCACTTTCCCCTCCCGCGTAGACATCTGCGCAGTCCAGGAAATTGACTCCCCTGTCGAGCGAGCGGTCGATGATGCGAAAGGCCTCCTCTCTGGGAGTCGGTCCACCGAAGTTCATAGTTCCCAGGACCACGGGGAAGATGCGCAGACCGGATCTGCCAAGCCGTCGGTATTCCATGTTCGTTCTCTAGCTGGGCGAGCCCTTGCCGGAGGCAAGCTTTTTCTCCAGCAACTCCCGCGACCTACTCAGATGAAGGCGCATGAGTTCTTCCGCAGCGGCTCCATCGCTCCGGCTGATTGCCGCAATGATGTTGCGGTGCTCTTCGATGGTTTCGCTGGGAGGCCGTACCAACCCGCCGGGTGCGTCCAATTGGTAGCTGAAGGCAATAATGTTGTATGTTTGAAGAATGCTTTTCAGGAACTCCTTGCCTCCGATTTCCACGACAAAGCCGTGGAACCGCCGGTCCTCCGCGGCATATGCCTTGAAATCGGCAATTTCGGCCGAAGTGCCGAACCGCTTGAAGAAAGATCCCAGTTTTCGCTTCTGCTCTTTGCCGATGTGACGAGAAGCACGTCTCGCCGCCAGGCCTTCCAGGACTTCCCGCAGTTCAAAGATATAGACCATCTCCTGCTGACTGAAACGTCGAACAAAATAGCCGCGCCGCGGGACTGCTTGGATGAGTTTCTCGTGTTCCAGATATTTCAGCGCGTTCACCACCGGGGTGCGGCTGATCCCCAAGTCACTGGCCAGTTTCTCTTGCGGGATTTTCTCGCCCGGTTGGAGTCGGCGCTCGATGATCATCGCTTTGATGATCTGGTAGGCCCTAAAATCCAGGTTCTCGTGTTTGGCTCCCAGGTTTGTCACCGTCTCCCCCTGAGACGCTTTGTCGTGCCTCACGTGCAAGCAGAGTTGTTCGCTTGCGCATCAAAAAGCAATGAATTTTGAATTCAAAATTCATTATTCCTGATTCGCGGCGTCTGTCAAGAAAAAAATGAAGGATGGAGGATTGGGGTCCCAAGTAGGGATACCGAGCACTGGAACACGGGAGCCGGCTTGGTGTTCTGCGCAGTCAAATCGAAAAGAGAGAATACGATCCTTGCTTGTCAGGGGCAGATCCGAGGGAAGGCGCATTCCGTTGACCAGCTGACATAAGCGGCTGCCCGATTTTCTTGACACCCAAGGCCATTTCCCCTATGTTTCGAACCCAAGAAAAAACGACTCTTTATCACCATTCCCTCTTTTCATCAAAGACAGCACGGTGGCCTCCTGCACAGAACAAAGCGGCAATCCACGTTGCTGTTAGACCAATGTGATCTAGGAGGCCATGTTGTGAATCACTTTCCCCTGCTTTTTTCCTCGCTGAATATAGGAAGGCTTCCTGTTACAAACCGGATTGTCATGGCACCCATTGATACCAACCTTGCAGACGAGGATGGCGGAGTGACCGATGACCTCCTGGCCTTTTACGAAAGAAGAGCTCGCGGTGGCGTGGGGCTCCTCATCGTGGAAAATGCTCAGGTCGACTTTCCCGTGGGCAAGAATACCAAGCGACAGCTTTCCATCTATGATGACGCCAAGGTGAGAGGGCTCAAGGCTCTGTCTGCGGTCATCCGGAGTGCCGGGGCAAGGGGAGCCATTCAAATCCATCATGCAGGCAGGGAGACAACCTTCGAGGTGACGGGCGGTGTGATGCCGGTTGCCCCCTCCCCTATTCCCTGCGGTCATCTCAAGACCCCCGTCCGCGAACTCGGAAGGGCGGAAATCGAGGACGTTATCGACAAGTTTATCGTCGCGGCGGTTCGAGGGGAAAAAGCCGGCTTTGACCTGGTGGAAATCCATGGAGCCCACGGTTATCTGGTGGGGGAATTTCTCTCTCCCTACACCAACAGGCGGACCGATGGGTACGGGGGAAGCTTCCGGCAGAGGATGCGTTTTCCCGTGGAAATTGTCCAGGGCATCAAGGACGCTCTGGGCAAGGATTTCCCGCTCAGTTTCAGGTTCAGCGCCGACGAGTTTGTCAAAGGGGGGATTGATGTTTCCGAGGCTCAACGCATTGCGCAGGCGCTGGAAAAGGCCGGTGTGGATGTGCTCCATGTTTCGGCAGGTATTTATGAATCCCTTCCCACCCTCCTCGAACCCATGTCGTACCCTCAGGGATGGCGCTGTCACCTCGCCGCGGCAATCAAGAAGGCAGTAAGCGTGCCCGTGATTGCGGTAGGCGTGATCCGGGAGCCCGAGTTTGCGGAGCAGGTCCTGAGAGAAGGCGCCGCTGATTTTGTGGCGATCGGCAGGGGTCTCCTGGCAGATCCCGATTGGCCCAACAAGGCCCGGCAAGGGAAGGTCTCCGACATCAACAGGTGCATCGGCTGTAACGTGGGCTGCTTGAGCAAGCGGCTGACCCATGCCATTCAGTGCTCGATCAACCCGGAGACAGGGCATGAGCAAAACTGCAGGATTCTCCCGCTGAAAAAAGAAAAAGCTCGAATCACCATCGTGGGTGGCGGCCCTGCCGGACTGGAAGCGGCCCGGGTGGCGGCCCTGCGCGGTTGCCGGGTGACCCTCTTGGAAAGAGAAAAGGAGCTCGGGGGACAGATGCGGCTCGCAGCCCTTCCTCCCGGAAAAGACAAGATACGCTGGACGATCGAGTATTACCGGGATCAGCTAGAACGTCTGGATATCGATCTCCGCCTCGGCTGGGAAGTCGGATTCGAAGATATCCTTGCCACAACACCGGACGTCGTGGTTGTGGCCACCGGTTCGACACCGCAGGTCCCTGTCTTTTCCTCCCTTGTCACTGCGGACGATGTCCTTTCCTCCCCTCCCCCCCTTTCTGCCGGCGGGAGCGCGGCGATCGTCGGGGGAGGTTCCATCGGGTGTGAGACGGCCCTGTTCCTTCACCAGAGAGGCTACCGCGTAAGCCTCTTTGAACAACTGCCGGACTTCGCCCAAGACATGGAACCCATCAGCGCCTGGGATCTCAAAGAGCGCATCATGGCGCGCGGCATCCGGATCCATACGGGCACCAGGGTATTGGGAGTGGAGGGCATGAGGCTCAAGACCTTGAAGCAAGAGGGGACCTCTTTCTCGACCCCTTTCGACCTCATCGCGTGGGCAGCCGGCCGCCGGCCTGAAAGGGCTCTATACGAAGGGCTGAGTCGCAGCCCGTTCAAGGGCCCGGTCCATGTCATCGGCGATGCGTCAACGGTGGGGAAAATCCACGACGCCATTCACCATGCCTATTCAGTGATCAAAGACCTGTAGTCGCTCACTTCCGTTTACGAGCCCATGCAGACATTCTTCTACGTCTCCCTTTTTCTTGGTGAGATGACATTCTTGAAACCAGCACAAGATCAACTAACCGTTGACGATGCAACACTCTTTGCGTTACCTTCCTATCGTCATCAAGGTTGAAATTGAGGGGAAAATAGGTATTAGAAACTGAAAAGCCATTGCTTTGTTAGTTCGATCAGTCGCGAATAAACACCCCCTAAAGGCAAAAAAGGTTCCATGGGATTCACATGGGGAGGTCAGACCCGGTTGGACCGAATCATAACGACATGTGCGCTGGATTGTCCCGACAATTGCGGGATCATTGCAAAGGTTCAGGATGGCAGGATACTTCGTCTCGAAGCGAACCCGGATCAACCCTACACAAGAGGGTTTTTGTGTAAGAAAGGATACCGCTATCCCCGCCGGGTGTACAGCCCCAGCAGGATTGATCGGCCGCTAAAAAGAACAGACCATGGATGGAAAAGAATCAACTGGGAGGAAGCCCTCGACATCATCGCTGAGAAGATCCGGTATTTCTCTGCCACCTATGGCAGCGGATCGATCATGCATTTTTGGCGCTCCTCATCCTGGGGAGCAACAAAGCAGCTGGTGAGAAGGTTTTTCAACCTCCTAGGCGGAGTCACGACCCACAACGGCTCCCTCTGCTCCGGTTCCGTGATGGCTGCCCAGGGCGCTGACATGGGTGCTCGGCTCGGGAACGATCCCGAAGACCTGCTGAACAGCCGCAACATCCTGATCTGGGGAAGGGATCCGTTCAAAAGCACCGTTCATCTCATTCCGATTCTGAAAGAGGCTCGCAAAAGGGGCGCTCGGATAGTCCTCATAGATCCGGTCCGGACGGATACCGCTTCCATAGCCGATGAACACATTGCCCCCCGGCCCGGAACGGATGGGTTCATGGCCGTCGGGATGGCAAGACATATCCTGGATACCCGACTCCACGACGAACGATTTGTCGACCAGCACACCCAAGGCTTCAAAGACTACCGGTCGATGATCAACGCTTTTTCCTTGCAGGATATTGCCGAGAAATGCGACGTGGAGCGATCCCGCATTGAGACGCTGGCGCGAACCTACGCCGTGGAAAAACCATCGGCCATTCTCCTCGGCTGGGGGATCAACAAATGGGAGCACAGCCCGGAAATGATCCGTCTCATTGATGCCCTGGGTGCCGTGACCGGAAACATCGGCGTGGCCGGCGGGGGAGTCAATCACGGCTTTCAAACCAAGCGACATTTCGACCCATCCGTCCTGGCAACCTCAGCCGCATCTTTCCGGAGAGAAATTCCCGAGCCCCTTTTGGGCCAAGGGATTCTCGATTCGGAAAACCCTCCCATAAAAATGATCTGGATCAACGGAACGAATCCTGTATTATCATGCCCCAATTCAAGAAAAGTCGCCAAAGCCTTGCAGAGCCTTGATTTCGTTGTCGTGGTGGACCATTTCATGACCGACACGGCAAACCTCGCTCACCTCTTCCTCCCCACCACAACCTTTCTCGAAGAGGAAGACATGGTGGTCAGCTGGGGCCACAACTGGATCGGGCCGGTTAATAAAGCCATTGAACCGCTTGGTGAATCACGATCCGACCTGCGGATCGTTCAAGACCTCGCTGTAAGAGTTGGACTGGGCAATGACATGGAGGGAACCCCCAGGGAATGGCTTGAGCGAATTTTCCAGCCCATGGAAAGAGCCGGATTGTCGGTCGAAGAGGTCATGCGATCACCCAGGAGGTGCCCGGTAGCCCCCATGGTTGCCTTTGAGGACAAGAGGTTCAAAACGGCTTCCGGCAAGTTTGAATTCATTACTTCCTTTTACAAAGAACGGCAAAGCACTTTCCCTTACCACCTCATTTCCTCTCTTTCAAAAGACTGGCTGAATTCCCTCATTCTGGAGGAAGAACACCCCGCGATAGCGCTTGTTTTCGTGCACCCCGCAACAGCGGAAAAATCCGGGGTTCAGCATGGATCAAAAGCGCTCTTGAAATCCGGCGTCGGGGAATTGACGGTAGAAACCCGGATTACCGAAAAGGTTCGGCAGGACACCCTGCTCATTCATCATGGGACATGGATAAAGAAAGGAGGGGGAGTGAATCAGCTGACCGAGGACCTGATTTCGAGCTCCGGGAAAATGGCCGCGTACTTCAGCACCACAGCCGCTTTACTTCCCCTGGAACCATGATCTTGACGCGGAATGCAGATATCGCTTTGACCCTGAACTATTCGAGCCGCGTTGCTGATGCGGTAACGCGCTGATAGTCGTAAACATCGTCTGTTCAACCCGGCGCAGGTGCCGGCTTGATCCCTGCTTCAACTCCTCTTTCTTGCCGTGGCCATGAGGTAGGGACCGACGAGGATGAGGAGATTGATCAGGAGCAGGGCGAGGCTGATAGGCCGGTTGAAAAAGGTGGTCATGTCCCCGTTTGACATGATCAAAGCTCGTCTGAAATTGTCTTCCAGGATGGGGCCCAGCACAAAACCAAGAATGATGGGCGCGGGCATGATGCCGATTTTCTGGAGCAGATACCCGAGAAGGCCGCACGCCAGCAGGACCCAGATGTCGAACACGGTATTGCGTATGGCAAAGGAACCGATGATGCAGAAGATCATGATGGCCGGCAGGAGGTAGTGGCGCGGCACTCTGATGAGATGGGCGAAATACCTGGCCCCCGCCAGGCCAATGAGCGCGAAGATCAGCACCGAGACAACATTGCCGAGATAGATGGTGGAAATCAGATCAGGCCGGGTCGTGAAAAGCATCGGCCCCGGAGCCAGGCCGTTGATCATCAATGCGCCGATGAGGATCGCTGTCTGAGGATCCCCGGGAATGCCCAACGACAGCATGGGCACAAAGGCGCCACCGACCGCCGCATTGTTCGCCGCCTCCGCCGCAACGACTCCTTCCGCGATCCCCGTGCCGTACTCCCTGGATCTCTTGGAGAACCGCTTCTGAATGCCGTAGGCGGCCATGGAGGCAATGGCGCCACCCGCTGCGGGCACGGCACCGATAAACGTCCCGATCAGCGAAGAGACGGCCATCATGGGCGACATGCGAACAAGCCTCGAGAAACTGGGGAGGACCTTCCTGATCTTGGCCACAACCACTTTGACTTCCGTGGTTTGCTCGAGTTTGATCAGAACCTCAGTCACACCGAAAAAGCCCACCATCACCGGGATCATTTCCAGTCCCGCTTCCAGGTTCTTGGATCCGAAAGCGAACCGCGGGTATCCTGTGATCACATCCTGGCCGATGGAGGCGAGAAGGAGGCCGATGATTCCTCCAATCAATCCTTTGATCGTGGACCCGAAAGAGATGTAGCTCACAATGCTGATTCCCATAAGGGCCACGCCCGTGTACTCCTGCGCTCCGAACTCGAGGGCGAAACTTGCCAGCGCCGGTGCGGCAAACACGAGAACCAGAACACCGAAAAGACCTCCCAGAGCGGAGGCCAGCGTGGAGTACCCGATGGCTCTGCCGGCCTCCCCTTTCTGAGCCATCAGGTAACCGTCAAAGCCGGTGGCTATGGCGGAAGGGGTTCCGGGGATATTCACGAGAATAGCCGAAATGGATCCTGCATAGCAGGCGCCCACGAAGATGCCGATGAGAAAGAGCATGCCGTTCACGTCGCTCATGGCAAAGGTCATGGGCAAGAAAATGGCCATCCCCATGGTCGCCGTCAGCCCTGGGATGACACCGAAAATGATCCCCAGCACGTTTCCGGCAACGATGAGAAACAAGGAATATGCTTTTGTGAAGTTCGGCAGGCCGGCGATGAGAAGTTCAAGCGCGTCCACGAGACAGCATCCTCAATTGAAAAGAGATGCGCCGGGCAGTTGGACCCCGACAAAAACCTCGAAAACCACGTAGACAAGAGCCATCATGCCGATGCTGTAAATGAAACCGAGAACCACGCGGCGGCCCTTCAAAGAGGCCCTGATCAAGATGACGGAGAAAAAGGTGAGAAGGAACCCGCTTAGCAAGAACCCGATGTACTTCATGGCAACAATCGAAGCCACCGACAGAAGCATCAGCGCCGCCACCGGCCAGTAGGTGACGGCGGGAACCGCTCCCGGAGCTTCAGCGGGCGTGGAGGAACGCGGTTGTTTGCGCCGAACACCCTGAATGAGGGTGAGGAGACCGAGGCCGATCAGAGTGCCGGCGAGGACCTGGGGATAAAACCCCGGTCCCCGCCCGAAACCCTGACTTTTCATCATCGGGTAGCCGAACGTGTCGACGAAGACGAAAATCCCGGTGAGCGAGCAGACCAGGCACGTCAGCCAGGAATCCCGCTTAATGGAAGACATGCTAATTCTGCTTCAGCCCCAGCGCCTCGACCATCTTCTTCACTGTGGCATCGGACTCGGCTCGGAGGATGGCGATATTCTGGGTGTCCATGTAGGTCACATCCAGCCCGGAATCCTTGATCTTTTTCTGGGTGCCCGGATCCTGGAACGCCTTCCGGATGGCCCCGTCGAGGATCTTGACGGCGTCATCCGGCGTATTGGCTGGAACCACGATGGATTCCCAGAAGGGCATGGTGATGTCGACCCCGTCTTGCTTCATAGTCGGGATGTCCGGGTAAGCGGGATGCCTTTCCTCTGCAGCGATGGCAACAGCACGGATCTTACCGGCGCCGATCATGGCCTTTGCCGGACCGATGGCAACGAACATGGAATCCACATGCCCGCCTGCCAGGGCGGCCAGAGAAGGGCCCCAGCCCTTGAAAGGCACCTGGGTGAACTCCACTCCCGCCACTTTGCCGAACTCCGTGGAATAAAGGTGGTCGATAACCCCTGCGCCGGCATTCCCGTTCTTGATCTTGCCGGGATTTGCCTTTGCAAAGGACACGAACTCCTTCAGGGTCTTCCATGGGGATTCGCTGTTCACCAATAGGAACAGGGAAGGATTGATGACGCCCGAAACGGCCCTGTATTCACTCATCATCACGGGGGATACCGACGTGTATTGGGCGATGGCCGCACTGATGCCGAGAAAGCCCAGGGTGTAGCCGTCCGGGGCTGAGTCCACCAGTCCTTTGGCTCCGACCAGAGATCCCGCCCCGGGCATGTTCTTCACCACCACAGGCTGCCCCAGTTCCTTTTCCATCTGTGCCGCCAGGATCCTGCAGGTCATGTCCCCGGAGCCGCCAGGTGACCAGGGAACGATGAGCGTGACGGCTTTTTCGGGGAACTTAGCGAAAGCCGGGGCAGCACAAATCCCAAATGCGGTAGCAACCATGAAGAAACTCACCAGAATGCCGATGACTCGCCGACGGTCCATCTTTGATCCTCCTTCGTCTCTTAGAAATTGAATTGACTGGCAGTCGAAGACAAAACTTAGTTGACCGAGTCAGCACTTGTCAATGGTCTTCTTCACCCTGGGCCGCTTGTGCGCAAACAGTGCGTTTTGTTCTTGTCATCGTTCTTCCTTGTGGTATATCTCATATCTCGGAACACTCTGAGGTTCAATGTTCATCGAACAAGGACGGAAGGGATGATGCGGATCGAAAAGATCGAGCTTTTTCACGTCACGCTTCCCACGCGCCGGACGCACAAGTGGAAAGGGCTCACAGGCGACATCGGCGGCTACATCCTCGTTCGCGTCACAGGAAGCCGGGGATTCAAAGGCTGGGGCGAGGCACCCGCCATCAAGGATTGGGGAGGAGACCACGGCAAGTATTACGGAGAAACGCCGGGGACCACCCGGCTCGTTATTGAAGAGCATCTAGCTCCCGCCTTGATCGGAGCCGAAGCAAGCAATCCCGCAAAGCTCCATTTGCTCATGGATGAAGCCATTAAAGGATATCCTTATGCCAAGGCCTCCATAGAAATGGCCGTCTATGACCTCCTGGGCCGGTACTTGGGGGTGCCGGTCTACACCCTGCTCGGTGGTCGCGTGAGGGCCTTTGTTCCTGTCGCTCACTCCATCGGCCTTCTGCCGACGGATGAAGCGGTGGCGGAGTGCGTGCAGGTTGCCGCTGAGGGTGTCCGCACGATCAAGGTCAAGGTGGGTGTTGACCCTTCGAGGGACGTGGAACTCGTTCGCAGGATCCGCGAGGCAGTAGGCCCTGCCGTGGATCTGTGTGTGGATGCGAACCAGGGCTACGCAAGCCCTTCCGAGGCGCTCAGGGTGATACGGGCCATGGAACCGGCGAGGCTCAAATACGTGGAACAGCCGGTTGAGGGACTGACCGCCATGGCCGAGGTCGCGAGGGCCCTTGAGACCCCGGTCATGGCTGATGAGAGCGCCTGGACACCGCAGGATGTTCTCGAAATAATCGAACGGAAGGCCGCAGACATCATTTCCATTTACACCACGAAGCCCGGAGGCCTATACAAGGCCATGCAGGTGGCGGCTGTCGCTTACGCGGCAGGCCTTCCCTGCAACGTGAACGGCTCGGTGGAAACCGGTGTGGGAAACCTTGCAAACCTCCATCTCGCTGCCGCCGCTCTCCCTGTGAGCCTGGCCTGTGTCGTCCCTGTTTCAACCCCGGTCGAAGCCCAGCACGGCCAACTGGCGGGCATCTATTACCGGGACGACCTGCTCAAGACGCCTTTCCGTCTGGTGGACGGGGCCGTGCAGGTCCCTGAAGGCCCGGGCATGGGCGCAGAGGTAGATGAGGAGAAGGTCCAAAGGTATCGGGTGGACGAGGATGGATGAGATACGCAAAGTGGCCGTCCTTGGGGCCGGCCACGGGGGATGCGCTGCAGCCGCGGTTCTCAGTCTCAAGGGATACGAGGTCCGGCTTCACAGCCGCTCTGAGGAACGCCTGAACCCTTTGCGGCAAGGCATCACGGTCCGGCACACCTATGAAGGCCGGGCGACCCCTTCCATCATTACGACACGGCTCGAAGACGCCGTCCAGAGTGCCGATCTCGTCATGCTCGTGGTTCCCTCTGTCGCACACGAAGACTACGCGAGAGCCCTTGGCCCAATCCTCCGTCCGAACCAGATCGTCTATCTCAATCCCGGCCATACCGGTGGGGCTCTTCATTTTGCAGGCGAACTCGAAAAAACAGGCGCGCCTGCGGTTCGCCTGTGTGAGGCCACAACGCTCACCTTCATATGCCGCATGGAAGGGCCTGCAACCGTGGGGGTTTACCGGGAAACAAGAAACCTGCGCTTTGCAGCCCTGCCCGCATCAAGGACTCCCGAGCTTCTTGCTCTGATCGAGCCTCTCTTCCCGAATCTCACCGCTGCGGCCAATGTCCTGGAAACCGGATTCATGAACATCAACGCCGTAATCCACCCGCCGGGCATGCTCATGAACACGGGGTGGAGTGAGTTCACCGAAGGCGCGTTCCTTTTTTATAAGGAATCGATCACCCCCTCCGTCGCCCGGGTCATTGAGGCCGTGGATCGGGAGCGCCTTGCCATCTGTGATCAGTTCGGTTTGCGGATCCCGCCTTTTATCGATTATTTTTTCGATGCCGGGCTCACGACCGAGGAGGCTCGGCAGTCGCGTTCCGTGTACCGCGCCATGCAGGACAGCGGGCCCAACAAGACCATCAAAGCCCCTCCGAGCCTCAATCATCGCTATATCCACGAGGACGTAGGGTACGGACTTGTCCCCATGACGGAACTGGGCAGAGTGGCCGGGGTTCAGACACCGGCCATGGAAAGCCTGATCACGATTGCATCTGTGGCCGTGGGCACGGACTACCGGAAGGCGGGCCTGACCCTGGACAAAATGGGGCTTTCGGGGATGACGGGAGATCGGATTTTGTCGGTGATCTAGTGCAGGAGTTTCTCATGCGACGTGAAATCATCGGTCGTTTGCGGCGAACCATGGAAGAGGAAGACATCGACGTGATGGTCGCCGTCTCGCCGGAAAACTTCGCCTACACCGCCGGATTGGTGGTTCCCTCCCAGAGCATCATGCGCTGGCGCCACGCCATGGCCGTTGTGACAAGGAAGGGCCGCGAGGTTTTGCTCGTGGTCGACATGGAAGCGACGACCGTGCGAAAGAAAGCCCCGGATGCTGAGATCGCGGTATGGGGCGAATTCACGGATCGGCCCATGAGCGTGCTCGCCGGCCTCATGAAGGATCTGGGCGTTGAACAAGGCCGCATCGGCATCGAGATGGACTATCTTCCGGCCGGAGATTTTGAAGACCTGCGCGTCTTTCTTCCCCTCGCGCAGTTCACAGCGGTACAAGACATCTTTGCCCGCCTGCGCCAAGTGAAGACGCCGTCTGAAATCAACCTGATCCGCCGGCTCTCCAGGATCACGGATGAGGCCGTGGGCGAAGCCCTCGGTTCGGTCAAGGTAGGCATGACCGAATTGGATCTCGCCGGAATCCTGCTCAAGGGCCTATATGCTCGCGGGGCGGAGCATTTCAAACTGCTGATCGTGGCATCAGGAGAACGAAGCGAGTTTCCCAACGTGGGTCCTTCGGACCGGGTGCTGAGACCCGGCGATCCATTGCGGGTGGAAATCTTCGGCATCATCGGCGGGTATCACGCGGCGGTTTGCCGGACCGCGGTAGTCCAAAAGGCTTCTTCCGAGATCGAGCGGGTCTGGAAAAACCTGGTGGAGTGCAAATACCTCGTCCTCAACCTGATCCGCCCCGGCGCCAGCACCAGGGGGATCTACGACGCCTTTCTGAAAAGGTTCGGTGAGTTGAACCTCCCACCCATTGCTTTTGTCGGCCATGGCATGGGACTTCATCTACACGAGGAACCGTATCTGGGCAAATATTCAGACAACCGCCTGGAGCCCGGGATGGTGCTGGGCGTGGAACCGCTTGTCTACGGCTGGGGCAGGGGTTTCGGGCTTCAGCTCAAGGATACGGTCCTCGTCACGCCGGACGGGTGCGAAGTCCTCTCGGATCGCACGAAAAACGACGACCTCATCATCATTCCGTGACCCTCCGGTTGCCCTGACAAGCGCAGGGCAGTTCTTAGAGACCAGGGATGAGGTTCGGCGCCGGGCTGCGTCTCAGAGCATCGCCTCGAGCACCAGCTCGGTGAGGTCCTTCACCACGAGATCCCGCTTCTCCCGCCTGGCGCGGGTGGCGATGGTGCGCAGGCACTGCTGGCAGGCCGAGACCACCACCTCGGCGCCGGTCTCGGCGATCTCGTCCAGCTTCATCCGGGCGACCCTGGCGGTCAGCTCGGGGTTGACCATTTCCACGTTGCCCCCGCCCCCGCAGCACATGGAGAGTTGGCGGTTGTGCGCCAGTTCGACCAGCTTGAGGCCCGGGATGGCCTTGAGCACTTCGCGCGGGGCATCGAACACCCCGCTGTTGCGGCCCAGGTCGCAGGGGTCGTGGTAGGTGACCGTGAGGTTCATCTCCTTGAAGCGCATCTGCCCCTCCCGGATCATTTGGGCCAGCATCTCGCTCGCGTGGGTCATCTGAACGTCCGCCTGGTAGAGGTGTTTCCAGGTGTGGTAGCAGGAAGGGCAGGTGAACACCACGCTGCGGGCCCCCACCCGGGCGACCTTTTCCTGGTTGTGCTCCATCAGCGCCTCTACCTTGCCGGGCATGCCCGCGCCGATCAGGGGAAACCCGCAGCACCACTCCTCGCCCCCCAGAACGGTGAAATCCACCCTGCAGCGGTCCAGGATCTGGGCCATGTTGGCCGGGATCTTCTGGGCCATGGGGAAAAAGGACGCCACGCAACCCACGAAAAAGACCACCTCGGCCTGTTCCTTTTCCAGGGCACCCTGCGGCAGGTCTCCCATGAGTTCCTGCCACTCGCCGCGCTCCTCGTTGTCGTCGTCGGAAATGTTGTGCTTCTCCTCCAGGAAAGCCGCCACCCGGTCCGCGATCTTGGGGTAAATGCCCTCCCCCACCAGGCATTCGCGGTCCCGGAACACGAGGTCCCGGGTCTGCACTTTGGGAAAGCAGGCCGCCGTGCAGGCACCGCATCCCAGGCAGGAAAAAACGGACTTCTCGATCTCCGGGCTCCACTCCAGCCGCCCTTCGATCACCGCCCGGGTAATAGCGTTTCTTCCCCGCGGTGCGGCCGATTCCTTGCCTTCCGCCAGGTACACCGGGCAGTTGGGCAGGCAGAAGCCGCACCGGCTGCATTTGGCGACCTCGTCATAGGACAGTTTCCGCAGTTGGGTCAGATTCATGGATTGCACCTCTTGTCTGTCGCAGCAGCCGGGCCGCGCAATATCCCTCAGCCGGACACGAAAAAGCGGCCCGGATTCATCAAGCCCTTTGGATCGAGCTCGCCCCGGATCCGCTGCATCAGTTTCAGGTCCCCGCCCGCCTCTCCCCAGATGGGCAGTTCGGGTTTCAGGCGCCGGGGCGCCCGGCGCACGAGCAGATTCCCGCCGGCCTGCCGGCAGGCCGCGAGCAGTTCGCCCACCGCCTGCGCTGCAGCCGCCTGTTCCGCCGGGAAAAGGAGTGCCGACAGGACTCCGCTCCCGGCATGACACAGCAGGGCGCACTCCGGTCCCAGCTCGTGCAGCGTTTGTTCCGTCCGCAGGAACAGGTTTCCCCATTCAGAGAGCGGGAAATTGAGCTGGATCTCGATCAGGTCCGGCGAATCACCGG
Organism: uncultured delta proteobacterium; assembly: GCA_963704245.1. Lineage (GTDB taxonomy): Bacteria > Desulfobacterota > DSM-4660 > Desulfatiglandales > Desulfatiglandaceae > CAVPHJ01. The sequence continues at coordinate 337,313 of CAVPHJ010000007.1, forward strand.
CTGCCGGCGATGTCAGATCACTCACCCCCAGCCAGAAGGAGCCGTGATCCGCTTCTTCCACTACGGCGCGGGAGCGGGCGCCGGCAAGATCGGCCATCACGAGCATTTCCCGCCGCATGCGCTCCACCGCCTCGGAAAAAGCCTCCAGCGCCACCATCACCACGTAGCGGGCCGGCGCGAAGTCCGCTGCACCCTGAAAGTGCAGCCGGCGGAAGGCCGCCCGGTTACAGACCTCGAGGGCAGCCGGAAGCAGTCTGGTCTGAAACACCCGGTTTACAAAGTCCTGGACATGGTCGAACCCGTCAAACGCCAGCAGCAGGGTCTCCATGCGTTCGGGCAGCGGAAGCAGGCGGAGGGTCATCTCACTCAGCACCCCCAGCGTTCCATAGGAGCCGATCATGAGTTTGGAGATGTCATAGCCGGAGACATTCTTGACCGTCTTGCCCCCGGCGCCGATCACCTTTCCCTGGGGCGTCACAAAGCGGACCCCGAGGAGCAGGTCCCGGGGAAGCCCGTAGAGCAGCCGCCGCGGGCCGGTGGAATTGGTCGCGATGATTCCCCCCATGCTGGCCCGCCGGCTGAAGGGCGGATCCAGCGGAAGGAAGCACCCGCTATGGGAGCGGTCCGAACAGATGAACTCGCCGGCATCGGTCGCCAGGTCCTCCAGCGGCAGGTAGCAGCGGTCCTCTTCGGTGGCCAGCCGAGCCTGGATGTCCCGGAACTTCACCCCGGCCTCCACCGTGATCGTCAGGTTGGCCACATCCACGTCCAGCAGGTGGTTCATCCGGCTCAGGCAGACCACCAGGTCCACCCTCGCCGGCGGATTGCCGGTATGGATTTTGGTGCCGCTGCCCCACGGCACCACCGCAAGGCTTTCTCCGGCCGCACAGCGCATGACTTCGGCCAACTGACGGGTGTTGCTGGGGAACACCACGGCCGCCGGCGCCGATCCATCCAGGCTGAATCTTCCCAGCGCTTCCGGATCCGCGGCGCCCCTGGGCTCCACGATCCCCTCCAGCGTCTCCATGATTCGCTCGTGTTTATTCACACCTTGCCTCCGGTCTCAGGGAACGGCGGAAAACCGGTGCTGCGGCCTTTCCTTGCAGCTGACCTGACTGCTCGGCCTTTTGCCTTGCGCCTTCTGAGCCTTGCGCGTGACTCCTGTTTTCGCATTTCACATTTCGCATTTCGACATTCCGCATTGTACTTCCGGCACCACTTTGCCCGGATTGCAGATGTCCTCCGGGTCAAAGGCCCTCTTGATGCTCCTGAGAAACCCAAGGTCGTCCTCGGAAAAGATCAGCGACATCTCGCGGAGCTTTTCCGTGCCGATGCCGTGTTCGCCGCTGATCGTCCCTCCGGCCCGCGCGCAGATCTGCAGGATTTCGGCGGCCGCCTGGTGAACCCGCTGCAGTTCCTCTTGGTTGCGCTCATCGAACAGGATCAGGGGGTGCAGATTGCCGTCCCCGGCGTGGAACACGTTGCCGATGGGCAGGTCGTACTTCTTCCCGACCGCGATGACCTGGCTCAGCACTTCCGGGAGCTTGGTCCGCGGCACGGTCCCGTCGCAGACCAGGTAGCTGGGCCGCAGGCGCGACATCGCCCCGAAAGCGCCCTTGCGGCCGGCCCACAGCTCGGCACGCTCGGTCTCGCTTTTCGCCAGGCGCACATCGCGGACGTGATGACGCCGGCAGACCTCCAGGATCTTTTCAGACTGTCGCTCCATGCCGTCGGCCATGCCGTCCAGCTCGATGATCAGTACGGCGGCCGCGTCCAGGGGGTATCCGGCATGCACCGAATCCTCCACCGCTTTCATGACCAGGTTGTCCATCATCTCCAGGGTGGCGGGCACGATCCCCTCCGCAATGATGGCCGATACGGTGTTGCCGGCATCCTCGATGGAGTCGTAGATCGCCAGCATCGTCTTGACCGCTTCCGGGGCGGGAATGATTTTCAGAATCATCTTGGTCACGATGCCCAGGGTCCCCTCGCTGCCCACCAGGACGCCGGTCAGATCGTAGCCGGGGTTGTCGGGCGTCTTCCCGCCGGTCCACACCACCGTCCCGTCAGCGAGCACCACCTCGGCACCCAGGATGTGGTTGGTGGTCACCCCGTATTTGAGGCAGTGGGGACCGCCGGAGTTCTCGGCGAAATTGCCGCCCAGAGTCGAGACCTTCTGGCTGGCCGGGTCGGGGGCGTAGGCGAAGCCCTGCTTGAGGATCCGGGTCTGCAGGTCCAGCGTGATCACGCCCGGCTCCACCGTGATGGTGCGGTTCGGGAGATCGATCTCCAGGATCCGGTTCATGCGGGAAAAATGGATCACGATGCCGCCCCGCACCGGGATGGTGCCGCCGCTGAGGTTGGTGCCCGAGCCGCGCGGGATCACCGGGATGCGGCGCTCGTGGGCCAGAGCCACCACCTGCGAGACCTCCTCGGTGGAGGCCGGCAGCACGACCGCGTCCGGCCGACCCTTCTCCAGCGAGGCGTCGTATCCGTACAGCACGAGATCCATGGCCGAGGACAGTACGTGATCCTCCCCGACGATCTCTTTCAGCCTTTCTAGCGTTTTCTGATTCATCAGCCCCTTCTCCGACGCGGCGAGATCTTCGGTCTCACGCAGCTCTTGATTGGTCACGCTGAACTCCCTTTCTTTGCTACTTTTTCCTCAGCCCTCGCTACTCGGCACTGGTTCTTTATACAGCGGGATCACGTAGGGCCCCTCGGGCACCACGGCGATCTCGCGCTCTCCGTGGCGCTCCGCGCTGGCAGCCACGGCCGCGGCCAGCGAATCCACCGTTTCGACATACACATCGTCCCCGGGCTGCAACCCGCCGGTGTAGAGCTGCACCCGGCCCGCGCGGGTCGCCTTGAGGAGCATCTCGGTCTGCCACTCGTCGATCTTTGCCTGGTCGCGGGATTCCAGGATGGAAAGAAACGCCTCCGGGCCGACCCGGCAGAGCAGGCGCTGGGCCTCCACGAACTCCGGGCTTCCCATGCCCTCCGAGCATTCGCTGGCGATGAGGATCGTTCCGCCCGGCTCCAGGATGTCCAGCACGCCCACCATTCCCTTGACCGTCTGATAATAGGTCTTGTCCAGGGGATATCCGGCGCTGCTCGTCAGAATGGTCTTGAAGCGCCGCGGCACGGCCACTTCGGCGTGCCGGCGCATGAAGGCGAGGGCCTCCAGATGGCTCTGATCCGCCTCGCCGAAATTGACGAAGCCGATTTTCCGCTCCTCGTCGATGGCCACGTTGAGCGCCAGGACTCCGCCGATGGCCTTCACGATCTCGATCTGTTCCTTGTGCAGGGGGTTGCCCTCGATCACGCAGTTGGCTGACCGCGGGTGCTCCAGCACGCGTGCGGTGTGGAGCCGCAGGATCGTGTCCTGAAAAGCCACGCCCGGAACCACCAGCTTGCGGCCGCCGGAATAGCCGGCCATAAAGTGCGGTTCGACCAGGCCGACTGTCAGCTTGACCCCGGCTTCCACAAAACGCCGGTCGATGGCAATCGGGATGCCGCTGGCCGTCCTGCCCAGGTCCACATGCGCATGCCGGTCGCGGGCAAAATGGTTTTCCACGCGATAGTTCCGAAACACCTCCTCCGAGCCCACCACCTCCCTGAGTTCCCGGCCCTCGTTCGGCCGGTGAAGCCCGGTGGCCACCAGGATCAGGATCTGCCCGGCCGGAATGCCTGCCGAGCGGAGGGCCTGGAGCAGCGGCGGCAGCAGAATGCCGTTCGGCACCGGCCGGGTGATGTCGCAGATCAGCACGCAGGCGCCGGTCTGGCCCTTGGCCAGCTCGGCCAGCGGCCGGCAGCCGACCGGGTTCTTGAGAGCCGCTGCTGCGGCTGCGGCAGGGTCCGGCAGGGGCATCATGGGGTGCTTGCGCACAAAGGTCAAGCGGAGGTCGTCCGGCAGATCCACCGTCAGGCCCTCTCGCCCGTAAAGCAGATTGACCTTCATTTCCCCTTCCTCGCGGCCCCGGAGAAACGTTCAGGAGGCGCCTCGGGATCCGGGCGGACCTACATGTTGCGGATCTTCTCGAAATCCCCGCCCCAGGCCGCCTCCAGGACCGGCCGCATGTACTCGTCCACCAGGCCGGCATGCAGGGGCACGGGCATGTTTCTGAGTTTCATGTCGAGCTGCGGGTTCTTGGCGGCCGTGAGCGCACGGTCGAGGTGCGCCTCCCGCACTCCCGGGACATCCTGCAGGCAGACCGGGAAGTCCAGGAAGCGGCTGAAGCGCACCATGGCGCCGGCCACCGCCAGGCCGAGATCCCGGCCCTTGAGGGCTTCCAGGTTCTCGTCCAGATAGCCGTAGCGCTGGTAGATCCCGCCGATCACCCGGAGCTGCTCCTCGATCGCCGGGGCGAAGAACACCGTGTAGTAAGGGTTCATCAGGGCGCAGGCGCGGCCGTGGCTCAGCACATCGACCAGCGAGAAGCTCGTCAGGTGCGCGCCGGAGGTGCCGCCGATCATGATCGCATACCCGCCAAGATCGGTGCCCAGCCCGAGCAGGGTGCGCGCCTCCAGGTCGGAGATGTCCTTTTTCAACCGCGTCAGGCCGTCGATGATCAGGCCGAGACCGATTTCTGCCACCTCGCGCGCCCGGTCGCGGGTCTGCGGCGCAGCCCCGAAATAGACCTCGAGGCAATGGGCGATCCCGTCCAGCCCGCCGTCCAGGGTCAGGCTCATGGGCTGGGTCGCCGTGACGTCGAAGTCAAACACCGAGCGCGGCGGCACGATCGCCTCATCCACGATCAGCTTCTTCTGCCCGCCGACCGGGTCCGTGATGTTGGAGTACTTGGTCAGATGCGCGCCCGAGCTGGCGGCCATCATGACCGCCACCACCGGCAGAATCGTCCGGCCGTGGGCCTTGCAGACCTTGCTCACCTCGCCCACCCCGAAGAAGGGATCGATCTCCGGCTGGATGTCGCCCAGGGTCGCGAGGGTCGCGGCCGCCTTGACGGCATCGATCCCCGAGCCGCCGTCGGCCACCACCACCACATCCGGCTTGCGGTGCAGGATGTGGCTGTGGATGCGGTAGACGTCCACAAAGGGGGCGTTCGGGCCCGCCGAGCGGGCGCTGCCCACGACCTGCACGCCGGCTGCCTGCAGGGACGCGAAGATCTTCTCCTGCAGGGGCTTGAACCAGTCAAAGTCCAGCGGTCCGACAAACAGAGCGTTCCTGCCCAGCTGGGCGGCGAACTTGCCCGGAGCCTGTTGCAGAATCCCGCTGCCGAAGGCGTAGTTGTCGCCCTTGAATTCCTTGAGGATCTTTGCCGCGCGTTCTTTCAATTCCGCCATGGCTGTTTACCTCCTGTGCTATTCGAATTCCCGGACAGCGTCGATGGAAACCCCCATGGAGCAATCCGTGTCGCGCTCCAGGATGATCTCCACCACGTAGGGAATGCCGGAGTCCTTGGCCCGCTGGAAAGCGGCGCGGATCTCCGCGGGATCCGTCACCCGCTCCCCCTTCGTCCCGCAGGCCTCCGCGAACTTGACAAAGTCAAAGCCCCGGCCTTGGTTTTCCGGCATCCGGGCACTCGGCGCGCTCACGTCCGCAGCCCTGGCCCGCGTCCCGCCGGACGCCTCCCGCAGCATTTCCCGGCTCTCGGCCGCCGAGCAGCAATCGTACCATATCTGGACCTCGTAATCCATGTCGTAGAGGTACTTCTCGGCCTGCCGGATCAAGCCGAGATAGCCGTTGTTGAGCACGATGCAGACAAAGGGCACCTGGTACATGACCGCCACGGGCAGTGCGTCCATGCAGAACTGAAAACCGAAATCGCCCACCACCATGGCCACCTGTTTGTCCGGGCGGGCCACCTTGGCTCCGATCGCCGCCGGCATGTCCCAGCCCAGCGGTCCCGCGCCGCCGCAATCCAGGTAATGACGGGGCCTGGTGATCTTCTGCAGTTGGCCGGACCAGATCTGATTGAGCCCGATGCAGGTCACGAACACGGTGTCCGCATCAAAGAACTCGTTGATCTCCTTGAAGACGCGCTGCGGCTTGATCGGGATGTTGTCGTAGTCGGTCCTGCGCTCGAGCTCGGCCCGCAGCTGGGGAATCCTCAGGTTGGCGGGCCGTGCCTTGATCTTGCGGCGTTTGAGTTCGTCGAGCATCGCCTGCAGCGTCTGCTTGGCATCCGCGCAGATGCCCAAATCGGGCATGATGTTCTTGCCGATCTGGGCCGGGTCAATGTCGACGTGGATGAATTTGCGCTCGCCCCGGTAGACCTTCACATCCCCGGTGTGTCGGTCGTTGAAGCGCGCCCCGACTGCCAGCACGAGCGTGGACTCCAGAAACACCCGGTTGCCCGAGCGTGTGTTGCACTGGATGCCCACGTGCCCGGCCATCAGGGGGTGGTTCCAGGGCAGACCGCTCTTGCCCATGTAGGAGGTCACCACCGGGATCTGGAGAGCCTCGGCCAGGGCCCGGAATTCCTCGCAGGCATCGGCCAGGATCACACCGCCGCCGAGTAGCAGGACGGGCTTCTCGGCCGCCAGCAGCATGTCGAGCGCCTTGACGATCTGCCTGGGATGGGGTTGCGGCCGCTGGACCGGCAAGGGGAAATCCGCCTCCGGGTCGTATTCGATCATTTCTTTCTGCACATCCAGGGGCAAATCGATCAGCACCGGGCCCGGCCGGCCTTCGCGCATGATCCGGAAGGCCTCGCGGAACACCCACGGGACCAGGGCCGCGTCCTTCACGCAGTAGGCCTTTTTGGTGACCGGCCGGACGATTTCCGCGATGTTGACCGCCTGGAAGGCCTCACGGTCAAGCTGGGCGCGCACGTTCTGCCCGGTGAGCGCCAGGATGGGTATGGAATCCACCTGCGCGGTGTACAGGCCGGTCACGAAGTTACTCGCCCCGGGGCCCGAGGTGGCGGCGCAGACGCCCACCGTGCCTAATGCGCGCGCGTAGCCATCCGCCATGTGGATGGCGCTCTCCTCGTGCCGCGTCACCATGTGCCGGATGCCTCCCAGGTCCTTGAGCGCCCGGTAAAAGGGCAGAATTCCGGCTCCTGGAATCCCGAAAATCTGCCTCACGCCCTCACTCTCCAGGATATGCACCGCCGCTGCCATCGAAGTCATCTTTGCCATTGCCCTTCTCCTTCCCCTCCTCAATCATCGCCCAAAGGGCGCTTGTACCTAGCGATCGTTGAACCCCAGTTCGCGGGAGATCGCCGCCGCGCATTCCCGCACGCTGGCCCCCAGGCGGGCGATGCGCTCGGCGCCGATCCGCGCCGCGGCCCCTGAAATGCTCACGGCCCCGGCCGGCCTGCCGGACTGATCGCAGACGAGCGCCGCCACGCAACGCACGCCCTCCTCCATCTCCTCGTCATCCAGCGCGAAACCCTGTTTGTGAATACGTTCCATTTCCCGCCGCAGCCGCCCGGCCCCGACGATGGTGCGGGTGGTGAAGGAAGTAAGCTCCGTGCGCGACAAATAGGCTTCCAGTTCAGCCGACGAACAGCGGCTCAGGAACATCTTGCCCACGCCGGTGCAGTACAGCGGCACGCGCGCCCCGGGCCGGGTGAAGAGGCGCAGCATGCCGTGGGTGGCCTGGGCCTGCTCCAGGTACACCGCCTGATCGCCGTCCTGCACCGCCAGGTTGACGCTCTCGCGCGTCTCGCGCATCAGCCAGTCCATGTGGGGCCGCGCCACGGACGGCAGGTCGAGCCGCTCGCGCACCCGCGCGCCCAGCTCGAGAAAGCGCTCGGAGAGGTCGACCTTCTTCGTGACCGGATCCTGCTTGAGGTAGCCGCGCCCGGTCAGCGTGGCGACGATCCGGTGCACGGTCGCCGGCGGCATCTCGAGCCGTGCGGCCAGCTCGCGGATCCCGCAGCTCCCGCGGGCCCCCAACTCGTCCAGGATGTTCAGGGTCTTATGGAGCGACTTCATCGTGTGTTCCGCATTGTGATACGCCATTCCTCAATATGATACAGCATACTCAGACCCGCAGAGGGTGTCAAGCCCGCTTGAGATTGGTCGGGGAACTCCGGCGCCAAAATTCCCCTGGAGAAACCCCTATCGGAATGATATAAGGGGGACCGTTTCGGCCAAGCGGACCGCGCTCGGCTCGAAGCTCCAATCCAGCCGCATCAAGAGCAAAGGAGGACAGGATGGGGAGGCAACTTTGGGCACCCTCGGAGCAGCGCGTCAAGCAAAGCAATCTCTATCGCTTCATGCAGATGGTCAGCGAGCGCCACGGACAGCGCTTTGACTCCTACGGTCAGTTCTACCAGTGGTCCGTGGAGCGGATTCCGGAGTTCTGGGCCGGCATGTGGGATTTCGCGGAAGTCCGGGCCTCCATTCCCTATACGCAGATCGTCGACGACCCGGCCAAGCTGCCCGGCGCCAAGTGGTTCGCGGGGGCGCGCCTCAATTTCGCCGAGAACCTGCTGCGCTACCGCGACGAGCAGACGGCGCTGATCTTCAAGGGGGAGGGTCGGGAGTCCAGCCGCATGACCTACGCGGAGCTGTACGGAGAGGTGGCACAGGTGGCCCACGCCCTCCGGAGAACCGGCATCCGGCCCGGCGACCGGGTGGTCGGCTTCATGCCCAACATGCCCCAGACCATCATCGCCATGCTGGCCGCCACCAGCCTGGGGGCCACCTGGTCCTCCTGTTCGCCGGATTTCGGGATCAAGGGCGTGCTGGACCGCTTCGGCCAGATCAGGCCGAGGGTCCTGTTCACCGCGGACGGGTACCGCTTCAAGGGCAAAGCCTTCGATTCGCTGGCGCGGGTCGCCGACATCCTCAAGGATCTGCCGACCATCGAGAAGGTCGTGGTGGTTCCCTACGTCCAGGAACACGCCGCTATCCGCGGCATCCCCAAGGCCGTCCATTACAACGAGTTCAAGGCCGACACCGGCCCCTCGGAAATCGATTTCGCGCAGCTGCCGTCCGACCACCCGCTCTACATCATGTTCACCTCCGGCACCACCGGGCTTCCCAAGTGCATGGTGCAGAGCGCCGGCGGTGTGCTCCTCAACCAGATGAAGGAACTCCTGCTGCACACCGACCTGAAGCGGGAGGACACGATCTTCTACTTCACGACCTGCGGCTGGATGATGTGGAACTGGCTGACCTGCTCCCTGGCCGTGGGCGCCAGCCTGGTGCTCTTCGACGGCAACCCCTTCCATCCCGATCCGGGAGCCCTCTGGCAGATGGCCCAGGACGAGAGGATCACGATCTTCGGAACCAGCGCCGGCTACATCGCCGCGCTTCAGAACACCGGCGTCAAGCCGGGTAAGGAGTACGACCTGACTCCCCTGCGGACGATCCTGTCCACCGGTTCGCCCCTCTCGGTGGAGGGGTTCGAGTTCATCTACAGCGAGGTGAAGCAGGACCTCCAGCTGGCCTCCATCTCGGGCGGCTCGGACATCAACGGCTGCTTTGCCGGCGGCAACCCCATGGGACCCGGTGTACGCCGGCGAGCTGCAGTGCCGCTGCCTGGGCATGAAGGTCGAGGCCTTCGACGAGAGCGGCCGGCCGGTTTTCGACCAGCAGGGCGAACTGGTCTGCACGGCGGCCTCCCCCTCCATGCCGATCTATTTCTGGGACGATCCCGACGGCCAGAAATACCATGTCCGCCTACTTCGACGTGTATCCCAACGTCTGGCGGCACGGGGACTTCATCGAGATCAACGAGCGCGGCGGGGTGGTCATCTACGGGCGCTCGGACGCCACCCTGAATCCGGGCGGAGTGCGGATCGGGACAGCCGAGATCTACCGGCTGGTGGAGCAGCTCGAGGAGATCGAGGACAGCCTGGTGATCGGCCAGAACTGGAAGAACGACGTGCGGGTCATCCTCTTCGTCAAAATGGCCGCCGGACAAAGCCTGACTGCCGATCTGGAGAACCGGATCCGATCCACCCTGCGCGCCAGCGCTTCCCCCCGTCATGTGCCGGCCAAGATCATTGCGGTGCCCGCCGTCCCCTACACCCTGAACATGAAGAAGGTCGAACTGGCCGTAAAGAAGATCATCGAAGGCAAACCCGTGCTGAACCGGGATGCGCTGAGCAATCCGGAAGCGCTGGATTATTACGCAGACCTCAAAGAGCTGCAGAAGGACTAGCCTGCCCGGCTGAAAAGACATGACCGCCGCCGTTCTTTTCCCCCACAGCGCACCGACCGAAGGGGACCTCCGCCGGGCGCTCCTGCTCTTCAACTCCCTAACAATCGGGGTGCCCTGGCATATGGAACCGCCCGCTTTCTTCGCCCGCTACGAGGACAGCGGCCTGCTGCGGGTCCTTCGGCCTCCCGCAGACCTCCTGCCGCGCGAGGACTTCCCGGCCCTGCTCGCCGAGTTCCGCCGCTGGGTGGGTGAGAACCGGGAGCGGGGCGCCGCGCTTTTCCAGTGGGCGGCCGCGGCGCTTCAGCAGGAGGATCCGGTCTGGCGGATCCGAGCCTCGCTACGCGGCAGCGCGGAAGGGTCTTCGGCCGCACCGGGGCCGGAAGCTGACGAGTGGCACCTGGCGCTTCACCTGGCGCTTCAGCTCGAGCAGCAGCGCCGGGAATCGGAGAAGGCGCTCAGCCGGGCGAAAACCCTCAGGTCGCCGCTCGAGGGCGCCCTGGAAGACCCATCTCCGTCGGCTTTCCTGGACGACCTGCCGCCGGCCGAACCTTTCCTGGACGAGGCTCAACTGGCCCGGGTGATGGAAGCCTGGTTCGGCCTGTTCGGAGAGGTCGCGGATTCGTACCCGGTGCTGTTGACTTTGGACCCGTTCGCGGGCAGCGCCATCTGCACCACGGCCGGCGAGCGGCAGGGCCCAGGGCTTGCCCCGGCAGCCCTGGAACAGGTATCGCTGCGGGTGCCCGACCCCTCTGCCCCGTCCTTTGAAGGATGGCAGACGGCCCGTGCCGCCCTGCAGGCAGGGGAAGGCGGTCGGGCGTTTGCGGAGCTTGTCGAAAACCTCGTGAATCCGGTCTCGCGGAAAAATGGCGGGACTGCCCGGCTGGCCGGGGCGGTCGAGGGCGATTCCGAAAAAACCGGCCCGCGCCTGCGGCTCACTCTGACCTGCCTGCCGCCCCTGGAAAAACCTGCCCGGCTGTTTCCTGCCGGGCTTTTCGGAAAGGTTCTGGTCCTGCTGGAGGCCGAGACGTCTTGAAAGCGGATGAATCCCCGGCAACAGCCGGAGAACCCCCGGAAGAAGAAGGCTGGACGCGGCAGTTCACGGCCGCTGAGCCCCGCCTGAGCGAGGCGGCGGCCCTGTATCGGGAAGCCGGCTTCGAGGTTCGCCTGGAACCTGTCCCCCGGGAGCCCGGATGCGGCAGCCGTACCGGCCCGGAACAGGAAGAGAAGCAGTGCCGGATCTGTTTCGAGGGTGTCGAAGCCCAGTACCGGGTCATCTACACCCGCAAGGCCGAAAGCGCGCCCCGTGCGGACAAAGACCTCTTCTGACGCGGGAAAAGCCCGCGGCCGGCCTACAGCGGCTTGGCCTCGTCGATGAGCATGATGGGAATGTCGTCCCTGATCTCGTAGAGGAGCCTGCAGTTCTCGCAGAGCAGGCCGTCGCCGGCATCGTTGAGGTGGATGTCGCCCTTGCACTTCGGGCATGCCAGGATGTCCAGCAGTTCTTTGCTGATCGCCATGGTCGCTCTCCTTGGGTCTTCCCCGTTGGTGCACCGTGCGGGAATAGCTCTCGTTGACTCCGCCCTGTTATCCTGCTCCCCACGGGCTATATATTCTCAGCAAAATCCGAATGTCAAAATCCGAAACCCGAAACAATATCAAAATCCCAATGCTCAAAATCTCAAACAAGCGCCGCGGAATTCCGGTTTCCTGTTTTGATCATTTGGATTTGGAGCATTCGAATTTGTTTGGGATTTCGATATTGGAGTTTGGGATTTCCGCGTCTCTGAGACGCAGCGTCAGCCAGGAGCCGGTGGGGGGGCCAGCGTCTCTCTGAGCGCCTCGAGAACGCTTTCCACCCGGATGCGCTCCATGCAACGGGGGTGATCGCATTGCTTCCGGAAGCAGGGGCTGCAGATCAGCTCTTCCCGGACCACCCGATGACGGTCCCCATACGGGCCGGTGCGCCAGGGTGCGGTGGGACCGAACAGGGCCACCGTCGGGCACCCCATGGCGGCCGCGATGTGCATGGGCCCGGTGTCGGTGGCTACCACCGCCCGGCAGCGGTCGAACAGGCCCGCCAGTTCTTTGAGCGTGGTCCGGCCGGCCAGGCTCACGCCCCGGGTGGTCATCCGCCCCACGATCTCATCCGCCAGGGCCCGATCAGCCGGGCTGCCGGTCACCGCAATTTCGCAACCCAGCTCGCGGCGGACCGCGTCCGCCAATTCCGCAAAGCGCTCCGGCCCCCACAGCTTGGTCTTCCAGCGCGCCATGGGGTTCAAGGCTACCAGGGCTCCGCCGCTCAAGCCTGACCTTTCCAGGAGATCGTCAACCGCCGCCTCATCTCTCTGCGACAGCGGAATCGCCCCTTGCCAGGGGATGCGGCGGCAGCCCAGGAAGTCGACCAGGGTCAGGTAGCGCTCGATGGCATGCTGGTCGTAGTCCACCGGCACCGGACGCTCTTTGAAAAAGAGCCACCCCCCTTCCCGGGCGCCGTCCAGCCCGAGCTTCCGCCTGCCCCGTGAGAGACCGGTGAGCACCCCGCTCTTGAGCAGCCCCTGCAGATCGATGACCCAATCGTAGCGGTTGGCGCGGACCTCTTTCAGCAGCTGCGCTGCTTCACGAAACGCGTCCCGGAGTGCCGCCGGCCGGGCCGGCCGCCGCAGCCAGCGCTTGCGCCGGGAAACGATCACCCGGTCGAGCGCCGGATGACCCAGGACGATCTGGCTGGCCTCTTCTTCCACCAGCCAATCGATGCGCGCCGCCGGAAAGTTGGACCGCAGGCTTTCCAGCAGCGGCAGGGCGTGAACCACGTCCCCGATGGCGCTGAGCTTGATGATCAGTATGCTTTCCGGCCGCTCCATTCCGCCCCGCTTCAGCCCCTCCGGCCGGCGTGCTCCGAGCCGCCCTGCTCGATGATCCAGCGGACCGCCTCGCCGAGGTCCGCCGCCACCCGGTGCGGCTGCAGCTGCCGGCCGGGCAGCACGTGCTCCAGCTCGCCGCGGCCGTATCCCGTCTGCACCAGGATGCTCTTGAGGCCGGCGCGGTGGGCGAGCTCGATGTCGCTGTAGCGGTCCCCTACCACGTAGGAGCGGGCCAAGTCAATTTCCAAGCGCTCGCAGGCCTGCCGGATGAGGCCTGTCCGCGGCTTTCGGCAGTCGCAGGACATCCGGTATTCAGGCACGCTCGCCTGCAGGTGGTGCGGGCAATAGAACACGCCGTCCAGCCTGGCCCCTTCGAGCGCCAGGAGAGCCTCCATCCTGCAGTGCACCGCTTCAACCAGCTCCACCGGGAAATACCCGCGCGCCGCACCGGACTGGTTGGACACGACCACGGCCCAGTAACCGCGCTCATTCAGCAGCCGGATGGCCTCTGCAGCCCCCGGCAGCAGGACAAAGCGGCTGAGATGGTTGACGTACCCCATCTGCTCGTTGATGGTGCCGTCCCGATCCAGAAAGACCGCCGGTTTCTTCACCCTGCCTGTCCCCTCAACGATTCCATAGCCTCCCAGACCTCCTCCGGCCGGATGGACAGCAGGCAGCGGTAATCCGTGGCACAGGCCGGTTTCAGGCAGGGCGCGCATTCGACCGCATGCCGCACCACCCGGGTCCGGCGGCCCCGCGGTCCGGTGGCTATGGGGTCGGTGGACCCGAAAATGGCCACCGTCGGCACGCCCAGGGCGGCGGCCACGTGCATCAGGCCGGAATCGTTGGTCAGAAACAGGTGGCAGCAATGGATAAGGGCCATGGCTTCCCGCAGGGAGGTTCGGCCGGCCAGATTGAGCACCGGGCTGCCCATGGATTGTTCCAGCGCGCCGCAGATCTCCGCCTCCTTCCTGCTGCCGAACACGAGCACCTGACCGCCCCATCTCGCGGCCACCCAGTCGCCGATGACGGCAAAGCGCTCCGCCGGCCACCGCTTGGCCTGGCCGAAGATGGCCCCCGGCCCCAGCCCGACCCGCAGGCAGTCGCCGCCCAGGCCGGCGGCCTTCAGGCGTGCCTCCGCCGCCGCGACTTCCTCGGTGGTCACCGACAGCTCGGGGTCCCGCCTTTCCGCTTCCCAGCCCAAGGCCCGCAGCAGGCCAAGATAACCGTCCACCTGATGCGCTCTGAGGACCCGTTCGTCCTTGACAATCCGCCGCGTCAGCAGGAAGCCCCGGCCGTCCGTGTCGTAGCCCACCCGGTGGGTCACGCCGCCCAGGCAGGTCAGGGCGGCCGCCCGAAAGGCGTTCGGGAACAGAACGGCCAGGTCGAACCGCTCCTGACGCAGAAACCGCGCCAGCTGCAGCGTTTCCAGAAACCTGCTCCAGGCGCCCCCGCCGTCCGCGGCCACCAGGATGTGGTCCACCGCCGGGTGGTGCTCGAAAAGCGGAGCCACCCAGGGCCTGGCCAGCACGGTCAGGGCGCCGGACGGGAAGTTCCGGCGCACCGCCTCCAGAGCCGGCAGGGTCATCACCCCGTCGCCCACCCAATTGGTGCTGGCGACCAGGATACGTTGGATGCGGCTGCGGTCGATCGCGTGGTTTCCGATGGTCCTGCTCCTCAAGCCGGGATGCGCTTCTTCAGCGCCGCCTCGACCCTGTCCAGCAACGCTCTGCCCGCCAGACAGCCAGGCGAACTCGATCCCCAGATAACCGATGGGCATCAGCTCCGTTGCGTGCCGCGAAATCCTGACCCAGTCCTTTTCGGTGGTCAGCAGGAAATCCGCCTTCAACGTCTTGGCCCGCCGGATGAGCGACCGGACCTCCGCCGCGCTGATGGGGTGGTGGTCCGGAAAAGCCCGGAAGCCGACGAGCTCCGCCCCCAGCTGCAGCAGAGCGGCCCTGAAATGCTCGGGCCTGGCAATACCGGCAAACGCCAGGATGCGCCGCCCCTTCGCGAACCCGGGCTCGTGGCGCGCCCCGGTGCCCGGGAAAACGACCTCGCACGGCCGGTGCCGGGCCCGGCAGACGGGGGTTCCGGGAAAGGCCCTGCCCAGGAACGCCTCGACCTCACGGCCGGAATCGCTGCTTTCGCAGCGCGTGAGCGCGAACACATCGGCCCGAACGAGCTGGCCGACCGGCTCCCGCAGCGGCCCGCCGGGCAGCAGGCGACCGTTCCCGAAAGGGTCGCGGCAGTCCAGCAGCACCAGGTCCAGGTCGCGCCTTAGCCCCAGGTGCTGGAAGCCGTCGTCCAGGATGAAAAAATCCGTGCCGAATTTTTCCCGGGCATAGCGCCCGGCCAGAAAGCGTTTGCGGGAAAGGATCACAGGGATTCCGGGCAAAGAGCGGGCCAGCAGCTGGGGTTCATCGCCGCTCAGACGGAAATCGGGTCTGATGCGGGCGCCGTCGCTCACTTCCAGCACCTCGCCACGGTACTTCCCGCGGTAGCCGCGCGAGAGAACGGCCACGCGGTGACCCTGCGCCCGGGCCCACTTGGCCAGGGAAATCACGGCCGGCGTCTTGCCCGTCCCCCCGGCGGTCAGGTTCCCCACGCTGAGCACGAACCCGGGAAGGCGCCGCTGCCTCAGCAGGCCCCGTTCATGGAGCCGCAGCCGCAACCGCACCCCTGCTCCGTAGA
Organism: uncultured delta proteobacterium; assembly: GCA_963704245.1. GTDB lineage: Bacteria > Desulfobacterota > DSM-4660 > Desulfatiglandales > Desulfatiglandaceae > CAVPHJ01. Next base: position 352,952 of record CAVPHJ010000007.1, read on the forward strand.
GGGCCGCCAGGGGCGCCAGCAGGGAAGCCCCGCCGGCGCGGATTACCCCGCCCGCCATTTCCGGCGCAGGTGCAAGGCCGCCGCTCATCGGCCCCCTCTCCGGCCCCGGGACAGCTCCAGATCGATCCTGGACAGCACCTCCCGCAGTGCGCCGCGGTTGCTGAACACGAAGCGCCGCGCCCGCTCGCCCATCTGGCTGCGGGCGTCTTCGGCGGCCAGCAGTCCCTGCAGCGCCTCGTGCAGGCCCGCGGCGCTCGACACCCGCAGGCCCCCGCCGGTCGACTCCAGCGCCTCGGCCATCTCCTGGAAGTTCTGGGTGTGCCGACCGAACAGCACCGGCTGCCCGAAGCTGGCCGGCTCCAGGAGGTTGTGCCCGCCGAAAGGCACCAGGCTGCCCCCCACGAAGCTGACTACCGAAACGCCGTAGATCCGGGCCAGTTCCCCCAGCGTGTCGAGCACCAGCACGTCGTGACCCGGGCGCACCGCCTGACTGCGTCGCACGGCCCGCAGCCCCAGGAGCCCCGCTTCCCGGACCAGCTCCCCGGAGCGCTCGATCTTCCGCGGGGCCAGCACGAGCCGCAGGGCCGGGTGCCGGGCCCGCAGGCGCCGGTGCGTTTCCAGCAGAGCCTGCTCCTCTCCCGGATGGGTGCTCCCGGCGACCCAGATCCTGTCGTGCGGCTCGAATCCCAGGCGCGCCAGAACCTGCCGGTGTTCATCCGGCGTCATGGCCTCCCATTCCCGGTCGAACTTGATGTTGCCGGTGGTCAGCACCCGCTCGGGGCTGAGGCCGAGCTCGAGCAAGCGTGCGCGATCCATTTCGGTCTGCATCAGGCACTGGTCCAGGCGGCCGTAGGTCAGCCGCGCCAGCCAGGGGAGCCTGCGATAGGCCGCGAAGCTGCCCGGGGAAACCCGCCCGTTCACCAGCACGCTGCCGACGCCGCGCTTGCGGAGCGCCCCCAGCAGGGTGGGCCAGATATCGGTTTCGACCAGCACGAAAACCACCGGATGGATATGAGCCAGAACCCTGCGCATGCACCAGCGCAGATCCAGCGGCATGGCCAGCAGTTCCGTTACCTGACCCGCCAGCGTTTTCCGGGCCAGTGCCAGCCCCTTGCTGGTGGTCGCCGAGAAAACCAGTCCGCGATCAGCATAGGCTCTTGCCAGGGCTTTGACCAGCGGCAGTGCCGAAAGAACCTCTCCCACCGAGAGGGCGTGCACCCATAGGTTGTCGGGCGGCAGGGCATGGGACGGGAGCCGGAGCGCCAGCCGCTCTCTGACCCGCTGAAGACTCAAGGCTACACCCGCACCGGCAGTTCGATGACGAATTTGCTGCCTTTGGGCTGGTTGTCCTGCACCCGCACGAAGCCGTTGTGGTCGGCCACGATCGTGCTTACGATGGCCAGACCCAGGCCGGTGCCCTGCTTTTTGGTGGAAAAATAGGGTTCGAACAGCCGGGCCTTGTGTTCGGGCGAGATCCCCTTGCCGTTGTCGGCGACTTCGATCCGCACCATCTGCAGGACCGGGTCGTAATCCAGTTCGACCACGACCCGCCCCTGCCCGTTCATGGCCTCGATGGCGTTGTCGAGCAGATTGATCATCACCCGTTTCATCTGCTCCCGGTCCAGGTTGAAAACCGGGATCTCCTTCGAATCCTGAAAGACCAGCTCCACCGCCTTGTGCGCCTCCCGGTAGAGGCTCAGGGCCTCCTTGACGGTTTCCCGCAGGTCGGCCGGGGCGGGACTGGAGGCCGGCATGCGGGCGAAATTGGAAAACTCGTTGACCAGCCGCTTGAGCTCGTCCACCTGGCGGATGATCATCTCGGTGCATTCCCGGAAAACCTCGCCCTCGGTCTCCCCGAGTCGACTGCCGTACTTCTTCTTCAGCCGCTGGGCGGAAAGCTGGATCGGCGTGAGCGGGTTCTTCACCTCGTGGGCGATCCGCCGCGCCACCTCCCGCCAGGCCGCCATCCGCTGGGACTTCTCGATCTCGCTGAGATCCTCGAAAACCGCGACCAGCCCGTGGTTGTTGTCCTTGTCGTCCCGCAGGACGTTCAGCGAAACCAGCAGGGTCAGGCGCCTCTGCTCGCTGGAGACCCGGATCTGCCGGTTCATGAAGCCCTTGCGCATGAGGGTCTTGTCGGCCAGAAAACCGTCCATGATTTTGACGTACTGCGGTGAGAGCACTTCGCGGTAGTGCCTGCCGAGGATCCCCCTGGCCTCCACGTCGAGCATCCGCTCGGCGGATCGATTCATGGTGAGGATCCTGCCGCTGCTGTCGGTGGAAACAACCCCGGCCGCCACGTTGGCCAGGATGATCTCCATGTAGAGCCTTCTCTGTTCGAGCTCCACGTTGCCGCGCAGCAGCTCCCGGTTCGCCTCCTCCAGCTTGGCCTTGCTGGTCTTCAGGTCCAGGGTCATCTTGTTGAAGGAGTTCACCAGGACGCCGATCTCGTCCTTGGACTCCAGGTCGATGGAGAAATCGTAATCGCCGGAAGCGATCCGGTTGGTGCCCTCGGCAAGTTCCCTGATCGGCACGGTGATCTCCCGCGACAGGTAGAACCCGAACCAGATCGACGAGAAGATAATCAGCAGGGTGACGGTCGTGAGGGTGATGACGTGGCTGAGCTTGACCGGCTTTTTCAGCAGCTTGAGCTGGCGGTACTCCTGAAGGCCGTCCGAGATGGCTTTCAGCCGGTTCACAAAGCTGCCGGGGACGAACTTGGTCAGGATGACCAGCCCGACCACGGCCTTGCTTTCCGTGCGCGAGAAAACCGGCACGATACCGGTCACCAGATCGCCCTGCGGCGAGGACTGAACCAGCTGGGTGTCGCCCGCCTTCTCCAGGGCTTTGCGAAGCGCGTCGGCCCCCGGGTCGTTGAACGAACTCAGGTCGATGCGGTGGTCCTGGTGGCTGGTCCGCTGCTCCAGGTTCTCCGAAATCACCTTCAGACTGGCCAGCCGGAACTCCTTCTGCTTTTCCGCGACGAACTTCTCCAGCTCCTCCTGCTTGTTCCGCAGCATGTAGCCTTCGTGGGACATGACGCGGCTCAGGCTGTTCCCGAAGGTGAGCATCTCCTCGGCGATCCGGTGGTAGTAGTCCTGCCCCACTTCGAGCGACTGGCGCAGGGACTGCTCGATCTGGAGGTTGAACCAGTATTCGATGGAGGTCGAAATGAACTGGACCGAAGCGAAAAACAGGATGATCGTAGGCAGGAGCGAGAGGGTCACGAAACCCAGCACCAGTTTGGTCCTGAGCCTGGCCCCCATGATGTTCTTGCGCCGCTCGAAGAGCAGCTTGACCAGGTTGCGGACGCTCAGAAAAACGAGGAGGAGGAGGAGGATGACATTGATGTTGATCAGGGCGAAGATGAGGATGCTGTTGGAAAGGGGCAGGTCCACACCCACCCGGAAGACTCGCGTACCCAGGAAGGTGAGCGACGAGATGCAGATCAGCAGAAAGACGATCAGCACCCGTTCCCGACGCCGTCGCCTGAGATCACTGCTCTGAGCTTCCAAGTATTCCTTCATGATCGGGGCTCGCCCTCCGGCGCAGGCCGTTTACCGGCCTCTGTGCAGGCCGTGTTCCGATTGCATGCTGTGGCCAGAGAGAGCAAGGGATCGTTCCGCCGGGTTGCTAGTAACGGAAGTCCAGGGAATACCAGTCGGTCTCGAAATCCCAGAGCGAGAGGAAGAAGAGCACATAGTGCAGATGAAGGGGGAGCCTGATCTTGTCCAGTTCGGCCATCATGCGCAACTGGTAGCGCTTTCCCTTCTTCAGATTGGCCAGTTCGGTCACCTTGAGACCCACCAGTTCGGACATCAGCGCTTTGGCCTCTTCAAAATTCTTCACCGTAATGCGCTTGCCTTCCCCTTCCGAGAGCTGCACCGTGTAGACCTGCTTGAGGCTGTCGAACTGAATGTCATGACTGATCTTCCGATCGGCGATCTTACGGTCAAGAAAAAGGTTCCGAATCTCGTAGAGGCGAACCAGGAAGGTGAAAGTGGTGTTGATCCCGCTGTCGATCGCCTTGATCATTTCCTCGGTGAAGCAGTCGCTGATGGTGAGGTAGAGCAGCAGATGGTCCCGGGTGTTGGTGACCACGATGTCCGTCAGGGTGGCCTTTTCCGCCGCCTCGGCCGGCACCGCCGAATACAGGCAAAGGAGAAGTCCCAGCGCTGCCAGCCTCAGAGTACGTCCTCGAAAATGCAAGACCTGTCGGTGCTCCGCGAAAAACCTCAGGAAGTCGGTACGTTCGGAAAAAGCAAACGGAAATTGCTGGGAAGGATCATAGTGAAGGGGGGCCCGAATTGCAAGCGCAATCACCGGGCCGGCGCAGAGCGCCTGTTTCCCCGGCCAATGCGGCGCCGGGGCGCCGACCCGTTGTCGGAGTGTGGCGGGATGGAGGCGAGGATCAGGCGGGGAGGGCTTCGGGCATACCGAAGACGGGCACCTTCACCCGGCTTTCGGTGTACTCGGCGGGGCTGTTGTAGGTGGTCAGCCGCCAGTGCCGTTTGGCTTCCATCAGCTGCCGGAGCGCCAGCTGGTTGAGGAAGTGGCCGGACTTCATCACGACAAAGCGGCCGATAACGGGCGCCCCCAGGACCGAAAGATCTCCCAGAAAATCGAGAATCTTGTGCCTCACGAACTCGTTCTTGAACCGCAGCCCGTCCTCGTTGAGGATGCGGAATTCGTCCAGCACCACGGCGTTGTCCAGCGAGCCGCCCTTGGCAAGGCCGTTCTCCTTGAGTCGCTGCACGTCTTTGAGAAAGCCGAACGTCCGGGCACGGCTGATTTCCCGGACAAAATCTCTTCCCGAAAAGGTCAGTTCGTAGTGCTGGTCTCGCAGCAGGTGGTGGTCGAAGTCGATGGTGTAGCTGATCTGCAGCTCATTGGAGGGAAAAATGGCCACCGAGCGGTGGCCGTCTTCAACCCGAAAGGGTTTCCGGATGATGATGAAGCGTCGCAGGCTTCGCTGCTGCCGCACGCCGGCAGTGCGCAGGAGAAAAACGAAAGGGGCCGCGCTGCCGTCCATGATGGGTATCTCCGGCCCGTCCACCTCCACCACGGCATTGTCGATTCCGAGACCGAAGAAAGCCGCCATCAGGTGTTCGATCGTTCTGACCCGGGCCCCATTCTGACCGACGGTGGTGGCCAGGGTGGTCTCCAGCACATTGCTGAAGCACGCCTTGACCATCGGGTGGCCCTTGAGATCGGTTCTCAAGAAAACGATTCCGGTTTCGGGAGGGGCCGGCCTGATCCGAATCGTCACCTTGTCGCCGCAGTGAAGGCCGATGCCCGTACAGTCCACTTCCCTTTTCAAGGTCCGCTGTTCGAAATCCAATCTTCCCTCCTCCCGATGAAGAAAGCGTTTTGGTCTTGAAACGCTACGCAATTTTGGTGCCAGCGACCCGTCCCTTTGGACAAAAAAGATCTTGCACTTAACCTTCTGATATCATTATTACAATTTGATCTGCCCGCTGGCGTCGGCTGTCATCGGTGCCGACTCTGCGGCCGACTGTGGCGTTGACAACACACTCTGCCGCGAAAAAACAACACCACCGGGCCCCCGCAAGGGGCAGTTGAATCGATCCTTAGCTCCTGGTATCATCCGCTCGGGAAACGTCTCCCCGGCGTTTCCCGAAACCGGGAGACTGTTCCGTGAAGCCATCGATCCTCAGCCCCAGTGACTGGCGCCGCCGGGCAGCCCGGCTTGTCTGCGCCGCGACGCTTACCGCGGCCCTGGCCGTTGCGGGCTGCTATCCCCTGCTGCGCAGGGAAGCCGAACGTCCCGAGCAGGCGCTTGTGCCGGTGCGCTTCTTCCTGCCCTCCTTCGGCGACGATCTGGACTCCGATTCCCTCGCCGCCGCTGTCAGGCGCAGCCTGGAGTATCTAGACCGCCTGCCGCCTGAAACCGCCTTTCAGTACGGCCCGGACAGGGTCACCGGAGGACGGGTTCGCGAAACCCTCGAGGCGTTCCTGGATATTCTCCGGACTTCGCCCGACCCCCGCGAGTTCCGCAGCCGAATCGGCCGCAGCTTCAAGGTCTACCGGGCCGCGGGGGGACCAGAGACGGGCCGGATACTTTTCACCGGCTATTACGAACCGGTCCTTGAAGCCCGACTGGAGCCCGACCAGGCCTTTCGCTATCCGCTCTACCGCCGTCCCAACGACCTGCTGCGGATCGATCTTTCCCGCTTTCATCCCAAGTTCAAGGGGGAGAGCATCGTCGCCCGCGTCGAGCGGGGGGAAGTCCTGCCCTATTACTCACGAACCGAGATCGAAGGGCGCCGGGCCCTCCGGGGGCGTGAGCTTGAAATCGCCTGGCTCAGGGACCCCCTGGAGGTGGCCTTCCTCCAGATCCAGGGCTCGGGACGCCTCCGCCTGCCCGATGGCCGGTCGATTCAGGTGGGCTACGAGGGCTCTAACGGACACCCCTACCGCAGCATCGGGCGCTACATGCTGGACAAGGGGTGGCTGAGCCGGGAGGAACTCTCGATGCAGAGCATTCGGGGATACCTCTCCGCCCATCCCGAAGTGATTGAAGAGGTCCTCGACTACAACCCTTCCTACATCTTCTTCGGGGTGCGTGAAACCGGGCCGATCGGCAGCCTTGGGCTGCCTCTCACCCCCGGACGGTCCGCAGCGGTGGATCAGCGTCTCTTCCCGAAGGGTGCCCTGGCCTTTATCGCCTCCCAAAAGCCGGTTCTCGGACCGGACGGTCAGATCACGGGCTGGGTCCCGTTCACCCGGTTCGTTCTGCTCCAGGACAGCGGCGGCGCCATCAAGGGCGCCGGGCGGACCGACATTTTCTGGGGAAGCGGTCCGTACGCCGAAACCGCCGCCGGGCACATGAAGCATCCGGGGGAGCTGTACATCCTGCTCAAGAAACCCTGACCGGAATGCTTCAGGAGGAGAGCTTCGAGAAATCGGCGAGCTGCAGGAAAAGGCCCCGCACGTTCTGCAGGACACCCAGCCGGTTTTTCTGCAGTTCCATGCTCTCCCGGGTCATGATCTCGACCCCGTCAAAGAACTCGTCCACCGGCGGGCGCAGCTCCGCCAGGCAATTCAGGACCGCCGCGTAGTCCCTGGCCGCGAAAAGGGCCGGAAACTTCCCCTGCAGGCTTTCACAGGCCTGCCAGAGTTGCGATTCGCACGGCTCCCTGAACAGGGCGGGATCGACGTTGCAGAGTTCCTCCTGTTTTTTCAAGATGTTCACCACCCTCTTGAAGGCAGCGGCCAAAGCCTGCGATTCGGCTGTCGCACGCAAGAAACGCTGCAGCGCCTCGATCCGCGAGCGGGCGTCCCGAAGCGCCTCGAGGCCCGAGGCCAGGACAGCCTCCACCGCATCGAGCGGATATCCTTCGCGGATCATCATCCGGCGGTAGCGCTCCCGGAAGAACTCCGTGACCCGCCGGCTGACCGACTCGCGGTCCAGGGAAATCCCGCCCTGCAGGATGGAAAGAGTCTCGTCGATGAGTGCGCGCAGCGAGAATTCCCAGCCCATGTGCTCCAGGATCCGGATGATGGCCAGCGCATGGCGCCTCAGCGCATAAGGGTCCGCGGTGCCGGTGGGCTCCAGGCCGATCGCGAAGCAGCCCGCTATGGTATCCAGGCGATCCGCGACGCCGACCAGGGCGCCGATGCGGGACTCCGGCAGGCGGTCGCCGGCGCGCGCCGGCAGATAGTGCTCGTAGATGGCCTGCGAAACCGGCTCGGGATACCCTTCCAGACGGGCATATTCCCGCCCCATCGTACCCTGCAGGGTAGGGAACTCGCTGACCATCTGGGTGACCAGGTCGCATTTGCAGAGCGCGGCCACCTTCCGGACCGCATCGATTTCCTGCGGCAGAACCCTCTGCGCCATGCTTTCGGCCAGCCGGCTGAACCGTTCCACCTTGGCGAATGAGGTTCCCAGATCGGCCTGATAAATCACACCCTTCAAATCCTCCAGGCGCGCCAGCAGCGGCCGCTTGCGATCCTCGGCAAAGAAAAAGGCCGCATCCGACAGGCGGGCCCTGAGCACCCGCTCGTGCCCGCGGCGTACCACCGCCGTGTCGCGCGCCAGGGTGTTGTTGACGGCGACGAAATGGCGCATCAGGCGGCCCCCCGCATCATAAAGCGGGAAATATTTCTGATGGGTCTTCATGGGCGTGATCAGCACCGGCTCGGGAAGCTCGAGGAAACGCTCATCGAAGCTGCCGCAGACCGCACTGGGGTATTCCACCAGGTTGGCGACCGTGCCGATCAACTCCGGATCGTCGTCGGGGCGCCCCCCGACGGCCCGGGCCGCCTCGTCGAGCGCCCGTTTCACCCGTTCCCTTCTTTCCCGCGGATCCAAGACCACGAAGGCCTTTTCCATGGCCGCCAGGAAGTCGGCCGGGCCGGAGACCGCAAGCGTCCCGGGTGCCATGAAGCGGTGCCCGCGGGTAACGTTGCCGGTCCGGATGCCGGCCAGTTCGAAGGGCACCACCTCCCCGTTCAGAACGGCCAGGATCCAGTGGATCGGGCGCACAAAAGCGAAATCGATGCTGCCCCAGCGCATGGACTTGGGCCAGGGGAGGCCGGCGATCATCCGGGGAAGCGCCTCGGCCAGGAGTTCCCGGGTGGGCCTCCCCGGAATCAGGCGCCGACAATGCAGATAGTCCCCTTTGGGCGTCTGGATGACATCCAGGTCCTCCACCCTCACCCCCTGCCGCTGGGCAAACCCGACGGCCGCTTTGGTGGGGCGCCCGTTTTCGTCGTAGGCCACCTTGCGGGGGGGACCGGTCACCTCTTCCACCTGGTCGGGCTGTTTTTCGGCCACGCCCTCCGCGATCAGCACCAGCCGGCGGGGTGTCCCGAGGGTGGTCAGGCTTCCTTCCAGGGCCACCTGGCTCTCCTTGAAGAATCCTTCGGCGAGTTGCCGCAGGGCCTCCAAACCGTCGCTCAGATAGCCGGCCGGGATTTCTTCGGTTCCGATTTCAAGCAGCAGATCACCCATATTTCAGCCTTCAGTTTCCAGTGTTGAGTCCTCTGCAAGGCGGAATGCGGAAGTCGCAATGCGGAAATTTGCAGCCCATTCCGGATTACGGGTCTGGGACTTCTTCCGAATTTCGCCTTCCACCTTTCGCTTTCCGCATTCCGCATTCCGCATTCCGAATTTGCTTACCTTTTACCCCGTAATCCCTACCCCTGCCAGATCCCCGATTCCTCACGCCCCCTTCTTGAGCAGCGGATACCCCAGCTCCTCGCGCTGGGCCAGGTAGTTCCGGGCCACCTGGCGGGCCAGATTGCGAATCCGTTCGATGTAGTGCGCCCGCTCGGTCACGCTGATGGCCCCGCGGGCGTCCAGGACGTTGAACGTGTGGGAGCATTTCAGGCAATGGTCGTACGCAGGCAAGACCAGCCCCTTTTCTCCGAGTCTCCTGGACTCCCCCTCGTAGAGCTCAAAAAGACGCAGCAGCATCTCCACGTCCGCGGTCTCGAAATGGTAGACCGACAGCTCCCACTCTCCTTTGTGGTGCACATCGCCGTAGGTAACCCGTTGGTTCCACTGCAGATCGAAGACGTTCTCCTTCTCCTGCAGGTACATGGCGATCCGCTCCAGCCCGTAGGTGATCTCCACCGATACGGGCTCCAGCCGAACGCTGCCTGCCAGTTGGAAATAGGTGAACTGGGTGATTTCCATGCCGTCCAGCCAGACCTCCCAGCCCAGCCCGGAGGCCCCCAGGGTGGGCGATTCCCAGTCGTCCTCCACGAAACGGATGTCGTGATCCAGAGGGTCCAGCCCCAGGGCCCGCAGGCTGTCCAGATACAGCTCCTGGATCTCCATCGGCGAGGGCTTGATCAGAACCTGGTACTGGTAGTAGTGGCCGAGCCGGTTCGGGTTTTCCCCATAGCGACCGTCGGTGGGCCGCCGCGACGGTTCCACGTAAGCGACCGACCAGGGTTCGGGTCCCAGGGCCCGCAGCAGGGTGGCCGGGTTGAAGGTCCCCGCGCCTACTTCCAGATCGTAGGGCTGCTGAATCAAACAGCCTCGGTCGGCCCAGAATCTCTCGAGGGCCAGGATGAGTTCCTGAAATGTCATGGGTGACTCCCGGCAATCCACTCGGACTGGCAACTGATCGAAAAGGAAACGAAAACTAGCACTGCGGAATGGTTTTGTCAAGCTGTCCGGCTGCCGCGCCGCTCATCGGATTTGCATCCTCATGAAGGGCATGCTAGATTGCGATGGTTCCAGCCAGGGCTGTCACTCCCTTCATAGCGAGAACCCCCATGCCCATCGATTACCGCGTGGCCAGGGAACGCATGGTGAAAAACCAGCTGGTTCCCCGCGGGATCAAGGACCGGCGGGTGCTGGACGCCATGTCCAGGGTGCCCAGGGACCGGTTTGTGGAAGAAGCCCTGCTGGGTCAGGCTTACAACGACCACCCCCTGCCCATCGGCGACGGCCAGACCATTTCCCAGCCCTACATCGTCGCGCTCATGACCGAAGCCCTGGAGCTCACCGGTGTTGAAAGTGTTCTGGAGATAGGTACCGGGAGCGGTTATCAGACGGCCGTGCTGGCCGAACTGGCGCGCCGGGTCTGCACCGTGGAACGCATCCGGCCCCTGCTCACAAAATCCCGGCGGCTACTGGAGGAACTCGGTTACCAGAACATCATTTTCAAGGCGTTCGACGGGACCCTGGGCTGGAAGGAGTTTTCCCCCTTTGACGGAATCATTGTAACCGCCGGCGCTCCCCGTGTGCCCCAGCCGCTGCTGGATCAGCTCTCCGTGGGCGGCCGGCTCGTGATCCCGGTCGGGAATCGCTACAGCCAGGAACTCCTCCGGGTGACCAGGCAACCGGGCCGCGACGTCCAGGAGAACCTGGGCGGCTGCCGGTTCGTGGACCTCATCGGGGTGCATGGGTGGAAGGCGGAAGACAATTCGAAATTCGAAATGTGAAATGCGAAAAATTGGGGAATAGTCACCTTGTAGGCGAGGATTCAGCCGAGCTGGCGAGCTCGGCGGCTTTCTTCCTCAAACGGTAAGAAAAGCGCCTATCAGATGATATCCTCTCCAGCGGCTCCCGACTCTTCTGTCCCGCTTGAAGCAATGGCCGGTCACCGTCCTCACCGGGGCCCGGCAGACGGGGAAAACCACCCTGGTCAGGGATCTCCTCCCTCGGGACGAGGTAGGCCGCATGGTGTATCTCTCCCTGGATGATCCTGACGAAAGACTTCGTCTTGCCGCCGACCCGGTGCGCAGACTCGATCACGGGACCGATCTCGTCGTTCTGGACGAGATCCAAAAACAACCTGCTCTCCTCGACGCAGTCAAGCTGCTTGCCGACAGGGATGAGGGGCACCGTTTTCTACTGCTCGGTTCGTCACAGATCCTTCTGCTGCGTCAGATCCGCGAGACCCTTGCCGGAAGAGCCACTCTGCTCGAACTCTGGCCGTTGGCCCTGGTCGAGAGGGTGACAGGCCGAGAGGTGCCGGAGTCCGGTCTGGAGCCGCATCTGGAAACATGGGGAGTCTATCCTGAAAAGGGCCTCCGAGGACCCCCCCTCCGTTGATACAGCCCGCAGATGGAGAAGAATAGCCCAGGACCACTTCCATTGGGGCGGGTATCCCAGGCTGGAACGTTTTCGCGAAAAGGATCGCGGCATTTGGTTGCGCGATTTCCGCCGCACCTACCTGGAACGGGACCTTGCGGATCTCGGCCGGGTTTCGGATCTTGACCAGTTCGCGCTGGCGCAAAATCTACTGGCGGCCCGCACGGCGTGTCTGCTCTCTTACAGCGAGGTTTCGAGAGAACTCGGGGTGGCCGTCAACACGGTAAAGAGATACATGCGGTTTCTCGAGATCTCCTACCAGATCTCGCTTCTGAGGCCCTTGGCCACTTCCCTCACCACCCGGCTGGTCAAAGCGCCAAAGCTCTACTGGACAGACCCCGGCCTTGCCCGAGTGCTTTCTGAAAGAATGGAAAGCTATAACGGTCCCCTGTACGAAACCGCGGTCTTCAACGAACTTCAGCGCTGGTCGACCTGGCAGCCGCTCCCCCCTTCCTTCTATTTCTTCCGTACCCACGGGGGCAACGAGGTTGACTTTGTGATGTATTCAACCGACGTTCTCATCGCCATGGAAGTCAAGTCCAGCGAAAAGGCCCACCGGCAGGATACGCGCACCCTCACCGATATCATAAGGAAACTGGAGCTGTCGACCCTGAAGACGGGCGCAACGCGTCTAGGTCTATTGGTCTACCGGGGACGCGAGACTGCTCTCCTGGCTCCCCACATCTGGGCCATCCCCGATTGGCAGCTTTTCGGCCCGACCCCATGAAAACCGGGCGTCAGGTGTCGCGCAGCAGACGTCAGGCATGGGTAGCGAATTCGGAATACAGAAGGTGGAAGACCGCCGTGCGGGGCGGATGGCTTTTCAGCGGCGAATGCCGTAAGGGCTCGCGCAAAAACAAGTTACCAGAATTGGCGCCCAGATTTAGGTCAGATTTGGCTGCGCCGATTGAGCAAAACCACAGGAATAGTAGTGCTATTTCGAGGATTTCGCGATTGAGGTGCGGCCGAAGATAGATCTGAAGATGGGATGCGAAAATGTGAAGTTATTTTTGCGCGAGCCCTAAGGGCGCATGTTCATTCTCCAAGCAGGTAGTGCAGTTCCGCTGTCACCCCAAGTCGTCCGGCCCACTGTTCCAAGTAGTCGAAATCCAGAATCTTTCGCGACCGCTCCAAGACTGTCAGGGCGTCTTCGAAGTCCCTGGGTCGCCCCACTTTCAGCTTCTGCAGGATGAAATCATCCGGCGCTGCAAGCCAGCAATACCGCTCTGCCAACCGCTTTTTCTTGCGCCGCGAGAACGCACAGCGGTCGTGTGAGTCCCGGGGGCGCATGAGGTCGACTGTGAATCCGCGAAACTCCATGCGAAGCTGAAGGCCCCGGACCAGGGGATTCAAACTCAGCCAGGCCTCATCCAGGGAGAACCCTTGCGGAATCAAATCATTTCCAGTACGGCTGAGGGCTTCCTCCTCGAGCAAAAGCATGAAATCCAGGTCCATGGTCGCCCTGGGTCTTCCCCATACTGCAAGGGACCACCCACCGATCATCATGTAAGGCGCCTTCGCGCGCCTCAAGGAATCGATCACGGCACCCAGAATATCCAGAAGCCCACTGCCCGTCGGCTGCGTCATGTTACGGGTCCCGTTTCGCCTGCCATTTCTTATCCAAACGGGAAAAACTGGCCATCAAGCAGTGGATTTCGCTCCCCAGTGAACCTTGATCCCTAGTGCACGCGGTTTTCCTCGCTTCCTCTTCGACCAACCCCAGGCAGGCAGCTGAGAGTTCCGCGCACTGCTTCAGCCCCTCCTCAGCCGTGCGTGGAAATCGCATCCCCCGCAGCTCGAGTCTCACCAGGTCCAGTTTTCGCAGCCACCAGGGGATGGCGAAAGGTAAGGGCGCTTTTGTTTCCTGCCTCATTTCTGACACCGGTCCTCGAATGCCCGCAGACTCCCCCTGTGACCGTCTTCCCCCTTCGGAGTTTCCCCCCTCGGCCCTCGGTATTGAGTTGTCGCCTTCTTCCGATTCACCCTCGGGGTCGGTCTCTGTATCGCTATCGGAATCGATCTCCGGTTCTCCGTGAACCCGCCTCCTCGACCCCGATTCCTCAGCCTCCAGTCCGCCGCCTCAGGCTTTCTTTCCGCCCTATGCTCTCTGCCCCCGGTTATCGCCTTCCTCCTTCAGCATTGCGGCGGGTTCCTGCTATGGGATCCGGAAGAAGGAGGGGTCGAACTCGGGCCGGCCTTCGTATTTCTGCATGAAGAACCCGGGCACCCGGTCGAGGTGCTCGAAAATGCTGCCGTCCAGCGGGATCCCGGCCGCGCGGAAAGCGGCCACGATCTGCTTGGTGGAAGGCGGGCAGCCCTTCACCGCATGCATCTCCCGGATCTCCGGGTCGTTCTTGTTGGCTTGGTAGATGCATTTGCCGATCAGGATGGTCTTCTTTTTTCCCGGCGAGGGGCGCATGGCCTTGCCGGTCAGGACCTCCACATCGTCCCAGGCATCGCCCTGCCAGGCCTGGGCGATGCTCGTCAGGATCATCCCGTTCAGGTAGGAGCAGTAGGTGCACATGGTGAGATCGTACTTGCGGTAGGAAAGCCCCTGGACCCCCATGCGTTTGAGCGGCAGGGGGAGTTCCCCCTCCTCGTCCACGGCATAGGGGAAGCTGTAGCCGTGCCGGCTGGCCACCTGCTCGATGTTCTCCCCCTCGATGAGCACGTCGGAAAGATCGCAGGGCCGCCCGGCAGTCTGGGCCGCAATCGCCAGGTGGGGAACATCGGCCGGGTCCTGGCCGAGGACGCGAGCCCCCACCATGTCGGCCGACAGCATGTCCGCGGAAGCCACCAGCAGATTGCTGCGCCTCAGCTTTCCGTCGAACCCGGGGCCCCGCTCGTTGGTGTATAGGCCGTCGATCAGGGTGAAGCCTCGGGGGAGGATCCCGTGAAACCCGGCGATCGCCCGGTTGAGGTCCCACTCCGGGTTGGGGCTGTGGCAGAGCTTGCGCGAACGGATGTTCAGCAGGCCTTTCAGGTTCTTCAGAGCCAGGCTCACCACGGTCTGGGCATGGGTCTTCATGACCGGCAGATCCACCAGGAAGTCGCTCTCCAGGAAGTCCGCATTAAACTCCAGCGCAATTTCGCCGAAATCGACCTTCCTGAAGGGCCGCTCATGGACGTCGATGGTCTCTACACCGTAACGCCGCTTCAGGGTGTTGTAGCCGAGCGCCTCATAGGCATGGGCCGCAGTCTCGCGGTCCTTGGGATCCATGAGCACGATGCCCTCGCCGATGGTGATGCTCCGAACTCCTCTTTCCTTGAGGAGGACCACCATGTCCTCCACGACCCGCGAGGTGGTGATCACCCCCCATTTGGGGAAATCGACCTCCTTGCTCCAGAAGACGACGTTGGGCTTGATGAACACCCGGTCCCGGCTGCGCAGACCGGCCAGACCCTGGCAGAGCTCCGCGGCACGGCGCACGGATTCAAAGGGCGATTCGTAGCGCACGATCGAAACCGTGCTCACGGGCTTGGCCGGGATGCTTTCCCGCATGGTTTTCCTTCGCCTTTTTCCGAGGTCGCTCCCGCAGCCTGCAGAGACGCAAACGCCCCGTCGGTCTTGCCTGGGCCGGCGGCCCGGGCGGGCCAATGGGGCGGGAGCGATGTTTGCACCCTCTTTGCCGGCTGTCGGAGCCAGCTGCCTTCGCCGGCGAATTACATGGGCACAACCAGCACCGAACAGGGGGCGTACCCGATGACCTTCTGGGTCACGCTGCCCATGAAGAGCTTCTTCAGCCCGGTCCGGCCATGGGTGCCCATCACAATCAGGTCGACACCCCTGTCGCGGGCCTCTTCCACGATCAATTCATGGGGCTGGCGCCCCACCCGCGAAATGGTTTCGCACTCCACCTTCTTCTCGGCCGCCCGCTGTTTGATCCGGTCCAGAAACGTCTTGGTCTCCGCGTCAATCCGCTCCTTGATTCCCGGGCCGGCGGTGTCAAATGCCTTGGGGTATTCCTCGATCACGGTCAAGGCAAATAGCTGGCTGTTGCAGACTGTCGCCATGCTGATCGCCTGGTCCAGGGCTCGTTCGCCGTAGATGGAGCCGTCCACCGCCACCAGGATCTTCTCGCCTTTGCTCAAAGGGCATGAAACCTGTTCTTCAGCCATACTATCTTCCCTCCTCAGGATCGCTCTGGAATGGCAGTCCATTCATAGCCGACCCGGTCAAAGAGTGTCAACTGTTTTTGGCAAAGCGCTCGAACAGGGTGCGCATGTCTTTCTTGAGTCCGTCGGGGACCGAGGAAAGCCTCTCTTCCGGCAGAAGCACGAACTCCCCCAGACTTCTCACCAGCAGCCCGCCGCGGCGGTCGCGGATTTCGCCCCTCACCGCAATCCGCTCCCCGCTGAGAGGCTCCAGGATTTCACCGCTGACCCGGAGCGGTGCGCCCACGAGCACCGGCCGGATGTATTTCAGCTCCATCCGGCGGGTGACGAAGAAAGCGCGCCTGAAATACAGGATGGTCCAGGACATGGTTTCATCCAGCAGGGTGGAAATGATGCCGCCGTGGGCCATGTTTTCCCAGCCCTCGTGGTTTTTTTCAAGGGTGATATCCGAGCAGACCTTTTCGCCCAGCCGGTAGAAGCGCAGCTTCAGGCCGATCGGGTTTGCCGTGCCGCAGGCAAAGCAGTGATGCCCTTCCGGTTTCGGTAACTCGATTCTGCCGTTCTCCTGATTCATCCGTTTCCTCGGGTCAGTTTCGTTTATCTGGTTTCTCTCGTGCCATTCACACAGGGGGTCGCTAGTGGGACCGTCCGGTCACCGGTAACCCGTTATTTCGATCCCGATCCCGATTTCGATAGCGATTTCGATTTTGATCCCGACAGATCTATTTTGGATTTTCCTTGTGCCCTTCTACTTGTGTCCTGCACCCGCCTGATGCCCGACGCCACATGCCTGACGCTGGTCTTGTGCCGACCCCTGAAATGGAAAAGCCCCCCGTGCACCGGGGGGCTTTTCGAATGAATTTCGGCGGCGTCCTACTCTCCCACGCAGTCTCCCACGCAGTACCATCGGCGCTGAAGAGCTTAACTTCCGTGTTCGGGATGGGAACGGGTGTGTCCTCTTCGCTATCGCCACCGAAAACTGTTGATTCAGAGTATAAACTAAATACAGGGTTTGCAGCTGAAGGGCGTAAATGGAAAGGTTATGGCCAAGCCGCACGACCGATTAGTACCAGTTAGCTCCATGCGTTACCGCACTTCCACATCTGGCCTATCAACCTTGTAGTCTACAAGGGGTCTTCAGTTCCGGTGTCGCCACCGGAAGGGATATCTTATCTTGAGGTTGGTTTCCCGCTTAGATGCTTTCAGCGGTTATCCATTCCGAACATAGCTACCCAGCTATGCCGCTGGCGCGACAACTGGTACACCAGAGGTTCGTCCATCCCGGTCCTCTCGTACTAGGGAAAGATCCTCTCAAATATCCTACGCCCACGGAAGATAGGGACCGAACTGTCTCA